>NZ_JBIBIB010000001.1:0-1575401 GCF_042957345.1 Achromobacter sp. NPDC008082
TGGCTCCGATCGCCATGGAAGAAGGTCTGCGTTTCGCCATCCGTGAAGGCGGTCGTACCGTCGGCGCCGGCGTCGTCGCCAAGATCCTGAAGTAATTCGGATCACTTAAGCAGCAAACAAACAGCGAGGGCGCCTCGTCGCCTTCGCCTCTCGTTCTTTAGGAAACGCCATGAAAAACCAAAAGATCCGTATCCGCTTGAAAGCCTTCGATTACAAGCTGATCGATCAATCGGCCGCTGAAATCGTCGACACCGCCAAGCGTACGGGCGCCGTTGTTCGCGGCCCGGTGCCGCTGCCCACGCGTATCCGTCGTTACGACGTTCTGCGTTCGCCGCACGTCAACAAGACGTCGCGTGACCAGTTCGAAATCCGTACCCATCAGCGCTTGATGGACATCGTTGATCCCACCGACAAGACCGTTGACGCTCTGATGCGTCTGGACCTGCCGGCCGGCGTCGACGTCGAAATCGCGCTGCAGTAAGGCGTACCGAGCCTGCTACCTTCGCCGGTAGGCTCGCAAAAGATGGCCGTATTCCCCAGGGAATGCGGCCATTTTGTTTTTGGGGCGTTGCCCGTGTTGCACGTGTTGCGCGTGTTGCCCGTGTTGGACGTGTTGTCCATGTTGGACGTGCCGCCACAGGCCGTGGCTAAGGTTAGCGAACACTTACTGTTCCGCTGACGCCCGCTTGCTTGGCGGGCCTGTTCCACGACGATGCCAGTGTCGCAAAATTGCCTGCTTGTGCTGAGTCCAAGTGAGCTAAGTACTTGTGCCGCCTAGAAAAATCATGCTAATATGCGAAGCTTGCCATTTTGTGGCAAGTCTAACTATGGGCGGAATGACCTGAACCAGAACGCTGAGCCGCAGATTCATGCGGAGATTTACAGCCAACAGGGCTTCAGGCAATACCAACCAGGTTGAACATAGTCGTAGGGCAAAGGCCGTTACCTTTTGCCTGATTAGCCCCGACCAATCGCAGTCGGGAATGGAGAAAACGATGTCGAATTCGACACCCACGCCCGCCGCTCACCGGCTGGGGCTGGTGGGTCGCAAGGTCGGCATGACCCGCATTTTTACCGAGGAAGGTGAATCCATCCCGGTAACCGTGCTGGACGTGTCTAACAACCGCGTGACCCAAGTTAAGTCGCTGGAAACCGACGGCTACGCCGCGATCCAAGTGACTTATGGCACTCGTCGTGCCTCGCGTGTGGCTCAGCCGCAAACGGGCCACTACGCCAAAGCCGGCACTGAAGCCGGTAGCATCCTCAAAGAATTCCGCCTGGATCCCGCTCGCGCTGCTGAATTTGCAGCCGGTGCCGTGATCGCCGTGGAATCCGTGTTCGAAGCCGGCCAACAGGTCGACGTGACGGGCACGACCATTGGTAAAGGCTTCGCCGGTACCATCAAGCGTCACCACTTCGGTTCGCAACGCGCTTCGCACGGTAACTCCCGTTCGCACCGCGTCCCCGGCTCGATTGGTCAAGCACAAGATCCGGGCCGTATTTTCCCGGGTAAGCGCATGGCTGGTCACCTGGGTGATGTCACCCGCACCGTTCAAAACCTCGACGTCGTTCGCGTTGACGTTGAGCGCGGCCTGCTGCTGGTCAAGGGCGCTGTCCCCGGCCACGCTGGCGCCGACATCGTCGTGCGCCCGGCCATCAAGGCCCCGGCCAAGAAGGGAGCGTAAGTAAATGGATCTCAAGCTCCTGAACGACCAAGGTCAGGCCGCTGCTACGTTCAGCGCGCCCGATACGATCTTCGGCCGTGACTTCAACGAAGCGCTGATTCATCAGATCGTGGTGGCTTTCCAAGCCAATGCCCGTGCCGGCAACCGCGCTCAGAAGGATCGCACTGAAGTTAAGCACTCGACCAAGAAGCCCTGGCGCCAGAAGGGTACCGGCCGCGCACGCGCTGGTATGACTTCGTCGCCGCTGTGGCGTGGCGGTGGTCGGATTTTCCCGAACTCGCCCGAAGAAAACTTCAGCCAGAAGGTCAACAAGAAGATGTACCGCGCCGGGATCCGTTCGATCTTGTCGCAACTGGCTCGCGAAGACCGTATCGCCGTTGTCGAATCGTTTGATCTGGAATCGCCCAAGACCAAGGCTGCTGCTGCAAAGCTGAAGAGCCTGGGCCTGGACTCGGTCCTGATCATCACCGACAGCGTTGATGAGAATGTTTACCTCGCCACCCGCAACCTGCCGCACGTTGCTGTTGTCGAGCCCCGTTATGCCGATCCGTTGTCGCTGGTCCACTACAAGAAAGTGCTGATCACCAAGCCGGCCATCGCTCAACTCGAGGAGATGCTGGGATGAACGCTGAACGCTTGATGCAAGTCATTCTGGCTCCGATCGTGACCGAAAAGGCCACGTTCGTCGCTGAGAAGAATCAGCAAGTCGCTTTCCGTGTCGTGGCTGACGCTACCAAGCCGGAAATCAAGGCTGCCGTCGAACTGCTCTTCAAGGTGCAGGTCGAGTCCGTGCAGGTCCTCAACCGTAAGGGCAAAGTCAAGCGCTTTGGCCGATTCGTTGGCCGTCGCCGTAATGAGCGCAAGGCTTACGTGTCGCTCAAGGACGGCCAGGAAATCGACTTTGCGGAGGTGAAGTAAATGGCCCTCGTAAAAGTTAAGCCGACTTCGGCTGGCCGCCGTGGCATGGTGAAGGTTGTTAGCCCGAACCTGCACAAGGGTGAGCCCTACGCGCCGCTGCTGGAAAAGAAGACCCGTGGTTCTGGCCGTAACAACAACGGTCACATCACGATCCGCCATCGTGGCGGTGGTCACAAGCAACACTACCGTGTCGTCGACTTCCGTCGCGACAAGGACGGTATCCCGGCGAAGGTTGAGCGTCTGGAATATGACCCCAACCGTACGGCGCACATCGCTCTGCTGTGCTACGCCGACGGCGAACGTCGTTACATCATCGCTCCGCGTGGTCTGGAAGTGGGTGCAACCCTGCTGTCGGGCACCGATGCTCCGATCCGCGCCGGTAACACGCTGCCGATCCGCAACATCCCGGTGGGTACGACGATTCACTGCGTTGAAATGCTGCCTGGCAAGGGTGCTCAGATGGTCCGTTCGGCCGGCGCTTCCGCCGTCCTGCTGGCTCGCGAAGGCATCTACGCTCAAGTGCGTCTGCGCTCGGGTGAAGTCCGCCGTGTGCACATCGAATGCCGCGCCACCATCGGTGAAGTCGGTAACGAAGAACACAGCCTGCGCCAAATTGGCAAGGCCGGTGCAATGCGTTGGCGCGGTATCCGCCCGACGGTTCGTGGCGTTGCCATGAACCCGGTGGATCACCCGCACGGTGGCGGTGAAGGCCGTACCGGTGAAGCACGCGAACCGGTCAGCCCGTGGGGTACTCCGGCGAAGGGTTTCAAGACCCGTCGCAACAAGCGGACGAACAATATGATCGTCCAACGGCGCAAGCGCAAGTAAGAGGCGAACACTATGTCACGTTCGATCAAGAAAGGCCCGTTTGTCGATGCTCACCTGATCAAAAAGGTGGACACGGCCGTCGCGGGCAAAGACAAGAAGCCGATCAAGACCTGGTCGCGTCGTTCCACGATCCTGCCCGAGTTCATCGGTCTGACGATCGCTGTGCACAACGGCAAGCAACATGTCCCCGTGTACATCAACGAGAACATGGTCGGTCACAAGCTGGGCGAGTTCGCGCTGACCCGTACGTTCAAGGGTCACGCTGCGGACAAGAAGGCGAAGAGGTAAGCGATGGAAACTACTGCCATTATCCGTGGGGTGCACATCTCGGCACAGAAGACGCGTCTGGTTGCGGACTTGATCCGTGGTCAGAAGGTCGGCCGTGCCCTGGAAATCCTCACCTTCTCGCCGAAGAAGGCTGCCGTCATCCTGAAGAAGGCTGTCGAGTCCGCCATCGCCAACGCCGAGCACAACGACGGCGCCGATATCGACGAACTGAAAGTCACCACGATTTTTGTGGACAAGGCTCAGTCGATGAAGCGCTTCTCCGCTCGCGCCAAGGGCCGCGGCAACCGTATCGAGAAGCAGACCTGCCATATCACGGTCAAGGTCGGAGCTTAAGGAGTCACGATGGGTCAGAAAATTCACCCCACTGGGTTCCGTCTCGCGGTCACCCGTAATTGGTCCTCGCGTTGGTTCGCCGACGACAAGGCCTTCGGCACGATGCTTGCCGAAGACATTCGCGTTCGCGAGTACCTGAAGAAGAAGCTCAAGAGCGCCTCCGTTGGTCGCGTGATCATCGAGCGTCCGGCCAAGAATGCCCGCATCACCGTCTACTCGGCTCGTCCGGGCGTGGTGATCGGCAAGCGCGGCGAAGACATCGAAAGCCTGAAGGCTGATCTGCAGCGTCTGATGGGCGTGCCTGTGCACGTCAACATCGAAGAAATCCGCAAGCCGGAAACCGATGCTCAACTGATCGCCGACTCGATCTCGCAACAGCTCGAGAAGCGCATCATGTTCCGTCGCGCAATGAAGCGCGCGATGCAAAACGCGATGCGTCTGGGTGCCCAAGGCATCAAGATCATGAGCTCGGGCCGTCTGAACGGTATCGAAATTGCTCGCACCGAGTGGTATCGCGAAGGCCGTGTGCCGCTGCACACCCTGAAGGCCAACATTGACTACGGCACCTCCGAAGCCCACACCACGTATGGCGTGATCGGCATCAAGGTCTGGGTCTACAAGGGCGACATGCTGGCTAACGGCGAATTGCCGCCGGAAACCGCTGCCCCGCGCGAAGAAGAACGTCGTCCGCGCCGCGCTCCGCGTGGTGATCGTCCGGACGGTGCTCGCACCGGTCGTCCGGGTGGTCGTGGTCGTGGTGGTCCCCGCAAGGCGGACGCTGCTCCGGCGCCTGAAGGAGAATAACCATGCTGCAACCCTCTCGCAGAAAGTATCGCAAAGAGCAGAAGGGCCGCAACACCGGTCTGGCGACTCGTGGTACCCACGTGTCGTTCGGCGAATTCGGTCTGAAGGCCACCGGCCGTGGCCGTCTGACCGCTCGCCAGATCGAAGCCGCTCGTCGTGCTATCAATCGTCACATCAAGCGTGGCGGCCGTATCTGGATTCGCATTTTCCCGGATA
This sequence comes from Achromobacter sp. NPDC008082, assembly GCF_042957345.1. Taxonomy (NCBI): domain Bacteria; kingdom Pseudomonadati; phylum Pseudomonadota; class Betaproteobacteria; order Burkholderiales; family Alcaligenaceae; genus Achromobacter; species Achromobacter sp. NPDC008082. Next base: position 5,073 of record NZ_JBIBIB010000001.1, read on the forward strand.
AGCCCATCTCGCAAAAGCCCGCCGAAGTCCGCATGGGTAACGGTAAGGGTAACCCTGAGTACTGGGTCGCTGAAATTCAGCCCGGCAAAGTGCTCTACGAAATGGAAGGTGTGAGCGAAGAGATCGCGCGTGAAGCTTTCCGCCTGGCCGCTGCCAAGCTGCCGATTTCGACCACGTTCGTCGCGCGTCATATCGGTGCTTAAGGAGTACTAACATGAAAGCTAGCGAACTCCGTTCGAAAGACGCCGCCGAGCTCGGCAAAGAGCTCGAAAGCCTGCTGAAGGCACAATTCGGTCTGCGTATGCAGAAGGCCACGCAGCAACTGGCCAACACCAGCCAGCTGCGCAACGTGCGTCGCGACATCGCGCGCGTTCGTACCTTGCTGACCGAGAAGGCAGGGAAATAAACATGAGCGAAACTCAAAACACCCAAGTGGCCAAGCGCCAGCGTACGCTGGTTGGCAAGGTCGTCAGCAACAAGATGGACAAGACTGTCGTTGTGCTCGTCGAGCGCCGCGTCAAGCACCCCATCTTCGGCAAGATCATCATGCGCTCCGCGAAGTACAAGGCGCACGATGAATCGAACCAATACAACGAAGGCGATACGGTTGAAATCGCTGAAGGCCGTCCCATCTCGCGCTCGAAGTCGTGGCGTGTGGTGCGTCTGGTTGAAGCCGCACGTATCATCTAAGTAAAGCAGTTCATCGGAACGGTTCGCCGTTCTGATATAAAACGGCAAGGGCTAAACCCCTTGCCGTTTTTTTTTCGCGTTTCGAAAGTAGAGGATCACACGACATCATGCGCCGCTTCATCACGGGGCTCTGGTTGGGCTTATTGAGCACGGGCTGCGTGGCGCAAGCGCTGGCGCCCATACCGGCGCCGCCGCCGGCGCAAGCGCAGCCACAGACGACCGATGCCGATGCAACCCCTCGCGCTGCCAGCACCTCCGGGACCGCGCCTGCCACTACCGCTGCGACGCCCGCTGCGGCCGCGCCTATTACGGACCATGCCTCGCTCGGACGGGCGTTGCTGAATGCCGGACCGGACGCTCGCGTGCGCCTGGATGGCTCGTCACGCGATCACGCCGCCATTTTTGGCACCGACGATGAAAATGAGCAGGCGTTGATGGACCAGGAACGGACGCTGCAAACCCAGCGGGACCAGTTGCGCATGCTTGAGAAGCTGCTGACGGAAAAGCCCGCCGCAGCAGATCCGCATCCACCTGCAATGATCCCCTTGAATGCCGGCGCGCCGATGAACATGCCGAAGCTGGCGCCCACGCCTTCTGGCTCGCAGCTGGACCGTGCCGGCAGCGAAACGCGGCGTAGCGTTGACGAGATGCAGCGGCGCGTCAATGGCCTGCGGCGTGATGCCGACGACTTGGGGCAGCGTGGCCGTTGACGCCAGCGGCGCCGGACAGGAGACGGCTACTTAACGCCGCCGCGCAAATTCCCGCAGCCGCCCGGCAATCCCCGTCGGGAAGTAGTACACCGACACCACGAACAGAATCCCCAGCCACAGCAGCCAGCGGTCGGGTTCGAACAGCAGCGCCAAGGGCGCGACACCCGTCACCGCATCGTGAATGTTGTGCAGGCCGTCTTGCAGATAGCTTTGTGCGAACACGAATAGGCTCGCGCCGACCACCGCGCCGTACATCGTGCCCATGCCGCCAATCACCAGCATCAGCAGGATGTTCAGCATGATCTCGAACGACAGCGAGGTATCCGGCCCGTTGTAGCGCAGCCATAATGCGTACATCGCGCCCGCAAGCGTTGCGAAGGCCGCGGCAAGCAGGTTTGACAGACTGCGATATAGCACCGTGCGATAGCCAATGGCCTCGGCGCGGAACGGGTTCTCGCGAATGGCTTGCAACACGCGGCCAAACGGCGAATTCACGATGCGCAGCAGCATCAGGAACAGCACGACGCACACCGCGGCGATCAGGTAGTACGTGATGATGCGGCCGTCGATCGTGACGCCGAACACCGGCTCGGAAAATGGCCGGAACGCAGGCCGCAGCATCTGCGGCACCTTGAAGTTCAAGCCATCTTCGCCACCCGTCAGATCGGACAACTGCGACACCAACGTCTGGAACGCCGCTGCGACGGCCAACGTGATCATTGCGTAGAAGATCGCTCGCACGCGCAGGCTGGCCAGGCCGATCAGCAATGCGAACGCGAGCGACACCGCAAGGCCTGCGCCCACCCCCGCGAATACGGCCGTCCAGCCGGGCTCCATGCGGATGCTGGCAATCGCGACGCCATAGGCGCCGATGCCGAAGAACATGGTGTGCGCAAAGCTCACGATGCCGGTGTATCCCAGCAGCAGGTCATAGCTTGCGACCAGTATCACGAACACCAGAATCTTGGCGGCCACCGCCAGCGACTTCGGGCCGGGAAAAAGGAAGGGCGCCGTGGCCAGCAAGGCGACAATCGCAATCAGCGCCAGCGCCAATAGCGGGCTGCGCGGCGGGTCGCCGGAGAGCAGGCGGAATGACATGTCGCGGCTCCTAGCGGTTCGTGACCGGGTATACGCCTTGCGGCCGCCACAACAGAATGGCGACCATCAGCGCAATGTTCGAAAAGAGAGCGGCCTTGGGCAGCAGGAAACCGGTGTAGTTAGCCATCAAGCCAACCAGCAGCGCGCCGATCAGGCAGCCCACCGTCGACCCCAAGCCGCCGATCATGATGACGATGAAGATCAGCACATTCACTTGCGCGCCCAACTGCGGCACGACCGACTGCTGATACATCCCCCACAGCACCCCGCCCAGCCCGGCCAGCATCGACCCAGCCACAAACACACCGACGAACAAATGCCGGATGCGGTAGCCCAGGCTTTCCACCATTTCCCGGTCTTCGACGCCCGCACGGATCAGCAGGCCCAGCTTGGTGCGGTTCAGCAGCCACAGCATGCCGCCCAGCACCAGCACGCCGACCACCAGCGCCACGATGCGGAATTTCTCGATGGCGGCATCGCCCAGCAGGAACGCGCCGCGCAGCGCCTCGGGCAGCGGCAAAGACAGCGTCTGCGGACCCCAGATCATCTTGATGATCTCCTCACCGATGATCATCCCGCCCATAGTGATAAGAATCTGCTTCAGGTGCTGCCCATACACCGGGCGCACGATGACGCGTTCGAATGCCAGCCCGACCGCACCGGCGACGAGCATGCCGACGATCATCGCAGGCAGCACGGCGGCCAGGTTCATCCACAGGCTGCCCGACTGCGTCCAGTCAGCCATGCCGCTCAGTACCGTGGCCGCCATGTAGGCGCCGATGGCAATGAAGAGGCCATGCCCGAAGTTCAGCACATCCATCAGCCCGAACACGAGCGTCATGCCGGAGGCCACAATGAAGATGATCATGCCCATGGCCAGGCCTGCCAGCGTCAAGGTGGCCCAAGTCGAAAACGAACCGACCAGCGGCAGCGCAATGGCGGCCAGCGCCAGCACCAGCAGCACGGGCCGCAGGTCCGCGCGCACGCGCGGCAGCGGGGTATCAATATCCACGGTGCTCATTGATGGCTTCCTAAAGACAGGCCCAGCAGACTTGTTTGCAGCGCATCGTCGTCCGCCAGCTCGCGCATGCCGCCGGCGTGCACGACACGGCCGTTGTCCATGACGGCGACGTGATCGCCGACCTGACGCGCGAAATTGAAGTTCTGCTCAACCAGCAGGATGGTGGTGGAAGCCTGCTTGAGCTCGATGAAGGCGTCGATCATGTTCTGGATGATGGCGGGCGCAAGACCCTTGCTGGGTTCGTCGATCAACAGCAGCCGACGCGGCTCGATGATGGCGCGCGCCACCGCCAGCATCTGCTTCTGTCCGCCCGACAGCTTGCCGGCCGGATGCAGCCAGAATTTTTTCAGCGCAGGGAAAAAGCCGAAGATCCATTCCAGCCGCGCGGTGTCGAGCTGGTCGGCGCTGCGCGCCTGGCGCGCGGCGAGCAAGATGTTTTCCTTCACCGACAGGTCCGCGAAGATGCCCATGTTCTCGGGCACATAGGCCATGCCCATGCGCGCCATGTCGGGCGGCGATTTGCGTGTGCCGGGTCCGCCAATCGGCGTGCCGTCAAACGTCATCTGGCCTTGCGAGGCCCGCCACAAGCCCATGATGGTGCGCAGCGTCGTGGTCTTGCCAGCGCCATTGCGGCCCAGCAGCATGGTGACGCCCGCGGACGGCACGGCCAGGTCCACACCATGCAGGATGTGGTACGCGCCGATGTGGGTATGCACCCCTTGTAGTTCGAGCAGCAGCGGGGGGCTCATGCTGGCGTCTCCGTCGGGCTGATGCCCAGGTAGGCCTGTTGCACGATGGGCGAGGCGATGACGGTGGCCGGGTCGCCGTCGGCCATCAGCTGGCCGTTGTGCAGCACGACGATGCGGTCGGCCAATTCACGCACCACATCCATTTTGTGTTCCACCAGCAGAATCGTTTTGGACGGATCGGTCTTGATGTCGCGGATCAGCTCCAGCACCACAGGCACATCGTCCACGCTCATGCCGGCCGTGGGCTCATCGAACATGAATACCTGCGGTTCCAGCGCAATCAGCATGGCGATTTCCAGCTTGCGTTGATCGCCATGCGGGAGGTCGGCGGCGGCCTGGTCGCGGCGCGCCGACAAGCGGGTGCGTTCCAGCAGCGCATCGGCGCGCGCGAGCAGATTACGGTCATCGTCCCAGGTGCGCCAGAAGCGGATGCGTCGCCAGCTCATGCCTTGCTGGCGCGATTGCAGCGCCAGCCGCACGTTCTCATGCACCGTCAGGCGAGGAAACAGTTGCGTCAATTGAAAGGCGCGGCCCAGGCCGGCATGCATGCGCGCCGGGGCCGATAGCGTTGTCAGGTCGCGCCCGTTCAAGCTTACCGAGCCCGCGCTTGCGCGCAGCTGGCCCGAGATCAGATTGAAGTAGGTCGTTTTGCCCGCGCCGTTGGGGCCTACGATGGCCGTCAGGGTGCCAGGGGCATAGCGGCAACTGACATCGTTGACGGCCACGTGCCCGCCGAAACGGATCGTGAGCGATTGGGTTTCCAGCATGTTGGTGGCGGCGTTCAGCGTTTGTTCTGGATCGGCACGTTCATCTGGTCAGGCGTGATTTCCTTGACCAGATCCTGCACAGCCCATGGCACCGACGGATCGTTCTTGATGCGGAAGTGGTACATCGATTGCATGGCTTGATGGTCTTCGGGGCGGAAGGTCATCTTGCCCTTGGGCGTGTCAAAGCTCATGCCTTCCATCGCCTTGATGAGCGTGTCGGTGTCGGAGTTCCCCGCGGCCTTGTTCAGCGCGGTGACGATTGCAATGCCCGAGGACATGCCGCCCGCCGTGAAGAAGTCCGGCGGCTGGCCGTAGCGCTTCTGGTGTTCGGCAACAAGCCAATCATTGATCGGATTCTTGGGGATGCCGTAGTAGTAATACGTGGCGCCTTCCATGCCCGCCAACGACTTCAACGGCGTCATCGCGGCCAGCGTATTGCCGCCCGTGGCGATCTCGATGCCGAAGCGCTTGGGGTCCAGATCGGCAATCTTGAACGGGTTGCCCGCACCCGCCCACAAGATGAAGATGATCTTGCGGCCCGGCTTGTCTTTCAGCGCATCGAACAAACGCTGTGCGCCTGCGGTGAAATCCGTGGCGTTGGCAGGCAGATATTCTTCGTGCACGATCTTGGCGTTCTTCAGCGCGCCCTTGAAGGCCTTCACGCCGTCGCGGCCAAAGGCATAGTCTTGCGCCAGCATGGCGATGGATGTGCCGGCCTGGTCGAACGCCACGGCGTTGGCGATGGCATCCTGCGACGAGTTGCGGCCCGTGCGGAAGATGTACTTGTTCCACTTTTCGCCTGTGATGGAATCGGCTACAGCCGGCTCCACCAGCAAGATCTTTTCGTACTCTTCGGCGATCGGCAGCATGGCCAGCGCCACGCCGGACGAGGTCGGGCCGACGGCAATGTCGGCATTGTCGTCGGCGTAGGCGGACGCCAGCTGCGCACGCGCCACGTCGGGCTTGCCCTGGTTGTCCTTTTCGATGACGCGAATTTTGCGGCCGGCCACCGTCATCGTGCCTTGGGTCGCGTATTCCAGGCCCAGCATCAGGCCGTTCTGCGTCTGTTTGGCGTAGGCCTCCAGCGGACCGGTCTTGTCGTAAACATGGGCTACGACGAAGTCCTTCGCCGCGGCGGCCGAATGCATGCAAAGGGCCGCCAGCGCGGCAAGCAGAATGCGATTCATGGGGAGTCTCCTGGTATCAATGGGCGCGCGTGTCTGCCGGGGCGGCGGGCGTGGCAAGGAAGTGGCGGATGGCGTCGATCTGCGGCGCCACGTTCAAGGCGGGGGCGTGGCCGCAGTCGGGGAAGTCGATGCGTTGGGCGCGCGGGCCGCGCTGCGTCATGGCGTGGGCGACGTCGGGCAACAGCAAGTCGGAATCTGCGCCACGCAAGAGCAACAGCGGCATGCGCAGCGAGTCGTAGCCGCTCCAGCGGTTGTAGTCGTTGGGGTGGTGGCTAAACTGCCCCGCGATGGCCGGGTCGTAATGCGCGGTGACGCGCCCATCGGGCAGGCGCCGGACAGAGGTCTCGGCCATGCGCCGCCATTGTTCGTCGCTTTGCCAGCCATAGGGCTTGTAGGCAACACGCAGCCACGCTTCCAATTCGGTGACGGTGTCGAAGGCGGGCGGGCTGCCGGCATAGGCCAGGATGCGGTCGATGGCCGGCTGCGGCAATTCCGGGCCGATGTCGTTGACCACCAGGTGCGAGATGCGGTCGCGCAAGGTCGTGGCGGCGGCGTGCATGCCGGTGGCGCCGCCCATTGACGTGCCCACCCAGCGCAAGCGGTCAAGCTGCAAGCCATCGACGAACGCACGCGCCAGGCGCGCGTAGAAATCCAGCTGGTACTCGGCCACCGGATCGGGACTCCATTGCGACAGGCCGCGCCCGATCGTGTCGGGACACAGGATGCGGTAGTCATCCGCCAGCGCTTGTGCCAAGTCGTCGAAATCGCGGCCGGTGCGGGCCAGCCCGTGCCACATGACGATAGGGGGTGCGTCGGGCGCGCCCCATTCCATGTAGTGCAGCTCGCGGCCTTCGCAGCGCAGGTAGCGCGAAACAGGCGTGTGGCGGCCGGCCGTAACGGGCGCGTTTGCCATGAGTCTCCTCCCGGGTTGTCCAGGTTGTGTGCTTATCGGGCTGACTATAGACTTGCGCCAGATGCATCCACAATGCGTCGCGCACCCCAGAGCAGGGTGAGTCAAAAGGTTGTAGACGCAAGATCAAATTGCGCTTGCCCCCGCGTACAGGAGACCGCGACATGCCCGATACGGAATTCGCCATTTCGGCCAGCGCCGGCGCCGACGGGCGTGAGCAATGGCGCGCGGCCTTGTCGGACGCATTCGGTCCGTTTGAAGTGCACCGCGGCAAGCCGGATCATTTTGCGGGACACGTGCGCTACGCCCGCCGCGCCAGCCTTCAATTCAATGACCTGCACTATCAGGGACAGAAGCTGGAGCGCACGGTGGGAAACGTGTCGCGGCTGGACCAGGAGTTCTACACCTTCGGCCTGCCGTTGTCTGGCCCGCTGGCCGTGCGCCAGCAGGGCCGTGAATTCCAGGTCGAGCCGGGGTGTGTGTACCTGATGAACCAAAGCCTGCCGTATCAGGCGACGGCGTTGGGCTCATCGGGCTATCGCAGCCTGAGCGTGTCGTTTCCGCGCAGCGCCTTGTCGCAGCGGGATTCGCGTATTGGCGCGTTCCACAAGCTGCGCATCGACGACGGCTCCCCGCGCGGCGCGATGTTGGCCAGCTACATGGACCATCTGTTCAAAGGCATGGGCGGGTGGTCGGACACCGAAGTCACCGAGCTTGGCGAACGCTTGATCGATTTGATCGTGCTGTTCCTGGTGCAGCCGGGGCAGGGGCATGCGTCTGAATCGGATAGCAGCGTGACCTTGGCGCATCGGCAGCGGGTGCTGGCGTATATCCGCCAGCATCTGGCGGACCCGGCGCTGTCTCCGCAACACGTGGCGCAGGGCTGCGGCGTGTCGGTGGCATATCTGCATCGCATCCTGCGGGCTGGCGGCCTGTCGGTGGAATCCTTCATCTTCGATCAGCGTCTGGATCGCTGCCGCGAGTTGCTGCTGGACCCGCGGCATCAGCATCGCGGCATCGGCGAGCTGGCGTACCAGGTGGGCTTTACCCACCCGTCGCATTTCAGCCGCCTGTTCAAGAACCGGTTCGGCATGACGCCACGGGACATGCGCGCTCGCGGCTAAGCAAAACGGCTCACTGAGTGTGAGCCGTTTGCCATCAAAGCGCGCTTGTTGTCGGTGTTAGAAGGGTGAAGGCTGGTTCGACAGATTGACGATGCTGTTGCGGCTCAGGTCCAGCCGGATGTGTTCCGACGGGGCGCCCGCAGCCAGCTTCAGCATGATCGCCATCAGCGGCTTGAAGCGCGCCTTGAACAGGTCGGCCAGCGTGTTCGCGTTGCTGACGCTGTTGCCGTTCATCTGCACCGACGCGTTCGTGTTGGCCAGCGCCTGGGCCAGCAGCTTGTACTGATTGGCGCGTTGCGCGGGGATGTCCGCAAACGCCAGGTCGCCCGCGTTGGCGATGCGCACGAAGTCACCCGCCATGTCCAACGCCTTCCACTGCGCGAAGTCCGACAACTGCATGCCGTTGGCTTGCGCCAGCGCTTGTGCACGGGCTTGGGCATCCGCCAGGTTGCCGGCATACGCCGCGTTGCTGGCGCCGCTGCCGCCGCCGTCGGAAAGGCAAGCGAAGAAGGCCGAAGTCAGATTGTTCTGATTGCCGGTGTTCGCCAGTTCCTTCAGCGTGACGGTGGTTTGCAGTTGCGACAGCGTCAGCAGATCCGCACCGGTGAGCGGGCTCTTGACCAGTTCACGCATCTCGCAGCGCCAGTCGTCGTTGAGCAGGCGCAGACGCACCAGTTCGCTCATGTAGCGATAGGTGAAGTCGCCGTAGTCCTTGGCGTCCAGGATGGACACGTCCCAACGCGCGGGCGTGGTGTAGGCGTTCTCGGCGCGGTACAGGTCGAACAGCTCGTCAAAGCGCGGCACCTTGTCCAGACGGATGGTTTGCACTTCGATCTCGTCCGCGCTTTGCAGCGTCATCAGCTTGTAGGCTGGCACGTAGGCCGCCATGGACGGCGCCTGGATGTTGAACAGCGCCGTGTCCGCGCCGTAGTTGCGCACCGCCATGTCGTTGAAGTGCATGTGGCCGCCCACGTGCACCTTCAAACCGGTTTCGGCCAGCGCGCGCGTGGTGTTCTCGGCCGGGCGGCGGATCATCTGCATCTTGTTGACGCCCAGCAGCGCTTCGATATCGTCCGACGCGCCGTTGAAGAATTCCGACATCGGGAAGTGGCTGAAGGCGATGACCTGCTTGCCCTGCGCCTTGCCGCGCGCAACCACGTCCTTCAGCCATTGGATGACGTGCGCCTTGTGCGTGAGCATCTTGTTGTAGCCCTGATCGCCCGAGCCGGTGAAGTCATTTGCACCGGTACCGGTGGGCACATACACGTTGGCGTCGATGCCGACCAGCCACACGCCTTTCACCGGTTCGACCACGTAGGACGTGTCAGGCACCATCTTGCACAGCGTGTAGTTCTGCGGCTTGTTCGGGCCGCCCGTGCCTTCGGCGCAGATTTCGTACTGGCGATTGATCCAGTTGGCCTGGTCCCGCGCGGTGGTGTAGTCGTAGTCTTCGTACTTGTAGGTGCTATACGGCGTTTCGTAATAGACGTTTTGCGGCTGCGGCATGAAGCCGTGCTGCTTCAATGCGTCGGTGATGCCCGCGTACCCCATGTGCAGGACTTCTTCGGTGCAGTACGTGCTGCCGACCAGCGCCCAGTCGCCGCTGTAGGGCGTGCTGCAAGCGGCGTTGCCGCCGCGGCTGTAGATCGGTTGCGAGAAGCCGATGGCGCCGGTGGCCGGGTCCAGGCCCAGGTAGTCGCTCTTGCCGGCGGCCTGGTTGAAGGGGCGGTTGGGGTCATGGTTGCCAGGGGCCGCAAAGAACTGGATGCCATGCTTCTTCGAGTACTCGTCCATGATCTTCACCAGGCCGCGCATATGCACGGGCTGGCCATCATCCGAGAAGTCGCCGGGCAGGGCGATGTATTTCACGCCGCGCGATACGGCGTCATCCAGCGCAGCCAGGAAGGCGAAGTAGTTTTCGTTGAAGAGACGGGTCGATGTCAGTTGCGCGTACATCGTCCGGATGGTGGCGTTGTCGCCATGCTTCGGATTCGGGATGCCGGGGAACGAGCCATCCTTGAAGTCGGCGTAGACGTCGTGGAAGTGGATGTCGGGCATGAACGCGACTTGCACGGGGGCGGGCGGTGCGGCCGGCGTTTCCGTGACAGGCGGGGGCGTCTCGGCGACGGGGGAGTTGTTGTCGTCATCGTCGCCGCCACAAGCGGCGAGCAGCGCCACGAGGGTGGCGACGCCAGCCGTGCGGGCGAAGCGGGAGAGGGCATTCATTGCGCGTACATTTCCTGGAAAGTGGGTCAGGCAGCGCCTTGTTCAAGGTCAGCTGCCTGTCAGCGAGGCGCAATGTTCCCGGACGCCTATGACACCATCATGAAACGCATCGCCGTGCATGCCGCGGCTTGGTGCGGGGCGAAAAAAAAGCCCCTTGCGGGGCTTTTGGGCTGACGGCCGGAACCGGTCAGATGTGCGTGATGAATTTCGTGACGAGGTAGCCGTCAAACGTTTCCAGGCCGCCTTCGCTGCCGATGCCGCTGTCCTTGATGCCGCCAAACGGCGTCTCGGCCAGCGCGCTGCCGAAGTGGTTGATGTTGACCATGCCGGCTTCCAGGCCGTTGGAGACCTTGGTGGCCGTTTTCAACGAGTTCGTGAACACGTAGGACGACAGGCCGAACGGCAGGCTGTTGGCGCGGCGCAGAACTTCGTCGGTGTCCTTGAAGCGGACGACCGGTGCGACGGGGCCGAAGGGCTCTTCGGTCATCAGCATGGAGTTGTCCGGCAGATCGGTCACGACCGTGGGGGCGAAGAAGAAGCCCTTGCGGTCCAGCGGGCCGCCGCCCACCACGACCTTGCCGCCGTGCTTCTTGGCGTCGTCGATGAAGGCGCTCATGGCGGGCACGCGGCGTTCGTGCGCCAGCGGGCCCATGTCGGTACCGGCTTCCAGGCCGTCGCCGACCTTGATGTTCTTCAGCACGTCCGAGAAGCGGGCCAGGAACTGTTCGTAGGCGCCTTCCTGCACGTAGAAGCGGGTGGGCGACACGCAGACCTGACCGGCGTTGCGGACCTTGAACTTGGCCAGCATTTCAGCGGCGCGGTCGATGTCGGCGTCGTCAAACACCAGCACGGGCGAGTGGCCGCCCAGCTCCATCGTGACGCGCTTCATGTGCGCGCCAGCCAGCGCGGCCAGCTGCTTGCCCACCGGCACGGAACCGGTGAACGAAACCTTGCGCACGATCGGCGAACGGATCAGGTAGTCGGAGATCTTGGCGGGTTCGCCCCAGACGATGTTCAGGCAGCCCTTGGGCAGGCCGGCATCGTGGAACATGCGCGCAATGGCCATGACGGCGCTGGGCGAATCTTCCGGACCCTTCAGCACCACCGTGCAACCGGCGCCAAGTGCGGCGGCGATCTTGCGGATGGCTTGGTTGTACGGGAAGTTCCACGGCGTGAACGCGGCGCAGACGCCGATGGGTTCACGCACGACGAACTGGCGCACATCCGGGTTGCGGGGCGGCACCACGCGGCCGTAGATGCGGCGGCATTCTTCGGCGTGCCAGTCGGCGTGTTCAGCGCAGGAGGTGACTTCGCCCACGGCTTCGGCCAGCGGCTTGCCCTGGTCCAGCGTCATGTTGCGGCCGATTTCCTTGGCGCGTTCGCGCGACAGCGTGGCGACCTTGCGCAGGATGGCCGAACGATCCATCGGAGAAGATTTCTTCCACGATTCGAACGCGCGCTGGGCGGCTGCTAGCGCACGGTCCAGATCCGCTTCGGTGGCGTGAGGCAGCTGGCCGAGCACTTCCAGCGTGGCCGGGTTGATGACGTCCTGGGTGCGCCTGCCCTCGCCGGAGATGAATTCGCCGTCGATATACAGCGCCAACTGTTCATACATGCCTGTCTTTCCTTGCGAAATGGGAATGGAATGCGGGAGTGGAGTGCGATCGCGTATCGCCCACGCCAGTCTAAACCTTCTTTCCCGCGGCGGGGAGGTCCAATCGGCATCGCGGCCTTGGAGCCAATAGGCGTTCGTGCGCGTGGCCCGGCCGTCTTGCCAGCACGAGTCCGCTTGGACACAATAAGGCGTCCTTGGCAGCCTATTTCTGAACCTATCGTGCAACCCGTTGACGCGCGCCCCGCCGGCAAGTCCAGTGTCTACTCCCGCGTGTTCTTCCGCTTCATTGATTGGTTGCGCCAGCGAATTGCCCGTGCATCGCTGGTGGGCGACCGGCCCATCTTTCAGAACAGCCAGTTTCCGTGGATTCCCGCGCTGGAAGCCCAGACGCCGGCCATTCGCGCCGAGCTGACCGAGCTGCTGGCCGAACGTCAGCACCTGCCCGCATTCCATGAGATCTCGCCGGATGTCGGCATGATCACGTCGGACGATCAATGGAAGACCTTCCTCTTTATGGGATACGGGCTGCGTTCCGAGCGCAACCTGGCGCGCTGCCCGGCCACCGCGCGGGCGCTCGAAGGCATCCCGGGCCTACGCAGCGCATTCTTCTCCATCCTTGAGCCGGGCAAGCGGATTCCGTTGCACACGGGTCCGTACAACGGCGTGCTGCGCCTGCACCTGGGCCTGGTCGTGCCAGAACCCTCCGACCAATGCTGGATCGAAGTGGGGGGAGAACGGTACAGCTGGCGGGAGGGGCGGGCCGTGGTGTTTGACGACCTGTACCCGCACCAGGTCCACAACGATACGCCCGGGCTGCGGGCGGTGCTGTTCGTCGACTTTGAACGGCCTTGCCGCGTTCCGGTAAAATGGCTGAATCGCCTGGTGCTCAGAGCGGCCCCGTTCACGGACGAAATCCGTCGCGGCAAAGCCAATCATGACGCCTGGGAGAAGGGCTACTACCGCCAGAAATAGGGGGCAGATAGCCCGCAAAACGTTCCCCTTATAGGGGAGCGTGGTCTTTTGTGCGCCGGTCCAACAAAGTACTTGCGCTCAAAATTTAACCACGCTAGAATGATCAGCTTTCCCAGATTGTCGATTGAGTTAAGGAAAAATTAGCTCATCGAGTTGGGGGAATACCCGCAGGATTTCAACCCAGGGTCGTTGCGTTGCCAACCCGTTGCAGAGGTAGAGCGAAAGCTCTAGGTCTACAACACAAAAGCAGGGCGGCAGACCTGACGGGACCAAAACTGGCAGGAATTGCAGAGTTCCTCGGGGGGAAAACCCCGGGAAAACAGTATTTCCAGTTAAGTTGGAACAGGAAAAATCATGATCCAAATGCAGACCACGCTGGACGTGGCCGATAACACTGGTGCGCGTCATGTCATGTGCATTAAGGTGCTCGGTGGCTCCAAGCGCCGTTATGCCGGTATCGGCGACATCATCAAGGTGAGCGTCAAAGATGCGGCTCCGCGCGGACGCGTCAAGAAAGGCGAAATTTACAATGCCGTGGTGGTTCGTACCGCCAAGGGCGTGCGCCGTAAAGACGGTTCGCTGATTAAGTTCGGTGGCAATGCCGCCGTATTGCTCAACGCCAAGCTGGAGCCCATCGGCACCCGCATCTTCGGACCCGTTACGCGTGAACTGCGTACCGAGAAGTTCATGAAGATCGTGTCGTTGGCCCCGGAAGTGCTGTAAGGAGCCCTACGATGAACAACATTCGTAAAGGCGACGAAGTCATCGTCCTGACCGGCCGCGACAAGAAGCGTCGCGGTACCGTGCTGGCTCGCGTCGATGCCGACCACGTCCTGGTCGAAGGCGTCAACGTTGCCAAGAAGCACGTCAAAGCCAACCCGATGGCTAACAACCCGGGCGGGATTGTCGAAAAGACCATGCCGATCCACATCTCGAATGTGGCGCTCTTCAACCCCGCAACCGGTCGTGCCGACCGCGTGGGCGTTCAAGAAGTCGAAGGTCGCAAGGTCCGCGTGTTCCGTTCCAATGGTGCCGTTGTCGGCGCCAAGGCGTAAGGGGCGATAGACATGTCTCGTTTGCAAGATTTCTACAAGAGCAAGGTCGCTGCCGACCTGCAGGCCAAGTTTGGCTACAAGAGCGTCATGGAAGTGCCGCGCATCACCAAGATCACCCTGAACATGGGTGTCTCGGAAGCCGTGTCCGATAAGAAGGTTATCGAACACGCGGTGTCGGACCTGACCAAGATCGCTGGCCAAAAGCCTGTCGTGACGAAGACCAAGAAGGCTATCGCCGGTTTCAAGATCCGCGAAAACTACCCGATTGGTTGCATGGTCACGCTGCGTGGTCAACGCATGTACGAATTCCTGGATCGCCTCGTTGCGGTCGCGCTGCCTCGCGTGCGTGACTTCCGTGGTATCTCGGGTCGTGCGTTTGACGGCCGCGGCAACTACAACATCGGGGTGAAAGAGCAAATCATTTTCCCCGAAATCGAGTACGACAAGATCGACGCGCTGCGTGGGCTGAACATCAGCATCACCACCTCCGCGAAGACCGACGAAGAAGCCAAGGCGCTGTTGACGGCCTTCAGCTTCCCGTTCCGTAACTAAGGGGCTGATGACGTGGCTAAACTTTCCCTCATCAATCGCGACATCAAGCGCGCCAAGCTGGCTGACAAGTTCGCTGCCAAGCGCGCTGAGTTGAAGGCGATCATCGACGACCAGTCGAAGACCGACGAAGAACGTTACCAAGCTCGGCTCAAGCTGCAACAGCTGCCGCGCAATGCCAATCCGACGCGCCAACGTAACCGTTGCGTGGTCACCGGTCGTCCGCGCGGCGTGTTCCGCAAGTTCGGCCTGACGCGTCACAAACTGCGTGAAATGGCGATGAAGGGCGAAATCCCCGGCATCACCAAGGCCAGCTGGTAGGAGATACATTATGAGCATGAGCGATCCCATCGCCGATATGCTGACCCGCATTCGCAATGCGCAGCAAGTGGACAAAGTTACGGTGAGCATGCCCTCCTCGAAGCTGAAGGCAGCTATTGCTGCTGTGCTGAAAGACGAAGGCTACATCGACAGCTTTGAAATCAAGGGCACCCAGGCCAAGCCTGAGCTCGAGATCACCCTGAAGTACTACGCTGGCCGTCCGGTTATCGAGCGCATTGAACGCGTTTCGCGCCCCGGTCTGCGTATCTACAAGGGCCGTACCAGCATTCCTCAGGTCATGAACGGCCTGGGCGTGGCTATCGTTTCGACCTCGCGCGGCGTCATGACCGACCGTAAGGCTCGCGCCAACGGCGTCGGCGGCGAAGTGCTGTGCTACGTGGCCTAAGGAGAAATTCTAATGTCACGTATCGCTAAGTATCCGGTCGAACTGCCCAAGGGTGTCGAAGCTGACATCAAGCAGGATCAGATCACTGTCAAGGGCCCGCTGGGCACCCTGACTCAAGCCCTGACTGGCGACGTCACGGTTGCGATGGACGAAGGCAAGCTTACGTTTGCCGCCGCCAACGAAACTCGTCACGCCAATGCCATGTCGGGTACCGTGCGCGCTCTGGTGGCCAATATGGTTACCGGCGTGAGCAAGGGCTTCGAGCGCAAGCTGACCCTGGTTGGCGTGGGTTACCGCGCCTCGATCCAAGGCGATGCCGTTAAGCTGCAGCTCGGTTTCTCGCACGACGTTTTGCATCAGTTGCCGGCCGGTATCAAGGCCGAATGCCCCACCCAGACGGAAATCGTCATCAAGGGCGCCAACAAGCAAGTCGTCGGTCAGATGGCCGCTGAAATCCGCGCGTACCGCGAACCCGAACCCTACAAGGGCAAGGGTGTGCGTTACTCGGACGAACGCGTCGTCATCAAAGAAACCAAGAAGAAATAACGGCGCACGCAAGGACGAATCATGGACAAAAAAGTTTCCCGTTTGCGTCGTGCGGTTCCGACCCGCCGGAAGATCAACGAGCTGCGCGTTCACCGCCTCTCGGTCTTCCGCTCGAACCAGCACATCTACGCCAACATCATTTCGCCGGAAGGCGATCGCGTTCTGGTCAGCGCCTCGACGGTGGAAGCCGAAGTGCGTGCGCAACTGGCCGGCCAAACCGGTCAGGGTGGCAACACTGCCGCTGCTTCGCTGGTTGGCAAGCGCGTGGCCGAAAAGGCCAAGGCTGCCGGTATCGAACTGGTCGCTTTCGATCGCTCGGGCTTTCGTTACCATGGCCGCGTGAAAGCGCTGGCCGATGCCGCGCGTGAAGCCGGCCTGAAGTTCTAAGCGAGGATCTGTCAAATGGCTAAAGTACAAGGCAAGAACGCCGCGGAAAAAGAGAACGATGACGGCCTCCGCGAAAAGATGATCGCGGTCAACCGCGTGAGCAAAGTGGTCAAGGGTGGTCGCACCATGAGCTTTGCCGCGCTGACCGTGGTTGGCGATGGCGATGGTCGCGTCGGCATGGGTAAGGGCAAGGCGCGTGAAGTGCCGGTGTCCGTTCAGAAGGCAATGGAACAAGCCCGCCGCGGCATGTTCAAGGTTGCGCTGAAGAACGGCACGCTGCACCACACCGTGGTTGGCAAGCATGGCGCCGCTACCGTGCTGATCTCGCCCGCTGCTGAAGGTACTGGCGTTATCGCCGGCGGCCCGATGCGCGCTATTTTTGAAGTGATGGGTGTGCGTAACGTGGTTGCCAAGAGCCTGGGCTCGAGCAACCCCTACAACATGGTTCGCGCCACGTTGAACGGTCTGCGCGCTTCCCTGACCCCGGCCGATGTTGCTGCCAAGCGCGGCAAGTCGGTCGAAGAAATCCTGGGGTAAATCATGGCTCAGAAGCAGATCAAAGTGACCCTCGTGCGCTCGGTGATCGGTACCAAGCAATCGCACCGTGATACGGTTCGCGGTTTGGGCTTGGGCCGCATCAACAGCAGCCGCGTGTTGGTCGATACGCCCGAGGTGCGTGGGATGATCCGTAAGGTGGATTATCTCGTTTCCGTCTCGGAAGCCTAAGGAATCACCATGTCGGATATGCAACTTAATTCGCTGAAGCCCGCTGAGGGCAGCAAGCACGCCAAGCGCCGCGTCGGCCGTGGCATCGGTTCGGGTCTGGGTAAAACCGCCGGCCGTGGTCACAAGGGTCAGAAGTCGCGCTCGGGCGGTTTCCATAAGGTTGGCTTCGAAGGCGGTCAAATGCCGCTGCAGCGTCGTCTGCCCAAGCGTGGTTTCACCCCGCTCGGTCAACACCTGTACGCCGAAGTTCGTCTGTCGGACCTGCAAGCCCTGCCCATCGACGAAGTCGACGTGCAAGTGCTCAAGGCGGCTGGCGTGATTGGCCAGGCGGTTCGTTACGCCAAGGTCATCAAGTCGGGTGAACTCTCGCGCAAGGTCGTGCTCAAGGGCATTACCGCGACGGCCGGCGCTCGCGCCGCCATCGAAGGCGCGGGCGGCTCGCTTGCTTGATCATGAGGTGACGAGTGGCTAACGCGCAGGCATTAGGCAAAACCGGAGCACGGTACGGTGATTTGAAGCGCCGTCTTGTGTTCCTGGTGCTCGCCCTGGTGGTTTACCGTTTGGGTACACACATCCCCGTACCGGGTATTAATCCGGATGCGCTGGCGGACTTGTTCCGTCAGAACCAGGGCGGGATCCTGGGCCTGTTCAACATGTTCTCGGGCGGGGCGCTCTCGCGTTTCTCGATTTTTGCCCTGGGGATCATGCCGTACATTTCGGCATCCATCATCATGCAGTTGATGTCGGTGGTGGTGCCGTCGCTGGAAGCGCTCAAGAAAGAGGGCGAGTCCGGACGTCGGAAGATTACCCAATACACCCGTTACGGCACAGTCGTGCTGGCGCTGGTGCAAGCAGTGGGCATTTCGGTAGCGTTGGAGTCCCAGCAGGGACTGGTGATCGATCCGGGCATGCTGTTTCGCTTCACGACCATTGTGACCCTGGTCACTGGCACCATGTTCGTCATGTGGCTGGGTGAACAGATCACGGAACGTGGTCTTGGCAACGGGATTTCCATCCTGATCTTCGCAGGTATCGTTGCGGGTCTGCCCGCGGCGCTGGCTGCACTGTTGGACCTGGTCCGCACCAACGCGATGTCTGTGCTTTCGGCACTGTTCATTGTGGCTCTGGTGGTGCTGGTTACCGCTTTTGTGGTGTTCGTGGAACGCGGACAGCGCAAGATCACGGTGAACTACGCCAAGCGTCAGGTCGGCAACAAGGTCTACGGTGGTCAAAGCTCGCATTTGCCGCTGAAGCTGAACATGGCAGGGGTGATTCCGCCGATCTTCGCATCGTCGATCATTCTGTTCCCGGCCACGATCACGAGCTGGTTTTCCAGCAGTGAGAACATGCGCTGGCTTAGCGATCTGGCTGCGGCCCTGTCGCCTCGTCAACCGCTCTACATCACGCTGTATTCCGTCGCGATTATTTTCTTCTGCTTTTTCTACACGGCTCTGGTGTTCAACAGCCGCGAAACGGCGGACAACCTGAAGAAGAGTGGTGCGTTTGTTCCGGGTATTCGTCCGGGCGAGCAAACGGCGCGCTACATCGACAAGATCCTGATGCGTCTGACGCTCGCGGGTGCCTTGTACATCACTTTGGTGTGCCTGTTGCCTGAATTCTTGGTGATGCGCTGGAACGTTCCTTTCTACTTCGGTGGTACGTCTCTGTTGATTATTGTGGTGGTGACGATGGATTTCATGGCACAGGTTCAGGCCTACATGATGTCTCACCAGTACGACTCGTTGCTCAAGAAGGCTAACTTCAAGGGCGCGGGTTTGCCGATGCGGTAAGCAAAAGAATGTCCAAGGACGACGTCATTCAGATGCAAGGCGAGGTTCTTGAGAACCTCCCGAACGCGACATTTCGCGTCAAGCTCGAAAACGGCCACGTGGTGTTGGGCCATATTTCCGGCAAGATGCGTATGCATTACATCCGGATCCTGCCGGGTGACAAGGTCACAGTGGAGCTCACGCCCTATGATCTGACGCGAGCCAGGATAGTTTTCCGCTCCAAATGAGCGGAACCGGATTACGGAAAATTAGGAGTCAACCATGAAAGTAATGGCATCGGTTAAGCGGATCTGCCGCAACTGCAAAGTTATCAAACGTCACGGCGTGGTGCGTGTTATCTGCACCGACCCGCGTCACAAGCAGCGTCAAGGCTAACTCGGGTTAGCGACTACGCAACAGATTTATTCAAGGAATAGTCATGGCCCGTATTGCTGGCATTAACATCCCGCCGCAACAGCACGCCGAGATCGGACTGACCGCCATTTTTGGCATTGGTCGTACGCGCGCTCGCAAGATTTGCGAAGCGGCAAACGTACCCTTTGACAAAAAGGTCAAGGATCTGAACGACGCTGAATTGGAACGCGTCCGCGAACATGTTGGTTTGTTCACGGTTGAAGGCGACCTGCGTCGTGAAGTACAGCTCTCGATCAAGCGTTTGATCGACCTGGGAACCTACCGCGGTATGCGTCACAAGCGCGGTTTGCCCGTGCGCGGCCAGCGCACTCGCACCAACGCCCGGACCCGTAAGGGCCCGCGTCGTGCTGCTGCGTCCCTGAAGAAATAATCGAGGAACTGGATTATGGCGAAAGCTTCCACCAGCGGCGCTTCGCGCGTGCGCAAAAAGGTTAAGAAGAACGTCTCGGACGGCATCGCGCACGTTCACGCTTCGTTCAACAACACCATCATCACCATCACCGACCGTCAGGGCAACGCTTTGTCGTGGGCCACTTCGGGTGGTGCTGGCTTCAAGGGTTCGCGTAAGTCGACCCCGTTTGCCGCGCAAGTCGCCGCTGAAACGGCTGGCCGCGTCGCGCTGGAATACGGCATCAAGACGCTGGAAGTGCGCATCAAGGGCCCCGGTCCTGGCCGCGAATCGTCTGTCCGCGCTCTGAACGCGCTGGGCATCAAGATTTCGTCCATCGCCGACATCACGCCCGTTCCGCACAACGGCTGCCGTCCGCCGAAGCGTCGTCGTATCTAAAGGGAATCCACATGGCACGTTATATTGGACCCAAATGCAAGCTCTCGCGCCGCGAGGGTACTGACCTGTTCCTGAAGAGCGCCCGTCGCTCGCTGGATTCCAAGTGCAAGCTGGATTCCAAGCCTGGCCAACACGGCCGCACTTCGGGTGCCCGCACTTCCGACTACGGCCTGCAGCTGCGCGAAAAGCAAAAGCTCAAGCGCATGTACGGCGTGCTGGAAAAGCAATTCCGCAAGTACTTCGCTGAAGCAGAGCGTCGCCGTGGCAACACCGGCGAAACCCTGATCCAGCTGCTGGAATCGCGCCTGGACAACGTCGTCTACCGCATGGGCTTCGGCTCGACGCGCGCCGAAGCTCGCCAGCTGGTGAGCCACCGCGCCATCGAACTGAACGGCCACACGGCTGACATCGCTTCGATGCTGGTCAAGGCTGGTGACGTCATCTCGATCCGTGAAAAGGCCAAGAAGCAAGGCCGCATCAAGGAATCGCTCGACCTGGCCACCAGCATCGGCATCCCCCAGTGGGTGGAAGTCGACACGACCAAGCTGACCGGTACGTTCAAGTCGGCTCCCGATCGCGCTGACGTCGCTCGCGACATCAACGAATCGATGGTCGTCGAACTGTACTCGCGTTAATCAGGTCGGCCGGCGCCTCCTTCGCAGGTGTGCCGGCTACTGGTCCCGCGACCCGTTTGCACGTCTCGCAGCAGCCCGCTTTCCGCCTTTTGGTGGGGCGGGCTTTGCGGTAAGTATCGGCTGGCGTTTTCGCGCCGTCCGAGTTTCATGTTTCACCCTGTCCATCAGCCTTATCGGTGTAACGAGCCGAGGGTATTGAAAAGGAACACAGTAAATGTCCACTCAAGGTTTCCTGAAGCCGCGCTCCATTGAAGTCGAACCGGTCGGCACGCACCATGCCAAGATCGTGATGGAGCCGTTCGAGCGTGGCTACGGTCATACGCTGGGCAACGCCCTGCGCCGCATCCTGCTGTCTTCGATGACCGGCTACGCGCCGACCGAAGTCCAGATGACGGGCGTGGTGCACGAATACTCGACCATCCCGGGCGTTCGCGAAGATGTCGTCGACATCCTCTTGAACCTGAAGGGCGTGGTCTTCAAGCTGCACAATCGCGACGAAGTGACCCTGGTTCTGCGCAAGACCGGCGCGGGCACCGTGCTGGCCAGCGACATCGAACTGCCGCACGACGTCGAGATCATCAACCCCGGCCATGCCATCTGCAACCTGACGGACGCAGGCAAGCTGGAAATGCAGATCAAGGTTGAAAAGGGCCGCGGCTACGTGCCGGGCAACGTGCGCGCGCTCTCGGAAGACCGCACCCACACCATCGGCCGCATCGTTCTGGACGCTTCGTTCAGCCCGGTTCGCCGCGTCAGCTACGCGGTGGAAAGCGCCCGCGTGGAACAGCGCACCGACCTGGACAAGCTGGTTCTGGACATCGAAACCAACGGCGTGATCTCGCCCGAGGAAGCGGTGCGCCAGTCGGCTCGCATCCTGATGGACCAGATCTCGGTCTTCGCTGCGCTGGAAGGTGCTGGCGATTCGTACGAAGCACCGGTCCGCGGCACGCCGCAGATCGACCCGGTCCTGCTGCGTCCGGTCGACGACCTGGAACTGACCGTGCGTTCGGCCAACTGCCTGAAGGCCGAAAACATCTACTACATCGGCGACCTGATCCAGCGTACCGAAAACGAGCTGCTCAAGACCCCGAACCTGGGTCGCAAGTCGCTCAACGAAATCAAGGAAGTTCTGGCTGCACGTGGTCTGACTCTGGGCATGAAGCTCGAGAACTGGCCGCCCCTGGGCCTGGAGCGTCCCTAAGCTTTAAACGGGTGGCGTCTCAGAAATGGGGCGCCTCCTGCAACGCCCGGCAACCCCGCCGGGCGGTTTGCGAATTCGTCGTAAAATGCACCGTTTTCTACCGGACCGCGGCCTGATTGCAGGTTGATAGAAGAGCCGGCAACCCGATGGCGAACGCCATCTTTAGATTCAAAGGAAACTTATCATGCGTCACGGTAATGGCTTGCGTAAGCTCAACCGCACCAGCAGTCACCGTCTTGCCATGTTCCGCAACATGGCCGTTTCGTTGATCACCCACGAAGCCATCAAGACCACGCTGCCGAAGGCGAAAGAATTGCGCCGCGTCATCGAACCCCTGATCACGCTGGGCAAAGAGCCCACGCTGGCGAACAAGCGTCTGGCATTTGCCCGTCTGCGCGATCGCGATGCGGTGGTGAAGCTGTTTGCCGAAATCGGCCCGCGCTACGCGGCCCGTAACGGTGGCTACACCCGCGTGCTGAAGATGGGCTTCCGTCAAGGCGACAACGCTCCCATGGCTTTCATGGAACTGGTTGACCGTCCGGAAGTTGATGAAGCCGCTGCGGACAGCGCCGAGTAATCCTCGGTAGCTCGATAAGCGACAAGGGCGGGTCTTCGGACCCGCCCTTGTTTTTTTGTGCGCCCGATCGGCTCACCCGATCTGCGGGGCCGCTACGCCCTTCGAATCACGAGGCGTACAACTCCCCCCGCAACTCGGCGGCGGTGGCCGCCAGGGCCTCCTGAGGCGGTTGGGGCGGCATCTTGAACGTCAGGTTCTGCTGTTCGATGTATTGCGTGGACGTGACGTCCTGCGTGTGATGCATCGGGATGACGTGCGCGTGCGTGTGCGCCACATGGATGCCGGTGAAGGCAAAGCCGACGCGTTCCACGCTATACAGCCGCTTCATGTGGCGCCCCAGCTTCTGCCCCAGGTTCACGATATGCCCGGCCAGGTCGGCCGGCATGTCTTCGTAGTACGGGTAATGCTGTTTCGGAATGATCAGCGTATGGCCGGGACGCACGGGCTGGATGTCCAGGAAGGCCATCAGGCGGTCGTCTTCGTGAATGATGTGCGCGGGAATCTCGTGCCGGGCGATCCGGCAGAACAGGCAGTTATCGGTCATGCAAGCCTCGGAGAAAACGGGGGGCATGGAACTCAACGCGGTTCCGGCAGGCCGGACGGCGGCGGCAATACCGATAAAATACCCCGACTACCATCCCACACGGGTATCCCAAGGAGGCTCCATGTTGCGCGATGACGACGTCGTGCTGGTCATCAGCAATGCGCCGGATCTGTTGCTGGCCAAGCGCATCGCGCATGTGCTGGTCGAAGATGGATTGGCCGCCTGTGTGAACCTTGGCGCGTCGGGCCTGTCCATCTACCTGTGGAACGGAGAGGTCGAGGGGACGGAAGAAGTCCCCATCCACATCAAGACCACCTACGCGCGCCATCAAGCTGTTGTTCAGGCCCTGGCGCAGATGCATCCCTATGATGTGCCCGAAATCATCGTGCTGCCGGTCATTGGCGGCGCGGCGCCCTATCTGGATTGGGTGCGCGAGCAGACGGCCGTCACGAATAACAAGAGAGACTGATGTTGCAACTTGCCGGTATTGTCGGCGCGCCCACGCGCCCGATTCACGCCACGCGCGCGATGCGCGCCCTGCTCAGGCACTGCCTGATGTTTTTGGCGACGGCGCTGTTGCTGCTGGGCTGGCAGGCGGCCGCCCACGCCGAAACCGAATTCCTGGAACCCGAAAAGGCCTTCGTGTTCAGCGCCCAGATGGCGGCGCCGGACACGCTGGAGCTGCGGTACAAGGTCGCCCCGGGCTACTACATGTACCGCGAGCGCTTCGGCATCACGATCAGCCCGGCCGGCGCGACGACGCTGGGTGAGGCCGTCTACCCCAAGGGCGAGGTCAAGTACGACCCGACCTTCGAGAAAGACATGGAGGTCTTCCATAAGGACGTCGTGATCCGCGTGCCGGTGGGCGCGGGCAATCAACCCTTTACGCTGACCCTGACCGGGCAAGGCTGTGCAGACGCGGGCTTGTGCTATCCGCCCATGGACAGCAGCGTCAAGCTCACGCCGGTGGCAGGGGGCTACGCGCTGGCGGACGGAGCCGCAACAGGCGGAGCATCATCGTCTGCTTCCACATCGAGCACATCGTCGGGCGGACTTAGCGCATTGTTCACCGCAGGCGACACCGGCTTGGCCGATGCGCTGGGTGGCCTGGGCTGGATTAAGACCGCCGGCGTCTTCCTGGTGCTGGGCCTGTTGCTGGCGTTCACGCCCTGCGTGTTGCCGATGATTCCGATCTTGTCGTCGATTGTGCTGGGCGGCGTGGCGCAGCCCAAGCCCTCGCGCGGCCGCGGGCTGGCGTTGGCCGCCACGTATGTGCTGGGCATGTCGGTGGTTTACACCGCGTTGGGCGTGGCTGCGGGCCTCAGTGGCGCGGGCTTGGCCGCGTGGTTGCAGACGCCCTGGATTCTGACGCTGTTCGCCTTGTTGCTGACGGTGTTGGCGCTGGCGATGTTCGACGTTTTCACCTTCCAGATGCCCTCGGGCATCCAGGCCAAGCTGTCTGACCGTTCCTCGCGCGTGCCTGGCGGCCGCTACACGGGCGCGCTGGTGATGGGCGCCTTGTCCGCCCTGATCGTCGGGCCTTGCGTGGCCGCGCCTTTGGCTGGCGCGCTGCTGTATATCTCACAGACGGGCGACGTCGTGCTGGGCGCGGCAGCGCTGTTCGCCATGGCCTGGGGCATGGGCGTGCCGCTTTTGATTGTGGGCGCATCGTCCGGTGCCTTGTTGCCGAAGGCGGGGCCGTGGATGGATGGCGTCAAGCGCTTGTTCGGCATGCTGCTGCTGGGGACCGCCTGGTGGATGCTGATTCCCGTGGTGCCGACGTGGGTGCAGATGACTGGCTGGGCGTTCCTGGCGATCGTATCTGCGGTGATGCTGCGCGCCTTTGACGCCTTGCCCGTGGGAGCAGGGGCCGCACGCATGTTCGGCAAGGGCCTGGGCTTGCTGCTGGCGCTGGCTGCCGCCGCGTGGCTCGTCGGCGCGGCAAGCGGCGGACGCGATGTGCTGCAACCGTTGTCGCACTTCGCCGCGCGCACGGATGGCGCGGCGGGCGTGGCGGGCGCCACGGCCTTAAAGGGCGACGTCCACTTCACGCGGGTGCGCAACAACGCTGAGCTGGACGCGCTGCTGGCGCAAAGCCGCCAGCCGGTGATGCTGGATTTCTACGCCGACTGGTGCGTGTCGTGCCGCGAGATGGAGCGTTTCACGTTCACCGACCCCGGCGTCGCGCAACGCATGTCGAACATGCTGCTGGTGCAGGCTGACGTGACGGCGAACAATGCCGATGACCGCGCCTTGCTCAAACGCTTCCGCTTGTTCGGCCCGCCCGGAATCATGTTCTTCGAACCCGGCGGCAAAGAGCTGCCCGATGCACGCGTCGTGGGTTTCCAGGACGCCAAGCGCTTCACGGAATCGTTGGATAAGGTGCTGGTGCGCTGACGCGCGGACGTATACCATGGCTGCTGCGCCGCGTGGGCGGCGCACTACCCTCCCATCAGGCCGGCGCCCGTGACGTCCCCAACAGTTGATGCAAGCCAGGACCCGCAAGGTCTTATCTATGTTCAATTGATGTTCGTCATGGCCACCTGGGGCCTGAACATCGTCTCCATCAAGTACCTCACGCAACACATGGACATCCAGGCGCTTGCCGCCGTTCGGATCGTCATTGCGTTCATCACCGTCACCCTGATCATCAAAGCGCGCCGCGGCCGCATCCCCAAGCTGGGCCGCGTGCAGCTGGGCTGGGTGGCGCTGGCGGGCTTTCTGGTGGTGTATGCGCACCAGGTCGCGCTGGTGTCGGGGCTGCGCTTTTCATCGGCGGCCAACGGCACGCTGATCATGGCCACCAGCCCCTTGCTGTCGGCGCTGCTCGCGGCGCTTTTCTATCGCGAAAAACTCACGCTGGTGCGGATTTCGGGCGCCTTGCTGGGCCTGCTGGGCGTGGGCATGGTGGTCGCCGGCAGTGGCGCGCAATTCGGCCTGACGGGCTGGGGCGACGCCATCGTGTTCGTGGCCGTGCTGGTGTTTGTGTTCGGCGGGCTGGTGATTCAACGCATGTCGCGTTCCATGGACCCGCTGGGCATGCTTTGGTACATGTACCTGGCTGGCGGGCTGATGCTGGTGGTGCATGCGGCGATCACGCCGTCGTCCTACCAGACCGATACGTGGCAGATGACCGGCTGGCCGTGGATCGTGCTGCTGTTCTCGGCGGTGATTGCCTCGGGCGTCAGCAACATCATCTGGAATGCCGGCATTGCGCGGCTGGGCATCAGCCGCGCGGCCTTGTTCGTGAACTGGCTGCCGATCTTCGGGCTGCTGTTTGCGTCACTGTTCCTGGACGAACACGTCACGCTGACCCATGTCATGGGCCTGGCGTGCGTGCTGGGCGGAACGTATCTGGGATTGCGCCGCACCGAGCCTGTGGCAAGCCAGACAGGCGATGCGCGCTGATCCCGCGCGATGACTCAACAACAGGCCCGAGCCACAGGCCCGAGCCCGTCTTGCCGCGCAATCAGCAATCAGCAATCAGCAATCAGCAATCAGCAATCAGCAATCAGCAATCAGCAATCAGCGCTGCGCTTTCAGCAGCTTGGCCGCTTCGATTGCGAAGTAGGTCAGGATGCCGTCGGCGCCCGCGCGCTTGAACGCGAGCAGGGCTTCCATCATGACCTTGTCGTGGTCCAGCCAGCCATTGGCGGCGGCGGCCTTGATCATCGCGTATTCGCCGCTGACCTGATAGGCGAAGGTCGGCACGCGGAACGTGTCCTTCACGCGGCGCAGCACGTCCAGATACGGCATGCCGGGCTTGACCATGACCATGTCGGCGCCTTCCTGCAAGTCGGCGGCCACTTCGCGCAGCGCTTCATCGAGGTTGCCCGGGTCCATCTGGTAAGCCATTTTGTTGGACTTGCCCAGGTTCGTCGCCGAGCCCACGGCGTCGCGGAACGGGCCGTAAAACGCGCTGGCGTATTTGGCCGAGTAGGCCATGATCTGCGTGTGGATGTGGCCGTTGTCTTCCAGCGCGCGGCGCACGGCGCCAATGCGGCCGTCCATCATGTCGCTGGGCGCAACCATGTCCACGCCGGCGGCGGCTTGCGTCAGCGCCTGCTTGACCAGGATTTCAACCGTGATCTCGTTGATGACGTAGCCGTTTTCGTCGATGACGCCGTCCTGGCCGTGGCTGGTGTAGGGGTCCAGCGCCACATCGCACAAGATGCCGAGTTCGGGGAAACGCTTTTTCAGTTCGCCGACCACGCGCGGAATCAGGCCGCGCGGGTTGGTCGCTTCGATGCCGTCGGGCGTCTTCAAAGACGGGTCGATGACGGGAAACAACGCCATCACCGGAATGCCCAGTTCCACACATTGCTCGGCCACCGGCAACAGCGTGTCCAGCGAATAACGGACCACGCCGGGCAGCGACGGCACGGCTTGCTGCACGCCCGTGCCATCGGCAACAAAGACGGGGTAGATCAGGTCATTGACCGTCAGCGCGTTCTCGCGCACCAGGCGGCGGGTGAAGTCGTCGCGGCGCAGGCGGCGAGGGCGGGAAACCGGAAACTCGGGGGTGATGATCTGCGGGTTCATGATTCGACCTTGGGGGAAATCCAATTTTCGATATGGGCGCCGGCCTCTTCCAGACCGATGCGCTCGGGCGCCGAGAAAGGAATAGTGTGCAGGGCGCCGATATCCGCCAGGTCCTTGCGGACCGAGAACACGGTGCGCATGCGCTGGCCGTAGGGCAGCTTGTCGGCCTTGGTCAGCAGCGCCAGCACGGGGCGTCCGGTGGGGGCGATGAAGTTGGCCAGGCGGCGGTCAAGCTCGGTGACGCCGCGGCGGATGTCGATCAGCAGCACGATGCCCGCGAGCGATTCGCGGTCGCGAAGATAGCCGCCGAGAATGTCCGCCCACTTTTCTTTTTCATTGCGGGCGACAGACGCGTAGCCGTAGCCGGGCAAGTCGACGAGAAAACCGATGTGACCTTCCGGGTCCAACGGGTCGGGCAAGCCGAACATATTGATCAAGCGCGTGCGGCCCGGCGTCTTGCTGGAAAACGCAAGACGGCGCTGGTTGCACAGCACGTTGATCGCCGTGGATTTGCCGGCGTTCGAGCGGCCGACAAAGCAGACCTCGGGAGCGCCGGCGGCCGGCAACTGGTCGAGGCGAGCTGCGGAGGTAAGGAAGGAGGCGCGATGTAGGAGGGACACGGATGGGCTTTGGATACGGTTGGTTTCGAGCCCTATTGTATAATCCGGCGTTTGCAACAGTGGTCCCCGTGCGCGGAGCCGTCTTTTTTGCTTACTGTTTAGGTTGTTTTCCGCAACTTGGCAGGCAGAACGGGCAAATCAGGTTCGATACGGTATTCCAGGGTGTGCGGGGCAGGCGTGGGCGCCTTTTTGCGCCTTGATCGATGTGATCGTCGAGGTCTTCATGAAGCGTGTGCTGTCCCGGATGTTGGTTGCGAGCGGGCTGTTGCTCGGCGCCTCCGCCTTCTCTACACCCAGTTTCGCCGCTGACGGCGCTGCGGGCCCGGCCAAGCCAGATGCCGCCAAGGGCGGTCAGCTGTTTGACCAAGGCGACGCCTCAAGAGGCATCATCGCCTGTGCGTCCTGTCATGGCGCGGCGGGCAACAGCACCATCCCGGTGAACCCCAACCTGGCCGCGCAACCCCACGAGTACCTGGCCAAGCAATTGGCGGATTTCCAGATCAAGCAGGGTGCGAAGCTGCCGGTGCGTAACGGCGCGGGCGGTAACCCCACCCCGATGACGGCCATGGCGCAGAACCTGACGCCGGCCGACATGCAGAACATCGCGCTGTACCTGGCGCAGCAGCCTCTCAAGGAGCCCGCCACGGCAGGCCAGGAGAAACTGGTTGATCTGGGTCAGAAAATCTGGCGCGGCGGTTTGCCTGAACGCAACGTCCCCGCTTGCGCGGCGTGCCACTCTGCGAATGGCGCGGGCATGCCCGCCCAGTACCCCCGCTTGTCGGGGCAGTTCCCCATGTACATCGAAGAGCAGCTCAAGCTGTTCCGCAGCGGCGACCGCAAGAACGACATCATGTTCGCGATTGCGGATCGCATGTCGGACGCCGATATCAAAGCGGTGTCGGACTACGCGGCCGGCCTGCGGTAGGCGAAAGCCCGCAACACGCGCGGCTGGTCCGCGTTCATGCAACTTGGGCGTGACGGAACCTGATTCCGTTGCGCGCTGTCTATGAGGGGGGTAGCCGATTGCGCGGCCCCCCTTTTTTCATGAATTCAACACGAACCCATACCCGTCCCTCTCTGCGCAGCCTGCCTCGCGACTTCTTCGAACTGCTGGGTTCGATGCGTTTCGCCGTCAGCCTGCTGATGTTCATCTGCGTGGCGAGCCTGGTCGGGACCGTGTTGCAGCAGAACCGCTCGTCCAACAACTACATCGATCAGTTCGGCCCGTTCTGGTACGAAGTCTTCGACAAATTCTCGATCTGGCACGTCTACAACAGCTGGTGGTTCCTGCTGATCATGGGGTTCCTGGTCGTGTCGACCTCGGTCTGCCTGATCCGCAATGCGCCCAAGATGCTGCGCGATGCGCGATCGTTTCGCGAACATGTGCGGGCAAGCAGCCTGCGCGCCTTCCCGCATCGCGTGGAAACCCAGGAACCCACCGATGTGCCGCAAACCGCGGCCGGCTTGAAATCGCTGCTGGAACGCTTGGGCTACGCCGTGCGCCAACGGCAAGACAACGACGGCGTGCTGCTGGCGGCCAAGAAGGGTAGCGCCAACCGCCTGGGCTATGTGTTTGCGCACGCGGCCATGGTCATCATCTGTATTGGCGGCTTGCTCGATAGCGAACTGCCGGTGCGTTTGCAGGTGATGTTCGGCGGCAAGCAGCCGATTGTCGACAACATGCTGATTTCCGAAGTGCCCGAAAGCGGGCGCCTGTCGGTCAACAACCCGAGCTTTCGCGCGAGCGTGCTGGTGCCTGAAGGCGGGCAGGCCAGCACGGCCGTCGTGATGGTGGGCGACGGCGCGTTGGTGCAGCCGATGCCCTTTACGCTGAAGCTGAAGAAATTCGTCGTCGACTACTACTCCACCGGCATGCCCAGCCGCTTTGCCAGCGAAGTGGAAGTGACCGACCCCGACACCGGCAAGACCTTCGATTCCACCATCGAGGTCAACGAGCCGCTGCGCTTCAAGGGCATGACCGTCTACCAGTCCAGCTTCGATGACGGCGGCAGCACCGTCGTCTTGAAAGGCTATCCGCTGGTAGGGGCCAACGCCGCCACGTTCAACGTCAACGGCACCGTGGGCAAGACCAGTGAAGTCACCGCCAGCACCACCGGCGGCCCGCGCAGCATGGGCGTCGAGATCACGGCCATGCGCCCGATCAACGTGGAAGACCTGACGCGCGGCGACCCCAAGGGCGCCAACCAGAGCTTTGCCGAACATGTGGCGTCCGTTTCCGGCAGCGCGGCGGGCAAGAAGAATGAGAACCTGCGCAACGTAGGCCCCAGCGTCGAATACAAGCTGATCGACGACGCGGGCCAGGCGCACGAATTCCAGAACTACATGCTGCCCGTGCAGCTGGATGGCGCCAGCGTGTTCCTGGCTGGCGTGCGTAACAACGCCGCCGAGCCCTTCCGCTACCTGCGCATTCCGGCGGATGACGACAGCTCGATCGCCGAATTCATGCGCCTGCGCGCCACGCTCGCCGACCCGGCCGCGCGCCAGGAAGCCGCGCGCCGCTTCGCCGAGCGCAACAGCCCGTCGGGCGCCGACCGCCAGCCCTTGCAGACCGCCGCCGAGCGCGCGCTGGAGACCTTCGCCTCGGGTGGCCTGCAAGCCGTGGCCGCCTTCCTGCAAGCCAATACGCCTGCCGCCGACCTGGAGCGCGCGGCTGACGTGGTGATCCGCCTGATCGGCGCCAGCATGAATGAATTGCGCGCCATTGAGCGCGAGCGCGCCGGCTTGCCCGCCGTGGCGGTTGAAGGCCCCGAAGGCGAACGCGCCGCGGTGTGGTCGCGTCTGGCCGTGGCGGCGCTGTCGGACCTGACGGTCTACCCCGCGCCCGTCTTCCTGTCGCTGGCGGACTTCAACCACGTGCAGGCCAGTGTGTTTCAAGTGAGCCGCACGCCGGGCAAGAACACGGTCTACCTGGGCAGCCTGTTGCTGGTCCTGGGGGTGTTCTCGATGTTCTATATTCGAGACCGCCGCGTCTGGATCTGGGTCAAGCCGCAAGGTAACGGCAGCAGCGTCCTGGCGGCGATGACGTCCCAGAAGCGTACACTCGACTTCAATCAAGAGTTCGAACGCTTCAAGCAGGCGCTGCTGCGCCAGAACCGGTCTTAAGGTTTTTTTATGTCGACTACGACCACCACGCATCCTTCGTCACCGGACACGCTCGCCGCGTCGCCCGACACGCTCTGGCAAGACAGCTTGTCGGAAACCGGCGACAGCCGCGCCCGGCGCGGCAAGCCCGACTGGACGGATGTCGTCTTCTTCCTGCTGCTGGCCGTGGGCGCGGGTTTCGCGCTGACCCGCTACGGCAACGCGATGGATTACTACGAGAAGATCATTCTCTGCGGCACGGTGCCGGCGCTGGCCTGGATGGGCTGGCTGTGGCGTCCGTTGCGCCACCTGATGATCGCCTGTGCGATCTCGTCCGGGCTGGCCTTGATGCTGTATGGCAACGACCTTGCCCGCGCCGAACAGGTGTTCTTCCTGAAGTATCTGTTCTCGTCTCAGTCCGCCATTTTGTGGATGAGCGCGCTCTTTGCGCTGGCCATGGTCTGCTACTGGATCGGCGTGTTCAGCCCCACGGCCGCGTGGCTGGGGACGGCGCTGACCTGGGGCGCGGTCTTCGCGGGTGTCACCGGCCTGTTGGTGCGCTGGCGCGAAGGCCATCTGATGGGGCCGGACCTGGGCCACATCCCGGTCAGCAACCTGTACGAAGTGTTCGTGCTGTTTTCGCTGATCACGGCCCTGTTTTATCTGTATTACGAACGCAAATACGCGACGCGCGCGCTGGGCGGCTTCGTGCTGCTGGTGGTGACGTCCGCCGTCGTGTTCCTGCTTTGGTATTCGTTCACGCGGGATGCGGGCCAGATCCAGCCCTTGGTGCCCGCGCTGAAAAGCTGGTGGATGAAGCTGCACGTACCGGCCAACTTCATCGGCTATGGCACGTTCTCGCTGGCGGCGATGGTGGGTTTTGCGTACCTGGTCAAGCAACATGGCCAGACCACGTCATGGGCCAAGCTGGCGCCGCTGTTCGTGTTGGGGGTGCTGCTGTGCGCTGAACCGATGGTGTTCCGCACCGATGGCCTGTCGGCCACCTGGATGCTGTATTTCGGCGTGGGGGCGGTGATCGTGGGCGCCATCTTGCTGGGCCGCCGCCGCATTGCGGCCGCGCTGCCGTCGCTTGAGGTGCTGGACGACATCATGTATCGCGCCATCGCGATCGGCTTCGCCTTCTTCACCGTCGCAACCATTCTGGGCGCGCTGTGGGCGGCCGATGCCTGGGGCGCGTACTGGCAGTGGGACCCGAAGGAAACCTGGGCGCTGATCGTGTGGCTGAACTACGCGGCATGGCTGCACATGCGTCTGATCAAGGGCCTGCGCGGCACCATGGCGGCTTACTGGGCGCTGATGGGGCTGCTGATCACCGGCTTCGCGTTTCTGGGCGTGAACATGTTCCTGTCCGGCCTGCACTCGTACGGGCAGCTGTAACCCCTGCCTGAGTCTTGTGGCTTGCCGCAGACGAGCGCAAGGGAAACAGGAAGCAGGGAATAGGAAGCAAAGAATAGGAAGCAGCAAAGAGTAGGAAATAGAAAAAGGCCCCGAGGGGCCTTTTTCACGAGCGCAACACGGGCCGCCTGAGGGCCACCTGGGCAGCGTTCAAGGCAGCGTGGATTCTCCGCGCAGCAGATCATCCAGCGACTCGCGCTGGCGCACGACGTGGTAATTGGCCCCGTCCACCATGACTTCGGCGGCGCGAGCGCGCGTGTTGTAGTTGCTGGCCATCGCCATGCTGTAAGCGCCTGCGGATTCCACCGCCAGCACATCGCCTTGCTGGATGGCCAGCTTGCGCTGTTTAGCCAGCCAGTCGGCGCTTTCGCACACCGGGCCGACGATGTCGTATTCCACCAGATCGCCCGCGCGCGGGCGCAACGGCTGCACGCCATGAAACGCCTCATAAAGCGCGGGGCGCAGCAGGTCGTTCATGGCGGCGTCGACAATGGCGAAGTTGCGCGCTTCGGCGTGCTTCAGGTATTGCACCGTGGTCAGCAGCACGCCCGCATTGCCCACCAGCGAACGGCCTGGTTCCAGCACCAGATGCAGATGCCCCAGGCCGCGCGCGTTCAGGCGTTCAAACACGCGGTCAAGCAGCGCCTTGGGTGACGGGGGCGTCTCATCCGTGTAGCGGATGCCCAGGCCGCCGCCCAGGTCCAGGTGGGCGATGCGGATGCCTTCCTGATCCAGCGCGTCGATCAGGTCCAGCAGCTTTTCCAGCGCATCGAAATAGGGGCTGATGTCGGTCAGTTGCGAACCGATATGGCAATCGACGCCAACGATGTCCAGGCCCGGCAAAGACTGCGCAACGCGATAGACGTCCAGCGCGGATTCAATGGCGATGCCGAACTTGTTTTCTTTCAGGCCGGTGGAGATGTAGGGGTGCGTTTGCGCGTCCACGTCGGGGTTCACGCGCAGCGACACCGGGGCGCGCACGCCCATTTCTTCGGCGACGTCAGACAAGCGGTGCAGCTCGGCTTCGGACTCCACGTTAAAGCACTTCACGTGAGCCGCCAGCGCAGCGCGCATTTCCCAGGCCTGTTTGCCTACGCCGGAAAACACGATCTTGGAGGGATCAGCGCCCACCGCCAGCGCGCGCTTGAGTTCGCCGCCCGACACGATGTCAAAGCCGGCGCCCAGCCGTGCGAATTCCTTCAGCACCGCCAGATTGGAATTGGCCTTCATGCCGTAGCAGACCAGCACGGGGCGCTGCCCGATGGCGCTGCGGTAGGTTTCCCAGGCGGCCTTGAGCGCCGCGCGGGAATAGACGTAGAGCGGTGTGCCTAGCCCATGCGCCAGATGGTCCAGCGGCACATCCTCGGCGTACAGTACGTTGTTGCGGTACTGGAAGTAAGGGTGGCCGGCCAGTTCTGGCGGCGTGGGGAAGGCGGCGGTCATGGGATCGACGGCGCGGGCGGGATTTGCGGTGCCGGCGTTTGCGAGCGCGTGGGCGGCTTGCCGTCAGGTGTCGGCATATACAAAGGCCCCTTGTACCCGCAGGCCGCGACCATGCCGGAGGCCACGAGCGTGGCTACAATGCGAAGAGCCATGCGGCTGAATGCCAATTGGAACACTGGGAACTCCGTAATTCTTGCAGGCTCGATTATGACCGAAACCGAATTTCTTGCGTTGATCGACCAGGTGCTGGACAGCATCGAAAGCCAGGCCGATGACTGGGCGGCTTCGCTCGACGTCGATGTTGAAACCAGCCGCAGCGGCAATGTGCTGACGATGGTTTTTGAAGACAATACCCACGTCGTCGTGAACAGCCAGGCCGCCATGCAGGAGCTATGGGTCGCCGCGCGCAGCGGCGGCTTTCACTACCGCTACGACGGCCAGCACTGGAACGATACCCGAGGCGGCCCGCAGATGCCGGACGCCTTGTCTCAAATCTGCTCCGCCGCGGCGGGTGTGCCCGTTACGCTGAAACTATAAAGCTGGCGTGCCCGCTCAGTAAAAAATCGGCCGGCCGTCATCGTCCGGCTTTTCAGGTGCCAAGAAGCCCCGGGTTTTATCCCCCGGGGCTTTTCGTTATTTTCGCTCGGGCATGGGTCAATGTGGCTCAGAATTTGAAGACTTCTTCCAGATCCACCGATTCTTCCACCGATTCCAGCTTCACGCTTTGTTCGATGTGCTCCAGATGATGCAGCGTCAGTTCCTCGGCGCGCTGGGCGTCGCGCGCAGCAATGGCCTCGGTAATGAGCTCATGTTCGTCGTCGCGGCAGCTGGTGGCGGTGGGCAGGTTGTACAGAAAGATGACCAGGCAGGTCAGCGTGGACAGCTCGCGCATGGTGCGCGCCAGTTCGCCGTTGCCCGCCAGCTCGCTCAGCAGAATATGAAATTCGCCCGCCAGCCGGATGATGGCGCGCTTGTCGTCGCGCTTGCGGGCATCGTGTTCCAACAGGACGTGCTCGCGCAGGCGCGCCAGCTTCTCGGGCGTAAGGTTCTGCGTCAGGCGCCGGACAACGGCAGGCTCTATCAGCCGGCGCGCCTCGAAGACGTCGCGCGCTTTTTCGATGGACGGCTTGGCAACGTAGGCGCCGCGCTGGGGGAATAGTTCGACGATCTGTTCGTGGGCCAGGCGCGCGAGAACCTCGCGGATGCGCGGCCGGCTGACTTCAAAGATTTCGGCCAGACGCTCTTCGACCAGCTTGGTGCCGGGCTTTAGCCGGTTGTCCAGGATGGCGCGGTAGATGCGCTCGTAGATGCCGGTGACCGAGTTTTCGCGTTTGTCTGATGCCATGGGCTCGTTCTTGGTTTGCGCGTGAAAAGCCAGGGCGGGATCGCCGCCGTGGGTAATGAGCGGTTGCTTGCCGCTTGTAGGCCGCATGTTGCCAGCAACATGGCGGATGAACGTGAAGATACCCGATCAGCCGCCGCCGGTGGACAAGGCCCGCCAGTCAGCGCCAAAATAATGTTAACAATTTGGCCGTGAAATGTATATTTCAGGGTAATCACTAGCGTAATCATTGTTGTATTCGGCCTAGAATCCGCTCACATCATGCCCATCCCGCCACGCCTTCGCGGCAGGGAAAGGGCGGATCAGACGGGCTGAAGCATATGACGAAGCAAGGTTTTGATCTGGTGCTGCGCGACGCGGTGCTGGCAACGGCCGGCGATACCTGCCGCGCGGATCTGGGGATCGTGGACGGCCGCATCGTGCAGATCGGCCGCGGCTTGGCGCCGGGCATGTGTGAAATCGATGTGGCCGGACGAGTGGTCACGCCCGGCGGCATCGATGCTCACTGCCACCTGGACCAGCCGATGGCGCCGCCCGTGAAGTTGGCGGATGACTTTTTCACCGGTACGCGATCGGCCGCCTGCGGAGGCACGACCACCGTGATCCCCTTCGCGGCGCAGCGCAAGGGCGCCACGGTGCAGGCCGCCATTGACGATTACCACCAGCGCGCGGACGGCCGCGCCTGCGTGGACTATGCCTTTCACCTGATCCTGACCGACCCCACGTCGGCTGTGCTGACTGAGGAACTGCCGCGCCTGATAGAGGCCGGCTATACCTCGTTCAAGCTGTATATGACGTACGACGCGCTGAAGTTGTCCGACGCCCAGATCCTGGACGTGCTGGACGTGGCGCGCGTGCATGGCGGCATGGCGATGATCCATGCCGAGAACTCCGACTGCATCGCCTGGCTGACGCGCCGCCTGGAGGCATCGGGCCGCACGGCGCCGCGGTTTCATGCCGTTTCGCGGCCGATGCTGGTGGAGCGCGAGGGCGCGCATCGCGCGATCGCTCTGTCCGAGCTTATCGACGTGCCCATCCTGCTGGTGCACATCTCGGGCGGCGAAGCGGTTGCGCAAATTCGGGAGGCGCGCGCCAAGGGCCTGAATGTCTATGCCGAAACCTGCCCGCAGTACCTCTTGCTGACCGCCGCGGATCTTGGCACGGACGACAGCTATTTCGGCGCGCGCTGCGTGTGCAGCCCACCGCCGCGCGACAAGTCCAGCCAGGAGCAGATCTGGCAGGGGCTGGCAGACGGCCTTTTCACAGTGTTTTCGTCCGATCACTCGCCATTCAACCTGACGGGCGAGGACGGCAAGACGCCCGGCGGCCAAGAGGTGGCATTCCGTCATATTCCGAATGGCATCCCCGGCATCGAAACGCGCATGCCGTTGCTGTATTCCGAAGGGGTGCTGGCCGGTCGCATCAGCCTGAACCGCTTCGTAGAGCTGACCGCGACCCAGCCGGCGCGCGCCTATGGCCTGTACCCGCGAAAGGGCACGCTGGCCATCGGCAGCGATGCCGACCTGGTGATCTGGGAAGAGCGTGAATTCACGCTTGCGAACGAACACCTGCACCACGCGGTGGACTACACGCCGTACGCGGGCATGACGCTGCGGGCGTGGCCCGCGATGACGCTGCTGCGTGGACAAGTCGTTTGGGACGGCAAGCGCTTTACGGGCGCGCCGGGTCAAGGAAAGTTTTTGCCGCGCGGGCTGCCCAGCCTGGCGCCGCCAAGCGCCCGCAAGGGCACGCGGCCAGACTGGCGCTAACGCCACGCGCCACATGGACACTCGAAGATCATTTCGGAGGAAATTGCGTTGAAGACTACCTTGATCAAGAACGCGGAATTCGTAGTTGCCTGGGACGACACGCGCCAGCAGCACGTCTACATGAAGAACGCCGACGTGGCGTTTGCGGACGGTCGTATCACTCACGTCGGGACGGGGGCGCAGGCGGCCACGCCGGATGCGCAAATCGTCAGCGGCAGCGGCATGATGGTGATGCCGGGCCTGGTGGACATCCACAGCCATCTGGTGCATGAACCCATCAACAAGGGCTACACGGACGAAACCGGGTCACCGGGCCTGTACAACTCGAATCTGTACGAGTACATGCCCACGATGGAAGGCGACGACGAAGCTGCGCCCGCGCAGTTGACGCTGGCCGCCGCCGAACTGCTGATGTCGGGCGTGACGACCGTCGTGGACATGTCAGTCGCGCACGAGCACTGGATCGACATCATGGTGCAAAGCGGCCTGCGGGCTTATATCGCGCCCATGTTCCGCTCGGCGCGCTGGTACACGCGCAACGGCCATGTGGTGGAGTACGACTGGAACGAGAAGGCGGGCGAGGCGGGCATGGAGCGCGCGCTGGCGCTGATCGACAAGGCCGAGGCGCACGAGTGCGGCCGCCTGACGGGAATGCTGGTGCCCGCGCAGATCGACACCTGCACGCCCGAACTGCTGAAGGCCAGTCATCAAGAGGCGAAGCGTCGCGGCATCGGCTGGCAGACACATGCCGCACAGTCGCTTCCGGAATTTCACGAAATCACGCGCCGCCATGGGCTTACACCCGTTCAGTGGCTGCACAGTCTGGGCGTGTTGGATCCCGGCAGCATCGTGGGGCACGGGATCTTTGTGGACGACCATCCGAATACGCACTGGGGCACGGCGACCGACCTGTCCATCCTGTCCGAAACGGGCGCCAGCGTGGCGCATTGCCCCACGGTCTTCATGCGCCGGGGCATGGCGTTGCGCGACTTTGGACGCTATCGCCGCGCGGGTATCAACCTGGGTATCGGCACGGACACCTATCCTCACAACATGATCGAGGAAATGCGCCACGTGGGTTACTTGGCTCGCTTGATGGCGCAAACACCACGCGCGGTCACCACCGGCGAAGTGTTCCACGCCGCGACGGTTGGGGGCGCGAAGGCGCTGGGCCGAGAAGACCTGGGCCGCATCGCGGTGGGTGCGCGCGCCGACCTCGTGATGGTGGACATGACGCATCACTTGATGCGCCCATCGCGCGATCCCGTGCGCAGTCTGGTTTACGCCGCTGCGGACCGCGCCGTGCACACCGTGTACATCGACGGCCGCCGTGTGCTGCACGAAGGACAGGTGCATTCGCTGGATTACCGCAAGGCCGCCGAGCAGGTGGACGAGGCCCAGCGCCGCGCCGAGGCGTTGGTGCCTTCGCGCGATCTGGTGGCCGGCCGCAGCGCACAACAGATGTCGCCGCTGTCATTTGACGTCGTGTGACCTGATCGCAACTCCATCCGAAGGGCCGGAACAGGCCCCGTTTTTCCATAAAAACTTCAAGGGAATGACATGGCTTTTCTGAACGCTCAAAGAGTTGAATCCCGCTACAGCCTGGGCCACGTCGGCGCCGCGCTGGCTTGCGCCGCTGCCCTGGCTTGGGCGCCCGCGCAGGCGCAAACCCTGACTGTGGTGATGGCCAGCAAATTAACGGTGCTGGACCCCGTGCTGACGGCGTCGCACCAGACGCGCAACCACGCCTACATGATCTACGACACGCTGCTGGCGACGGATGCGAACAACAAGGTCCAGCCGCAGATGGCGGACAAATGGGAAGTCTCGCCGGACGGCAAGACCTATACGTTCACGCTGCGCGATGGGTTGAAATGGCACGATGGCACCACCGTGAAGGCCGAGGACTGCGTGGCTTCGATTCAGCGATGGGCACAGTCGGACAAGACCGGCCGCCAGCTCATGCCCTTGGTTGCATCGATGGACGTCATCGATGACAAGACTTTCAAGATCGTGCTGACGGCGCCGGCGGACGTGCTGTCCGCACTGGGCAAGCCCAGCGGGCTGCCCAGCTTCATGATGCCCAAGCGCGTGGCGCAAACGCCGGTGGCGCAGGCCATCAGCGATTACACCGGGTCCGGGCCCTTCAAGTTCGTGCAGAAGGAATTCCAGCCGGGCGTGAAGACGGTCTACGAAAAGAACACCGACTACGTGCCGCGCAAGGAAGCGCCCAGCTGGACGGCCGGCGGCAAGGTGGTCAACGTGGATCGCGTGGAATGGGTGGCCATGGCCGACCCGATGACGACCGTCAATGCCCTGCTGGGCGGAGAGGTCGATTACATCGAGACCGTGCCTTTTGACCTGGTGCCGATGGTAAGAAGTGCACCGGACGTGACGTTGCGCGTGCTGGACAAGATGGGCTACCAGCCCATGTACCGCTTCAACCAGCTTCATGCGCCCTTCGACAACAAGCTGGTGCGCCAGGCCGCCATGTATGCGGTCGGGCAGGACGACATCCTGAAGGCGCAGGTGGGCGATCCGGAGTTCTTCAAGACTTGCGGCGCGGTGTTCGGCTGCGGCCTGCCGTATTCCAGCGATACCCGTGCCGACATGATCGTGCCGTCCAATATCGACAAGGCGAAGGCGCTGCTGAAGGAGGCCAAGTATGACGGCGCG
This sequence comes from Achromobacter sp. NPDC008082, assembly GCF_042957345.1. Lineage (NCBI taxonomy): Bacteria > Pseudomonadati > Pseudomonadota > Betaproteobacteria > Burkholderiales > Alcaligenaceae > Achromobacter > Achromobacter sp. NPDC008082. The sequence continues at coordinate 44,990 of NZ_JBIBIB010000001.1, forward strand.
CCCGTCGTGATCCTGCATGCCACCGACATCGCCATGGCGTCCGCCATTCCCGTGGTGATGGCGCAGCAGTTGCGCCAGGCGGGCTTCAACGTTCAATTGCAGGCCATGGACTTTATGACCATGCTGTCGCGCCGCGCCAACCGCGACGTGCCCGCCAAGGGCGGCTGGAGTATTTTCGTGACGACGTGGCACGTCAGCGAAATCATGGACCCGCTGCGCAACTATGGCGTGTCGGCCAACGGCGAGAAGGCCTGGTTCGGCTGGCCGACCGTGCCGCAAGTCGAGGCACTGCGTGATCAGTTCCTGGTGGCGGCGACGGAACCGGAACGCAAGCAGATCGCCGACCAGCTTCAAGACGTGATGCTGGACGAAGGCGTAGCCGTCACACTGGGCCAGATCGAGACCGCCGCCGCCTACAGCAAGAAGCTGTCGGGCGTGTTGGAATCACCCGCGCCGGTGTTCTGGAACATCAAGAAAAGCCGGTAAGCCAGCATGTTCAGCTACCTACTCAGACGCATCCTCGCAACCGTTCCCGTGGTGCTGACGGTGGCCGTGCTGGTGTTTTGCCTGCTGCGTCTGACGCCGGGGGATCCGGCGCTGATGCTGGCAGGTGATGCGGCCACCGAGACGCAGCTGGCCCAGATTCGCGAGCACATGGGGCTGGACCGGTCGCTAGCCACCCAGTTCCTTCTTTGGGGCGGCCAGGTGCTGCAAGGCGATTTGGGCGTGTCGCTGCATTCGGGCACGCCCGTCACTGCGATGATCAGTGCCCGCGTGGGGCCGTCGCTGGCGCTGGCGCTGTCGACCATCCTGCTGTCGACGCTGATCGCGGTGCCGCTGGGCGTGTTCTCGGCGTGGCGGCGCGGCACCCGGACAGACCGGGCGGTGATGGCATTTTCGGTGCTGGGCTTTTCGGTGCCCATCTTTGTCACCGGCTACGCGCTGATCCTGCTGTTTGCCATGAAGCTGGGGTGGCTGCCGGTACAAGGCTATAAGTCGCCGTCGGCAGGCTTGGTGGCCTTCGGCCTGCACCTGCTGCTGCCCACCATCGCACTGAGCACGGGCTTTGTCGCCTTGATCGCGCGCATTGCACGCAGCAGCGTGCTGGAGGTGATGGGCGAAGACTTCATTCGCACCGCGCGCGCCAAGGGCATCACCGAACGTGCCGTGATGATGGCGCATGCGTTGCGAACTGCGGCTGTTCCCATCATCACCGTGATCGGCGTGAGCATCGCGTTACTAATCAGCGGCGTGGTCGTCACGGAATCGGTGTTCAACCTGCCCGGCCTGGGCCGGCTGGTGGTCGAGTCCGTGCTGGCCCGGGATTATCCGCTGATCCAAGGGCTGATTCTGCTGTTTTCACTGGTCTACATCGGTGTGAACCTGACCATCGACGTTCTGTACTCGGTGTTCGATCCGCGCATCCGTTATTGAAGGAACTTGCATGTCCACTTCCATACACTCGATCGCGGGTGGGGCCGGCGTTGCGCCTGCCATCCGCAAGCGACCCGCGTCCGCGCTGGTTCGCACGCTGTCCACCTGGCCGGTTATGGCGGCGCTGGCGGCGCTTGCGCTTATCGTCCTGGCCGCTGTCTCGGCCAACCTGCTGGGCCTGGCTGACCCGATGGCGATCAATCCCATGCAGCGCCTGAAGGGCTTTTCCGCCGAGCACTGGTTTGGCACCGACGCCTATGGCCGCGACGTGCTGTCACGCGTGGTCCATGGCGCACGCATTTCGCTGATGATCGGGGCGGGCACGGCGGTTGCCGCGTTGATACCCGGGCTGGCGCTAGGCGTGATCGCGGGCTACTTTCGCACGGCGGACATGGTCATCATGCGCGTCATGGACGGCATCATGTCCGTGCCGAGCATCCTGCTTGCCATCGCGCTGGTGGCGGTAACCGGCGCCAGCATGTTGACGGTGCTCATCGCTATTGCCGTGCCTGAGTTTCCGCGAGTGGTGCGCCTGGTACGCGGCCTGATCCTGAGCCTGCGTGACGAGCCCTATGTAGAAGCCGCCATTTCGCTGGGCACGCCCACGCACGTGCTGATGCTGCGCCATCTGGTGCCGAACACGGTGGCGCCGCTGATCGTGCAGGGCACCTTCATCTTTGCGTCCGCCATGCTGTCCGAGGCGGTCATGAGCTTCCTGGGCGTCGGTATGCCGCCAGAGTTTCCGTCTTGGGGCAACGTGATCGCGGAAGGCAGGATGTACTTCCAGATCAAGCCAGAGCTCATTCTGCTGCCAGGCGTGTTCCTGGCGCTGACCGTGCTTAGCGTGAACATGCTGGGTGACGCCATGCGCGATGCCCTAGATCCCAAGATGGCGAGAAGGGTCTGACATGAACGATTCCACAATGCCCGTGCTGCAAGTGCAGAATCTGTCGGTGTCGCTCGTAGGCGCGCCGGCGGATGAGCCGCGCCACGTGGTCGAAGGCATCAGCTTTGACATACACGCGGGTGAAACACTGTGTGTGGTCGGGGAGTCCGGATCGGGCAAATCCGTAACGTCATTTTCGGTAATGGGCCTGCTGGCGCCGGATGCGCTGCGGCCCAGCGCGGGGCGCATCCTGCTTGACGGCGAAGACGTGCTGGCGTGCACGCCGGAGCGCCTGCGCGAACTACGCGCGACCCGCATGTCCATGGTTTTCCAGGAGCCCATGACGGCGCTCAATCCAGTGCGCACGGTGGGCTGGCAGATCGACGAGGTACTGCGCACCCATAGCGCCATGGACGCGGCCTCGCGCAAGCGCAAGATCCTGGACATGCTGGAGTCGGTGCGGCTGCCGGACGTGGAACGCATCTACCAGTCCTATCCTCATCAGCTTTCCGGCGGACAACGCCAACGCATCGTCATCTGCATGGCGCTGATTCTGAACCCCAAGCTGCTGATCGCCGATGAGCCCACCACCGCGCTGGACGTGACTACCCAGAAGCAGATCCTGGCGTTGATTCTGGAGTTGCAGAAGTCGCACAACACCGCGGTGCTGTTCATCACGCATGACTTCGGCGTGGTGGCGGAAATTGCCGACCGCATTGCGGTGATGAACCGCGGAAAGCTGGTCGAGGTGGGTACGCGCGACGAGGTGCTGGCGCGTCCGAAAGAGGCTTACACCCGCATGCTGGTGTCATCGGTGCCGGGGCTGGCGCCGTCGTCTCGGCAGGCGCCCAAGGGCGAACCTGTGCTGGTCGTCAACGGTCTGCAAAAGACCTATAGCGTGCGCGGTTTCTTCAAGGCAAAGCGCGCGGTGCACGCGGTGCGCGATGTCAGCTTCACGCTGCGCAAGAAAGAGATCGTGGGCATCGTGGGTGAATCCGGTTCGGGTAAGTCCACCCTGGCGCGTTGCATCGCTCGCCTGATCGATCCCAGCTCTGGCAGCGTGCGTCTGGATGGCACCGAAATCGCCACGGCCAGCAAACGGGAATTCCATCCCGTGCGCAAGCGCATCCAGGTGGTGTTCCAGGATCCGTACCGGTCGCTGAATGCGCGCCTTCGCGTGGGCGATTCGATTATCGAGGGCATGCGCAACTTCGGCGTGCCGCAAGACGAGGCGCAAGCGCGGGCGATAGAGCTGCTGGATATCGTCGGGCTGGGCGCGGACACCATGGAGCGCTATCCGCATCAGTTCTCGGGCGGGCAGCGCCAGCGCATCTGCATTGCGCGCGCCCTGGCCCTGCGGCCCGACATCCTGATCGCCGACGAGGCAGTCTCCGCGTTGGACGTGTCGGTACAGGCGCAGGTGCTGGAACTGATTGAAGACATACGCACCCGTACCGATACGGCGGTGCTGTTCATCACACACGACCTGCGCGTGGCGGCGCAGATCTGCGATTCGATTGTCGTGATGAAGTCGGGGCAGATCGTCGAGGCAGGGGAAGCGGCTGCGGTGCTGACCCGGCCGCAGGATGGCTACACGCGCCAGTTGCTGGACGCCGCGCCGGGCCGGCATTGGGATTTCAAGCGATTCAGGCCGGCCGAAGCGGTGCTTCAGTAGAAGCCGGCTGCTCATCAGCAACTGAAGGCCGGCCCATCACAGGCCGGCCTTTTTGCATCAGAACGGGATCTTCTGCGACCAGGGCGCGGCGTTTTGCGTGCCGACGCCGGGCGCCACCTTGATCTTTGTGTCTTCGTTGCTGCTGCTGCCCAGGCCGTGCAGGAACTCGCCCAGCGTGTCGGCTTCGGCCAGCCCCAGGCGGGCTACGGCCTGCCCGGGCGGGAATTCCGAGAAGTAGAACTCGCCGTTTTCCACGATGAGGCCGTCGGGGCGCGCACGCGGCTTTTCTTCCGGCACGCCCTTGAGCACGTCTTGCATGTAGTCGACCCAGATCGGCATGGCGACGCCGCCACCCGTTTCGCGCGAACCCAGCGACTTCGGCTGGTCAAAGCCCAGCCAGGCCGTCGCAACCAGATTCGGCGTGTAGCCCGAGAACCAGGCGTCCACGGATTCGTTGGTCGTGCCCGTCTTGCCGGCAATGTCGTTGCGCTTGAGCAGGACGCGGGCGCGCGCCGCGGTGCCGTAGGTGGCCACGCCGCGCAGGATGTCGTCCATGACCCAGGCGGTGCGCGGATCAATTGCGCGGGCGGCGGCGTCGCCCGCTACAACCGGCTTGGATTGCATGATGACCTTGCCGTTGCTGTCGACGACACGATCAATCAGATAGGGCGTGACGCGGTAGCCGCCGTTGGCGAATACCGAGAACGCGCCGGCCAGTTGCAGCGGCGTGACGGAGCCTGCGCCCAAGGCCAGCGGCAGCACGGCCGGCTGGCGGGCCTTGTCAAAGCCGAAACGGGTCAGGTAGTCCTGCGCGTACTGCGGGCCAATGGCTTGCAGGATGCGGATCGACACCATGTTCTTCGACTTGTACAAGCCCTGGCGCAACGTCAGCATCGGTTCGTACTGGTTGCCGTAGTTCTTGGGGTTCCAGGCCTTGGAGCCGGTTTGCGCGGCGGTCAGTTCGAACGGCTGGTCAGAGATTTGCGTGGCCGGCGTCAGGCCGCGCTCCAGCGAGGCGGCGTAGATGAAGGGCTTGATGTTCGAGCCCGGCTGGCGCCACGCTTGCGTCACGCGGTTGAAGTTGCCGCGATAGAAGTCGAAGCCGCCAACCATGGCGCGGATGGCGCCGTCTTGCGGCGACAGGGCCACGAACGCCGCCTGCACCGAAGGCAGGTTGATGATTTCCCAGTTGTCGCCGAACTTGCGGATGTAGACCACCGAGCCGCGCTTGATGCGCTGTTCGGGCTTGGCCTTGTCGTTCAGTGCGCGGGCGACCACGCCCAGCACCTTCTTGTCGGTCACCGTGATGATTTCGCGCGAGCTGCGCGCGAGCTTCACTTCGGTGGGGCTGGCCGACAGGACCAGCGCGGTGAGCAGGTCGCCGCTATCGCTGAACTTGTCGAACACGCCGTCCAGGAATTCGTCCAGCGCCGCCGGATTGTTTTCGGTGCCCGGGGGCAGGTCCAGTTGTTCCTCGGGGCCGGGGTAGGGCGCGCGGCGCGTGTATTCCAGCACGCCTTCACGCACGGCACGGTACGCCGCTTCCTGGTCCTTCGACTGCACGGTGGTGTAGATGTTGATGCCGCGCGAGTAGACGTTGTCTTGGTAGACGTTGAACAGCAGCTGGCGCGCCAATTCCGCCACGTACTCGCCATGGATGGAATAACCGCCAGCCGGCGTGCCTTCCGCCGACTTCATGACGATCTGCTGCGCCATCGCTTGCTTGTATTCGGGCTCGGTTAGGTAGCCCAGCGACTGCATGCGGCCCAGCACATAGCGCTGGCGCAGCTCGGCGCGGGGGCGGTTTGAAATCGGGTTGAAGCGCGAAGGCGCCTTCGGAATGCCGGCCAGCATGGCGGCTTCGGCCGGCGTCACTTCCGACAGCGGCTTGCCGAAGTACGTGCGCGAGGCGGCTGCGAAGCCGTATGCGCGATGGCCCAGGTAGATCTGGTTCATGTAGAGCTCAAGGATCTGGTCCTTGGTGAGCTCGGATTCGATCTTGAACGTGAGCAGCAGTTCGTAGAACTTGCGCGAATACGTCTTTTCCGACGACAGATAGAAGTTGCGCGCAACCTGCATCGTGATCGTGCTGGCGCCCTGCGTCTTCGACATGTTGATCAGGTTCGTCAGGCCCGCGCGCACCACGCCGGTCCAGTCGATACCGCCGTGCTGGTAGAAGCGGTCATCCTCGGCCGCCAGCACCGCGGACTTCATGACGTCCGGAATTTCATTGAAACGCAGCACGTTGCGGCGTTCTTCGCCAAATTCGCCGATCAGGACGCGATCCGCCGTATAGACGCGCAGCGGCACCCGCGGGCGATAGTCCGTCATGGCGTTCAGGTCTGGCAGGTTGGGCCAGGCCAGCGCCAGCGCCATTCCCGCCAGCAATACGCCGCACAGGAACAGGCCGGCACAGAAGATGCCGGTTTTTACGAAGAATCGCAGGATCGGGGAGCCGCTCTTGGCGGGCTTGTCTTTCTTGGAGGAATTCTGGGGCTTGCTCATCGCGGCGATTTTACGGGTAACTCCGGTCCCGGCTCAGCGCTCGGGATCGGTTTCTGTAACAAGATAGTTCTGTGTGGTGCGCGGGCAACTAGCGGCAGATGTGATAATGCCGACATGAACTTTTCCGCCCACTCATGTCCGGAGGCTGACCCGGACCCAGCGCCCTCCGACGAGGCGCCTGAAAACTTGCCTTGCGCCGTGGAGTGCACAGGCAAGATCGTGTCGTTGCCGCACGACCTGCCCGTCTTCCTGGTCGGGATGATGGGCGCAGGCAAGACCACCATCGGCCGTAGCCTGGCGCGTGCGCTGGGGCGCGAGTTTATGGATTTGGATCATGAGCTCGAGGCGCGTTGCGGCGTGCGGGTGCCGGTTATCTTCGAAATCGAGGGCGAAGCCGGTTTTCGTCGCCGAGAGTCCGCCGCCTTGGAAGAGTGTACCCAACGGCGCAACATTATTCTTGCAACCGGCGGGGGCGCGATCTTGGCGCCGGAAAATCGTCAGCGGCTGCACGAACGCGGCATCGTGGTGTATTTGAGGGCCAGCGTGGACGAATTGTTCCGCCGTACTTGCCGCGACCGTAACCGCCCCTTGCTGGCCACGGCCGACCCCCGCGGCACGCTGCGCGACCTGATGACCCTGAGGGAACCCCTCTACAAGGAAGTCGCCGACCTGGTGGTGGAAACGGGCGCGATGCCTATCCACACCCTGGTCAAGGCGTTGCTGCCGCAATTACAAGCCTTTGAGAAGCGTATATGAACGTTGTTGACGTCGACACCCCGGGCGGAAGCTATCCCATCCACATCGGCCCCGGCCGCATCGATGCCCTGGACCAATGCATTCCCGCCGACGCCACCGCGATTGCGGTCGTCACCAACCCCACGGTGGCGGCGCTGTACGGCGAACGCGCCGAAGCGGCATTGGCCCGCACCGGCAAGCGCGTACTGCGCATTGAACTGCCTGACGGCGAAGCCTACAAAGACTGGCAGTCGCTGAACCTGATCTTTGACGCCTTGCTGACCCATCGCCTGGACCGCCGCTGCGTGCTGGTCGCGCTGGGTGGCGGCGTCATTGGCGACATGACCGGGTTCGCCGCCGCCGTCTATATGCGTGGCGTGCGCTTCCTGCAAGTGCCCACGACGTTGCTGGCGCAGGTGGATTCGTCCGTGGGCGGCAAAACGGCGGTGAACCACCCGCTGGGCAAGAACATGATCGGCGCGTTTTACCAGCCGGTTGCGGTGGAAATCGATACCGATGTGCTGAACACGCTGCCTGCGCGCGAAGTGTCGGCCGGGCTGGCGGAAGTCATCAAATACGGCCTGATCCTGGACCCGGATTTCTGGACGTGGTGCGAAGACAATGCGCAAAAATTGCGCGCCCTGGACCCGCAGGCCGTCGCTTACGCCATCCGCCGTTCGTGCGAACTGAAGGCGCAGGTGGTGGGCAAGGACGAACGCGAGTCCGGTCTGCGCGCCATCCTGAACCTGGGCCACACCTTTGGCCACGCCATCGAATCGGGGCTGGGCTATGGCGCCTGGCTGCACGGCGAAGCCGTGGGCTGCGGCATGGTGCAAGCGGCCGAGCTGTCCGCCGACGTGGCGGGCTTTGCCCGGGCCGATGTCGAGCGCGTGCGCGCGCTGGTGGCGGCCATTGGCTGCCCGGTCGTGGCGCCCGACCTGGGCGCGGACCGCTGGCTGGACTTGATGCAGGTCGACAAGAAGACCGAAGGCGGCTCAATCCGCTACGTGCTCATGCCCCGCATCGGCGAAGCATTCATGCGCGCCGCCCCGGACGACGCCGTGCGCGCCGTCTTGGCACGGACCACTCAGTAACCGTGATGGAGACGGTGTTGCAGATGAAAGAACTGGCTTCCTACGCATCCGACCCGTCTCAATCGCGCGGCCGGACTTACGCTGAACCGCCGCCTGAAAACCGCACCGAGTTTCAGCGCGACCGCGACCGCATCGTTCATTCCGGCGCGTTCCGCCGTCTGGAATACAAGACGCAGGTCTTCGTGAACCACGAAGGCGACCTGTTCCGCACCCGCCTTACGCATAGCCTGGAAGTGGCGCAGATTGCGCGCACGCTGGCGCGCAGCCTGCGGTTGTCGGAAGACCTGACCGAAGCCATCTCGCTTGCGCATGACTTGGGCCACACGCCGTTCGGCCATGCCGGGCAAGACGAGCTCAACGCCTGCATGCGCGAGCTTGCGCCCGAGGCGGGGGGTTTTGAGCACAACCTGCAAAGCCTGCGCGTGGTGGACGAGCTTGAGGAGCGCTATGCGGACTTCAACGGCTTGAACCTTTGCTTTGAAACGCGTGAAGGCATCCTGAAGCATTGTTCGGTGGCGCACGCGCGTCAGCTGGGTGATGTGGGCGAACGCTTCCTCTCGCGCACGCAGCCGTCGCTGGAAGCGCAGCTGGCCAACCTGGCGGACGAGATCGCCTACAACAACCACGATATTGATGACGGGCTGCGTTCCGGGCTGATCACGCTTGAACAATTGAAAGACGTGTCGATCTTCGAGCGCCATCACGCCGACGTGCTGAAACGCTACCCCGAGCTGGCTCAGCGCCGCGCCGTGGCGGAGACCATCCGCCGCATGATCAACACGCTGATCGTCGACCTGACGCACACCTCGCTTGCGCGCATCCGCGACGCCGCGCCCGCCAGCGCGGATGATGTGCGCCGCTCACCGCCGCTTGCGGGGTTCTCGGACGAGATTCGCCGCGAAGCGGATGCGTTGAAGAAGTTCTTGTTCGACAACCTGTACCGGCACTATCAGGTGCTGCGCATGACGGCCAAGGCGCGCCGCATCGTGCGCGAACTGTTCGCGGCGTTTCTCGATGATCCGCGGTTGCTGCCGCCCGATTACCGCAGGCCCGCCTTCAATGAGCAGGCCCGCGCCATTTCCGATTACATCGCCGGCATGACCGACCGCTACGCCATCCGCGAACACAAACGCCTGTTCGAGATGGGCTGATCGCGGCCGGCCCGCCGCCGTCAGAGCCGCCGGCATTGGCGGCATTGGCGCCCATGCCGCCCATGCCGCCATCACCGCTGGCTAGCGGTGCTTGCGGTAGGGTTCGTCTTCGGGCACGAAGGTGGCTTCTGCGCGCGCATCGCGCATCCAGTCCTGCATGGCGGGCAGCGCCAGCACCGCGTCCATGTAGTCACGCACCGCGCCCGCGGCGGGGATGCCATAGGTGGTGAAGCGCGACACCACCGGCGCAAAGAACGCGTCGGCAATGGAAAATGCGCCGAACAGGAACGGCCCGCCCCGGCCGAATTCTGCGCGGGTGTCGTGCCAGATGGCTTGCAGCCGCGACACATCCTGCTGCGCGGCTTCCGGGAACTTGATGCCGGGCAGGTGCGCCTCGATGTTCATCGGCATGGCGTTGCGCAGCGCGGTAAAGCCGCTGTGCATTTGCGCCGACAGCGAGCGGGCGCGGGCGCGTGCATGCGCGTCCTTCGGCCACAACTGCGCCTCGGGGCGCTGCTCGGCCACGTACTCGCAGATGGCCAGCGAATCCCAGACGGCGAAATCACGGTCCAGCAGCACGGGCACCAGACCGGCGGGCGACACCGCACCTACCTTGCGTGAAAACTCTTCCGTGAAAAACCCGAGCTTTTGCTCAGTAAAGGCAATGCCGGTTGCGCGCAGGGCCAGCCATGGCCGCAACGACCACGAGGAGTAATTCTTATTGCCGATGATCAGGGTGTACATGCCAGTCCTTACGCAGGGATTATCCAAGTCGACGTGCGGAACCACCGATCGGCAGGGTCACCTTCCAGCAGGGTCACCTTCCAGCATTCCGGCGCAGCAGCTTGCCCAGGTATTGCCCGGTGTGGCTGGCTTGCGTCGCCGCGACGTCTTCCGGGGTGCCTTGCGCCACCACGTAGCCGCCGCCGTCGCCGCCTTCCGGACCCATATCGATCAGCCAGTCTGCCGTTTTAATGACGTCCAGGTTGTGTTCGATGATGAGCACGGTGTTGCCGCTGTCGACCAATTGATTCAGCACTTGCAACAGTAGCTCGATATCGCGGAAATGCAAGCCGGTGGTGGGCTCGTCCAGGATGTACAGCGTGCGGCCGGTGCTGCGGCGCGACAGCTCTTGCGACAGCTTCACGCGCTGCGCTTCACCGCCCGACAAGGTGGTCGCGCTTTGGCCCAGCCGAATATAGGACAGACCGACATCAATCAACGTGTGCAGCTTGCGCGAAATGGCTGGCACCGACTCGAAATATTCCAGCGCCTGTTCGACCGTCAGCTCCAGCACTTCGCTGATGTTGCGGCCGCGATAACGGATTTCGAGCGTTTCGCGGTTGTAGCGCTTGCCGTGGCAGACGTCGCACGGCACGTACATGTCGGGCAGGAAGTGCATCTCGACCTTGACCACGCCGTCGCCCTGGCAGGCTTCGCAGCGGCCGCCCTTGACGTTGAAGCTGAAGCGGCCCGGGTCGTAGCCGCGCGTGCGGGCTTCCGGCACGCCCGCGAAGAGTTCGCGTATCGGCGTGAACAGGCCCGTGTACGTGGCCGGGTTGCTGCGCGGGGTGCGGCCGATGGGGCTTTGGTCCACGCTGATGATTTTGTCGAAGTGCTCTAGCCCCTGCATCGACACGTAAGGGGCGGGTTCGCTTTGCGCGTGATGCAGCTGGCGCGACACGGCCACCGCCAGCGTGTCGTTGATGAGCGTGGACTTGCCAGAACCCGACACGCCTGTCACGCACACCAGCCGGCCCGCGGGCAGGCGCAGTTCAACGTCTTTCAGGTTGTTGCCGCTGGCGCCCGTCAGGGTCAGCCAGGGCAATGCGTCGTTGACCGGACGGCGGGCGGGGATGGCGATCTCGCGCGCGCCGCTCAGGTATTGGCCGGTCAGCGAGTTCGGGTCGCGTTGCACGGTTTCGGGATCGCCTTGCGCCACGACTTCGCCGCCGTGTTCGCCCGCGCCCGGACCCATGTCCACCACCCAATCGGCCATGCGGATCATGTCTTCGTCGTGCTCGACGACGATGACGCTGTTGCCGAGATCGCGCAGGTGCTGGAGGGTGCCGATCAGGCGGTCGTTGTCGCGCTGGTGCAAGCCGATGGATGGTTCGTCCAGCACGTACATCACGCCCGTCAAGCCGGAACCGATCTGGCTGGCCAGCCGGATACGCTGCGCCTCGCCGCCCGAAATCGTGTCGGCGCTGCGGTCCAGCGACAGGTAATTCAAGCCGACGTTGTTCAGGAAGCTGAGCCGCGCTTCGATCTCGCGCACGATACGCTGCGCGATCTCTTGCTTGGCGCCGGTCAGGTTCAGGTCTCGGAACCAGGCCAGGCAGCTCGACAAGGGCATGGCCTCGACTTCATAGATGGCCTGGCCGTGGCGCTCGCCGCCGCGCGGGTCGTGGCCGATCAGGACGTTGCGCGCTTCGGGGCGCAGGCGCGAACCCGCACAGTCGGGGCAGGTCTTGATATTGCGGTACTTGCCGAGCTCTTCGCGCACCGTGGCCGAATCCGTCTCGCGCCAGCGGCGCTCCAGGTTCGGGATAACGCCTTCGAAGACATGGCGCTTGACGGTGCTGCGGCCTTTTTCGTTCAGGTACAGGAACGAGATTTCTTCTTCGCCAGAGCCATAGAGCACCTTGTCGCGCAGCGCTTCGGGCAAGTCTTCGAAGGGCGCTTCGATATCGAATTCGTAATGCGCGGCCAGGCTGGTCAGCAGCGAATGCGTGAAGGCGTTGCGGCGGTCCCAGCCGCGGATTGCGCCGGCGGCCAGGCTCAGTTCCGGGAAAGCCACGACGCGCTTCGGGTCAAAGAAGCCCACTTGTCCGATGCCGTCGCAACTGGGGCAGGCGCCCATCGGGTTGTTGAAGCTGAACAGACGCGGTTCGAGTTCGGGCAGGCTGTGGCTGCATACCGGGCAGGCGTAGCGGCTGGAGAAAACCTGTTCCCGTTCGCTATCCATGTCCAGCGCCAGCGCGCGGCCATCAGCCAATTGCAGGGCCGTTTCGAAGCTTTCCGCCAGACGCTGCTTGCTTTCCGGCTTGATGCGCAGCCGGTCGATGACCACATCGATGTCGTGTTTTTCGGTTTTCTTCAACGGCGGCATGCCGTCGATTTCCACCAATTGGCCGTCCACGCGCAGCCGCACATAACCCTGGGCTTGCAGGCTGGCGCATTCGTCTTCGAAGCTGCCTTTCTTGCCACGCGCAATCGGCGCCAGCACGGCCAGACGCGTTTCGGGCGTCCAGCCCAGCACCGCGTCAACCATCTGGCTGACGCTTTGCGCTTGCAGCGGCAGGCCGTGATCCGGGCAGTAGGGCGTGCCGACGCGCGCATACAGCAGGCGCAGGTAGTCGTGGATCTCGGTGATGGTGCCGACGGTAGAGCGCGGGTTGTGCCCCGCGGCTTTCTGCTCGATTGAAATGGCCGGCGACAGGCCTTCAATGAGGTCCACGTCCGGCTTGTCCATCAGCTGGAGGAATTGGCGGGCGTAGGCGGAAAGGCTTTCCACGTAACGTCGCTGGCCCTCCGCGTACAGCGTGTCGAACGCCAGCGAAGACTTGCCCGAGCCGGACAAGCCGGTGACGACCACCAGTTTGTGGCGCGGCAGGTCCAGCGAGACGTTCTTAAGGTTGTGGGTGCGTGCACCCCGAATGCGTATCGCGTCCATCGGGCTCTTTTAAGCGGTTTCAAAGGCCAACTTGGTACTATAGCGCGCCGAATCCCTCAGCGTTCGGGGCAGTCCGTCAAGATTGACTGAACCGGGTCCGGCGCCGCACCGCTAGATCAGACCGTGAGCGTGTGACATCCACGCGCGCGCACCGCCCTTGTCATTGTTGAAATTTCCGCATGCCGGCAGACACCAAACTGAAATTGACCCCTTCCGAGCGCCGCGCAAGCGTCGCGCTGGCCGGCTTGTTCGCTGCGCGGATGCTGGGGCTCTTCCTGTTGTTGCCGGTTTTTGCCGTCGCCGCCGCTGGCATGCCGGGCGGGGACGACCCCGCGCGCGTCGGCCTGGCGCTGGGCATGTATGGCCTGACCCAGGCGTTCATGCAGATTCCGTTCGGGCTGGCGTCCGACCGCTGGGGCCGCCGGCCTGTCGTGCTGTTCGGCCTGCTGCTGTTCGTGGCGGGCAGCATCGTCTGTGCGCAGGCAAGCGACGTGTACTGGATCACCATCGGCCGCGCCATCCAGGGGGCGGGCGCCATTTCCGCGGCGGTTACCGCCTGGCTGGCCGACGCCACCCGCGACGAGGTGCGCACGCGCGCCATGGCCATGGTGGGCGGGTCGATCGGCCTGTCGTTCGCGGTGTCACTCGTGTTGTCGCCGGTGCTGGTGGGGTGGTGGGGACTGTCCGGCCTGTTCTGGACCATCGCCTGCCTGGGCGTGATCTGCCTGGGCGTGGCGCGCTTCGTGGTGCCGGTCGTGCCGCGCACGCAGGCACGCACCATGCAGTCAGCCAATCCGCGCGAAGTGCTGACGCACCGCGACCTGCTGCGCCTGAATTTCGGCGTGTTCGTCCTGCATTTGATCCAGGTGTCTTTGTTTGTTGTGGTGCCTGCCTTGCTGGCCAAGGTCGGCGGGCTGGACGCGCGAGAGCTCTGGAAGGTCTATCTGCCCGTCATCCTGGTGTCGTTTGTGCTGATGGTGCCGGTGGTGTTCGTGGCGGAAAAGCGCCGCGCCCATCGCGGCGCCTTGCGCGCAGCTGTTGCCGGGCTGGTGCTGGTGTGCGCCTTGTTGCCGGCGGCCAGCCATGGTTTTTACACGCTGGCGGTGGCGCTGACCGGCTTCTTCGTGGCCTTCAACGTGCTGGAAGCCTTGCAGCCGTCGCTGGTGTCCCGCGTGGCTCCGCAAGCCTACAAAGGCTTGGCGCTGGGCTTTTACAACACGGCCCAGGCGGCTGGCCTGTTCGCGGGCGGCGCGCTGGGCGGCTGGCTGGCGTCGCACTCGGGCGCAAGCGCGGTTTTCATCGGCGCGGCTATCCTGTCGGCGGTCTGGCTGGCGGTGACGTGGGCGTTGCGGCCGTTGGCTTGAGGGCCATCGGGGATACGTCCCCGAAAGCTTGGAAAAGTCGTTGATCGCGCTGTGAACGGCGCTCATCGGCCCGCAATTCGGATCACCACCAGGATCGCTTTGTCACCATTGGCGTTTGGCGCGGCAGGCGCTTTTCGTCGATAATACGTACCAAATTAGGGCTTCAAGAATTCGGGTCCGCCTTCGGGCTCCCAGGCGTCGCCGGTCATTGTCATGATGACCGGCGTGTTTCATGAAGCCGGTCTTCAACATCGCTTTTTATGTTGTTGCCGGCGCGCTCGCGGCAACGCACAGGCGCAGGCTGTCAACAACTGAGGGACATCGGCATGGCATCGGTTAACAAAGTCATTCTCGTGGGCAATCTGGGGCGCGACCCGGAAGTCCGCTACAGCCCGGAAGGGGCTGCAATCTGCAATATGTCCATCGCCACGACCTCCACCTGGAAGGACAAGGCTTCCGGCGAGCGCCGCGAAGAAACCGAATGGCACCGCGTCGTCATGTACAACCGCCTGGCTGAAATCGCCGGCGAATACTTGAAGAAGGGCCGCTCGGTCTACATCGAAGGCCGTCTGAAGACGCGCAAGTGGCAAGACAAGGACACCGGCGCTGACCGCTACAGCACCGAAGTGGTCGCCGACCAGATGCAAATGCTGGGCGGCCGTGAAGACGGCGGCGGCGGCGGCGCCAGCTACGGCGGTGGTGGCGGCTACGACGACGCCCCGTCGCGTCCGCAACAGCAACGCGCCCCGGCGCAACGCCCGGCGCCGCAACAGCGCCCGGCCCCCGCAGCAGCCCCGGCCAGCAGCGGCGCCAATCTGGCGGATATGGACGACGATATTCCGTTCTAATACCTACTTAGCCGACATTTTGTTGGTTGAGGCCCGCCTTTCTCGTGGAAGGGCGGGCTTTTTCTTTACCCACACTTCAATTCTGTGCTCTAGTTGTGCTTGAGTTCAACTACTACTTGGTGAAAGTGGTGGGTAAATGACCAGATATGTAGCAAGGCGCGTGCGCTTTCAAAACGGGGAGCGTTTCTCTGTTCTAAGCCGGCCAGGAGGGCTGCCAGTCCATGAGGTGACTCTATATCTGGCAGCTTTCCGCAGGCGTGGGCGAGCGGCCAATACGATTCACGCAGTTTGCGCCATCATGGCACTGCTATATCGTGAACTGGACAAAGCCGGCATCCCGCTACTCGAACGTTTGAGGCGAGGGCAATTTCTTACCTTGCCTGAAATCAATCGTCTGGCAGACGCGGCTCAATATCGAGTTGCGGACCTTTCGGACGAACCTCTCGATTATCCGGCCAGCTCTACCGTGATTGATTTCAAGAAGATTCGAATGCGGCGGCGAGCCGCTGTCGAGGAAGTGATCGCTGTTGATGCGGCCAATCAGGCCTCGCGTATTCGGTACATGGCGGACTACCTCGGTTTCCTCGCCGACTATTTCGGAGCCGCCCTGTCGGCGCCGCAGAAGAACGAGTTGGCACAAGAGAGTGTGCGGGTGCTCAAGGCCCTTCAAGGCCAAATTCCTAAGGTTTCCAATAGAGCCAAGGTGGGCGCGCGTGAAGGGCTGTCGAAGGAAGATCAAGAAAGGCTGCTCGCTATTGTTCACCCAGACTCACTCAACAACCCGTGGAAGCGAGGATTCGTCCGCCTTCGCAATTGGCTGATAATTGTGCTCCTGCTTGCCACTGGCATGCGTCGAGGAGAACTTCTTGGCCTCCAGATCGGTGATCTGGATCCAAGTCTGCCTCGGCTGAGCATCCTCCGTCGAGCCGATGCAACTGAAGACCCTCGTCTAATTCAGCAAAACACCAAGACAAATGATCGAGAAGTCGAGGTGCGCCCGGCCATCATGAGGGCGGTTTGGAGCTACATCCGGAACGACCGAAACAAGATCAAGGCTGCCCGCAAATTTCCGCAACTTATCGTCGCCGATGACGGCCAGCCTTTGTCTCCAAAGAGCATTGACAAGATGTTTGCGCAGCTTCGCGAGGCTTGCCCAGGGCTGCCTGTCACGCTCACAAGCCACGTGATGCGTCACACATGGAACGAGCGCTTTTCCGAGCAAGCTGAACTGATGGGATTGACGGACACGGTTGAAGAGAAAGCTCGGAATGAACAACAAGGGTGGGCGGATGATTCTAAGTCAGCAGCAACGTACACCCGTCGGCACGCGAGCCGAAAGGGTCGCGAGATCGCCCTGAAACTGCAAGAAAAGCTCGATGAGTCAGGCATCTAACACTAGCCTTTCGGCGGCGCTGACGGTCATGCTTCCTGAGCGTGTCTTCACGCGTTCGGGCTCAAGCATTGACCCAAGGAGTGATGTTTGGGAGTGGACTGACGGCCCATTTGCGCCGCGAATTGACTTCGGGCGATACAACACGGCGTTCAAGTCGTTCGTCCCATTGCTAAAGCAGACGCTGATCCCTTTTCTCAAGAGGCACTCCTCCGGCTATATCTTGAATTTGGATAGCGAGTTTCATAGCTTCTCGGTCGCAATTGATGCAAGTTTTACGGGGGTGATCACCCCCCAACATTTCTCGAACTATGCGGCTCGTATGCTCGCTGCTAGACGTTGGCGACTGAGCTTACTGAGCTTGCTGCTTCGCAAGTGGGTAGAGCTTGGCTTTCCGGGAGTTGATCCAAAGTGCGAAACGTACTTGTTGGAGCGATGTATTCCAGGTGGGAAGAAAGGCGAACCGGTCAGAACACGCGACCCGATCAGAGGGCCATTCAGCGAGGACGAATACACCGCGCTTCATTCAGCTGTGAACGCCGCATACGGAAGGGAAGAGCTCCCCTTGTGGTCACTTGTCATCACAAGGTTGCTCCTCGCATGCGGCGGCCGTATATCGCAGTATGCGTCACTGAAGATCTGCGATTTTGACCGCGACTCCGCCGTGCTCAATCTCCCTCACGCGAAGACGGGGGAGAAGCATATGCGGACCAGCTTTATTGCATTCGATATCGGCCCTCAAACTACTCGGCTCCTCTCAGACTACATTGACGCCTTGCGTGCAATGGGCAACGGCTACGAATCTCCGCTGTTTCCCGCATCCGTGATCATGCCAGTCGGACCTAAGAGGCAGCTTCGCGAATCGACAGACTTCTACGGGCATTGCGTGCCAAGTAGCCTCTCGCGCTGCTTCGTCCGGATCTTAGCGGAAATTGTCCCTCCCACGGCTCGGCTCGACTTCGCACCGTTACCCGTCACACCAAAGCGGTTTCGGTACACGTTTGGAACACGAATGGCGGAGGAACGTGCGAGCAAGGTATTGATCGCAAACCGCCTTGGTCATGCAGATCTTCAGCACGTAGATGTGTATTTCTCGGCCTCACCGAAGATTGTAGAGAACATCGACAAAGCGATCGGCTCCATGCTTGTGCCGCTTGCTCGAGCATTTCAAGGGCAACTGATTGAGGACGAAGGGCACAGCACCCATAAAGGTGCTGTCGGTAGCCGCATTGTCGACTTCCGCGTTTCGACTGACCCTGTGGGTAGTTGCTCCGGGAAGGGAAGTGGCTGCGCGTTCAACAAGCCGGTCGCCTGTTACACATGCTTTCGGTTTGAGCCTTGGCTCGACGCACCGCATGAAAAGGTGCTTCAGCGCTTGGAGCGGGAGCGCGAAAGATGTTTGACGGACGAGCGGATGGCGGCGGTGAACGACGAACCGATTCAGGCTGTTAAGGAAGTCATCTGGTTGTGCTCACAGGTTCAGAAACAACGAGGACAAGATAAAACAGAGGACGCAGCGTCATGAGTGCCACTGTTCTGATTTTTACTCCTCAGGCTGAATTAGAGCCGTCCGCCAACGTCGCTGCATTCATTGAGTTCTGCCGAAAGTCCGAGGTTCTCGGTGCTCGCACGCAGTTCGATAGGAACGTCTGGGAAGTCGGATATCAAAAGGGGCAAAATAAGATCCTGAGGGCCATCTTTAGTACGCTGGAAGCCTCGGCACGAGACGAACCCGAGCCCCACCTTTCGCAACCTTTTCTTGACTTTGCTAAGGCGACGATTGTCTATCTGCACGACAAACGCCCAGTCGCGTCTCAAAGCATTCGCATCGCAGCACTTCGCTGCATGGAGGCCGCCTTGCGCGAAGGTGCAAAGGGTTTAAGTCCGACAGCGGTAGACGAGATCGTGCTGGACCGTGCAGTCGGGCTTGCCCGGGACCGGGTGTCGCCAGGCGCGGCCTACAGGGTTGCGGGGCAGTTGCAGCTCATTGCTGATTTGATGCGTTCAAAGGGCTTCATCACGCTCCGCCAACGATGGAACCATGGAATTAAGAAGCCACAGGAAGTGGGATCGCGCATCTCGAAGGACGCATTGCAAGTGCGGCAAAAGAAGTTGCCATCTGCCGCGACGCTCCGTGCACTTGGCGGAATCTTCTTTCAGGCAGTCGAGGTTCGCGATGTCGTGGTGTCGAGCAATACTAGCCTGATGCTCTGCGCCCCGGAGCGAATCAATGAAGTGCTTCGGCTGCGGCGCAGTTGCATTGTGGAAGGGGACGGTGAGTTTCAGGGAAAGCTTGGACTGCGTTGGTCAGGATCGAAAGGTTTCCAGAATTCGACGAAGTGGCTTCCAACGGAAATGGCACCAATAGCTCGTCAAGCGGTCGCAAACCTTATCCAGGTGACAGGTCCTGCGCAGAGGCTTGCCGCTTGGTACACGGCGAACCCGGAAAAGCTGTATTTCCACGAGAGAGCCGTACACCTCAGGGAGCGAAAGGTGGTGACCCTAGCAGAAGTCGGTTTGCTTTTGTGGGACGATGAAACGGCGGACGGCTCGGCCAACATTTGGGCGCAGATCACCAACAACTTACCAAAGCAATCGCTTGGTGGGCGTGTCGGCTTCCTGCTCGCCGATGTCGAACGTGCAGTTCTTGCTATGCTGCCGAAGACGTTTCCTTATATGCCTGGGGATCCGGAGCTCCTGTGCCAAGACGCAATGGCTCTTGTTCGCGTGAACGAGATGCATGCGACTAGGGCGACCTACAGGTGCATGTTCAGTTGCGTGGACCACGGCGTCATTACAAACCCCTTTGGTGGGCGTGACGACCGTGCCTCTATTTTCGAGCGATTTGGCTATACCGAGGACGACGGATCTTCCATTGAACTGCGCAGTCACAGCCTGCGCCACTATCTGAATATGTTGGCTCAAGTCGGTGGATTAAGCAGTGCCGAAATTGCCATCTTTTCAGGCCGACGTGATGTAAAGCAGAACTGCGCGTACAACCACATGAGCTCACTGGAGCTTCAGGCGCCGATCAGCGAAGCCCTAAAACTCGGATTCACATCGGAGCTTGAGCTCATGTCGAACGGCCCTCGCAAGCTGTCGACGCGAGGTGAGTTCAGGAACCAAAACCTCACCGCAGCTCACTCGACCGAGTATGGCTGGTGCATTCACGACTTTGCGTCCGAGCCGTGCCAGATGTATCGGGACTGCATCAACTGCGAGGAGCAGGAATGCATCAAAGGTGAAGAGGAAAAGGAGGCGAATCTGCGTTTGCTGAAGAGCGAAACGGAGTATCTACTGAACCAGGCTAAGGCTGCTCTTAGCGAGGAGGAGTACGGAGCCGACAATTGGGTTAAGCATCAGTCGACCACGCTTGAGCGAATAAAGTTGCTCCTGTCGATTCTGGAGGATTCCACGGTTGCCCACGGAGCACGGATCCGGCTGGACATCGCGAGCGCTCCTTTGATCACTGTCAACGATCTCCACCCGAACAAGCCGGTGAAGAAGTCGCGTGCGAGGCTGCTGACATGAAGAAAGTTAGAGCTCCTGATCTCACCCCTGAGCTTATTGCTCAAGTTCTCGAGATGCTTGATACCTGGAAAGGTAAGCTGACCTGGGACCTTCTGCTCACCGCCTTCGAGACATCATGTGGTCACCGCTACTCGCGATTCACCTTTGCAGAGTATGACGAGATCGCTATTGCCTTCTCGGTCCGAAAGGAAGCGTTGCGAGGTAATTTTTCTCATTCACGTGGAACGCCTCGCGACGAACGTATCCGGGCCGCGCTGGCGCAAGCAGAGCGTGCAACGGCCAAGGCAAAGCGTCTGCAGGTCGAGAACGACCTTTTGATTGAGCAGTTCGTAACCTGGGCGATCAATGCCGAACGCAGGGGCGTCACACTTGATATGTTGAATGCCCCGTTGCCGAAACCCGAGCGGGACCGCTCCAAAGGAGTCAGGTAATGCCATGCTGGCAGCGGCAAATGCCTTTGCCTTCAAGAAGGATGCCCTGAGGGGAAGCTGGAGTAGCGCGCCGACCACGCCTCGCGATGCGCGGGTACGAGCGGCATTGGAGCAGGTCGACCGGCTGACACAGGAGAACCGATTGCTTAAGGAACACGGGCACACAATGCAGAGCGCAAAGGGGTGACCATTATGATGCTCAACACGCCGCTGCCGAATCCGGGACGTGAGCGATTCAAGGGGCCGAAGTAACGGAACAACTCCAGCGGCGGAAGTCCTCAGCGGCGAGGCTCCAACGGACATCAATTCTGTTCAAACTCTACGGCCTCCGCCAGCAATGGATAAGCTTCTTGAAAAGCTCACCCTCCTTGCTACAGACTGCTGCTAGCGCCAATAGGATGGTAGTGCCGCTTTAAAACCCCTGACCCTAACCCCGAATTAGTCCGGATCAGAAGTAGAGATTTCCGGCTCATTGAGGTTGGTACTATGGCCGCTGGCCAAGTGCTGGCGCGCGTATTCAGCAGGTGCCTGCCACTTCAGCGCGGAGTGGGGACGAACCTCGTTATAGTACGTCCGCCAGGCGTCGATTTTCTCCTTGGCGTCGGCAAATGACAAGAACCAGTGGCTGTTCAGGCATTCCTGACGGAAGCGGCCATTGAAGGATTCGCACTGCGCATTGTCCGTCG
This sequence comes from Achromobacter sp. NPDC008082, assembly GCF_042957345.1. Classification (NCBI taxonomy): domain Bacteria; kingdom Pseudomonadati; phylum Pseudomonadota; class Betaproteobacteria; order Burkholderiales; family Alcaligenaceae; genus Achromobacter; species Achromobacter sp. NPDC008082. The sequence goes on from NZ_JBIBIB010000001.1 coordinate 66,396, forward strand.
GCTTGCCGGGCCGGCTGAAGTCGATTTCCACCCCATTTTCATACGCCCATTTGTCCATGGCTTTGGAGATGAACTCGCTGCCGTTATCGGTTTTGATGACGCGCGGCAAGCCGCGCAGTGCGCATACGCGACCGAGCGTCGCCACCACATCGTCACCCCGCAGGTTTTGCCCAATGTCGATGGCCAGACACTCTCTGGTGTAATTGTCGACCAGAGTCAACGCACGCAGGCGGCGACCATCGAACAATTGGTCCATGACGAAGTCCATGCTCCAGATGTCATTGATGGCTTGCGCGACCGCTTTGGGTTGGCGACGTTGCGCCGACTTATTGCGCTTGGGGCGCTTGTGCCGCAACGACAAGCCTTGTTCTCGATACAAACGATAGACCCGTTTGTGATTGTCTCGATAGCCTTCGCGGCGCAGCATCACGTGTACACGCCGGTATCCGTAGTGAACGCGCGTATGCGCTATCTCGTGGATTCGCATGACCAGCGCGCCACTGTCGCGTCGGCACGATTCGTAGCGATACAACGACCGGGAAATCATGACTGCGGCGCATGCCTTGGTCACGCCGACGCCGTAGCGCTTCATCAGATCATCCACGAGTACGCGGCGCCGCGAAGGCTTCAGAGCTTTTTTGCCAGAACGTCCTGCAACATTGCCTTGTCCAGCGACAGGTCCGCGACCAAGCGCTTAAGGCGATTGCACTCCTCTTCAAGCTGGCGCAGCCGTCGCAACTCCGAGGGACCAAGCCCGCCGAATTTCTTCTTCCAGTTGTAGAAGGTGGCTTCGCTCACGCCCATCTTGCGGCAGACCTCGGATACGGCCGTTCCCAGTTCGGCCTGCTTCAGCGCAAAGGCGATTTGCTCTTCGGTGTATTTCGATCTCTTCACGGCATGGCTCCTATTCCATATGGTGAAATCATGCCGGATTTCTCTAATTCAGATCGGTACTAAAAACTGGGTTAGGGTCAACCCAGCTCTAATTTGATTCGGTCAGGGTAGCCGCAGAATTGCCAGTTGTGCGCTCCATTTCGAATTATGCGCCGCTGTTTTTGAATCGGTAGATGCCTAGGAAACTCGAGGTAATTCCCTTTGTTTTTTGGATCCTCGATTTGCCTCCTAGCAGATGAGGCACACTTCTAAAGCTCTGCCTGAGACAACTTGCGGTGCGTATCGTCCACACCACATAGTTCGACGCAATTTCAAACATATTTCTATTTCAATTTGAATTATTGGGTAATATGTTGCTATTGTTCAAGCGGCCAATGAGCTGACGAAAACTCAACTGACGATCGCCGTTTGATCCGTGTCTGCACAAATCGTGAAATAGATTATGTAAGGGTTGAGATGAACAGTTCGCCTAAAAAGTCGCGGGTAAAAGAGGTCAGCGCTCAAATCAAGAGGGGTAGAAAAAGTTCAGCACAAACTCAAGCTCCAAAGCCTTCCGTTACATCGCAAACTCTGCTTACTCCCCAGGCTCAGCCCGAGCTTGTGATTGGCCTTGTAGGCCCTGTCGGTGTGAACTTGGACCCGATAATTGCTGCGCTTGGCGATAGTCTGGGGGTGGCCAAATACGACACACATACTATTCGACTGAGCAAACTTATTGAGAAGTTAGCAGAGGTTGACTTCAGCACAGGACCGGAGCACAACCGTATTGGCAATCTAATGACCCTTGGCACCCATCTTAGGGAGAAAAGCCAGTCAGGTGATGCGGCAGCGGTACTTGCTATCGCGGAGATATCTCGTATTAGAGCGGACGAAATAAGTAGTACCGAAGCAGACACTAAAGGCCAGGCGTTTATTTTGCGTTCGCTCAAGCACCCCGCTGAAATCGAGCGACTGCGCGCAATTTACGGAAAAGGCTTTCTTCTAATTTCTGTTTATTCCCCTAGGGACGTTAGAGTCGCCGCTCTGGCAGAACGGTTGGGCCGAGTAGGCGCCAATGCGAAAAGACTGGCAAGATCTCGTGCTGAGGAACTTATTGCTCGAGATGAGTCTGAGGATGATAAGGATCTAGGACAAGATGTCCAGGATGCATTTCCACTTGCCGATCTATTTGTCGACGCCAGAAATACAGAACGTCTAAGATCAGAGATAAAGAGATTTTTGCATCTAACGTTTGGAAATCGTTTTAGAACGCCGACAAAAGATGAGCATGGAATGTTCCATGCAAGGGCAGCAGCTTTACGATCTGCAGATTTGAATAGACAGGTAGGCGCAGCAATTATGGTGAACGGCAGCGATGTCGTTACGGTAGGCTGCAATGATGTCCCGAAATTTGGCGGCGATCAGTACTGGGAGGGGGATGCAGATGATGGGCGCGACTTCACTCGAGAAATCGACTCAAGTGCCGAGCAAAGATTGCAAATGTTTGAAGAGCTCTTTGAGCGACTACATTCGCATGGATATCTAAAAGCTGAGAAAGTTGAACAAGGGGTTCATAAGTTAGTGCCAGCCTTAGTTAACGGTTCAGAGAAGAAGGTGCTGAAAGGCATAGGCTTAATGAATCTACTGGAGTTCGGTAGAAGCGTGCATGCCGAAATGGCAGCATTGATGTCTGCGGCTAGATTGGGTAAATCTGTTAGTGGCGCGACTCTTTATTGCACCACGTTCCCTTGCCATATGTGCGCACGCCATATCGTTGCTAGTGGTATCAAACGGGTGGTCTACATCGAGCCTTATCCGAAGAGTCGAGCAAAGCAACTTCACGCGGATGCCATCGCGGTCGATCCTATCGTTCCCTCTTTTAAGCAAGTCAACTTCGAACCGTTTGAAGGGATCGCTCCGCGGCAGTACCAGAGCATCTTCTCGGCGGATGATCTTCGGAAGACGAATGAGGGTAGAATCCGGCCTTGGCGGATGGCCGACGGTAAGGTACGCTTTCAGCGTTACCTAAGTACGTACCGGGAATTGGAGATAGCACTCATCGAGAGTGTGGTGCCGGAGCTACAAAAAGCTATCTTTCCGCTGCCTAGCAACTTTGAAGGAACACATCATGTCTCAACCGCTAACCCTGAAAGAGCAAATCGAACGCGCTCGAAAAGAGGTACTTAGTTGGTCTGACGAGAAGCGCTCATGGATGAAGTTGGAAGGGACAGATAATTTCCGTGAGCGGATGTCGCCTGCAAGGTCGGAGCAAGTGCCCACCCCCCACCCTAGACACGTGGCCTGGCAATCATAGTCATCACCCCCATGCCTACGTCATTGCCCAGCCTCTTCGAGGCAATGGTTGTTTGATTGCTCTCATGTTTCGGGATCTGTGAGATCGCACCGACCTGAGGCAGCGGGGCATCTATGCGCTGCAATCCAGTCCGCTGGGGCGTTGCCTAAATTGGCCTCGTCGGGAGAAGTCTTGGGCATTGTTTTCCACAGCTTTGGGCGGATTACGAATCGCCTAGCCAACTGTTCGAACTCGATACGCACCACTTAGCAACGTACTCAACCCAGACTGCGTTCAAGAAATGCCGGTGGCCGTTGCCTCCCCGGGTGGTCGAGGGCCCTCTCCATCATTCGATGCTTTGCTTGAGGGTGCGCATCACTTGCTGGGGTAGCAACGAGACGTACTTCTTGATGAGCGCGCGGTTGCTATGCCCGTCGGCGAGCTAGTTTGGCGTGCAGTCCATCGACATAGCCAGTGCACGTCGGTCAGCAACTCAGGCGGTTGCCGCACCGGCCGGTAGCGCGGTAATCCCCCCGCAAAAGCGTCGTAGCCGGAAGTAGAATTTTCTCGATGAGGAGTTCTACAGCATGAAGCGACCAAGATTCACGGACAGCCAGATCATGGAATCGCTCAAGAGCGCCGAGGCAGGGCTGGCCGTGCCCGAGCTTTGCCGCGAGCTGGGGATCAGTTCGGCGACCTTCTACAAGTGGCGATCAAAGTACAGCGGCATGGGCGTGTCGCTGATGGCGCGCATGAAGGAGCTGGAAGCCGAGAACGCTCGGCTGCGCAAGATGTATGTCGAAGAGAAGCTCAAGGCCGAGATCGTGACGGAGGCGCTCGAAAAAAAGTGGTGAGGCCGTCTCGCCGCCGCGAGATGGCCCAACGTGCAGTGCAGGAGCGCAGCGTATCGATCCGGCTAGCCTGCGAGGCGTTCAACGTCAGCCAGACTTGCTATCGGTACATTGCGAAGGCGGATGCCGAGAACGAAGAGATCGCCAACTGGCTGCTGCGCCTGACGGACAATCATCGCAGTTGGGGCTTTGGGCTGTGCTTCCTGTATCTGCGCAACGTCCGGGGCTTCGGTTGGAACCACTAGCGCGTGTACCGGATCTACCGCGAGCTCGAGCTGAACCTGCGAATCAAGCCTCGCAAACGTCTGGTTCGCCAGACACCCGAGCCGTTGACGGTGCCGAGCACAGTGAACCAGGTGTGGTCGATGGACTTCATGCATGACCAACTTGCCGATGGCCGCAGCATCCGGGTACTGAACGTGATCGACGACTTCAACCGCGAAGCGCTAGGCATAGAGGTCGACTTCTCGCTGCCGTCCGAACGCGTGATCCGCGCGCTGAAGCAGATTGTCGGCTGGCGAGGACGGCCGTCGTCCATCCGCTGTGACAACGGCCCGGAATACCTGAGCTCGGCCATCGTCGAATGGGCTGGCGCATGGGGCATCAAACTCGAATACATCCAGCCAGGCAAGCCGCAGCAGAATGCGTACGTCGAGCGGTTCAACCGAACCGTGCGAAACGAATGGCTGTCCCAGTATCACTGGGATGACCTGGACCACGTCCAACGCGTCGCTACGCAGTGGATGTGGTCCTACAACCATGAGCGCCCGAATATGGCGTTGGGCGGCATCACCCCAAAACAGCGGCTGGCCATGGCCGCATAGCTTTCCTACTTCTGGCAATCGCGAGAAATGGGGGGATTACCTTCAACGTACTCCCAAGTAATACACTAAGATGCGTGGCCGTGAATGGCGGTAGTGACACCGCTTGGCAGTCAATGCCCGCATCGCGCCTTCCGTGCAGGGCGGCCAGTCCAGTTGAGATTAAATGATTACAGGCACCATCAAATCGCAGGTTGACCGCATCTGGGATGCGTTCTGGAGTGGCGGCATCTCCAACCCCTTGGAAGTCATCGAGCAGATGACCTACCTGCTGTTCATCAAGCGCCTGGACGAAATCCACAGCGTGCGCGAGAAAAAGGCAGCGCGACTGGGCAAGCCCATAGAAGAGCCGGTTTTCAGCCCTGAGCAGCAGAACCTGCGTTGGTCGGTGTTCAAGCAACTGGGCGACGCAGCCACGCTCTTCGACGTGGTTGCTAACCAAGTCTTCCCGTTCATCAAGACCTTGGGCGAAGCCGATTCCACCTACGCCACGCACATGAAGGATGCGCGCTTCACCATCCCCTCGCCCGCGCTGCTGGCCAAGGTGGTGGACATGCTGGACGCCATCCCCATGGATGATCGCGACACGAAGGGTGATCTCTACGAATACATGCTGGGCAAGATCGCCAGCGCGGGGCAGAACGGCCAGTTTCGTACGCCGCGTCACATCATCAAACTAATGGTGGAGATGATGGCCCCCAAGCCTGCCGACACGATCTGCGACCCGGCCTGCGGTACGGCGGGCTTCTTGGTGGCGGCAGCAGAGCACTTGCAGCACCATCACAGCAACGAGATCTACACCGACCAGGCAAGCGCCAAGCGCTTCAACCACGATACCTTCCACGGTTTCGATTTTGACAGCACTATGCTGCGCGTGGGCAGCATGAATATGCTGCTGCACGGCGTGGAAAATCCCGCCATCGAGAACCGCGACAGTCTGAGTGAAAGCCACGCCGGGGTAGAGGGTCAGTTCAGCCTGATCCTGGCCAATCCGCCCTTTGCTGGCAGCCTGGATTACGAAAGCACGGCCCAGGACCTGCAACGCATGGTCAAGACCAAGAAGACAGAGCTGCTGTTCTTGGCGTTGTTCCTGCGCTTGCTAAAACCCGGTGGTCGTGCGGCAGTCATCGTACCCGACGGTGTACTGTTCGGTTCTAGCAAAGCCCACAAGACTCTGCGTCAGATGTTGGTTGAAGGGCAGAAGCTCGACGCCATCATCTCCATGCCTTCGGGCGTGTTCCGCCCCTATGCGGGGGTGAGTACGGCCATCCTGCTGTTTACCAAGACGAACTCCGGTGGCACGGACAAGGTTTGGTTCTACGACATGCGGGCCGACGGTTACTCGCTGGACGACAAGCGGAATGAGTTGGATCAAGCCAAGCACCAGAACGACAACCTGCCGGATATCCTGAGCCGCTGGCAGAACCTGGCAGGGGAGGTAGAGCGCGAACGCACCGAGCAGAGCTTCCTAGTGCCGAAGGATGAAATTGCTGGAACTGATTACGACCTGAGCATCAACCGCTATAAGCAGGTGGTGCACGAGGTGGTCGAGTATGAATCGCCAGCGAAGATCATTGCAGAGTTGAAGGTGCTGGAGGCCGAGATAGCCAAGGGGACGGCAGAGCTTGAGGTCATGCTCGGATGAAGTCTCCTCCAACGCAATTGGGTACGCTCGTAAACGAGGTATCCACATGGAATCCGTCGCGAGACCATCAAGACAAAGAATTCACCTATATTGATCTGGGTTCAATAGATCAAATGACAAAGGCAATAACTGGCGCTCGTAAGATATCGTGTGGCGATGCCCCTAGCCGAGCAAGGCAGCTAGTAAAACCAGGCGATATTCTAGTCTCCACTGTTCGTCCGAACTTAAATGGGGTTGCAAAAATTTCGGATGCTTTGGGTGATGCCACCGCATCAACTGGTTTTTGTGTCCTAAGACCGCAGAAAGATAGACTCGATAGTAGCTACCTTTTCCATTGGGTAAAGACGCGCTCCTTTGTTGGCGCTATGGTCAAGCAAGCAACAGGGGCTAGTTACCCAGCGGTTTCGGACAAGATTATCTTTGCGTCGAAGCTTCCATTGCCTCCTCTGCTAGAACAGCGTCGTATCGCCGCAATCCTCGATAAGGCCGACGTCCTGCGCGCTCAGCGCCGTGCCGCCATTGCCAAGTTGGATGAATTGCAGCAATCGGTGTTCATCGAGATGTTTGGCGATCCTGTGACGAATCCTAGGGGTTGGCCTGAAACAACCTCTCTTGGTGAGGTCGCAGAAATCATTTCTGGCATTACCAAAGGCCGCAAGACTGCAGCTACAACACGAGATGTGGCATATATGGCTGTCTCGAATGTTCAGGATCGCTTCCTGAAATTGGATGTCGTTAAGCGGATTGAGGCAACGGACGATGAAATCGAAAAATATCGACTGCAGCGAGGCGATCTGCTCTTAACTGAAGGTGGAGATCCCGACAAACTTGGGCGCGGCGTACTTTGGCGTAACGAAATTGCTGAGTGCATACATCAGAATCATGTATTTCGTGTACGACTTACTTCCGATCAATTGCACCCGCTTTACCTCAACTGGTATGTGGGCAGTGAGCGTGGGAAGCGTTACTTCCTCAGACAGGCGAAGCAGACTACCGGCATAGCATCCATCAATATGCGTCAGCTCCGCGATTTGCCGCTGCTCATACCCCCGTTAGAGTTACAACAACATTTTGCGCGAATCGCTGAAAAGATCGAATTCCAAAAACAAATCATGCAGCGAGCCGCCGAAAAAGCCGAAACGCTCTTCGCCAGCCTGCAACAATGCGCTTTCTCTGGCAAACTCTGACATATCGAGTTACCAAGTCCAGGGCTTTCACTAGGTCATGAGCAACTTCCAGTTTCTCCGCGCGGAATTCGAATCGCTATACGATCCGGCTGTCAGCGCCGAGCAACTGGTGGTTTCCGACCCGCGCGCGGCCTGTATGCGCACTCGCCACGCTCTGGAGCAGGCGGTGCACTGGCTGTACGAGCATGACCTGACCCTGCGCCTGCCGTATGACGATAGTCTGGGCGTGCTGCTGACTCAGCCAGCTTTCGAGGCTCTGGTACCACCCCAGATAAGGCAAAAAACCCGCTTGATCCAGAAGCTGGGCAATCGGGCGGTGCACGGCAGCGCACCCATTCGCCATGGCGACTCGCTGCATCTGGTGCGCGAGCTGTTCCACGTGATGTATTGGCTGGCACGCACCTTTACGCGTACCAGCGATCCCAAATCCCTCGTCGCCGACTGGGACGAAAAGCGTATTCCGCACCTGGTGAACGCCGATGAGGCAGTCGCTTTCACTCGGGACGAGCTTAAAAAGCAGGAGGCCCAGTTCAAGGAGCGCCTGCAGGCGCAGACCGCCCAGATCGAGGCGCGCGAAAAGCAGATCGCCGTCGTGGCGGCTACTTCCGCTGAGTACGAAGCGCGACTGGCCCAATTGGATGCGGAATTGGCGCGGGCGCGGGCCGAGCTGGCCACCGCCAAAGCCGCCAATATCGCCGTCCCGGACACGCACGACTATTCTGAGGCAGAGACTCGCAAGCGCTATATTGACGTACTGCTGCGCGAAGCCGGGTGGGTAGAGGGCGACAATATGGGCGTCGAGGTGCCGCTGGTCGGCATGCCCAACAAGCCTGGCGGAGGCTTTGCCGATTACGTCCTGTGGGGACAGAACGGCAAACCGCTCGCCGTGGTGGAGGCCAAACGCAGCTTCAGTGACGCCGAAGTCGGGCGGCAGCAGGCCAAGCTCTACGCCGATTGCCTGGAGCAGATGAAGGGCCAGCGCCCGCTGATTTTTTATACCAATGGCCACAAGACCTGGCTGTGGGACGACCAACGCGCCGCGTCGCGCGAAGTGTCGGGCTTTTATTCGCGGGACGAGCTGGAGCTGGCCATCAGCCGCAGGTCGTTGCATCAGGACCTGCGTGTTCTTGAGATTAGCAGCAGCATCGTCGAGCGCGCCTATCAGACGCGCGCCATTCGCGCGGTGGGCGAGTATTTCATGGCGGGGCATCGCGCCGCTTTGCTGACCATGGCCACCGGCACTGGCAAGACCCGCACCGCCGTGGCGCTGATCGACCTTCTGATGCGTGCCAATTGGGTCAAGCGCGTGCTGTTCCTGGCTGATCGCGTGGCGCTGGTGCGGCAGGCTACCAATGCCTTCAAAGCGCACCTACCGGACTCCAGCCCGGTCAACCTGGTTCAGGAGAAAGACGGCCAGGGGCGCGTGTTTCTCTCCACCTATCCGACCATGATGGGTTTGATAGAAGAGATGGATGGGGTGCAGCGCAAGTATGGTGCGGGGTATTTTGACCTGATCGTTATCGACGAGGCACACCGCAGCGTTTACCAAAAATATGGCGCGATCTTTCGCTACTTTGATGCCTACCTGGTCGGCTTGACTGCCACGCCGCGTGATGAGGTGGATCGCGACACTTATCAACTGTTTGGCCTGGAAAAGGGCGTGCCTACGGATGCCTATAGCCTGAACGAGGCTGTGGCTGATGGTTATCTGGTCAAGCCAACCATGCAGTCTGTGCCGTTGAAGTTCGTGCGCGAGGGCATCAAATACGATGAGCTTTCCGGCGAAGAAAAAGACCACTGGGAGTCGTTGGATTGGGGCGACGAAGAAGCGCCCGACGAGGTGCAGGCTTCGGATGTCAACAAGAAGCTCTTTAATGCCGATACAGTGGACAAGATGCTCAAGCACCTGATGCTGCACGGCATCAAGGTAGAGGGTGGCGACCGGTTGGGAAAGACTATTATTTTCGCGGTGAACGAGAAGCACGCTCAGTTCATCGCCAGCCGCTTTGACCACAACTATCCGCAGTACCGAGGGCACTTTGCCCGCGTCATCACCCACGCGGTGAAGTATGCCCAATCGCTGATTGATGACTTCAGCGTAGCTGCCAAGCTGCCGCAGATCGCTATCTCCGTGGATATGCTGGACACCGGTATCGATGTGCCCGAGGTAGTGAATCTGGTGTTTTTCAAGGCCGTGCGTTCCAAGGTCAAGTTCTTGCAGATGATTGGGCGCGGGACGCGCCTATCCAAAGACCTGTTTGGCCCTGGACTGGACAAGACCGAGTTCGTGATCTTTGATTTTTGCGGGAATTTCGAGTTTTTCAACGAGAACCCCGCTGGCGCGCCGTCGCCCATGAGCGAGCCGCTGGGCAAGCGCCTGTTCAAGCGCCGCCTGGAATTGTTGTCTCTGCTGCCTGACGCGCCACACAGTGGAAACGGTGCACTGCAAGAGGGGACTGCTTCTTACAACGCATTGGAAGGCCTGCAAGCAGCCTTGCAGACCCAATTGCATGATGAAGTGGCGGCGATGAACCTCGATAACTTCCTCGTGCGTGAGCAGCGTGAGCACGTCAGCAAGTTCATCGAGAAAGGACGTTGGAACACGCTCGGTGCTACGGATTACGTGGAACTACGTGACCACGTCGCGGGCTTGCCCAGTCAACTGCCCGAAGAAGACATCACCGCCAAGCTGTTTGACATGACTTGTCTGGGCCTGCAAATTGCAATTGTCCAGCACAGCCAGGATTTCGTCCGTCATCGTGACCGGGTGATTGAATTAGCCATGTCGTTGGAGAACGTGCAGAGCATCCCGGCAGTCAAGCAGGAGCTGCCTTTGATCCAGGAAGTGCAGACCGAAGCCTACTGGCAGGACATCACGCTGGCGATCATTGAGCACCTGCGTAGGCATCTACGCGGGCTGATTCAATTCATCGAGCGCAAGTCCATTGGGCCGGTCTATACCGATTTGCAGGATGTCCTCGGGGCAGCCAGTCAGGTCGAGCTGCGGGATTTCAGCACGGGCATCAATACCGCGCAGTACAAGCGCAAGGTCGAGGCCTGGATACGGGCCAACGAGAATCACGTCGCCATGGCCAAGTTACGCTTCGCCAAACCCCTGACGCCGACCGATCTGACCGAGTTGGAGCGATTTGTCTACGAAGCCGCAGCGGTGGGCGGCCGGGATCGCTTTGTGGAGGAGTTTGGCGAGGTGTCGCTGCCGCAGTTCATACGCTCACTGGTAGGCCTGGATCGCAACGCGGCCAAGGAGGCCTTTGGCATTTTTCTGGATAGCACGCGTTACAACAGCCAGCAGATCCGTTTTGTGGAAATGATCATCGAGCGGCTTACTCGGCAAGGAGCCGTCGATCCTGGCCAACTTTATGACGCTCCATTCACCAGTATTCATCATGAAGGATTGGATGGCGCGTTTCGTGATGCGGACGCCGAGGCGATCGTTGGGATCCTGGATGAGCTCGCTCGGAAGGCGGCTTGATGGTTCGTCGCCTGAAGGCTCTGTTGACAGAAAAGCTATGTAATGTGAGCGTGGCCTGTGGCTTGTATGTGGTTGTGGAACAACAGTGCCTGCTACCCACAAAACACCGTAAAACACGTAGAACGACGGAGAGTGGACGGCGCTGGGCCACCGCTACCAACACTTTTGTTCAGCGTTTCTAGAGTTTCCCACTGTGTTCCAGGCGTCTATCAACATCTTCTAGTGCGTATAACCGTTCTGATTATTTCGAACGCGTAAGTTGCTATTCAAAGCCCCCGCAATTGCGGGGGCTTTTCATTTTCAAGGCATTAAATCAATCAGAGGATTACTAAATACGCGGCATTAATAATCATTATTTTGCTGCGAAATTTTTAATCGGTATTTTGCTTTATGTGCCGTGCTAGCCTCGTCTCCATCATTTCTAATCATTCAGACGAGGAGAGGGAAATGAACCATCACCGTCGGGCTCCCCAGAATAATACAGAACGACGTCGCGCTTTACGGATATCAGTCGTGTTGTTAGGGGGCCTCTCGTCGTGCGCAGTGCTGCTTGCCGGTTCAGCCTACGCTCAGAACCTACCGAAGGGCGGCAAGATCACCAGCGGCCAAGGCAGTATCTCGGAGCCCAACCGCCTATCGAAGAAAATCCAGCAGACCAGCTCAACGCTGTCCATCGATTGGAACAGTTTCAATATCGCCTCGGGCAGCCGTGTGGATTTTCATCAGCCTGACGCCAGCGCCATTGCCTTGAACCGGGTTGCCGGCACCGAAGGCAGCAAGATCATGGGTCAGCTGAACGCCAACGGGCGTGTCTTCATCATCAACGCGAACGGCGTGCTGTTCGGGAAGAGCGCGAAGGTCAACGTAGGCGGCTTGGTGGCGTCCACATTGAATCTGAGCAATGAAGATCTCCAGGAAGGCCGATTCCGCTTTGTTGGCGATGGGCGTGCGGCGCCGGCAGGTGTCGTTAACGAAGGCGTGTTGATTGCCGCAGATGGCGGAACGATTGCGTTGCTGGGCGGACAGGTTGAGAACAAGGGCGTCGTCCGCGCCAAACAAGGCGCCATCGCACTGGCTTCCGGGCAGCGAATCACGCTTGGCCTTGCTGACGATGGGCTGCTCAATGTAGAGATCGATCAGGCGGCGTTGAATGCGCTGGTCAGCAACCATAATGCGCTGACGGCGCAGGGCGGCCAGGTGACGCTGCACGCCCGAGCCAGCAACGCCGTGGCGCACGCGGTGGTGAACAACCAGGGGTTGATCGAAGCGCAAACGCTCAATGGCCGCTCGGGCAGGATCGTGCTGGATGGGGGCGCGCAAGGCACGGTAGTGGCCGCAGGCACGTTGGACAGCAGCGCGTTCAGCGGTAACGCCGGCGATATCACGGTGCAAGGCCAGCGCGTGGACGTGCGCGGCAATCTGTTGGCGACGGCCGGTAGCCAAGGTGACGGCGGCAACGTTCTGGTTCAGGGCCGGCAGGTGCAGATGGAAGGCAGCGCGCAGGTTGATACGCGCGCGGCGCTGGGCAATGGCGGGTGGCTGACGCTTGAGGCCGATCAGATCAGCGTCACCACGCAAGAAGTGCCCTTGGTCAGCGGCGTCAGCGGCGTGCATCTGAGCCGGCAGCTGTCTAAAAACAATATCGCGCTGAATTCCACGCAAGGCGATCTTCGCGTTCTTGAAGAGATTGCTTGGGATGCGGATACGACGCTGAGCTTGGACGCAAAGAAGTCCGTGCGCTTGAACGCGAATGTCGAGGTAAACGGGGATAAAGCGGGGTTCGTGATGAACCACGGCGCCGACGCGGACTATATCTTGGGCAAGGGCGTTACGGTGACGTTGCCCGGGTCACAAGCCAGCTTGCGTATCAATGGGCAGGATTATCAACTGATCCGCAATGTGCATGAGCTGCAAGCAATTGAGAACAATCTGAGCGGCGCCTATGCACTGGCTAATGCCATTGATGCCCACGAAACAGGCTCGTGGAATGCGCGCGCGGGGTTTCGGCCCATCGGTGCAAATTACGGGAGCCCGCCGCAAACATTCGAGGGCATTCTGACTGGCATGGGGCATACGGTCGATATGCTGAAGATGAAGGCCGACTCGTCAAACCCAACGGGGCACGTAGGGCTATTCAGCCATTCGCACGGCGTGCTCAGGAACATCGGGTTGCAACAACTGAGCATTTCCGTTGATCAGCCTGGCCGCCATAATGTCGCGGGCGGATTGGTGGGAGTCAACAGTGGGGTGGTGAAGTATGCCTATGCCTCGGGCGAAATCCGTACGACACAATCCAATGATTCGTTGGGCGGGCTGGTCGGCGTGAATGAAGGCGCCGTAATGAATTCATATTCCCATGGAAGCCTGTTCGGCGTTTCAGGCGGGGGTGGCTCGGTGGGTGAGCTAGGCGGCTTGGTTGGTGCGAACCAGGGGCGCATCGCTCAGTCCTACTCGACGACATTCATTCGCGCAGGCGTGTCGTTTGCCGGGGGATTGGTCGGCAAAAACAATAAAAACGGAAGCATTGAACAGGCTTACGCGACGGGCGGTATTAACGGCGAGTTCTATACGGGCGGTTTGATTGGCGCCAACTACGGGTCCATCAATAATAGCCACGCGACGGGTTTTGTCGCCAGCGCCTATCAAACGGGCGGGCTGGTTGGCCTGAATGGCTCGACCGGAACCATTACGGATTCTCGAGCATCAGGGCATGTGGCGGCGCGTTCTTACTTTAGCGGCGCGGGGGGCTTGGCAGGCGAGAACAACGGGATAATTCTACGCAGCCACGCGTCGGGTGACGTTACGGGCAGTGGGGATAATGCCGTCGGCGGGTTAGTAGGCCGGAACCGCGGGGGGATTATTCGCGAGTCTTCCGCTTCCGGCACGGCGCTCGCCGGGAGCCACAGTCCGGGACATCCAACGGGCAGTGCGGGCGGATTGGTGGGAAGCAATGCCAGCGCGAACGGAAGGACTGCGCTGATCACTGATTCCTATGCCAGCGGCAATGCGGTCGGCCGTGATGATCAAGATGCGGTGGGCGGCTTAGTTGGCATGAATACCGGCGTCATTGAACGCTCTGCCTCCAGTGGCAGCGCCTACGGCCGGGGCATCTTGGGCAGCCTCGTGGGATGGAATGTTCACCCTGACGCGTACGGCACCGAGAGTGAGATCCGCCAATCCCAGGGTTCCGGCAGCGTCAATGGAGATGACGGCGCCCAGGTTGGCCTCGACCAAGGAAAGTTTGAATGGTGATTCAACTGGCCCGCTGAAATACCTCAACCAGATAATCAATAAACGCCCTGGCGCGTGCGGTTTGATTTCTGCGTTGCGGGTAATAAACGAAAAGATCCGCGGACGGCAGGGTGAAGTCGGGTAACACCACGCGCAGCCGTCCGCTTTTCAAATACTTGGCCAGATCCCATTCCGAGCGGATCAATATGCCGTGGCCATCCAGCGCCCAGCCCAGCACGATATCGCCGTCATTGCTGGACAGCGCGCCGTCCACTTTGATCGCCACGCTTTCGCCTGCGTGCGTGAACCGCCACACGCCGTGCGCCTCATCGTTTTGCGTATGCAGGATGCAGCGATGCGACGCCAGATCGGCCAGCGTGGCGGGCGTGCCGTGCTTGTCCAGATAACGGGGGGACGCGCAGAGGAAGCGGCCGTTAGGCATGACGCGCCGCGCGCTCAGGCGCTTATCGGGCAGTTCGCCGAACCGGATCGCCAGATCGAATCCGCTTTCCACCAGATCAACGGGCCGGTCCGTGACCTCTAGCTGCACCTGCACATCGGGATACCGCTTGGCGAAGTCGGACACCAGCGGGGCGATGGTCGTGCGGCCGAATCCCAGCGTGGCATTCACTTTCAGCACCCCGCGTGGCGTGGCGCCGCTGCTGGAAACCGCGTCTTCCATGTCGCGCAAGTCCGCCAGGATCTTCAACGCGTGGGAAAGATAGGTCTCGCCTTCGCTTGTCAGGCTAAGGGTTCGAGTGCTGCGGTTGACCAGCCGCACGCCCAGGCGGCGTTCCATCAGCGCCAGCCGCTTGGTGGCGGCGGGCGGCGTCAGATCCAGCTCGCGGGCGGCGGCGGACAGGCTGCCTAGCCGGGCAAGATGAACGAAGAACTCCAGTTCGGACGCGATGTCGGTTTTCACTGAAAGTTAATAATCAAATGAATAAGAGTGAATCTTAGTGCGGGTGATCGCCCCTACGCTAGCGGTTCCGATTCCCCCAACTCGCCCAACGCCGCCACAGCCGGCGCATCAGGAGACACTCATGAAAATCGTCGAGATCCGCGAACAGACGCTGCCCATCAGCTCACCCATCCGCAACGCGTACATCGATTTCAGCAAGATGACGCTGAGCCTTGTGGCCGTGATCACCGATGTGATCCTCGACGGCAAGCCGGTGGTGGGCTATGGCTTCAATTCGAATGGCCGCTATGGCCAGGGCAAGCTGATGCGCGAGCGTTTCATCCCACGCATCATGGAAGCCGACCCGGAGTCGTTGTTGGACGCGACGGGTAAGAATCTGGACCCGCACAAGATCTGGAACGCCATGTTCACGAACGAAAAGCCGGGCGGCCATGGCGAGCGTTCGGTGGCGATTGGCACCATCGATATGGCGGTGTGGGATGCCGTGGCGAAGATAGAAGGCAAGCCCTTGTTCCAGCTGCTGGCCGACCGCTACGGCAACGGCCAGGCAGACCGCCGCGTGTTTGTCTATGCGGCCGGCGGCTACTACTACCCGGGCCAGGATCACGGCAAGCTCAAAGACGAAATGCGCAGCTATATCGACCGCGGCTATACGGTCGTGAAAAAGAAGATTGGCGGCGCGTCGCTGGACGAAGATCTGCGCCGCATCGATTCGATTCTGAGCGTGCTGCAAGACGGGCAGAAACTGGCGGTGGATGCGAATGGCCGCTTCGATCTGGATACGGCCATTCAGTACGCCAAGGCGCTGTCGCAGTACGACCTGTTTTGGTATGAAGAAGCGGGCGATCCGCTGGACTACGAGTTGCAGGCCACCTTGCGCAACTACTACGCGAACCCGATGGCGACGGGCGAAAACCTGTTTTCAATGCAGGATGCGCGCAACCTGATCCGCTACGGCGGCATGCGCCCCGACCGCGATTGGCTGCAATTTGATTGCGCGCTGAGCTACGGGTTGGTGGAGTATTTGCGCACGCTGGACATGCTGCGCGAGCACGGCTGGTCGGCCAGCCGTTGCATTCCGCACGGCGGCCACCAGATGTCGTTGAACATTGCAGCGGGTTTGGGGCTGGGCGGCAATGAAAGCTACCCGGACCTGTTCCAGCCGTTTGGCGGATTTCCCGATGGCGTGAAGGTTGACGGCGGCTACGTCACGATGCCGGAGCTGCCTGGCATCGGCTTCGAAGGCAAGTCGGACCTGATTGCCGTCATGCGGGAATTGTCGGCATAGGCCTTGATCACCAGCGATACCGCAACGTCGCCATCACCGTGCGTTCCGCGCCCCAGTAGCAACTGACGGCGGTGCCCAGGCAGTTGGCGACGTAGCGTTTGTCGAACAGGTTGGAGACGTTCAGCGCGATTTGCGCGCCGGCAAGCGTGGGGCTGGCGCGGCCCAGGTCGTAGCGGATGGCGGCGTCCACCAGCGTGACGGCGGGGATGGCGTAGCGGTTGTTCAAGTCGCCGTAGAACCCCCCGCGATACGTGACGCCTGCGCCCACCCCCACGCCTTGCAGCGGGCCGTCGCGCAAGGTGTAGTCGGCCCACAGCGCGGCCTGATGGCGCGGCACGAAAATCATCTGGTTGCCGCGCTGCGCGGCGACATTGGTTTTCGTGACTTCGCTGTCACTCAGCGCGTACGACATCGTCAGATCCAGCCCGTTGTCAAAGCTGGCCTTGCCTTCAAGTTCGATGCCCTGCACCTGCGCTTCGCCGGTCTGCACCACAAAGCTGGTGTTGACCGGGTCCGGCGTGCTGACGTTTTTCTGCGTGATCTGGAAGGCCGACAGCATGACGAAGCTGGCGTAGCCATCGGGCTGGAACTTCACGCCGGCTTCGTATTGTTCGCCGGTGGTGGGTTTGAGCGGCGTGCCGTCGCGCGTGATGCCCGTCATGGGCTGGAACGACGTGGAGTAGCTGAAGTAAGGCGCGATGCCGTTATCAAAGCGATAGGTCACACCCGCGCGGCCGGTGAAGCGGTCGGCATCGGCAGTGCGCGATGTCCACGCCCATTGGCCGCCGCTGCCTGCAACGCCGTTGTGGGTGGTGCCTTCGGTCCAGTCGTAGCGGCCGGCGAACGTGAAGCGCAGGCGGTCCAGTTCGATTTGATCTTGCGCGTACAGGCCCAGCTGGCTGCGCGTCATGTTGATTTTCGTGGCCGTGGGCGGGCGCGTCACGGGTGTGCCGTAGTCGGGGTCGAACACGTTGAACAGCGGCGAGGCAGGCGGCAGCATCAGACCCAGGCTGCTCTCGTTGTAGCGGGATTTCTCGCGCAGATAATCCAGGCCGAAGGTGACGTCATGGCGCGTGGGGCCGGCGTTGAATTTGGCGTTCAACTGGTTGTCGATCTGGAAGGTGTGCGACGTTTCCGGGAAGGCCCAGGCGTAGCGGACGGCTTGCGTGTCCGACAGCATCGCGCCGATCTGCACGCGGCGCGTGTTGGTATCGACATTGGTGTAGCGGGCGCTTTGGCGCAGGCTCCACGTGTCGTTCATGCGGTGGTCCAACGTGTAGCCGACCATCGCTTGTTCGTTGGTGAAGATGTCGTAGCCCGGCTCGCCCACGAAGCGGTCGCGCGGGATGTAGCCTGCGGTGGCGCTCTTTTCCAGCGTGCCGATGACGGGCAGCACGGGCGCGCCGCCGCCGCCGTGGCTCGTGATCTTTTGGTATTGCGCGCTGAGGTTCAAGCTGGTGTCGGACGACGGGCGCCACGTGAAGCTGGGCGCGATGAATTGGCGTTCGTCGTCCACGTGTTGGTACTGGGTGTCGCTGTCGCGCAGCGTGCCGGTCAGGCGGTACAGGAATTTGCCTTCTTCGTCGGCTGGGCCAGAGAAGTCGAACGCGCCTTGATATCGGTTGAAGCTGCCGGCTTGCAACACCACTTCATTGAAGGGCTCGGCCGTGGGACGCTTGCTGGTCATGTTGACCAAGCCGCCGGGCGCGCTTTGCCCATACAGTCCCGACGACGGGCCTTTCAGGATTTCGATGCGCTCCAGTCCATAAGTGTCGATGCGCGGTTGCGAATAGCCGCGCGCGCCAAACGGCAGCAGCAGCCCATCCAGATACCGCGACGGCGTGAAACCGCGCACGGTCAGCCAGTCGTAGCGCACGTCGCTATCGCCGTATTGCGCGAACACGCCGGGGGTGTAGCGGACGGCCTGGGCGACGGAGGTCACGCCGCGCTCGTCCATTTCATTGCGGGTGATGACGTTAATGGTTTGCGGGGTGTCGATCAGCGCCGCGTCCGATTTGGTGCCCGAGCGGCTGCGCGTTGCGACATAGTCGGCGCCGGAGGTGGGCGAGGCGTCACGCGCGCCTTGCACCAGCACGGGGGCGAGCGTGGTCACGCCAGTGGCTGCCGCTGGGGCAGCTTGGCCGGTTTGCGTGGTTTGGGCGGCGGCGGGGACCGACGCGGCAAGGGCAGCCAACAGCGCCAACGGCAGCGGCTTGACGGAAAAGGACACGGTATTTCCCCTGGGGCAATTTATAATTAACAAGAATCATTCCTGTGCGTCGGCATGATTCCAGAAGTCTCGCCGCCTGTCTGACGATATTTCGGCGCCGATTAGCGGTTTTGCTGCACCCCCGTTTTTCTGCGCGGTCTTCGTGGCCAATCGGGTTCTTGGTCTTCAGTTCTTGCGTACGCATTCGCGGTTTCGCTTCCGCTTCCGCAATTTCGTTCTCGCGGTTTCGCTTCCGCCTTTCGCTTCCGCTTATCGGTTCCGCCTTACTCCCCGCCCGCCTATGCCTGCCCGCGCCACCGCGCCCTTGCCCCTTCCGTCTGTGCCTGCCCCCAACACCACGCGCGCGAAGCCGCATGAATGGTGGCGGGGCACCTTGCCGACCGTGCCAGCCACCGCCGATTGGGAATCCATCATCGAATGCGTGTTGCGCGTCGACGACGGCGTGAGCCTGGTGGTGCTGGACGGCAGCCCCAAGCGCCCGTTGACGATTCCCGCGCCGGGCGCGCCCGTCTTCGGCATGCAGGTCTGGCAAGAAGGCGAAGCCACGCTGGCGCTGGAAGGCGGTGAGCCCTTGCGGGTGGCCGCGGGTGCGGCGCTGTTGTTCAACCATGAACGGCCGCTGGGCTGGGTGACGCACCTGCCTGCGAATCAGCGGGTGCGCATGGTGGATATCCGCTACACCCCCGAAGCGCTGACGCGTGCGGGCGACAGCGGGCCCGTGTCGCTACTAAGGCAGCGGTTCCGGCAGGACGTCAGCGTGCCCGCGCACGGGTCGCTTGTTGCAGCGCTGGATGCGCCCGCCAGCCTCTTGGCGTTGGCCAGCAGCTTGACCCGCGACCCGCCTCAAGCCCCCGAGGCGCGCCGGCTTTGGTATCGCGCCAAGTCGCTTGAGATGCTGTCGGGGTTTGTGCAATTGCTGTCGCTGCCGGATGCGCTGAACGGGCCAGCCGCCGACGAGCTTGCGCGCGTGCATCAGGCTTGCGCGCTGCTGCGCGAACGCTATGCCGAGCATTGGCCGCCCGGGCTGTTGGCGAAAACAGTTGGGCTGTCGGAGAAGCGCTTGCAGCAGTTGATGCGCGACAGCATGGGCCGGTCGGTGCATGCATACCTGAGCGATATGCGGCTTGAGCGCGCGTCGGATTTGCTTGCCGCCGGCATGAGCGTGACGCAGGCCGCGGGCGAGGTCGGGATTTCCAGCCTGAGCCATTTCAGCAAAATCTTCAAAGCGCGGTATGGCGTGTCGCCACGGTCTTGGTAAGGCCGCTGGCGTGGGCCACTACGCCGTCGCTTCGCGTTTACGGCCGGGTATCCGATCTACACCGCGCCGGCTCCGCCCGGTTTGGTGTGGAACGCGGCGGGCAGGTCACGGCCTGTCGCGGTCACGCATCATGAAATATTTAGTTTCACAAAACCCGCTTGCGTTGTCTATCTAGTAGTAGGTAAGATTCATCCATCGACGCAGCGAACCGAACAAACCACCGCCGCAGAGATCAGAAACGTAGTCAGCTGTGAAGCACGAAGCACGAAACCAGAACCAAAACCAGAAATACAGTAGGACCGCTTTTTTATTTCCCTCGCTGTCTATCTATAAGTAGATAGCTCAACGAAACCGAAGCTTATACCGAAGTCGAACTTTTATCGAATCCCTGATCTGGAGATCAAACATGAAGACCCTCGTATCCGCCCTGATTTTGTCCGCCTCGTTCATCGGCGCCGCCCAAGCTGGCGAACTGGATTACCCGCCCGCCCTGAACACCCAAAGCACCGTCACCCGCGCGCAAGTGCAGCAAGAATTGGCCGCCGCCCGCGCCAATGGTGAATTGGTCTCTGGCGAAGAAGGCTATGCCGCCACCGCGATCGCTTCGACCGGCGCTGACAAGACCCGCGCCCAAGTGAAGCAGGAACTGGCTGCCGCCCGTGCCCAAGGCCTGACGGAAAGCGGTGAACTGGACTACCCGCCCGTTCAAGGCTGATTTTTTAGATGGTTATCTATCTAGTCATAGATAGCGCAGTATTCGAACCCGCAGTATCCGAACCCCTGTTGCCGTACTGATCCTTACTGGAGATTCACCATGAAAACCCTCGTATCCGCCCTGATTTTGTCCGCCTCGTTCATTGGCGCCGCCCAAGCTGGCGAGCTGGACTACCCGCCCGCCCTGAACACCCAAAGCACGGTCACCCGCGCCCAAGTGCAGCAAGAATTGGCCGCCGCCCGCGCCAACGGTGAACTGGTCTCTGGCGAAGAAGGCTACGCCGCCACCGCGTTCGCTTCGACCGGCAGCGACAAGACCCGCGCCCAAGTGACGCAAGAACTGGCTGCCGCCCGCGCCCAAGGCCTGACCGAAAGCGGCGAGCTGGATTACCCGCCCGTCCAAGGCTAAGCAGGATGCCGGCGCATGCGGACCCCGGGGGGCGGGATGTTTCCCGGCCGGGGTTCGCACGGGCTTTGGACCACAGACTAGGGCGGCTCCCGATGACGGACCAACCTATTAGTAGGTAATATTCAGCCATGGACACTCCGACCACCAACACCACCCGAGACCTGCTGCTGGCGCACGCCGAGAAGCTCATCCGCACGCGCGGATGCAATGGTTTCAGCTACCGCGACCTGGCGGAGCATGTGGGCGTGAAGACGTCCAGCATTCACTACTACTTTCCGGGCAAAGACGATCTGCTTTACGAAGCGGTCGAGGCCTATAGCGCCCGCGCGCTGGGCAACGTACGCGCCATCGACACCACGCAACCCGCGCAAGCGCAGCTGGAGCAATACCTGTCGATGATGGAATCGCGCGCTTGCGGCGCTGGCGAACTCTGTCTGGGCGGCATGTTGGCCGCCGACATCATGACGTTGTCAGACCGCGTGCGTGGCGCATTGCAGGGCTTTTTCCGTGCGCACGAAGCGTGGCTGGCCCGCGTGCTGGCCGAAGGCGCCGCGCAGGGCACGTTGAAATTCAATGGCACCGCCGAGGCCGCCGGCCGCGCCGTGTTCGCCACGGTGCAAGGCTGCCTGCTGGTGGCGCGCCTGTTCCAGCAACCGCCCGCGCTGTGCGAGGCGATCAGCGCCTTGTACGTGGAATGCGACAAGGCGGGCAAACCAGCGGCGGATGCCTAACACTGGCGCAGACGCTGGCGCTATCGCTAGTTGCGGCATGTCTTGCCGCCAGGTACGTGGGCGCCACAAGCCTGGCGCCATCACCTAGCCGCGATAAAACAATCGGCCGCCTTGCGCAAGCAGGCGGCCGTTGTCGTTTTCGGATCAGGCTTGGAGCGCTCGCGCCATGTCGACGCTGGTGCGCTCTTGCATGCCCAGATCGCGCATGCGTTGTAGAAACGCGGTTTGCGCGTCGGCAAAGCCTGTGACGGGACTCATGCAGTCAGTCAGCAGCACAATGCGCGACAGGTTGCCGCCGGGCAGGTGTTCGGCCAGATGTTCCACGGTGGCGCGCACGCAATGGCTGCCGGCTTCGCCGCCGATGATGATCAGGTCCGACCGGTCCAGCGAACCCAGCAGACTGCGGTTCAACTGGCTGCGCGGGTCATCGGGGTCTGGCACTTCGGCCATCAATGCGCTGTAGTGCTCGGTCCACGGGTTCGTGCCTTTGGGCACCTTGCGCACGATGAACTGGTCGGCGTCTTCCCAGCG
The DNA here is from genome assembly GCF_042957345.1 of Achromobacter sp. NPDC008082. NCBI lineage: Bacteria > Pseudomonadati > Pseudomonadota > Betaproteobacteria > Burkholderiales > Alcaligenaceae > Achromobacter > Achromobacter sp. NPDC008082. The sequence goes on from NZ_JBIBIB010000001.1 coordinate 88,873, forward strand.
GCTATACGCCGCGCGCACGTCCGCATGCACGTTGTGGCCCCAGGTGCCGATTTCGCAATGCACGGGCCACACCATCAAGGTGTAGCGGCCGCGCGCTTCCAGCTCGTCCAGATAGGTCAACGTGCGCGGCAGGTCGTCGATGTGGCGCGGATGGAAACGGCCCGCGCGCACGTCCGCCGCCGTGATCGGCGTGAAGGGCAAGACCGGCTGGCCGTCGCCCGTGCGCCAGAACGTGGGGTGCGCCACGTCCAACCGGTGGTGCGAATCCAGCGTCAAGGTGATGGAAGTCAGCGCGTGCGCGGTGGCGTCGATGAAGCGCGCCAGCCGTTGCATATCGGCATGCGCGCCCGCCACCGGCAGCGCCGGCTGCATGGCGTTGCCGGTCAAGGGATCGGTGGGCAGGTAAGCCGGGGGCAGGTCGCAGAAATCGTTCTGCGGATCGACGATCAGTAAATGGACGGAACGCGGCATGGCGGAATTCGAATGGACTATGCGGAATATAGACCGGGATGCCGGTTGTTCACTAGAACAGCACCAGATGTTCGGCGCAGTCGGGCAGTTGGCGTAACAGCGCGCGCCATTGGCGCCACAGATGCGCCAGGACGCCGGCGGCGAGGGCTGCGATCAGAATCCACATGGCTTTGCTCCCGATAAAATTCGCACGACCGTGCGAAATTAGTGTCAAGAAACGCCGGCATCAGCCGGCGCGGGTCAATTATTCAAGATAGGTGAAGCTGCGGTACGTAGAGATCAATCGGTCATACGCGGCGCGCACACGGGCGGGGGCCTTGGGGTCACGCAAGAAACGGGCGTCGTGCATCAAACCGATCATCAGGCTGTAGACCTCGAACACCAGTTGCTCGGGGTCGGTATCTGGCCGCAGATGGCGGGCTTCCAATGCCTGGTTGACGGTGCGCAGCATGGCCCCGCGCCAACGCCGCAAATTGCTTTCCAGCACGTCGCGCAAGGGCGATTCGACGTCGTCATATTCAAACGCCCCGGCCACGTAGATGCAGCCAGTCAGCAGTTCAACGTTGCTGGCGCGGTCTACCCACAGCGACACCAGCGCGTTCAGGCGGGGCAGCCCGCGCGGATACGCCATGGCGGGGGTGAAGACAGCGGCGACGAAGCGGCGGTCGTACTCATCCAGCACGGCCTGTTGCAAGGCTTCGAGCGAACCCACGCGCGAGAACACGCCGCTCTTGCTGATGCCCAGGTGCTTGGCGACCTGGCCGAGCGACAAGCTTTCCATGCCTTGCGCCGCAGCCATGTCCACGGCGGCGTCCACAATGGCCGCAAAGGTCAGTTCGCTTTTTTCGGTTTTGGCAGACATGCGGGCAAATTTAGCACGGTCGTGCGAAAAATGCCGCTGCTGTTTCAATTTCAATTTCCCGAAGGGGGCGGCCAATAAAAAAACCGGACAGCCAAGCTGTCCGGTTCGGGCGTTGATGCGGTGTGGCCGTTTAGCCTTGCGCGGCCTTGAACTCCAGACGGTACTTGTGCAGCAGCGGCTCGGTGTAGCCGTTGGGCTGCGTCAGGCCTTCAAAGACCAGCGCGCACGCCGCCTTGAATGCCAGAGACGTATCGAAGTTGCCGGCCATGGGCTGGTAGAGCGCATCGCCCGCGTTCTGGCCATCCACCACCTTGGCCATGCGCTTGAAGGTTTCCATCACCTGGTCTTTATTGGTGACGCCATGGCGCAGCCAGTTGGCGATATGTTGGCTGGAAATACGCAGCGTGGCGCGGTCTTCCATTAGGCCCACGTTATGGATGTCAGGCACCTTGGAGCAACCCACGCCCTGGTCAACCCAGCGCACCACGTAACCCAGGATGCCTTGGACGTTGTTGTCCAGTTCTTGTTGGATGTCGGCGGCGGACCACTTGGACGGGTCGCCGACCGGCACGGTCAACAGGCCGCTGAGCAAGTCGTCGCGCACGCTGTCCAGCTTGGTGCGTTCCAGTTCCTTTTGAACCGATTGCACATCGACCTGGTGATAGTGCAGCGCATGCAGCGTGGCCGCGGTGGGCGACGGCACCCAGGCGGTGTTGGCGCCCGCCTTGGGGTGCGCGATTTTCTGTTCCAGCATGGCGGCCATCAAGTCGGGCATGGCCCACATGCCCTTGCCGATTTGAGCGCGGCCGCGCAAGCCCGTGTCCAGGCCGACCAGCACGTTATTGCGTTCGTAGGCGGTGATCCAGGCGGTGGACTTCATGTCGCCCTTGCGCAGCATCGGGCCGGCTTCCATGCTGGAGTGCATTTCGTCGCCGGTGCGGTCCAAAAAGCCCGTGTTGATGAAGGCCACGCGCGAGGCGGCCGCGCCAATGCACGCCTTCAGGTTGATGCTGGTGCGGCGTTCTTCATCCATGATGCCCATCTTCAGCGTATTGCGCGGCACCTTGATCAGGTCTTCAACGCGATCGAAAAGTTCGCTGGCGAAGGCGGCTTCAGCCGGGCCGTGCATCTTGGGCTTCACGATATACACCGAGCCGGTGCGCGAGTTCAGCTTGTTCTTGCGGTCTTGCAACGCAGCCAGGCTCGTGACGACGGCATCCAGGATGCCTTCGGGAATTTCCTGGCCGTCGCGGTCCAGGATGGCCGGGTTGGTCATCAGGTGGCCCACGTTGCGCACGAACATCAGCGAGCGGCCATGCAACTTCAGCGCACTGCCGTCAGGGCGTGTGTAGACGCGGTCGGCGTTGAGCTTGCGGGTGAAGGTTTTGCCGCCCTTGGTGACGGCTTCGGTCAGGTCGCCCTTCATCAAGCCGAGCCAGTTGCGGTAGATGTGGACTTTGTCGTCGGCATCCACGGCGGCGACGGAATCTTCGCAGTCCATGATGGTGGTGAGCGCGGCTTCCACCAGCACGTCCTTCACGCCAGCGGCGTCGGTGCTGCCGATGGTGTGGGTGCGATCGATCTGGATTTCGAAGTGCAGGCCGTTGTTCTTCAGCAAGATGGCCGTGGGGGCGGACGCGTCGCCCTGGTAGCCGGCAAACTGCGAGCCGAACTTCAGGCCGGTGACGCCGTTGGCCAGCGCCACGCGCAATTGATCGCCTTCCACCGTGTAGCCGCGGGCGTCGGCGTGCGAGCCATTGGCAAGCGGGGCGGCGGTGTCCAGAAAGCTGCGGGCGCGTGCGATGACGGCGGCGCCGCGTTCGGGGTTGTAGCCCTTGCCCGTGTCGCCGGGCGTGGCGGGGATGGCGTCGGTGCCGTAGAGGGCGTCGTACAGGCTGCCCCAGCGTGCGTTGGCGGCGTTCAGGGCGTAGCGCGAGTTCGACATCGGCACGACCAATTGCGGGCCGGCTTGCTGCGAGATTTCGGTGTCGACGTTGTCAGTGGTGGCTTGCACGCTGGCCGGTTGCGGTAGCAGGTAGCCGATGCTTTCCAGGAACTTGCGGTAGGCCGCCGGATCGGCGATGGGGCCGGGATTGGCGCGGTGCCAGCCGTCGAGCTCAGCTTGCAGGCGATCGCGTTCAGCCAGCAGCGCGCGGTTCTTCGGCGCCAGGTCGTGTACCAGGGCCGCAAACCCTTGCCAGAAACCGTCTGCATCCAGGCCGGTGCCGGGCAGGGCTTCCTGTTCGATGAATTGATTGAGATTGGCCGCCACTTGCAGGCCGTGGTGCTGGATGCGTTGAGTCATGCGGGTCTCTAGCGGTAAGAAGGGCTGGCCGGCGCCGGGGCGCCGGGCGAATCTGTCCTGACATCATCGTTCGCACCTGCGCCAATGTCCATATCAAAACCCACTGGTCATACCAGTTTATTCAGCGCGGATCTGACAAGCCTGCATTTTTTATGGTTTTATATCAGCTACTTACGGGGGTAGGCGCGGCGCGGCCGAATTCGGCGTGTGCTTGGTCATACCACTGGTCCGGAGAATGCATGTACGCGGAAACAGAAGAGAAACCCCGCCAGGTGGCGGACGAAGTCGCCGAGCGGATCGAACGTTTGATCCTCGACGGGGTGCTCAAGGCTGGGCAGGCGCTGCCGTCTGAGCGGCGCTTGACGGAAAAACTGGGCGTGTCGCGTACGGCGCTGCGCGAAGGGTTGAAGCTGCTGCGTGCGCGCGAAATCATTCATACGTCGCAGGGCAAAGGCTCGTTCGTGGCGCATATTTCGAAGGTGGATGCCGGCCCGCTGATGCACCTGTTCAATTCGCAGCCGCGCACGCTGTACGACTTGCTGGAAGTGCGTTCGCTGCTTGAGGCCGAGTCGGCGCGGCTGGCGGCCATACGCGGCACGGAAGCGGATTTCATCATGATCCGCCGCCGTTATGACGAGATGGTGGCGGCGCAAGGCACGGCCACCGATACGGCCACGCATGCGCATCTTGATCATGCGTTTCACCTGGCGATCTGCGAGGCCTCGCACAATCCGGTGCTGGTGCACACGCTGCAATCGCTGACGGATCTGCTGCTGGGGTCGGTGTTCGCGTGCGTGAATAATCTGTATCACCGCGAACCTGAAAAGCGGCAGATCGACCGCCAGCACACGCGCCTGTTCAATGCGGTGACGGGGCGGCAGCCAGAGCTCGCGCGCAAGGCCGCGGCGGACCACGTGGACAGCGTGCGCCAGAGCCTGTCCGACATCGAACAGGAAGAACAGCGTCTGGTGCGCGCGACGCTACGCCTGGAAGGCTGGACGTAGCGCCGCAACTTCTACGCGGCGCTACGCGGTGCTACGTAGGGGTCCGGTTGCGCAAGCCTGGCGGACGATATCCGCGCATTGGCTTAACGGTCGGCCGTGGCGCAGCCAGCCAAGGCCAGCGGTTTGCCCGCGTAGACGCGGCCGAAGCGGTTGTTCAGCAGCGCGTCCAGCTCAATGGCTTCCTGGCCAACAAAGCCCTGCTGCGGCAACACACCCTGCGCCACCAGATCCAGCGCGGCGCAGATGCCGGCGGCGGTCGACAGCTGGATGGCGCTTAAACGGTGGCCATCCACGTCCGCGCCGAACACGCGGATCGGGTACGACTCTTCTTCCAGCCGGCCGTGGCGATGGCCCGAGGCCGACGCCTGGATGACAATCACGTCCTGCTCGGTGGTGGGAATGGCCGATTCAAAAATATCTTTCAGCAGATCGCGGCGATCACGCAGGCGCAGGTCATTGAGCAGCAGCTTCATGATGTTGCAGTGGCCCGGGTACCGCACCGATTTGTAGTCCACATTGCGCGCGCGGCCCAGCAGCGTGGCGGGCAGCGTGCCCAGGCCGCCCGAGGTATTGAAGGCCTCGTATTCGACGCCGTCCAGCGCAAAGGTTTCGTAGCCTTCAAGCGCCGGCACGCTGGTCAGTTGCCCATCGACAATCGCTTCGCACGGGTTGCAGTATTCGTTGATCAGCCCCTCGGTGCTCCACGTCAGGTTGTAGCGCAGGCTGTTGGAAGGGTAGCGCGGCAAGGCGCCCACGCGCATGCGCAAGTCCAGCAAGGTGTCGAAGCGGCGGGCGAGGGCGTTGCCGACGATGCCGATGAAACCCGGCGCCAGGCCACATTGCGGCATCAGCACGCTGCGCGCATCGTGCGCCAGCGCCTGGATGGCATGGGTGCTGGCCACATCTTCGGTCAGATCGAAATAGTGCACGCCGGCTTTCGCGCACAGCCCGGCCACGGCGGTGGCGCGGTGGAACGGCAAGGCGTTGACCACGGCGTAGGCGCCTTCGATGCAACGCGCGACCGATTCGTCGTCACTGATCTGCCGCGTTTCGCAACCCAGTTCAGCCAGCACGCCCAAGCGGGCGGGGTCCTGGTCGGCGACCAGCACGGCATAGTCGCCGCTGCGTTCCAGCATCAGGGCGATGGCGAAACCGATTTTTCCGGCGCCCAGTAAAACAATCGGACGATGGGTGGTGGACATGGTGCTGCTCCTGCGATGAGGGGGGATGGGTTGGCCTCATCCTATGCGTGAGCGCTGTCGATTTGTAGATCTGAAAGTGTCGTAACGGTTTAAGTTAACGTCGTTATGACTTATATAGCTGGCGAAACGTCAAAAACAAAGCCCCTCGGCTTGTGGCCGAAGGGCTTTTGAAGGGGCTGTCACGGCCTTTCGGCCGGTGAATCAGCTGGCCTTGGGCGGGTAGTCCATGTTGCCGAAGGTGACCAGGCCTTCTGCCTTGGCTTGCGCCAGTTGCGATTCGACTTGGGCGCGGGTCAGCGACGTGGCGCTTTCAGCAGCGGCGACGGGCGGGTAGTCCAGGTTGCCGAAGGTGACTTCGCCAGCGTTCTTGGCTTGAGCCAGTTCAGCTTGCACTTGTTGCGAGGTCAGGCTGGACTTCTGGGGGATGGCGGCGGGGTAGCCTTCTTCACCAAACGTGTATTGGCCCGAAACTTTGGCTTGTTGCAGTTCGGCTTGGACCTGGGCGCGCGACGGGGCTTGGTCGGCTTCGGCGGCTTGAGCGCCGGCAGCCAGAACGGACATGGACAACATCAATGCGGTTGCAAGGGTTTTCATAGCAGACCTCCGGTGTCTTGTGAGCTTGGGATCCGAACCGTCTGGCGTCATTGCCGGGGGTTCGCTTGCTGTGGTCCCGATGAGATGCATTCTGTGCTCAAACAACCTCGGGATAAACCCTTATTCCCTGAAAACATCTTTCCAAAATCCGTACTAATCGATTTGAATTCTTCCGGTTGGCACCATAGGTGGCGATATTTCCATTTGATGACGCAATGGATGGTGGTCGCGGTGGGCCGCGCGCCCCTGCGCAAAATGCAAACGCCCCGGGACAAGCCCGGGGCGATTGCGGTGTGGTGAGGGAAATGCGGTGAGGGAAATGCGGTGAGGCAAATGCCGCGAGGGAATTCCGCAAAGATTAGCGGTTCAGCTCAACCAGCGCGGCGTTGTACTCGGACTGCGCTTCTTCAAGCTTGCGCTGGGCCTTGTCGATCTTGTCTTGCTTGCCCTTGGCGCGCGCTTCCTTCAGTTCTTGTTCGCGTTCAGACACCTTGGTCTGCTTCTCGCGTACGTCGGCTTCGCGTTGCGATTGCAGGCGGCTGTCGGTGCAGTGGGCTTTGGCTTCGGCCAGCGCTTTGCGCAAGCCCGCTTCGCGGCGGGTGTTGTTCTGCGCTTTGGCGGCAGCGATGTCGTTTTCGATTTCGCAGAACTTGGCGGCGCAGCCGCGCTGGGCCGAGCAGTCGGTGGCGGCTTGCGCGGGCGCGATGCCGAACAGCGCGCATACGGCGGCCGCGGCCGCGAGGGATTTGATCAACGAGGGCATGCGGTGTCTCCGTAAGGCGTGGCGGAAATGGCATGATCGCCTGAACCTGCCAAGGCGCGCAATGCGCGGGATCAATCAACAGCGGCCTGCTGCTGCAGCCGGCACCGGTCAACGGATCAGCGTGCCCGCCAGCGCGGCGGCTACAAGCAGCGCGCCCAGCCACAGGTTGGCGCGGAACAGCATGAAATTGCGGTCGGGGCGTTGGATGTCGAACACCTTCAACTGCCACGCCAGATGCAGCGCCACGGCGGCGATGCCGACCTGATACGCCCACGACAAGCCCATGGCGTAGCCGCCCCAGGACCACAGCACGACGGTGGCCAGATAGAAGCCGCCGATCCACAGCTTGCCCTGGTCGCCAAAGCGCATGGCGGTGGAGTGCAGGCCCAGGCTGCGGTCGTCGCGCACGTCCACATATGCGTAGATGCTGTCGTAGCCCACCTGCCAGAGCACGGCGCCTGCCCACATGGCAATGGCGGCCAATGGCACGTGATTCTGCGTGTCGGACCAGGCCATGAGCATGCCCCAGTTAAAGCAGATGCCCAGCACCACTTGCGGCCAGTATGTGACGCGTTTGCACAGCGGATAGATGAACACAAACGGCAGCACGGCCACGGCCAGCCAGCGGCTCATATCGTTTAAGAAGAACAGCAGCGATCCGCAGACAAGCAACTGGCCCAGCAGGAACCACACGGCGTTCTTCATCGACAGCTGGCCGCTGGTCAGCGGACGGAAGCGCGTGCGTTCGACGTGCTTGTCGAAGTTGCGGTCGCACATGTCGTTGACGGTGCAGCCGATGCCGCGCATCAGCAGCGCGCCCAGCGAGAAGACGATCAGGCGTTGCAGGTCGGGCAGGCCGCCTGCCGTCTGAACCAGCGCGGCGATGGCCGGCAGCAGTGTCAGCCAGGTGCCGATGGGGCGGTCCAGCCGGCACAGGCGGGCGTAGGGCCGCCACGACTTCGGGAGCCAGCGTTCGACCCAGTCGGTGAAGACGATGTCGCTGAGGTCGACGGGAGGTTGTTGCGAGGCGCTCACTGTCACGGTCAGAAAATGGTGGGGAAAGCCGACAGCATAAAACAACGGCCGGGCATTGCGCCCGGCCGTGGAAGCTCAATTGCCGTTCAGGACGCGGTTTTGACACCGCGTATTCCTGTCTGGCCACGGTTTGCTTATGCCGTGTATTCCTTGAGCAGCTTGCCCAGAATGGCGATGCCGGTGCGGATCTTTTCTTCCGGCACGGTGGCAAAGCTTAAGCGCAGCGTGTTCGCGCGGCCCGCGCCGCTGTAGAACGGCGCGCCCGGCACGAAGGCCACGTTCTGCGCGATGGCCTTTTCCAGCAGCTTGGTGCTGTCGATGTGCTCGGGCAAGGTCAGCCAGATGAACATGCCGCCTTCCGGCTTGGTCCACGTGACGGTGGACGGGAATTCCTGCTTGATGGCTTCCAGCATGCAGCTGCCTTGCGCGCGATAGATTTCGCGCACGTTGGGCAGGTGCTCTTCCAGGAAGCCGTCTTTGACGATTTCGTAGACGGCCATTTGCGTCAGCGTGGGCGTGTGCAGGTCAGTGGCTTGCTTGGCTTGCACCAGCTTGTTGATCAGCGCGCGGCCGCCAGCGATGTAGCCCAGGCGCAGGCCGGGGGCCAGCACCTTCGAGAACGTGCCCAGGCGCACAACGTTGGCGCCGTATTCGGCGGCCAGCGCGATCAGGCCCGGCTGCGGCTCGCCTGCGTAGCGCAGTTCGCCGTAGGGATCGTCTTCGATGATGGTCAGGTTGAGCTCGGCGGCGCGCTTGACCAGCGCGATGCGGCGTTCCAGGTTCAGCGTGCGGCCGGTGGGGTTCTGGAAGTTCGGCAGCGCGTACAGGAAGCGTGCGCCGTCGGCCAGTTCAGGCGTGATGGCTTCCGGAATCAGGCCGCCTTCGTCGGTGGGCACCGGCACGAACTTCGGCTGGTACAGGCTGAACGATTGCAACGCGCCGAGGTAGCTCGGGTCTTCGACCAGCACCTTGCTGTCTTTGTCGATCAGCACCTTGCCCAACAGGTCCAGCGCTTGCTGCGAACCCGAGACGATCAGGATTTGATCCGGGGCGACGTTGGCGCCCGCGCGGTTCAGATCGTCGGCAACCCATTGGCGCAGCGGCGCATAGCCTTCGGTCGGGCCGTATTGCAGGGCCGCGCGGCCGTTGGTAGCCAATACCTTGTCGAATGCAGCACGTACCACTTCTACCGGGAAGCCGCCGGGCGCCGGCAGGCCGCCAGCGAACGAAATGACTTCGGGGCGCTCGGTGACCTTGAGGATCTCGCGGATGGCGGAGCTGGTAAGTTGCTGAGCGCGTTCCGAAAAGGAAAACGCAGGTTCGAGAGGCTTGTCCATGGATTGCTTCTTGAAGAAGAAGGGTAAAAGGAAGAGGCGGTAAGGGGGACTGCAACAAAAAAGTATTGTCCCATACGGTAGCAGCCCGGCCCCTTTAACGCGCGGAACCCCTAAAATCACCTGCATCGAAAACCGCCTGTACAGTTACATTTACCGCTATGTTTGAAGCCGCTCCGATCGTCGCTGACTCCAAGGCCGCCCTGTACGCCGAACTGGTTGCGCAAGCGCGCGCCTTGCTCGACGGCGAGCCCGACCGCATCGCCAACGCCGCCAACCTGAGCGCGCTGGCCTATCAGGCCTTGCCCGATCTGAACTGGGCGGGCTTCTATTTCTTTGATGGAACCGAGCTCGTGCTGGGCCCTTTTCAGGGCAAGCCGGCCTGCGTGCGCATTCCGCTGAATCGTGGCGTGTGCGGGGCGGCGGCCAGCCAGCGCCAGACGCAGCTGGTGCCGGACGTGCATGCCTTTCCCGGCCATATCGCGTGCGATGCCGCGTCGCGTTCCGAGATCGTGGTGCCGCTGGTGCATCAAGGCGAATTGATTGGCGTGTGGGATGTGGACAGCCCCGTGCCGGATCGTTTCGACGAAGACGACCGTCAGGGTATGGAAGCCCTGTGCGCGGTGTTCCTGGCCAGCCTGCGCTGACACCGCGCGCGCGGGCGGCCCGTGGCGGCCGTTGACACCGCGGCGCGCGCCCGGTAGATTTCCGCATCCGTCGCTTCATCTCGCGTGGCCAATCACGCGATCGACTCATTCATTCATGATCCTTCAGGCCAACCCCACCGCTTCCTGCCTCCGCGCCCTGTGCGTGGTGCCGGCTGCCGTCGGCCTGAAATCCAAAAAACAGCCGCTCATCTGACCGGAGCATGCTGTTCCGTCAGATGGGCGACGGAACAGCGGCCTCTTGGCGGCGCATCAGCGCCTCTGCGCGCACCCCTGATATCCCGAGCACTTCTGTACGGTCCAACCACGGTCGTTACACCGAAGGAGTGTTCTCTCATGTCGACTCAACAATCTCTTTTCCAGGGCGTCTGGGTGCCGCTGGTGACGCCGTTTTCCGGCGGCGCCGTGGATGGCGGCGCCTTGCGCAGACTGGTGCGCCATTACGCCGCAGCCGGCGTGGACGGGCTGGTCGTGTGCGGCAGCACCGGCGAAGCCGCGTCGCTGGATGACGCCGAGCAGCTGGCCGTGCTGGACGCCGTGCTGACCGAAGCCGGCCGCCTGCCCGTGATCATGGGTCTGGCCGGCAACCATCAGGGGCATGTGTTGCAGCGCCTGTCGGCGTTCGGCACGCGGCCGCTGGCCGGCATTCTGGCGCCCGCGCCGTACTACGTGCGCGCGGGGCAAGAGGGCGCCGCCGCCTATTTCCGCTGCCTGGCCGATGCGTCGCGCTTCCCCCTGGTGCTCTACGACATTCCCTACCGCACGGGCACAACGCTGGAGACATCGACATTATTGTCACTGGCCGCGCATCCGAACATCGCCGCCATCAAGGATTGCGGCGGGTCGCTGGAGAAGACGCTGGCGTTGATCGCCGATGGCCAGATGAACGTGCTGGCGGGCGAAGATCTGCAATCGCTGTCCGTGCTGTGCCTGGGCGGCACCGGCATGATCGCGGCGGCGGCCCACATCCGGCCCGACTTGTTCGTGGCGATGCATCAGGCCGTGCGCGCGCAGCAGCTGGATCTGGCGCGGCGCTTGTTCCAGGCCCTGGTGCCGGTGATCCGGCTGGCGTTCGAAGAGCCCAATCCTGGCCCGCTGAAGGCGCAATTGGGCCGCCAGGGTTTGCTGTCCGAAGAGCTGCGCATGCCGATGCCCGTTGCCAGCGCCGCGCTGGCCGCGCGCCTGGATGCAGCGGTTGCGGGCCTGAACCGCCAGTTTCCCTGCCAGTAGCCGGAAGTTAGGCCGTGATCAACGTGGCGTCCCACCCTTTGTGTTGCTCGGAATCATTTAGTAATAAATGGCTCACCGGGAAGCTGACGGATTGCTTATGATGCGGCCATTCTTCGGGGTGAAATCAAACGTTCATGGCCCAAGCTTTTGAAGCCTTATCCGCCTGGCAGGTGATGCTGGCGGGGCTGCTGTTCTTCGGCGGGATCTATCTGGTCTTCGGCGCGGCGACCTGGCTGCTCACGCAGCATGTGTTGCCGGCGTTGGGCATCGGCCGGCCGCTGGACCCGCGCCCCTTGGCGCCGGGCCAGCTGCGGCGCGAATTTGCGCAGTCGGGGCTGTCTATCCTGTTGTTCGGCACCGGCATGATCTTCCCGTGGGGCCTGTTGAAGCTGGGCTGGGCGCATCTGGACCCGGACCCCAGCTGGCAAAAAGTGGTGGTTGAAATCCTGGTGCTGGTGGCCTGGAACGACGTGCACTTCTGGATCAACCATCGCCTGCTGCACACCAAGCCGCTGCGCCGTTTCCATTTGCCGCATCATCGGTCGGTGGTGACCACGCCGTTTTCCACCTATAGCTTTCACCCCATCGAAGCGCTGATGCTGGGCAACGTGATCATGCTGCCGATGGTGCTGCACGATTTCAGTTTCTGGGCGCTGGCCTCGGTGCCGCTGTTCAGCCTGTTCTTCAATTGCATCGGGCATGCCAACTACGACTTCTTTCCCAAGGTGTCGTACGCGCATTGGTTCGCGGCCAGCCGCCGCCATCACCTGCACCACGCTTGCTACAACGGCAACTACGGATTCCAGTTCACGTTCATGGACCGCCTGTTCCGCACGCGGCTGAAAGCCGAAGCGGCAGGCCCGCAGCTTGATGCCTACCAGCGCAGAGAATCGCTTGGCGGACGGGCCTAACCGCTGGCCTCGGCTGCCGTCGCTGCGCAACCGGCGCGACTGGCAAAGCCTGGCGTATCTGGCTGCGCTGCCTGCGCTGGCGGCCTGGCAATGGGTCTACGGATTCTGGTGGCCGCTGTACGCATTGATGCTGTTTTTGACACTAGGCATCGGCGTCATTCACCACAACCACACGCACATCAGAATGTGGCGTGGCCGGTGGACCAACCGCGCTACCGATTTCTGGATCACGCTGCTGCAAGGGCATCCCACGTTTGTGTTCTATCCGGCGCATGTGGCGAACCACCATCGCTTCAAGCATGGCGCGCGCGATGTGGCGCGCACGTACCGTTTTGGCGGCGATACGAATCATCTGTGGGGCTATGTGCTGCATCCGTTCCAGGCCGGCTGGGTGCTGTATCCGATGTTCTTCGCGTGGCTGGGCCGTTTGCGCCGCCATTGGCCCGGCGCATGGCGCTACTGCATGGCGCAGTACGGCGTATGGCTGGGTTTGTGGGGCGGCCTGATCGCCGTCAACCCCGTGAAGGCGCTGGTGTTCGTGATACTGCCGCAGCTGCACGGGCTGCACTGGCTGCTGGCCACCAATTACCTGCAACACGCGCATGCCGACGGCGGCCCCCGCCACGTCGCCGGGCTGAATTACGCGCGCAATTTCGAAGGGCTGGTCAACCCGCTGCTGTTCAACATCGGCCTGCACACCGCGCATCACGAGCATCCGCGCGCGCATTGGTCCGAACTGACCCGTCTGCATCGCGAGCACTACCGCCAACACGTCAATCCGGCGCTGAACGAAGCGGGGCTTACGCCCTACATGTTCCGCGTCTTCGTGCTGGGCGCTGTGGTGCCGCGCTTTCGCAGCCGTTCATGCATGGCGCCCGAGCACATTCGCTAGCGCCGCCATTCACTTTCTACTAGAGACCCGCCCATGCCTATCGCGTTCAATCGTGTCTATCTGGAGAGCGCCGGCTACTTCATGCCGGGCGAACCCGTGTCCAACGACGCCATGGACAGCTACATTGCGCCGCTGAACCGGATGTCCAGCCGCATCAAGAGCCGCATCCTGGCCGAGAACGGCATCAAGCAGCGCTACTACGCCATCGACCCCGAAGGCCAGACGGTGTTCACCAACGCGCAACTGGCCGCCAACGCCATTCGCGATTGCCTGCGCCGCCACGACAGCGATCTGTCCGCAGTGTCGTTGCTGACCAGCGGTTCGTCGGGCGGTGACGCGCTGATGCCCGGCTTTTCGAACATGATCCAGGGCGAGCTGGCCGCGCAGCCGATGGAGACGCTGTCCGTGCATGGCATCTGCGCAGCCGGCGTGTCGGCCATTCAGGTCGCCGCGCAGGGCGTGGAAATGGGCGGACACGCCAGCGCCTTGGCCGTGGCCAGCGAACTGCCGTCGCGCCTGTTCAAGCGCTCGCGCTTTGCGGCGCGTGGCTACGATGCGGACTTCGACGCGCACTTCCTGCGCTGGATGCTGTCCGACGGCGCGGGTGCGCTGCTGCTGGGCAACAGCGGCCGCGCGCTGCCGGGCGCGTCAAGCGGTGTGCGCCTGAAACTGAAGTGGGTGCACCAGCGTTCGTTCTCGGGCGACTACCCGGTGTGCATGCAGCTGGGCCTGTCGGCCGACCGCAACAAGGGGCATCTGGATTACCCGTCGTGGAACGAGGCCGAGGCCGATGGCGCGCTGTCGTTGCGTCAGGACATCCGCCTGCTGCCGCACCTGTTCGACATCGGCATACACGAGTACGCCAAACTGGTGCGCGATGGCTGGCTGGACCCGGACAACGTAGACCATTTCCTGTGCCATTACTCGTCGGAAAAATTCATCCCCGTGGTGGAAGACCTGATGGAGAAGGCAGGACTCGTGATCCCGCGCGAGCGCTGGTTCAGCAACCTGGCGTGGCGCGGCAATACCGGCGCGGCGTCCATCCTGATCATGCTGGCCGAATTCCTGGAAACGCGTGAGGTGAAACCGGGCGAGCAGATCTTCTGCTACATCCCCGAGTCGGGCCGCTTCATGGCGGCGTACATGCTGCTGGAAGCCGAAGCGGTGCACGCGGCGCCGGCGGGCCGGTCAGCGGCGGGGGCTTCGGCTGCAACGTCGGCTGCAACGTCGGCTGCAACGTCGGCTCCTTCCCCGGCTGCGGCTTACGCGGCGGCCCCCGCCACTGCCTCGCCGCGTCTGGACGCGCAAAGCGGTGACGCCGACGCCATCGCGCCGCCGCACGATCCCGACATTGCGCCGCAAGGCCTGGGCCAGTTGCTGACCGAACTTGCTGCAATCTGGCACGACTATCGTTCCCGCGTGTGGCGCACGCCTGTTGTGCGTCGTTTGCGCAACCGCCAGTTCCAAACGGCCGACTACCTTAACTGGATGGAGAACTGGATTCCGCAGGTGCGCGAAGGCAGCAAGTGGATGCGCGAAGGCGCGGCGTCGCTGACCGAGCAATACGCGCCGCTGGCCGCGCTGATCGACATGCATGCCGGCGAAGAGCAGAACGATTTCCAGATCCTGTTCCAGGACTACCGCAACGCGGGCGGCACGGTGGATAGCATCGACGCGCTGCGCCGCAACCCGGGCGGCGAAGCGCTGAACGCCTATCTGCACAGCCTGGCCGCCACGCGCGACCCCATCGGCCTGCTGGGCGCGATCTACATCATCGAAGGCACCGGCCAGCGCATCGTGCCCGCGCTGCTGCCGCTGCTCAAGGCCAGCCTGTCGTTGCCGCCTGACGCCTTCCGCTTCCTGGAATACCACGGCCATAACGATGAGCATCATCTGGCGCGCTGGCTGTCGGCCGTGGAACTTGCGCTGGACTGCGACGAAGACGGCCGCGCCGAACAACGCATCGTCGACACCGCGCGCCGCACGGCCGCGCTGTACCTGATGCAGTTCCACCACGTGATGGAGGGCGACGCGGCATGAGCACGGAACCCGAATTCCTGGCCAAGCCGCACGACCCGGCCGACCCCAGCCCGTGGCTGGCTTTGTACCTGGACCGCAGCACGCCCCTGCCGGACAAGGTGAAAAAAGCCTGGCTGACGGATTCCAGCTGCGCGTCGCGCCAGTACCTGCTGCCGTTCCTGCGGCCGCTGGCGCGCGCGTTCATCATCCTGATCCAGGTGGTGAAGACCTTTTTGCCGCGCCGCTGGTCGCATTCCAAGCTGCTGCATCGCATCTTGGCGTGGGGCCTGAAGCGCTTCGTGTCGCCGGAAGCGAACTGGCTGATCTTGCGCCACTTCCATCTGGGCGCGCAGGCGCTGGCCTTCATCGCCGCGAATTCTCCGGTGCCGATTACGACGAACCCGCTTGAGCCGATGGAGATCGACGACCTGCGGGACGAGCTCTTCGTCAAACATGACCTGAACCTGTTCAACTTCGTCATCCGGCTGAATCAGGCGCTGCGGGACGCGGGCGTGGAAATGCATGCGCCCGAGACGGTGGATTTCTCGATGATCCAGGACCCGCCGCTCAAGCTTGAAGACATGCCGCAGGGCAAGCTGAATTTCCTGGACCTGCAAAGCGCCATCGAACTGTTCACGCCGCTGTATCAGCTGATGCTGACCGACAACGATTTCTGGCGCGCGTGCAATTCGCTGCAACTGGACGAGACCATCGGCATCTACGCGGCCAAGCTGCTGGGCGCGCCGCAGCATCTGATCCTGGTGAACAACAGCCATCCGCTGGTGCCGCTGTCGACCTTGCGCGCGGGCTACCGGCTGGTGCTGCATGGCTTGTCGACGGAAATGCTGCACAGCTTGCTGATGGAGATGAAGGCGGCGCAACAGGGCGCGGAACCGCCCGCGCCGATTGCCTAGCAATACGTTCAGAACAAGGCACAACTTGGTGTAGACCCTGCGTTACACGGAAAAAAGCCTGCGTTATATTGCGTCCCTTGTTCGGCGAGCCGCGCCGGACCGCGTTCGCATCGCGTGATTCTCCGTTGCGTGAGTCTTGATTCCGGAAGTGCCTCTTATGCCTCAGCCTATTGAAGTCATCGCCACCGTTTTATTCGCCGTGGCGGTTCTTCACACGTTCTCGGTGCCCGTTTTTGCGCGTCTGGCGCATCGTGGCGGACCGCATGCGGGCTTCTGGCATCTGTTCTCTGAAGTGGAAGCCGTGTTCGGCGTGTGGGCTTTTGCGCTGATCGTGACCATGGCCGCGCTGTCGGGGCCGGCCAGCGCCATCAACTACATGGACACGCGCAACTTCACCGAGCCGCTGTTCGTTTTCGTGATCATGGTGGTGGCGGCCAGTCGGCCGATTCTGGAAATGGTGGGGCTGATCGTGCGCATCGTGGCGCGCGCGCTGCCGCTGCCGCGCGAACTGGCCACGTTCTTCGTCGTGATGGCGCTGGTGCCGCTGGGCGGCTCATTCATTACCGAACCGGCCGCCATGACGCTGGCCGCCATCCTGCTGCGCGACGCCTACTTCCGCACGAGCGGCCGCGCGGGCTTCAAGTACCTGACGCTGGGCGTGCTGTTCGTGAACGTGTCGATTGGCGGGGTGCTGACGTCCTACGCCGCGCCGCCCGTGCTGATGGTGGCGTCCACCTTCGGCTGGGATTCGACCTTCATGGTGCAGCACTTCGGCTGGCGCGCGGCGGTTGCCGTCTGCCTGAATGCGGGCCTGTTGACCTTTATCTGCCGCAAGGCGCTGATGGAGCGCTCGGTGGGTACGGGCGGCGGCGTGGATGCGCCGGACGGGGCGGATTCGCGCCCGCCGGTCCCGGCCATCGTCATCCTGGTGCATCTGGTGTTTCTGGTGGCCGTGGTGCTCACCGCGCACCATCCCGCCATTTTCCTGGGCCTGCTAATGATGTTCATCGGCTTTTCGGAAGCGTACAAGCGCCACCAGAACCGGCTGCTGATCAAGGAAGGCCTGATGGTGGGCTTCTTCCTGGCCGGTCTTGTCGTGCTGGGCGGCCTGCAAAAGTGGTGGTTGCAGGACTTGCTGGGCGGGCTTGAACCCTTTGTGCTGTTCTGGGGCGCCACCGCACTGACGGCCATTACGGACAACGCCGCGCTGACTTACCTGGGGTCGCTCGTCGAAGGCACCAACGAAGCCTGGCGCTACATGCTGGTGGCGGGCGCCGTGACGGGCGGCGGGTTGACCGTGATTGCCAACGCGCCCAACCCGGCGGGTTTTGCCATCCTGAAGAACCACTTCCCGGACGGCAGCATTTCGTCGGGCCGGTTGTTCCTGTCGGCGCTCGGGCCGACGCTGGTGGCGGCGGTGATGTTCCTGCTGCCGGTCTGAGCGGACGCGCCCTGGCGGACCGGGGGCGGCGCCCCTTGGATCGGGCCTGGGGCCGCCTGGACGGACACGGTACCGACGGTTCATGAAAAACCGCTAAAATTCAAGACTTTCCCGTATTTTTTTCCGGCCTTGCCCAACCGCCGCCCCGGACTTTTGCGCCCGGCGACCGACGGCTTTTGATTTTTCCGGGCCCGCGCCTGGGAGCCCCTGATGCCCATCTACGCTTATAAGTGCAGCGCCTGCGGCCACGCCAAAGACGTCTTGCAGAAGATTTCCGACGCGCCGCTTTCGGTTTGCCCCGAATGCGGTGAAAGCACGTTTTCCAAGCAGGTGACCGCGGCTGGATTCCAGCTCAAGGGTTCCGGCTGGTACGTCACCGATTTCCGCGGCAACGGGTCTGGCGGCGCTGCGCCGACCAGCACGCCGGCCCCGTCGGATAGCGCCGCGCCCGCTGCGGCGCCGGCGGCTTCGGCGCCTGCCGCAGCCCCCGCGACCCCCGCGCCGGCTGGCGGAACGCCCGCCGCCTAGGCCTATGCGATGCGGATGCGCCTGATCAAAAAGTACTTCATCACCGGCCTGCTGATCTGGGTTCCCCTGGTCATCACGGTGTGGGTGCTGGGTTTGCTGGTCGCCACCCTGGAAGGGTTCGTGCCTGGCTTTCTGTCGTCCGAATCGCTGTTCGGCATCGACATCCCCGGCTTCCGCTTCGTCCTGGTCATCGTGGTGGTACTGTTGACCGGCGTCTTCGCGGCCAACCTGATCGGCCGTACGATGGTGGACCAGTGGGAAAACCTGCTGGGCCGCATCCCGCTCGTGCGCTCCATCTACAACTCGGTCAAGCAGGTCAGCGATACCGTGCTTGCCCCGAACGGCCAGGCGTTTCGCCGCGCGGTGCTGGTGCAGTATCCGCGCGCGGGTTCCTGGACCATTGCTTTTGTCACCGGCACGCCCAGCGGTGAAGTGGCCAGCCTGATGCCAGGCGACCACATCAGCGTCTATGTGCCGACGACGCCGAACCCCACGTCCGGCTTCTTCCTGATGATGCCTCGCACTGATGTGATTGATCTTCAGATGAGCGTGGACGCGGCTTTGAAGTACATCGTTTCCATGGGCGTGGTCGCCCCGGCCCAGGCGTTCGCGCCCGAGGACCGGCCGGCCCCGCTCTCTCCGGCGGCAGGCGTGCAAGACGCGCCGCGCGCCGATTCGTAACCCTTACGCTCAAACTAAGCACACAACGGAGTCATCCCGCATGCGTACCTGCTACACCGGCCAGGTTTGCCGTGACCATCTCGGCCAGACCGTCACCCTGTACGGCTGGGTGAACCGCCGCCGCGACCACGGCGGGGTCATCTTCATCGACTTGCGCGACCGCGCGGGCCTGGCGCAGATCGTATTCGATCCGGACAACGCCGCCTTCGCCACCGCCGAGCGCCTGCGCAACGAATTCTGCGTCCGCGTCACCGGTCTCGTGCGCGAACGTCCGGCTGGCACCGCGAACAGCGAACTGGCCTCGGGCGAAATCGAAGTGCTGTGCAAGGAAGTCGAAATCCTGAACGCGTCGGTCACGCCGCCGTTCCAGCTGGATGACGACAACCTGTCGGAAACCACCCGCCTGACGCACCGCGTGCTGGACCTGCGCCGTCCGCAGATGCAGCGCAACCTGATGCTGCGCTACCGCGTGTCGATCGAAACGCGCAAGTTCCTGGATCAGCTGGGCTTCATCGATATCGAAACCCCGATGCTGGCCAAGAGCACGCCCGAAGGCGCGCGCGACTATCTCGTGCCCTCGCGCGTGAACGCCGGCCACTTCTTCGCACTGCCGCAATCGCCGCAGCTGTTCAAGCAGATGCTGATGGTGTCGGGCTTTGACCGCTACTACCAGATCACCAAGTGCTTCCGCGACGAAGACCTGCGCGCTGACCGTCAGCCCGAATTCACCCAGATCGACTGCGAAACCTCGTTCCTGAACGAATTCGAGATCCGTGAAATCTTTGAAAACCTGATCCGCCACGTGTTCAAGGTGGTGCAGGGCGTTGATCTGGCCCAGCCGTTCCCGATCATGCCGTGGACGGAAGCGATGCGCCGCTACGGTTCGGACAAGCCGGACCTGCGCGTGAAGCTCGAATTCACCGACATCACCGACGTGATGCGCGATGTGGACTTCAAGGTGTTTGCCGCCGCCGCCACGGCGCCCGGCAGCCGCGTGGTCGCCTTGCGCGTGCCCGGTGGCGCCGAAATGTCGCGTAGCGAAATCGATGGCTACACGCAATTCGTCGGCATCTACGGCGCCAAGGGCCTGGCCTACATCAAGGTCAACGAAGTGGCCAAGGGCCGCGACGGCCTGCAATCGCCCATCGTCAAGAACCTGCACGACGCTGCCCTGGCCGAACTGGTCAAGCGCACCGGCGCGCAAGATGGCGACATCATTTTCTTCGGCGCGGATCGCGAGAAGGTCGTCAACGACGCCATCGGCGCGCTGCGCGTGAAGATCGGCCACAGCGAATTCGGCAAGAAGACCGGCTTGTTCGAAGCCGGTTGGCAGCCGCTGTGGGTGGTTGACTTCCCGATGTTCGAATACGACGAGGAAGACGGCCGCTACACCGCCGCTCACCACCCGTTCACCAGCCCGAAGGATGGCCACGAAGACTTCCTGGAAACCGATCCCAGCAAGGCGTTCGCCAAGGCTTACGACATGGTGCTGAACGGTTGGGAAATCGGCGGCGGCTCGGTCCGTATTCACCGCGAAGAAGTGCAAAGCAAGGTCTTCCGCGCGCTGAAGATTGGCGCCGAGGAAGCGCAGGAAAAGTTCGGCTACCTGCTGGATGCACTGCAATACGGCGCGCCTCCGCATGGCGGCATCGCTTTCGGCCTGGACCGCATCGTTACGATGATGACCGGCGCCGAATCGATTCGCGACGTGATCGCCTTCCCGAAGACGCAGCGCGCTCAGGATCTGCTGACGCAAGCGCCGTCGGAAGTCGACGAAAAGCAACTGCGCGAATTGCACATTCGGTTGCGTAACGTCGAGCCGAAATGAAGTAATCTGGCGTAGCGCCGCCGCTTGTCGCGGCGGTGCTCAGCCAGCCAATCCTCTCGGGGGGCACGCCAGAAGCCTGGCGTTTCCCCGATGTCGAAAGGCGCCATATCCCCTATGTCGCTTATCCGTGTCGTCAGCTACAACATTCACAAGGGCCGTTCGGCGTTAGGCCGGCGCGACTCCTTGAATGAACTGCGCTTGGGTCTTTACGGCCTGCGCCCGGATCTTGTCTTCCTGCAGGAAGTTCAAGGCCGCAACGAGCAGAAATCCCTGCTCGACGCTCAACACGAATCGCTTGCCGCCGCCCTGCGGCTGGACGTGGCTTATGGCCGCAACGCCATCCGTCATGCGACGGACCACGGCAACGCGCTGCTGTCGCGCTATCCCATTCTTGACCACGAAAACCTGGACATCTCCGACCACCGGCTGGAGCAACGCGGCCTGCTGCATGCACGCATCGAACTCGATGGCCGCGCGGTGCATTGCTTTGTCGTGCATCTGGGCCTGTTCGCCGGTAGCCGCACCCGCCAGGTGCTGGCGCTGACCGAGCGTATCCGGCGCATGGTGCCGGACGGCGAGCCCATTCTGATCGCTGGCGATTTCAACGATTGGAACGACCGCCTGGCGCCGCTGTTTGTGCAGCAGTTGGGCCTGTACGAAGTGTTTTCCCACGCGCCGCGCAGCCATGGCGGCGAACTGCCGCGCCTGCGCGATTCCTTCAAACGCTTAAGCAACGCGCTGCGCGGGCTGCCCAACGGCGGCTTGTCGGTGATGGAACGCACGAATCAGCTGGGCATGGAAGGCAGCTCGCGCCTGCTGCTGCCGCCGCCGCGCACGTTCCCTGCCGTGTTCCCGTGGTTTCGCCTTGACCGCATCTATCAGCGCGGCTTTGCCGTGCGCAGCGCGCGCGTGTTGCGCGGCCGGGAGTGGGCGCGCTTGTCCGATCACTCTCCCTTGCTGGCGGAGCTGGAACTTCCGTGAAGACCGAGCAGGTCAAGCTTGAATGGACGGACGGCAACAACATCCGCTTGTTGCAGAATGGGTCCGACTTCTTTCCCGCGCTGTGCGCGGCCATCGATGCCGCGCAAGTCAGCGTGCATCTGGAAACCTATATTTTCATGGTGGACCGCACCGGCTCGCAGGTGCTGGAATGCCTGACGGCGGCGGCACAGCGCGGCGTGAAAGTGCGCGTGGTGCTGGACGGTTTCGGCAGCGCCATGAGCGTCGAGCATGTGCGCGCGATGCTGCTGGACGCCGGCGCCCAATGCCGCATCTTCCGGCCCGAGCCGCGCTGGTTCGCGCGCTTTATTCCGTCGCGCAGCCGGCTGCGACGGCTGCATCGCAAAGTCACGATTGTGGATGGACGCATCGCGTTCATCGGCGGCATCAACATCATCGACGACTACGATGACCTGGACCCCACGGATGGCATCTCCGCGCCGCGCTTTGATTTCGCGGTGCAGGTGGAAGGCCCGCTCGTCACCGAAGCGGCCTATGCGCAGGACTTGCTGTGGGTGCGCTTGAACTGGGCGCGGCTGCGGCGCCATCCGCGCGACTGGAGCCGCATGCGCTTGACCAAGCCGCATCACGCGCACGTTGAACCTTGCGGCACATTGCGCGCCGCGCTGGTGCTGCGCGACAACCTGCGGTATCGGCAGACGTTTGAACGCGCGTATCTATATGGCATCACGCAGGCGCGCCGCGACATCCTGATCGCCAACGCGTATTTCTTTCCGGGGCGTCAGTTCCGCCGCGCCTTGGCAAAGGCCGCGGCGCGCGGCGTGAAGGTGCGCTTGCTCTTGCAAGGCAAGGTCGAATACCGCATGCAATACCACGCCACGCGTTCGCTGTATGACCAGCTGCTGCGTGACGGTATCGAGATCTACGAGTACATGCCGAGCTACCTGCACGCCAAGGTGGCGGTGATCGATAACGTGGCGACGGTGGGCTCGTCCAACCTGGACCCCTTCAGCCTGCTGCTGGCGCGCGAGGCCAATGTGGTCGTAGACGACCAGCCCTTTGCCTGGGACTTGCAAGAGCGCCTGGAGACGGCCATCCGCGAAGGCGGGCGCTTCATCCGCCCGCTGGAATATCACCGCCGCGGATGGGTGCGGCGCTGGGTGGACGCGGTGTCGTACACGCTGCTGCGCATTGGCGTGGCGTTGACGGGGACGTCGGATAAGTACTGAGCGCTGCGGCGCCTGGGTCAGACGCGCCGCTTGACCAGCCCCAGCGCCAGCGCGGTGCCCACCAGAATGATGGCGGCGCCGATCGCGATCGATGGCGTGATGCTTTCATCCAGGAACCACGCGCCCCACACAACACCGAAGATCGGCACCAGAAACGTGACGCTGACGGCGGCGGTGGGGCCGACATTGGCGATCAGGCGAAAGAAGATGATGTACGCCGCGCCGGTGCAGACGACGGCCAGCAAAATGGTCGAGATCCACGCCGCCATCGATGCCGGGGCCTCGGGCCAGGCCGAAATGGCCAGCGGCAAGAGCACCAGCGACGCGGCGATCATGCTGCCCGTGGCGCTGGCCAAGGCATCCACGCCCGTCAGAAAACGCTTCGTCCAGTTTGCGGCAATGCCGTAAAACACGGGCGCGGATACCGCCGCCAGCACGGCGGGCCCGGTGCCGCCGGCCTGGAAATTCAGCTTGTCCCACACCAGCACGATGATGCCCAGGAACCCAATCAACAGCCCCAAAGACCGCATCCAGGGCAGCCGGTCTTTCAGCCACAGCCATCCCACCACCGCGCCCCACACCGGCGTCACGGCGTTGGCCACCGACAGGAAGCCCGCGCCCAGCGATTGCGCGGCGTAGGCGTAGAGCAGGAACGGGATCGCGGCGTTCAGCGTGCCAACCACCAGCAGCGCCTTCCAGTGCCGCGCGATTACCGGCAGCTTGCCGCGCCACAAGGCGGCGGGCAGCAAGAACAGCGCGGCCAGACCCACGCGCAATTCGATCAGGGCGATAGGGCCGAACTCTTTGACGGCGACCCGCATGAACAGGAAAGAGCCGCCCCAGACCGCTGCAAGCAGCAGCAAGTCCAGCAAATTGCGTTGACGCATGATTGTCTCGATGAGCCCGTTGGGCGGTTTCTTATTCTTGGCGGTGGCTTATTTTCGGCTGGTGACGAGGTTCTTCATCTTGACGCGATGCGCCAGCAACGCACAGGTCAGCGACAGCACAATACACAGCCCAAGACCGGTCCGCACTCCGTTTAGTACCGTGCCATGCGAAATAATGATGCCCACCACCGCCGTGCCCAGCGCGCTGCCGATGGCGCGAGTCGTCTGCACCAGCGCAGACGCCACGCCTACGTCGCGGCGCTCGCTCAGCATCTGCATGAAGAGGGTCAGGTTGGGCAACAAAAAGCCCAACGCGCAGCCGTTGACGAAGAAGGCGGCAAGAATCCACCAGGCCGATGTGCCGGGCGAAATCAGCAGCACCATCAGGCTGCCGCCCGCCAGCAGCAGGCCGCCGAACACCATCAGGCGCTGTGGCTCGGTCTGCTTGGGAAACAGCCGGCCGTTGATGATGCTGCCCACGGAAATCGCGGCCACCAGGGGTGTCAGCAGCAGCCCGGCCTCGCTGGGGGTGTAGCCCAGTACCTGCTGCAACAGCAACGGGCTGTAGAAGATCAGTACGAACATCACCGCGCCGACCATCATCGCCGCCAAATTCAGCAGGCGGGATTCGCGTCCTGATAGCACGCGCAGCGGAAAGATGGGCGACTTCACCCGGCGTTCGGTGGGAATCAGGATGGCGATGGCGGCCACGCCAATCAAGGCCAGCATGCCGCCCAGCAGCGGGTGGGCATGTTCGCCACGCGCAAAGGCCAGTTCCAGCGCGGCCAACGGCGCAGCCACGGCCAGCACCAGTAGGATGGCGCCCACCCAGTCGATCTTGCGGCTGCCGTCGTGCATCGGCCGAATGCGGGGAAAGTAGCGCGCCAGCAAAAAGAAGGCGCCCGCGGCTGCGATGGGCGAAATGAAAAACGCCGCGCGCCAGCCCAGCGCCTGCGTGGCCGCGCCGCCCAGCACCGGCCCGATGCCGCTAGCCATGGCGAAGGCCGCCGACACCAGCGCCATCCATCGCACCCGCTGCTTGGCATCGGGGAACAGGTCGGCCGGGGCCGCGAAAGCGGTCGCAATCATCATGCCGCCGCCCACCCCTTGCAGGGTGCGGAACACGATCAATTGGGTCATGGACTGCGCCAGTCCACAGGCGATGGAGCCGAGCGCGATGATCAAGACGGACACGAGCATCAGCGGCTTGCGGCCGAACATATCGCCCAGCCGGCCGAAGATCAGGATGGAGGCCGCGGTGGCCAGCAAGTAGCCCGTACCCACCCAGGCGTACAGCGCCATGCCGTTCAGCGCCTCGGCCACGCGCGGGAGCGTCGTACTGATGATGGTGGAATCCAGCGCCGCCAGCACCACCGTGGCGGACACCCCCGCCATGGCCATCAGCAGGTCCCGTCGAGAGTGGGCGGGGTCAGTCGATGGCTGGGCTGGTGGCGGCGGCGGAGTCATCCGCAAAGGATATCACCAGCCCACTAGGGTTTTCACTTGTAAAACGAGTGGTAGCCCCAGAAAACCGCGATGACCAACACCACCAGCGCCCATGACCATCGGGAATTGGACAGGCCACGAGGTTCGGGTTCGGGCGGCGGAGGCGGGGGGGCAAGGCGGGGCTGCACCGCCATGTGGTCAATGAAGGCCGCGAAGAACTTCTGGATGATCTTGTCGCCGGCTTTCAAGAGCAGGCCTTCACCACACTCGGCCAGCTTGCCGCCGGCCATGCCCGCCACCGTGTAGGCCACGCGCGTACCCTGGTCCTTGGTGGTGAGATTGACCTGGGCGGTGCCGATGGCCAGGCAGGCCGCGCGGCCCTTGCCTTCGAACACCAGGGTGCAACTGTCGGGAGCGTTGACGTCCGAGAGCAGGATTTCCCCCTCGTAGTCGGTGTCGATCCCCGCAATGTTGGCCCGCAGGGTGACGGCGTATTCGGTCGGGCTGCGCATCGCAACTTCCACGCATCCCGGTATGCATTTCTGCAAGACTCTCGGGTCGGTCAACGCATCCCATGTCTGGTGCTGCGTCGAAGGAATCCATTGGGCATCGGCAATGCGCATGGCAGTCTCCTTGGAAGAGTTATGTGGTCATTCTTGCTCCAAAGCAGGATTTTCGCCAGTCCCAGCCATGCCAGCATGCGCGTTGACGACCGAGAGTGCCCAAAAAGTGGAATGAGTTCCATTTCATGCTCGAATATCGGTGTAGTGCACTCATCTCCCCCTTAATTCAATCAGACGATGTTGCGCGGTTCCGACACAGTGGCGGATGGCTGTCGCACAGTTGTAATCTGGCTTACGATCGCGCGTCATCGCGATCCTGGCTGGCAACCGAGTGTTTCCGGTATATGAAGTTAGAGTGCCTCAGTCAAATGGATGACGGTGACCAATCGAGGAATCGCAAAGATTTGGTTAAACTTCAAAAGCTATCAATTTCCACCTGCTCTTATGATTTAAAGAATAACAGAGGGCATGAGTTGATTGACTTTTTGTTGGTGAGGTTTTTTTGTCGTATGCGGCCGAGATGTCGTGCGGTTTGAATCAAAGGCGTGGTGGTGTCCGTAGGACGTTACGTTGGTGCACGTTATAGGTTAAATCAGAAATAGCTTAACCAAGGCTAAGTATTAAAATACCTGCTTCAACGGGTTCAACGAGATATGGTCTATTTGCTTGTCGCCTTTCTGATTTCTTTGGTTATTACCATGCTGCTGGTGCGATTCAACGCACTACATGGTCGATTTAGTTTCGATCATCAAACAACTGGCGCGCAGAAATACCACGACCGGCCGGTGCCGCGGATTGGCGGGGTTTCGATCGTAATTGCGATGCTTGCCGTCACGATGCTGGCGATTTTTCGTGAGCCAGCGCTTGGTTA
Source organism: Achromobacter sp. NPDC008082 (assembly GCF_042957345.1). Taxonomy (NCBI): domain Bacteria; kingdom Pseudomonadati; phylum Pseudomonadota; class Betaproteobacteria; order Burkholderiales; family Alcaligenaceae; genus Achromobacter; species Achromobacter sp. NPDC008082. The sequence continues at coordinate 115,508 of NZ_JBIBIB010000001.1, forward strand.
TGAACCATTGGTTTTGCTTGCTGTCGCGATGCCCGCATTCCTGGGCGGGCTGGCCGAAGATCTGACCAAGAAAGTCAGGGTTCTGACCCGATTGGCATTTGCAATGATTTCGGGCATGGCCGCCTATTATTTCCTGGGCGCAACGCTGGACAGGTTGAATATTATCGGCATCGACTGGCTGTTGCAGTTTGGTCCGATTTCATTTGTTGTCACGGCTTTTGCGATCGCGGGAGCCGCCAATGCGATTAATATCATTGATGGCTATAATGGCTTGGCCGCCGTGGTGTCAGTAATGATTTTTGCCGGATTTGCGTACGTTTCTTATTATATCGGAGATCGCCTCATTCTCACGGTTTCTGTGGGGATGATGGGGTCCATAGTGGGATTTCTGGTTTGGAATTATCCCCGTGGGCTTATTTTTCTAGGTGATGGCGGAGCGTATTTCATCGGCTTTATGATTGGTGTTTTGTCAGTTATGATGCTTGCGCGCCATCCCAATGTCTCCGCCTGGTTCCCGCTGCTGCTGTGCATCTATCCGGTGTTCGAAACTCTCTTTTCGATGTATCGGAAAAAATTACTGCGCGGACAATCTCCAGGAGTTCCGGATGGTGTGCATCTTCATATGCTCATCTATAAGCGGCTTGTGCGCTGGGCCGTGGGTTCTACCGACATTAAGCATAGAACTCAGCGTAATGCGATGACTTCGCCATATCTGTGGTTATTATCATCATTCGCAGTGCTTCCGGCCGTTCTTTTTTGGCAGAATGAGTATTTGCTAATGCTCTTTGTGGCGTTATTTTCGATCCTGTATGTAGTGCTTTATCGAAAATTGGTGCTTTTCAGAATGCCTAAATGGATGGTGATCAGCCGTAAGCACAAGCTGGGCGCCTTGGCAGCTAAAAAAAAGGCGTCCAGAAGAAGGCGTTATTAAAATTGCTAGGCAAGTTCGATGCCGAGCTTAATGTGTCGCCGTATTTGATTTTACAAGAAGGTGTTTTTAATGGCAAAAAGCGAGCGTTTTCTGATTTTCATCCCATGCTATCGATGTGAGAAGCAGATTCCGCGAACTGTGGCTCAATTGGTCGGAGCAGCCTCATTGGATTGCGAGGTTCTCGTTCTGGATAATAGAAGTCCGGACGGCACGTTGGAAGCAGCCATTAAGGCGGCAGACAGCCTGAAAAGCGTTCCGGTAATCGTTGCCAGGAACGATGAAAACTACGGCCTGGGAGGGTCTCATAAAGCGGCTTTCGATTACGCGATCAAGCAAGGGTTCGATTATCTGATCGTGCTGCATGGTGATGATCAGGGCAATATCGCAGACCTACTTCCCATGATCGAGGCTGGCAAGCATCGGGACGTCGATAGCCTGTTGGGAGCGAGATTTATGGCCGGTGCCCGACTGCAAGGCTATTCGGCCTTCCGCACCTTCGGAAATCGCGTGTTCAATCTTTTGTTTTCAGCCGTTGCAGGGCAACGGTTATATGATTTGGGCGCTGGCCTGAATCTATACAAAGTCGAATCATTGAAAAAGTTCACTTGGCGTTTTTTCGGAAATGATCTCACTTTTAATTACTACATGATTCTCGCCTCCGCGGCGTGGAATTGGAAGTTGCGATTTTTCCCCATATCGTGGCGCGAAGACGACCAGCTGTCCAACGTCAGGCTGTTTCGCCAAGCTAAGCGCACCCTTGGCTTGCTCATGAACTTCGCTATCGCCAGAAAATCCTTTTTATCTTCAAATCATTCGGGCAGGGAAAGTGGGGATTACCCATTTTCGATCGTTCATTCAAATCGACGAGAGTCAAGTTCCGATGATGCTACGTTACGCTAGGCTGTGCCAGCGCCTGGTGCTTGCGTCAGGGGCATGTTTCCTGCTCTGGGGGCTGGGCGTCAATATCGCTGGCTTTGCCGGGGTGTTCGAGCAACCCACGATAGGGTTGGCCGTGCTTGTGATCAGTAGCGGCCTGTATCTCGCCTCGCATGCGGTGCGCATGGTCCGCTTATGGCTGTTGATCGGCGGCGGGCGGTTGCGCGAACTGCTTCGGCTGTATTGGTACACCGCGGCCGTGTCCCTCGCCATGCCATTCAAGTCAGGGGAATTGATTCGTATCCTGGAAATCGGCTGGAGCACCAAGGGCGTCCGTTTTGGAATCGTGGTGGTCTGGGTGGAGCGTGCGTTCGATGCTGCGTTGCTTGCTGTCGTGGCGATCGGCTTGGCGTATTCGGCGCAAGATGCTCGGCCGTTTCTCCTGCCATTTATCGGCGTGATGCTGCTGTTTCTCGCGTTGTCACTGATTTTTCTGTGGGCTGTGCCTGAAAACCTGCCTCGAATTAATCTACACATCATGAGAGTTTACTCGGGCCGCCGCGCAGTTCAATTGTTGCGCGGAGTGGGCTACTTGAAAACTTTTTCTGGCGATGCGCGAAAAATTTTACAAGGTCGGGTACTAACTTTTGCGATTCTTACGCTGCTTATCTGGACATTTGAACTGTTTGCAATTGCGAGTATTGTTGCGCCCCACTTTCCTGTGATAACGGGATTCACGGAGTTGCTGGCCAAACTTATTCCGGGTCTGTCTCCGTCTGATGCGGAGAGCGGTACAGGCGTATCACCCTGGATCGTGAGTGTATTTGCACAGGCGTTGCTGGTACAGGTGCTTGGATGCCTTGTGCTCGTTCCCTATATTCGTAAGCGCTTGGAAGACACTCGCAACATTGGAATCTGTGATGAAAACGCTAGTGGTATACGATGATTCGTTCGACGTTCCGGAAGATGTCAGCCATCACCTAAGTATCGTCAGGTTCTCCGACCTGCGTGTGCAGCGTCGAACGCTGAAGGATCGGGTTGCCGGGGCGGTTGGCCGGTTGCCCAAAGGCGTACAGTTATTGGTCCTCGAAAGCGAGGCTCCCAATCAGGACTATGTGCTGCGACGCGCACTGCATGAGCGTGCAAGGGTTATTTATGTGCCGTCCTACCTGGCGATGCTGAATGACGAAGAGACGGTGTCATTGTTCCTGGAGAAACTGACGCTGGCCGAATGCTCTGTCAGGGTCCTCCCGCCGTCGTTTGAAGGCGAAGTCTTTAGCGGTCTACCCGTCGCTGTGGTGATCGACGACGACGCGGCCATGTTTGTCGAGGCGATGTTGCAAGGGGAGCACCAGGCGGCAATGGCCGATCTCTTGTCTTCGATGGAGCCAGTGCCTGATGACATCGGCATGGCGGACTTGCGAGACCCCGCGCAGTTTTTGTCAGTTGCGACATCTTCTTTTGATGTCCGCCATTTCAATTCGGTGGCTGCGACGGATCGTTTCACAGTGCTCAAGCGCTCCAGCGACACAGCGAAGCTTCGGCGGGAGTATGACTTCTACGCATTGCTACCGCCGGAAATGCAGCGATACTTTGTTCAGCCTTATGGATTCGCGGAAGAAGCGCAGACAGCCAGCTATAGGATGGAGCGCCTTTTTGTGCCCGATGTGGCGTTGCAGTGGACGCACCGCGCATTCACCCCCCATCAATTTGCACAGTTGTTGCGGCGCATATTCCATTTTGTAAATTGTCGGACTGCGCGCACTGGGGCGTTGAACGACCCTGGTAATGAGGCATTGTTTCTTGCGAAGGTGGAAGACCGCATCGCTGCGCTGGAGAAGAGCGATATTTACCCTGAGCTTGAAGTGCAGTGCCAACTGGCTTTCGGCGGTGTGAGAGCAATTTTGGATAGATACAATCGTCTTTACGATACGCTGACCAAAGACGTAAAGTTTCCGTCGCCGGTACTTAGCCACGGTGATCTTTGTTTTTCCAATATTCTCTATGGTAGAGCAGAGGGCACGATGAAGTTCATCGATGCGCGCGGCGGATCAAAGCTGGAAGATCTGTTTATGCCTGCGTACTACGATGTGGCAAAACTTTCGCATTCCATTGAAGGGTCTTATGATTTCATCAACGCAGGGTTATTCCGGGTTGAGCTGGACGATGTTAATCGGCCTAAATTGATTATTAATAGCCATGACGAAAGCAGTTTCGCGCAAATGTTCAGGCGCCAATGCTTGCAGGCGGGCTTTATGCCTCGGCTTGTGAGGTTGTTCGAGGCATCTTTGTTTATCAGTATGACTCCGCTTCATATTGATGCTCCGGTGAAGGTGTTGGCATTTCTGCTCAATGCTGATCGCATTTTGGATCAGGTAGAAGATAAATCGAATTGGAACTGAGGCAATGATTCGTAGTGATAAGGTTCTGGTTTTCGATGTGGACGGAACTCTGTGCGAGATCCGGCGGGACGGGCAGTCGTATGCCGACGTTGAACCCCTTTGGCCAGTAGTTGAAAAACTTCGTGAATATAAACGCGAAGGTTTTTACATAGTTCTCAACTCAGCAAGAAATATGCGGACTTATCAAGGCAATACGGGGTTGCTGAACGCGAATACGCTGCCCGTGCTGATTGATTGGTTGAAAAAGCATGATATACCCTACGACGAGCTGCACCTTGGCAAACCTTGGCCGGGAACCAACGGGTTTTACGTTGACGATAGAACGATAAGGCCTGACGAGTTTTGTCGGCTGAGTTATCAAGAAATTCTTGCCCTGTTGGGTGTAGAGAAAGGAAAGGAATGATCGTCATCATCACCATGGCGGGGATGGGAAAGCGTTTTCGTGACGCGGGTTGGAATGTTCCCAAATATCAAATCGAGGCCCACGGCCGATCGCTATTCGCATGGTCCATGCTGAGCTTGCGCCAGTTTTGGGCCGCAGGCGCTGAAGCGATATTCGTCGTGCAACGGCAGGACCAGGCAAGAGCATTTATTGAGCATGAATGCGCGCTGCTCGGCCTGGCTGGGGTGTCGATTGTGGAAATTGATGGGCTGACGGATGGGCAAGCTACGACTGCTATGCTGGGGGCCGACAGCGTGCAGGACGAGGCATCTCCTATGTTTGTCTATAACATCGACACGTTTGTACACCCGGACAGCCTCGCTCCCGGCGACGTCCGGGGCGATGGCTGGATACCTTGCTTCAATGGCCGGGGTGATGGTTGGAGCTTCGCGAAGGTGGATGCAGATTTTCGCGTCACGGATATTCGCGAGAAGGAGCGCATTTCGGATTGGGCGACGGTTGGCCTGTATGGCTTCCGATCCGTGGGCCTGTACTGTGAGTTGTATCGTGAATTCTTCAGCGGCGGCCAGGGCTTGGCCAAGGGCGAACGCTACATTGCGCCGATGTACAACCATCTGCTTGGTAAGGGGGTGCCCATATTTGTTCAACCCTTGCCCGCTTCAGCGGTAATCCCGCTCGGCACGCCCGTCGAGTTGGAGCAATTCCTTAACGCGCAACCCCCTACCTTGTGACTTATCTTTGGACGCGCGCGTGATACGTATGCGAAAAGCCTTTTACGGCACGGTTCTTGCAACTTTGCTGGTGGTTGTAGGCTTGATTGCATATGGGTTCGTCATCCCGGGTTACGGCTCATTGGCGGTCTTGGGTGCGGTCACAGCAATCGCGGTGGTCGTGGCGCGACGCGTAATTGCGAAGCCGGTTTCATTGTTGGCTATTGCAGCGGGCGTGGTGGCTGGTGCGGTGTTTTGGCACGCCGCTCCATCGATAGGCCTATACCCGACGGTCACGCTTAGCGTAACCGGTGATAAGCATCCGGACGCGAAGGGCGCCGAGGTATGGCTCACAGGAGTGGGGCGGGCCTCGGGTCCATTCAGCGTTAGCGGCTTTGAGGGTTGGGCGAAGCGAGATGGCGTCGTGGTCGGCTACGGTGACACGGCTAAGACTGTCCAGGTGCCCAAAACGTGGCAGACCGGCGCTGTAGTGCGTCTGGGTAGAAGTCCCTACTCGGGCATCGTGGAGGTTGCAGTCGATGATCGCAAATCCCGCATAGATCTGTATTCCGCGGAGTCATCCGCGACGGACATACCGTTGCCGCCACCCGAGAGCTCGATCCTTTCAGGGCCTTTCCGCATATTGACGGCTTTGCTGTTTTCGTGGGCCGTCTTTTACATATCCGCTGCCTACATATTTGGGCACAACGCATTCAGAGTCGGTGTCGGCGTGTTTTCAATGCTGACGGCGACATGTGTGTGGCTGGCCATGACGCATTCCATAGCGGGCGATGTGGAATTCCTGGCCGTCGGCGCGCCCGCTCCGGCGAACGGTAATGCCGATGGCCACCCCGCCACGGTGTTTCTGGGGACGGCGCAAGGCAAGGTTGAAGGTCTGCCGCTGCCGTATGCGTACTATCAGGCAGGCGCGCCTGCGTCTTTTGCCGGGATATCGTCGCTGCGATTGCAGACGGACAGCGCGCCTCTCAATGTTTGGACACAGGCTGGCGCTGATGCACCTTCAAAATTGTCGTGCACTCGGGACAGCCCTCTCGTTGCTGAATTCGATCCGCGTCGTGCCAAAGCGCTGTACGCCCGCGTGGGTGAAGAACTGACGGCCATCGCGGCTCCGGCCGCCGCCGATTCGACGGGGCCTGCGGATGCCGAGCGGCTCTTCGCAGTCTGCTGGCCTTACGGCGATGGATTGATGGTGGCTTGGACGTCGGCCTATTTCCGCTACAACGCGTGGAATGGCCCTGTGCACGCCGTCCACCGCGTGTATTTGGACACGCCGGAACAGCCAGTGTTGATGTTGCGCCTGTCGTCGCCGACCGGGCGGTATAAGCCAATGGAATCGATCGGTCCTGGCGAGTATGCTTATCCGAAGCTGACCTTTCCATGGAATCACGCAGAGCTCGCTCGTAGGTTGGCTACCGCGCTGATCGCCGGCTTATGCGTCTTGCTGATCATCCCTGTTGCCGCGATCTGCAATATGGTCAAGGCTATAGCTAGGGATGGCAGACGGGCGTCCACGGCATGCCTGCTGGCCATTGCTGGTGTCTGGATGGGGGCTACTATCGTTGTCGGCTGGCCCGGCATCATCGGTTGGGATGCTATAAGCCCCGTCATCCAGCATGGTGCCGGCGGAGTCTCATTATGGTACGGGGTTGGTTACCCTCTTCTTGTCTCCGCCTTAATCAACCTTGGTGGCCTTGAGCTTTCGCTGCTATTAAAAGCGTTGATCGCGTGTCTGGTGGTGTTGTGGGTGGCGCTACGCGCTCTCCAAGAAGGCGCCAGCGGCTGGGTCATCAATGTTTTTGCGGCAGCCATGTTCCTGCTCACGGGAACGACGATGGTGGCCGCAACTGAATTGCGTGATGCGGTCAATGGCATTGTCTTGAGCGGATTCGGCTTGCTTTGCTATGTGCTGTTTACAGGCGTCAGACGACAATCTGCGTCGTTTTCTCCTTGGCACTACGCCATGACTGCGCTGCTGGGTACGTTGCTTGTGCTGTTGCGGACGGACAATATTGTCTACGTGGGAGTGTTGCTGTGCGGGTTCGCATTTGTGCGACCACACCGGCGCACCGTTTTGGCATGCTTGTCCATCGTTGCCTTGTGGTTGGCTGCGACGCCATTGTCGACGCGCTATGTGATGGAAAGGGGCGATCATGGCAAGGCAGAGATGCGGCTATATAAGGTCTCGGCTTTTGTGAATCCGCTGGTCGGCATGCTTCGGGGTGAGGCGCTGACCCGGGACGAGCGCCTGGCCTTGAGCACAACGTTGGACAAGGTGTTGAAAGTGGATTATTCCGTTGAACACTGGACACCTTCGGATGTGATCTATTGGCATCAGTCTGACAAGGGTTCCCCTTCGCCAGAAACGTTGGCGGAATTGCAGCGCTCTTTCATCGTCTATGCGTTGCATCATCCCCTGGAATTTTTCACGTTGAGAACAGCTACCTTCGTGAAATCCTTAGGGATGAACCAGGCTGCGGCCTGGCTCGCGAAAGGGCATATCGATCGCGCATTTTCTCTGCCCCCTTACTTCGACCATCTGGGTGGACACGATACCCATTGGCGAAGCATGGTGGCCCTTGCGGGCTACCGGCCGGCGGCACATCTATTTCCGGACCTGGCTGCGAAGATGTACGCATGGTACGAAGGCATCGCGTTTGGCGCTTTGCAGCTACTATGCGCCATTTTTCTGATGTTTGGCTTCCGGCGTCATCCGACAGCGTCGCTGCTTGCCGTTGCCTTGATCGCACGCGCGGGGCTGTTCTGGTTGATGCAGCCTGCATCGGTTTTTCTTTATCTAAGTGAACTGCAGATACTTGGCACGTTATTGCCATTGCTGGCATGGATAGAGTGGCGCCAGCGCGTCCGAGGTTGTGTTGATGCTTCTTAAGTTTGGTTTGATTTCCGGCCTGGGCTGGTTGATAGATTTTTCAATCTTTGTCGCACTCTGTGCGGTAGGATTTATACCGGGCGTCGCTAATGGCATTGCCGCCACAGTCGCGGTGACCTTCGTCTACTTCTCGTCTTTACGGCCCATATTTCAGTACGAGGGGCATTACATGATGCGAAAGTTGATGGCCTATTGGCTATATCAAATTGTCGCCGTCACATTAGCGTCCCTGATAGTGAATTTCCTTGCCACCGTGGGCATGCATTCAATCGTTGCGAAGATAGTAGTCACGCCCTTCACCTTTTTGGCAAATTATCTCTTTATGAAATGGTTGTCCGAAGTCGGCCGTTCTGGAACCTGATTCCGACGATTTCATCGACGTGGGAGGTACAGGGATTGTGGCGCGTAAGACGAGATGCATGAGTGGCGACACGTCGTCACCGCAAGTAGTAGATCGCAATACTTGACTTTGACACCCTTTGCAAGACGGCCGGCTTTCCTGCGCTGCCGAGCGCCGTGTTCTTTTTGAACTAAAATTCGGCGACTTACGCGGTTGGCCAAGAAGGGCGGCCATGCCCTGATCCATGCTGAAGCGGTGCTTCAAGCGGCAATCGTAGATGCAGCGCTGCCACGCGCGCTGAAGCGGCCGCCCCGATTCTTGACATATAAAAGCATATGATGATTCGTTCAACGCCTGCCGCTGGCGAGCACATTCCGGGGGGCAATCCTCCCGACGCTGCGGCCGAGCGTGTCAGAGGCCCGGCTTTGGGGGCTGAGTTGGCACAGTCACGTGTACAGCTGGCGGAGCTGTCCGCCCGGTACGAGGAAGTGATTCAGTCGCCGGCATACCGGATCGGGTCGGCGATTTCCCGCAGCCCTCTGGGCACGCTGTACCGCGCTGTCTCTCGATTGCGCCGGCACCGGCAAGTGTCCGGTAGCCCCGTGACTGGATCGCCTTCAGCGGCTGAAGTCCATGCGGATCATGCGAGCTACTCATCCGGCGAATTTCTGGCGCGGCTGCAGGCGCTGCCGCAAGGCGAGCCCATTGCGATTGCTCACCCGGAATGGCTGGGGATACGAAGTTCTGCGTCACAGATGTTTGAGCATTTGCTGTTTCTGCGCGACGATCTGTCGCCAGCTATTGCTCAAGAAATTGCGCGTCGTCTGGCAGATTGCGGACCTTCTGCTATTGTTTTTCAAGGCTTTCCGTACACCTATCAGCATTTGGTCGACTCCCTGCATCGCTCGGCGCAACACATCCCCCTCTATGCCGTCTGGCACGGGACGTTCATGCAAGCCAGCGAAGATTACGCTTGGCGGAGCTTCCGTCTGGTCTGCTCGCTTCAGCGACAGGGGAAGATTCGGCGGATCGGATGTGTGAAGCGAGGCCAGGACGAAATTCTGCGCCGAAATGGCGTGGATGCCAGCTTCCTGCTGAACCGGTACACCCAGGTGCCGCAGCACGCCTCGAAGGTCGCCGATGGTGCAAGCCGTCTGGGCATCTGGAGCATTTCGGAACTCCGACACAAGCCGCCTTACGAAATGCTGGCAGCCGCGTCGATGATTGATAACGCCATTGTGGTCGGGTCCGTGGCTTCACAACGGATGCGCGAGTTCTGCGAGGAATTCGGCGTGCCCAATGATTTCGTTGGAAGCGTGGTTCCACAGTCCGAGATGCCTGAGCATCTCGCGGCTTGCCATGTGAACCTATACGTCACATTGAACGAGTGTGCTCCGATGTTGCCGCTCGAGAGTTTTGCGGTCGGCGCACCTTGCATCGTGGGTCCGAATACACCCTATTTCGAGGACGATCCCTACCTGCGCAGCAGGCTGGTTGTGGATGTGCCGGATGATGCGAGCGAGATTGCGGCCCGCATTGGCGACGTTTTGCGTGAACGCGACCAAATCGTCTCGGCGTACAAGGCGTATGCCGTTCGATACAACGCTCTTTCGGCCACCACAGTCAAGCAGTTCCTGGACTGATGCGCACCACCTGCTTCGTTAGCTACGAGCTGTATCCTGTGACGCGAGGCGGTTGCGGTGCGTTGCTTCACAACCTGGCGAGCCAATTGCTGGCGGCCGGCGATCGGGTCGTGTTCCTGCTTGATGTCACAGAGGAAGTATTCGACCGTTTCGAACAGGTTGAGCGGGCGAAGCTGCCCAATGCGCACAACTGCGTTGCCTATCGGGTGGAATCGGTGCTTGGCGCCGACATAGCTGGCGCCGCGGAGTTCATTTGCTGGTATGACTGGCGCGCCTATGTGCTGCATCAGGCGGCCTTGCGTGTTCATGCGCTAGAGCACCCCGACTTGATCGAGTTCTTCGATTTCTACGGCACCGCTTTTTACGCATTGAGCGAGAAGCTTGCACTCGGGGCTTACGAGGGAACGAGGATCGCTGTCCGATTCCATGCCACGATCGAGGCGATGGATACCGTTGACCTGACCAATGCGTTGCATCGGGATCTCTACACCTTGTACTCCTTGGAGCGGGCCTCCTTGGCGCTGGCGGACACGGTAATCGTGCCTTCGGCAGGCTTCTACGAGGAATCTCTGCTGCCGCTATATCCGTGGCTGCCGGGAAAAGAGTCGATTGCGGTACCCCCATTGCGCAAAGTGTTGCAAAGGGAGCAGGTTTCTCCGTCAGCCAATGGCATCTTGTTTTACGGCCGTCTGTTTGCGATCAAGGGCGTGGACCTGCTTGTTGATTCAGCCATATCCTGGATGCGGCAATATCCTGAGTCCCAGGCCGAATTTTATTTCCTTGGAGGCGACTCCAATCAGCCTCCGGATGGCGCGTATCCCTATGCTGAATACCTGATCCGGCGTATTCCCCAGGACTTGCGTGGACGCTTTCATTTTATTGGGCACGTCACGCACGAACAAACCGAAGCCTTGCTTCGCGACGTTCGATTTGCGGTATTTCCCAACCGGTATGAGTCTTTTTGCTATGCGGCGCACGAAATATACGCCGCTGGCGTGCCGATGATCGTGTCCGATATTCCGGGGTTCAAGGATTTCTTCGTACACGAGCGCAATTGCCTGCAGTTCGAGTCCGGCTCCTCCGACGCCCTGGTGTCTTGCATGGCTCGACTTTGGGACGACGCCGGGTTGAGGCAGCGCTTGTCATATCCGTATCCCGTTGTTTTGGAGGAGGTTGCGCAGATCTACGGCGAGAGCCCCGAGGCGAAGACCATCGCACCGGCGAACCCTGAGGCCGGGATATTGGTGCTGATCCTGACGGACAGTGTGCATGATGCCCAGCCTGTCAGTGAGGTTACGGCGCGCGCCGGCTGTGACACGCTCTTGTTGCTGCGTGCGGCGTCTGACGTCACCGAGCCCACTGTCGTGCTGTTCGGCAGCAATGTGCGCTGTGTGGACCCGAGCGGGAGGGACGTGGACGTGCATGCCGTGCGGACCCGGCAGGCAATATTGGTGCTACGAAGTTCGGACCGCATAAATCCAAGTTTCTTGAGCGCAGCTGCGGCGGTGCTGGCCAGCCGTCACGACATCGCCTACGTCAGCAGTTGGATGGAGCAGGGAGGCAGACCGACCGCGTACGCGCTCCCACTGATGTTGGACGTTGCTCCGACAGCTGGGCGTAGTCCGTTTACACGCAGCGTGATGCGTACCCAGAGTGGACGGCAGTTGCTTGATGTTTTTGACGCGGGCATGGGGGAGTATGCGGAGCTGAAGTATCTGTGGGACTTGACCCGGGAGCACGCGACGGGCTTGGTGATACCGCGAGCTTGGGTTCACGTTGTTGCCGAACCTGACCAGTACCCGTCGCCCAAGCAGTTCTCATATCTGCTGAATGGCAATTTCAGTTTGGAGCGCAAGAAGCGAATTGCCCAGTATGCGGTGGCAACGTGGAACATGTCGTCGGGCCAGGACTCGCGAAGAAGAGCCCTCAAAAATATGAGCGCTCTGCCCACGCCCGTCATTTTGGTGTTGCTATTTTTGGGACGATCCATTGCTTATACATATCGCCGCTCGCGTTCGGCATGGCAGGGAATGAGGCGGCGTCTAAATTCGCTGGGCAGAGGCCGAAATGGTCCGCAACGGCGTGAAGAGAAATGATTATGAGAGGTCTGACTTGATTCGGGAAGTATTCGAGCTGGTGCGAGGTATGTTGACTCGGCATCGGCAGCTGATAGTGCAAATGATCAAGCGCGAAGTGCTGGGCCGTTATCGTGGTTCGGTGCTCGGGCTGGCGTGGTCGTTCTTTAATCCGCTTTTGCTTTTAATTGTCTACACGTTTGTTTTCTCGGTCGTTTTCAAGGCAAAGTGGGCGGGGGCTGTGTCTACGCAATCGCACGGAGATTTCGCGGTGATTCTGTTCGCCGGCCTGATCATGAACAATCTGTTCGCGGAGTGTTTGAACAGAGCTCCGTCGCTGGTGCTGTCGAATGTCTCCTATGTAAAGAAGGTGGTATTTCCGCTTGAGACTTTGGCGGTCATTGCATTCGGATCCGCAACATTTCATCTGCTGGTGAGCTTTGTTGTTCTTCTCATTGCGCAGATGATTTTCCTGGGAAACATACCGTGGACTATCGTTTATCTGCCCATGGTGTTGGTCCCGCTTGCGCTTTTCTCGCTGGGCATCTCCTGGTTTTTGGCTGGCCTGGGCGTGTATATCCGGGATACGGCTCAAGCCGTGTCGCTGTTAACCATCGTGCTGACGTTCGTGTCTCCCATTTTTTATCCGCTTTCGGCGATTCCGGAGCGCATGCAAATCTACGTGAAGCTGAATCCGATGACTTTCGTGGTTGAGGAGACGCGCAATGTCCTGATCTTCGGCAAGTCTTTGAATTGGTCGCTGTGGAGCATCTACACCGCAATCGGTTTCGTTGTGTTTGTGCTGGGCATTGCCTGGTTCCAAAAGGTTCGAAAGGGGTTCGCCGATGTCGTCTGACAACATCTCGATTCACGTAGAGGACCTGGGGAAGTGTTATTCAATCTACGCGAAACCCCAAGATAGATTGAAGCAAGCATTGTTCGCGCGCGGCGCTAACCTGTTCGGACGGGAAGCGAAGAGTTTCTCGGAGGATTTTTGGGCGCTCTCGGGCGTATCTTTTGACGTCAAGAAGGGCGAAACCGTAGGCATTGTGGGTCGCAATGGATCGGGTAAATCCACCCTGTTGCAAATGATCTGCGGTACGGTGACACCGACGACGGGGTCTGTTCAGACTTATGGACGGGTCGCTGCGCTGCTGGAACTTGGCGCCGGGTTTAATCCCGAATTCACTGGGCGCGAAAACGTTTATCTGAACGCATCGCTGCTCGGGTTGACCTATGAACAGATTGACCAGCGATTCGACCAGATTGCCGGTTTTGCCGACATCGGCGAATTCATCGAGAGTCCAGTCAAAAAGTACTCAAGCGGCATGTTTGCACGCCTGGCATTTTCGGTCGCCGTGCATACCGATCCAGAGATTTTGATTGTCGATGAGATTTTGGCCGTTGGCGATGCGGCTTTTCAACGGCGTTGTCTGAAAAAGTTCTACGACATCCGTGACGCCGGGTGCACGATCCTGTTCGTTTCTCATGACCAGTATCAGGTCAAATCTATCTGCAGCCGCGCTCTGTATCTTAATCAGGGCCGGCAAGTGGAGTTCGGGCCTGCCGGGAGAGTGATCGACAAGTACACCATCGACATGCAGGCGGCCTTGATGGAGTTCGAGGAGCGTGAGGCAGCGGCTGGGCACGGACACACCGCGTCCATGCCTAAGGAACTGGATGTACTGGATACGTCCAACCCGGATGATGCATTGGAAGAAGGCGCGGAAGCAGCGTTGATTGGCGCCTCGGGGGAGGCCGCCGTCCCCAAGCCGGGGCCAATGCCCGAGAAGCTTTACGTGATCGACGATGTGTGGCTCACCGATGCGCAAGGTGATGAGCGCATCTCGGAAGTGGCCACGGGGCAGGATATCAAGCTGAACGTTTCGTTCCACGCGCTGACTAGCCACATCCCTGATCGAATCAGCTTTGTGTTCAATCTTTATCGTCATGACGGACTTTATATTTGCGGAACGACGACGTTGATGGATGGAATGCCCCCGCATATGGGATGTGCCAGCGGCACGTATTCGGTCACCTTTCCCGCCTTTCCCTTGTTGGGGGGTAGCTACAAGTGGCGGGTCGCGATCAACGACGAAGGTGGCTTTGTTGTGCATGCCGATGCGAACAACGCCTGTGCGTTTCACGTCCTCGACAATTTTGAGGCAGTTGGCATCCTGTCCCTGCCTCGAGAGTGGAAATTTAACCTTATCGCAAAGCGATAAATTGGCCGGACCGGTCAACGGTGAGAATGAACAATGGAACGACTGAACTTTGACAAGGGCACCCAGTATGACGGGCTGGAGGCTGCCATCCATATTGCAAGATACTCGTTTGCACAGCCTTACTGTGCGGACAAGCGTGTCTTGGATGTGGCATGTGGTGAAGGTTATGGATCTCGCTTGTTGGCGGATTGGGGCGCATCGGAAGTCGTGGGCGTGGATATCTCGCACGACGCGGTGAAAGCTGCGCAGCAACATTTTGGCGGTCAGAATGTGAGCTTCGTGCAGAGCGAAGGCGAGACGCTGCTGGAGAAGTTTCAACCGGAAAGCTTCGACCTTATCGTGTCGTTCGAAACCATCGAACACGTTACCGATCCCGTGAAGTTTCTGGAAAATGTGAAGCGCTTGCTTAAGCCCGGTGGTGTCATCGCGATCAGTTGTCCAAACGATTGGTGGTATTTCCCGACCGAGCAGGAAAAGAATCCCTACCATCTTCGGAAGTATCTATTCGAAGAATTCAAGTCGATGACGGAAGGTGTCCTCGGCGCAGGCAAGGGCTGGTTTCTGGGCGGGCCGATGACCGGCTTTCTGAACCTGCGGCATCAGCAGTATCCGTCCGACGATGGTGAAACTGGACAACTGCAAATGCTGAACATGGTTCCGATGTTGGCGGCTCAACTG
The DNA here is from genome assembly GCF_042957345.1 of Achromobacter sp. NPDC008082. Lineage (NCBI taxonomy): Bacteria > Pseudomonadati > Pseudomonadota > Betaproteobacteria > Burkholderiales > Alcaligenaceae > Achromobacter > Achromobacter sp. NPDC008082. Next base: position 130,699 of record NZ_JBIBIB010000001.1, read on the forward strand.
GTGCCGAGCGACAACAAGGCTGGACCCCAACCCGAGAGCGCGAGCTATTTCGTCGGTATCTGGACGGAAGGCGAACTTGCTGGGCAAGGTGTCAGTGCCGGTGCTGCGATTCTTCCGCTTTCGATGGACTCCTTCCGTACTGGAATTTTCCAAGGCCATCTGCCTTCGGTGAAAGAAGCATTGGAAGCGCAGCGTGCGCAGCACAATACCGAACGTGCCGCCGAACGCGCCACCCTGGAACATCAAGCGAGAGTATTGGGATTACGTGTGGAAGCGTTGAGTCTGGAACTGCAGCTCACACGCGAGCAACTTGCCGATCGTGTGCACCGATTGGCCGTCGCAGAGCAAACGCAGGCATCAATGGCTTGGGCAGCCGCGCGATATGAACGCTTGAGTGGATTGGTGCCGGCGGGAATGCGGCGCACCCTCATGTCCATTTACCGTCGTTTTTGGAAGGGCGGCCGTGGCAATTGACAATCTGTTGGTTCCTGGCCTGCGTGCCTATACCTATGTCTCTGACGAGAGGCATCGTATTCTGCACCAGGCTCCGGGCGGCAATGCAAACATTGGACGCGATGGCGTCAATTTGACGATTACGTGTTTGTCACTGAACCGGGCGGCGCTTACCGAAAAGCTCCTGCGTTCGGTGGCTCTGCACGTTCCGGACTTCGCCGGAGAGTTTCTCGTCATCGACAACGGATCTCAGCGAGAGACGCTGGACGAACTTGCGCGCATTTGCGAACAGATGCCGTTCCGTACGCGAATTGTGGCGCTGGACAAGAACTATGGCGTAGCGGGAGGCCGTAACCGCACCATGCCAGAAGTGCACACCGAGTGGGTATTGTGCCTGGATAACGATATCTATCTAACGACGAATATTCTGCCTTCCATCCAGCGGGATATCGCCACGCTTGGCTGCCATTTCTTGAATGTGCCGCTGCTCAATCCCGATGGCAAGACCGTTTTTGCCGCCGGTGGTCATCTGTACGTCTGCACCGAACCTACGGGTTTGCACCTGGGCGCTGGCAGCGCGTGTAAGCAAGGCGAATTACAGCAGTCCGCAATGGAGCCGTTCCTGTCCACCTTCCTGCTGGGCGGCGCGTGTGTGCTCAAGAAAGCCACTTTTGAGCGCTTGGGTGGATACGACGACCATATGTTTGTCGGGTTCGAAGACATCGATTTCTCCGTTCGTCTCTTTCAGGAGGGGTACAAGGTCGGCACGACATCAGTGCTGGGCCTGATCCACGATCATCCGCCTCCGGCCTCCCAAAGCGATCGGGACTATGAGCGAGAGCGTTTTTCGCGAAACGTGATCTATCAGTCCGCTCGTTATCTTGAAAAGAAGCACGGCTTCGACATCTGGGGTGATGGCCTGGAGCATTGGCTCGAGTTGCGTCACGAGGCCCTGGGCTTGTCGGGCACGCCCGAGGCGGCGGTTCTCGCCACGGAGCCTCCGAAGTCCACAACGCGTCCAAAGGTTGCGCTGGTGATCGATGTGGAGGGTTGGGCCTTTTCAAATATCGCGCGGCAGATTCAACGGTATCTGAGCGATCGTTTCGAATTTAAGCTTATTTCTTCGCAGGAGATGCCAGAGCCCGGGCAAATCTTCATGGCTGCAGCCGACTGCCATTTGGTGCATTTTTTCTGGCGCGAGTATTTGCGTCTGATTGATCACGAATGGGCGAGGGGATGCATCGCGCGCACTGGCATCAGCTTTGCCGAATTTGAACGCCGGTTCGTGAGAAACAAGCCGGTGACGACTTCTGTCTACGACCATCTGCATTTGGATGACGGCCAAATTTTCGATCGGCTAAGTTTCTTCCAACAACGCGCGACGTCCTACACTGTGGCGTCAGAGCGCTTGGCGGACATTTATCAGTCCATTCCAGAAATGCCCGCGCCGGCATGCATCACCCAGGACGGCGTGGATCTAAGTCTCTTTACGCCGCGTAAGCTGGAGCGTTTCACTGACATGGGGGATCGACCCATCGTCATCGGCTGGGCCGGTAATAGTAAATGGGCGGCTGATCTGCCTGACATCAAGGGATTCAATACAATCCTGATACCGGCGATTGCGCTATTGCGCGAACAAGGTGTGCCGGTGGAGACGCGGTTTGCAGATCGGCAGACCGGCTATGTCGCGCATGTCGATATGCCCGATTATTACGGCGGCATTGATATTTATGTATGCCCGTCTTTGATCGAGGGCACACCTAATCCGGTGCTGGAAGCGATGGCGTGCGGCGTACCTGTCATTTCCACCGATGTGGGCATCGTGCCCGAGGCGTTCGGCCCGCAGCAGAAGGCGTTTATTGTTGCCGAACGGTCTCCCGAGATGATCGCCGCCGCCATTCGTCAGATGCACGAAAACAGATCGCTTTTTGCGAAGTTATCGCAGGAAAACCTCGAATACATCAAACCGTGGGATTGGCGCATTCGCGTGGAAGCATTCGCGCGCTTCTTTGAGTCAGCAATAGACGATTTCCATCGAAATCAGGAAAAGCAGCAGGCGCAGCGGTGATTGGTATGCATAGTTTGGAAGGTCGCGAGGGGGAAGAATGGACCTGAAGGTTCTGTCGATGTTTGCCGGATTTGGGGCGGGAGAATCCTCGCTTCAGGGCAATCTGTATGGTGTGCCGACGATACATAAACTCCCCTCCGAAGTGATCGATTTCGCGGACGCACATGGGCTCTCGCGTATCAACATCTGCGGCGCATTCGAAAGTCCGGTCGCTGTAGGCCGGGAGCATGTGTTTTGTCATGCCACTTCCGGCACGCCTGGTCAATTGCCTTTCGCATCGGGTGCCGATACCTGGCAAGGCCAAGCGGACGCGTTCGTACGCGCCCATTCCGATTCCGCATCTTGGGTGGTTAGCGCGGGCTTTCTGGCGGACCTCATCGATCCGCGGCCTTTTCTGCTGGCGCTTAAACGCTTTTGCATGGAATCTGGACGGCCTATTCTGTTTGTGCATGGCGTGGACACGGGTCGTCAGCGCAATTGGACCGCGACACAGTTCGCCAGCTTTCTCGATGCGGGCGGATTCCATGCCACATCAGAAAGAAAGCAGGGCCCGGCGACTATCCGTGAGACGGCTATGACCAAGACCGGCTACTCCAAGCACCTGGCGGACTTGGGTTTTTCCGCCGACTTGGTGGCCTCTGATCTACTGTTGGTTACAACGGAAGATGCGTCGATCCGCCCGACGGGCGGAATTGGCACGTATACCACCAACATCAAAGCGGTTGACCCAAAGGTTGCCGTTTTGTTTTGCGATATAGACGTACCTGCATCAATTGCAAAGGACGGCCGCACGTTTGTACCCCGCATGTTCGGAGAGCAGGGCACCAAGGAAGGTTTTTTTGATGGACTGGGCCTTCTTGAGGCACTTTATTGCATCATGTTCCTGCTGCCCGATCTTGCCGTGATCGAGTCGCAGGATTACAAATCGATTGGTTTTCGAATCGTTCAGGCCAAACGAACGGGCTGTCTGCCGTCGTCGGTGACGGTTCGGGTCTTCATGCATGGCTCGATCGATTACGTGAAATATGGCGCGCAGGACGAGGGCGCCATGAATTACACGCCTTACGAAGCGGCGCAGGCCATACGCGACAGCTATTTGTTCAAACATGCCGACGCTTGTTTTGCGCCTTCGGAGTATTTGGGCAAGCAACTGCTTCAACATGAATTTGGCTACGAACCGGCCGACCTGAGCATTACGCGATTACCCTTCGATTTGGACTTAGTACGCGATACCGGTGTGATTTCGTATCGAAAGGTCAGGCGTATTGTTTTCGTAGGCAAGTACAACCAGTTGAAGGGTTGGCCTGATTTTGTACAAGCTATTGAGGCATTGGGTGAGGCCGGACAGTTGGCCGGTATTGAAGAGATTGTGTCCCTTGGGCCTTTGGGGCCGTCGCAAGAGGACCGTGCGCGCATCGCGAAACATGTGACGTACAAGGATTTGCATCTTACGCACGCCGAGCTCATCGCATTCGTGCAGGAACGGGCTCCGGACAGCCTTTTCGTGGTTCCATCGCGGGGCGAGAATTATCCGTTCGTGATTCTCGAGCAGTTGCTGATGGGTACGTTACTGGTCGCGTACAACACCGGTGGCGCCATCGAGGTAGTCGATGATGCCGAACATGTGGCAAGGTTTTTCTCTGCCCCCAATGCCCGCGCATTGCAGTTGAAGATGGCGCAGATGCTTGCTGCCGTGCCGGCTGATTATGAAAAGACACTCAATGCGTCCCGCCTTCGAATCCGTCAGCGACAGGTGGATATCAACAGGTGGTGGTCGCGCGCAGAGCGTCCGATACCTGCAAGAATCTGGCAGGAGTGGCAGCACTCGCGGGATTGCGATTTGAGTGTTGTGATACCCGTGTATAACACCCAATTCCAGCTGCTTGAGGAATTGCTGCAATCCGTGCGTAGTTCTCGACTGGTTCCTGTCGAAGTCATTATCGTCGACGATGGTTCGGAGGAAGGTTACGCGGATGAGTTGCTGCAACGCGCAGCCGCTGCATTGGGCGACAAAATCCCCCTGCGGGTCCACCGGCAAGAAAATCGGGGTTTGGCTGGCGCCCGCAATACGGGCCTAGCGTTGTCGAATAGCGAGTTCACATTCTTTGTGGATAGCGACGATGTTTTGCTGCGTCATACGTTCGAAACCGCCGTCACTGCGCTACGGGCGGATACTTCGTTAGTGGTGGCGACGGGTTTCGCTATCCACTTTGATGAGGCGCGTCAGTTGAAGGACGGCACCGAAGCGTTGCGGGAGGGCTGGTTCTGGAAGGCCTTGGGCGTGCCGGAAGCCAAGGCATTAGCCATGCTGGAAAATCAATACATCACGGCAAACGTCGCAGTCAGGACTGAGGCTTTGCGGGCGTTCGGCGGGTGGGACGCTTCTGATCGATCGGTATGGGAAGACTGGGCGTTCTTTTCGCGTTTGGCTTGGAGCGGCAAGCGATTTTCGATCATTCCGACGGCAGGCTACCTGTACCGTAATACGCCTGGCAGCATGTCCAAAACATACAACCGGTATTTTGGACGCCGCCGACTGGTGCGCAACACGGTGGGCATGAGCCGCCTGGACGCCAACGTATTGTTCAGCCTGGTAAACAATGCTGGGACTGGCGGCGCGCAACTTGCTGGTCCAAGTCTTTCAGAGAAAGAAGCAGAGCTCGTGAACTTCGTGCGCAGAATGGTTCAAAGGCCACGCGTTCGCCGGATGATGGTCGGCGCTTATCGGCTCTACAGCAAGGTGCGGAGATTCATTTGATGTCAGAGGCCGCGACCGCTACCTCCGCGGACTCCTCATGGCCGCCGTTTTCGGTTCTGATGGCCGTGTATTCCAAGGAGCAACCCCGGTATCTGGCGGCCGCGCTGGAAAGCCTGCGTACCTGTCAGACCCGCCTCCACGAAGTCGTTTTGGTGGAGGACGGGCCCCTTACGCAACCGCTAATGGATGTGATTGAGAATTACCGGGCGAGTTTGCCGATACATTCGGTGCGGCTGCCGGTGAACCAGGGCTTGGGCCCTGCACTCACCGCTGGTCTACAAGTCTGTTCGACCCCTTGGGTAGCGCGGTTCGACTCGGACGATTTGGTGGAGCCGGATCGGTTTGAACGTCAGCTCGCTTGGCTTACCGCGCATCCCGACGTTGATATCTGCGGCGGGTGGATACTTGAGTTCGACTCAGACCCGCATACCGAGGCCGGTCGATTGCGCCGTGTACCGTTATCGCACGAGGCAATTGAAGTCTACGCTCGTAGTCGAAACCCGTTCAACCATATGACGGTAATGTTCCGGCGCGATGCAGCGCTAGCAGCGGGGGGCTATGGGGACGAGCCAATGTACGAGGATTACGCTTTATGGGTCCGGATGCTGCAGTATGGCGCCCGCGCAGTAAACCTGCCTGAAATTCTTGTTCGAGCGAGAACGGGGCATGCCATGTTCGCGCGGCGGGGCGGCTGGAATTATGTTGCCAGCGAATGGGATATGCAACGGACGTTTCTGCGCAGCAAATTTATCGGACCAGGGCAATTTCTGCTCAATCTGCTGATCCGACTGCCTGTACGGTTAGCGCCGAACATTTTACGCAGATTGGTATATGAGCGCTTTTTGCGCCGTTAAAGTAATGAGTCGAACATGAATCAGAAACTGTTGGTCACTGGCGGCACCGGTTATATCGGGTCGCATACACTGCTCGCCCTCATCCGTGAAGGCTTCGTCCCAATCGTGCTCGATAATTTCTCCAATAGTTCCCCAGAGGTACTCCGGAGGATAGAAGCACTAGCCGGCACGACAATTGAATTCGTGCAGGGCGATATTCGCGACGCTGCGCTGCTCGATCAACTCTTCGCTAATCAGCGCGATCAGGGTACGCCGATTTCAGCCGTGGTGCATTTTGCGGCGCTGAAGGCCGTAGGCGAATCGGTTGGTAAACCTGTGAATTACTACGCCAATAATGTTGGCGGCACCTTGAGCCTGTTGGAGTCCATGGACAAAGCACAGGTCCACAACCTCGTGTTCAGCTCTTCCGCCACGGTGTACGGTGAGCCTCTGGCGCTGCCTTACACGGAGAGCCATCGTATCGCCCCGACCAACCCTTATGGCTGGACCAAGGCCATGGTGGAGCAGATTCTGAATGATTGGACACGAAGCGGCGGCAAACGCTGTGGTATTGCATTGCGCTATTTCAATCCTATCGGCGCCCACGTGAGCGGACGTATTGGAGAGGCGCCTTCGGGGATTCCCAATAACTTGTTCCCCTATATCACTCAAGTCGCTGTCGGCGAGCGTCAGCGCCTATCAGTATTTGGTGATGACTACGATACCGTCGACGGGACGGGCGTGCGTGATTATCTGCACGTCGAGGACCTGGCCGAGGGGCATGTTCGGGCCGTCGAATTTGCTTTGAAGGGCGAGGGGGGCTTCACCGCCATTAATCTGGGCACTGGCAGGGGCACGAGCGTTTTGCAGTTGATTGCGGCATTCGAACGTGTGAGCGGCCGCCAAATCCCTTACGACATCATGCCTCGCCGTGCAGGGGACATCGCGTCTGCGTGGGCCGATCCCGATTTGGCGTACCAATTGCTCGGATGGAAGGCCTTGCGCACGATTGAACAAATGTGTGCGGATGGATGGCGCTGGCAATCCCAGAACCCGCAAGGTTACGGACCTCAAGCTTTATTGTAAATTCGCAGCTTCAACGGTTCCTCCTCTAGCTGATGCCCACCCGCATTCTCATCGTCCGCACTTCGTCTCTTGGCGACCTCGTCCACATGCTCCCGGCAATCACCGATATTGCCCGGCATGTGCCTGACGCACAGATCGACTGGGTCGTCGAGGAAGCGTTTGCCGAGATCCCCTCGTGGCACCCGGCCGTCAATGAAATCATCAAGGTCGCGCATCGCCGCTGGCGCAAATCCTGGTGGTCTTCGCAGGTGCGCGCGGAACGCAAGGCGCTGAAAGAGCGCCTGCGCTCTACCCAATACGACATCGTTCTGGACATGCAGGCGCTGCTGAAGTCTGCGTGGCTCGTGCGCCAGGCGCGCGGGGTGCGCCATGGGCTGGACTGGCGTTCGGCGCGTGAGCCGCTTGCCTCGTTGTTCTACAACGTGCGCCATCGCGTGGAATTCTGGCAGCCCGCCGTAATCCGTCAGCGCAAGCTGGCGGGACTGACCTTTGGCTATCAGCATGCCGGCTTGCCGGATTTCGGTTTGCAGAACTTCGTGCGCCAGGCGGCGCAACCGGCAGAACCCGTCATCGAAGTCGGCAGCGCCGGCTTGAACGCCACCGAGCTGCCGCGTCTGCATCATCTGGATAACGACCGCGGTTACGCGGTGATCATGCCGTCGGCCAGCCGTGACGACAAACTCTGGCCCGAAGAAGATTGGCGCGCGGTGTTCCGCCGTCTGCGCGAGGCTGGATGCACGCTGAAGCTGCTGGCGGGTAACGAATCTGAAGCTGAACGCGCCAGCCTGCTAGTGGCCGGCATGGACGGGGCGGAAGTGATGCCGCGCATGGATTTGACGGACGTGGCGCGTCTGCTTGCCGGCTCGCGCCTGATGGTGGGGCTGGACAGCGGTCTGACCCACTTGTCGGCCGCGTTGGGCCGCCCGACCATTGGCATCTACCGCGCCTCCACGCCGGTTCGCACGCCGCTGGTCGGCTCGAACTACACCGCCAGCCTGGGCGACCGAGGCGCTTCGCCATCGCGCGAAGCGGTCATGGCCTCGGTCGAGCAGGCGCTGGCCGCCCAGTGACATGAACCGCGGCGTCTATACGCTGGCTCTTCGGGCGTTGGCGCCGCTGCTCTGGTTATGGATGGCGCGCCGCGCCAAGCGTGCGGGCGGTGAGTGGGGCGTGTTCTCGCGTGAGCGTTTCGGCCACCGGGCCGATTCACCACCTTCGGCTTCCGTGTCCGCCTCGGCTCCGGCTTCAACTTCGGCCGATTTCGCGTCCGCTCAGGCTTCTGCCTCCCTCTCCGCCCCTTTCTCCTGGTCGGCCCCCGTCTGGGTGCACGCCGTCAGCCTGGGCGAGACGCGTGCCGCGCTGCCGTTGCTGCACGCCTTGCTTGACCGTGGTTTGCCCGTGCTGTTGACCCATATGACCGCCACGGGCCACGCCGAAGGCCAGCGTTTGTTCGCCGACGCCATCGCGAGCGGGCAGCTGCGTCAGGCCTGGCTGCCCTACGATTTTCCCGGTGCGACCCGCCGTTTCATGCGGGGTTATCAACCGCGTTGCGGTTTGCTGATCGAACGTGAGATCTGGCCGAACTTGCTGGCAGCCGCCCGACGCGCAAGGGTGCCGATGGCGCTGGTCAGCGCGCGGTATTCCGCGTCGTCACTGCGGCAGGCGGGGCGTATGGGCAGCGTCATGCGGGAAGCGCTGGCCGGGCTGGACCTGGTGCTGGCGCAGACGGCCGAAGACGCGGCGCGGCTGAAGCAGGCGGGCGCGCCCGAGCCCATCATCACCGGGAACCTGAAATTCGACTTGGTGTTGCCTGCGGCGCAGGTCCAGGCGGGGAAGGCATGGCGCACCCATCTGGGCCGCCAGGTGATCGCGATTGCCAGCACGCGCGAAGGCGAAGACGCGCCCTTCATCGACGCCATCAAACGCCACAGCGGGCAGCCGGGCGCGCCGCTGTTCGTGCTGATTCCGCGTCACCCGCAACGTTTTGACGAGGCGGCTCAATTGCTGAGCGACGCGCAATTGCGGTTCGTCCGGCGTAGCACGGGCGGCGAACCCGATGCGCAGACATCGGTGCTGCTGGGCGACACGCTGGGCGAGATGGCCTTCTATTACGCGGCGTCAGACGTGGCCATCGTGGCGGGCAGCTTTGCGCCGCTGGGCGGCCAGAATCTGATCGAAGCGTGTGCGGCCGGCGTGCCCGTCATCGTGGGGCCGCACACGTTCAATTTCCTGCAAGCGGCCGAAGACGCGATTGCGGCGGGCGCAGCGTTGCGGCAAGCCGACCCGGCGCAGGCGGTGGATGCGGCGCTGGCCTGGTCGCAGGATGAGGTCAGTCGTGAACGCGCGAGCCGTGCAGCGCGCGCGTGGTTTGAATTGCACGCCGGAGCGACTCGCCGGACGATGGATGCGCTGGCGCCCTGGTTGGGCGGATCATCAGATTCGCTGTGATGCAATGTGACGCCCGATAAGGCGTTGGCTATTTCAGGGCAAAACGCCGTAAGCGCGGCGTCCTGACGCCAGGCTAAGGCGCCATCCTGCGCACCAGATCAAAGACGTCAACGCGCCAGGCTAAGGCGTCCACGGCGGACCAGACAAAGGACGTCACAGCGTCAGACGAAAACGCCCTATGCCGCAGAAAGCTAAGGCGCCGCCCGCGGCACCAGCTTCACCGCATCCGGGTTCAGCTCCTGGCTAAACCTTCGTGTGTCCCGGCCCTCGTCTTCCGGGCGTACGCCGATCCAGCCTTGGCCCAGCGCCAGCACCCATAAATTTGCCAGCAGGATCAGGATGAAGAGGACTCGCATGGCGGGCCTTGCTCAGGGGTTAACGTCCAGGGTTGCGCGCGCGACGGCGGCCAGGCCGTCCAGGACGGGGTGGTCCAGATAAACCGGCACCGGCGCGGCGCCGAATGCGCCGCCGGCATCCGCCAGCAAGCGTTCAATTTCCTGATGCACTTCTGGCCAGCCGCCGCCTGCCGCATAGATCTGCGGGGTTTGGCCGTAGCGTTGGCGGCCGGCCAGCCATTGGCGCACCACCGCGCCCGCCTGGGCTGCGGCAATGCCCGATGCAATGGCCTCGTGCGTGTCGATGGGGTAGGCCACGACCTGGCCGTTGGCGATGGGCAGGTTGGCGGTGCCGTGGGCCAGCGCGTTGCGCATCATGGCGGGGCCCGGCAGGATCAGGCCGCCCGCGAACACGTTGTCGGGGCCGACGGTGTCGATGGTGGTCGCGGTGCCGAAACTGGCCAGTACGAAGGGCGGGTGTGCGCCGGGCAGGCGCGACAGCACGCCCAGCAGCGAGGCCCAGCGGTCGGCGCCCAGTTGCGTCGGCACGCGGTAGCTGTTGACCAGCCCCAGCGTTGTCGCCTGCGACGGCGACCACGTGACGGCGCAACCATGTTTTTGCAATGTGGCGGCGATGGCCGTGCCACGGGCTTCGCCCGCCACGTTCACGCCCAGCGCGCGCAAGGGGCGGCGCGGCAGGGCGGCCAGCCAGCCGTCCAGCGCATCCAGGTCCAGTCCGTCGAAGGCGACAGCGGCCGGTTCGCGCGGCATGTCGGGGTTGCTGGCGTCCAGCCAACCCACTTTGAGACGGCTGTTGCCGGAGTCGATAAGAATAATCATGCTTGGCGTCGAATCGAAATTTCACCGACCGAGATCGGTGTGGCGCCCTCGGGCGTTTGCACGAGCAGGCGGCCTTGTTCGTCCACGCCACAGGCGGGGCCGCTCAGTAGGATATCGCCTTTTTCCAGCACGTTGACCACACGGCCCGCCAGCGCGTCCACCTGGTCAAAGCGGCGTCGGAATGAGGCGAAGCCTTCGCGCTCCAGCGTCTGGACGGCCTCATGCCAGGCGGTGGCGCTGGCGCAGATCAGGTCGGCGGCGGTGGGGTGGCGATCAGATTGCGTTTGCACCTGCTGCCAGTCCGCTACGTCGCGGCCCAGCGAGCGGGACAGTTCGGCCGCGTCGATCAGGTTCACGCCCATGCCGATGACGACGGTGTAGCCGGCCTCGCGGCCGCCGGGGTTGCGGGTCGTCTCGACTAGCACGCCCGCCAGCTTGGCGTCATGCCATTGCACGTCGTTGGGCCACTTCATGCAAAGGCCCGCGGCTTGCGGGCCGGCGACGGCGCGCAGCGCCTCGCACGCAGCCACGCCCGCCAAGGGCGACAGCGCGGGCAGTTGCACGGCGGGCAGATGCACGTCAAACGCGCACGAAAACATCAGCGTTGACCCCTCTCTGTTCTGCCAGGGGCGGCCGGCGCGTCCGCGGCCGGTTTCTTGCAGATGGGTGCCCAGCAGCCAGGGTTTGCCCGCCGTGGCGCCTGAGCGGGCGCGGGCCAGCAGGTCGGCGTTGGTCGAGCCGGTGCTGCGGGTCCAGGCGATGTCTTGGAAGGCAGGCAGGCGGGAACCTAGCTCCCGGGCCAGGGCTTCCGGCGCGGGCAGGTCGATAGGGCGGACGTGATCGGGCATGGCGGCGATTGTAGGGCACGCGGCCAGGCCTCGCGGCCTTTCGGCCCTCAAGCGTTTATCATTGGCGATACATTTTGCATCGGTGCCCCGCCTTCATGCCGCATTCCGCTTCACGCGCGTCCGCCGCCGCCCCGTTCCGTCAGGACGGGAACGTCTGCCATGTGGCGGGCGACTGGAGCGTCCTGGCCCTGGCCGAAGCGGGCGAAGTCGAACGCCGCCGCACGGCGATGGCCCGCGCCGCCCAGGAAGGCGCGCGCTGGGACTTGCACGGCATCAGCCGGCTGGACACCATCGGCGCTTTGCTGATCTGGCAAGCCTGGGGCGAAAAGCTGCCCGAGCGTGTGCGCTGGTCAGCCGGCCAGCAAGACGTGTTCAACGCGCTGGCCATGAACAAGGGCGAGATGCAGGTGCCCCCGCCGAAGCCGGAATCCTTGGGCTGGGTCCGGGCGTTGGGCGACGCCATCTTGCAGGCCGCCGAAAACGGGCGCGCGCTGCTCATCATGCTGGGCCAGCTGATTCTGGACTTTGGCGGCATGCTGCGCCGTCCGCGTCTGGGGCCGTGGCGCGAGATTTCCGCGCAGGTGTACCGCACCGGCGCGCAGGCGCTGGGCATCACGGCGCTGGTGGGTTTTCTGATTGGCGTGGTGCTGTCTTATCTTTCCGCGCAGCAGCTGCAAATGATCGGCGCTGACCGCTTCATCGTGCGGCTGCTGGGCGTGTCCATCGTGCGCGAACTGGGCCCGGTGCTGGCCGCCATCCTGGTGGCGGGCCGGTCGGGTTCGGCCATCACCGCGCAGATCGGCGTGATGCGCGTCACGCAGGAACTGGACGCCATGCTCGTCATGGGCATTTCGCACGGGCAACGGCTGATCTTGCCGCGTGTGATGGCGCTTGCCGTCACCATGCCGCTGCTGGTGTTGTGGACGGACGCCATGGCTATCTTGGGCGGCATGCTGGCCGCGCAGATGCAGCTGGGCGTGTCCGCGCAATGGTTCCTGACGTCGCTGCCCGACGCCATCTCACTGACCAATTACTGGATCGGCATCCTGAAGGGCGTGACCTTCGGCATCCTGATTGCGCTGATCGCGTGCCACTTCGGCTTGCGCATTCAGCCCAATACCGAAAGCCTAGGGCGCGGCACCACGACGTCGGTCGTCACGTCGATTACCGGCGTGATTCTGCTGGACGCGCTGTACGCCATCATCTTTAGCTCGGTGGGCATCTGATGAACGACGCCGCCCAGCACCGCCTGTTTACCGACGACAGCGTCACGGTGGAACCCGTGATTTCGGTGCGCGGTCTGCGCACGGCGTTCGGCGACCATGTGGTTCACGACAATCTGGACCTGACCGTCTTCCCCGGAGAAATCCTGGTGCTGGTGGGCGGATCAGGCACGGGCAAGACGGTGCTGCTGCGCCAGATCATCGGCCTGGACCAGCCCGCGGCCGGCATGGTGAAGGTGCTGGGGCATTCGCTGTTTGACCTGTCGCCCAGCGAGCGCCGGCGCTTGTCGTACCGTTGGGGCATGCTGTTTCAGGCGGGGGCGCTGTTCTCGGCGCTGTCGGTGTTCGACAATGTGGCCTTGCCGCTGCGCGAATTGCGCACCGTGCCTGAAGACCTGGTGTGCGACGTCGTCATGTGCCGGTTGGCCATGGTGGGGCTGACGGCGAAAGATGCCGACAAGCGGCCGTCGGACTTGTCTGGGGGCATGGTCAAGCGCGTGGCGCTGGCGCGCGCGCTGTCGCTGGACCCGGAACTGGTGTTTCTGGACGAACCCACGGCCGGTCTGGACCCGCTGCGCTCGGATGAATTCGTGGACCTGGTGCGCAGCCTGCACCGGCAGTTGGGATTTACCGTCGTCATGGTGACGCACGATCTGGACACGCTGCTGGCGTTGGCCACGCGTGTCGCCGTGCTGGCGGACAAGCGGGTGATCGTGTGCGACACGGTGCCGGAAGTATTGAAGGTCGACCACCCGTTCATTCACACATTCTTCCTGGGCGAACGCGGTTTGCGCGCGCTTGGGGATCTGGCGCCGAAGGGATTGCATCATGGAAAACCGTAGTCATGCGCTCATGGCCGGTATCTTCACGCTGGTCTTGCTGGCCGCCGCCGCGTTGGTGGCCGTCTGGATCGGGCGGGACCGGACCAAGCTGCAACCGTACGAAATTGTCTCGGCCACCGCCGTCAGCGGGCTGAACCCGCAGTCGGCCGTGCGCTATCAGGGCGTGCCCGTCGGCAAGGTGCAGTCACTGGCGCTGAACCCCGATAAGCCGGGCCAGGTGCGCATCCGCATCGGCGTGGCGCCCAATACGCCGATCACCGAATCGACCTGGGCGGAGCTTGGCGTGCAGGGCGTGACCGGCATGGCCAACGTGGAACTGCGCGATGATGGCTCGTCGCTCAAGCGGCTGGCGTCGTCGGCCGAGCATCCGGCCGCCATTCCGCTGCGCCCGGGCTTTCTGGACCGTATCGAGCAACGCGGCGGCAAGCTGCTTTCGAACGTGGAAGAAGCCACGGATCAACTGCGCCGCGTGTTGAGCGAGCAGAACGTGCAGGCGCTGACGGCCAGCTTGCAAAACGCCACCGACATCACGCAGTCGCTGCGCGAGGCCAGCCGCAATCTGGGGCCCACGCTGGCCAAGATTGGGCCGCTGGTGGATTCGCTGGGCAGCACCTCGCGCCAGGCTGACCGCGCGGCGCGCGAAATCGCGGATCTTGCGCAGCAGTCGCGGCAAGCGCTGGCGCGGCTGAATGCACCTGATGGCCCCTTGTCGGTGGCCACGCGCAGCTTGAACGACATCGCGCTGGCCGCGGCCCGTCTCGAAGGCGAAACCCTGCCCGCCGTCACCAACATGGCCGCCAACGTCAGCGCGGCTGCGCGCGGCGCCACGATCACCCTGCGCCGTGTGGACAGCACGCCGCAATCGTTCTTGTTCGGCCCGGCGCCCGTTGCGCCCGGACCCGGCGAAGCCGGATTTGCCGGTTTCGGGAGACAGCCCAAATGAAGATGCGCCGCGCCGTACTGATCTTGACCCTGACGATGACTTCGGCCCTGGCGGGCTGCGGCATCGGCCGCGTGGGGCCGCCGCCCTCGGTGTTCGATTTGGGGCTGGACGCCAAGCCCGTGCCTGCGTTGCCGGCACGCGCGCCAATCGCCATGAGCCTCCAAGGCGCGCCTGTTCTGTCTGACACCAGCATGATCTGGCGCGTGGGCGACAGCGCCGCGCCCAAGGCCTACGCGACGTTCCGCTGGGCGTCGTCACCAACGGAGCTGGTGCGCCAGCGCATCACTGACCGTCTGTCGCGCCAGGGGCCGGTACTGGCTGATCGCGTCAACCTGCAGATGCCGCAATTGCAGTTGTCGTTGATGCAGTTTGAACAGGTGTATGCCGAAGACGGCCAGTCCAGCGAAGGCCGCATCCTGTTGCAGGCGGTGCTGCTGAATGGCCGCGCCGTCGTGGCTCAGAAGCGCATCCAGGTGCAGGCGCCTGCGCCCACGCAAGACGCGGCGGGCGGCGTTGCAGCGCTGCGGCAAGCCACGGATGAGGCCGCGGACCAACTGGCGCAATGGTTGGCTGAGGCGGTGCAAGGCGCACCGGAATCCACGCCTCGACGCGGATTCGGCCCCCGGCCCGGCCCGTCGTACGAACCGGCATTCGACATCCCCGCCAAATCCTCCGGCGCCTCGCGGTCCGCCAATTAAATCGATTTTCCTTTTTGCACGTTGAGTCCTGCCATGTCCTCCGCTCGTACTGATACCCACGCCTTTACCGGGGCCGCCGGCCGCATCGATTGCGCCGTCGACTGGCCCGCCGGCACGCCGCGAGGCTGGGCCCTGGTCTTGCATCCGCATCCGCTGCAAGGCGGCGCGCGCGAAAACAAGGTCGTCACCACGTTGTCGCGCGCCTGCGTGCAGCATGGCCTGGTGGCGGTGCGCCCCAACTTCCGTGGCGTCGGGCAGTCGGAAGGCGAGTTCGATAAATCGGTAGGCGAAACGCAGGACATGCTGGCGGTGGTTGCGCAAATGCGCGAGCTGCATCCGGAACTGGCCGCCGCCCCGTGGGTGCTGGCGGGCTTTTCTTTCGGTACCGCGGTCGCAGCGCAAACCTACGCGGCGCTGGCCGAGGCGGGCGATGCCGTGTTGCCGTCCGCGCTGATGCTGATGGGCCCGGCGGTGAACCGATTCCAGTCGCACGAGGTGCAGGTTCCTGACGATACGCTGATGGTGCATGGCGAGGAAGACGAAGTCGTGCCGCTGGCTGAAGCCATGGACTGGGCGCGTCCGCGTTCGATTCCGGTGGTGGTGGTGCCGGGCGCATCGCACTTTTTCCACGGCAAGCTGCTGGTGCTGCGCCAGCTGGTGCAAGCCCGCCTGAAGGTCGCGCTGGACTGATCCGGCGTTGCGGCCGGGCCGCAGGTTTCATCAGGTTGCATGATTTAAATGCGGCAGGAACCCCGGGCGGGGCGGGGCGGTCCAATGGCCTGCCTATAATTGTCAGCCATTAGCCCCGCGCCGGCGGGCGTCTTTCCTGGACCCACGTTGCCGATGAAGAATTTGCCTTACTCCGCTCAATCCCCCGCTGTGTTTGCCCGCCGCCTGTTGTCTGGCGCGGTGTTGTCAGCGATGCTCGCGGCTTCCATGCCGGTCTGGGCGCAAACGGCGCCCGCAGCCGCACCGGCCGCCGCAGGCGCCACGGCGCCCGCGCCGACGGCTTCGGGGGCGGTGCCGGTAGGTGATGTGTCGGCCGTGCCGGCGCCCACCATCGCGGCCAAGGCATGGATCGTCATCGACGTGAACAGCGGTCAGACGCTGGCCGCGTCCAACCCCGACATGAAGGTTGAACCCGCCTCGCTGACCAAGATCATGACGGCCTACGTCGTGTTCAACGCGCTGGAAGAAAAGCGCCTGACGCTGGAGCAGACCGTTCCGGTGTCCGAACACGCCTGGCGCACCGGCGGTTCGCGCATGTTCATCGAACCGCGCAAGCCCGTCACGGTAGATGAGCTCAACCAGGGCATGATCGTGCAATCGGGTAACGACGCGTCCGTGGCGTTGGCCGAAGCCGTTGGCGGCAGCGAATCCGCCTTCGCTTCGCTGATGAACCAGGAAGCCGAACGCTTGGGCATGAAGAACACGCACTTCATGAACGCGACCGGCCTGCCCGACCCGCAGCACATGACGTCCACGCGCGATCTGGCCACGCTGTCGTCGCACCTGATCACCGATCACCCGGACTTCTTCCACTACTACAAGCAGAAGAGCTACACGTACAACAAGATCACGCAGCCCAACCGCAACCGCTTGCTGTGGGCGGACCCGTCCGTTGACGGCATGAAGACGGGCCACACCGATTCGGCCGGCTACTGCCTGGTGTCGACCGCCGTGCGCGGCGACCGCCGCATCCTGGTCGTGGTCGTGGGTACTGACAGCGAAGCCACGCGCGCCGAAGAAAGCCTGAAGCTCTTGAACTGGAGCTTCCAGAACTTCGACACCGTGAAGCTGTTCGACAAGAGCCAGCCGGGTATTGACGCACGTGTGTGGGAAGGCACGGCTGAAAACGTCAAGCTGGGTCCGCCGAAGCCGGTGTCGATCGCGGTGCCGCGTGGCAAGGCGGGCGACTTGAAGCCGGTGGCGCAGCGCACTGACCCGCTGATCGCGCCGCTGGCCAAGGGCCAACAAGTGGGCACGCTGCAATTCACGCTGGATGGCAAGGTGCTGCGCACCGAACCGCTGGTGGTGCAAGACGCCGTCGAACGCGCCGGCTTCTTCGGCCGCATGGTCGACACCGTCAAGCGCTGGTTCCAGTAAGCGGGCGCGCGCCACAGGCGCTGCCGCAGGTGTAAGCTTGCAACGGGCGTTTCGTGCGCGAAACGCCCGTTTTCCATTCTGGGGCGGCCTCTGCGGTTCGTCCCTTACTTTTGAAAATTCAGGAGTGCCTCATGATTCCGGGCGTACCGGGCGAAAGCCAGGTGTATCTCAATGGTGAGTTCCTGCGTGTAGACGAGGCCAAAGTATCCGTCCTCGACCGCGGCTTCATTTTCGGCGACGGCATTTACGAAGTCGTCCCCGTGTACCAAGGCAATGCGTTCCGCATGGCCGAACACTTGAACCGCCTGGACCGCAGCCTGGCCGCGTTGCGGATCGCGCAGCCGTTCGACCGCGAGGGCTGGGTCAACCTGATTGAGCAACTGCTGGCCCGCACGAATCTCGACACCTGCATCGTGTACCTGCAAGTGACGCGTGGCGTGGCCAAACGCGACCACCAGTTTCCGGCGACGCCCGTCACGCCCACCGTATTCGGCATGATTTCGGCATGGTCGCCGCCCTCTGCCGGGCAGCGCACGCAAGGGCTTACCGCCATCAGCATTCCCGATGAACGCTGGCTGCACTGCGAGATCAAATCCGTGTCGCTGCTGGGCAATGTGCTGGCCAAGCAGCAGGCGGTGGACGCCGATGCCGACGAAGTCGTGCAGTTTCGCGATGGCTACCTGACCGAAGGTTCGTCGACCAATATCTGGGTAGTGTCCGGCGGCAAGCTGCTGGCGCCGCCCAAGAACAACCTGATCCTGGAAGGCATCCGCTACGGCTTGATGGGTGAGCTGGCCGCCGAGGCCGGCATCCCGTTCGAGGCGCGCCCCATCACGCAGGCAGAGGTGGAATCCGCCGACGAGCTGATGCTGTCGTCAGCCACCAAGGAAGTGCTGGCGATTGTTTCGCTGGACGGCAAACCCGTCGGTTCCGGAAAGCCCGGCCCTGTTTTTCAGCAATTGCGAGCGGGTTATGATGCCCGGATTGCGGCGCTGTAACCCCTCAGCAACCGATAAGCGACGCTGCCAAGGCGACGCCGTTGTTCGAGTCACCGGGCGGCTGGTATCACCGCCGCCCGTCGTTCCGGCGGCACTTGCCTGAGCGCAGCTTGCCCCCATATAAGAACGTTCAGGGGCAACCACTTCCCTAGGTAAATCTCATGCATATTCCGCCCGAAGAATCGCTTATCGAATATCCCAGCGACTTTCCCATCAAGGTCATGGGCAAGCAGCATCCCGAGTTTGCGCAGACGCTGACTGACGTCGTGCTGCAATTCGACCCCGGCTTTGACGCCGCGACCGTCGAGATGCGCCCCAGCAAGGGCGGCAACTACATGGGCCTGACGTTCATCGTGCGCGCCACCTCGCGCGAGCAGTTGGACAACCTGTACAAGGCCCTGCACGGCCATCCGATGGTGTCCATCGTTCTGTAATCGGAATTGCCGTGATCAAGTGGCTCGCTCGGCCGGCGGACTACCTGCCGGTCTGGCAGGACATGCAGGCCTACACCAACCAGCGTGGCGCCGATACGCCTGACGAAATCTGGCTGTGCGAGCACGCGCCGGTCTACACGCTGGGGCAGGCCGGCTTGCCGCAGCATGTGCTCAACCCCGGCAACATTCCCATCGTTCATTGCGACCGCGGCGGCCAGGTGACGTATCACGGCCCCGGGCAGGTGATGGCGTACGCGCTGTTCGACCTGCGCCGCGTGGATATGTATGTGAAGGAATACGTCACGCTGCTGGAGGACGCCGTCATCGACACGCTGACCCAGCATGGCGTGGCGGGCGCTTGCCGCAAGCCCGGCGCGCCGGGCGTGTATGTGCCGGACCCTGCATTGAGCCGCCCGTTGAACGGCGCATCGAACCCTCATCCCGGCGAGCTGGCGAAAATTGCCGCGCTAGGCATCAAGATCCGCAACGGCCGCGCCTATCACGGCGTGTCGCTGAACGTGCAGATGGACCTGTCGCCTTTTCTGGGCATCAACCCCTGTGGTTACGAAGGGCTGCGCACCGTCGATATGGCGGCCTGTGGCGTCACGCGCACGCTTACCGACGTGGGCGATGCGCTGGCCCGGAATCTGGCGGATGCCTGGCGCCGCAGAGGGAATCAACATGAAAACGTATAGCGCGGCGGATGTCGCCGCGACCTCGCCTGAACAGCTGGCCCGCTTGCGCGAGGGGCCGGCTGAAGACTACGCCGCCTGGATACAGGCGGCAGCCGAGCTTGGGCTGGTCGAAGCGCAAACCATCTACGGCCAGATGTTGTTGGATGGGGTGGGCGTGGAACGCCAGCCCGCAGAAGGCCTGGCCTGGTTCAAGCGCGCCGCCAATAAAGACCACGCGATGGCCATCAACATGGTGGGCCGTTGTTATGAAAACGGCTGGGGCGTGCCAGCCGACGATACCGTCGCCGCGTACTGGTTCCGCCTGGCCGCCGACCGTGGCCTGGATTGGGGCATGTACAACTACGCGCACATGCTGCGCAGCGGCCGTGGCGGCGTCACGCAGAACCAGGCCGCCGCGCTGGCCCTGTACCAGCAAGCTGCGCAGATGGGCCACGTGAAATCCATTGGCGTCGTGGGACGCTTCTACGAAGCGGGCGACGTGGTCGAGCAAGACATGGAACGCGCGTTCGACTGCTACCAGCGCTGTGCCGAAGGCGGCGACTTCCGCGGCATGTTTCATCTGGGGCGCTTGTTGCTGCTGCGCGGAAACAAAGAAGAGGCCGTGCAGTGGCTGGTGAGAGTGCCGGAAACATCCACGCCGGCGTTTCTGAAAGAGGGGAATGGAATGCTGCAGGATTGCGGCTTTCCGGCGCTGTATGAGGTGTGAGGGGGCGGGCGACTACGTGCTCAGGCGCCTATCAAACTAGGTGCTCAGGCGCCTATCAAATTACGTGCTCGGGCGCGTATCAAATTAGGGACTCAGCCGCGTTCCATTAGGTGCTCAGCCGCGTCTCAAACGTGACATCCAGCGTTTGATGCTGGCCGGGCGCCAGTTCGCCCTGCAAGCGGTCCAGCAGCACTTGCGCCGCGCGCCGGCCCATATCAGCGGCGTCCACGCCTAGCGTCGTCAGCCCTTGCGCCCATTGCGCGGCGCTGCCGTCGTCCGTGAACCCCAGCACCGCCAGGTCTTGCGGCACATGCAGATCGCGGTTGTGCGCTTCCGACACCGCCGCCGCGGCCAGCAGGTCGGATGTGCAAAACACCGCGTCGAAGATCGTATTGGTGGCTAGCAAGCGCAAGAAGGCCATCCGGCCATCGTTCATCTGCAGCACTTCGGGCTGCACAATATCCGCCACCCGATCCAGCCCCAGCCCGGCCGCCGCGCTGATGAAACCCTGGCGCCGCGCGCGTTCCCACGGATTATCAGCGCTGATGCAAGTTACCATGGCGTGCCGCTTTTCAGCCAGATGGCGCGCAGCGGCCCGGCCGGCCTCTTCGTTGTCGATGACCACCGCGGTGTCCAGCGGGTGAGCCGAGGCGCTCCAGGTTTCCACCACCGGTATTTCCAGCGCAGCCAGCCCGGCGCGCAAGGCCGGCTCGTCCAGCGGACCCATGACGAGCGCGGCGGCCGGTTGCAGGGCGGCCAGTTGCGGCAGCATGGCGGGGTCGTGCCAGGGGCCCGCCGCCAGGAAATAACCCTCGGGCGCCAGCCGCTCCGCGCACGCCTGAATGGCCCGGCTCATGGGGCCAGTATCCAGGCGGGGGGCGATCAGGGCGACGAGGCGGGGCGGGGGGAGAAGAGACATCGGATCGGAAAGGTGGGAGATTTCAGCGGATGGGTCAGGCAAGACGATAACCCAGCCCGCAGAGGGTGCCCGCAGCCGAGGCGGGCGGCCATCCGTCGTGTGCGGGCGGACTCGGGCGGCGAAGGGTAAAATGCTTTTTTTGTCTCAGACCGGGCCGCTTTGCGCACCGGTTTTGAAGGTGCCCAATGTCTACGCTCGCCGAGTCCCCTGTCCCCTCGAACGAATCCGCCGCTGCGGCCGCTCCCGCGGAAGCCGTCTACGATCCGACGCAAAAACAGAAATCGCAGGCCAAGACGGCACGCATCCCCATCAAGATTGTTCCGGCCGAGCGCCTGAAGAAGCCTGAGTGGATTCGCGTGAAGGCCGCCGCGCCCGGCTCGCGCTTCTACGACATCAAACGCATCCTGCGCGAGCACAACCTGCACACGGTCTGCGAAGAAGCGTCCTGCCCGAACATCGGCGAATGCTTCGGCAAGGGCACCGCCACGTTCATGATCATGGGCGACAAGTGCACCCGCCGCTGCCCGTTCTGTGATGTGGGCCATGGCCGCCCCGACCCGCTGGACACCAAAGAACCCGAAAACCTCGCGCGCACCATCGCCGCGCTGAAGCTGTCGTATGTGGTCATCACCTCGGTCGACCGCGACGACCTGCGCGACGGCGGCGCCGGCCACTTCGTGGACTGCATCACGCACATCCGCGAACTGTCGCCCACGACCCGTATTGAAGTGCTGGTGCCCGACTTCCGCGGCCGCCTGGACCGCGCGCTCACCATCCTGAACGCCGGCCCCCCGGACGTCATGAACCACAACCTGGAAACTGTGCCGCGCCTGTACAAGCAGGCACGCCCGGGTTCGGACTACATGCATTCGCTCAAGCTGCTGGCCGAATTCAAGAAGCTGCACCCGGAAGTGCCGACCAAGTCAGGGCTGATGCTGGGTTTGGGTGAAACGGATGAAGAAATCCTGCAAGTCATGCGGGATATGCGCGAACACAACGTGGATATGCTGACGATCGGCCAGTATCTGCAGCCGTCAGAGCACCATCTGCCCGTGCTGCGGTACGTGCACCCGGATACGTTCGCGATGTTTGAACGTGAAGCGTACGCGATGGGGTTCTCGCATGCGGCGGTGGGGGCGATGGTGCGCTCTTCTTATCATGCGGATGAGCAGGCGCATGCGGCTGGGGTGAATTGAATCAGCCCAGCTGAGCCTCTTTCAGCGATACGCCGTGGCGGTCCTTTTGGGACAGCAGCGGCGTTCCACTGAGGGGCCAAGCGATCGCCAGATCGGGATCATCCCAGCGGATGCAGTGTTCAAAGTCCGGGGCGTAGTAATTCGTGGCGCGGTATAGCACGTCGGCGGATTCCGACAACGTCAGGAAGCCGTGTGCGTACCCTTCGGGTATCCACAACTGGCGCTTGTTCTCCGCGCTAAGGTACGCGCCGGCCCATTGCCCGAACGTGGGCGACCCGCGCCGCACGTCTACCGCGACATCAAAGATCTCTCCCATGCAGACGCGCACGAGTTTTCCCTGCGGCTGTTCAAGCTGATAGTGCAAGCCGCGCAGTACGCCTCGGGTCGAACGCGAGTGATTGTCCTGCACGAAGTGGCGCTGCAACCCCGTGGCGGCTTCGAACACGCGCTCATTGAAGCTCTCGAAAAAGAAACCGCGTTCATCGCTGAACACTCGGGGTTCCAGTAGCAAGACCTCTGGCAGCGCTTGTGGGAAGGCTTTCATCAGAACACCACCTTGTCCTTGAGGACGCGATTCAGGTATTCGCCGTAGCCGCTTTTTGACAACGGCGCAGCTAGCCTGGCCAGCGCCTCAGCGGTAATCCATTGCTGCCGATAGGCGATTTCTTCCGGGCATGCCACTTTCAACCCTTGCCGGTGCTCAAGCGTCGCAATGAACTGGCTGGCTTCCAGCAACGATTCGTGCGTGCCCGTATCCAGCCAGGCGAAGCCGCGGCCCATGATTTCCACGGCGAGCGAGCCCTGTTCAAGGTAGCGCTGGTTTACGTCGGTAATTTCGAGCTCGCCGCGCGCGGATGGCCGGATGCTGCGGGCGATATCGATCACATGATTGTCATAGAAATACAGGCCGGTCACGGCGTAGTTGGAACGCGGTTGGGCCGGTTTTTCTTCAATGGACAGTACCTTGCCATCCTGGTTGAACTCGGCCACACCATAGCGCTGCGGGTCCTGCACATGGTAGGTGAATACGGTTGCGCCTTCCGTTCGCGCGTTGGCGCGTTGCAGCAGCTTGGGTAGTTCGTGACCATAGAAAATGTTGTCGCCCAACACCAGCGCGCAAGGCCCTTGCCCAATGAAAGAGGCGCCAATCAGAAAAGCCTGAGCCAGCCCATCGGGTGACGGCTGAACGGCATATTGCAGGTTCAATCCCCATTGCGACCCATCTTGCAGCAGTTGCTGAAACCGAGGGGTGTCCTGCGGGGTGGAGATGATCAATATATCGCGCACGCCTGCCAGCATCAGGGTGGTAAGCGGGTAGTAGATCATCGGCTTGTCGAAGACGGGCAGCAATTGCTTGCTGATCGCGAGCGTAGCCGGATGCAAGCGGGCGCCGGAACCGCCTGCCAGGACGATGCCTTTGCGTGTCATGAGTTGGGTGCGCCGCATTTTTCTCGGTCTGAAAGTTGATCCAACAGGTCGTCAACCCCATGCGCCCAGTCCGGTAATTGCAGGCCTAGCGCGCCGGCAAGCCGGGAGGTGTCCAGCCGGGAATGATGAGGGCGGGTAGCCGCTGCGCCGTAGGCAGCCGACGTGACGGCGCGGATGCCGTCGGGTGACAGCCGTAGCGGCATCCCCCGCGCCGCTGCGCCCGCAACCAGGTACTGTGCGTAAGCGTGCCAGCTTGTCGCGCCGCTTGCCGCCAGGTGATAGATGCCGCTTGCCAGCACATTTCGGCGACGCCCCTCGATGGCGCGCTGGGTGACGGCCGCGATAAGCGCCGCAGATGTCGGTGTGCCGATTTGATCCGCAACGACCTCCAGGCTGTCGCGCTCGCGCGCGAGGCGCAAGATCGTGTTCGGGAAATTCTGACCGTGCGTCGCATAGACCCAGCAGCAGCGCAAAACCAGCGCATTGCATGTGCTGGCCGCGATGGCGGCTTCCCCGGCTAGCTTGGTGGCGCCGTATACGTTCAAGGGCGATGGCGCATCGGTCTCGGTATAAGCCGCAGTGCTGGCGCCGTCGAACACATAGTCCGTGGAAAAGTGAACCAGCAGGGCGCTTGCGTCTTTGGCGTAGCGCGCCAGCGTGGCCACAGCCTGGGCATTGACCAAATCGGCAGTTTCCCGATGGGATTCCGCCAGATCCACGGCGGTGTAGCCCGCCGCGTTGACGATGACATCGGGCTGCTGGGCGGAGAGCGCATCGCGAAGGGCTTGCTGATTGCACACGTCGACATCCTCGCGTCCCAGAGATACGAGTTCTCCCAGCGCGGGCAAGGTGTGCCGCAATTCCCGGCCAATCTGCCCCGCCTTGCCCAGCAACAGGATCTTCACGCTAGCTCCCGTTGCAAGGCACAGGGAACTTGCGATAGGCGCCACTGGCGAAATTGGCAACCCACTGTGTCTCGCGCAGATACCACTGCACCGTCTTTTCGATACCCGACTCGAAAGTTTCCGCCGGCATCCAACCCAGCTCGCGTTGCAGCCGCGAGGCGTCGACCGCGTAACGGCGGTCGTGGCCCGCCCGATCGGGGACGAGAACGAGTTGATCCGCATAGGGCTTGCCATCGGCTCGCGGCCGCAATTCGTCCAAACGCCGGCAAAGTCCGCGCACCAGGTCCAGATTGGTCATTTCGTTCCATCCGCCTACGTTGTAGGTGGCGCCGGGCGCGCCGGCCTCGAGCATTCTGCGGATGGCGTCGCAGTGATCGGAGACGTACAACCAGTCGCGCCGCTGCAAGCCATCCCCATAGATCGGCAGGGGCTTGCCGGCGAAAGCATGGTGAATGATCAGCGGGATCAGCTTTTCGGGGAACTGCCGAGGGCCGTAATTGTTGGAGCAATTGGACGTCAGCACGGGCAGACCGTACGTCTGGTGATAGGCCCGGACGAAATGATCGCTGGCGGCCTTGCTGGCGGAATACGGGCTATTGGGCGCGTAGGAGGTCTGTTCGGTGAACGGCGTACCGTCGTCGTCCAGCGAGCCATAGACTTCGTCGGTCGAGACATGGAGGAAGCGGAATGCATTCCTGCCTGCGGCATCCAGCGTGGCCCAGTAGCTGCGGGCGGCTTCCAGC
Organism: Achromobacter sp. NPDC008082; assembly: GCF_042957345.1. Lineage (NCBI taxonomy): Bacteria > Pseudomonadati > Pseudomonadota > Betaproteobacteria > Burkholderiales > Alcaligenaceae > Achromobacter > Achromobacter sp. NPDC008082. The sequence goes on from NZ_JBIBIB010000001.1 coordinate 156,204, forward strand.
AGATGGAAGGTGCCCAGCACATTGGCTTGGACGAACGTCTCTGGATCGGCGATGGACCGGTCGACATGTGTTTCGGCGGCGAAATTGATCAGCGCCCGGGGGCGATGCGTATGCAGCAGGTTCAGGACGGCCGTCTGATCGGCGATGTCGCCGTGCACGAAGCGATGGCGAGGGTCACCCGCCAATGAGGCCAAATTGTCCAGATTGCCGGCGTAGGTCAGTTTGTCCAGGGTGATGACGGGTTCGTCGCTGCGTGCGAGCCAATCCAAGACGAAGTTGGACCCAATGAAGCCGGCCCCGCCGGTGACAATAATACTCATATGCCTTAAACCCTTGGCCGATAGCGTCCGGCGTGTGCCGGCCGTAACCTATCGGCGCGCCTGAGCGCTTGCCCAGAACGTGTCGTTCTGACCCGCATGTTGGTTTATACATCGCGCCAACACAAACATCAGATCAGACAGCCGGTTCAAATACTGCCGCACCGGCGGGTTCACGGTTTCAACCGCCGCCAGCGCCACCACCGCCCGTTCCGCGCGGCGGCACACCGTCCGCGCTACGTGCGCCTGTGCCGCGGCCCTTGTGCCGCCGGGCAGGATGAACTCGCGCAACGGAGTCAGCGACGCGTTGTAATGCGCCAGCCGCGCATCCAGGCGGGCGACCTGGTCGTCGCTGACCGCCGTGTGTCCCGGGATGCAGAGCTCTGCGCCCATGTCGAAAAGATCATGCTGGATCGCCATCAGATCAATCGAGATCTCGGGCGGCAGCGGTTCCGCCAGCAGCACGCCAATGACGCTGTTCAGCTCATCCACATCACCCAACGCGGCGATGCGCGGCGCGTCTTTGGGGGTGCGCGATCCGTCCCCCAGCCCGGTGGTGCCGTCGTCTCCTGTGCGAGTGGCAATGACGGATAAGCGGTTGGCCATGGGAAACGTCCTGAATTGGATAAATGTGGGGGTTGCGTCCAGCGGTAAGCGGGCGCCCTGGGAAGAGGGGCCGGCTCGCAATCAACCGTCAGGATTGTTGCGTTCTGCCGCAGGAACTGTTTCATAACGGCGGTATCCTAGCATTGTGGAAAGCGCAAAGGGCCGTGTGTTCCGGCCCTTTGGCTTTCGCTGTCAATGGAGGATGCCTTTATGGCTTTTGACCGCAAATATGCAATGCCCATGGCTGTCGCGACCGCGATGGCCGTTGTGTCGCTGGCGACTCCGCTGGCGTTTGCGCAGCAGGCTGACGCCAGCGGGGAAGTGCGGCGCGTGGACCCGGCCGCAGGCAAGGTGACGATCAAGCATGATGAGATCAAGGCGCTGGACCTGCCGGCCATGACGCTGGTGTATGACGCTGATCCGGCGTTGCTGGCCAAGATCAAGGCGGGCGACAAGGTACGTTTTACGGCGACCCGCAAGGATGGCAAGTACGTTGTGACGGCGATCACGAATTGAAGTCGATAAGTCGTAGCGCTTGAATCTGAAGCGCATGAACCGAAGTGCTTGAATCGAAGTGCTTGAATCGACGCTCATGAATCGAGGCCCGTGGTCTGAAGACCATGACGTAGCACTTCGACCATAAACCGCACGCATGAAAAAGCCGCGTACCGCAATCAGGCGGTAAGCGGCTTTTTGCCGATGCAACGATAAGCGCATAAGCACGTGGGCGTGTCGTCACACACGCCCCGTGCCTATCCCGGCTTACAGCACGTAGCGCGCCAGGTCCTGGCTGCTGGCGGCTTCGGCCAACTGCGAGTTGACGTAGGCGGCGTCGATTTTCACGTGCTTGTCCTGGCTGGAGGTGGCGTCAAACGACAGTTCGTCCAGCAGCTTTTCCATCACCGTGTACAGGCGGCGGGCGCCGATGTTCTCAGTGGTTTCGTTGACGTCGTAGGCCAGTTCGGCCAGGCGGCGCACGCCTTCGTCCGTGAATTCCAGTTGCACGTCTTCGGTGGCCATCAAGGCGGTGTACTGCTTGGTCAGCGAAGCGTCCGTGTCGGACAGGATGCGCACGAAGTCTTCAGCGGTCAGCGATTCCAGTTCGACGCGGATCGGGAAGCGGCCTTGCAGCTCGGGGATCAGGTCTGACGGGCGGGCCAGGTGGAAGGCGCCCGACGCGATGAACAGGATGTGGTCGGTGCGGACCATGCCGTAGCGCGTGTTGACGGTGGTACCTTCAACCAGCGGCAGCAGGTCGCGCTGCACGCCTTGGCGCGACACGTCGGCGCCGCCCGATTCCTGGCGCGCCGCGATCTTGTCGATTTCGTCCAGGAAGACGATGCCGTTCTGTTCGACGTTGTTGATGGCGACGGTGCGCAGGTCTTCTTCGTTGACGCGTTTGGCGGCTTCTTCGTCGACGATCAGTTTGAAGGCTTCGCGCACCTTCATCTTCTTGGATTTCTTTTTGTCGCGAGCCATGCCGGCGAACATGCCGCGCAGCTGCTCGGCCATTTCTTCCATGCCGGGGGGCGTCATGACGTCCATTTGCGGCGCGGCCTGGGCGATTTCGATCTCAATTTCCAGATCGTCGATCTTGCCTTCGCGCAGGCGCTTGCGGAAGGTCTGGCGGGCGCTGTTGTCTTCGCCGCGTTCCGGTTCGCCAGAGGCGCCGCGGGCGGGCGGGACCAGGGCGTCCAGAATGCGGTCTTCGGCGGCGTCTTCGGCCTGGGTGCGCACGCGGCGCATTTCCAGTTCACGCGTTTGCTTGATCGAGTATTCGGTCAGGTCGCGGATGATGGTGTCGACGTCGCGGCCCACATAGCCCACTTCCGTGAACTTGGTGGCTTCGATCTTGATGAAGGGCGCGTTGGCCAGCTTGGCCAGGCGGCGGGCGATTTCGGTTTTGCCCACGCCGGTGGGGCCGATCATCAGGATGTTCTTGGGGTGGATTTCGTGGCGCAGGGGTTCGGCGACCTGCTGGCGGCGCCAGCGGTTGCGCAGAGCGACCGCCACCGCGCGCTTGGCGCGGTTCTGGCCGACGATGTATTTGTCGAGTTCGGAGACGATCTCTCCGGGCGTCATGTTGGATGCGGACATGAGGGCGAATCCTTGAAGCTAGAGCGGGCTGGGGAAGCGGCCACGGCGCGAAGGGCGAGCCCCGCGCGCCGCGTGGCGGGCGTCAGTCGCCCAGCGTTTCGATGACGTGGTTCTGATTGGTGTAGATGCAGAGGTCGCCGGCGATTTCCAGCGATTGCTTGACGACGACCTCGGGCGACAGCTCGGTGTTGCGCAACAGCGCCAGCGCGGCCGACTGGGCATACGCGCCGCCGGAGCCGATGGCGGCCAGGCCGTGTTCGGGTTCCAGGACGTCGCCGTTGCCGGTGAGCACCAGCGTGTGCTCGGTGTCGGCCACGATCAGCATGGCTTCCAGACGGCGCAGGACGCGGTCGGTGCGCCAGTCGCGGGTGAGTTCGACGGCCGCGCGCATCAGGTTGCCCTGATGCTTTTCCAGCTTGGCTTCGAAGCGTTCCTGCAACGTGAATGCGTCGGCGGTGGCGCCGGCGAAACCGGCCAGGATCTTGTCGTGGTAGAGGCGGCGGATTTTGCGGGCCGTGCCCTTGACGACGATGTTGCCCAGGGTGACCTGGCCATCGCCGCCGAGCGCGACGCGGTTGCCGCGGCGCACACACACGATGGTGGTGGCGTGAAATTGTTCCATGCGTTCCTTCCTTTGAAAGGACTAGCTGGGGGCAGATTCGGGGAAATCAAGCTTGCGGGAGAGCGCAAGTAAAAAAGGCCATGCTGGAAACCAGCATAGCCTTTCAGGGCATGGCGTGAATAACGGGACGGATCAGTCGCCGTACAGCTTTTGGCGCATTTCACGGCGTTCCTGCGCTTCAAGCGACAGGGTGGCCGTGGGGCGGGCCAACAGGCGGGGTACGCCAATCGGTTCGCCGGTTTCTTCACACCAGCCGTATTCGCCGCTGTCGATGCGGGCGATGGACTGTTGCACCTTTTTCAGCAGCTTGCGCTCGCGGTCACGGGTGCGCAGCTCCAGGGCGTGTTCTTCCTCGATGGTGGCGCGGTCGGCGGGGTCGGGCACGAACTGCGTTTCGCGCAGGTGCTCAGTGGTCTCGCCGGCGTTGGCCAGGATGTCCTGTTCGAGTTGTTTGAGCCGTTCTTTGAAGAAAGCCAATTGGCGTTCGTTCATATAGTCGGACTCGGGCATGGCCAGCAATTCCTTCTCGCTGGGCAGATCAATCGCCGTATCGCTCGTCGACTTGCTTGATTTTTTGGTTGCTGCCTTGGTAGCCATGAAAACACTCCACTATGAATCGATCCTGGCGCGGGCGTCCTTTCCCGGTCGTGTTGCTGGTTGCTTACGCTATTCGTACCTCACAGTACTGCCTTCGTCGCATTGCGTCACGTCAGGAAGGGGGATTACCCCGCCAGGCACTGCTCCAAGCCCCGGGTGAAAATCTCCTGGGGCAGCTTACGTCCAATGAACACCATCTTGGTGGACGGTTTTTCGGCCGCGGTCCACGGCTTGCCGGGCTCGGCGCCCATCATCATGTGCACACCCTGGAACAACATGCGGCGGTTGATGCCCTTCATGTACAGGATGCCCTTGTAGCGCATCAGGTCGGGGCCATAGACCTGAACCACGCCGCCCAGGAATTCCTCAAGGCGCGCGGGATCGAACGGCTTGTTGGAACGGAACACGAACGCGCCGATTTCGTCGTCGTGCTGGTGGTGGTGGTGATGGTGGGCATGATTGCAATGCGCCCCGCAATCGCCGTCGTGATCATGGTCGTGATCGTGGCCATGGCCGTGATCGTGTCCGTGGTCGTGCCCATGCTCGTGCGAGTGGGCGGCGTCGGGGTGTTCATCGGCCAGGAATTCCGGGTCGATGTCCAAAATGGAATTCAGGTTGAAGCCGCTGATGTCGATGATCGACTTCAGGTCGACTTCGCCGAAATTGACCGGCGTGATCGGCGCGCGCGGGTTCATGTGAACCAGGCGGTGGCGCAGCGCTTCGTAGTCAGCTTCGTTGACCAGGTCGCGCTTGGAGATCAGGATGCGGTCGGCGAAACCGACTTGCTTCTGGGCTTCAGGTTGTTCGTCGAGCGTGGACATGCCGTGCTTGGCGTCGACCACGGTCACCACCGCATCCAGGCGGTAGTACTCGGCGATGTCGTCATCCATGAAGAACGTCTGGCAGACGGGGCCAGGGTTGGCCATGCCGGTCGTTTCGAGGATGACGCGTTCGAAATTCAGTTCGCCGGCTTCGCGCTTGGCGCGCAGCTCGGACAGGGTGCGCATCAGGTCGCCACGCACCGTGCAGCAGACGCAACCGTTGGACAGTTCGATGATTTCTTCATCGCTGTCTTGCACGAGCAGGTCGTTGTCGATGCTTTCCGGTCCGAATTCATTTTCGATGACCGCAACGCGGCGGCCGTGGAATTCGGTCAGGATGCGTTTGAGCAGGGTGGTCTTGCCCGCACCGAGAAAGCCGGTGAGGATGGTGACGGGAACCATTTTGTCCAAACTGCGCGGGGTGTTCATGGCGAAGCTGCTAGCGTGAGGTCAAGGCTGAAGTCTAGGCATTCAACCCACAGGCCTGACAGGGATTTTCCCGTGCAGGATGAGGTTTGCCACAGGCTGCGAAGGCCGCCAATAGCGGCCGGACGCAGGATTACAGCACAGTCGGGGGCAGGGGGCAAACCCCGGGTCAACCCAGGGGCCATAGCCGTCCGGATCGCGGCTGTACGCCGTCAAGTATCGGGCGATATCACTATTTTGGGGCGGTTTGCCGGATTTCAAGAGCGTCATGCGCCGGGTTCAGGCGGGCGCATGACGGCGATGGAATGACGGTTTTGAAATCTGGATGATGCGCCGGCGGACACGCCCGTCCGGCGGATCAGGACTTAGTGATGATGGTGCTGATGGCCGGCGTCAGCGGGTTGCTTCTGCTGGCATTGGGGACACAACGCGCGAATTTCGGTTTCGTGCGTGGCCAGGGCATAGCCCGTTTGGGCGACGCGTTCGGCCAATTGGCGGCTCATGGCGGGGTCGGACACTTCAGCCACTGCGCCGCAGCCGGTGCAGACCACCAGCAGATCGTGCGGTGCGCCGCCTGCGTCGTGACAGGCGCTCCAGGCGTTGACGGCGTCCAGCCGGTGGATCAGGCCTTCGTCCATCAGGAAGTCCAGCGCGCGGTACACGGTGGGAGGCGCGGCGCCGGGGTGCACTTCGCGCATGGCGTCCAGCAATTCATAGGCCTTCAGGCTGCGCCCGTGGCGCAGCAGCAGCTCAAGCACCTTGCGGCGGATGGGCGTCAGGCGGCGTCCGCGCTGTTCGCACAACGTCTCGGCGACGCTGAGCTGGGCGCCGACGGTGTCGCTGCGGGGGGAACGGGGCGGAGCGGGCATGGCTGGCTTTATCTGAATGGAAGACGCGCGCGACGCGCGCGAGATGCCTGGAAGGTAGCAGAAAACATGGATATGCGGGTGAGGACGCCGGAAACAAGGGCGATTAGTTATGATATAACATAATAAAACTTTCACTCCGAGCGCCGGCGGCGTCACATTCCTTTGAGTTTCGTCCCTCGGGTTTTGGCCTTCGAGTTTCAGCCCTTGAGTTTCAGCCTACGGGTTTCGGCCTCTGGGTTTCAGTCTTCCTCTTTGCGCTTGGTTTCTTGTCTTCCGCCCGTCGTCCTCGCCTTTCGTCGTTACGTTTTCCATGTCTCATTTCTCGCTTCTGCCTGCGCGGCCCGGGGCCGCTTCCCGGCAAAGCCCGCCGCCTCGCCGCACCGCGCCCCGTTCCGCTTTTCTGGTTTCCGCCTGGCGCCGCATGGCCTTCGCCTTGGCCGCGGCTGCGGCGCTCTGGGCGCTGACGGGCTGGGCGCTGGACTGGTGGCCGCGATGAGCGCGTCGCCGGTCACGATTGAACTGTCGGACGCCTCGTTCGGCTGGCATGGCCATCCCGCGCTGAAGTCGGTGTCGGGGCGCTTCGCCGCCGGCGGGATGACGGCCGTGGTGGGACCCAACGGGGCGGGCAAGTCCACGTTGATCAAAGGCATCATGGGCGTGCTGCGCCCCATGACCGGCAGCGTGCGCATCAGCGGCGCGGGGCGCTCGGAGTTGGCGTGGCTGCCGCAGGCGGCGGAGCTGGACCGCTCGTTTCCCGTTTCGGTGCTGGACCTGGTCGCCATGGGCGCGTGGCGCCGCGTGGGCGGATGGCGCCGGTATCGCGACGACGAACTCGACCGCTGCATGGATGCGCTGGAAACCGTCGGTCTTGCCGATGCTGCCGCGCGCGGCGTGGACACGCTGTCGGGCGGGCAGATGCAGCGCACGTTGTTCGCGCGGATGCTGGTGCAGGATGCGCCCGTGCTGCTGCTGGACGAACCCTTCGCCGCGGTCGACAGCCATACCGCCGACGACTTGATGGCGCTGTTGTGCGGCTTGCACGGCCAGGGGCGCACCGTGATCGCCGTGCTGCACGACCTGGATCTGGTGCGCGATCACTTCCCCGATTGCCTGTTGCTGTCCGGCGCGGTTGTCGCCTGGGGCGGCACGGCCGACACCCTGAACGACGCGCATCTGAAGATCGCGCGGCAATGGCACGCGAGGGCTTACGCATGAGCTTGGCGCAATGGGTGGTCTCGCCCTTTCTGGACTACGGCTTCATGCGGCGCGCGCTGGCGGGCGCGTGCGCCTTGTCGCTGGGGGCCGCGCCGCTGGGCGTGTTTCTGGTGCTGCGGCGCATGAGCCTGATGGGCGACGCGATGTCGCACGCGATCTTGCCGGGGGTGGCGGCGGGGTTCCTGCTGTCGGGCCTGTCGCTGGGCGCGATGATGCTGGGCGGTATCGCTACCGGCCTGGCGGTCGCGCTGCTGGCCGGCTTGGTTGCACGGCTGACGCCGCTGCGTGAAGACGCCAGTTTCGCGGCCTTCTATTTGATCTCGCTGGGGCTGGGCGTGCTGCTGGTGTCGTTGCGCGGCTCGAACATGGATCTGCTGCATGTGCTGTTCGGCACGGTGCTGGGCCTGGATGACGCGTCGCTGCTGCTGGTGACCATTACGGCCAGCGTGACGTTGGCGGTGCTGGCGGCCATCTACCGGCTGCTGGTCGCCGAATGTCTGGACCCGGGTTTTTTGCGCGCAAGCGGCGGCGGGGGCGGGTGGGTGCACATGGGCTTTCTGGTGCTGGTGGTCGTGAACCTGGTGGCGGGCTTCCAGGTGCTGGGCACCTTGATGGTCGTCGGGATCATGATGCTGCCCGCCGCGGCCGCGCGGTTCTGGGTGCGGTCGGCGGCCCGGCAGATTCCGTTGGCGGCCAGTTTCGGCGTGCTGGCGTCCGTGAGCGGGCTGCTCGTGTCCTATCACTTCAATGTGCCGGCCTCGCCGTCGATCATTCTGGCGGCCGGCGTCTGCTACCTGTTTTCCATCGTTGGCGGCCCGCAAGGCGGGCTGCTGCGGGCCCGGCGCGGTGTGCGCCCGGCCTGACTTCCTAAGGAGATTCGCTATGCGTTCCAATCTGCCGCTGCGCCGGCGCGCGTTGCGGGCCATGGCTGGCGTGTGCCTGTCGGCCGTATTCGGCGTGTCGCATGCCGCCGAACCGCTGAAGGCCGTGGCCAGCTTTTCCATCCTGGGCGACATCGTGCGCGAAGTGGGCGGCAACGACGTCAGCCTGACGACGCTGGTGGGGCCGGACGGCGACGCGCACGAATACGAACCCACGCCGGGCGACGCGAAGAAGCTGTCCGCCGCGCGCGTGCTGTTTGTGAACGGGCTGGAGTTTGAAACCTGGCTGCCCAAGCTGACGAAGGCGTCGGGCTTTGCGGGCCAGACCGTGGTGGCGTCGCAAGGCATCACGCCGCGCAAGTTCGCGGGCGATGGGCATGGCGGCAAGCAGGACGAGCACGACGAGCATGACCATGATCACGGCCAGGATCATGATCACGATCACAAAGACGGTGCCACGGACGGCCCCAAGGACGGCCCCAAGGACGGCGCCAAGGACGGCGCCAAGGACGGCGCCAAGGACGGCCAGCAAGACGGCCACCACCATCACGGCGACGCGGACCCGCATGCCTGGCAAAGTTTGGCCAACGGCGTAATCTACGCGCGCAACGTAGCCGAAGGCCTGGCCGCCGCCGACCCGGCGCATGCCGACGCGTACCGCCAGCGCGCCACCGCCTACATCGCCAAACTCGAAGCGCTGGATGCCCGCGCAAAACAAACGTTCGGCGCCATTCCCGCCGAGCGCCGCAAGGTTGTGACGTCCCACGACGCCTTCGGGTATTTCGGCGATGCCTATGGGGTGACGTTCATTTCGGCGATGGGCGTGTCAACGGACGCCGAACCGTCTGCCGGCGAAGTCGCCCGCATCATCGAACAGGTCAAGCGTGACAAGGTGCCAGCGGTGTTCATCGAGAACATCACCAGCCCGAAACTGGTGCAGCAGATTGCTCGCGAAACCGGCGCCAAGGTGGGTGGTACGCTTTATTCCGATGCGCTGTCCAAGCCCGGACAGCCCGGCGCTACCTATCTGGAAATGTTTGAATGGAACGTACGTCAGCTCGCCGCGGCCTTGCAGCCCTGACCGCCGCGACGGCACTGCTGGCGGCCGGCGCCGCCAGCGCGCACCCGCATATGTGGATCGACGCTCGCGCGGTTATCGACATCGATGCGCAGCACCGCATCACGGCCGTGCGCCAGGTCTGGCTGTTTGATGACATGTTCGGCGCCTACGCCACGCAAGGCCTGAAGAAGAGCAAGGACGGCTCCTTGCCCGCCGATACGCTCAAGGGCATGGCGAAAGACTGGATGACGGCGCTGGGTGAACCGATTTCGCACTACTTCACCCGCGTGACGGTCGACGGCGAGATGGCGGCGTTTGCCGCGCCGCGCGATGCGCGTGTCGACTGGAATCCGAAGACCACGCGCTTGACGCTGTCGTTCACCTTGCCCTTGGCCACGCCCGTGGCGCCGGGCGCGGACGGCGCGCAGGTGGATATCTACGATCCCACCTATTTCGTGGCGTACGCCTTTGATGAAAAGGGCGCGGTGTCGCTGGGCGGCCCGGATGCCGCCGCGTGCACGTCCGCCTACCGCAAGCCCAAGGAACTGGATTGGAAGACCATGCAGCAACTGGCCGCGATCCCGGCCGATCCGGACGCGTTGCCGGACGAACTCTTTGCCATCACCAAGGGGCTCACGCACCGCATCGAGGTGCGATGCCCGTAGCGCGGCGTTATCCCGCGATGCTGTGGCTGGCGGCCGTGCTGCTGCTGGGCGGCATGGGCGCGGCGGCCGCGCAAGGCGCGCATCCTTTTGGCGTGCCGGAAAGCAGCGCGGGTATGGGTGGCTCGGGCTGGCTGGCCAGCTTCTTCGGGCAAGTGTCGGTCTGGCAAAGCCATTTCTATCGCCAGCTGACGGGCGCGGTGCGTGCCTGGCAAACGGAAGGAGGCGCGGCGTGGACGTTGATCGGCCTGTCGTTCGCGTATGGCGTGTTTCATGCGCTGGGACCCGGGCACGGCAAGGCGGTGATATCTTCCTACGTGCTGGCCAACCGGCAGACGGCGCGCAACGGTGCGCTGCTGGCCTTGGCGTCTGCGCTGATCCAGGCGCTGGTGGCCATTGCAATGGTGGCGGTGTTGGCGGTGGTGTTCAACGCCACCGCCGCCACGATGAACCAGGCCACGCGCTGGCTGGAGCTGGCGTCTTATGCGCTGGTGACGTTGCTGGGCGCATGGCTGGTGTGGATCAAGGCGATTCGGCCGTTGCTGCGCCGCCGGCATGTGCCGGCTGTGTCGGCTGTGCCGGCTGTGTCGGCTGTGTCGGCTGTGGCAACGCCGGCCGCAGCGCCAGGGTTGAAGGGCGCCGCGGCGTTGCGAGCGATTGCCGTGCAGGCGCCCACGCCGCATGTACATGTGCGCCACCCTCCCCATCAACACCATCATCCCCATCACCACGATCATCAACACCATCACCACGATCACCACGATCACGATCACGATCACGATCACGATTGCGGTTGCGGCCATGCGCATGTGCCTGCACCCGATCAGGTGGCGGGTGCGTTGAACTGGCGCCGCGCGGGTTCGGCCATTCTGGCGGTGGGGCTGCGCCCGTGTAGCGGCGCGCTGATCGTGCTGGTGTTCGCCTTGTCGCAAGGTTTTTTCCTGGCGGGCGTCGCGTCGGCGTTGGCGATGGGGCTGGGTACGGGGTTGACGGTGGCGGCGCTGGCTTGTCTGGCGGTGGCCGCGGGCGGCGCGGCCACGCGCATCGGCAACCGCTTGTCCAGCACGGGCGCGGCGCGCTTGCGTTATGGCGTGGAAGCGCTGGCGGCGTTGGCGGTGCTGTTGTTGGGCGTCATGCTGCTGGGCGGCATGGTGGCCGGGGGCGGCTAGGCGCTCAGGATTTGCGGCCGGCGCGCGGATGCGCCTGGTCGTAGGCCTTGGCCAGATGCTGGAAGTCCAGCCGGGTGTAGACCTGGGTGGTAGAGATATTGGCGTGGCCCAGCATCTCTTGCACCGCGCGCAGATCTTGCGCCGATTGCAGTACATGGCTGGCGAAGCTGTGGCGCAAAACGTGGGGATGCACGTGGGTGGGCAGCCCGGCCTGTTGCGCGATCTGCGCCAATTGCAGTTGCACCACGCGTGGCGAAATGCGTTTGCCGCGCGCGCCCAGGAACAAGGCGGCGGCATCTTGCGGGGCGGGGTGGGGCGGTGCCAGCTGTGGCCGCACCGCGATCCACTTCTGCAAGGCGGCAATGGCTGCCTGACCCACCGGCACCGAGCGGCGCTTGCCGCCCTTGCCCAACACTTCGACCTCGGCTTCGTCCAGTTTTAACCAGCCGCGCGATTCATAATCGGCCGACCGCGTGTAGCGCAAGTCCAGCCCCACCAGTTCCGACAGCCGCAAGCCGCTGGAATACAGCAGTTCAAGCATCGCCTGATCGCGCAGCGCGGCGGGTTCGTTCGCGACCTTGGCGGGCGGCCGGTCCAGCAGCGCCTGCGTCTGTTCGACGGACAAGGCCTTGGGCAGGCCGCGCGGCGCTTTGGGGGCGCGCACGCCTGCCACGGGGTTGCCTGCCAGGTCGATGGATGGCGCCCACCATTGATAGAAGCCGCGCCACGCGGCCAGCGTTCGGGCCAGGCTGCGCGGGCCGCGGCCCTGCGCGTGCAGGCGCGCCACGAATTGCCGGATGTGGCCGTTGGCGATCTTGTCCAGCGGCAGGCGGGCGCGGTCGGCAAGGTCGCGCAGGAAATGCAGCTCGCGCCGATAGCCGTCCAGTGTGTGGGGCGAATAACGGCGGTTGGTTTCCAGATGGCGCAGCCAGGCACGCATCGGATCAGGCAGCGGCGTGGCGTCTTGCGTAGTGCTATCCGGTGCCTGGTTCATGTCCGCTCGTCGGTGAGGTGGACCCGTTGGGGAGATCCGATGCGATAGTCGCCGCCGCGTCAGACCTTCGGCGAAGCCGGGTTCAAACGATGCAGCGCCGCGGAGGCCAGTTGGCCGATGGATTCCAGAAACGCTGTACCCATTTCGGGCGTGAAGCGCTCGGGGTCGTCGGAGCCCAGCACCAGCAGGCCTACGGCTGCGCCGTCGGCTTCCAGGCGCAATGGCACCAGCGCCAGCGACTTCGGCTTGCTGTCGAGCCAGCCGGCCGCTTCGAAATCGGTGTCGGTGCCGACGTAAGGCGTCTTCAGGCTGTCGGTGAATGTGCGCACGTCTTGCGAGACGGGTTCGCCGTAGCCGGTGGCGGGCAATTCCGACAAGTCCCACAGGCGCAGCGCCACGTGGTTCAGTTCGAATTGTTCGGCCAGACCCAGCGCGATTTCGCCTGGCACGCGCTGCGGGTCGTTTTCAGACAGCAGGCGGCTGCACCATTTGGCCACATGCGTGCCGATGCTTTCATTGGCGGTGGCGTTGCGCACGAGCTCTTGCAGGCGCCATTCCAGTTCGCGGTTGCGTTCGCGCAGCGTCAGGATCTGGCGTTCGCCCAACGAGATGGCGCGCGTGCCATGCGGATGCGGCACCTGCATGGCGGCGAACACATCGGCGTGTTCGTCAAAGAAGCCGGGGTGGTCTTGCAGGAAAGCGGCGATGTCCTGAGCGGTGAAAGTGGTATCAGTCATAGGGTCAGCGATTCAGCGCCATGGAGAAGACGAGCTTGTCGATGTCGACTTGCCCCGTGAACACGGATTCGGCCGGGCCGGTCATGCGCAGCTGTTCGCCGTTCCAGGCAATGGTGAGCACGCCGCCACGCGTTTGCACGCGCACGGGTGATTCCAGCAGGCCGCGGCGGATGCCGGCCGCCACCGCGGCGCAAGCGCCCGTGCCGCAGGCCAGCGTTTCGCCCGCACCGCGTTCGAAAACGCGCAGGCGGATGTTGTGGCGGTCGACGATTTGCATGAAGCCCGCGTTGACGCGGCGCGCAAAGCGCGGATGGGTTTCGATCAGCGGGCCTTGGATGCCGACGGGCGCGGTGTCGACGTTGTCGACCACCTGCACCGCATGCGGATTCGAAATGGCCACGGCGGACAGCAGCACCTTGTTGGCCACGCCCGCGGGCGCGTCAAGGTCCAGTTCCCAGAGCGTGTCGTCGCCTTCGCGTTGCGAGGCCAAGCCGGCGGTGTCGAACGGCAGCGCAGCGGGGTCGAAGCGGGTGCTGCCCATTTCAACGGTGACTTGTTCGTCGTCGCCTTCGTCCAGCACGAGGATGCCGGTGGCGATTTCGGCGCGCAGCGGGTTGCGGTCGGACAGGCCTTGTTCGTGCACGAAGCGCACGAAGCAGCGCGCGCCGTTGCCGCAGTGTTCGACTTCGCTGCCGTCGGAATTGAAAATGCGATAGCGGAAATCAGCGTCCGGGCGGGTGGCGCGTTCGACCAGCAGGATCTGGTCGGCGCCAATGCCGAAGTGCCGGTCGCCCAAGGCGCGCGCCCGTTCAGGCGTCATGTCGATGGTCTGGCGGACCCCGTCGAGCACGACAAAGTCGTTGCCCGCGCCATGCATTTTGGTGAAGTTCCAGTTCATCCGGCGATTATCGCCCATTATTTGGGCGCAGGCAGCCGGTGTTCGGCGCCCAGCGCTCGGCGCCCGAACAGCGGGCCTTAATAGAGTTTGGGTTCGCCCGGGGGACGGGTCTTGAAGCGGCGGTGCACCCAGTAATACTGGCTGGGGCAGCGGCGCACCCAGGATTCCAGCTCGCGGTTCAGACGCGCGGTGGCGTCTTCCAGCGACGCATCGCCCGGGAAATTCTCAAGCGGCGGCAAGACATCGACGTGGTAACGGCCGGTATCCGGATTCCAGAAACCCACGATGGGCAGGACAGCGGCGTCCCATTTCTGGGCGAGCTGGGCGGTGGCCAGCAGCGTGGCCGCCTGCACGCCGAAGAACGGCACGAACACCGAACCCTGGCGGCCGAAGTCCATGTCGGGCAGGTAATACACCGGGCGCGGCACGCGCAGATGGCGGATCAGGTCGCGCACGCCGTCCTTGCGGCTGACCAGGAACACTTCGTTGAACCGGGCGCGTCCGGCCGCCACGACGGCATCAATGTGCGGGTCGCTTTGCGGCGTGTACATGGTGGCGGCGCTAGGCACTTCCATGGTCAGGCGGGTGGCGGCGGCGTCCAGCGCAATGAAGTGCGGCGCCAGCAGAATCACCGAACGGCCCTCGGCGATCAGCGCATTGATGCGGTCGGCCCCGGTCTGCGTGACCATGTCCTTGACGGCCTCGGGGGTGCCATACCAAAGCACGCCGCGGTCGACGATGGATTGCGCCAGCGCACGGAAATGGTCCGCGACCCATTGTTCGCGCACGGATTCGGGCTGATCGGGAAAGCAGAGCTCAAGATTGCGGCGCACGATGCGCGCGCGGGACTTGGCCAGACGCGGCGCAAGCCAGCCCAGGACGGCGCCAATGCGCTGGCGCGTCGACGGCTTGATGCGGCCGAACCATTTCAACAGAGTGACCAGGGTGCGCGTTTTTGAATCGTTCATCGTGTCGGGAAAAGACCGGGCGGCGGGGGCGTCAGGGGGCCGGGGGCGGGGAAGCCGGGGCGGTGTCGGGCGCCGGGGGCGCGCCGCGCGGGGTCTTGTAGCGGTTGTAGCTCCAGAGGTATTGCTCGGGGCAGCGGCGGATCAGCGTTTCCATGGCGGCGTTGATCAGGGCGGCTTGGGCTTCGGGCTCGGCCGGCAGCGGTTCTGGCACCCGGACGTAATGGATGCGCCAGCCCCGGCCCTTGGGCAGGCGTTCGCCGGCGGTCAGGATGATCGGCACATGGGTCTGCGTGGCCAGTTTGCTGGGCAGCGTCATCGTATAGGCCAGGCGACCGAAAAACGGCACCCACACGCCGTCGCCCACGCTGGGCGCCTGGTCTGGCAGCATGCCGACGGATTCGCCCCGGCGCAGCGCCCGCACGAATTCGCGCACCCCCTGCATGGTGGCCGGCACGGCGTTGACGGCGGAACTGTTGCGCGCCGTCTCAAGCAACGGGGCCAGCACATCCTTGCGCGGCGGGCGGAACATCACCGTCATCGGCATCTGGCGCGCCAGGTAGCGGGCGGTGATCTCGAAGCAGCCCAGGTGCGGCGTCAGGAACAGAATGCCGCGGCCTTCGGCCCGCGCGGCTGCGACAACCTCGTTATCGTCCGACACCACTTGGGCCAGGCTTTGCTCGTTCTTGAACCAGACGCGCGGGTTTTCAAGAATCATCGCGCCGGTTTCGGCCGCCGCATGGCGGGCGAACGCCGCGCCCGGGTAGCCGGCCTGGGCGGCATTGGCCTGAAGCCTGCGCCGGTACTTGCCCGGCCAGGCATACACGGCAAGCCCGGCCGCGCGCCCGATGGCGTGCGCAACGGGTAGCGGCAAGGCGGCGAAGAGGCGGAACAGAGCGAGCAGCATGCGGCAAATGGGTAAGGACGGGCAGGGTCATGCCGGTGTTCGGGAATATGTTTACACCCCCGGCGCGAGCATAAGACCGGCATTTTCGCTTAAAATCCGCTCAGTCGCCGAGTTAACCGACAACTTGCGGGGCGACGGCAAGGGTGCAGCGCCACGCGCGGCCCATGCCAAATCCGCTAAAGCGTCGCACCCAGATAGCGTATGTCATGCATTCCGGGGTGCAACGCGCCTCGTGAACCTATGAGCCGGTCAAGCCGGACACTAAGGACGCATCTGTGGCCAATAACGATTTTCTCTTCACCTCCGAATCCGTCTCTGAAGGGCACCCCGACAAGGTTGCCGACCAGATTTCCGACTCGATTCTGGATGCCATCTTCACGCAGGACCCCAACGCGCGTGTCGCAGCTGAAACGCTGTGCAACACGGGCCTGGTCGTTCTGGCCGGTGAAATCACCACTACCGCCAACGTCGACTACATCCAGGTTGCGCGGGACACCATTCGCCGCATCGGCTACGACAACACCGAGTACGGGATCGACTACAAGGGTTGCGCCGTGCTGGTTGCTTATGACAAGCAATCGCCGGACATCGCCCAAGGCGTGGACCGCAGCTCGGAAGACTATCTGAACCAGGGCGCGGGCGACCAAGGCCTGATGTTCGGTTACGCGTGCGATGAAACGCCCGACCTGATGCCGGCGCCGATCTGGTACGCGCACCGCCTGGTGCAGCGCCAGAGCGAACTGCGCAAGGACGGCCGCCTGCCGTGGCTGCGCCCGGACGCCAAGTCGCAAGTGACGTTCCGCTATATCGACGGCCGCCCGGCGGAAGTCGACACCGTGGTGCTGTCGACCCAGCACGCGCCGGAAGTCACGCAAGACACCATCCGCGAAGCGGTGATCGAAGACATCATCAAGCTGAGCTTCCCCGAAGGCCTGATCACGCCGAACACGAAGTTCCTGGTCAACCCGACCGGCCGCTTTGTTATCGGCGGCCCGCAAGGCGATTGCGGCCTGACCGGCCGCAAGATCATCGTCGACACCTACGGCGGCGCATGCCCGCACGGTGGCGGCGCGTTCTCGGGCAAGGACCCGTCCAAGGTCGACCGTTCGGCCGCCTACGCCGCCCGCTACGTGGCCAAGAACATCGTGGCCGCCGGCTTGGCGCGTCAGTGCCAGGTGCAGGTCAGCTACGCCATCGGCGTGGCCGAACCCATCAACATCACCGTGTACACGGAAGGCACCGGCGTCATCCCCGACGACCAGATCGCCAAGCTGGTTCGCGAACACTTCGACCTGCGTCCGAAGGGCATCGTGAACATGCTGGATCTGCTGCGCCCGATCTACGCCAAGACCGCCGCCTACGGCCACTTTGGCCGTTCCGAGCCGGAATTCTCGTGGGAAGCCACGGACAAGGTTCAGGAACTGAAGAAAGCGCTGTAAAGCGCGTCTTGACCCGTCCTGCCATAGGTTGCACGTACAGGACCGGTCATCTTCAAACACAAAAAAGCCCCTTGATTGCTCAAGGGGCTTTTTTATCGCCGCGAAGTTTACAAGCCCCAGGACGATAGATCCGGCACGCGCGCTACCGGCGCCAGCACGGGTTCCAGCACCGCTGCGCAATCCAGCAAGGCGGCGTCGCCGCCCGCCGGGGCCAGCAGTTGCACCGACATGGGCATGCCGTCGGCGTCGAAGCCCGCGGGCAACGCGATGGCGGCCGCGCCCAGGAAATTAGCCGGGCGCAGCAATTTGCCCAGGCCCACATGGCGCACGTCGTCTTCGTCCAGCGCTTGCGCGGCCTGGTCGCACGCGGGCATCAGCAAGGCGTCCAGCCCCTGCATGGCGCTGGCGAAGGCGGCCATGTCGGCAGCGCGCCGCAGCAAAGCGGCTTCGTAATCGGCTTGCGCGATCCGGCCGCCCGCCGCGATACGCGCCCGCACCACTTCCCACAAGGGCGCGGCGGGGTTTTCCGCCAGCGCGCCGTAGTAGCGATAGGCCTCGTAGGCCAGCACCAGCGAGTTATCGTCCGCCATGCGCGCGAACGACAGGCCGGCGGGCGGGTGCCAGGCGGTGGGCGTGAGCCCGGCCGCTGCCAGCTGTTCCTGCGCCTGGTGGCAGGTTTGCAGCCCCGCTTCGGTCAGCGCTGCGGGCCAGGCTTCTGGCGCCAGCACGGCGACCGTATTCGGCCGACGGGCGGCAGGATGCCGAAGCGCGGTGAAGCAGGCGGCCGGCACGGCCAAGGTGGCGGCATCGTCCACATCGGGGCCGGCCAGCAATTGCGCCAGCAGGCGGGCATCGGCCACGTTGCGGGCGATGGGGCCCAGCACGTCCAGCGTGTCAGACAGCGGCAGGCAGCCCGCGCGGCTGATCAACCCGGACGACGGCTTGTAGCCGACCAGTCCGTTCAAGGCCGCCGGCGCGCGTACCGAACCACCGGTGTCGCCGCCCAGCGCGATGGGCGCAAGGCCGGCCGCCACCGCCACGCCCGCGCCGCTGGAAGACCCGCCCGGCGCGCGTGCCACCTTCGCATCCCAGGGATTGCGCGCCGTGCCTTGCGTGGGGTTCTGGCCCGACAGCCCGAACGCGAATTCCGTCATGCGCGTCTTGCCCAGAATCACCATGCCTTGGGCGGACAGGGCGCGCACCGCCGTCGACGTTTCACCGCTGATGACGCCGCGCCGGGTCTGGGAGCCGCCGGTGGTGGGCGTGCCTTGCCATTGAATGCTGTCCTTCACCGCGACCGGCACGCCGTGCAACGGGCCCATCAACAGGCCCGCGTCTTGCAGGCGGTCGGCGGCGTCGGCCTGCGCCAGCGCACGTTCCGCGGTGATCTCGCTGTAGGCGGCAAGCGGAGCCGCGCGTTCGATGCGGTCCAGAAAGTGCGTGGTGACCTGGCGCGATGTCAGTTCGCGTTGGCGGATGGCGCGGGCAAGTTCGCGGGCGTCTTGGAAATGCAGGGCGGTGTGGTCGTGTTCAGGCATGGATCTCATGGAAAAAGAAAAAGCTTTCCGGCCGTGGCGAGGCCGGAAAGCGTTTACACGGGGTGCTTGAGCGCGTTATTTCAGCGTCTGGCCCTTTGTTTCGGGCATGCGGATGAAGGTGATCAGCGTGATCACGGCGCCCGCCAGCACGTAGTAGAAGAACCAGCGCTCCATGCCCTTGCTTTGCAGCCAGGTCAGCAGGTAGGGCGTGGTGCCGCCCAGCAGCGCAACAACCAGGTTGTACGGCGTGCCGATACCGACGGCGCGCACGCTGGTGGGGAACTGCTCCGACATGATGGCCGGCGCAATGGCCGTGTACATGGCGTAGAGCACCAGGCCAAACAATTCCACCGCCAGGATCGAACCGAAGGACGGCCCTAGCGTCGTCATCAGCGGGTAGAAGAACACCAGGTAACCCGCGGCAAAGAAGATCAGCTGCGGCTTGCGGCCGATGCGGTCGGACAAGATGCCGAACAGCGGCTGCACCAGCATGAAGACGATCAGCGCGACGGTGTTGGCGGCGAACGCGGTCTTCGGGTCAGCCCCCACCTGGCGGATGGCGTAGGTGGGCACATAGGCCACGAAGATGTAGAACGCGAACGTGGTCAGCACCGAGAAGCCCACGATGCGCAGCACTTCACGCGGGTGGTCGCGCAGCAGCGTGCGCAGCGGCTGCTTTTCGACGCCCGCCTTCTTGGCGTGCGAAAACGCTTCGGTTTCCGGGATGGCGCGGCGAATCCACATGCCGGCCAGACCGCCCAAGGCGCCCAGCAGGAACGGAATGCGCCAGCCCCAGGCCGCCATGTCGGCCTTGGTAAGCGTCGACGTCAGAATCCAGCCCACGGCAGACGCGGCCAGAATGCCGACGGCGGCGCTGAAGAACACAAAGCTGGAATAGAAGCCGCGCTTCTCAGGCGGCGCCATTTCCGCCAGAAAGGTCGTGGCCGAGGCATACTCTCCGCCCAGCGACAGGCCTTGCAACAGGCGTGCGCCGGTCAGCAGCAGCGGGGCGGCCAGGCCGATCGTGGCGTAGGTGGGCGTGATGGCGATGATGAGCGAACCGCCCGCCATCATCAGAATCGTCAGGCCCAGCGCGGCTTTGCGGCCGTAGCGGTCAGAGAAAATGCCCAGCACCCAGCCGCCAACCGGACGCATGAAGAAGCCCACGGCGAAGATGCCGAAGGTGGCCAGCAGTGCGGTGGTTTCGTTGCCCGGCGGGAAGAACTGGCTTGAGAAGAAGATGGCGAACGAGGCGTAGATGGTCCAATCGAACCACTCGACCGCATTGCCTACACTACCGGCCAGAATGGTGCGGGCGCGGGATACGGGCGCAGCGCTGGCGGGCGCGGCGCTTGCCCCTTGCTTGCTGCGCAAGGTCGCGGATGGGCTGCTCATGACGTCCTCAAAATAAGAATTTATTTTTGGTCAAAAAGACCGTTTAATTTTGTGTTTTTATCAATGCGCGAACGTTAGATTAATGAATATGGTCACGTCAAGTAAGGGTAAGCCCCTAATGCCAGCGCTCGATGACACCGATCTGGCCTGCCTGATTGCGTTGCAGTCGGACCCCCGCGCCTCCTGGCGCGAGTTGGGCGCGGCCACCGGCATCGCCGAGCGGACGGTTGCGCGCCGCATCCGCCGCCTGATGGACGCGGATGCGTTGCGCGTCATTGCCGAACCTGATCCGCTGGCCATGGGCCAGGGCGTGGTGCTGCATGCGTGGGTGCGCTGCCGGTCGGGCCGCGTGCCGGACGTGGCCGATCAACTGGCGCGGCTGGACATCTGCCAACTGGTCGTCACGCTGGCCGGCACGGCCGATCTGATGGCCGAGCTGACTTTGGCGGACGCGGCTGACATGCCTGATGTGGTGACCCGTGTGCTGCCGTCGATAGATGGGGTCGAGCACGTGGAAGCGCGCCTTGTTCTGCGGCCGTTTCGCCGCGCCGGGCAATGGCGCATTCAGGCGCAAGCGGACGCTGGGGTCGAGACGCCCTCCGCGTCACCCCCCGTCGCGCTGACTGAACCCGAGCAGCGCATGGTGGCGCATCTGATGCGCGACGGGCGCGCCAGCCTGGCGGAATTGGCCGAGCAAGCCAACGTCAGCGAACCGACCGCGCAGCGGCTGTTGCAGCATCTGGTGGAGCGGCGCGCGCTGAGCTTTCGTGTGGAAGTCGAACCCGCGCTGGTCGGCTTCCCGGTGGAAGCCGTGATCTCGGTGCAGGTGCGCCCGCAGGCGGTGGACGCGCTGGCCGCGCATCTGGCGCTGGACCCGCACACGCGCTGCCTGTTCGGCACCAGCGGCGCGTCGCAATTGTTCTGGCACGTGCTGTGCCGCGACAGCCTGCACCTGTGGGATGTCGTGACGCGCCGCCTGGGCGAGCTGGACGGCGTGCTCAACAGCGAAGTCGGCGTGGTGATGCGCGCCCACAAGCGCTGCGGCATCGTGCGCGCCGGCGCGCGGCTGGGCGCGGACGAAGGCTAACGTGCGCTGATGGGGCGATGATTCGGCGATGATTTGGCGATGTTTTCGGGACAATGCCCCGATCTCATGCGCCCAAGTACGCTCGCGCCAGCGCCCCGTCCTGCGCGATCTCTTGCGCCGTGCCTTGCGCCGCCACGCGGCCCGATTCCAGCACATACGCGCGGTCGGCCAGTGACAGCGCCAGCGCCGCCATCTGGTCCACCAGCAAGATCGTCATCGATTCTGCGCGCAAGCGGTCCAGCGCTTCGAACAATTCATCGATGATCTTCGGCGCCAGCCCCAGCGAGGGCTCGTCCAGCAGCAGGATCACGGGCTTGGACATCAGCCCGCGCGCAATCGCCAGCATCTGCTGTTCACCGCCTGACAACAAACCCGCGCGTTGATGCAGCCGTTCGCGCAAGCGCGGAAAGCGCGTCAGCATTTCTTCGACGCGGGCCTCGCGGTCGGCGGGATGCAGGAAGGCGCCCAGCCGGATGTTGTCCAGCACGCTCAAGCCCGGGAACACCTGCCGGCCTTCCGGCACCAGCACCAGCCCGCGCCCCACGATGCGGTCGGCGGCAAGGCCATTCAGTTCCACGCCCTGCAAATGCATGCCGCCTTGCACGGGCCGATGCAGCCCCGCCAGCGTGCGCATCAAGGTCGACTTGCCCGCGCCGTTGGCGCCCAGCAGCGCCACCATCTCGCCCTGGCGCACTTGCAGGTCGATGCCGTGCAGCACGGGGTTCGCGCCATAGCCGGTCACCAGATTGCCCACGCCCAGCACCTCGGGCGCGATGCCCGTTCCTGCCGCACGTTGCCGCGCGGCGGGGGCGCGGCGGGCGCTTTCATCGCCCAGATACGCCTGACGCACGGCGGCCGATTGTTGAATCTCGGCCGGCGTGCCTTGCGCCAGTTCGCGCCCGGCATCGATGGCGACGATGTGATCGGACACGCCCATCACCAGCGCCATGTCGTGCTCCACCAGCAGCACGCCCGCACCCGCCTCGGCGATGCGCCGCAGCAGGCCAGCCAAGCGCGTTTTGTCTTCGCGTGACAAGCCCGCGGCGGGCTCGTCCATCAGCAGAATGTCGGCGTCGGTAGCCAGCGCGCGCGCAATCTCCACCAGCCGGCGGTCGACGTGGGGCAGGTCGGCGGCGGGCGTGTCCAGCGCGCCTTCATAGCCGCAGAACGCAAGCAGGGCGCGCGCGCGTTCGCGCACGTCCGGCGCCAGAAAGCGGCGCGACGCCAGCAGCCCGCCCAACCGGCCGCGCACCATGCCCAGCGCCACGTTGTCTTCCACGCTTAGCGTGTCGAACAATTGCGAGGTCTGGTAGGTGCGGGCGATGCCGCTGCGCGCAACCCGGTAAGCGGGCAGTGCGGCCAAGGGCGCGTCGCCCAGCGCCACCGCGCCGCTGGTGGGCTGGTAGTAGCCGCTAAGCATGTTGATAACGGTGGACTTGCCCGCGCCGTTCGGGCCGATCAACGCCGTCACCGCAGCGGGCGGCACGGTGAACGACACCGACTGCACGGCGCGCACGCCGCCAAACGTCATGGTCAAGGCATCGGCGCGCAACACGCCGCGGGGGCGTGCGCCCATGGCCATGCCGCCTTGGCGCGGCGCCAGCGCCTGCGTGGCCGCGTTGCGCCGCCACCGCGACAACAAGCCGGCCACGCCATCCGGCGCCGCCCACAGCACCACCAGCAGAAACGCGCCGAAGAACAGCAGCCGGTATTCTTCCAGGCTGGACAGCATTTCCGGCAGCAGCCCCACCACCACCGCGCCCAGCAAGGGGCCGGCAAGCGATCCCGCGCCGCCCAGCGTCACCGCCAGCACGAACAGGATGGACTGCATGAAGTTGAAGTTGTGCGGTGTGATCATGCCAGCCTGCGGCGCGTAGAGCCCGCCCGCCAAGCCCACCACCGCGGCCGACACCATGAACGCCACGGCCTTGACCATGAGCGGGTTGATGCCGATGGATTCGCTGGCCGTCTCGCTGTCTTTCACCGCGCGCATCGCCGCGCCCCACGTGCCACGGGCCAGCAGGGCGTACGCCGCCAGCGCCACGAACACGGCCACGATCGCCAGCATCGCCACGCCGCGATCGCCGCCTATGCCCGCGAACGCCGGCTGCACGATGCCCATCAGCCCGTTCTGTCCGCCGGTCGCGTCACCGCCTTCGATCAGCGCGTGCTCGACGATGAAGCCGAATGCGATGGTGATCATCGCCAGGTACGGCCCTTTCACGCGCAGCGCGGGCAGCGCCAGCAGCAAGCCAAACGCGCCCGCCACTAATGCGGCCGCGGGCCAGGCCAGCCAGAAACTCCAGCCGGCCTGTCCCGTCAGCATGGCCACGGTATAGGCGCCGATGGCGTAAAAGCCCGCGTGTCCGAATGACATCTGCCCGGTCAGCCCCAGTAGCACATTCAGCCCGATGCCGGCCAGCGCCAGCAGCGCCACGTTGCCCAGCACGAACACGTAATAGCCGTTGACGGTGGCCGCCAGAGCCAGGCTGGCCACGGCCAGCAGCGCGTAAATCGCCAGCGGCAGCCAGCGTGATGCAAGTTGCTTATTCATCAGACCTTCCTGACATCGGCGCGTCCGAACAGTCCATTGGGACGCACGGCCAACATGACGATCACCAGCGTGAAGCTGATGATCTGGGTGTATCCGGAGCCCAGGGCCACGGTGATCAGCGCTTCAACCACGCCAAACAGCAGGCCTGCGATCATCACGCCCCAGGCGCTGGTGATGCCCCCCAGAATGGCGACCACAAAGGCCTTCAGCCCGAACAGCGTGCCCATGTCCGCCTGCACGTTGAACAGCGGTGCAACCAGCGCGCCGGCCACGCCGGCAAACAGCGTGGACACGGCGAACGCGGCCATGATGGCGTGGCGCACGGGAATGCCCATCAGCCGCGCGGCGTTCGGGTTCTGCACCACCGCCAGCAGCGCCACGCCCCAGCGCGTGCGGCGCGACAAGGTGTGCAGCGCCGCCGCCAGCACCAGGCCCACAATCGGAATCAGCAGTTGCAGCGGGTAGATGCCCAGCCCCAGGCCGCCGATTTCAAGCGGCGCTTGCGCAAGCGGCGACGGCAGGCTGCGCGGCTCCTTGCCGAAGGTGAACATCACGATGTTGTCCAGCACGATGCCCAGCGCCACCGTGGACATCAGCCACGCGTTGGAGCCGCGGCTGGCGAATGGCCGCACGGCCAGCCGCTCAACCACCAGCCCATACACGCCGCACAGCGCCAGCGCCACCAGCAAGGCGGGCGCAAGCGGCCAGCCCAGCGTCTGCGCGAACGTGTAGGTCAGCACGGCGCCCAGCATCATGGAACTGCCCTGGGCGAAGTTCACCGTGCCTGATACGGCGTAGGTCAGGTAAAAGCCCAGGGCCATCAGTCCGTACATGCTTCCCAGACCCAGGCCGCTGACGATGGCGGACATCAACAACATGCGCGTCTCCCGCGTAATTCAATTCGCTGTATTGAGCCGGCGTACTCAGCGAGCCGCGTGCGCCGGCGGACTTCACCGGCTTACTGCGCGGCCTTGACGGGCAGGATGCGGTTGTCGATGAACTGCGTCCACACGTAGTCGTTCTCGCGCAGCGCATCGTGCGAGGCCGGCGTGAAGGGCTGCTCATATGTCTTGATCAGGCCGTCGTACTTGCCGATCTTGTAGAAGCCCTGGCGCACCGCGTCGCCATCGGTCGAGCCCGCCTGCGCGATGGCCAGCGCCGCCAGCTGCATGCCGTCATACGCGTTGGCCACACCCACTGCCGGCGTGATGTCTTGCGGGCCCTTGATGTCGGAATACTTGGTCTTCAGCGCCTGCATCACCTTGTCGCCCACCGGCCCTTGCTTGCCGAAGAAGCTGTAGGTCTGCACGAAGTGCACGTTCTTGGCGTTGGGGCCGGCAAGCTCCGTGAAGCGGCCGCCCGCAGGACCCCAGTGCGACACGATCGGCACCTTCCAGCCCATGCGGTCCAACGACTTCACCACTTGCGCCGACGGGCCCACGTTACCCACCAGGAACAGCGTGTCCGCGCCCGCGGCCTTCAGGCGGCTCAGCTGCGGCACCACGTCCAGGTCGTTGGGCTGGAATTTTTCAACGCCTGCGGGCGTGACCTTGGCGGCCGCCAGCGCGGCGTTCAGGCCTTTCTCGTTGGATTCGCCCCAGGGGTTGTTCACCAGGATCATGCCGGGCTTGGCGCTTTGGAAGGTCTTCTGCGCGTACTGAACCATGGCGCTGTCAACGATCTCGTCCATGGCCGACACGCGGAACACGAAGTTCGGGTTGCCCTTGTTCTGCGTGATGGCCGTGCCGGCCGCCCACGGGCCCATGAACGGCACCTTCTCCTGATTCACGATGGGCACGATGGCCATCGACACCGGCGTGTCCAGGCCGCCGAACAGCACGGCCACTTTTTCCTTGAAGATGAGCTCGCGCGCGGCGGCCATGCCCTTTGCGGGGTTGCCTTCGTCGTCGCGCCGCACCAGCACGATCTGGCGGCCGCCCAACAGTCCGCCCTTGGCGTTGATTTCATCGATGGCGATGGTCATGCCGCGCGTCAGCGCTTCGCCCGCGCGGGCGGACTCGCCCGATAGCGCGGTGATCAGGCCGATCTTGATGGGGTCGGCGGCAAGCGCCGGTTGCAGGGCGAGGCCGGCCGTGAAGAGGGCGGCGGCGGTGGCGCGAAGCAGAAAGGAACGGCGGGTCGGGACCATCGGGCACTCCTGGAAAAGTGGAACGGATCTTGCATAGGGTTAAGTGCTGCTTGCCTACCCCATGCAAGATCCATGCCACCTGATCCGGCCCGGCCGCAGGGGGCGGCGATCACGGCGTTCCCAGGGGGAAGCGGCGTCTTTTGACTGCACTTTGTGTGCGTCAACGCCAAATTTTGTTTTCAAAGCAGCAGGAATTTTGTTAACAATCATGCATCAGGATTTGCACCAAAATGAATCCATCCTTGCTTTCAAGCACTAATCCGGGGCGTGCAGATGCGTCCGCACCGACGTCCGCTTCGATGTCCCGGTCTATGTCCGGGTCTATGTCCACCTCCGGCGCCGTCTGGACGCCCGAGCCCCTGGCCTGCCATGGCCGCTTCGCCTACCAGCCCATCTCTGGCCGGGCCGACTACACCTGGCCCAACGGCGCGCGTCTGGCCGTGTACCTGGGGTTCAACATCGAACACTTCGCGTTTGGCGAAGGGCTGGGCGCCGAGCTGGGGCCGGCGTCGCCGCATCCCGACGTGCTGAACTACGCCTGGCGCGAATACGGCAACCGCGTGGGCGCGTGGCGCTGCCTGGACCTGTTCGACGAATTGCGCCTGCCAGCAGGCGTGCTGATCAACACCGCTCTGTATGACCACTGCCCCGACCTGATTGACGCCTTTCTCGCGCGCGGTGATGAATTGATCGGCCACGGCTACAGCAACGCGCACCGGCAAGGCGGCCTGGCCGAGGCCGAGGAAAGCGCGCTGCTTGCGCATTGCCGCGACCGCATCCGTCAGCACACGGGCGATGCGCCCGCCGGCTGGTTGTCGCCATGGATCTCGGAAAGCCGCGCCACGCCCGATCTCTTGGCCGAAGCCGGCTACCGCTACACGCTGAATTGGTGCCATGACGACCAGCCGATGCGCATGCGCACCCGCGCGGGCGACCTCTGGGCCATTCCGTATCCGCAGGAGCTCAACGACATCCCGATGATCATGGGCCGCAAGATGGACGCGCGCGACTTTGCCGATATGATTCTTGACCAGTTCGAAGAGATGCGCGTGCAGGCCACCCGCCAGCCGCTGGTCATGGGCATTGCGCTGCATCCGTATATCGTCGGGCAGCCGTACCGGTTGCGGCACCTGCGCCGGGCGCTCGCGCCGCTGGCCGCCGCGCGAGACCGCGGCGAAATCTGGTTCACCACGCCGGGTGAAATCTGCCGCCATGTGGACAGCCTGCCAGCGGGCGTGATTGCTGCGCTATAGGGCCGGGCCTCTGCCCGGCCGGCCCCGAACAATCCCGCCGCTTTATCGGTTTAACTGCCCTATCCGTTTAACAGCCCTGTCCGCTTAACAGCCCTGTCCGTTTAACTGCCATATCCGCTTAACTGTCTTACCCCTTTAACTGTCTTACCCCGCCTATCCGCCGTACCCGTTTAACCTTTTCGAGTTCAGCATGCCCAGCCGAAGCCCCGCCAAACCCCGCGCCAAGCCTGCCCCCCGCAGCAAGATCGCCGTGGCGTCCGCCGCAACGGAGCGCCCCAGCGTCGTGTCCGCCGCAACGGAGCGCCCCAGCGTCGCGTCAGCGGCCCCGCGCGACGCCGGCCCTGCCGACGGCACGCCCGACAGCGACATGGAGCGCCGCATCTGCGAGGCCGTCTACGAAAGCGTGATGAGCCAGCGGCTGACCCCCGGCACAAAGCTGCCCGAAGCCGCCATCTGCGACTTGTTCGGCGTGTCGCGATCCGTAGCGCGCAAGGCCTTGCAGAGGCTGGCGCACGAGCACGTGGTTGACCTGCATCACAACCGTGGCGCCGTGGTGGCCGAACCCACGCCCGAAGACACGCGGCAGATTTTCCAGGCGCGCCGCGCGCTGGAAGCCGCATTGCTGCCGCTGGCCGTGGCGCGCGCGACCAAGGCCGATTACGCGTCGCTGCGCAAGCAGCTGCGCGACGAACACGCGTTGCTGCATCGCGCAGGCCAACCCGCGTGGGCGCGTCAGGCCAGCGCCTTTCATGTGCGGCTGGGCGAGCTGTCGGGCAACGCCATCCTGCACGGCTATCTGGCCGAGCTGGTGTCGCGCTGCTCGCTCATCGTGGCGCTGTACGAGCCGCCCGGCAACGCCGCCTGCGAACACGGCGAGCACGTGCTGATCGTCGACCTGATGGAACGCGGCGACGTGGCCGAGGCCGTGAAAATCAATGACAACCACCTTGCGGACCTGGAGCGGCGTATCAGCCTTGAACGCCCGCAACCCGCGCAAACCCTTGCCCAGATGCTGGGACTGGCCTGATATGGAAATCGACTTCGACACAATCACCGAATACCAGCGCTACAAGCTGATGGCCAGCCTGATCGTGCCCCGCCCGATCGCGCTGATCACCACCTTGTCGGACACCGGCGTGGTCAACGCGGCGCCCTTCAGCATGTTCAATATGCTGGGCGAAGACCCGCCGATTGTCATGGTCAGCATCAACCGGCTGGAAGATGGCGGCCTGAAGGACACGGCGCGCAACATCGCCCGCGACAAGGAATTCGTGGTGCACCTGACCGACGAAGCCATGGCGGAAAAAATGCACCGCTGCGGCGACCGCCTGCCGGCGGACGTCAGCGAACTGGCCCACGCGGGCCTGGACGCCGCGTCCAGCCACCACGTCAAGCCGCCGCGCATCGTGCAAGCGCCCGTGGCGTTCGAATGCACGCTCTACGAAACCATGGAAACCGCCAGCCGCCAGATCTTCATCGGCCAAGTGCGCTGGCTGCACGCGCGCGACGGCCTGATCGATACGGAAACCTGGCGCGTGCGCTTGCAGGATTACTTCCCGGTGGGCCGCTTCGGCGCCAGCTTCTACGTCACCACGCGCGACCGCTACGCAATCGGCGCGGGAGAAGCGCCGGCGGGGACAACGGCGAGTACGGCGATTGATGAGATTTAAGCGTCCCTCACCACATCCCCCCCGTCCCGCCCGGCGCTCTGAGATGCCGCGCGAATCGTTGGGACAGGAACTCCACGAACGCCACCGTCTTGGCCGGTAGATTCAACCGTTCGGGATACAGCGCGTGGATGTCGGCGGGGGGTGTGCGCCAATCGATCAGCACTTCGCGCAGCCGGCCCTCGCGTAAGTAGGCTGCGGTTTCCCATTCGGATCGCATGACGATGCCGTGGCCGTCCAGCGCCCATTCCAGTGCGCTTTGGCCGTCGTTGGAACTGACGGGGCCGCGCACCTTGACCGTCTCGGCGCGCTGGCCGGATTCCAGCCGCCATGTGCCGTAGGCGACGTCGTTCTCGCGCACGACGATGCAGCGATGGCGTTGCAGATCACTGGGCGTGCGCGGTTCGCCATAGGTGTCCAGGTAGCGGGGCGACGCGCACAGCAGCCGCCGGTTGGAGGCAATTTTGCGGGCGGTCAGCCGGGCGTCGGGCAGGTCGCCGAAACGCACGGCCACGTCGAAGCCTTCTTCAATCAGGTTCAGCGGCCGGTCGGTTAAGCGCATCAGCACTTCCACGTCAGGATATTGGCGCGCAAAGTCCGAGACGGCCGGCACGATGTGCGCGCGGCCGAAGCCGAACGTGGCGTTCAGCCGCAGCAGCCCCTGGGGCTGGGCGCGGGCGCTTGAGACCGACCGTTCCAGCGCTTCCAGATCCGCCAGGATGCGTCCGCCTTCCGCCAAGTACAGCTCGCCTTCCTGGGTGACGCTGACGCGGCGCGTGGTGCGGTTCAGCAGGCGCACGCCCAGCCGCTGCTCCAGCCGGGCTAGCCGTGCGCTGATGGCGGGCGGGGTCAGGCCGAGTTCGCGCGCAGTGGCCGACAGGTTGCCGTGCTTGACCACGAGCGAGAAGAAAGCGAGATCGG
This sequence comes from Achromobacter sp. NPDC008082, assembly GCF_042957345.1. Classification (NCBI taxonomy): domain Bacteria; kingdom Pseudomonadati; phylum Pseudomonadota; class Betaproteobacteria; order Burkholderiales; family Alcaligenaceae; genus Achromobacter; species Achromobacter sp. NPDC008082. The sequence continues at coordinate 186,050 of NZ_JBIBIB010000001.1, forward strand.
AAAGGGCATCCATGGCGCAAGCCTGATTGATAAATCTAATTTAATAAAGATTTAGTTTGAACGGGAATTATAAGAATTAACCCCGCTTATACACTGGGTTCACCGATATAGAGCCACAGCCACGTGGCCAACCGAGGAGACCCGAGACATGAAGATCCACCCCCTGGCCACGGCCTTGTGCGCGGCCCTAGCCGCGTCCTGTTGGACGCTTCCGGCCGCCGCCGCCAACGCTTTTCCTGAACGCGCCGTGACGCTGGTGGTGCCTTTTGCGCCCGGCGGCAGCGTGGACATCGCCGCGCGGCTGATCTCGGACGCGTGGGGCCGCGCGTTGGGCCAGAGCGTGATCGTCGAGAACCGCGCGGGCGCGTCCGGCAACATCGGCATGGCCGCCGTGGCGCGCGCCCAGCCCAATGGCTACACGCTGGCGATCAACACGATGTCATTGGCGATCAACCCGGCGCTGTTCAAGGACATGCCGTTCGACACGACGAAGGACTTGCGTTCGGTGGGCACGGTCGGCACGTCGCAACACGTGCTGACGGTGACGAACGCGTTGCCCGTCGCCAATGTGAGCGAGCTGCTTTCCTATGTGCGCGCGCGGCCCGCCAATGACCTGAGCTTCGGTTCCGCCGGCACGGGCAGCACGTTCCACATGGCCGCGGAATTGTTCAAGTCCGTGTCGAAGACGCAGATTCTGCACGTGCCGTACAAGGGCGGCGGCCCCGCCATGGTCGACACCATCAGCGGGCAAGTGCAGATGAGCTTTCCGGTGCTGTCCGCCGCCAAGCCGCAGGTGGATGGCAAGAAGCTGCGCGCGCTGGGCGTAACCGGCTCGACGCGTTCGCCCTTGCTGCCGGACGTGCCAACCATCGCCGAGTCCGGTTTGCCGGGCTACGAGTTCAACACCTGGTTCGTCGTCAGCGCGCCTGCCGATACGCCGCAAGTGGTGATCGACACGCTGAACGCGAAGCTGGCTGAAGCGTTGCAGTCGCCTGCGCTGAAGGCGCGCATGCAGCAAGAAGGGTTCGACCCGCTGATCTCCACCCCCGCCAAAACGGACGACATGGTGGCCGCCGAAATGACGCGCTGGGCGGGCATCGTGAAAGACGCTGGCATCCAGGCGAATTAAGCGCCCCATTCAAGGAAGCAAGACATGCCCGGCATGACGCTGTACGACAAACTGGTGGCCAGCCATGAAGTGGCCCGCATCGATGACGAGCATATTCTGCTGTACGTCGATCTGCACATCATGAATGAATACACCAGCCCGCAGGCCTTCAGCGGCCTGGCCGCGCGCGGCAGGAACGTGCTGCGCCCAGGCCAGCAGATGGCGGTGGTGGACCACATCATTCCCACGCATCCGGTGGCGCCGGCGCTGCGCGTGATTGCAGACGACGCATCATCGCGCCAGGCCCTGAACCTGAAACGCAATTGCGACGCACAGCACATCGCGCTGTTCGACACGACCGACCCGCTGCAAGGCATCGAGCACGTGATCGCGCCCGAGCACGGCATGATCTTGCCCGGCATGGTCGTGCTGTGCGGCGACAGCCACACCACGACGTATGGCGCGTTGGGCGCGCTGGGCTTCGGCATTGGCACGTCCGAGGTGGAACACATCCTGGCCACGCAGACGCTGGTGTATCGCGTGGCGCGCAACATGCGCATCCGCGTGGACGGCGCGTTGGGGGCGGGCGTGTCGGCCAAGGACCTCGTCATCTATGTGGTGCATCGGATCGGTGCGCAGGGCGCGCGCGGGCATGCGGTGGAATTCTGTGGCGACGCCATCGACGCCTTGTCGGCGGAAGGTCGCATGACCTTGTGCAACATGACGGTGGAAGCGGGCGCGCGCGCCGCGCTGATCGCGCCGGACGCCACCACCGACGCCTACGTCACCACGCACGCGCCGCAGCTGCATGGCGAATCGCTGGCGCAGGCGCGCGCCTATTGGGCCACGCTGCGCACCGATGCGAATGCCTCCTTTGATGTGGAACACGTGTTCCACGCCAAGGACATCGCGCCGTTCGTGACCTGGGGCACGAGCCCCGATCAGGCTATGCCGGTGACGGGCCATGTGCCAGACCCGCAGGCCGAGCCCGATCAACTGGCCCGGCTGGCCTTGGAGAAGGCCATGGACTACATCGGCCTTGCGCCAGGCGCGCCGATTGCCGGCGTGCCGATTGACCGCGTGTTCATCGGTTCTTGCACCAATGGCCGCATCGAAGACCTGCGCGTGGTGGCGGGGCTGGCGCGCGGCAGGAAGGTGGCGGCGGGCGTGCGCGCGATGATCGTGCCGGGTTCGGGCGCGGTGCGCGCGCAGGCCGAAGCGGAAGGGTTGGCCGCCGTGTTGATGGAAGCGGGCTTCGAATGGCGCCAGCCGGGCTGCTCGATGTGCCTGGCCATGAACGACGACGTGCTGCGCCCGGGTGAACGCTGCGCGTCCACCACCAACCGCAATTTCGAAGGCCGTCAGGGGCGGGCAGGGCGCACGCATCTGATGAGCCCGGCGATGGCCGCCGCCGCCGCATTGGCGGGCCGCATCGTCGACGTCCGTGAATGGGAGCAAGCTAAATGAGTTCGCTGATCGAAGGCATCGCCGCGCCGCTGCCGTTTTCCAATCTGGATACTGACCAGATCATGCCCAAGCAGTTTCTGCGCATCATCGACAAGGCGGGGCTGGACCGCGGCCTGCTGTACGACCTGCGCTTTGACGAGCACGGCGCGCCGCGTCCCGGCTTCGTGCTGAACCAGGCCGCTTATGCAGGCACGTCCGTGCTAGTGGCGGGGCCTAACTTCGGCTGCGGCTCCAGCCGCGAGCACGCGGTGTGGGGCTTGCAGCAGTTCGGCATCCGCGCCGTGATTGCGCCCAGCTTCGGCGAGATCTTCTACTTTAATGCGGTGAACAATGGCCTGCTGCTGGTGAGCCTGCCCGCCGCCGAGGTCGACGCCTTGCTCGCGCGGGTGTCCAATGCCGGGGTGTCTGATTCTGAACAAGCGGGTGGCAACCGGGTGGCCATCGACGTCATGGCAGGACAGATTCGTGCGGCGGATGGCTGGACGGCAAGCTTTGCATTGCCCGAGCGCCATCGCCGCATGTTCGCCCAAGGGCAGGACATGGTGGGCGCGTCGCTGCTGCAACTGCCCGAGGTCGAACGCTTCGAAGCGGCCCACTGGGCGCGCCATCCGTGGATGAAGGATGTGGCGCGCACGGTGCGCGACCGCCTGGATGCTGCTTGACCCAGACGCTGTACAACCGTGACGCCGCATATCCGTGACGCTGCATACTGCTGAACACCACGCCCCTGACGCACAAGGAGACTTCCCCCATGACCGCCTTCTTCGACTTGCCCGTGCGCCGCATCGCGGCCAACGGTATTGAGATCGCCGCGCGCATCGACGGGTCGGGGCCGCCGTTGCTGTTGCTGCACGGCCATCCGCAAACGCATGCCATCTGGCATCGCGTGTGGCCGGAACTGACGCGGCATCGTACGTGCATCGCGGCGGACTTGCGCGGCTATGGCGACAGCACCAAGCCCGCCGCCACGCCGGACCACGCGGCGCATTCCAAGCGCGAGATGGCGGCCGACATGGTCGGGCTGATGCGTGCGCTGGGCCACGAGCGCTTTGAAGTGCTGGCGCATGATCGCGGCGCGCGCGTGGCGCATCGGCTGGCGTTGGACCACGCCAGCGCCGTGTCGCGCATGATGCTGCTGGACATCGCGCCCACGCTGGACATGTATGAAGGCACCACGCGCGCATTCGCGCAAGCGTACTTCCATTGGTTCTGGCTGATCCAGCCCGCGCCCGGCCCGGAAACGATGATCGAGCATGATCCGGTGTTCTACCTGCGTTCGGTGATGGGCGGCCGGCCCGGCGGCCTGGCGCATTTTTCCGCCGAGGCGATGGCGGAATACGAACGCGCGGCGCAATTGCCCGGCTGGGCAACCGGCATCTGCGAAGACTACCGCGCGTCCGCCACACTCGACCTGGAGCACGACCGCGCCGGCCGCGCCGCCGGCGAGCGGCTGCGCATGCCGGTGCGGGTGCTGTGGGGCGAACGGGGCGCCGTGGGCAAGAATTTCGATGTGCTGGGCTTGTGGCGCGCCATCGCTGATGACGTTTCGGGCGGGCCGCTGCCGGGGGCGCATTACCTGGCTGAAGAGACGCCGGATGCGCTGTTGGATGAGGCGGGCGCGTTCTTCGGCTGGCGCTAGCGCGCGCTGTCAATCAAGCCAGGGCGGGTGATAGGGCTATCCAAAAAGGGACGTAGCGCGGGTGTTAATCTTCGCCCCATGAATCGTTACTTCGCCGACCTGTCCGAACTGCCTGACCCCGACGACGCGCAACGCGTCTTCAAAGCGACCGACTCCCCCTGCGTGGCCGTGTGCTCGACCCTGTTCGACGATATCTGCCGCGGCTGCGGCCGCACGGCCATGGAAGTCGCCAACTGGGTCTTCATGACGGAAGAGGAAAAACGCGAAGTCTGGGTGCGCATCAAGGCGCAAGGCTATCCCCGCCGCAACAACTAACCCGCAACCATTCAGGCGCATCAACAGCGGCGCATCAACAGCGGCGCAGCAACACCGGCGTAGCAACAGCGGCGTAGCAACAGCGGCGTAGCAGCGAGCGCGCCGCAACTCAGGCACGCGCCGGCCAGAAATTTCCGGCCGAATTTTGCCGGCGTCTTGGGCATGTCATATCGGCCGGGCTAAATCGCGGTATCGCCCACTTCCGGCCCCCCTCATGCGCATCGTTCTGGTTACGGATGCCTGGCATCCGCAAGTCAACGGCGTCGTCCGCACCTGGACGACCATGCAGCAGATCCTGTCTGAATGGGGCCACGAGCTGATCGTGGTGAACCCGCAGGGCAGCCGAACCATCCCGGCGCCGTCCGAGCCAGACCTGCGGCTGTGCCTGCAACCGGGCAAGCAATTGCGCCGCATCCTGGGCGACACCATTCCCGACGCGCTGCACATCGCCACCGAAGGCCCGCTGGGCCTGGCGGCGCGGCGCATGGCGCTCGCCCGCGGCTGGCAGTTCACCACTTCGTTTCACACGATGTTTCCCGACTATCTGCAAGCGCGCATGGGCATCCCCGCAGCCTTGCCGTGGCGTTATCTGCGCTGGTTCCATCGGCCGTCGCAATGCGTGCTGGTGCCCACCCCCACAGTGCGCGATGTGCTCGTGCGGCGCGGCCTGGCGAACCTGCGCGTCTGGTCGCGCGGCGTGGACCCCCGCAAATTCCAGCCCGCCGACAGCCAGGCGTTTGCGCATCTGCCGCGCCCGGTCTACTTGAGCGTGGGCCGCGTGGCGCGTGAAAAGAACCTGGATGCGTTTTTGGCGCTGGACCTGCCGGGCAGCAAGGTAGTGGTGGGGGCGGGGCCGGACGAGGCGCGGCTGAAGAAGCGCTTTCCCAATGCGGTGTTTCTCGGCATGCAGCAAGACGACGCGCTGCCCGGCTTCTATGCGGCGGCCGATGTGTTCGTGTTTCCCAGCCTGACCGATACGTTCGGTCTGGTGATGCTGGAGGCCATGGCCAGCGGCACCCCCGTGGCCGCTTTTCGCAGCGAGGCGCCGCTGGCGGTGGTGACGCCGGGGGTGACGGGCTGCCTGGACGATGACCTTGCCCACGCGTGCCGCGCGGCGCTGCCGCTGGATCGACATGCCGTACGCGCGCACGCGCTGACGCGCAGCTGGGATTCGGTGGCCTCTGATCTGCTGGCCTCGCTGGTTCCCTTGGCGCCGGATGCCGCTTCGCGGACCACGTTGGCCGGGGCGGGGTGAGCGGAAGATTTCTTGTGCAGTTTATTTCGGGGACGGATTTCCGCGCGGGCGGTCAAACCGGTACAATGCCCGGCAATCCTGAGGAGCGTTGCGACGACCCTGCGGTTTCCTTCATGCCATGGCATCCATGTCGTGCAGAGCGAACCCCGGCTCGCCAGGCTCAGGAATCCTTGTTCAAGCGCCGCGCCCCGCGCGTCGCTACAGCAACGGCGCTCACCTTTGTCGCATATGGCGGGAAAGGCGAGCACTCGACTGTCGTGGTGTATTCGCGTTGTCCGGCCATATCGTGCGCCGTTCGATATTCACGTGGAGCCTACACACCATGAACGCTGTGACTGATAAATCCTTTTCCGATTACCTGGTTGCCGACCTGTCGCTGGCAGGCTGGGGCCGTCGCGAACTGGCCATCGCCGAAACCGAAATGCCCGGCCTGATGGCCATCCGCGAAGAATTCGCCGCCGCGCAGCCGCTCAAGGGCGCCCGCATCGCCGGCAGCCTGCACATGACCATCCAGACCGGCGTGCTGATCGAAACGCTGGTGGCCCTGGGCGCCGAAGTGCGCTGGGCGTCGTGCAACATCTTCTCCACGCAAGACCACGCCGCCGCCGCCATCGCGGCATCGGGCACGCCGGTCTTCGCCGTCAAGGGCGAAACGCTGGAAGAGTACTGGCAGTACACCCACAAGATCTTCGAATGGCCCAATGGCCAGAACGCCAACATGATCCTCGACGACGGCGGCGACGCCACGTTGATGCTGCACCTGGGCACCAAGGCCGAGAAAGACATCTCGGTGCTGGCCAACCCGGGCAGCGACGAAGAGCGCATCCTGTTTGCCGCCATCAAGGAAACCTTGAAGCGTGATCCGAAGTGGTACTCGACCCGCCTGGCGCTGATCAAAGGCGTGACGGAAGAAACCACGACTGGCGTGCATCGCCTGTACCAGATGTCGCAAAAGGGCGAGCTGGCCTTTGCCGCCATCAACGTCAACGACTCGGTCACCAAGTCCAAGTTCGACAATCTGTACGGCTGCCGCGAATCGCTGGTGGACGGCATCAAGCGCGCCACCGACGTCATGGTGGCCGGCAAGATCGCCGTCGTGGCCGGTTACGGCGACGTGGGCAAGGGCTGCGCCCAGGCGCTGGTCGCCCTGCGTGCGCAAGTCTGGGTCACCGAAATTGATCCGATCTGCGCCCTGCAAGCCGCGATGGAAGGCTTCAAGGTTGTCACGATGGAAGAAGCCGCAGCGCATGGCGACATCTTCGTCACCGCCACCGGCAACTACCACGTCATCACGCGTGAGCACATGAACGCCATGAAGGACCAGGCGATCGTCTGCAACATCGGCCACTTCGACAACGAAATCGACGTCGCCGGTCTGGCCGATTGCCAGTGGGAAGAGATCAAGCCGCAAGTCGACCACGTGATCTTCCCGGACGGCAAGCGCATCATCCTGCTGGCTCAAGGCCGTCTGGTGAACCTGGGCTGCGCCACGGGCCACCCGTCGTTCGTGATGTCCTCGTCGTTCGCCAACCAGACCATCGCTCAGATCGAGCTGTTCACGCGCAACGAAGCCTACAAGTCGGGCGAAGTCTACGTGCTGCCCAAGCACCTGGACGAGAAGGTTGCCCGCCTGCATCTGAAGAAGCTGGGCGTGAAGCTGACGACGCTGCGCAAGGATCAGGCCGACTACATCAACGTGCCGGTCGAAGGCCCCTTCAAGCCCGAGCACTACCGTTATTGATGGGTTGAAAGCACAATAGGAACGTGCCGCGCCATGTTGGCGCGGGCTTTCCGAACCGCGGGTTCCCCTGTTTTTGTTTGTTGAAGGCAGGGCCGCGGAGCGTCAATACAGGAGTTCGAACATGGTGACATTGATACTCGTCTGGATTCTGAACGCGGTGGCCTTGCTGGCCGTTGCCTACCTCTTGCCCGGCATTGCCGTGGCCAGTTTCGGTTCGGCGCTGATCGCCGCACTGGTGCTGGGTCTGGTGAACATGCTGGTCAAACCGGTGCTTGTGCTGCTGACCTTGCCCATCACGATCGTCACCCTTGGGCTCTTCCTCATTGTCATCAACGCCTTGTTGTTCTGGTTCGTCGGCTCCGTGCTGAAGGGCTTCCAGGTCAACGGGTTCTGGTGGGCCGTGGGCGGTGCCATTCTGTACAGCATCATCTCTGGTCTGCTTACCAAACTGATTCCCTAATGTCTGACTCGACTTCCCCCGCTTTCAGTCTGGAATTCTTTCCCCCGCGCGACCTGGCCGGCCAAGAGCGGCTGGTCCGCGCGGCCAAGCAGATGCTGGCCATCCAGCCCAAGTACGTCAGCGTGACGTTCGGTGCGGGGGGTTCCACGCGCGCCGGCACGGCAGACGCCGTGCGCACGCTGGGCAACCTGGGCTGCGATGCGGCGCCTCACTTGTCGTGCGTGGGCGCCACGCGCCAGGAACTGCGGGACATTCTCCAGGCCTACAAGAACGAAGGCGTGCGGCGCGTGGTGGCGCTGCGTGGCGACCTGCCTTCGGGCATGGGCGGTGATGCGGGCGAACTGCGCTACGCCAATGAGCTGGTCTCGTTCATCCGCGAGGAAACGGGCGACTGGTTCCACATCGAAGTCGCGGCCTATCCCGAAATGCATCCGCAAGCCGCGAACCCGTCGGCCGACCTGGACCATTTCGTGGCCAAGGTGAAGGCGGGCGCCGATGCAGCCATCACGCAGTATTTCTTCAACGCCGACGCCTACTTCGACTTCGTCGACCGGGCCCAGGCCAAGGGCGTGCGCGTGCCGATCGTGCCGGGCATCATGCCCATCACGAACCACACGCAGCTGCTGCGTTTTTCGGAAATGTGCGGCGCGGAAGTGCCGCGCTGGATTCGCCTGCGGCTGGCGGAGTTTGGCGATGACAAGGCGTCCATTCGCGCGTTTGGCGTGGATGTCGTGACCGAGCTGTGCCAGACGCTGCTGGACAACGGCGCGCCGGGCCTGCATTTCTACACCTTGAACCACGCGGAAGCGCCGCTTGCGGTGTGGAAGGAACTGGCGAAGTAATCGCTGATTGCGCGGCTTGCCGTGACGATAGAAAGGCCGGCATCGAAAAATGCCGGCCTTTTTTTTGCCTTGTGCTGGCATAGGCGCTGCTACAGGCGCTGCCACGCGTGCGGCGACAGGCGCTGCCACAGGCGCCTACACGCGTACTGTCACAGGCGCCGGCATGGGCGCTGTCACCTGCGCGTTACGCCTCAGTCCGCGTACACGCCCGCCTTGCGGATCACGCCGCCCCACTTGTCCACTTCGGACTGCAACCACGTCTGCAAGCCTTCTGGCGTCTGCTTGGATTCCGGCACGATCTCGGCGCCCAGTTCCGCCATCTTCTGCGTGAACGCGGGGTCTTTCAGCGCCGTGCGCAACGCCGCATTGAACTTGGCGATCGCCTCTGGCGGCGTGCCCTTGGGCGCGTAAACGCCGTGCCACACCTTGACCTCAAAGCCCTTCAACCCGCCTTCCTGCAAGGTCGGCGCATCGGGCAGCGCCTTGATGCGGTCCAGCGTAGTGACGCCAAACAGTTTCACGCGATCGCCCTTGATCTGCGGAATGGTCTGCGTGGTCTGGTCGCACAACACATCGACTTGCCCGCCCAGCAGCGCCGTCATCGCCGGCGCGGTGCCGGCATACGGCACGGTAGTGAACTGCACGCCCAGCGACTCTTGCAGCAACATGCCGCACAGTTGCGACACCGCGCCCAGCCCGGCGTTGGCCAGGTTGATCTTGTTGCCATTTTCCTTGGCGTACTTGACGAAGCCCGCCATGCCATCGGCCGGCAAGTCCTTGCGGCCCAGTAGCGTCATCGGCACGTCCGCCACCTGGCCGACGTAAGCAAAGTCCGTCAGTGGGTTGAACGACAGCTTGCGGTACAGCGCAGGCGCCGTCGCCATGCCGTTGTGATGAATCAGAAAGGTGTAGCCATCCGGCGCCGAACGCGCCACATGCTGCGAGGCCAGCGTGCCGCCCGCGCCCGTGCGGTTTTCGATGATGACGCTTTGCCCCAGCGTCTTGGCCATGGACGCACCCAGGCTGCGCGCGACCACATCCGTCGGCCCGCCCGCCGCAAAAGGCACGACGAGCGAAATGGGATGGTTGGGATAAGCGCCTTGCGCACTGGCGGAACCCCATGCCAGGCAGGACAAGGCCAACATGGGCCAGGCAGCACGCGTAGCCGCGCGCGCAAAAAATGAGGGCATGTCTCGCTCCTTGTGGTTGTTCTGGTGCCGCGCCAACAGCATGCGGGCGGGTACCAGTGTGGCCCGAGGGCCCAAGGATGAGAATTCGCCGTTTCACAAGCCGGGTTTCGGCAAGGGGAAAGGGGGGTTTACGCGGTGTTCGGTGAACGGGTGCGTTAGATAGGCGTCGCGCGGGTGAGTCCGCTGCAAGGTAGCGCCACGGCTTGCACGCGGTCGTGAAAGTACCGATGAAATATCTCCCAATCTTCATACTGATTTGCTGCGACCCGATAAGCGCTTAGCCTGCCGATCAGACCGCATATCCAGTCGGCGCACTGAAGTGTCTGGAAGAGATAGCTCTCGCCCTGTATGGGAGGTTCGATCAGCATTCTGCATTTGTCGGCCGCGGCTTCAAACATGGCGAGCGTGCACGCTTCGACGTGCATTTCGCGCCAGGAGTTTCCCGCCTGCTGTTCATCTAGCAGCAGCATGAATGTGGCTTGTCGAGCCGAGCAGAACTGATCGGCCTGCCGGATGAGCCGCAACAGATGGTGTTGAAACACCTGTGCCGGCCGGTGAGCCGCCGCGTCAGCCATTTTGTGTTCCCCGCTATAGATGACGTGCCCGCCCAGCCGGGCTATCTGGTTAAGCAGTCGCGCAGTTGCGGTACGAAGCTCTCGATACTTTTGCACGTTGCGCACGGTATAGAGTTGCGCGCCCTTTTTTTCCCATCGATAGGCCGGGCTGTGCTGTTGCTCGATTTCCAGCTTCAAGAGACGGCACTTCAGTTGGTAAAAGTAGATAGCGAAGTCGCGTACTGCCTGGACGGGCAAGACGAATCCCCCGAATCCGAAGACGGGACTGGTCTTGTGTGTTTCATGATGGCGAGAGACAAAGGGGCCGATATGGCCGAACTCGTCCAGATACACGACGTAATGCATGACGACATCCTTTGCGCACCTTGTGCGGGCCTTTGATGCGAGGCAGTGTAGGACGCCACAGTGGGCTGTTCTTCGGACCGTGCTCGAAAATGTCACGCGTCACATCGCGTTGGAAAGCCACTGCCGTCACGCAAGAACACGAAAGCCCGCAGCAGTGAATTGCGGCGGGCTTCGGAGGGTGGGCATGCGACTGGCGCATGCGTTGAAGGAACTTTAGGCCAAGCGAGCGCGGTTTCGCAATGGGTTTTGCCTGGATTTGGCTGTAACGGCGATCAGATCAGCATCTATCAGACTGAATTACCCACGTCGTTGGAAAGACCGGCTAACTCGCCTGATCCTTCCCCGGATCTTCCGCCAGCACTTGCGGGGTGGTGTAGTTCGGCTGGGGCGCGTTGACCGGTTCGATGCGCAGCGGCTGATGCACGCGCGACAGCGGGACCAGCGAGCCGGGGTCGTCGGGGTTGGTCCACAGCGGGTCGGGGATTTCGGCGAAGACCTGGCGCAGGCGTTCGCCCCAGGTGCCGCGGATCATGCGGAAGTATTCGTTGTTCTCGTCGATGCTGGCGAAGTGCGTGACGCGCAGCGCGTCGGTGTCGTAGACCAGCAGGTCCAGCGGCAGGCCCACCGAAATGTTCGAGCGCAGCGTGGAGTCCATCGAGATCAGGGCGCACTTGGCGGCTTCGTCCAGCGACGTGTCGGGGCGCAGCACGCGGTCAAGGATGGGCTTGCCGTACTTGGCTTCGCCGATCTGGAAGTACGGGCATTCCTGGCCGGCTTCGATGAAGTTGCCCGCGGAATACACCTGGAACAGCCGGCAGCGTTCGCCGCCAATCTGTCCCCCGAAAATGATGCTGACGTTGAAGTCCACGCCTTGTTCGTGCAGGGCGGGGGCTTCGCGTTGGTAGACCTCGCGCACGGCGGCGCCGACGCAGCGGGTGGCTTCGAAGAGGTCGGCGGCGTTCCAGATGGTGTCGCCGCCATCGTCGTGCTGGCGGGCCAGGGCGTGCAGCACAGCCTGGCTGACGGCCAGGTTGCCCGATGTCATCAGGACCATGACGCGGTCGCCCGGGCGCTCGAAGACGGTCATTTTTCGGAAGACGCTGATCTGGTCGACGCCGGCGTTCGTGCGGGAGTCAGAGAGGAAAACCAGGCCGGCGTCGAGGCGGGCGGCAACACAATAGGTCATGATTGAAAATTCGGAAAAACCACGCCGCATTGTATTGCGGCGCGGGCGCGGGCGCCGGCAGCCGCGTGCGCAGCGGCGTGGGTAAGGCGTTTATTGCTGGCCGGACTGTTGGCCGGACGTCTGCACCTGCACGCTGATCTCCATGGATTCTTCGCCGCCGCCGCTGCGCACGCCACGTATCGGGGACGCCGAGTCGTAGTCGCGCGCCACGGCCAGCCGGCAATGGCTGTCAGAGGCGAATTGGCGGTTGGTGATGTCGACGCTGGTCCAGCCGATGTCGGCCAGCCAGACGTCGGCCCAGGCGTGGCTGGCCGAGTGTTCGGTGGTGGTGTGGACGTAGCCGCTGACGTAGCGGGCCGGCACGCCCAGGCCGCGCACGCAGGCCAGGAACAGATGGGCATGGTCTTGGCAGACGCCGTGGCCCATCGCCAGCACCTGGTTCGCAGCAGTGGTGACGTCGGTGGTGCCGGGCTCGTAGGCCACCCGGTCGCTGATGGCGTTGGCCAGCGCCAGGATGTCGTCCGGCGTGGTCAGGCCGTTGGGCAACACGTTTCGCACGAAGGCCATGATGGTGTCGTCGGCCTGGGTCAGCGGCGTCTGCACGCAATAGGCGTGCACCGGCAGGCGGCTGTCTTCGCTGCCCAGTACCCCGCGCGTAAGCGGCGCCACCTGCACCTGGCCCGTCACGCGCAGTTCGATGTCGGTATGCGGATGGTTCAGGGTCAGCGTGTGCGTGATGTTGCCGTACGCATCCACCTGCTTTTCCAGCGCGCCAGGCGCTTCGATGTTCCAGCGCAGCACGCGCTGGTGTTCGTCGTCGCGCGGCGTCAGGCGCAGGGTCTGGATGCTGTAGGTGACCGGCGCGGTGTAGCGGTAATGCGTGACGTGCGTGATGAACTGTTTCATTGCTGTCTCCGTGTTATGCCGACAGCGGGACCAGGAAGTCCTGGCTGATCCGGTTGCCCAGGTCGTTGATGCGGTCCAGGAAGTGGTCCAGGTACTGATGCAAACCACTGTCCAGGATGTCTTCGACGCGGCCGTATTGCAGCTCGGCGCACAGCATGCCGGCGCGGCGTTGCGTTTCGGTCGAACGCTGGTTGGACACGCGCGCCAGGTCTTCGGCCACCGCACGCATCGAGGCCAGCAGCGAACGCGGCATGTCGCCGTGCAGGATCAAGAGTTCAGCGACGCGGTCGGGCGTGATGACGTCGCGGTACACCTTGCGGTAGATCTCCAGCCCCGACACAGAACTCAGCAGCGCCGACCAGCGGTAAAACTCGCTTTGCAGCGCGGCGGTGCCCGTGGCTTCGGCGCGCGCTTCGTGCGACCCGTTGCTGCCGCGTTCATGAAATTTCACGTCCAGCATGCGCGCGGTGTTGTCCGCACGCTCAAGGTGCATGCCGATGCGCAGGAAGTACAGCGCTTCGTCTTCAAGCATCGTGCCGATGGTGACGCCACGCGCCAGATGCGAACGGAACTTCACCCATTCGAAGAACTCGCCCGGGTTGCGTTCAAGCAGGCCGGTGTGCAGGTGCTTCAGCAGTTCCAGCCACGTGGTGTTGTAGGTCTCCCAGACTTCGGTGGTCAGGCTGCCGCGCACGGCGCGCGCGTTCTCGCGGGCGGCGCGCATGCAGGAATAGATGGACGACGGGTTCTCCGGGTCGCGCACCATGTATTGCAGGACATCGTTGGGCGAGATGGACGCGTACTTGCTTTGGTACAGGCCCTGAAGCTCGGAGATGCGCAGCACACCCAGCCACGAGCCTTCGCGCGTTTGCGGGTCTTGCGGCAATAGCGACATCTGCAGGTTCACGTCCAGCATGCGCGCGGTGTTCTCGGCGCGCTCGGTGTAGCGGCACATCCAGAACAGGTTGTCGGCGGTTCGGCTCAGCATGTTCAGTCCTCCAGAACCCAGGTGTCTTTGGTGCCGCCGCCCTGGCTGCTGTTGACGACCAGCGAGCCTTCGGTCAGCGCCACGCGGCACAGCCCGCCTGGCACGGTGCGGATGTCTTTGCCGCACAGCACGTAGGGGCGCAGATCCACATGGCGAGGCGCCACGCCGGATTCCACATAGGTGGGGATGGTGGACAGCGCCAGCGTGGGCTGCGCGATGTAGTTGGCCGGGTTGGCGCGCACGCGTTCCTTGAACGCATCGACTTCGGCGCGCGTGGACGAGGGGCCCACCAGCATGCCGTAGCCGCCCGCGCCGTGCACTTCCTTCACGACCAGGTCCTGCATGTTGGCCAGCACGTGGGACAGTTCGTCGGGCCGGCCGCAGCGCCAGGTCGGCACGTTCGACAGAATGGGTTCTTCGCTGAGATAAAACCGGATCATGTCCGGCACGTACAGATAGGTGGACTTGTCGTCGGCGATGCCGGTGCCGATGGCGTTGGCCAGCGTGACGCGGCCGGCGCGGTACACCGACAAAAGTCCCGGCACGCCCAGCGCGGAGTCGGCGCGAAAGGACAGCGGGTCAAGAAAGTCGTCGTCCAGCCGGCGGTAGATGACGTCCACCTTGCGCGGGCCTTGCGTGGTGCGCATGTAGACGGTGTTCTGTTCCACGAACAGATCCTGCCCTTCAACCAGCTCCACACCCATCTGCTGCGCCAGGAACGCATGTTCGAAGTAGGCCGAGTTATACATGCCCGGCGTCAGCACGACGACGGTGGGGTCATCGCCGCCGTGCGGGGCGACTTCACGCAGGTTGTCCAGCAGCAGATCGGGGTAGTGCGCCACCGGCTCGACCTTGATGCGGCTGAACGCATCGGGCATCAGCCGCATCGACATCTTGCGGTTCTCAAGCATGTAGGACACGCCGGACGGCACGCGCAGATTGTCTTCCAGCACGTAGAACTCGCCCGCGCCCGCACGCACGATGTCGACCCCGGCGATGTGGCAGTAGATGTCTTCCGCCACGTCCACGTCCTGCATTTCGGGGCGGTACTGGGCGTTCAGGAACACCTGTTCGGCCGGCACGATGCCGGCGCGCACGATGTCGTGGCCGTGATAGATGTCGTGGATGAACATGTTCAGCGCGCGCACGCGCTGCTTCAAGCCAGCTTCCAGATGCCGCCATTCGTCGGCGGGTATGACCCGGGGAATCAGGTCGAAGGGAATCAGGCGTTCGGTGCCGGCGGCGTCGCCCGCTACCGAAAAAGTAATGCCGACGCGGCGAAAACTCAGGTCTGCTTCCAGCCGCCGCACGGCCATGGCCTCGGCCGATTGCTCTTGATGCCAGCGCTCGAAGGCCTGGTACTGGGAGCGTATGCCGCCTGCGCTGTCGCGCATTTCGTCAAAAGCGGCTGGACGGGATGGTCTGTCCTTCATGGCTCCTCCGATGCTAGTGCTGGCGGCCGGCTTGCAGGCGGCGGCCTTGCACACGGTCATAACCCGGCCGATGTGTGGCCGGTCCCAAACAATAAGCAACCCGCATGCCAGCTTTCAGGGCAGGCGGCGGCCCTGGGCACAATATCCTCTGACGCGCGCAAAAACGCCATCCCCGCAGTGGCCGAGAGGCTCGGCACGCCCGCGGGAGAAACGCTGAAAATCTTGTTGCACCACATTGGTGCAAACCGCCGGGGCGGTTTCGGTGCGTCAGTTCATGCGGTACGTATGCAGCGTGGTGCCGCCGCCCGCCGCGCCTTGCTCAAGCGGGGCGTGCGGCACCCAGCCGTCCTGGGTCAGCACGGCGTCCAGCGGGAAATCGTGCGGGGCGGGTTCGTAGTCGGCGTCCAATTCGCCGCAGCTCCAGGCGATGCCGATGGTGATGAACGGGTGGCCGCGTTCGCGCAGAGCGGCCAGCGTGCGGTCGTAGTAACCGCCGCCATAGCCCAGGCGGTCGCCTTGCTCGGTATAGCCCAGCGTGGGCACCAGGATCACGTCGGGCAGCACATCGTCGCCCGCGGCGGGTTCCTGGATACCGTAGGGGCCGGCGCGCAGTTCGGCTTCAGGCGTCCAGGGCAGGAAGGCCAGCGGGGCGTTGCGCGTGCGCACCACCGGCAGCGCCACGGTCACGCCGTTTTCCACCCATTGCGACAGCAGCGGTCGCAGGTCGGGCTCATCCGCCATGGGCCAGAAGGCCGCGACGGTGGCCGGCGCGGGGCGGCCGGCGCGCACCGCTTCGTCACGCGCCACATTCAGCCACGTAAAGAGCCGCGCGCGCATCAGCAATCCGCCACGGCTGCGCTGGTCTTCGGGCAGTTCGGCACGCAGTTTCCGCAATCGCGTGCGGTGCTGGACTGCGGTATCCTCTGGAGTATTTTGCGTAGTCATGCAGTGGCTGTGATGGGGGATGGACAATGAAGGCAAACGTGCTGGAATCAGGCATGCGTGAAGTGAGCATGCTGGCGGCCAGGGCCGGTGCGTGCAAGGCCGGTGTATGTCGGCAAATGAGGGACACGGCATGACACAGACGCTGCAATCGCGACGGTATCAGAAAACCGCCCGGAAATCCCCGCACCCCACGTTCACCTCGGACTCCCGCGCCGGCTTGCGCCGCTGGCTGCCGCTGCTGGCGTTGTTCACCGCCGCCTGTGCGCCGGTCGACGCGCAACAACGCAGCGCCGCCGTCAATACCCAGCCCCAACCCCAAGCCGCGTCCCAGGCGGCCCAGCCCGTGATTTCGGTGCCGCCCGCCGTGCTGGCCGGCCTGCCCCCCACCGCCGACACGCCCGCGCTGGCCGCCGTGGTCGCCGCGCGCGAAGCCATGAACCGCAAGCAGTGGTCGGTGCTGGGCGCGCTGGTGCCCCAGGCTAAATCCGACACGCTCGGCATGTACCCCGAATACTGGCTGCTGCGCTATCAGCTGTGGACGCCGCCCGCCACGGGCCGGCCCACCGCCGACCTGCAACGCTTCATCAGCAGCAATGGCGACGCCTACCTGGCTGACCGCTTGCGTGGCGACTGGCTGCTGGCCGCCGCCCGCAGCGGCGACTTCGAAACGGTGCGCAAGCTGGCGCCCGTGAAGAACAGCAACGCCCAGATCGAATGCGCCATCCTTGACGCCAAGCACATGACCGGCCAGCGCGCCACGGCCGCGCAGGCCCAGGCGGTGTTTGCCCCTGGCGGTGCGTGCTGGGCGCTGTATGACCAGCTGGTCGCCGACAACATTCTGGGCTGGGATCAGCTGGAACCGCAGTTGCGTGACGCCATCGAGGCCGACAAGACCACAGACGCCCGCAAGCTCGTGCAATACATGTTCGAGGCGCGCGATCTGAAGACGTACGACGCCATGATGAAAGACCCCATGAAGTGGTTGACGCGGCAAGACCGCATGCCCGTGGGCCGCAACGAAAAAGAACTGGTGAACATCGCGCTGGCCCGCCTGGCGCGGTCGGATGTCAGCGTGGCGGATTCGTATCTGCGCCGCGAATGGGCCAAGTCCATGTCCAAGCCGAATCTGGCCTGGGTGCGTGGCCAGTACGCGCTGATGGCCGCGTTAAAGCTGGATAGCCGCGCCGACGACTGGTACCGCGAGGCCGGCCACATCCGCATGACGGAATACAACGCGGGCTGGAAGGTGCGCGCCGCGCTGCGCCAACCGAAGATCGACTGGAAGTGGGTCATCGAGTCCATTGACGAGATGCCCGCCTCGCAGCGCGACGATACGTCGTGGGTGTACTGGAAGGCGCGCGGGCTGGCCGCGACCGGCCGCAAAGACCAAGCCAACGCGCTGTACGCCAGCATCGCCGACCGTTTCGATTTCTACGGCCAGTTGTCGGCCGAAGAATTGGGCCGACGCATCAATGTGCCGCCGCGCCCTGCGCCCGTCAGCGACCGCGAAATCACCGAAGCCCGCGCCAACCCGGGCCTGCAACGCGCCGTGCAATTGTTCCGCCTGGGCTGGCGCGCCGAAGCCGTGCCGGAATGGAACTACACGCTGCGCGGCATGAGCGACCGCCAACTGATGGCCGCCGCCGAATTGGCGCGCGCCGAAAACATCTTCGACCGCGTGGTCAACACGTCAGACCGCACCGAAAAGGAATTCGACTTCAGCCAGCGCTTCATCGCGCCGTTTGAAGGCCGCGTCACTGCCAAGGCCAACGCCATCGCGCTGGACCCGGCGTGGGTTTACGGCCTGATCCGCCAAGAGTCGCGCTTCATCATGGATGCGCGCTCCCACGTGGGCGCCTCCGGCCTGATGCAGCTGATGCCGGCCACCGCCAAGTGGGTGGCGGGCAAAATCGGCATGACCGATTTCACGCCCGCCAGCGTGAACGATTTCGACACCAACACCGAGCTCGGCACCAACTATCTGAACATGGTGCTGCGTGATTTGAACGGCTCGCAAATGCTGGCCAGCGCGGGCTATAACGCCGGGCCGCGCCGCCCGCACAACTGGCGTTCGACGTTCACGCATCCCGTTGAAGGCGCGATCTTCGCCGAGACCATCCCGTTTAACGAAACGCGCACCTACGTGAAAAACGTGATGTCCAACGCCGTCTACTACGCGGCGATGTTCAGCGGGCAGTCGCAGTCCTTGAAAGAACGGCTCGGCAACATCGTGCCGCTGGGCGCTGAAAGCACGTCGATTCCATGACGCCAGATCCGGCTATCGACGGCTTGCAGGTGTATATCGTGGGCGGGGCGGTGCGTGATGCCCTGCTGGGCCTGCGCCCCGGCGATCACGACTGGGTCGTGGTGGGCGCAACCCCCGAAGACATGGCGCGCCGGGGGTTCATTCCGGTGGGCGGTGACTTCCCCGTTTTCCTGCACCCGCGCACCAAAGAGGAATACGCGCTGGCGCGCACCGAACGCAAGTCCGGCCGCGGCTACAAGGGGTTTACGTTCTACACCGGCAGCGATGTCACGCTGGAAGAAGACTTGCGCCGCCGCGACCTGACCGTCAACGCCATCGCCCAGACGTTAGACGGCAAGCTCGTCGACCCCTTGGGCGGCGCGGCGGATGTGCGCGCGCGCGTCTTCCGGCATGTGGGCGACGCGTTCCAGGAAGACCCGGTGCGCATCTTGCGGCTGGGGCGTTTCGCCGCGCGCTTTGACGACTTCACCATCGCGCCGGAAACGATGGCGCTGTGCCGCCACATGGTGCAGGCCGGCGAGGCCGATGCGCTGGTGGCCGAACGGGTCTGGAAGGAACTGTCGCGCGGGCTGATGGCGAAAAAGCCGTCGCGCATGTTGGGTGTGTTGCAGGATTCCGGCGCGCTGGCCCGCGTGATGCCCGAACTGCAAGGCGTGGAAGAAGCCGGCGCCGATGTAGACCGTGCGGCGCAATCGGGTTTGTCGATGGCGGGGCGTTACGCCTTGCTGTGCCGGCTGACGCCCGAACGCGAGGCGCTGGGGCGGCGCATGCGCGTGCCGACCGAATGCAATGATTACGCGCGATTGCTGCCCGAGGTCTTGGCAGGCTTGAACGCCGCCGGGCAAGGCGGCCCCGATGCGCAGCTGGCGCTGATGGAACGCGCCGACGCCTTGCGCAAGCCGGAACGCTTTTTCGATTTGTTGAAAACGGCCGCCATCTTGCAGCCCGTGGATACCGGCGCGTGGCAATCACGCGTGCAGGCCGTGCGGGGCGTGGATGCAGGGGCCATCGCGAAGGCTTGCGCAGGCGACCCGGCCCGCATCAAGGACAGCGTGCGTAAGGCGCGGCTGGAACGCTTGCAGGCGGGCTGAAGCTTCTAGGAACGGGGGGACGGCGCGGCCAACACGCCGCGCCATCCGCCTGGCGTCCTTACAGCTTGCCCAGGCGGTCGCCGCGCGCAAAGCCGGCCAGCGGTTCCGTCATGCCCCGGCCCACGGCCAGCACCTTGAACAGTTCGCCCATCTCGGCTTCGGACAGCAGTTTCTGCACCGGGGCCACGGCTTGCGCGTACTGCTGGGCGTCCGACGGGTCCAGCTGCGCCAGCAGATCCATCAGCCCCGCATTCATCAGAAAGCGCGCTTGCGACGTATAGGCCAGCACCTGCAAGCCGGCCTCCAGCGCCGCGTCCGCCATGGCCGTGAAATCCACGTGCGCGGTGATGTCCTGCAAGCCGGGGGCGGTGAAGGGGTCGCCATGCGCGTGATGGCGCAGATGGCACATCAGCGTGCCGCCCGCGCGCTGCGGATGGTAGTACTCGCTGCGCGGAAAACCGTAGTCGATCAGCAAGGCCGCGCCGCGTTCCAGCCAGGCGCCCATCGCGGCCATCCACGCTTCGCCTTGCAGATTGATTTCCGACACATAGCCCGGCAGCGCCGGCATGCGCGCGGCCACGGCGGCGGCAAGCGCGGGCGCGGCAGGGCGGTCAGCCCACACGAAATGCTGATCGGCATCCAGCGACACGCCGCGCTCCAGCACGGCGCCGTCTTCGCCCCAGCAAAACAGCGACACGGGCATCGCGTCCAGCACTTCATTGGCCAGGACGCAACCGGCAAAGGAGTTGGGCAGTGCGTCCAGCCATTGCACGCGGCTGCCGAACGGCGCCAGCCGCTCGGCCTGACGCGCGCGCAAGTCGGCGGAAACTTCCAGGATGAAGTACTGCGATTGCGCCAGCCCCAGCGCATCCAGTTCGCGCAGCACGCCTTCGGCCAAGGCGCCCGTGCCGGCGCCAAACTCCAGCACGGCTTGCGTTTGTGTCTGGCCCAGCACCTGCGCCACCTGGCGCGCGAGGGTGCGCGCAAACAGCGGGGTCAATTGCGGGGCGGTGACGAAATCGCCAGCGGGCGTTTTGGCGCCGTCATCCATATCGGCCAGCTTCACGTTGCCGGCGGCGTAATAGCCCAGCCCGGGCGCGTACAGCGCTTCGGCCATCCAGTGATCAAACGGCAGCCAGCCGCCATTGGCGATGATCGCGGCGCGCAGGTGCGCGGCGGTGGCGTCGCTATGTTGCTGGGCGGCGGGAGACAACGGGGGCAGGTTGGCGGGCGCGGGGCGTTGCATGGTCGAAGAAGGCGTGTTCATGGGCGCATTTTCCCAAAAAAACAAACCCCGCGACGGGCGCGGGGTTTGTAAGGGGATCAAGCGGGCAGATTAGCCGCGGCGATCAGCCGGCTTGGCGAAGCGCTTGGCGGGGCCGCCGGGGCGCTTGTCGAACGAGGGCTTGGCGCCACGGAAACCGCCTTCCGGACGGTCACCGCCGCGGAAGCCGCCTTCGCGCTGGGGACGGTCGCCGAAGCTGGGGCGGTCGCCGAAGCTCGGACGGGCGTCACGGTCACCACCGCGGAAACCGCCTTCGCGGGGAGCACGCTCGCTGAACGGGCGGGCATCGCGCTGGGGACGATCACCAAAGCTGGGACGGTCGCCGCCGAAGCTGGGACGCGCATCGCGGTCACCGCCACGGAAGCCGCCTTCACGCTGGGGACGGTCGCCGAAGGGACGATTGCCCTGGTAGCCGCCTTCGCGCTGGGGACGATCACCGAAGCTGGGACGATCGCTGAACGAACGGGCCGGGCGGTCGCCGAAAGGACGATTGCCTTGGTAGCCGCCTTCACGCGGGGCGCCGTCGCGGTTGCCTTGGTAACCACCTTCACGCGGCTTGAACTCGCCACGGGGAGCGCCGCCTTCACGCGGGCCGCCAAAGGAACGGCCTTCGCGGTTGCCTTGGTAACCGCCTTCATGACGCGAACCGCCGAAACCACCGGGGCGCTTGCCAAACGGCTTGCCGCCACGCGGCGCGCCGCTGCCACCGGCCGACGGACGGGGCGTGCGCTTGGGTTCCAGACCGGCGATGGTTTCCGGCGTAATCGTTTGGCCGATGTAGTGCTCAATACGGCGAACCTTATGGCGCTCGGAGTGCGTAGCCAGCGTGAACGCCAGACCGCTGCGGCCGGCGCGGCCGGTACGGCCGATACGGTGCACGTAGTCTTCAGCTTGCATCGGCAGGTCGAAGTTCACCGCGTGGCTGATGCCTTGCACGTCGATGCCGCGGGCGGCAACGTCGGTGGCAACCAGAATACGCAGCTGGCCGCGTTGCAGTTGCGACAGCGTACGGGTGCGCTGGCGCTGGTTCATGTCGCCGTGCAGGGCGGCGGCGGCAAAGCCTTGGTCAGCCAGGCGGTCGGCCAGGTCATCGGCGCCACGCTTGGTGGACGTGAAGACAATGGCTTGATCCAGCTTGGCGTCACGCAGCACGTGATCCAGCAATTGCATCTTGTGGCCAGCGTCGTCTGCGTACAGCAGGCTTTGCGTGATGTTGGTGTGCTTTTCCTTCGCGCCAGCCATTTCGATACGCTGCGGGTCGCGCATCATCTTCGACGCCAGCTTGGCGATCGTGCCGTCCAGCGTGGCCGAGAACAGCAGCGTTTGGCGATCTTCCGGCAGGCGGCTGACGATGGTTTCGATGTCTTCAATGAAGCCCATATCCAGCATGCGGTCGGCTTCGTCGAGCACCAGCGTGTGCACGGTGTTCAGCTTGACGCGGCCCGATTGCAGGTGATCGATCAGGCGGCCGGGGGTGGCGACCAGCACGTCAACGCGGCGCGACAGCGCCTTCAGTTGCGCGCCGTAGGGCATGCCGCCGACGACAGTGGCGGTGCGCAGGTCAGCCAGCTTGCGGCCATAGGTGGCGGTGGCTTCGGTGACTTGCAGAGCCAGTTCGCGAGTCGGGGTCAGCACCAGCACTTGCACGCCGACGCCCTTGTTGGCGGGCATCTGGGCAATACGGTGCAGGGCCGGCAGCATGAAGGCGGCGGTCTTGCCGCTGCCCGTTTGCGAGGACACCATCAGGTCGTGACCAGCCAGCGCTTGCGGAATGGCAGCAGCTTGAACAGCGGTGGGGGTATTGAAGCCAGCTTCTTGAACGGCCGACAACAGAGCGGGTGCAAGACCCAGGTTTTCGAAAGACATTACTTTCCCTTGCCGCAATCAATGCGACGCAGTGCTTGGTCGGGCCAGGGGATTAGGCGGCCGGATCCAGGCGACGGTTGATGGAGCATCGTGCCGACCGAATCAACCGTGCGCGTGGCGCGTTCTCTTGTACAGACTGGAACGCAGGGCGAAAGGAAAGGAGGTCAGGAATCGATGATAGTTCGGCATGGGGCCGGGGCTAGACTGCCCGGCAGACTGCAAAAAATTCCGCTAAATCAAGGCGGTAAATGCCGAACTCGTTTTGTGCAGTGCGGCGATCATAACCCGAATTCGCCCTGCAAGGGAATTATTTTTTTGTCCAGTCCCCAATCAATAGGGTTTTTCCCTTGGTTTACCAGCCACTGGTTTGTGGCCAGGAAGTGGCCGCAGCCCAGAAACGGAACGGGCGGCCTGCGGGCGGATAGCGGGGAAGGATGGTTGGACATCAGCACCAGATGGCCGCTGTTGTCGGGCAGCAACAGGCGCTTGGCCTGCGCATGCGCGCCCCACAGCATGAAGACCTTGGGCGAGGGGTCGCGGGCCACCAGCGCAATCAATGCATCCGTCACCGTTTCCCAGCCGCGTTTGGCGTGCGAGGCGGGCTGGCCGTCTTCCACGGTAAGCGCGGTGTTCAACAGCAGCACGCCTTGATCGGCCCAGGGGCTCAGGTCATTGCCTGCCGGCACCGGCGTGCCCGGGAACTCTGCGGCGATTTCATTGAAGATGTTGCGCAGGCTGGGCGGGCGTTTGCAGTCGTCCGGAACCGAGAACGCCATGCCTTGGGCCTGGCCCGGGCCGTGGTACGGATCTTGGCCAAGAATCACCACGCGCACGTCCGACGGCGCCATGCCGTGCAGCGCGCGAAACGGCGTAGCGGGATACACGACAGCGCCTTCGGCAAGCCGCTTTTCCACATGCGCGGTGGCGGCGGCCAAGGCGTCGGCCACGGCGCGCGGCGCGAAAGCGGCCGCCCAGGCGGCGGGAAGTTGCGCCGTCTGGGCGGCGAGGGTGTTGGGTAGCAGGCGGTTATCGAGCGGCATGGGCGCAATTTTGGCATAGCGCCATTGTTCGCCGGTCTGCCACTTGCGGCCGATCCGCCAGCGGCAGCTACCCGCCGCGGCTGACCCCAAACCCGCCTACTGCATGTACCAGCCGTGGCTGACCACAAACGACTGGCCGGTGAACGCCGCGCTGGGGAAGGTGCACAGGAACAGCGCGGTCTGCGCCACGTCTTCAACGGTGGTGAAAACGCCGTCCACCGTGTCGCCCAGCATCACCTTTTTCACCACGTCTTCTTCGCTGATACCCAGCTCTTTGGCTTGCTCGGGAATCTGCTTTTCGACCAGCGGTGTACGCACAAAACCCGGGCAGATCACATGCGAGCGCACGTTATGCGCCGCGCCTTCCTTGGCCAGCACGCGGGCCAGGCCCAGCAGCGCGTGCTTGGCGGCCACATAAGCGGATTTCAGCGGCGACGCTTCGTGGGAATGCACCGAGCCCATGTAGATGACCACGCCGCCGCGATCGCCCTGATACATGTGCTTGAGCGCGGCCTTGGTGGTGAGGAAGGCGCCGTCCACGTGAATGGCCTGCATCTTCTTCCAGTCCGAGAAGGCGAATTTGTCGATCGGGTTGACGATCTGAATGCCGGCGTTCGAGATCAGGATGTCGATGCTGCCGTAGGCGGCCGCCACCTTGTCGATGCCTTGGTTCACGGCGTCTTCGCTGGTGACGTCCATGGCCACGCCCATCGCTTTGCCGCCGGCCTGTTCAATTTCTTTGGCCACCGCGTCCGCGCCCGCCTGATTCAGGTCGGCAATCGCGATGGTGGCGCCGGCGCGGGCGAGCGTCAGTGCAATTTCCTTGCCGATACCGCTGGCCGCGCCCGTGACGACGGCGACTTTTCCGTTCAACGATTCCATGCTGCAACCTCCTGGTGGGCAATGCCGATAAGACAAGCCTCGCGCAGGCGGACAGCGCACCGCCCGCCTGCGCGAGGAGCATGCATCGATGGTAGCGCTTCTGCTTGAGCACAGGCTGAACGCCCGCGCCGATTTGTCACGCCTTTGCGGCGGACCATTGCGCTGCCCGTGACGCTGCGCGAGAATCCGCCCCAACCGGCGGCGGGAGCCCTTTCCGATGCGCCCTACCTTCCTCTAGGCGGTCAGCCGCGTGGCATTTTCTTTTATCACTCGCCTGCTCCGGCTGGCGCGACGCACGGCGCTTTGCATCGGCGCGGCGTCCCCCGCGCTGCCCGCACTGCCCGCGCAGGCGGCACACATCGTGGTGGACACCGGCCACACGCCCGCGCGCCCCGGCGCCACCGGCGCGAGCGGGCGTGTGGAGTATCTGTACAACCTGGACATCAGCAACCGCGTGGCGATGGCGTTGCGCGCCATGGGCGACCGGGTGACGCAAGTGGCCGCCGATGGGGCCGAGATAGATCTCGGCAAGCGCTCAAGGATTGCGCCGCGCGCGGATTTATTTGTCTCGATTCACCACGACTCCATGCAACAGTGGCTGATCGATGCGGGCCGTCAGCGCGAGTTCTCGGGTTACGCCGTCTTCGTGTCGTCGCGCAATCCGAAATACGAGCAGAGCGTGCGCTGCGCTCGGGCCATTGGCGAACAGCTGCTGGCCGCAGGCGAGAAGCCGTCGCTGTATCACGCGGACCCGATCGTGGGCGAAAGCCGGCCACTGATAGACGCCCGGCTCGGCGTGCAACGCTTCGATAACCTGGCGGTGCTGAAGACCGCGCCGATGGCCGGCGTGCTGGTCGAGGTGGGGGTGATTGTGAACCCGGACGAAGAGCGCCGCCTGGCCCGGCCCGAGGTCATTGACCGGCTGGCGCGTGCGATTGCCAACGGCGCGCACGCTTGCCAGCAGCCGTAGGCAGTCAGGAGGCAGCCGGGTGCGCCACGTCTTGCGCAGGCGCAGCCGATTTAAGGCGCAGCAACAGGAAGCCGATCACGGCAGACGCCAGTGAACCCGCCAGCACGCCGATCTTCGTGGCGTCCACGCTGGCGGCATCGGTAAAGGCGAGCGCGCCGATGAACAGGCTCATCGTGAAGCCGATACCGCACAGCAAGGCGATGCCGTACAGCTGCGTGAACGTAGCGTGGCGCGGCAGGCTGGCGACGCCGGCTTTGATGGCCAGCCACGCGAATCCGAACACGCCCAGCTGCTTGCCCAGGAACAGGCCCAATGCGACGCCCATCGGCACCGGCTGCGCCAGGCTCTCCAAGCCCATGCCCGCAAACGACACGCCCGCGTTGGCGAAGCCGAAGATCGGCACGATCAGCAAGGCGACCGGCTTGTGCAACGCGTGCTCCAGATCGTGCAAGGGGGAATGGACGTCAGGCTTGCCGGCATTGCGCGGGCTTAGCGGGATGGTCAGCGCCAGCGCCACGCCGGCAAGCGTGGCGTGTACGCCAGACTTCAACACGAAGTACCACAGCACGGCGCCGATCAGCAGATACGGAGTCAGGCGCGTGACGCCTGCGCGGTTCAAGCAGAACAGGCAGGCCAGCAGCGCGCCCGCCATCGCCAGCGCCAGCACCTTGAGCTGCGAGGTGTAGAACAGCGCGATGATGACGATGGCGCCCAGATCGTCCAGGATGGCCAGCGCGGTCAGAAAGATTTTCAGCGAGGTTGGCACGCGGCTGCCCAGCAGCGCCAGAATGCCAAGCGCGAAGGCGATGTCGGTGGCGGCGGGGATAGCCCAGCCGCGCAGCGTCTCGGGGCTGCCCAGGTTGATCAGCACATAGATCAGCGCCGGTATGACCATGCCGCCCACGGCGGCGATGCCGGGCAGGATGATCCGCGCCGCGCCGCGCAATTGGCCATCCAGCACTTCGCGCTTGATTTCCAGCCCGACCAGCAGGAAGAACACAGCCATCAGGCCGTCATTGACCCAGTGCAGCACCGTCTCCTTCAGCACGACGGGGCCAGCCTTGAACCCCATTTTGGTACCCAGCACATCAAAGTACAGCGGCGCGGCCGGACTATTGGCGATGATCAACGCAGCGAGTGCGGCCGCCATGAGCACGTAGCCGCCAAGCGCCTCTGAGCGCAGAAAGGCCTGAAGAAATGAAGGGCGAGGGGGCGGGGTTGCCACGTGGGTCAAAGGAAATTCCTGGATTCGGGTTGCGAAAAATTGAGCTGAATTTTACCTGAACGATAGGAAAATTCCGGGCATTGTCGGCGAAATGCGTGCCAT
Source organism: Achromobacter sp. NPDC008082 (assembly GCF_042957345.1). Lineage (NCBI taxonomy): Bacteria > Pseudomonadati > Pseudomonadota > Betaproteobacteria > Burkholderiales > Alcaligenaceae > Achromobacter > Achromobacter sp. NPDC008082. The sequence continues at coordinate 213,172 of NZ_JBIBIB010000001.1, forward strand.
TTTGCTGTCATCCTGAAGCCCGCTGACTGAGGGGCCGGCTGGGCCGGAAGCGGGTTTCCGAGCAGGGCGTCGCTGCGTCGAGGGATCTGAGCAGCCGACCATCACGAGATGGTTGGCGACGGGGAATAGTACCGACCCGCAATGCCTACAAGAATAAGAAAGTTCTCGAACATTTTGCGCCTTGGGCGGAATGCAATAACGCCTTGTTATGAGTGCGATGCCATGCCCCTGCCTTCTCTTTCCGTTTTGACTCACACGCTTTCAACCCCAAGCGCCATCCCTCGTTTAGTGGACATCGGGTTGTCGTTGACGGCGCCCGCCACCGCGCCGGCCAACGGGGCCTATCAACTCAAACGCCTGGTCCCCAGCGCGCGCGTGCAGACGTGGGGCCGCGACGGCGCACAGTTTTCGATGTCGCCAATGGGCGCTATCCGCGTCTGGCAAAAGCAACGCCTGGTGGCGTCGGAATGCGTCCATGATCGTCAGGCTCATGGCGCGGCGCCGTTGAACCCCGAAGACTACGCGTACCTTGAAGCCTTCCTGCTCCTTGAAGGCCGGGCGTGGAATGATCTCCAGCCGGTGCCGGCCAGGGGCGCGTGATGATGCATCGTTCCAATATCCCGCTCGGCGCCCGGCCCGCGGGCGGCCTGCGCATCCTGCACACCGAGGCCGCCACCTCGTTTGGCGGGCAGGAGTTCTGCATCTACAAAGAAATGATCGCAATGCGCAAGCGTGGCCATCATCTGGAACTGGTCTGCCAGCCGGGGGCGGAATTGGGTGATCGTCTCGCACAAGCCGGTTTCACCGTGCACCGTACCGTGATGGACGGCCCCTTCAATTTCTTGCGCAGCGTTGCGGTCATTCATCGCCTGCTGCGGCGCGAACGCTTCGATGTGGTCAACACCCACAGCCGGCGCGATACCGTGCTGGCGGCATTGGCCGCCCGGCTGGCCGGCACGCCGCTGATCGTCCGCACGCGCCATTTGGCCAAGCCCATCCGTTCCCTCTTTGCCTATACGTGGCTCGCGCATCGGGTCATCGCCGTCAGCCGGTTCGTGCGCAAGCAGCTACTGGACGGCGGTGCGCGGCCCGGCTCCGTCGCCACCATTCATTCCCCGATCGAGTTACCGCAACTGCGCGAAAACGCCTGCGTGCGGCGGGAATTGGGTTTGCCGGACGATGCGCTCGTGGTGGGTTGCGTCGCCGTGATGCGTGCTGACAAGGGCCATGCCGATCTTATCGACGCCTTCCTGCATCTATCCGCCCGCTTTCCGTCGGCGCACCTGATGCTGGCGGGCGACGGCATGCCGGTGCTGAGCCAATTGCACACGCTGGTGGCGACTCTGGGCCTGGCGTCGCGGGTGCATTTCCTGGGGCGGCGGGATGACATCGCCAATGTGCTGAAGGCCTTTGACGTGTTCGCGTTGCCGACGCACCGCGAGGCCCTGGGCACCGTCTTTATCGAAGCGGCTGCGATGGGCCTGCCGGTGGTGGGTACGGCCGTGGGTGGCGTGCCTGAAACCATGGTGGAAGGGGTGACCGGCCTGCTGGTGCCGCCGCACAATCCCGCCGCGCTGGCCAGCGCGTTGGACAGGCTGCTGGCCGACTCCGATCTGCGCCGCCGAATGGGGGATGCCGGCCGTCACCTGGTTTGTGGCCTGGGGCTGTTCACCGCCGAACGCGCGGCGGATCAGGTCGAGCGGGTGTACACGCACTGGCTGGCTGAACGGGGCCGGCCCCGCCGCGCCGCGCTCAGTGCATGAGCAGCGCGTTCATGGCCTCAACCACACGGTTGCGATAGCGCGGCAGCAGCGCTTGCGTGCGCGCCTGGCGTTCCGCCCAATCCGCCGGTTCGGCGCCGGCCGCCACGCGCGGCGCGGCCCAGATCGGATCAGGAAAGTGGCGGTCGCCGCGCCAGCGCGGGATCACGTGCCAGTGCAGATGCGGCACCATGTTGCCCAGCGACGCCAGGTTGATCTTGTCTGGCGTCAGGATGGATTGCTGCGCCTCTTCGACGGCGTAGACGGCCCGCATCAGCAGGTCGCGCCCATGCGTGGACAGGCTCGTCATTTCGGCCAGATGGGCGTTCCAGATCACGCGGGTGAAGCCGGGATAGTCGGCGTCGTCTACCTCGATCACGCGCAGATGCGGCCCGCGCCACAGCAGCGTGCCGCCGTCTTCCTGGCACAGCGGACAGTTCGGGTCGCGAGCGCTCACGCCATCACCTTGCGGTATTGGATGAAGCCAGAGCGGTCTGCAATGCGGTCGTACAGCTGCATGGCGTTTGCGTTGGTTTCGTGAGTCAGCCAATACACGCGCGCGGCGTTGGCGGCGGCGGCTTCGGCGTAGACGTGTTCGATCAGCTTGCGGCCCGCGCCCGTGCCGCGCACGTCGGGGTCCACGTACAGGTCTTGCAGGTAGCAGTAATCGCCCGCCGTCCAGGTAGAACGGTGGAAGATCCAGTGCACCATGCCGATGGCGCGTCCGCTTTCATACGCCAGCGCCGCGTGCATGGGTTCGGCGGGGTCCAGGAAGCGGGCCCAGGTGTTGCGCGTCACGGCGTCATCGATGTTGACGCGGTAGAACTCCTGGTAGCCTTTCCACAGCGGCAGCCAGACGTCGAAGTCGGCAGCGACGATGGGGCGGATTTCAGCGGTACTCATGGCGCAAAGCCTCCTGGCGGATGCGGGTCAGGGGAGAGGAATTCAGAGCTTTTCTTCCATGGCTTCGACGATGTGTCGCAGCACTTGCAGGCGAGCGTAACGCTTGTCGTTGGCGGACACCAGATGCCAGGGCGCGTGGCCCACATCCGTGCGCGTCAGCATCTCGTTGGCCGCCGCGGCGTAGTCTTTCCATTTCTCGCGGTTGCGCCAATCGTCAGGCGTGATCTTGAAATTCTTGAAGGGCGATTTCTCGCGCTCTTGAAAGCGTTCGAGCTGCACGTCCGCCGTCACCGCCAGCCAGAACTTCAACACCAGCGCACCGCTTGCGGCCAGCTGTTGTTCGAAGTCATTGATCTCGGCATAGGCGCGGCGCCATTGGGCTGGCGTGATCAGCTTTTCCACCCGTTCGACCAGCACGCGGCCATACCAGGAGCGGTCAAAAATCGCGACGCGCCCATGGCGCGGCAGGTGCCGCCAGAAGCGCCACAGATAGGGTCGCGACAACTCGTAGCTATTGGGCGCGGCAACCGGCGTGATGTCGTATTGGCGGGCGTCCAAGGCGTGCGTCACGCGGCGGATCGCGCCGCCCTTGCCGGCGGCGTCCTGGCCTTCAAACACCAGAATCAGCGAACGCTCCTGGAAGCCCTTCGACCGCGCCGCACGCGCCAGCCGGCCTTGCAGCAGGCCCAGCTCGGATTCGTAATCGTCCTTGTCGACTTTGGCGTCGTAATCCAGCTTGCCCAGGCGGTCGACGATGCGGGCAGGGCGGGAATGCGCCAAAAACGATTGGGGAATGCGCGGCACCCCACGCTGGCGCAGCGCGGTGAGCACCGCTTCGGCCGTGCGCACCGAACGCATGTTCTCGTCGGCGCTGGGAATCACCACCCAGGGCGCGTGGCCGCTATCGGTATGGTTCACAACGATCTGCCCGCCATTGCGGATGCGGTCGTACTTCTTGTAGACCTTCAGGTCCACCGGGCTGACCTGCCATGAGGTCTCCGGGCTGGCCAGCAAGCGCTGGGCGCGGTCCTTTTGCGCCTTGGCCGACAGGTGGAACCACAGCTTTACAATCTGCACGCCTTCGGCGGCCAGCATGGCTTCAAAGTGCCGGATGGCGGCGGAGTGCGCTTCGATGTATTCCTGGTTGGGTTTCTTGCGCGCGGACTCGATGATCAACGGCGCGTACCACGAGCCGAATACGATGCCCGTGCTGCCCTTGGGCGGCAGGTCTTTCCAGTAGCGCCAGAACGGCGGGCGTTCCTGCTCTTCGCCTTCGGGCGGCCCATAGGCCAGCGTCTTGATGTGGCGTGGGTCCATCCATTCGTTCAGCAGATTGACGGTGGCGCCTTTGCCCGCGCCGTCTATCCCCGCCACCACCACCAACAGCGTCTTTTCCCGCTTCTCAAGGCGTTCGTATTGCGCGTTGAGCAGGGCGACGCGCAGCCGCTCTTCCAGCGGTTTGAATTCGTCCTTGGACAGGCTGGGGTCGGCTTCGGCTTCTGCGAACATGGGCAATCCGTCTGATCGGCAATCGGTTGATCGGGCGATCTTGCGGGATAAGTTTCAGGCGCGCAAGTCCGTTGCGCGCCTATTGCGGCCCTAGAGTCCGTCGACGGGAATCTTCAGATAACGCACGCCGTTGTCTTCCGGCGGCGGGAAGTGGCCCGCGCGGATGTTGACCTGGATGGCGGGCAGGATCAGCGTGGGCATCGCCAGCGTGGCGTCGCGCTGGGTGCGCATGGCGACGAATTCCGCTTCGCTGATGCCGTCTCGCACATGGATGTTGGCGTGGCGCTGCTCGGTGACGGTGGTTTGCCAATGCGCCTCGCGGCCATTGGGCGGGTAGTCGTGGCACATGAACAGGCGCGTGCCGCCGGGCAGGCCAAGCAGGCGTTGGATCGACCGGTACAACTGGTGCGCGTCGCCGCCGGGGAAGTCGCAGCGGGCCGTGCCGACATCCGGCATGAACATCGTGTCGCCCACGAAGGCGGCGTCGCCGATCAGGTAGGCCATGTCGGCGGGCGTGTGGCCCGGCACGTGGATGGCGGTGGCGGTAAGCGCGCCGATCTTGAAGGTTTCGCCATCGGCGAACAGGTGGCCGAACTGGGAGCCGTCCAGCTGGAATTCCGGTTCCAGGTTAAAGACGCGCTTGAACACGCCTTGCACCGTGCGGATGCTCTGGCCGATGGCGATGACGCCGCCCAGCTGGCGCTGCAAGTAGGGCGCGGCGGACAGGTGGTCGGCGTGCGCGTGGGTTTCCAGCAGCCACTGAAGCGTCAGCCCTTGTGCGCGGACATAGTCGGCCACCTGATCGGCGCTGCCCGTGTGAGTGCGCCCGGACTTGGGGTCGTAGTCCAGCACCGAATCGATGATGGCGCAGGCGCTGCCGTCGTGCACTACGTAGGTGACGGTGGCGGTGACCGGATCAAAAAACGCTTGGATGTGGGGATTCATGGTGGCCGCTGCGAACAATATATAGTTTTAAATAATATTGTTTGATAGTTTATCCGTCAATATAATGAAAAATTACTCGCCCGCCGAATCTGCTTTCCATGAATGCCGCCCTGACCGATTGTGAACTTGCCGCCTTGCGTGAATCCGCCGCCCAAGCGTGCACGCTGTTGAAGGCACTGGCCAATGAAGACCGCCTGCTGCTGCTCTGCCAACTGGTGCAGGGGGAACGCAACGTGGGCGAACTGGAATCGCTGACCGGCATCCGCCAGCCAACCTTGTCCCAGCAACTGGGCGTGCTGCGCGACGAAGGCCTGGTCACGACACGCCGCGAGGGCAAATACGTCTACTACCAGATGGCCAGCTTCGAAGTCAGCCAGGTCATGAAGACGCTTTCCAGTTTGTACTGCGGCCGCGCGATGGAGTCACTTTCATGAATATGGACTGGCCCGCTTTCACGCCAGCGGCAGCGGCCGCGGGCGGTTTGCTCATCGGGGCGGCTGCCGTGATGCTGATGGCGGGCGCGGGCCGCATCGCCGGCATCAGCGGCATTCTGGGCGGCTTGCTGCCGATGCAACGCGACAGCGTGTGGCGGTTGGCGTTTCTGCTGGGGCTGTGCGCGGCGCCCTGGCTATACCAATTGGGGGCGGCGCTGCCCGCCATTGTTGTCCAGGCCAGCACCCCGCGTCTGATCGTGGCGGGCTTGCTGGTGGGCATCGGCACGCGCTACGCATCGGGCTGCACCAGCGGACATGGCGTGTGTGGCTTGTCGCGGGGATCGCGGCGGTCGGTCGTTGCGACCGCGTTGTTCATGGCGGCGGGCTTCGCCATGGTTTACGTCATGCGGCATGTGGCGGGAGGCTGACATGGTGGCGCTGATCGCTTTTGCGTCGGGCCTGGTTTTCGGACTGGGGTTGATCGTGTCCGGCATGGCCAACCCGGCCAAGGTGCTGGGCTTTCTGGATATCGCGGGCCGCTGGGACCCGTCGCTGGCCTTCGTGATGGGCGGCGCGGTGGTGATCACGGCGGCGGGTTTTGCGGTACTGCGCCGCCGCCGCGTGAGCCTTTCGGGCGAACCCATGCGCTGGCCCAGCGCCACCGGCATCGACCTGCGCCTGGCGCTGGGCAGCGTGGCGTTTGGCGCGGGTTGGGGGCTGGCGGGCTTTTGCCCCGGCCCGGCGCTTGTGGCGGCCGCGGCCGGGGTACAGGAAGCGCTGATCTTCGTGGCCGCGATGGTCGCCGGTATGGCGATCTACTCGGCGCTTGAATTCCTCAGGCGCAAATAGCGCCGCGCGACAACGGCGGGCGCCTGTCACGGCTCGGCAGGGCGCGCGGCCCCTTGGGTCCGCCCGTCCCCGCCCCTTTCCTTTGCCCGTTATTCCGCCGTTACTCGTACGTGCGCACGTCGTCGATGACCTTGCCGTCGTTCGGCAGGCCATCGGCGTCCACCCATTCCACATCGGCGCGCAGCTTCGTCACGTCGCGCACGGAATCGGCGATGCGCTTGGACAGCTCTTCGCCGCGCACGCGCGATTCCACTTTCAGCACCATGCGGTCTGACCCGGTGCTGCCGCTGATGACCAGCCGCGCGCGCAAAATTTCCGGATGCCGGCGCACCACGTCCGCTACTTGCGACGGGTGCACGAACATGCCTCGCACCTTGGTGGTTTGATCCGCGCGGCCCATCCACCCCTTGATGCGCGTGTTGGTGCGGCCGCAAGGCGAGATGCCGGGCATCACCGCCGACAAGTCGCCCGTGCCGAAGCGCACCAGCGGATAGTCGGGGTTCAGCGTGGTGACGACGACTTCGCCGACTTCACCATCTGGCACCGGCTCGCCCGTGCCGGGGCGCACGATCTCGACGATGATGTCTTCGCCCAGCACCAGCCCCTGGCGCGCGGGCGTCTCGAACGCAATCATGCCCAGGTCGGCGCTGCCATACGCCTGATAGCCTTCGATGCCGCGCGCGGCCAGCCAGTCGCGCAGCGACGGCGGAAACGCTTCGCCCGACACCAGCGCGCGCCGCAGCGAATCCAGCTTCACGCCTAGCTCATCGGATTTCTCCAGGATGATCTTCAGGAAACTGGGCGTGCCGGTGTAGCCGCTGGGCGCCAGGTCTTGAATCGCGCGCACCTGCTGTTCGGTTTGGCCCGTGCCGCCCGGAAACACCGTGCAGCCCACCGCGTGCGCCGCCGTTTCCATCATGGAACCGGCCGGCGTGAAGTGATAAGAGAAGCAGTTGTAGGCGAGCTCGCCCGCGCGAAAACCCGCCGCGTACAGGGCGCGGGCAAAGCGCCAGTAATCGGCGCGCGCGCTTTCCGGTTCATAGATGGGACCGGGCGACGCAAACACCCGCATCGCTTCGCCCCAGCCGATGGCGGAAAATCCGCCGAACGCTTTGCCTGGCCCGGCGGGTGCGGCGGCATCGTCGCGGCTGTGCTGCTGGCGTTCCAGCAATTCGTGCTTGCGCAAGACGGGCAGGCGGGCCAGCGCCGCCCGCGACGTAATGGTGGCGGGATCAACGCCGCGCAACTGCTCGGCAATCGCCGGCGCGCGGGCCATCGCCCGGGTGATGGCGGCCGGCAAGGCGGCCATCAGCTCGCGCTCACGTTGCTCGGGCGCTCGGGTTTCCAGCACATCGAAAAACTCGGACATGGGATCGCACCCTCTCTCAAGCCAGCCAGCGTTTGCGGCGGCGATAGAACTTGTTGTCGCGGAAGCTCTTGCGCTCACCGCTGGAAATACCCAGGTAGAACTCTTTCACGTCCTCGTTCTGAGCCAGGTCCAACGCCGCGCCGTCCATCATCACGCGCCCGTTCTCCAGGATGTAGCCGTAGTCGGCATAGCGCAGCGCGATGTTGGTGTTCTGTTCGGCCAGCAGGAAGCTCACGCGTTCGCGCTGGTTCAGGTCGCGCACGATTTCAAAAATTTCTTCCACGATCTGCGGGGCCAGGCCCATGGACGGCTCGTCCAGCAGAATCATGTTGGGGTTGGCCATCAGCGCGCGGCCGATCGCCGTCATCTGCTGCTCACCGCCCGACGTGTAGCCGGACTGGCTGGCGCGGCGCTGCTTCAAGCGCGGGAAATATTGGTAGACGCGTTCCAGCGCGGCCGCGGTATCGCTTCGGCTCATGTTGCGCGTGTAGGCGCCAGTCAGCAGGTTTTCTTCGATAGTCAGGTGCGCAAAGCAGTGCCGGCCTTCCATCACCTGCACAACGCCGCGCTTGACCAGTTCGGCCGGCGACAGCCGTTCGATGCGTTGGCCACGGTATTGGATGTGGCCTTTGGTGACGTCGCCGCGCTCGCCCTTGAGCAGGTTTGAGATGGCGCGCAGCGTCGTGGTCTTGCCTGCGCCGTTGGCGCCCAGCAAGGCCACGATCTTGCCTTCCGGCACCTGCAGGGACACGCCCTTGAGCACCAGGATCACGTGGTTGTAGATCACCTCGATGCCATTCACGTCGAGCAGCACGTTCGGCGTGTCGGCGGCAGAGGCAGCGAGGGTTGCAGCTGAAGATGCAGCGGAAGATGCAGCGGTCATGACGATTCCTGCGGCGTGGTGGCGGCGGGCGCCTTGAAAGACGCCCGCCGCCGGTTCACATCAGTTCTCGCAAGTGCGGGGCGTGATGTTCTTTTCCTTGGCGTACTTGGCCGCGGCGTCCTTGACCATCGGGTCCAGGATGGTCTTGTCGGCCTGATACCAGTCGGACACCACCTTGAACTTGGCGCCGTCCCACTGCACGATGCGAGCCCAGTCGTCGCCCTTGTGATTGCTGCACGAGGTCTTGACCGGACGCATGATCTGGCCAAAGCCCAGCTTGTCGAGTTTTTCCTGCGTCAGGTTCAGGTTCTCGAAGCCCCAGCGCACTTGCTCGGGCGTCAATGCCTTGCCCTTGCCGAACTTCTCTTGCGCCGTGCGGATCGCTTCCACTTGCAGCATCGAAATCATCATGCCGCGCGTGTGGGCGATGGTGCCCAGCGTGTTCTTGGCCGTCTTGTCCGAACCCTGGCCCTTGTCGTAGACGAACTTCTTCAGGTCGTCATAGACCTTGTCGTGTTCCGCGCCGCTGTTGTGCACGGTGATGGCGTTGTAGCCCTTGGCGACATCGCCCAGGTCTTTGACGTCGCCTTCGGAGCCGGCCCACCAGATGGCGTACATCTTGTCGCGCGGATAGCCGCTGGCCTGCGCTTCGCGGATGGCGGTGGGCGTCATGATGCCCGCGCTCCACAGCAGCACGTAGTTCGGGCGCGCCTGGCGGATTTGCAGCCAGGTGGATTTTTGCTCAACGCCAGGCGCGGTCACCGGATACAGCACCAGCTCGAAGCCTTCCTTGGCGGCGCGCTTTTGCAGCAGCGGAATCGGTTCCTTGCCATACGGCGAGTCGTGATAGACCAGCGCAATCTTCTTGCCCTTCAGCTTGTCCATCCCGCCTTCTTTCTTGGCGATGTCCTGGATCATCACGTCAGCGGCGGTCCAGTACGTGCCCAGCAGCGGGAAGTTCCACTCGAACACGCTGCCATCCACCGATTGCGACAGGCCGTAGCCCATCGTTTCGACGGGCACCTTGTCGACCATGGCCTTGTCGCTGACGGCGAACGTGATGCCGGTGGACTGGGTGTCAAAGCCCGATGCGCCCGTCCCCTTGCCCTTCAGGCGTTCGTAGCATTCCACGCCGCGGTCGGTGGCGTAGGCGGTTTCGCATTCTTCGTACGTGATCTTCACGCCGTTCACGCCGCCATCGCGTTCGTTGACGAGCTTCAGATAGTCCAGCTTGCCATCGGCCCAGGGAATGCCCAGCGGCGCGAACGACCCGGTGCGATACACCAGCAACGGAACGAACTGCTCTTCGGCCGCCATTGCCGGCGTGGCCACGGCGCCCGCGGCGCCGGCTGCGGCCACCAGGGCTGCCGCCAACTTCAGGTTAAGACGCTTCATCTCCATTTACCTCCTGCGTGGTGCTTGGGTCAGTAAACCCTGGGACACCGGGATTGGCCCGGTCTTGAGCCGGGTATTCAGGATGTGGATCACGGCACTTTTGCCGCCGCGATCCGCAGAAATCAATGCGAAATCAATACGAACTCAATACGAAATCAATACGCCGCATCAGTGCGGGAACGGCCAGATGCGCAGCTTTTCCTTGCCGATGCTCCACAAGCGCGCCAGCCCGTGCGGTTCCGCGATCAGGAAGAACACGATCAGCGCGCCGAACACCATGTGTTCGATGTGCGCGGCCGTGTCTACCGACAGCGGAATGCCCAGCGCATGCGGAATGTTCGACAGCGCCACCGGCACCAGCACGATGAACGCCGCGCCGAAGAAACTGCCGATAATCGAACCCAGCCCGCCGATGATCACCATGAACAGCAGCTGGAACGAACGCGTCAGGTCAAAGGCCAGCGGCTCCCACGAGCCCAGGTGGATGTAGCCCCACAAGGCGCCGGCCACACCGACGATGAACGAGCTGACCGCAAACGCCGTGAGCTTGGCGTACATGGGGCGGATGCCGATGACCGATGCCGCCACGTCCATGTCGCGAATCGCCATCCATTGCCGGCCGATCGCGCCGCGCACCAGGTTCTTGGCCAGCAGGCTGAAGATCACCACCAGGATCAGCACGAACAGATACTTTTCCAGCGCGGTCTGCACCGGCAAGCCGAAAGCGGTGAGCGGCGGCACCGACACGTTGCCCGACGACGAGTAGTTGGTGAAGAAGGGAATACGCAGGAAGGCCCAGTCCACAAAGAACTGCGCCGCCAGCGTCGCCACCGCCAGATACAGGCCGCGGATGCGCAAACTGGGGATGCCGAAGATCACGCCCACCAGCGTGGCGAAGAAGCCGCCCAGCAGAATCTGAATGATCAGCGGCATGCCCGGAAAGCGCACGCCGAAGTTCCACGCCGCATACGCGCCCACCGCCATAAAGGCCCCGGTGCCCAGCGAGATCTGGCCGCAGTAGCCCACCAGAATGTTCAGGCCGACGGCCGCCAGCGACAGAATCAGGAACGGAATCAGAATGGCGCGCAGCAGGTAGTCGGACGACAGCGCCGGCACCGCAATGAACGCCACCGCCAACAGCAGCCAGATGAAGATGCGGTCCTGGCGGATCGGGAAGATCTGCTGGTCGGCCCGGTACGTGGTCTTGAACTGGCCGTTTTCGCGATAGAACATGTTTTTATCCTAGAGGCCTGGTGGTTTACACGCGGTCGATGATCTTCTCGCCGAACAGCCCTTGCGGACGGAACAGCAGGAACACCAGCGCCAGCACATAGGCAAACCAGATTTCGATACCGCCGCCCACGAGCGACCCCAGGTAGACCTCGGACAGCTTTTCCCCCACGCCGATGATCAGGCCGCCCAGAATGGCGCCCGGCACCGACGTCAAGCCGCCCAGAATCACCACCGGCAACGCGCGCAGCGCCGCGGTGGACAGCGTGAATTGCACGCCGAACTTCGAACCCCAGATAATGCCGGCCACCAACGCCACCAGCCCCGCCACGCACCACACGATCACCCAGATGCGGTTCAGCGGAATGCCGATGGACTGCGCGGCCTGGTGGTCATCGGCCACCGCGCGCAGCGCACGGCCGGTGGACGTGTACTGGAAGAACAGCGCCAGCGCGGCCACCAGCAGCGCCGCAATGACGGCGGCTGTCAGGTCTTCCAGGTTGATCAGCAACCCGCCTTCGAAGACCGTGTCCAGAATCATCATCGGGTCTTTCGGCATGCCCACGTTGATGGAATACACCGAGCTGCCGAACGTGATCTGCCCCAAGCCATCCAGGAAATAGCTGATGCCCAGCGTCGCCATCAACAGCGTCGTGGCTTCCTGATTGACCAGGTGGCGCAGCACAAAGCGTTCAATGGCCACCGCCAGCAGGAACATCACCATGGCGCTGACAATGAAGGCCAGCACGTTGGCCAGGATCATGTTGTCAAAGCCGAGCCAGCGCGGTATCCACTCCGAGAAGCGCGCCATCGACAAGGCGGCCACCAGCACCATCGCGCCCTGCGCGAAGTTGAAGACGCCAGACGCCTTGAAGATCAGCACAAAGCCCAGGCCGATCAGCGCATACATCATGCCGCTCATCAAGCCGCCGAATAAGGTCTCTAGAAAAAATCCCATGTCTGTCCGCCTTAGTGCGACACGCCGAGGTAGGCTTTGATGACGTCTTCATTCGCGCGGACTTCGTCCGGGCGGCCGTCGCCGATCTTCTTGCCGTAGTCCAGCACCACCACGCGGTCGGAAATATCCATGACCACGCCCATGTCGTGCTCGATCAGCACGATGGTGGTGCCGAATTCATCATTCACATCCAGGATGAAGCGGCTCATGTCCTGCTTCTCCTCGATATTCATGCCGGCCATGGGTTCGTCCAGCAACAGCAGGCGCGGCTCCATGGCCAGTGCGCGGCCCAGGTCCACGCGCTTTTGCAGGCCGTAGGGCAGGCGGCCCACGGGCGTTTTGCGATAGGCCTGAATTTCCAGGAAGTCGACGATGTTCTCGACGAATTCGCGGTGCTGCGTTTCTTCGCGCTCGGCCGGCCCCAGACGGAAGGCCTGCGACAGCAGCCCGCACTTCATGCGCAGGTTGCGGCCCGTCATGATGTTGTCCAGCACGCTCATGCCTTTGAACAAGGCCAGGTTCTGGAACGTGCGCGCGATGCCCATTTCGGCGGCGCGGCGCGGGTTCATTTTCGAAAAGCGTTCGCCGCGGAATTCGATGCCGCCTTTCTGCGGCGTGTAGACGCCGTTGATGACGTTGAGCATCGAACTTTTGCCGGCGCCGTTGGGGCCGATGATGGCGCGAATCTCATGCTCGCGCACGTTGAAGGAAATATCCGTCAGCGCTTTCACGCCGCCAAAGGACAAGGAGATGTTCTGCATGTCCAGCATGACGTCGCCGATACGCTGGTCGCGGTCGTTGTTGCTCATGATCTCTACGCGGCTCGGGCTGTGATGGCGGGGAACGTCTTGACGGGGCGGATCTTCAGGTCCGCCGAGATCTTGCCGGTGCGTCCGTCTTCGAACTTCACTTCGGTCTCGATGAACTGCGATTGCTTGCCGCCGAACAACGCGTCGATCAGCACGCCATACTTCTGCGCAATGAACGCGCGGCGCACCTTGCGCGTGCGGGTCAGCTCGTCGTCATCCGGGTCCAGCTCTTTGTGCAGGATCAGGAAGCGGCTGATCTGCGAAGCGCACAGCTTGGGGTCGGTCGCCAGATCCGCGTTGACCTGTTCGACGCATTCGGCGATCAGTTGATAGACCTCTTCCTTGGCGGCCAGATCGGTGTAGCCCGCATACGGCAGGCCACGGCGCTCGGCCCAGTTGCCCACGGCTTCAAGATCAATGTTGATGAAGGCGCAGACGTCATCGCGGTCGGCGCCAAACGCCACGGCTTCCTTGATGTGCTGGAAGAACTTGAGCTTGTTCTCGATGTACTTCGGCGCAAACAGGCTGCCATTGGCCAGCTTGCCCACGTCTTTTGCGCGATCGATGATCTTCAACTGGCCATCGGTGTCCAGGTAGCCCGCATCGCCCGTGTGGAACCAGCCATCGGCGCTGCGTGCTTCCGCCGTGGCGGCCGGGTTGCGGTAGTACTCCTTGAACAAGCCCGGGCTCTTCACCAGGATTTCGCCGTTGTCCGCCACGCGGATCTCCACGCCGGCCACGGGCGGGCCGACGGTGTCGTCACGCACCTGGCCATCGGGCTGCACGCACACGAAGACCGACGTTTCGGTTGAGCCGTACAACTGCTTCAGGTTGATGCCGATAGACCGGTAGAACACGAACAGGTCGGGGCCAATGGCTTCGCCTGCCGTGTACGCCACGCGCACGCGGCTCATGCCCAGCGCGTTGCGCAAGGGGCCGTAGATCAGGATGTTGCCGATGGCGTAGCGCAGGCGGTCCCAGGCGTTGACGGATTCGCCATCCAGGATCTTGGTGCCCACGCGGCGCGCCAGCTTCATGCAGGCGCCGAACAATTTGCGCTTGATGTAGCCCGCGTCTTCCATGCGGATCATCACGTGCGTCAGCAGGCCTTCCAGCACGCGCGGCGGCGCAAAGTAATAGGTGGGGCCGATGTCGCGCATGTCGATCGACACGGTGTCGGGCGATTCGGGATGGTTCACGGTAAAGCCCGTGACCAGCAGCTGCGTGTACGAAAACATGTTCTGGCCGATCCACGCGGGCGGCAGATACGCCAGCACGTCTTCCTGGTCGGTCAGCTTTTCCATGTCAGACACGGCGCGCGCGCGGTCGATCAGCGCATGGTGCGTCAGCACCACGCCCTTGGGCTTGCCCGTGGTGCCTGATGTGTAGAACATGGCGGCCGGGTCCTGCGGCTGCACGGCGGCGATGGCGCGGTCCAGATAATCGGGATGCTGCGCGGCGTATTGCTGGCCCAGCGTTTCCAGCTGCTCGTACGATTGCAGCATCGGGTCGGTGTAATGGCGCAGGCCGCGCGGGTCATCGAACACCACCGCTTTGAGCGCGGGGCATTGCTCGCGCACTTCCAGCATCTTGTCGACCTGTTCCTGGTCTTCGACAACGGCCACGCTGATCTCGGCGTCTTGCAGCACGTAGACCATTTCCTGCGCAACCGCGTCCTGATAGAGCGGCACCGGAATCGCGCCCAGCGACTGCGCGGCCATCATGGCCATATACAGACGAGGACGGTTTTCGCCGATGACGGCGACGTGCATGCCGGGGCGGATGCCCAGCGACGCCAGGCCATTGGCCACATGGCGCACATGCGTCGCCACATCAGACCACGTCAGGGTTTGCCAGATCCCCAGATCTTTCTCTCGTATCGCGGGCCGCGACCCACGAACCTTGGCATGCGCGAACAGCAGCGCTGGAAAGGTATCCAGCGCCGCCGGCACCTGTGCAGATGCGGGCGATGAATGTGCCACGTTGTCTCCTCCGGTTTGGGCACATCGCGCCAGGGCCCGCGGGAGCGGTGATGGCGATGAGGGGCTTGACCAGTTGGTTTTAGATTTACGGCAGGAGTTAAGGTATAAGGTTGGGTTGCTACCAACTGTCACCATCGCGACATTCAAGGAACTTTTAGGGTATTCCCGATGCAGCTAGCCGACTCCCTGCAACTTGCCGCGGCCTGGTTTCGCGTGCTCAACGCCGAGCAGCAATCGCGCGTCGAGCGGGACCTGTCCGTGCAGCAAGTCGTTGCCGGATCGATCATAGAGCGCAAAGGGGAACTCGCACAGGCTTGGATTGGCGTATTGGCCGGATTGGTGAAGGTGTCGGTCGGCAACGCGGAAGGCAAGGTCGCATCATTGACGGGCGTGCCCGCCGGCGGCTGGATCGGCGAGGGCTCGCTCTTGAAACGCGAAGTCCGCAAATATGACATCGTCGCCTTGCGAGATTCGGTAGTGGCGCGCCTGCCGGCGCCCACTTTTGATTGGCTGCTGGACACCAGCATCCCCTTCAACCGCTACCTGCTCCACCAACTGAATGAGCGCGTGGCGCAGTTCATCGGCAAAGCGGAGTACGACCGTCTGCTGGACCCGGACGCGCGCGTGGCCCGCTGTCTGGCTGAACTCTTCAACCCCTTGCTGTATCCCGGCATGGGGATGCGCCTGACGATTACACAAGAAGAAGTGGGCTATCTGGCCCGGGTGTCGCGCCAGCGCGCAAACCAGGCGCTGCGCAAGCTGGAAGAGGCGGGCTTGCTGAATGTGGAATACGGCGCGGTGCGTGTGCTGGACCTGGATGGCCTGAAACAATACGGGTCGGATCGCAGCACGGTGGAAGGCGAACACGCGGCCTGACGGCAAAAGCGGCCGGGCAAATCAAGTGGCCGGGCAAATAAAAAGTTGAAAAAACCGCTTGACGTTAAATAGTGCGCTATTTAATATTGCACAAATGAAATCCAGATCCAAACCTAAAAGCGCATTCAATCCGCTGCTGCTCGACAGCCAGCTGTGCTTCGCGCTGTATTCAACGTCACTGGCGATGAACAAGGTGTACCGCAAGCTCTTGCGCGGTCTGGATCTGACGTATCCGCAGTATCTGGTGATGCTGGTGCTGTGGGAACGCGATGAAATTACGGTGACGGATATCGGCGACCGCCTGTTCCTGGATTCCGCCACGCTGACGCCGCTGTTAAAGCGGCTGGAAGCGGCAGGTTTGGTAACGCGTAAACGGGCGGTGGACGATGAGCGCCAGGTGATCGTGACGCTGACCAAGCAAGGCCGCGACTTGCGAGAAAAAGCGGAGTCCGTGCCGCACGCGATTGCCGGCGCCGCGCAATGCACGCTGGACGAAGCGCAAGGCATGATGAAGACGCTGCACGCGCTGCGGGAAAAGCTGGTCGATAGTGTTTGAAGCGTGGAGTGATGCGTGTCATCATTCGGTCTAATTAGTAGCGCACGATTTAGTTGTGTGCGATGTTTTTGGGTAAGTAAGAAGCAAAAAGTACGAAGCAGAAGGCAGAAAGCAGAAAGCAGGTAAGTACGAAGGCCTGTGAGAGAAAAGCAGGCAGCAGGTAAGTACGAAAGTAGGTTTGCAGATTTCAAGTAAACGCCGAGGCGGGAGGTGCCGCCCGGCACGCAGTTCAACTTTTCATTCCAACAAGGAAACGCATCATGTCTATCGAAAAAGTTCTCTATCGCGCCAATGCCACCGCCACCGGCGGCCGTGAAGGCCGTGGCGTCAGCGACGACGGCAACCTGGACGTCAAGCTGACGACCCCGCGCGAACTGGGCGGCGCAGGCGCGGCCGGCACGAACCCCGAACAACTGTTCGCAGTGGGTTATTCGGCCTGCTTCCTGGGCGCCATGAAGTTCGTCGGCGGCCGTGACAAGATCGCGATTCCGGCAGACGTGTCGGTGAATGGCATCGTGGGTATCGGTGCGATCCCCACCGGCTTCGGCATCGAAGTTGAACTGAAGATCTCGCTGCCGGGCATGGATCGCGAACAGGCGGAAAAGCTGGTCGCCGCCGCCCACATCGTCTGCCCGTACTCGAACGCCACGCGCGGCAACATCGATGTGACGTTGACGATTGTCTGATCGTCAAGAGAAGGTTGTGAATCGGTAAACCGAGTCCGGTGAATCGGGTGAATCGAGTCAGACTGCATTTCTCCATGGACCGCTCCGTGGAAAATGCAGTCTGACTCCGTTTTTTCGAATGCGTTTTTCGCTACGTTTGAAATGCAGTCTGACTCCGACTAAGAAATGCAGTCAGGCTCCGATGGACCAGCCACACGCGAAGCGAGAAGAGCCACGACGCACCCCAACGCGTAAGCTCCAAAAGGCCGCCCGGGCGGCCGGCCTGGAGCGGGCCCCGCAAGATCTTCCGCCACCCCAAATCAGCGGCAAGAACCCTAAGAAAACAACTCACCCCAGCTGACGTCAGATTTCAACTACCCGAGCTCGTGGTGGTGGTGGCCTGCGGGGTGCGGGGCGTCGATAAGCCCGAGGGAATCTGAAGGAACCCGCCGAAGGCGGGTGACGAAGATGACAACGGGGAAGTCCGGAGCGAAGGCTCCGGACCGCAATCGTTGCCCCGCACCCCGCAGGCCGCCGCCGCCACGAGCGTCATAAGAAAAGAACCAACGCAACAACCAAAAAACCCCTTCAATGCCCCCCACCCAAATAAGCCGCCACCACAGCCGGATCACCCCGTAACTTCTCTGCACTCCCATGCACAGAAATCCGCCCGTTCTCCAGCACATACCCGTAATCAGCCACCTGCAACGCCGCCGCCGCGAACTGCTCAACCAGCAGCATCGTCACCCCTTCATCCTTGAGCCGCGCAATAATCCGGAACACCTCTTCCACCAGAATCGGCGCCAACCCCATCGACGGTTCATCTAGCAGCACGAGTTCGGGATTCAGCATCACCGCCCGCGCCATGGCCAGCATCTGTTGCTCACCCCCCGACAGCGTCCCAGCCAGTTGATCGCGGCGTTCCTTCAGACGCGGAAACAAATCCATCGCACGTCCCAGATCCGCCTGCACATCGCCCTTCGGCCGGCTTCCCGTCAAGCGCGGAAACGCGCCCAGCAGCAGGTTGTCCGTCACTGACAGCGTCGGAAACACACGCCGCCCCTCCGGCGAATGCGCCAGCCCCAGCCGCGCGATGCGGTGCGACTCCAGGCCATCAATGCGCTTGCTGCCCAACGTGATTTCGCCCGCCGTCGGGCGGATCATGCCCGACACCGCACGCATCGTTGTCGTCTTGCCCGCCCCGTTAGAGCCAATCAGCGTCACGACTTTCGCCTTCGGCACCTCCATGCTGATGCCGTGCAGCACCTTCACCTTGCCGTAACCCGCTTCCAGATTCTTGATCAATAGCATCTTGTTGTCCTCTTGGCGTCAGGCGGGCGCGCCGCCCAGATACGCCTCGATAACCTTGGCGTTGCTTTGCACTTCGTTCGGCAGGCCTTCGGCGATCTTCTGGCCGAAGTCCAGCACCGACACCGTGTCGCACACTCCCATCACCACATCCATATGGTGCTCGATGAGGATCAGCGTGATGCCGTGGTCGCGCACCTTGCGGATGATGGCCAGCAGCTCGACGATGTCAGGCGCGGTCAGGCCAGCCGCGGGTTCGTCCAGCAGCAGCAGTTGCGGGTCCAGCGCCAGCGCGCGGGCGATTTCAAGCAGGCGCTGCTTGCCATAGGGCAGGTTGCGCGCTTCTTCGGTAGCCAAGGATTCCAGGCCCACGAACTCGAGCAGCGCCATCGCGCGAGCGCGTGCGCCTTGCTCTTCGCCCTTCCACTTCGGCGTGCGCAGCGCAATGCCGGCCAGACCCGTAGTGAAGGTGTGATGCAAGCCCACCAGCACGTTCTCCAGCGCCGTCATCTCGCCAAACAGCTGCACGTTCTGGAAAGTGCGGGCAATGCCTGCGGCCGCGATGTCCGCGGGCGGCAGGCCGACAAGCGACTTGCCCGAGAACTCCACCGCGCCCGCCGTTGGCACATAGATGCCCGTCAGCACGTTCATCATGGTGCTCTTGCCCGAACCGTTCGGGCCGATCAAGCCGTGGATGGTGCCGCGCTTGATGGTCAGGTCGACTTCGTTCAACGCCTTCAGGCCGCCGAACTGCATCAGCACGTGCTTGGCCGTCAGCAATGTCTCGCCCTTGCCGGCCACCACGGCTTCCGGCACCGCGTCCTGCTCTTTGACCAGGTCCTTCTTCACCGACAGCGCCGCACGGCGATTCGAGAAGAACAGGTTGCGCACAAAGCCCACGATGCCATCAGGCAGGTAGTACACAACGAACAGGATCATGGCGCCGAAGATGGTCAGACGCCAGTCGGTCACCGCGTCCAGCCAGTACGAGAAGATCGCCAGCACGATGGTGCCTGCCACCGGCACTACCACGCGGCGCGGCTCGGCGCGGCCCTTGGACACGGCGATGATGCTGCCCACCGTCACCAGAATGGCCACCGCCAGCGCAATCAGCCGGAAGGTGCCGATGTCGTCCAGCATCTTCGGCAGCAGCACGATGATGGATGCGCCCAGCAGCGCGCCCGTGCGGCTCTTGCGCCCGCCCATGATGATGGCCAGCAGGAACAGGATGGTCAGTTCGAAGTTATACGTGTTGGGCGAAATGTACTGCTCGGAATAGGAATACAGCGCACCCGCCAGGCCGGCAAAACCGGCACTGATGACGAACGCGAACACCTTGTGCCGGTAGACCGACACGCCCATGCAGTCTGACGCAATCGGGCTGTCGCGCAGCGCTTCGAACGACCGGCCCAGGTGCGACTTCAGGATGCGGTGCACGACGATCAGCGAGATCACCAGCAGCGCGCCCACCAGCCAGAAGTATTCGCTTTTGGTCAGGATGTGCCCGCCAATGGACGGCTTGGGAATCTTGATGCCCAAGGGGCCTTCGGTCATGAAGGTCATCTCGTTGATCAGGATCTGGATGATGGTGCCAAACGCCAGCGTCACCATCGCCAGGTACGGCCCCGTGACCCGCAGCGCGGGCAGCGCCAGCACCGCGCCAAACGCCGCCGCAATCAGGATGGCGGCGGGAAGAATCACCCAGATGGGCATCTGCAAATGAAAGAACAGCACGCCCGCCACATACGAGCCGATGCCGAAAAGCCCGGCGTGGCCCAGCGAGACCTGGCCGGTGTAGCCCACCACGATATCGAGCCCGAACAGCAGGATCGAATAGATCATGATCGTTTCGATCAGGTGCAGGTAATACGTGTTGGTCACGCCCAGCGGCACGGCGGCCAGGCAGGCGATAGCTACGATGGATAGCAACAGGTGCAAGGGTTTCATCGCTTACACCTTCTTGATCGCGGTCTTGCCGAACAGGCCGGCGGGCTTGAAGGTCAGTACGAGCAGCAGCAACACCAATCCCGGCACGTCTTTGTACCCCGTCGAAAGATAGAAACCGGTGGTCGTTTCGGCGATCCCCAGGATCAGCCCGCCCACCACGACACCCATCCCGCTGGACAGGCCGCCGATAATCGCCACGGCGAACGCCTTCAAGCCCAGCACCGCGCCCATCGTGGCGCCGGTGAGCGTCAGCGGCGCGACCAGCACGCCCGCAAACGCGGCGGTCAGCGACGACAGCGCGTACGAGAACGTGATCACCATGCCGGTGTTGATACCCATCAGGCCCGCCGCGTCGCGGTCATTGGACGTAGCGACAAACGCTTTGCCGTAGATGGATTTGCGGTTGAAGATTTCCACCAGAATCATCATGCCCAGCGCGCCGAAGACCACCAGCAGCTCCATCGGCAAGACGTTTGCGCCCAGCACCTGGATGGGCGCTTCGGGCAGCGGGGAGGGGAAACGCAAGTCATCGCGGCCCCAGATGTTTTCGGCCACGTTCTTGAAGATGATCCCCAAGGCGATGGTGGCCATGATCCAGCCGAATTCCGATCGCGTCTTGATGGCCGGCCGCACGCCCACCCGCTCGACCAGCGCGCCTTGCGCGAAGCCGAAGATGCAGACGATGGGAATCATGACCCAGTAGTTCACGCCCAGGCCGACAAGCGTCAGCCCGACAAGCGCGCCCAGCATCAAGGCTTCGCCTTGACCGAAGTTCAGTGTGCCGGATGTGGCGAAGGTGAGCTGGTACCCGAACGCAATCACGGCATAGATCATGCCTAGCGCGATACCGCTATAGATGAGCTGTAGAAGAATCATGGTGTGTGTCTTGAGGCGCTGTGTTCCGTCCCAACCCCCTTGGGCAGAACGCTGTTTTCAGACGGCTGCATGCCCCGCACCCGATCACCGGGGCGCGGGCGGCGGCGGCCGGGAAGCCGCCGCCTTCCTGCTTGTTTCAGGCTTAGTTGGCCTTGACGACGCGGCCGCCCTTGACCTCGCCGATTACCACTTCCTTCGCGGTGATGGCGTCGTGGTTGTCGTGCGTGAACGGCTTGTTGTAGGTCATCACCACGCCTTCGACGGGCGTTTGCAGGTTCTCAAGCGCCTCGCGCACCTTGGGGCCGTCGGTGGAGTTGGCCTGCTTGATGGCCGCGGCCAGCAAGAAGATCGAGTCATAGCCCTGGGCCGCCGACACCGGGGAGTCGATGCGGTTGTTCTTGGGCTTGAACTTGGCCAGGTAGGCGTCGATGAAGGCCTTGCGCTTGGGCGTGTCGGGGTCCTGGATGAAGGTCTGCGGCATGCGCGCGCCTTCGCCGTTGGCGCCGGAGTTGTCGATGTAGTTGGCCATCGACAAGGTCCAGCTGCCGATGATCGGCACCTTCCAGCCCAGCTTGGTCATGCCGTTGGCGATCTGGGCCAGTTCGGGGCCGATGCCGTAGGTCAGCACGGCTTCGGCGCCGGCTGCCTTGGCCTTCAACAGCTGGGCCGTCATGTCGACGTCCTTGATGTTGAATTTTTCAACGGCCACGGGCTTGATGCCCTTGGCGTCCAGGGCCTTTTCCAGATCCTCGCGGCCAAGCTGGCCGTAGTTGGTGGAGTCGGCCAGGATGGCGACCTTCTTGAACCCGCGCCGCGTGACCGCTTCTTCCACGATCATCGGGGCCTGGATGCTGTCATGCGCCGCATTGCGGAACACGTAGTTGTCGGGGTATTCCGGGGCCTTGAACTGGTGCGTGATCACGCTGCCCGTCGCCACGTTATTGAAGACGGGGATCTTCGCGTCCTGGTAGAACCGTTGCGAGGCCAGCGCCACGCCGGTGTTGATGTAGCCGACGGTGGCGGCCACTTGTTCCTTGTTGATCAGTTCCTGGGCGATCTGCACGCCGCGCTCGTTCTTGGCTTCGTCGTCGCGTTCGACGGCAACCAGCTGGCGGCCGAGGACGCCGCCGCTCTTATTGATTTCTTCGATGGCCAGACGCACGCCGTCGCGCATGCTGACGCCCATGGATGAGGAGCCGCCGGTGTAAGGGCCGGCCACGCCGATCTTGATGGGGTCGGCGGCGTAAGACGCGGCCGATGCGGCAAATGCAAGGGTTCCTGCTAGCAGCTTCAAACGAAAATCCATGGATGTCTCCGTTGTAATTAGATTGACTGCGTGGAAAACCGGTTGCCGGCGCCAGGCGGCGGGAAATCAATGTGGCGGCGCGCTCCTGTGTTGCGTGTTGTGACTGTCTGCTTAATCGCTTACGCGAATCTGACCCGGCGGGGGTTTTCCGCGTAAATACCTAGTACGAGCGCAAGGGGCGCCAAGGAGGGGCGACGGGCAGACACCCGCGTTGGCCGCATGCTAGCCAGCGGCTTATGCCCGCGCGCGGAAATTCATTCCGCATCAGACTGGAAATTTATTCCTGACTGGCCGCCAGGCCGCGTGGCCATTGGGAGGCTTGTTTGCAGACGTCTTCCAGCCATAGGGAAAACGCTTGGACCGCGCTGCCGGGCGGCCGCGAGGTTTCAGTGCAAAGGTGATATTGGGATTCGCCGGGGATGTCGATGCCGAGCACGCGCACGAGCTTGCCCTCGTCCAGCCATTCCGCCGCCAGCGTACGGCGGGTCAGCGCCAGACCCTGGCCCGCGCGCGCCGCCGCCAGCATCATGCCCAGGTCCACCAGCCAGACCCCGCGTGACGGCTCGGGCCAGTCCAGCCCGGCTTCGGCCAGCCACGGGCGCCATGGCTCCATCGGGCAACGCAGCAAGTCGGCGCGGACCAGGTCTTCCGGGCGGTCAAAGGGGCCGTGTTCGGCCAGATAGGCGGGCGAGCAAACGGCGAACACGCGGTCCGACGTTAATTGGCGCGCGGTCAGGCCGGGGTACTTGCCGCTGCCAAAGCGCACCCAGACATCGGCGTTGGGCGGCATGATGTCCAGATAGGGAATGGACAGCATGATCTCGAGTTCGACCTCGGGGTGCGCCGCAGTGAAGCCGGGCAGGAAGGGGATCAGCACCTGGCGGGCGAAGGTGGGTGTCGAGACGACGCGCAGCGGTTCGGGCTTGGGCTCGCCGCGTTGGTGCAGCGAGGCGTCTGACAGCAAGTCCAGCGCGGTGCGGACCTGATTCAGGTAGTCGCGCCCGGCGGCGCTAAGCGTCGCGCCACGGCTGCTGCGGATGAACAGGGAAACGTCCAGCAAGGCTTCCAGCGCGGCAATGCGTTTGCCGATGGCGCTGGCGGTGACGAAGAGTTCTTCGCTGGCGCGTTCGAAAGAACCCAGCCGCGCCGCCGCTTCGAACGCCTGGATGGCGGCAAGCGGAGGCAGGCGTACGTCTTTGGACAGTGAGGCACTGCGAAGTGAGGAACCGCGCATGATCGTCTGGCGGGCCGGCCGTGCGCCCGACGAAGAGTGGCAACGGGGGGATTATAAAAGTGATGGCCCCGCGCCACCTCGGGGGGCGCGCTTGCCGAGCTGGCGTACGAACGCCCCGCGCCCGGCCTGCTTCGGTTGTCAGGCGGGCGCAGAGCGGTGACGATTGCCGAAAGACGGCTGCGCGATGGGGCTTAGACGCCCTTGACGGCCAGGCTGATCGCCAGCCCGATCATCACAACCGCGATGACGCCATCCAGCACGCGCCACGCCGATGCGCGGGCAAAGAACGGCGCGAACAGGCGCGAACCGATGCCCAGCACGGCCAGCCACAACAAGCTGGCGGTGAACGCGCCGCCGGCAAATGCCATACGGGCATCGTCAAAGCCGTGCGCCAGCGAACCGACCACCACCATGTCCAGCCAGAAATGGGGGTTCAGCAGCGAAAAGCCCAGCGCGCCCAGCATGGCGGCGCGGCGCGACGGCACCACGTCACGCGCGGCGGCAAGCCCGCCGGTGGCGGTCCAGGCGCGGCGTGCCGATTGCAGGCCGTACCAGGACAAAAATGCCACGCCGAACCACAGCACGGCGGTGGTCAGCCACGGAAACCAGGCGGTCAGCGCTTGCAAGCCGGACACGCTGGCGAAGATGAAGACGGCGTCGATCAGCGCGCAGATGGCGACCACGCTGAGCAGATGCGCGCGCATCAGGCCCTGGCGCAGGATGAAGGCGCTTTGCGCGCCGACGACGGCGAACAAGCCCAGGCCCGTGGCGGTGCCGCTGGCCCAGGCGGTCAGGAAGAGGGGGGACGAAAGGGTGGCGAACATGATGCGAATACCTGTAACTGCAACGCCTGTGGCGGCGCTTTGATGTCGGTGCCGGACGCATTGCGCGCTCCGGTGATAACGAATTGTCCCTTGCGCACGCTATGAAATACAGCTAATTTTCCTTCACTATATTAAGCAAAACTAATTTATGAAAATCGATCATGGCAACCTGCGGGCGCTGGCCGCCGTGGTGCGCGAAGGCAGTTTCGAGCGCGCCGCGTTATCGCTGAGCGTGACGCCGTCGGCCGTGTCGCAGCGGATCAAGGCGCTGGAAGACCGCATGGGCCGCCTGCTGGTGCAGCGCACGGTGCCGGCGGCAGCCACGGCAGATGGGCGGGTGCTGGTGCAACTGGCCGAGCAGACGGCGCTGCTTGAACACGACGCGCTGAACCGCTTGGGCGTGACGGACGACGATGTGCCGCACGCCAGCATCCCCATCGCGGTCAATCACGACAGCCTGGAAACCTGGTTCGTCGATGCGGCGCTTGCGTTCTCGGCCCGCACCCGCGCCACGCTGGACATGCTGTCTGAAGACCAGGACCACACCGCCGCGCTGCTGCGCAACGGCTCGGTGCTGGGGGCGGTGACGACACTGGCGGACCCGGTGCAGGGCTGCCGCATCCACGCGCTGGGCAGCATGCGCTACGTGGCGACCTGCACGCCCGATTTCCACAAGCGCTACTTCGCAAGCGGCGTGAACGCGCAGACGTTGGCGCAGGCCCCGGTTCTGGTGTTCAACCGCAAGGACGCCTTGCAGGCGCGCTTTGCGCACAAGATCTCGGACCCGGCGCCGTGGCAGCCGCCGGTCTGGTGGGTGCCGTCAACGCGCGCGTTCGTGCAAGCCACGTTGGGCGGGCTGGGCTGGACGATGAATCCGCTGCCGCTGGTGCAGGAACACCTTGATGCCGGTCATCTGATGCTGCTTCGGGGGCGCGCCTGGGAGGATGTGCCCCTTTATTGGCAGCATTGGCGGGTAAACTCCGAGGCGATGGAAGCCTTGACCGATTCGGTTCTGTCAGCCGCCCGCAGCTTGGTCCGGCGGCGTTAACCCACTAGGAGGACACCCCATGAACATCCGCAAGTTCGCAGTCATTGCCGCATTGGGCTTGTGTACGGCCGGCTCGGCTTGGGCGAAGGACTATAAGGTCGGGCAGATCGAAGTCGACGACCTGTGGGTCCGCGCGTCGGCGCCGGGCCAGTCCAATGGGGCGGGTTATATGGATATCGACAACGACGCCAAGACCGAAGACCGCTTGCTGTCGGTGTCGTCCGACGCCGCCGAGCGTGTCGAGCTGCACACGGTGCAGACCGAGAACGGCGTGTCGAAGATGCGCCAGGTCGAAGGCGGCATCCCCTTGCCCGCGGATAAAGAGGTCAAGCTCAGCCCGGGCGGCTATCACGTCATGTTCATCAAGCTGAAAGCGCCGTTCACCGATGGCGCAACCGTGCCCGCCACATTGAAGTTCGAAAAGGCGGGCGAAGTGGCGGTGCAGTTCAAGGTCAAGCCGGCCTCGCACAACCCCGGCATGAGCCACGACCACGGCGCGATGAAGCACTGATCAGGCATTGCGCCATTTGGCGCAGGCATAAAAAATGGCGGCCCCCTGTTTCAGGGGCCGCCATTTTTGTGACGCGTCAGGGGTTTGCGGCGCGCAAAAAGGCACAACGACCCGCCCGCATCGGCAGAATCAATACAGGCCTTGCTGGCGCATGGCGTCGGCAACCTTGACGAAGCCGGCGATGTTGGCGCCGTCCAGGTAGTTGACGTATTCGCGCTCGCTGTGGCCGTGGCGCACGCAGTTCTCGTGGATGTCGCGCATGATGGCGTGCAGGCGCGCGTCGACTTCTTCGCGCGTCCAGGCCAGGCGGGCCGAGTTCTGGGCCATTTCCAGGCCCGACACGGCCACGCCGCCAGCGTTGGTGGCCTTGCCCGGGGCGTACAGCACGCGGGCGGCGATGAATGCCTTGGCGGCATCCAGCGTGGCCGGCATGTTGGCGCCTTCGGCCACGCACAGCACGCCGTTCTTGATCAGCGTCTGGGCGTCGGCCAATTCCAGTTCGTTCTGGGTGGCGCACGGCAGAGCCACGTCAACCGGCACGTGCCACGGGCGCTTGCCCGCTTCGTATTTCAGGCCGAATTGCTGGGCATACGTGTCCAGGCGGCCGCGCAGGTCGTTCTTGATGTGCATCAGCGCGACCAGCTTTTCGTGCGTGAACCCGGCTTCGTCGACGACCGTGCCGTTCGAATCCGACACCGTCACCACCTTGGCGCCCAGCGACATGGCCTTTTCGATGGCGTATTGCGCCACGTTGCCCGAGCCCGAGACCGAGACGCGCAAGCCATCAAACGACTTGCCCACGCGCTTGAGCATTTCTTCCGCGAAGTACACGGTGCCGTAGCCGGTGGCTTCGGGGCGGATCAGGCTGCCGCCGAACGTCAGGCCCTTGCCGGTGAAGACGCTGGCGGTGGAGTTCGACAGCTTTTTCATCATGCCGGCCATGAAGCCGACTTCGCGCGCGCCCACGCCGATATCGCCGGCGGGGACGTCGGTGTCCGGGCCCAGGTGGCGATACAGCTCAATCATCAAGGCTTGGCAGAAGCGCATGACTTCGGCGTCGGACTTGCCCTTGGGGTCAAAGTCCGAACCGCCCTTGCCGCCGCCCATGGGCAGCGTCGTCAGCGAGTTCTTCAGCGTTTGTTCAAACGCCAGGAACTTCAGGATGGACAGGTTCACCGAGGGGTGAAAGCGCATGCCGCCCTTGAACGGGCCAATTGCCGAGCTGTGCTGAATGCGGAAAGCGCGGTTGACCTGGGCGCGGCCCTGGTCATCGGTCCAGCACACGCGGAACTGGATCACGCGTTCCGGCTCCACCAGGCGCTCAAGCAGGGCGTGCTCGGCGTAGTGGGGGTGCTTTTCGATGAACGGCCACAAGCTCAGCATCACCTCCTGGACGGCTTGCATGAATTCAGGTTGCTGCGGGTCGCGCGCGGCGACGCCACGCAGAAAGTCGTCCAGACTCTGCACTTTCAACATGATCTCCTCGGGGGTGCTTCGAATAGGTGCGGATTGCGCCATTGTGGGGCGCTGAATATTTATTCTGGTGCATGAACTGCACCGGCTTGGTGCGCAAGTGTAGGGAAAATTGCTGCCCTGCGCAAAGCCCGAAAAGTCCGCCAGGGGCTTGATATCAAAAGACTTTTTTCTGATTATTAATGGGGACGCATTATTGCGTGGCAATGTTGAAAACAAGCTGAAATGCAGCTTGAAAAGTACCTGATCCTTGAATTCACAGGGAAATTTAATATGTCCCCCATTTATTTGGGATTCGCCTCCGAGCGGAACAGGGGCAATTACCCAGTAAACAAAGGCTCGCGTCGGCGTCTGGCTTATTGCCGGCCGTGTATATTTGTTTCTATGCGTCCCTAATATTTATTTGATGGAGGGCAAGTCCGGTGTCACACCTGAACCACCGCCAACGCGGCGCCCAGCAGCATCAAGACAACGCCCACCACGCGGTCCACCGCCCGCTGGCGCCCCAGCAACAGCCGGCGCAAGCCGTCTGACGAGATCGACCACGCCACAAAGCTGAACCACAGCCAATGCGCGAACGACATGAACAGCCCATAGCCGAACTGCTGCGCCAGCGGCGTGCCGGGCGACACCACCTGGGTATAGGTGCTGATCACGAATAGCGTGGTCTTGGGGTTGAGCGCATTGGTCAGAAAGCCGCTGCCCAGCGCTTGCCAGGCCGTGATCGCGGGCGGCGCAGACAGATCCTGGCTGACCGGAGTGCGGTTGAAAAACGTCTTCCATCCCATGTAGACGAGATAACAGGCGCCCGCCAGCTTGATGCCCTGCAACACCGGCTGCGCGTAATGGGCCAGCAGGCTGACCCCGAACATCGTATAGAACACATGCACCTGCACGCCCAGCCCGATGCCCAGCGCGCAGACCAGCCCGGTACGCCGGCCAAACTGATAGCTGTAACGCGTCACCATGGCAAAGTCCGGCCCCGGGCTGATGACCGCGAGCAGGGTGATGAGGGCGACGGCGATGAGTTCGGTCATGGCGGGCAGAAGCAGGGATATCGGGAACGGGCGCCCATTGTGTGACCCTGGCGTGACGGTGAAAAACGATTTTTAATGCCAGATATCCGTTAGAAAAACTCAACGACCATCATGAAACTGCCACCGCTCAATTCGCTGCGCGTCTTTGATGCGGCCGCCCGCCATGAAGCTTTTGGCCGCGCTGCGCAAGAGCTGCATGTGACCCATGGCGCGGTTAGCCGTCAGATCAAGCTGCTGGAAGAAGCGCTGGGATTGACGCTGTTCGAACGCCGGAATCGAGCTGTTTTTCTAACCGATGCCGGGCGGCAACTGCTTGCCGTGACGCAAGGCCTGTTCGAACAGTTGAGGGCGGGCTTGGCGCAGTTGCAGCAGCCGGATGCGGGCGCGCCTCTCGTCGTGTCCTGTGAACCCACAATCTCCATGATGTGGCTGATTCCCCGCCTGCCCGATTTTCAGCGCACTCATCCCGGCGTGCAGGTGCATCTTTACGCGGCAGGCGGCGCGGTCGATTTTGCGGCGCAAGGCGTGGATGTGGCGTTCAGGCGCAATGATTTCGAATGGGACGCCGCGCTGCATGCAGAGCGGGTGTGTGACGAATGGACGGGGCCGGTGCGCCGGCCGGGCACGGAACCGGCAGCGGATTGGATCGACGGCGTGGCGTTGGGCAGCGCGACGCGTCCGCGCGCGTGGCGGCAATGGGCGCAGGCCTCAGGCCACAAGCCTCCGCGCCGCGCCGGCCCGGTCTACGAGCATTTCTATCTGAGCTTGCAGGCGGCCGCGGCGGGGTTGGGTGTTGCGATCGGGTCGGCGCTGATGGCGCGGGACGCGTTGCAGGACCATCGGCTTGAAGCGCCGCTCGGCTTTGCGCGCGACGGGTCCGCGTATTTCCTGTTGTCGCCCCGGCCGTTCGCCAATGACCCCCGGGCGGCGGCGTTTCTGGCTTGGTTGCGGCAAGAAGCGGCGCGTACGCTGCGGGAGGCGGTGCGCGGCGATACGCCGGCCAGGGCCGCGCCGGGCGTTGCAGGTGCGGGCGCCGCCCCGCCAGACCCAACTCCGGCCGGCATGGCTTAAAGCGTGGTGTCGTAGTCGATCGTCAGCGGCGCGTGGTCAGAGAAGCGTTCGTCTTTGTAGATGGCGACGTTGCGCGCGCGCGCGGCGATGCCGGGCGTGGCGATCTGGTAGTCGATACGCCACCCCACGTTCTTCGCCCAGGCCTGGCCGCGGTTGCTCCACCATGTGTACTGGTCGGGCCGGTCGTCAATGGTGCGGAAAACATCCACAAAGCCGCGCTTGTCGAACACGTCGGTCAGCCAGGCGCGCTCTTCGGGCAGGAAGCCCGAATTCTTCATGTTGCCCTTCCAGTTCTTCAGGTCGATTTCCTTGTGCGCAATGTTCCAATCGCCACAAATAACGAACTCGCGGCCGGTGGTTTTGTGTTCATGCATCAAGGCGTCGATCCACGGGCCGAAGCGGTCCAGGAAGCGGTACTTGGCCTGCTGGCGTTCGTCGCCGCTGGAGCCCGAGGGCAGGTAGGCGCTGATCACCGACAGGTTCTTCCAGTCGGCACGGATGATGCGGCCTTCGGGGTCAAATTCATCGCAGCCCAGGCCGATGTTCACGCGTTCGGCCGCGTCGCGCAGGTAGATGCCCACGCCGCTATAGCCCTTCTTCACCGCGTGATGGAAGTGGCCGGTGTAGCCGGGCGGGTGACGCAGGTCGTCAGTCAGATCGGCGTCGGCGATCTTGATTTCCTGAAGGCAAAGGACGTCTGCGGCATGCTTTTCCATCCAAGGTTGCAGGCCCTTGCGAAAGGCGGACCGGATGCCGTTGAGATTGATCGACGTGATGCGCAGCAAAGCGAAACTCCTGTAGAGCGGCCGCCAGGGGCCGGAACAATGCCAGGAATTTAACCGACTCGGCAGCCAGCCTCGGGAATAGCCCTGACAACGGATAAAATGCGGGGGTTTGCCATCTACCGGACCCACTCGCATGCCCGCCGCCCCTGCTTCCAAGACCGCTTCCGCCACTTCCCTGGATTTTGTCCGCTTTGCCCTGAACGAAGGCGTGCTGCGCTTTGGCAGCTTCAAGGTCAAGTCGGGCCGCATCAGCCCCTATTTCTTCAATGCCGGCCTGTTCAACAGCGGCCGCTCGGTCGGCAAGCTGGCGCAGTTCTACGCCCAGGCGTTGCTGGATTCGGGTGTGGCGTTCGACATGCTGTTCGGCCCCGCGTACAAGGGCATCCCGCTGGCCACCGCAACGGCCGTGGCGCTGGCCGCGCACCCGGGCATGGACGGCCGGGGCGACGTGCCCTTTGCCTACAACCGCAAGGAAGCCAAGGACCACGGCGAAGGCG
Organism: Achromobacter sp. NPDC008082; assembly: GCF_042957345.1. Taxonomy (NCBI): domain Bacteria; kingdom Pseudomonadati; phylum Pseudomonadota; class Betaproteobacteria; order Burkholderiales; family Alcaligenaceae; genus Achromobacter; species Achromobacter sp. NPDC008082. Next base: position 244,212 of record NZ_JBIBIB010000001.1, read on the forward strand.
GCACGCTGGTCGGCGCGCCGCTCAAGGGCAAGGTAGTCATCATCGACGACGTGATCACGGCGGGCACGTCGGTACGTGAATCGGTGGAAATCATCCGCAACGCGGGCGCTGAACCCGCTGCCGTGCTGATCGCCATGGACCGCATGGAACGCGCAGGCCCCGACGATGCCCTGTCGGCCCATTCGGCCGTGCAAGACGTGGCGAAGACCTACGGCATTCCGGTGGTGTCGATTGCATCGCTGTCGGACATCATGGCGCTGCTGCAAGACGACGCGTCATTCGCGGAAAACCGCGACGCGGTGCAGGCATACCGGACGAAGTACGGGGTGAAGTAAGGCCGCGAACGACCGGTAACGGCAGAGGTGGCGCGGTGTGCTACCTCGCTAGCCATAGACCGCCATGGGTTCTGCGATGCCGTGTGCTTGTCCGAAAATCGGAATCCCGCAGGCCCTGGCTGCATCGGCCAACTTGCGGTCAAACGTGGCTAGGCAGCCACCTGAACGCACTGCCAATTCAACATACGCCGCGTCGTACGCTGTCAACGCGTGAGCCAACGCGATTAGTCTGATATGCGCCCACCGATGCGGGATGTTCGCCTTGTCGCTTTCTATGGCAAGGGCCTCAAGCTGGTTGGCGAACAAGGTGACCTTGGCGGGCGACACAAGTTGCGCGCGTTGCAGTCGTAGCATGCCGTTGGCGACTTCCACTCGCCAGTGTTGAGGAACAAGCATGTCGAAATGATCCACTTCCTCGAACAAATGGCGTGCCAGCATGGCTTCCGTGGCATCAGTGCGGTCGGCAAGCCACGCCAAGGCGACGGAGGCATCTAGTATCGTGATCAACGCTGATCCTCCTTTAGCCAAGCGCGCAACTGATCGTCGGGTACGCCAGGCACGCGAGGAAAGCGTTTGAGAGCAAGGAGCGCGTCATAGGCATCCTTGGTCATTGCGGGATTAGCGGGCCGAATATAGGCGCGCGCCTTGCCGCCTTTCATGATCACGATGCGCGCGCCATTTTGCGCCGCCACAATCAGCGCTTCAAGGCAATCCGCCACCGCTTCCTGCGGCACTTCGATGTAGTCAGACATTTCGGGGCTCCGATCAAAAAATTGGCCGTCCCCATTCTTCGCAAAATAAAAAGCCGCGGCAATGTGCCGCGGCTTTTTATCAGACTGATCCCCGTGGGGACTGTCAGTTGTCGAGCTTCTGCTTGAGCAGGTCGTTCACTTGTTGCGGGTTGGCCTTGCCGCGAGCGGCCTTCATGATCTGGCCCACCAGCGAGTTGAACGCCTTTTGCTTGCCGGCCCGGTACTCTTCCACGATTGCCGGGTTGGCGGCCAGCACCTCATCGATCATGGCGCCGATGGCGCCCGTGTCGCTGATCTGCTTCAAGCCGCGCGCGTCGATGATGGCGTCAGCGTCGCCGCCGTTTTCACCCGCCCACATCGCGCCGAAGACTTCGCGGGCGATTTTGTTCGAGATCGTGCCGTCGATGATGCGGCCGATCAGGGCAGCCAGGGCCGGTGCTTGCACGGGCGAATCGGCGATGCTCTTTTCGTCCTTGTTCAAGGCGGCGGCGACTTCGCCCATGACCCAGTTCGCGGCCAGCTTGGCTTGGCCCGCCGGCAGCGCGTGCGCCACGGCTTCGAAGTAAGCAGCCAGATCGCGGCTGACGGTCAGTTGCGCGGCGTCGTACGCCGGCAGGCCGTATTGCGTTTCGAAGCGGGCGCGCTGGGCGGCCGGCAATTCGGGCATCGCGGCGCGGACTTCGTCCACCCACGCGCTGGAGATCACCAGCGTGGGCAGGTCGGGGTCCGGGAAGTAGCGGTAGTCGTGCGCGTCTTCCTTGCTGCGCATGCTGCGCGTTTCGTCGCGGTCGGCGTCGTACAGGCGCGTTTCCTGCACCACCGTGCCGCCGTCTTCGATCAGCTCGATCTGGCGGCGCGCTTCGTAGACGATGGCGCGTTCCAGGAAGCGGAACGAGTTGACGTTCTTGATTTCGGTGCGGGTGCCGAATTCCTTCTGGCCCACCGGGCGCACGGAGACGTTGGCGTCGCAGCGGAACGAGCCTTCCTGCATGTTGCCGTCGCAGATGCCCAGCCAGACGACCAGGCTGTGCAGCGCGCGGGCGTAGGCCACGGCTTCGGCGGCCGAGCGCATTTCGGGCTCGGTCACGATTTCCAGCAGCGGAGTGCCGGCGCGGTTCAGGTCGATGCCGCTGGCGGGCGAGCCGTTGGCCAGCGTGAAGTCGTCGTGCAGCGATTTGCCGGCGTCTTCTTCCAGGTGGGCGCGCGTCAGGTTGATGGTTTTTTCTTCTTCGCCGACGAAGAACGACAGCGAACCGCCAACAACCACCGGCAGCTCGTATTGGCTGATCTGGTAGCCCTTGGGCAGGTCGGGGTAGAAGTAGTTCTTGCGCGCAAAGACCGAGCGCGGCGCAATCGTTGCGCCCACGGCCAGGCCGAAGCGGATGGCGCGTTCCGCGGCGCCGCGGTTCATGACCGGCAGGCTGCCCGGCAAGGCCAGGTCAACCACGTTGGCATGCGTGTTGGGCGCGGCGCCGAATTGCGTGCTGCTACCCGAAAAAATCTTGGAGTCGGTGGAAAGCTGCGTGTGCGTTTCCAGACCGATGACGATTTCCCAGTTCATTATTTGTAGTTCCAATCAGTAGTGCCGCGGCCGCGGCGCCGGGCCACCCCAAACGCCGGCGGCCCCTTCGGGGGGCTGCGAGCGAAGAGAGCGTGGGGGCGTCATCAGAGCGGGGACCGCTTGTGCCAGTCGGTGACTTGTTGGTAGCGGTCGGCGATGGCAAGGAGCCTGCCTTCGTCGAAGTAGTTGCCGATGATCTGCAAACCGACCGGACGCTTGCCGTTGTCGCCGCCGAAGCCGCACGGGATCGACATCGCGGGCAGGCCGGCCAGGCTTACGCCCAGCGTGTAGACGTCGGCCAGCCAGTCGGCCGTGGGGTCGTCGCGGTTGTCGCCGATGTTCTTGGCGACCGTCGGCGTGACCGGGCCCATGATCACGTCGCACTGGCCGGCGTAGGCGCGCTGGAAGTCCTGCGCGATCAGGCGGCGCAGGCGTTGCGCTTGCAAGTAGTAGGCGTCGTAGTAGCCGTGCGACAGCACGTAGGTGCCGATCAGGATGCGGCGCTTGACCTCGTCGCCGAAGCCTTCGGCGCGCGAGCGGCTGATCATCTCGTTCAGGTCGCCGTACTGCTCGGTGCGGTGGCCGTAGCGCACGCCGTCGTAGCGGGCCAGGTTGCTGGACGCTTCGGCCGGGGCGATGACGTAGTAGGCCGGGATGGCGAGTTCCGTGCGCGGCAGCGACACGGGCACGCGCACGGCGCCCAGCGCTTCGAATTGGGCCAGCGCGGCTTCCACCGCAGCCGCCACATCGGCAGCCAGACCGGCGCCGAAATATTCTTCCGGCACGCCAATGCGCAGGCCCTTCAGGGGCTGGCTGCCGGCGGCGTCGAACGCACCTTGCGCCGCGTCGAAATCACGGCGCACGCGCCCCGGTTCGTTCACGGCGGCATCGCACTTTTCCAGGCTGGTGGCGTCGCGCGGATCGAAGCCGCTGACAACATCCAGCAGTTCGAGCAGGTCGCGGCTGCATTGCGCCAGGGGGCCGGCCTGATCCAGGCTGGAACCGAAGGCGACCATGCCAAAGCGCGACACCGTGCCGTACGTCGGCTTGATGCCGCTCACGCCGCACAGCGCGGCGGGCTGGCGCACCGAACCGCCGGTGTCGGTGCCGGTGGCGGCGGCCACCAGACGGGCTGCCACGGCAGCGGCCGAACCACCCGACGACCCGCCCGGCACCGCGGCGTGATCCCAGGGGTTCTTCACGACGCCGTAGGCCGAATTCTCGTTGCCGGAACCCATGGCGAATTCGTCGCAGTTCAGCTTGCCGATCGACACGGCGCCGGCTGCGCTCAGGCGCTCGACAACGGTGGCGTCAAACGGGCTGACGTAGCCGTCCAGCATTTTGCTGCCGGCGGTGGTGCGCCAGCCGCGCGTCACGAAGGCGTCTTTGTGGGCGATGGGCACGCCTGCCAACGGGCCGGCCGAGCCATCGGCCAGGGCGGCGTCGGCGGCGCGGGCCTGGGCCAGCGTCAATTCAGCGTCAATATGTAAAAAGCAATTCAGGCCGCTGGCCGCATCGGCGGCCGCCAGCGCGCTTTGCGCCAGTTCGACGGCGCTGATCTGGCGTTGGGCGAGGGCCGCGCGCAAGGCGGCGATCCCCTCGAATTGGGTATGCAGGGCGGGTTTCGTCATGGCTTAGTCTAGGACTTTCGGGACCAGGAACAAGCCTTCCTGGGCATCGGGGGCGTTGGCCAGGAGTTCCTGGCGGCGGGCTTCCGAGCTGGTCTCGGTCACGGCGTCTTCACGCAGGCGCAGCACAATGTCCTCATGGGCGGACAGGGGGTGAGCCAGGGGTTCGACGCCTTGGGTGTCGACGGACTGAAGCCGTTCGATCAGGTGGAGGATGCCGTTAAGCTCGGCCTGCGCAAGCGTGCGCTGGTCGGGGGTCAGTTCGATTCTGGCCAGCCGGGCAATGCGGGCCACATCTGTGTCATTGAGCGCCATAGGGATTGCAAAATCGATAAGCGAAGGCCGAAGGGCGGGACTGGGCAGTATGTACGCACCAAACCCGTTACAAAGCTTGAATAGCCTGCATTTATGCGCTATTTCCGGTGAAATTATAAGTTATGATTCACGGTTTAATCGCCGTGATGACAGGCGGACCCGACCTTTTTCGGGCCAAACGCCCCGCGGCATGAACCCAATTCCCCCCAGAATTTAGCTGAGCTCCCATGTTCGGATTCCTGCGCAGTTATTTTTCCAGCGATATGGCGATTGACCTCGGTACCGCCAATACGCTGATTTACGTCCGCGGCAAGGGCATCGTGCTCGATGAGCCCTCCGTGGTCGCAATCCGTCATGAAGGCGGGCCTCACGGCAAAAAGATCATCCAGGCCGTCGGCCACGAAGCCAAGCAAATGCTTGGCCGAGTTCCCGGCAATATCGAGGCCATTCGGCCCATGAAGGATGGCGTTATCGCCGACTTCACGGTCACCGAACAGATGCTCAAACAGTTCATTCGCATGGTGCACCCCCGCAACATGCTGGCGCCCAGTCCGCGCATTATCGTCTGCGTGCCTTGCGGTTCCACCCAAGTTGAACGCCGCGCCATTCGCGAATCCGCGTTGGGCGCGGGCGCGTCCCACGTCTTCCTGATCGAAGAACCCATGGCCGCGGCCATCGGCGCCGGCCTGGCCGTGTCCGATGCCAGCGGCTCCATGGTCGTCGACATCGGCGGCGGCACCACGGAAGTGGCCGTCATCTCGCTGGGCGGCATGGTCTACAAGGGCTCGGTGCGCGTGGGCGGTGACAAGTTCGACGAGGCCATCGTCAACTACATCCGCCGCAACTACGGCATGCTGATCGGCGAACCTACCGCCGAACTGATCAAGAAGGAAATCGGTTCCGCATTCCCGGGTTCCGAAGTCCGCGAAATTGAAGTCAAGGGCCGCAATCTGGCCGAAGGCGTGCCGCGCAGTTTCACGGTCTCTTCCAATGAGATCCTGGAATCGCTGACCGATCCGCTGAACCAGATCGTATCCGCAGTGAAGATCGCCCTTGAGCAAACCCCGCCCGAACTCGGCGCCGATATCACCGACAAGGGCATCGCCCTGACCGGTGGCGGCGCGCTGCTGCGCGATCTCGATCGCCTGCTTCAGGAAGAAACCGGCCTGCCCGTCGTGGTGGCCGACGATCCCCTGACCTGCGTCGTGCGCGGTTGCGGCGAGGCGCTGGAACACCTTGAGAAACTGGGCGCCATCTTCATCAACGATTAATACCGCCCGCCAGCCCGGAGCCCCGCTTTTTTCCGGCTCCGGCCGCTGCGGTGGCTACGGACGCGGGCGTCCGGGCTGAGATTCATGCAACGACAAGGGACTCCCCCCCTATTCAGGCGCGGCCCACCTGCGGAGGTGCGGCTGGTCGTTCTGGTCGTCCTTGCTTTGGCCCTGATCATCATTGATTCGCAATTCCGCATGCTGGAACCAGCACGCCGTGCGATGTCCGTGGCGATTTACCCCTTCCAGCGCGCCGTCATGGCGCCGCGCGACCTTGTGCAACAGGTCAACGAATGGGTCAACGCGGCGAACCTTATCCGCAGTGAAAACGAAGCCTTGCAGCGCCAGCGCATCGAGCTGGCACAGGTGGCGTCGCATGCGGCCCAATTGGCCGCCGAAAACGCGCAATTGCGCCGTCTGCTGGGCGTGACCGATACGGTGGCGCAATCCGCCGTGGTGGTCGAAGTGATGTACGAACCCACCAACGCGTTTACGCAGCGGCTGGTGTTCAACAAGGGCAGCAAGGCCGGTCTGGCGCCGGGCATGCCCGTCATCGACGAAGGCGGCGTGGTTGGCCAGATCGTCCGCGTGACGCCGATGACGGCCGAAGCCGCTCTCGTCACCGATGAGCAAGTGTCCATTCCCGTGCAGCTGCTGCGCAACGGCCTGCGCCTGATTGCCTTTGGCGGCAACTCGCCCGGCAAGATGGAAGTCCGTTACCTTGCCGCCAATGCGGACATCAAGGAAGGGGATACTATCGTTACCAGCGGCGTCGGCGGATTGTTTCCTGCCGGCCTGCCCGTGGCCAAAGTGACCTCGGTCGAACGCGACACCGCTTCCGGTTTCGCCCGCGCCGTGTGTGAACCGCTGGCCCATCCCGAACGCTATCGCCACTTCCTGGTGCTCCAGGTGGATGTGGCCCGCGCCGAGTCCAACCGTCAGGAGGTCGATTCCGGTGGATCGGACTAATCAATCGCAACCCAGGCGCCGCCTGGGTACGCCCAGCAATGTGCACCCCGACCGCCTGTCTGGTCCAGCGCACGGCGTGTTCGTCTGGGGCACGCTGCTGCTGGTGTGGCTGGTGTCGTTGCTGCCGTGGCGCTTGTGGCAGGGCGCGCCCGATGTGCTGCTGCTGATCATCGCCTTCTGGTGCGTGCACGAGCCGCGCCGCGTCGGCTTGTTCACTGCCTTCTTCTTCGGCTTGCTGATGGATGTGCACGATGCGGGCCTGCTCGGCGAGCACGCGTTGTCCTACACCCTGGTCGCCTATGGCGCTGTGGTGCTGCACCGCCGGCTGCAACGGTTCGACCTCTGGAGCCAGGCGATGCACATGCTGCCTGTCTTCTTCATTGCTCGTTTCCTGACCCAGATCATCCACGCTTGGCTGGCCGGCAAATGGCCGGGCTGGGACTGGACGATCAGCGTTGCCATCACGGCCGCCCTGTGGCCGTTGGCGGGTTGGGTCCTGCACTTGCCGCAGCGCGGTGCCGACGACGCCGAATCTTCCTCCGCCTGATGGCGGCGTCGCCTCATGTTTGAATTCAAGAAAACCGGCCAGCAGCAAAAGCAGCGCTTCCGCCTGCGCGCCTGGGTGGGCGGCGTGTTCGCGCTGGCGTGCTTTGGCGTGCTGGTGGGCCGCTTCTGGTATTTGCAGGTGGACCGCTACGAAGGCCTGTCCGAACGTGCCGACCGCAACCGCATCGCGGTAGTGCCGATTCCGCCGCGCCGCGGCGAAATCCTGGACCGCAATGGCGAAGTGCTGGCGCGCAACTACCGCACCTATACGCTGGAAGTGGTGCCGGCCCACGCCGGCAACATGAACGAGCTGTTCGAACGCCTGACCGAAGTGGTCTATATCAGCCCGTCCGACCAGCGGCGCTTCAAGCGGCGCGCGGCGGAATCCAGCCGCTACGCCAGCCTGCAACTGCGCAACAACCTGAACGAGACCGAGGCCGCCTGGTTCGCCGCGCACGCGTTCCAGTTTCCTGGCGTTGAACTGCGCGCACGCTGGGTGCGCGAGTATCCGCAAGGCGTGTCGGCCGCGCACGTGGTGGGCTACATCGGCCGCATCGCCGAAGGCGACAACGAAGAGCTGGAACGCGCCGGCCAGCTGGGCAACTACCGCGGCACGGATGTCATCGGCAAGAAGGGCATCGAGAAAACCTGGGAAGAACAGCTGCACGGCCGCACCGGCCTGGAAGAAGTCGAAGTCACCGCAGGCGGCCGCCCCATGCGCACGTTGCGCCGCATCGACCCAGTGCCGGGGTCGGACATCATGCTGTCCATCGACCTGGGCTTGCAGAAGGTGGCGGAAGAAGCCTTCGAAGGCCAGCGCGGCGCGCTAGTCGCCATCGACCCGGACACGGGCGAAGTGCTGGCCTTTGTGTCGCAACCGTCGTTTGACCCCAATCTGTTCGTGGATGGCATCGACGTGGACAACTGGCGCATGCTGAATGAATCGCCGGACCACCCGCTGATCAACCGCCCCTTGTACGGCACGTACCCCATCGGCTCCACCTACAAGCCCTTCGTCGGCCTGGCCGCCCTGGAACTGGGCAAGCGCCGCGCAACGGATCGCATCTCGGACCCCGGCTACTACGAATTCGGCGGACAGAAATTCCGCAACGCGGGCGGCGCGGCCTACGGCATGACCGACATGCACAAGGCCATCGTGGTGTCGTCCGACACATATTTCTATTCGCTCGGCCCCGAGATCGGCGTGAATGCGCTGCACGATTTCACCAAGCAATTCGGCTTTGGGCAGATCACCGGCATCGATCTGGAAGGCGAGAAGCGCGGCGTGCTGCCGTCCACCGACTGGAAGCGTTCGGCCTACAAAGACAAGGACCGCCAGCGCTGGTATGCGGGCGAAACCATTTCCGTGGCGGTGGGCCAGGGCTACAACGCGTTCACGCTGTTGCAGCTGGCGCAAGGCACGTCAACGCTGGCCAACAACGGCCTGTATCGCCGTCCGCATCTGGTGCATGCGGTGCGTGACCCGCGCACCGGCGTGGCCAAGCCCACCGAGTCCACTCCCGATTACCGTATTCCGTTGAAGCAGGCCAACCTGGACGTCATCAAGAACGCGATGGGCGACGTGGTGCGTGCCGGCACGGCGCGCCGCGCCTTCGCCAACGCCCCATACCAAGCCGCCGGCAAGACCGGCACGGCCCAGGTGTTCAGCCTGCGCGGCGGCCACTACCGCGCCAGCGCCATCGACGAACGCCTGCGCGACCACGCCTTGTTCATGGGCTTCGCGCCGCTTGAACATCCGCGCATCGCGGTGTCGCTGATCGTCGAAAACGCCGGCTGGGGCGCCAGCGTGGCCGCGCCTGTGGCGCGTAAGGTGTTCGATTATTGGCTGGCCAAAGACCGGCAGGACAAGATCGTGCGGCCCGACCGCAATGACCCCTTGGCGTCGGTCGAAACCATTACCTCCGATGTGGTGCGCCAATAATGAAGCGCTTGGGCCTTATCCTGTTACGCGTGTTCACGGCATTCGATTGGCCGCTGCTGGCCATCTTGCTGATGTTCGCGGCGCTGGGCCTGACCGTGATGCATTCCGCCGTGGGCGGCACGGACTGGCGTTTCGCCGAGCAGTCGCGCAATTTCATCATCGCGTTTTTCGCGATGTGGACGATGGCGCTGATCCCGCCAAAGTGGCTGATGAAGCTGGCCTTGCCGTTTTACGTGGTGGGCGTGGTGCTGCTGCTGGGCGTGGAGTTCTTCGGCGAAACCAGCAAGGGCGCGACCCGCTGGCTGAACCTGGGCGTGACGCGCATCCAGCCATCCGAGATGATGAAGATCGCCGTGCCGATGATGCTGGCCTGGTACTTCCAGCGCCACGAGGGCGCGGTGCGCATCCGCGACTTTCTGGCCGCCGCCGCGATGCTGGCCGCACCCTTCGGCCTGATCGTGCTGCAACCTGACCTGGGTACGGCGCTGCTGGTGTTCGGCGCCGGTTTCTTCGTGATCTACTTCGCCGGCCTGTCGTTCAAGCTGCTGGTGCCGGTGATGCTGGCCGGCATCATCGCGATTGGCACGCTGGTCTACTACGAAGACCAGTTGTGCGAACCTGACGTGAATTGGGTGGTGCTGCACGACTACCAAAAGCACCGGGTCTGCACGCTCTTGAATCCCAGCTCTGACCCGCTGGGCAAGGGCTTCCATACGATCCAATCCATGATCGCGGTGGGCTCGGGCGGCGTGTACGGCAAGGGCTACATGAAGGGCACGCAGACGCACCTGGACTTTATCCCCGAGCGCACGACGGACTTCATCTTCGCGGTGTACGCCGAGGAATTCGGTTTGTATGGCGGTATCGCCATCCTGGTGCTGTACGGCCTGATGATGGCCCGCGGCCTGACCATCGCATCGCGCGCGGCGTCGCAGTTCGGACGGCTGCTGTCGGGGGCGCTGACGATGATGCTATTCATCTACGTATTCGTAAACGTTGGCATGGTGACGGGGATTTTGCCTGTCGTCGGGGTTCCGTTGCCGTTCATGAGTTACGGGGGGACGGCGTTGTTCACGATGGGAATTGCGTTCGGCATCATGATGAGTATCAGCCGGCATCGGTCGGTGAAGGCTTGATTTTTTTTGCAGCGGTCTTTGATCTTCGTGGGTCGGTTGTTGGCTTGTCGGACTGGCTGTAGCGCTTTGTAGGTCGCCCGTCGGCGCGGTGGCCCTGACTGCGCGCGCCCACGATTGCGGTCCGGAGCCTTCGCTCCGGACGCCCCCTTCGTCATCCTCGTCCGCCTTCGGCTCCCTTCGGATTCCCTCGGGCGCATCGAGGTTGCGCGCAGTCAGGGCCACCGCGCCGACGTGCTGCCAGCGTCTTGGCCTGATGCGCTGCTAGGGTGTGCCTTATTGACGAGTGCTGCGGGGCCCGCCGAGTGGCGGCCGCGCGGGCGGCCTTACTCGGCATACGCAGTGGTGGGCGTTTGCGCGGTAGTCGCTTGCGCGAATGTGGGGAGTGGTTTTCTAGTGCCCCGCCGCGGTTTTTTGGGGGGGTAAAGGGTGGCGCGCAGCGCGCACTGTCTTGCGCATGCCGACCCGTTGCGCGCCACGCACTGGGGTTCAAGTGGCGGCCATCGCGGACGTCACCCATTCTATGAAGGCGATCAGAGTCGTCGCGATACGGCACATCGCTAGCGTAAATAGGCCGTCCGCGCAGTAGATAAGGGACGACCCTGCGAGATATTCCTAGACAGCACTCACGCCAAAAAAACCCGGACCAAGCAGCCACACGCGAAGCGAAAAGCATCACGACGCCCCACCGCGCGTAAGCTCCAAAAGGCCGCCCGCGCGGCCGGCCTGGAGCGGGCCCCGCAAGATCTTCCACCACCTACACCCGGTGGCGAGAACCCTAAGAAAACAAATCGCCCCAGCTGACGTCAGATTGCAACTACCCGAGCTCGTGGCGGCGGTGGCCTGCGGGGCGCGGGGCGTCGATAAGCCCGAGGGAATCTGAAGGAACCCGCCTTCGGCGGGTGACGAAGATGACGACGGGGCAGTCCGGAGCGAAGGCTCCGGACCGCAATCGTTGCCCCGCGCCCCGCAGGCCACCGCCGCCACGGGCGTCTAAAGAACCCAACCGACAGCCCATAAAAAACCCTGATCTCTCAAGGCAACGCCTCAGGCACCCCCAGTTCGACAGCCAACCTACTCAACCCATCCCAGATGCGGCTGTCGAACTCTACCGAGTCCGCATTCACCGCCCGGTTACGAGCTTCGTACTCGCCGGGGTATTGCACCGCTTCCACGCCGGGTTGCGGCTTGCAAGCGTGCAGGTAGTCAATGAACGCACCTACTTCCATCGACCGCCAATCCGTATTGAAGTCCACCTGCGGGTCCAGCAGCAATGCGAACATGTTGTTCGTTGCCACGCCGATGCGCGGGTGTTCGGGTTGGATCGTGCCGCCGCCAGACAGCACGCCGGCCAGCAGTTCGGCCACCAGACCCAGCGCATAGCCCTTGTGGCCACCGAACGGCAGCAACGCGCCGGGCGGGTCCGAGAACAGCGCGCCGGGGTCTGTTGTGGGATTGCCTTCGGCGTCGATCAGCGACCCCGCAGGCGCTTGTTCGCCCTTGGCGGCCAACACGCGCGCCTTGTTCACGGCGATGGAACTGGTCGCCATGTCCACGATGAAAGGCGGGCGGCCGCCGGGCAGCGGGCCGGCAAAGCACAGCGGGTTCGTGGTCAGGCACGCTTGCGCGCCGCCAAACGGCGCGACGGTGGGCGCGCGGTTGATCACGTTAGTGAAGGCCAGCAGGATCAGGCCCTTGGCCGCCACCATTTCGCCAAAGTGGCCCATGCGGCCCAGGTGATGGCTGTGGCGCAACGTCAGAATGCATTGGCCATGTTCCTGCGTGCGCTCGATCGCTTTTTCAATCACGACCTTGCCCACGTACTGACCCAGACCATGGTGGCCGTCATAGGCCAGCATCGCGCCGCGGTCGTTCACCAGTTCGGGGCGGCCGTCGGGCTTGGCCAGCCCTTCGGACAGCACGCGGCGGTAGTTCGTCAGGATCGACAGGCCGTGGCTGGTGTAGCCCACCCGGTCGGACTCGACCAGGTGTTCGGCCACGTCGCGGGCGATGTCTTCCGGCACGCCTTGCGCCATCAGCACCAGGCGGCCGTATTCATTGGCTTGAGCTAAAGAGAGTTTCATGATGCGTTCTCCTTAAAGCCAGCCGAGCCAGCGCCAGTAGGTCGCGCCCATCACCAGCATCAGCAGGTAACCCACGATGGTGACAATGATGCCGACCTTCGCAAACTGCTTGGCGTTAAACGTTTCCGTACCCAGGCACACCATGTTCTGCGGCGCGTTGATGGGCAGGATGAAGCCGTAGCTCACCACAAAGCCCAGCAGCATCGTCATGCCCAGGCGGCTGAAGTCGCCCGGCAGCGTGGCCAGCACCGAAATCAGAATGGGCAGCATGGCGGACGTCAGTGCCGTTGCGCTGGCGAAACCCAGGTGGATGACGATCAGGAAGGCTGCCAGAATGGCGAAGATGGCGAGCGGCCCCAGGTGATCCAGCCCGGTGTGCGCCACGACCTGGTTGCCCAGCCATTGGCCCGCTTGCGTCGTCAACAGGGCGGTGCCCAGGCTGATACCCACGCCGAACACAATCACCGTGCCCCATGGGATACGCGATTGCACGTCTTTCCACGTCATCACGCCAAAGCGCGGCAGCATCAGCAGGACCAGGCCAAAGTAGGTGGTCGAGGTGGTGTCGAACTTGTGCAGCTTGCCTTCAGTCGACCAGAACAGCAGCAGCATGATCGACACGGCCATCAGGCGCTTTTGCGCGCCCGTCATCGGGCCCAGCTCAAGCAGCGACTTTTCGACCGCTTCCTTGCCCCCGGCGATGCTGTCGCTTTCCGGCGGCAGCAGCTTCAGGACCACGATGATCAGCACGGCCGACATGATCAGCGACCAGGGCGCGCCGGCAATCAGCCAGTCCGACCACGCCACGCGTTCGCCCAGCATCTTTTCCATGAAGCCGACCGTCAGCAAGTTCTGCGCGGCGGCGGTCTGGATGCCCACGTTCCAGATGCTGGTGGCTTGCGCCACGATGATCATGATGCCGGCGGCGATGTTCGAGCGCTTGTCCACGCCGAAGGCCGCGATAACGCCCATCATGATCGGCACGACGGCGGCGCTGCGCGCGGTGGCGCTGGGCACAACCAGGCTCAGCACGATCGTCACGGCGATACATCCGATCAGGATGCGGCGCGTGCTGGTGCCCACCCGGGACAGCGTGACCAGCGCAATGCGCCGGTCCAGCCCGGTGAAGGTCATGGCGGCCGCAATGAACAAGGCGCCGGTCACCAGCGCCAGCGCCGAGTTTGCAAAGCCTGTCAGCGCCATGCTGATGGCGGCCGACGTGCCGTACAGCACGTTCGGGTCTTTGATTGTCGGAGCCGTGCCCAACAGGAAAGCCATCAGCGTCGTGATCATGATCGCGCTGGCTTCGTAAGACACGGCTTCGGTAATCCAGACCACCACCGCAAACGCCAGGATCGCCAACATGCGGTGACCCGCGACGGGCAGATCGGCGGGCAGGGGCATCATCAGCACTCCGATCATCACCACGATGCCGGCGACGAGTCCGATTGGAATTTTTGCTTTCTTGGGTGCCTGTGAGGCAGGGACAGCGGCTGGCGCGGTCATATCCATCTCCGGTTGAAGTCAAACTGACGACACACTCCCCGCGAGCACGGGTTTATCTAATTCGATGTGTCGACGCTACAGGAAGATCGTGACGGCATTGAGGAAAACCCGCATTGATGTGGATCAAACCGATGGAAATTTGGGCTTGAGGAAAGCCACCCGGGGCATTATGCTCGTCCGCCCGCGCTGGTCGCAAGCCTTGGGCGGTGGGGGTCAGCCCAGCGCCAGACGCAGTTGCTCATCCAGGTGCAACGTCGGCGCCACCCGCCAGCCGCTTTGCGCATAGCGCAGCCAGCGGCCCAGCACCAGATGCGTCAGCAGGCTCGCGTGCGCGGCCACATTCGCGTCCGAGGGCAAACCGCCATCGGTGATGGCGATGCGCAGCGATTGCTTTAACGACGTTTCGATGCGGTCGTTGATGTGGTTGATGCGTTCTTGCAGCCGATTGTCTTCCGTGACCAGCGCATCGCCGGTCAGCACGCGCGTCATGCCCTTGTTGCGTTCGGAAAACGTCAACAGCATGGCCACGGTCTTGTGGGCTTGCGGCACGCCGTAGGGTTCGGCGGCGGCGATCTGGTTCACCAAGGTGAAGATGCTGGTTTCGATGAATTCGATCAGCCCTTCGAACATCTGCGCCTTGCTGGCGAAGTGCCGGTACAGCGCGGCTTCCGACACCTCAAGACGCGCGGCCAGCGCGGCCGTGGTGATGCGCGCCGCATGCGGCTGCTCCAGCATCTCGGCCAGAGTTTGCAGAATCTGGGTCTTGCGCTCGCCGGGTTTGCTCGCCATGGAAGGGACTGCTCTCGCGCAGGCTTGACGGTGAAAGGGGGGTGGAGCGCGCCGCTATCCCCGCAGGGGACGCCGGCGTAACAACAAATCACTGACGGAGTTTACTCGCAAGTCGACGTAGCCCGGACGGTGGGATTGGCCGCGCGAAAAGGGGGTGCCAGGGTGATAGACGTGCACGGTGCGTACGCCGACGCGCCGTGCGCCGCGCAGGTTGGCCAGCGTGTCTTCCACCAGCACCGCGCGGTGAGCCGGCACGCCTTCGCGGGCCAGCACGTAGCGCAGCAGCGCGGGCGACGGCTTGGGGCGGAATTCGCCATGCAGGCGCATGTGTTCAATGGCCCATAGGCTGTCGAACTGGCGCAAGATACCCAGCCGCGCCAGCACCGATCGCGCATAGTGCAGCGGCGCATTCGTCAGCAGCACCTTGCGGCCCGGCAGTTGCCGCAGCTTGTAGGCCAGCGCCTTTTCGGCGCGCACCAGCGGGTTGACGTCGAAGTCATGGCTGCGATGCAGGAAATCGTGCGGGTTCACGCCGTGATGCCGGACCATGCCGATCATCGTGGCCCCGTAGCGCTGCCAGTATTGGCGGCGCAAGTCGTTGGCGGTATCGATATCGACATTCAACGCCTCGGCCACGGCCATGGTCATGCCGTGGTCGATCTTCGGAAAGATGGCGTGAGAGGTGTCGTGGAGCGTGTTGTCCAGGTCAAACAGCCACAGGCGTTCGGAAACGCCCGTGGCGACGCGGCGCGAGCGGCGCATGCGCACCGCCGGCCGCAACAGCAGACGCTGTGCTCGCATCAATGCGAGCTGATCATCGTGCCTACGCCTTGATCGGTCAGGATTTCAAGCAGCAGGCAGTGCGGCACGCGGCCGTCGACGATGTGGACAGAGTTCACGCCGTTCTTGGCGGCGTCCAGCGCCGACGAGATCTTGGGCAGCATGCCGCCCGAGATGGTGCCGTCAGCGAACAGTTCGTCGATGGTCTGGGCAGACAGGCTGCGCAGCAGCTTGCCGGCCTTGTCCAGCACGCCCGGGGTGTTCGTCAGCATCAGCAGCTTTTCAGCGCCCAGCACTTCGGCCATCTTGCCGGCGACCACGTCGGCGTTGATGTTGTAGGCCGTGCCGTCTTCGCCGTAACCAATGGGCGAGATGACGGGGATGAACTGGTCGTCTTGCAAGGCCTTCACCACGGCCGGCTCAACCAGCGTGATGTCGCCCACAAAGCCGATGTCGATCGGTTCAGCGGGGTTGTCCTTGTTGGCCATCAGCTTTTTCTGGGCCTGGATCAAGCCACCGTCTTTGCCGGTCAGGCCCACGGCTTTGCCGCCGACCTCGTTGATCATCATGACGATGTCTTGCTGGACCTGGCCGCCCAGCACCCATTCGACCACTTCCATGGTCTCGGCATCGGTCACGCGCATGCCCTGGATGAAGGTGCCTTGCTTGCCGATGCGGCGCAGCGCGTCGTCGATCTGCGGACCGCCGCCGTGCACCACCACCGGGTTCAGACCCACCAGCTTGAGCAGCACGACATCGTGCGCGAAGCTACGCTGCAAGCGCTCTTCCGTCATGGCGTTGCCGCCGTACTTGACCACGATGGTCTTGCCGTGGAATCGTCGGATATACGGCAGTGCTTCAGACAGCACAGCGGCTTTGACAGCGGGGGACGAAACGGCAGCAGGGTCGGGGGTGTCGGTCATGGCAGCTAAGTCGGCAATATACGTGTAAGTGGTTAGAAAAAATGCCTGCACAAAAACGCGTTTGGCACGCGGTAGCGCAAGCATACGACGGATTGTAGTACCACACGTTTCATATACCCAAAACCCATGTTCATATGCCCGACAAATAACCGTCATTCAGGTAAATTGGGGGCGTTTTCCAGCACGCGGCGCCCCGCAAAAGGGGGTGAATCCGCACCGGTTGGGCATCAGCCCCCAATTTTTATCCTATAAAAGAGGCGACACATGCGTTTGAACTTCGTCCGCTCTGCCCTGATGGCATCGGCCTTCCTGGTGGCAGCCAATGCCGCTCATGCTGAAAAAGTGGTGGTGGGCGCAACCCAGGTGCCGCATGCCGAAATTCTGGAAGTGGTGAAGCCGCAGCTGGCCAAGCAAGGCGTCGAGCTCGACATCAAGGTGTTCAGCGATTACGTGCAGCCCAACCTGCAACTGGTCGACAAGCAGCTGGACGCCAACTTCTTCCAGCACAAGCCCTATCTGGATTCGTTCAACAAAGACCGCAAGGCCACGCTGGTGCCGGTGGCGCTGGTTCACGTCGAGCCGTTTGGCGGTTATTCCAAGAAGATCAAGAGCTTGTCCGAACTCAAGGACGGCGCCACGGTCGCCATCCCGAATGACCCGTCCAACGGCGGCCGCGCGCTGGTGCTGCTGCAAAAGCAGGGCGTGATCAAGCTGAAGGACCCGTCCAACATCCTGGCGACCGCCGCTGATGTGGTCGAGAACCCCAAGAAGCTGAAGTTCCGCGAACTTGAAGCCGCGATGTTGCCGCGTTCGCTGGACGACGTGGACCTGGCGCTGATCAACACCAACTACGCGCTGGAAGCCGGTCTGGTGCCGACCAAAGACGCGCTGTTCATCGAAGGCGCCGATTCGCCCTACGCCAACATCCTGGTCACCCGCACTGACAACAAAGACGCGCCGGGCATCAAGAAGCTGGTCGACGCGCTGCACTCGCCGGACGTGAAGAAATTCATCCAGGAAAAGTACAAGGGCGCCGTGGTTCCGGCGTTCTAAAACAAAAACCGCCCAAGCGGGCGGTCTTTGGAGGCGGGGGCGATGCCCGGGGCATCAACCCGCCGCCAGCGCCTTTTCCACGGTGGCGTGGAATTCGGCCACATCGTATTCGCCCAGATAGCGCTTGATGATGTGGCCCTGCTTGTCGATCAAAAAGGCCGTCGGGGTCAACCGGATGTCGCCGAAGGCGCGCGCGATGTCGCCCTTGGTGTCCAGCGCCACGGGGAACGGCAGCTTGCGCTGGTCGGCGAAGTTCAAGACGAAGTTGGGCGGGTCGTAATTCATGGCGACCGCCACGGCCTCGTAACCCTTGCCGGCGTATTCCTTATAGGCGGCGATGGTTTCCGGCATCTGCTTCACGCACGTCACGCAGCTGGTTGCCCAGAATTTGACCAGCACGACCTTGCCGCGCAGATCCTGCATTGAGAAGGTTTTGCCTTCCAGGGTGGTGAAGGTGACGTCGGGCGCGGTCTGGGCTGGGCGCCAGACGAACCAGGCGCCGATACCAACCGCCACCAGGACGGCCAGGGCTACGATGGCTTTTTTCATTTGATGGGCATTGCTTCTACGCCATTGCTTGTGCCGGCCGCGTTGTTATCGCTGGGTGCTGCGCCGGCGCCGCTTTGAATGGGCGCTTTGGTTTCGGTGGAGGCGTCTCGGGTGCTGCTGTTGGACAGCCGGATCGCTTCTTCGCGGCTGATGGTCTCGAACAGTTTAACCACCTTGGCCACGCCGCCCACGTCCGCGGTGGCGTTGGCGGCGTACTCGCCTTCAGCCTGCGTGACCTTGCCCATCAGGTAGACGACGCTGTGGTCGGTGGTCAGGGCGATGGTGCCGGACGGCACGTACTTGGTGTTGATCAGCGCGGTCTTGACCTTGGAGGTGAGCCAGGTGTCGTTCGAACGCGTGCCGAACGAGGCGATGGGGCCCACGTTCAACTGGTTGATGACCTGTTTGACGTTCTCGATGCTTTGCGCAATGGCGGTGGCCTGGGACTTGGCCTCTTCGGTGGGCACGTCGCCCGTCAGCAACAGGTGGCCGCCGTAGGCCATGGCGTTGACCCGGGCGGTGTCGCCCAGTTTCTGCGAAATCTGGCTTTGCGCCTTGAAGGCCATGTTCTGGTCTTCAAGCTGGATACCGGAGGTGCGGCGGTCGGTGACGACAACCGCCGTGGTGGCGGCGGCGCCGCCTACGATCAGCGGCGCGCAGGCCGACAACGACAGCGCGGCCGTGGACAAGGCCGCGGCAAGCATCAGCGGGCGGACGGCGGTTCTGACGTCAGACATCATTCGGTATCTCCAAGCAGAAGAGCGTCGATGCCGTCGCACAGTGCGTGCAGCAGCAGAATATGGACTTCCTGGATACGCATCGTGCGATCGCTGGGAACACATAGATGGACGTCCATGGGCGTGATGAGTTCCCCCATGACGCCGCCGCCTTTGCCCGTCAGGGCCAGCACGTGCATTTCGCGTGCGCTGGCGGCTTCCATGGCGCGGACCACGTTGGGCGAATTGCCGCTGGTGGAAATGGCCACCAGCACATCGCCCGCCTGGCCAAATGCATTGACCTGGCGTTCGTAGATCTCGTCAAAGCCGTAGTCGTTGCCGACGGCGGTGAGGATCGAGGTATCGGTATTGAGCGCGATGCCCGCCAGCGGCAGGCGCTCGCGTTCGAAGCGGCCCACCAGTTCGGCGATGAAATGCTGCGCATCGGCGGCCGAGCCACCGTTGCCGCAAGCCAGAATCTTGCCGTTGTTCGCCAAGGCGCCGAATAGCACGTCCACCGCCACTGCCAGCGGTTCGGCCAGGACGTTCATACTTTGTTCGCACGCAGCCATGGCGTCGCGAAAGTGCGACGTCATACGAGAGGTCATATCCATGGGCGCGATTATCTCACGGGGCCGCCCCGCTGTTCTGTCCATCCGTAACGACTGTGCGGATGGTCGTTACGGAGCGGGTCCGCCGCGTCATGGCAGCGAGAAAGCGTCGCGCAGCCATTGCGGCTGGCCGGCCTCAAAGACGACGGCGTCAAAGCGGGCGGCGGGCGGGCAACCCGCCCAGTGCCGCCGGGCCAGCTCCGGCAGCCATTGCGCCGCAGCGCGGGCCAGCCGGGCCTGCTTGTCGTGGCCGATGCTGGCGGCGGCACCCCCGAAGCGCGTGCGTGCGCGGGCGCGGACTTCGACGAAGACCAAGGTGTCGCCATCACGCATGACAAGGTCGATCTCGCCCATCCGCGTCCAAAGATTGCGCGCCAGCAGCACCAGGCCCTGCGCTTTTAGCAGACGCAGCGCGGCGTCTTCGTGGCCGTCGCCCCGGCGCTGCATGGGTGAGCGGCGCACCGGCGTATCGTCGGGGATGGCGTTGGGCGCGACGCGCGGCCGGGCGCGCCTGCGGCGTTTGTTTGCGCGCACGCGGGCGGCCAGCGCCAGTTCGCAGGCCAGTCGCAAAGCGTCATCCGTCATGAAGGCTCCAAGGGGTTGCGGCCGCAAGGCGGCGGGCATTGGCGGCTACACTGACATGGTTTTCCGTGTCAGTAGGCTGCAATGAATCAAAATGTCTCACCCCCGCCTGCCGGCGATGCCTGGAGCCGCGTCGCTGAACGCGTTGCCGGGCAGCATTGGCCCGCGTCGACCTTGTACGTCGTGGCCACGCCGATCGGTAACCTGGGCGACTTGGGGCTGCGTGCCTGGCATGCGCTGCAACGCGCCGACGTGATCGCGGCCGAAGACACGCGCGCCAGCCGAACCTTGTTGGACGCCTGGGGGGTCAACACGCCGTTGATGGCGGCCCACCGCCACAACGAAGCGGCCGCTGCCCAAGCCATCTGTGAACGCCTGGCCCAAGGCCAGCGCGTGGCGCTGGTGTCAGACGCAGGCGCACCCGCCGTCAGCGACCCCGGGGCCCGCGTCGTGCGCGCGGTGCGCGAAGCCGGTTTTGCGGTGGTGCCGGTGCCAGGTCCCAGCGCGGTGATCGCGGCGCTGATGGGCAGCGGCGTCACCACTGACGAGAATCCCGCTTATGCGTTTGCCGGTTTCCCGCCGCCCAAGGCCGTGGCCCGCCAGCGTTGGCTGCGGTCGTGGTGCGCCTTGCCCGCGCCCGTGGTGATGTTCGAATCGCCACACCGGCTGGCGGCAACGCTTGCCGATTTGCTGGAAGTCTGTGGCCCTGACCGCCAATTGACCGTAGCGCGCGAACTCACCAAGCGCTTCGAGGAAATCGCCACCATCACGATGGGGGAGGCCGCCGCCTGGCTGGCTGCGGACTCGCATCGCGAGCAGGGCGAATTCGTGCTGATCGCGCACGCCAAGGCCGAACAAGAGATTGACGAAGACGCCGACCCGCGCACTGACGTGCTGCTGGACGCGTTGCTGGAATCCATGTCCGTGCGCGACGCCGCGCGTGTCGCCGCCAAGGTCACGGGCCAGCCGCGTGACGTCTTGTACAACCGCGCGCTATCGCGCAAGAAGTCGGCGGAGTCGGAGTAAGGCATGGCGTACGCAACCCTCGTATCGAACAAGCCCGCCGACCCGCTGGAGCCCATTACCTATCGTGACATGGCCACGCCCTTGGGCGAGTTGCGCCTGGTCGCCAGCCCCAAGGGCCTGCGCGGCGCCTGGTTCACCGACCAGGAAGGGCTGCCGTCCGCCGAGGGCTGGACGCTGTCGCAAACCGATCCCATCCTGGAACAGGCCCGCCGCGAGCTTGACGATTGGTTCGCCGGCAAGCGCCGCCATTTCGACGTGGCGCTGGACCCCATCGGCACCACGTTCCAGCACAAGGTGTGGCATGCGTTGTGCGATCTGGGCTTCGGCAAGCTGGCCAGCTATGGCGACTTGGCGCGCACTGTCGGGCGGCCCAAGGGCGCGCAGGCAGTCGGCGGCGCGGTGGGGCGCAATCCGATCATCATCATCATCCCGTGCCACCGCGTGATCGGCGCCGATACGTCGCTGACGGGATTTGGCGGCGGCTTGCCGCGCAAGCAGGCACTGCTGGCGCATGAAGGCAACCGTTACCTGAGCCGCAACGCCCGCGCGCGTCGCGTTTGCGACGGTCAGGCGGAATTGCCCTGGTAAGGGCGAAGGCGGGTCAGGGCTGTCGCGTTGCCTGGCAAGCGCGTTCCCCGGCCAGCCGGATCACACGCCAGATCACACGCCAGATCAAACCGACGGCCGCGTTTTTTGCGTGGCGACTATTGCGTGGCGATGCTAGGCAGAATGCCGATGCGGTCGGACACCAGCGGCACGGCGTTCAAGGCGCTTTGCCGGTCGGGGTAGGGGCCGATCTTCACGCGGTACAGGTTGTTTGATTGCTCAACCTGCGCGGGCGGCGCGCCCGCCGTGCTCAATTGCGAGTTGATGCGGGCCACCAGCGATTGCGCGTTGCCCGGCTGGCTGAACGCGCCCACCTGCAAATAGACATTGCCGATGCCACCCGCGGCAGGCGCCTGACGGACCGGCGCCGAGCCGGAAGCGGGACCCGCCGCCGCGCCCGAAAGCGGTTCCGCAGCCAGCGCCACCGGCACGGCCGCAACCGGCGCCATGACCGGCAAGGAACCTGTGGCCGATGCGGGTTCGGGGGCGGGCGCCGCGGGGGCGCCTTGCGAGGCCAGGCGGCGAATCTCGTCTTGCGAAATACTTTCCACCACGACTTGCCCGCTACCCGGCCCGATGATGCCGAGCTTGTACGCGGCCACGTAGGACAAGTCCATGATGCGGTCGCTGTGGAACGGCCCGCGGTCGTTCACCCGCACGACGATCGTCTTGCCGTTGACCAGGCTGGTAACGCGCGCATAGCTGGGAATCGGCAAGGTCGTATGGGCGGCCGTCATGGCGTACATGTCGTAGGACTCGCCGATGGACGTGGAATTGCCATGGAATTTCTTGCCGTACCAAGACGCCGTGCCGCGTTGCTTGTACGGCTGGCCGGTGGTGTCAGGCACATAACGCTGGCCGAACACCACGTAGGGGCGGTTGGCGCCGCTGGCGTAGGGCTCGATACGCGGCACCGCATCCGGCACCTGGTCCAGGTTGGACGGCGGGTTCGCGTCCGGGCCGTCGTCCTTGTAATACCCGCCGCCCTTTTTGCGACCCCCGGTGGACGAACAGCCGGCCACGGCAATGGCCAGCAACAGCATCAGGATCAGGTGGAGCGGGCGGGACAGGGTCATGCGGATTCGACGGGTAGTTGGTTTCGGTGGCGCACCAGCAAGGGGTCGTGGTCGGCGAAGCGCAGCGCCAGCTGTTCGACCACATAGACGGAACGGTGCTGGCCGCCCGTGCAGCCGATCGCCACGGTCAGGTAGTTGCGGGTGTCTTGTGTGTATTGCGGCAGCCAGCGGTTCAGGAAGCCGGCGATGTCGTCGATCATCTGGCCGACCTGTTCGTATCCGGCCAGCCAGGTTGCGACGGGCTCGTCGCGCCCGGTCAGCGGCCGCAGATTGCGGTCGTAGTGCGGGTTGGGCAGGCAGCGCACGTCGAACACCAGGTCGGCGTCGCCCGGCACGCCACGCTTGTAGGCGAAGGATTCGAAGGTCAGCACGAGCGGGGCGCGGTCGGCTTTGATCAGGTCGCGAATCCAGGCGCGCAATTGGCCGGGCGTCAGGTCCGAGGTGTCGATCACATGTTCTTGCTCGCGCAGCGGAGCCAGCAGTTCGCGCTCAAGCGCGATGCAGTCCGTGAGCGATGGCGTGGACCCGCCATGTTGCAGGCGGTCGGTCAGCGGATGGCGGCGGCGGGATTCCGAGTAGCGCTGCACCAGCGTGGCGGTGCTGGCGTCCAGGAAGACCACGCGCAGGCTCGTGCCCATGGCGCGCAATGCCGTGACGACATCCGGCAGCTCGGCCAGTTCGCCAGGGGAGCGGACGTCGATGGCCACCGCGACGCGCTCCATGCCGTCGTCGCGCGCGTTGGCGATGAATTCGGTCAGGAAGCGGACGGGCAGGTTGTCGACGCAGGTGTAGCTGGCATCCTCGAGCATGCGCAGGGCAACGGATTTGCCTGAGCCTGAGATGCCGGTGACAAGGACGACTTTCAACATGGTCATGATTGTGGCACGCTTTTCCAGGACGATGCCGGCGGGATAGCATCTGATATGGCCGTAAACTCAGAATCTGCGCCTGTACCCTGGTTCGTCCCGTGGCGTAAGCTGTGGGCCGGATACTCGATCGATTCACTTACGCGCCCCGCCGTCATGCGATTCGGGGGATTGGAATTCGACCTAGATGTTAGCCCTCATTTCCATTAGTAGTGTTTCACTGCCGCGGTTTGGGGCGATTTCCCGCGTGTTGGCGACGGTTGCTGTTGTCTTTATGACAAGTGCCGCGCACGCGCAACAGCCCGCCCAAAACACGCTGCGCCCCGACACCATGGCGGCTCGCGTCGCGGCCTGTACGGCCTGTCATGGCGCGCAGGGCCGGGCTGGCGCCGACGGCTACTACCCGCGTCTGGCCGGCAAGCCGCAGGAATACCTGTATCACCAACTGCTGAACTTCCGCGATGACCGCCGCCAGTACCGGCCCATGTCGCATCTGCTGGCCGGCCTGCCCGACGATTACCTGCGTGAAATGGCCGCGTACTTTTCCGAGCAGCACGTGCCGTATCCGCCGCCTGCGCGCGCCGACGTGTCCAGCGCCACACTGCAAGCCGGCCGCACGCTGGCCATGCAGGGCGACGCCGCGCGCGGCTTGCCCGCCTGTGCGTCCTGTCATGGCGCCGCGCTCAGCGGCCTGATGCCCGCCATCCCCGGCTTGCTGGGCTTGCCGCGCGACTACATCGGTTCGCAGATCGGCAGCTGGAAAAACGGTCTGCGCCGCGCCGCCGAGCCTGACTGCATGGCGGACATCGCCAACAAACTCACCCCCACCGACATCGGCGCCCTGGCGGCGTGGCTGTCGTCTCAAACTGTCGTCGAGCCGTATGCGCCCGAAGCGGCGGGTTCGCTGAAACTGCCCGCGGAATGCGGCAGCCAGGCGCAACGCTGACCGGGGGCCGCGATGTCACTCATCAAACGAATCCTGTCTGTGGTGCTGTTGGCTGTGGTCATTGCCGTGGGCGGCCTGTATTGGCTGGGCACGCGTGATGACGCCAGCACAGGGCCTGCCGCGGCGGCGGCCGACGCGTCCACACTTGTCGAGCGCGGCCGCTATCTGGCGCTGGCCGGCAATTGCATGGCTTGCCACACGAGCCGAGGCGGCAAAGCCTTGGCCGGCGGCACGCCGATACCCACGCCGTTCGGCACCGTGTACGGCCCGAACATCACGCCCGACGACAAGACCGGCATCGGCACCTGGAGCGCGGACGATTTCTGGCAGGCGCTGCACAACGGAAAATCCAAAGACGGTTCGCTGCTGTACCCGGCGTTCCCGTACACGGAGTACACACGCGTCACGCGAGCCGACGCCGATGCCTTGTACGCATACCTGCGCAGCGTGGCGCCGGTCAGCCAGCCCAATCGGCCGCCCGAGCTGGACTTCCCCTACGACCAGCGCGCTTTGCTGGCCGCGTGGCGCGCGCTGTATTTCAAGCCGGGCGTACAAGAGGCCGACGCCAGTCAGTCCGTGCAATGGAACCGGGGGCGCTACCTGGTGGAAGGGCTGGGGCATTGCGCCGCTTGCCACACGCCGCGCAACCGGCTTGGCGCGACGCGTTCGTCCGAGCCGCTGACAGGCGGCGTCATTCCGGTGCTGGATTGGTACGCGCCGCCGCTCACGAACGATATGCAGACGGGCATGGGCCGCTGGTCGGCGGCTGACATTGCTGCGCTGCTCAAGACCGGTATCTCGGCGCATTCAAGCGCCAGCGGCCCGATGGCCGAAGTGGTGCTGGGCAGCACGCAGCACCTGACTGATGACGACGCGCTGGCGATTGGCGTCTACATCAAGTCGCTGCCCGCGACGCCGGCCTCGCTGCCTCGGCAGAGCGTGGCGGTAGCGCCCGCCGCGATGGAGTTGGGCAGCAAGATCTACAGCCAGCAATGCGCGCAATGCCATCAACCGAAGGGCGAGGGCAGCGGCACCGCGTGGCCCGCGCTGGCGGGCAACCCCACGGTGACGGCGCCGTCGCCGGTCAACGCGATCCGCATGGTGCTGGATGGCGGCTACGCGCCCGCCACGGCAGCGAACCCGCGGCCGCATGGCATGCCGCCATTCGGGCAGATACTGAATGACAGCGATATCGCCATGCTGGTGTCCTACATCCGGAACAGCTGGGGCAACGAGGCCGGTGGCGTGACGGCGCTTGAGGTAAAGCGGGCGCGGGCGGCGTCTACGTTGAATTGATGCGCGGCTAGCGTGCGGGCCTGACGGCGCGCGCGCACGCCTCGCGCGCCAGCTCGCCCAGCACGCGGATGGCGGCCTCGTGCGACGCGTTCCAGGGGTGGCCGTAGTTCAGGCGCAGCGCGCTTGCGAATTGTCCGCTTGCCGAAAAGATCGGGCCGGGCGCCACGCTGATGCCGCGCGCCAGCGCCTCACGATGCAGGGCCAGCGCGTCCACGGCGGCGGGCAATTCCACCCACAGGAAGAAGCCGCCTTGCGGACGCGTCACGCGCGTGCCGGCGGGAAACTCATGCGCAATCGCATTGGCCATGCGCTCTTGCTGCGTTTGCAGCGTGTCGCGCAACCGGCGCAAGTGACGGTCATAGCCGCCTTGCTCCAGGTATTCAGCAATTGCGCCTTGCGCGGGGCCCGATGCCGATAGCGTGGACGATAGCTTCAGCCTTTGCACACGTTGCGTGTACCGGCCGGCAGACGCCCAGCCGATGCGGTAACCCGGCGCCAGGCATTTCGAAAACGACGAGCAATGCAGCACCAGCCCAAGCTTGTCGTAGGCCTTGGCGGGCACCGGGCGCGCCGCGCCGAAATACAGTTCGCCGTAGACGTCGTCTTCGATCAGCGGGATGTCATGGCGCGCCAGCAGTTCCACCAACTGCCGCTTTCTGTCGTCCGGCATCAGGCTGCCCAGCGGGTTCTGGAATTGCGTCATCAGCCAGCACGCCTTGGGCGCATGCCGCTTGATGGCCGCTTCCATCGCGGCAAGGTCTATGCCCGTGCGCGGATGCGTGGGCACTTCCAGCGCCTTCAGCCCTTGGCGCTCCAACGCCTGCAACGCGCCGTAGAACGTGGGCGCTTCGACGATGACGGTGTCGCCGGGTTGGGTCACGGCTTGCAGGCACAGGTTCAGCGCTTCCAGCGCGCCATTCGTGATGACGATATCGTTCGCGGGTACGTTCATGCCGCCGATCAGATAGCGCAGCGCGATCTGCCGCCGCAGGTTCGGATTACCCGGGCTCAGGTCTTCGACGGTGTCCAGCGGGTCCTGGCGTTTCAGATGCGCGGTCATGGCTTGCGCCAGGCGGGGCAACGGAAACAGCAAGGGCGAAGGGAAGGCGGACCCCAACGGCGTCACGTCGCGATTGCGCACGGAGCCCAGGATGTCGAAGATGCGTTCGCTGATGGCGAGTTCGGTGGATTCGCCGTCAGGGCACGATGCGCCCGGTTCAGGCGGCAGGGATTCGGCGGGGGCGTGGACGTAATAGCCCGAGCGTGGCTGGGCGCGGATCAGGCCGCGCGCTTCAAGCAGGTAATAGGCCTGGAATACCGTCGACGGGCTGACCCCGCGCGCGGCGCAGGCGTCGCGCACCGAGGGCAGTTTGTCGCCCACGCGCATCACGCCGTCCCGGATCGACTTGGCGATCTCGTCGGCCAGGGTTTCGTACAGGCTCACGGTGCCGCAAAGCGACGCGCGTTCATTTGCTGCTTTGCAGGATCGCCATGGCCTGGCGTTCCATGAACTCGCCCAGCGTATCGATGCCGCGCAACTTCAGTATCGTGTTGCGCACGGCGGCTTCGACCAGCACGGCCAAGTTGCGGCCAGCGGCCACTTGCAGCATCACCTTGCGCACGGGCAGGCCCAGCATGTCTTGCGTGATGTCTTGCAGCGGCAGGCGTTCGAACTTGTCTTGCGCGGTGGCGCGCACCAGATGCACGATGAGCTTCAAACGCATCTTCCGGCGCACGGAGGTTTCACCGAAGATGGTGCGGATGTCGAGCAGACCCAGGCCACGCACTTCCAGCAGATTTTGCAAAAGCTGCGGGCAGTGGCCTTCGATCATGTTGGGCGCGGTGCGCGAGAATTCCACGGCGTCATCGGCCACCAGACCGTGTCCGCGCGAAATCAGTTCCAGCGCCAGTTCGCTTTTGCCCAGGCCCGATTCGCCAGTGATCAGCACGCCCAACCCCAGCACGTCCAGAAACACACCGTGCACGGTGGTGGTGGGCGCAAGCTTCTTGCCCAGATAGATGCGCAGCAGATCAATCAGCTGCGCCGCAGCTACCGGGGTGGACAACAGCGGCACCTGATGCTGATCGCATTGATCAACCAGATCTTGCGGGGGCGTCAGGCCGTCAGCCAGAAGAATGGCGGGCACGCCGCCGATCAGCAGCTCGTCCATGTGGTGCATGCGGCGGCGCAGGTCAAAGCGCGTGTAATACGCCAGCTCTTCCTGCCCGAACACCTGGATGCGCGAGGGGTGGATCAGGTTCAAGTGGCCGACCAGGTCGGCGGCCGCCATGCCGTCATCGGGAATGGCGCGGTCTGCCGCGCCTTGGCCCGAAATCCAGTTAAAGGGGATTTTGTCGGCGTTGTCGTCGACGAGTTCCTGCACCGTGAGCATGGCAGCGTTTCCGCGTGGTCAGAGTTGGCCGGTCGTGAGCATTCTGTGGACGATGGCCGGATCGGCCTCCGTGGCCAGGGCTTCACGCAATGCCTTGTTCGACATGAGCTGCGCGAGTTCGGCCAGGATGTCCAAGTGCTGCTGCGTGGCCGTTTCCGGCACCAGCAGACAGAGCAGCATCGACACGGGTTGCCCATCGGGCGCGTCAAAGGAAATGGGCTGCGCCAAGCGGATGAACGCCGCCAGCGCCTGCTCAAGTCCCTTTACTCGGCCGTGAGGAACGGCTACGCCCTGCCCAAGAGCAGTGGAGCCAAGACGTTCCCGGGCAAACAGGCTGTCGAACACGAGCGCTCGTGCCAAGCCATGGTTGTTTTCAAAAAGAAGGCCAGCTTGTTCGAACGCCCGTTTCTTGCTCGTTGCGAGCATATCGAGCACGACGTTGCCGGCGGGTAGGATGCGCGACAAATGATTCATCGGATCATTATATGGTTATATGACGCAGTGCAATAAATTGGCCTCGTGCGGCGCCCATTGCGTGGGCGGCCGACGGCATGGCAAGAGCGACAGCATAGACTGATCACGGCGGATTGTGGGCATTCCGGCCACGCAAGCCCCGCCAATCGCCCGGATTGCACCGGATTCCGCGGTAAAAGCGGCAAAGCGCGAACGCAACGCAGATCCGCCGGCAGGACCGGGAATAAAGGGACAAAGCTGGGGAGGGGTGGTGCAGAAGGGAGTCGTGCAGGAGGGGATAGTGCAGGAGGGGAGTCTTGCCGATGCCCCGGCTGGACTGACGTCTAGCGGGACACCGGGACTTAGGCAGGATTTTTCAATCGCTGTTTAACTCAATCGCTCAGGGCGAGTGATCATGAAGCGCGTTACTGCTGGGGTGGCGAAAGGTTCGCCGCTTGCCGCTTCACGGACTCCGCTGAGTGACTACGTACCTTGTCCTTGTGCTTGATGACCTGACGGTCGACTTTGTCAGCAAGAAGGTCTATGGCTGCATAGAGGTTTTCATCGGTTGCTTCACAATGAATGTCCTTACCGCTTAGACGCATGGTGATTTCGGCTCTATGCCGCAGGGGCTCTACTGAGAGCATGACCTGGGTATCGATGACGTGATCGAAATGCCGCAGCACTCGCGCCAATTTGTTCATGACATATTCCCGGATTGCCGGGGTGACGTCGAGGTGACGACCGCAGATGCTCAGGTTCATAGTGTGCTCTCCTTCTAAAAGAGAAAAAATGGTTGCGCAAAATGCGCGGTGAGGTCGTTAGGCGTTCTCCTTGATTGGGTGGGTGCGTTTAGTACTAGTGTATAGACTCGGGCCGATAAAACAAGCTGACCTAGCGCAAGAACATGGCATTTTTATGGCGCAAGCCCTAGGGAGTATTTGCCTTTGCCCGAGGGGGGCCTAGGGGTCTTCCCCAGGGCCTGTTACATGCGGAAGTGCTCGCCCAGATAAACGCGTCGAACGGCCGGATCGCCCACGATTTCATCGGGGTGGCCGTCGGTCAGCACCTTGCCTTCGCTGATGATGTAGGCGCGGTCGCAGATGCCCAGCGTTTCGCGCACGTTGTGGTCGGTGATCAGCACGCCGATGCCGCGGCCCTTCAGGAACCGCACAATGCGCTGGATTTCAATCACGGCGATGGGGTCCACGCCGGCAAACGGTTCATCCAACAGAATGAAGCGCGGGCTGGTGGCCAGCGCCCGTGCAATTTCCACGCGGCGGCGTTCACCGCCCGACAACGAAATCGCGGCGTTGCTGCGGATGTGGCCAATCTGGAGCTCTTCCAGCAAGGACTCCATCTGCTCGTTGATCTTCGGTGTGGACAGCGGCCGGTCATCAGGGCCCAGTTGCAATTCGAGCACGGCGCGGATGTTCTGTTCGACCGTCAGGCGGCGGAACACGGACGCGTCCTGCGGCAGGTACGACAGGCCCATGCGCGCGCGCTTGTGAATCGGCATCGCGGTGATGACGGAGCCGTCGATTTCGATGCGGCCGGCGTCCGCCGGCACCAGGCCGACGATCATGTAGAAGCTGGTGGTCTTGCCGGCGCCGTTGGGGCCCAACAGGCCGACGACTTCGCCGCTGACCACGGACAGGGATACATCCTGCACCACGGTCCGGCCGTTATAGGTCTTGCGCAAACCGGTTGCGCGCAGGCTGCCCTGCTTGACCCCCGAGGGGGAGGAGGTCACGGGTGTCGGCACAGAAGGTTGATTCATCGTGGGTGCGTATGGTGTTGCAGGGGGGGGCGCTTTAGCGCCCTTTCTTGGCGGCTTGCTGCTTGCGGCATTCAGCCACGGCGGCATCCGACTTGGCGCGCGGTTCGGCCACCGAGCGCACCCGGCCGCCCGCCGCAGCGGAGTTAGGGCCGCCCTGGGCTTCGTAGGTGCCGGTTTTTTCGTTGTAGCGTACCCGTTCGCCGCGAATCGTGTCGAACGGTTTGCCACAGACGTAACGGATGACGACGGCCTGGCCGATCAGGTCGAACGTGCTCTTCGTGCCGTCATATTCGGCGCGCAAGCCCTTGCCTTCGATGAGCTCGAACGTTTCGGGGCGTTCCTGGCGGATCGTCACGACTTTGCCCTTGTTGGCGGTGGCCGTGCCGTACTGGCCGCCTTGCGCGTCTTCGTGCATTTCCAGCGTGTCGGACGTCAGCGTCATCAGGCCGCGCGTCATGTTCACGTTGCCGGTGAACACGCTTTGTTTCTTCACGTCGTCGTAGTGCAGCGTGTCCGACAGGATCAGCGTGCTGGGCTCTTCAGCGGGGGCCGCCTTGCTGGAGCCGGCGGCGGGCTTCGCAGCCGCGTCCTGCGCGTGCGCCGGCGCAAACACCGAAGCCGTCAGCAGAACGGCGCCAAGCAGGCGAGTCGTCGGGGCAAGGAGAGTCCGAAGGTCGGTCATGGTTTCTTCTGGTCAGAGTTGTTGGCGGGTATCTCGGTCCGGCGTTGTTGCTTGCCTTCAGAACCGGCAATTTCAACATCCGTCGACGCCGACACCTGCAATTGGCGTGTTTTGTTGTTGTAGTGCATGCCCTTGCCGTTCATCCGCGAACGGCCCTTGATCACCTCGGCGGGCAGGTCGGTAAAGACCACGTCGTCGTCGGGCAGGATGATCAGTTGCTGGCTGCGCACGTCCAGCACGTCATTGTTGGCGTCGGGCTGGCGGTGCACGTGGGCGTCGCCATTCATGACGATGCGCTTGCCGCCTTGTTCCATCACTGCCGTTTTCGAGACGCCTACGGTAATAGGGTTGGCCTCGCGCTGGCCCACCGCGCGGGGCGCGGTGATGTGATACGAGTCATCGTCTGGAAAGTGTTCCGCGTATTCGCCTTCGAGCCGGTTGATGGGGCGGCCGGTGGGGTCGGTGCGCAGCATCACGAAGTTGCGCGACCATGCGTCCATTTCATGGGTGATGCGGCGGGGCGGGTCCACCTGGATGGCGCGCTGCGCGTAATCGGCCGCCCACCACGAGCTGGTGACCAGCACCAGCAGCAGGAACAGCGCGATCAGGGAAGGAAAACGTTCTTTCATCGGGTTCGCCACAAGGGCGGTTGGGGGGTCAGAGCGGTCATTGGATGGCGCCGGGGCCGAGCAAGCCCGGCGCCGCCAGGAACGCGCCCAGGCGTCCCTGTGAAGCCAGCAGCAGATCGCAGCATTCGCGCACCGCGCCGCTGCCGCCCGGTTGCGTGGACACCCAGTGCGCGGCCTGGCTGACATAGCCCGGCGCGTTCGGCACGCTGGCGGCAAAGCCCGCGCGCTGCATGGCCGGCAGGTCGATGATGTCATCGCCCATATAGCCGGTTTGGTTCAGTTGGACACCCGAGCGCTGCGCAAGTTCGGCTAAAGCCGCACCCTTGTCGCGCACGCCCTGCATGACTTCCGCAATGCCCAGTTCGGCGGCGCGGCGCGCCACGATGGGGCCCGAGCGGCCGGTCATCAGCGCCACCGTCAGCCCGCCTTCCATCAGCAGGCGCAGGCCGTGGCCGTCCAGGGCGTTGAAGCGCTTTTGCAGTTCGCCGTTTTCGCCGTAGTACAGGCTGCCGTCGGTCAGCACGCCATCAACATCGAACACCATCAGACGCACGGTGGCGGCGCGGTCGCGCACGGTGGCGGGAATACGGGCAAGCACCAGCGCTTCGGCCGGGTGATTCACGGAAGCAGGAAGAGTCATAGTCATACCACTTTAGCGGCCATCAGATCATGCATATGCAAGGCGCCCAGCAGCGCGCCGTCGGAGTCCAGCACCAGCATCTGGTTGAGCCGCAGCTCGTCCATCTGTTGGGCGGCCTCGACGGCCAGCGCGTCGGGGTTGATGCTGCGTGGCGAACGGGTCATGCCCGCCTCCACGGTCAGACTGCGGATATCGCCATGCCGGGCGATCAGGCGGCGCAAGTCGCCGTCGGTAAAGATGCCCAGCGGGCGGTGCTGCGCGTCGGTCACCACCGTCATGCCCATGCCCTTGGCGGACATGACTTCCAGCGCTTGCGACACGGGCGTGCCGGCCAGCACGATCGGCAAGGCGTCGCCTTGGCGCATGACGTCGCGCACGTGCGTCAGCAGGCGGCGGCCGAGCGCGCCGCCCGGATGCGACCGGGCGAAGTCCTGCGGGCCAAAGCCCCGCGCTTCCAGGCAGGCCACAGCCAGGGCGTCGCCCAGGGCCAGCGCCGCGGTGGTGCTGGCTGTGGGCGCCAGATTCAGCGGGCAGGCTTCCTGCGCCACGCTGCCGTCCAGGTGCACGTCGGCCAGCAGGGCCAGTTCGGATTGCGGGTTGCCGGTAATCGCCACCAGCTTGGCGCCCATGCGGCGCGCCACGGGCAGAATGGTCAGCAGCTCTTGCCCTGCGCCCGAGTACGACACGGCGATCACCACGTCGTCCTTCGTAATCATGCCCAGGTCGCCATGCACGGCTTCGGCGGCGTGCACGAAGAAGGCGGGCGTGCCGGTCGAGGCGAACGTCGCTGCGATCTTGCGGGCGATATGGCCGGTCTTGCCGATGCCGGTGACCACCACGCGGCCACGGCACGCGAGCAGCAGCGCGACCACTTGGGTGAAGGAGTCGTCCAGCCGTGCGGACAGGTCTTGCAGACCCTGGCTTTCGATTTGCAACGTGCGGCGAGCAGATGCCAGCGCGGTATCGGACGATGTAGAGGGATGATCAGTCATTCAGGGATTTTAATATCAGTGGGCGCGTTTGCCCCCGGCAGGGGGGTATGGCATTCTGGCGGCTCTTTTCAACGGCTTTCAATCCTTCACTCCAGGCCCGCTCCATGTCCAGCATTTCCAGCCCCGTCCTTGGCACGCCCTTGTCCCCCTTGGCCACCCGAGTCATGTTGCTCGGATCGGGCGAATTGGGCAAAGAGGTCATCATTGCCCTGCAAAGGCTGGGCGTGGAAGTCATTGCAGTGGATCGGTATGCCGACGCCCCGGGCCATCAGGTGGCGCACCGGGCGCATGTGGTCTCCATGACCGACGCGGACGCCCTGAAGAAGATCATCGAGCAAGAGCAGCCGCACGTTATTGTCCCCGAAATCGAAGCCATTGCCACCAGTTTGCTGGTGGAGCTGGAAGCTGCGGGCGTGGCGCGCGTGACGCCGACCGCCCGCGCCGCCCAGCTGACCATGAACCGCGAGGGCATCCGCCGCCTGGCCGCCGAGACGCTTGGCCTGCCGACGTCCCCGTACCGCTTTGTCGACACCGAAGAAGAATTGCGCGCCGCCATCGACGGCGGCATCGGCTACCCCTGCGTCATCAAGCCCGTCATGTCCTCGTCGGGCAAGGGCCAATCGGTCATCAAGAGCGCCGACGACGTCGCGGCCTCCTGGCGCTATGCCCAGGAAGGCGGCCGGGTGGGCGGCGGCCGCGCCATTGTTGAAGGCTTCATCCGCTTCGACTACGAAATTACCTTGCTGACCGTGCGCGCCCGTGGCGCCGACGGCAAGGTCGAAACCCAGTACTGCGAGCCCATCGGCCACAAGCAGGTCGACGGCGATTACGTCGAAAGCTGGCAGCCGCACCCGATGTCGCCCGCCGCGCTGGAACGCGCCCGGGAAATCGCGCTGGCCGTCACGTCCGACCTGGGCGGGCTGGGCATCTTCGGCGTGGAACTTTTCGTGGCGGGCGACCAGGTGTGGTTCTCGGAAGTCAGCCCGCGTCCGCACGACACCGGCATGGTCACCATGATCACCCAGGCTCAGAACGAGTTCGAGCTGCACGCCCGCGCGTTGCTGGGCTTGCCGGTGGACACCAGCCTGCGCCAGCCGGGCGCCAGCAGCGTCATTTATGGCGGGGTCGATGCCGCCGCCGTGTCGTTCCACAACGTCGCCGAGGCCCTGACCGAGTCCGGCACCGACATCCGCCTGTTCGGCAAGCCCGAGTCCTTCGTCAAGCGCCGCATGGGCGTGGGCCTGGCCGTGGCCGACGACGTTGCCGCCGCCCGCGCCAAGGCCAAACGCGTGTCCGCCGCCGTCTCCGTCAAGGCGGGCTGATTCCCGGGGGCAATCGCTGCCCCGTTTGCTGGACCCGCATCGCCACCGGCCCCTCACAGCCACCCGCCTCACGGCCGGTGGCTGTTTACATGGCGCCTGCTACATCGTCCCCATTTGCGATCGCCTGTCACATCCTCAGGCTAAGTTGACGCTTTCCCACTCGCCCGCCAACACTTGCGCAAATACCCCTATCGATGTTGTGGTTTGCTCTTTCGCACAGTTTGTTCGATAATTTCAGGAATTACTGAAAGCGGTGTAACGGTATCTAACAGCCAAGCCGCACTCTTGACCCTGGCGCTGAACACTCATGGACCTCACCCCTCAAAACGAACGTTTCGTCCTGCACTTTGGCGAAATGGGCAGCCGCTGGGGCGTGAACCGCACTGTCGGCCAAATCTACGCGCTGCTTTTTCTGCACCCTGAACCATTGAACGCGGACGACATCGCCGAGACCCTCGGCTTTTCCCGTTCGAACGTCAGCCTGGGGCTGAAAGAGCTGCAATCGTGGCGCCTGGTCAAGCTGATCCACCAAGTGGGCGACCGCCGCGACTATTTCGAGACGCCCAAAGACGTCTGGGAAATCTTCCGCATCCTGATGGAAGAAAAGCGCAAACGCGAAATCGAACCCACGCTCACCCTGTTGCGCGACACGCTTCTTGAAGGGCCCTCAGGTCCCGATGACGCCTACGCGCAGCAGCGCATGACCGAAATGCTGGAGCTCATCGAACTGTCCACGGGATGGTTCGATGAGGTTCAACGCCTGCCGCCAGAAACCCTTCAGACCCTGATGAAAATGGGTTCGAAAGTGCAAAAAGTACTGGGCTTCGCCGGCAAATTGCGGGGCAAGGGCTAAGTCCCATCCGCCTCGATTTTTCAGGAAACCTCTATGAAGTTGTATCCAACGCTCTTAACATGGCGCCAGCGTCGGCCTGGGAACCATGCCGGTTGCCGCGGCACCTCAACAGCTTGGGAGCGCCCCAATGATTGATCTCGACGTTGTAAATCTGTCGCGATTCCAGTTTGCCGCGACCGCGCTTTACCACTTCCTGTTCGTCCCCCTCACGCTTGGCCTGTCGTTCATCCTGGCCATTATGGAAAGCGTGTACGTCATGACCGGCCGCCCCATCTGGAAGCGGATGACCATGTTCTGGGGCACGCTCTTCGGCATCAACTTTGCACTCGGCGTCGCCACTGGCGTGGTGATGGAATTCCAGTTCGGGATGAACTGGTCCTACTACAGCCACTATGTAGGCGACATCTTCGGCGCGCCGCTCGCGCTTGAAGGGCTGATGGCCTTCTTCCTGGAAGCCACCTTCGTCGGCCTGTTCTTCTTCGGCTGGAACCGCATGTCGAAAGTCAGCCACCTGGTCGTGACCTGGCTGGTGGCCTTCGGCACCAACTTCTCGGCGCTGTGGATTCTGATCGCCAACGGCTGGATGCAGAACCCGGTGGGCGCAATCTTCAACCCCGACACCATGCGCATGGAGATGACCGACTTCGCCGCGGTGATCTTCAACCCTGTCGCGCAGGCCAAGTTCGTGCACACGGTCAGCGCCGGTTATGTGGCGGGCGCGATGTTCGTGATGTCGATCAGCGCCTGGTACCTGCTGAAGGGCCGTCACACCGATCTGGCCAAGCGCTCGATGGCGGTGGCCGCAAGCTTCGGCCTGGCGGGCGCGTTGTCCGTCGTGGTGCTGGGCGATGAAAGCGGCTACCTGACCACCGAACATCAGAAGATGAAGATCGCGGCCATGGAATCCATGTGGCACACCGAGCCGGCGCCCGCGTCCTTCAACCTGATCGCGATTCCCAACCAAGCCGAACGCAAGAACGACTTCGCCATCGAGATTCCCTACGTGATGGGCATCATCGGCACGCGTTCGTTGACCACGCCGCTGCTGGGTATCGACGACCTGATCCTGCGCGCTGAAAACCGCATCCGCGATGGCATGGTGGCGTACGACGCCTTGCAGAAGATCCGCGCCAACCCCAAGGACGTGGATGCGCGCATGGTCTTTGACAAGACCTGGCCGGACCTGGGCTACGCCTTGCTGGTCAAGCGCTATCAGGAAGACATGACCAAGGTCACCGAGGCCGACATCAAGAAGGCCGCGATCGACACCGTGCCCAACGTGGCGCCGTTGTTCTGGGCGTTCCGCATCATGGTGGCGGTGGGCATGTACCTGATCCTGTTCTTCGGCGTGGCCTTCTGGCTGGCCTCGCGCGGCCGTCTGGACAGCCGCCGTGGCTTGCTGAAGGTGGCGCTGTGGAGCTTGCCGCTGCCGTGGGTCGCCATTGAAAGCGGCTGGTTCGTGGCCGAATACGGCCGCCAGCCCTGGGTGATTGAAGGCGTGCTGCCGACGTACTACGCCGCATCCGGCCTGACGATCGCCGACCTGGCCATCAGTCTTGCCATCTTCCTGGTGCTGTACACGGTTCTGCTGATCATCGGCGTGAAGGTCATGCTGCACGCGATCAAGGCGGGTCCGAAATCCGATGGGCCGGTGGCGGGCGCCGCCGCCGATCCTGTGCGCGCCGCCGTGCGCGCCTAAGGGGAGAGAAGCAGATGGATACCCTTATTCCTTTTGACTATGGCACCTTGCGCGTGATCTGGTGGGTGCTGCTGGGCGCCTTGCTGATCGGCTTTGCCGTCATGGACGGCTTTGACCTGGGCGTGGCGGCGCTGCTGCCTGTTGTGGCCAAAACCGACGCCGAACGCCGCGTGGTGATCAATGTGGTCGGCCCCGTGTGGGAAGGCAACCAGGTCTGGCTGATCACGGCGGGCGGCGCTATCTTTGCCGCCTGGCCGCTGTTGTATGCCGCGTCGTTCTCCGGGTTCTACCTGGCGATGATGCTGGTGCTGATCGCGCTGATCCTGCGTCCCGTGGGCTTCAAGTACCGCAGCAAGATGGAAGGCACGCGCTGGCGCAACAGCTGGGATGGCGTGCTGTGCTTCTCGGGTGTGGTGGCGTCTCTGGTGTTTGGCGTGGCGATGGGCAACATCGTCCTGGGCGTGCCGTTCACGTTCGATGCCGTGACGCTGCGGCCCATCTACGAAGGCCACTTCTATCAGCTGTTTGCGCCCTTCGCGTTGCTGGCCGGCGTGCTCAGCGTGGTGATGCTGGCCATGCATGGCGCGGTGCTGCTGGCCTGGCGCACGGAAGATCCGGTCTCGTCGCGCGCCCGCAACTGGGGCCGTCTGGCCGCCTTGCTGACCGCCGCGCTGTTCGCGGCCGGCGGCTTCTGGGTGGCGGGCGGCATCGGCGGCCACACCATCACCAGCGCGGTAAACATGGCGGGTCCGTCCGACCCGATGCTCAAGACCGTTTCCGTGCAAACGGGCGCGTGGATGGCCAACTACGCCAAGTGGCCGTTGATGTGGATCGCGCCCGCGCTGGGTGTGGCGGGGGCCTTGCTGGTGGTGCTGCTGCTGACGGCGCGCGCCAATGTGCTGGCGTTCCTGGCATCCGCGGTGTCGATCGCCGGTGTGATTCTGACGGTGGGCTTTTCGCTCTTTCCGTTCATCATGCCGTCCTCGACCAAGCCGCAGGCCGGCCTGACCATCTGGGACGGTTCGTCCAGCCATCTGACGCTGTGGATCATGGTGATCGCCGTGGCCGTGTTCCTGCCAATCGTCACGCTCTACACCGCCTGGGTGTATCGCGTGATGCGCGGCAAGGTCACGCATGAATCCGTGGGCGACACGCCCAACTCATACTAAAAGGAGCCTCCACCATGTGGTATTTCTCGTGGATACTCGGTCTGGGTTTGGCGTGCGCGTTCGCCATCCTCAATGCAATGTGGTTCGAGCTGCGCGAAGGTCATTCGCATGACCCGCGCGCCAGCCGCGACGACGAGTGAGCGGCGGCGCTAGCAGCCTCGAGCACGACCCTTCGGCCAGTTTGCAGAAACCGCCGCGCGAGCAGTCGCGGTGGTTGATGGCGCTTGCCAAGGCGGCCAGGCTTCCGTTGATGTTGGCAGGCGCCGCACCGCTCGTAAGCGGCGCCTTGCTGGTGGTGCAGGCCTGGTTGCTGGCCAGCGTGCTGGATGCGGCCATCATGCGTGATGTGCCGCGCCAGGAACTGCTGGCCCCCATTCTGGGCATCGCCGCGCTGATGCTGATGCGTGCCTGTATTACCTGGGCCGGCGAGCGTGCGGGCGCG
Source organism: Achromobacter sp. NPDC008082 (assembly GCF_042957345.1). Taxonomy (NCBI): domain Bacteria; kingdom Pseudomonadati; phylum Pseudomonadota; class Betaproteobacteria; order Burkholderiales; family Alcaligenaceae; genus Achromobacter; species Achromobacter sp. NPDC008082. The sequence continues at coordinate 283,127 of NZ_JBIBIB010000001.1, forward strand.
GATGCCGCCGAACGCATCAAGCGCCACGTGCGTCAGTCGCTGTTTGCCCGGATGGTTGCCAAGGGGCCGTACTGGAGCCGGGGCAAGGCCTCCGGCGAATTGGCCAGCGCGGTGGTGGACCAGGTCGAGGCGCTGGATGGTTTCTTCGCCAAGTACCTGCCCGCCATGGCGGCGGCCGCCATGTTGCCGGTGGCGTTTTCGGTTTTGCTGCTGCCGGTGGATGTGGTCGCCGGCCTGGTGCTGCTGATCACCGCGCCGCTGATTCCCCTGTTCATGGCCTTGGTGGGGTGGGGCGCAGAAGGCGCCAGCCGCCGCCATCTGCGCGCGTTTGCCCGCTTGTCCGGCTTCTTCGCGGACCGGCTGCGCGGCTTGTCCACGCTGAAGCTCTATGGCCGCGCGGATGCCGAAGCGGCGTCCGTCGTGGCCGCCAGCGACGCGCTGCGCCAGCGCACGATGTCGGTGTTGCGCATCGCGTTCCTGTCGTCGGCCGTGCTGGAATTTTTTGCCGCACTGGGCGTGGCGGGCGTGGCCGTATATATCGGCCTGACGTATCTGGGATTCCTGGATGTGCGCTGGTCGCCGCTGACGTTGCAGGCGGGCTTGTTCTGCCTGCTGATGGCGCCGGAGGTCTACGCGCCGCTGCGCCAGTTCGCCGCGCATTATCACGACCGCGCCACGGCGCTTGCCGCCGTGACGCAAATTGCCGTGTTGTTCGATGGCCTGCCGCAAGACGAAGCCGTGGCGCAGACGCGCATCGGCCACGCGGCTGCTCCCGCATCGGCATCGGCATCGGCATCGGCATCGGAACCCGCATCGGCACCTGCATCGGCACCCGCATCGCCATCCACATCGGCATCATCGGGCGCCGCGTTGGCGCTCACCGGGCTGACGGTAACGGCGCCCGGCCGGGGGCTGGCTGTATTGTCGGACGCAACGCTGCGCCTTGCCGCGGGCGAGCATGCCGCCTTGATGGGACCCAGCGGCATTGGCAAATCCACCCTGATTGAAGCGATTGCGCGGCTGCGCCCCAGCCAGGGTGATATCCGCATTGACGGGAAGCCCTTGGCCGATTGGGACGAAGCTGGCCTGCGCGGCCGCGTGGCGCTGATCGGACAGAAGCCGCAATTGCTGGCCGGTTCCATTGCCGACAACATCCGGCTGGGTTGCCCCGACGCCGCCGATAGCGATGTGCACGACGCGGCCCGCCGCGCCTGCGTGCTGGAGTTTGCAGAGGCCCTGCCGCAAGGCTTGAACACCCCGCTGGGCAGCCGAGGCCACGGCCTGTCGGGCGGGCAGGCGCAGCGCGTGGCATTGGCGCGCTTGTTCCTGCGCGACCCCGGGTTGATCCTGCTGGACGAACCCACCGCGCATCTGGACGAGGCCACGCAGTCGCGCGTGCTGGATGAAATTCTTGCGTTCGCAGCCGGGCGTACCTTGCTGCTGGCAACGCACTCGCCCGCCGTGGCGGCCCGCTTTGGCCGGGTGCTGCGCGTGGCGGGCGGAAAAGTGGAAGACGCATGAAGAATCTGTTGTTGCTGTTGCCGCTGTACGCGCGTCGAAAAAGCGGGCTTTTACTCGCATTATTTTGTGCGCTGGCTACCGTTGCGGCGGGCGTGGGCTTGCTGGGCGTGTCCGGCTGGTTTTTGACGGGTGCTGCGCTGGCGGGCGCGGGCGGCATGTTCAACCTGTTTGCGCCGTCGGCGCTGGTGCGCGGCTTGTCTTTCCTGCGCATCGTGTCGCGTTACGCCGACCGGGTGGTGGGGCATTCCGCCACCTTGCGTCTGCTGGCCGATCTGCGCGCGACCGTGTTCGGCGCCTTGATCCGGCTAACTCCACGCCAGTTGGCGCGCTATCGCAGCGGCGATCTGGTGGCGCGCATGACGGGCGACGTCGATGCGCTGGATACCGTCTTTCTATTTGTGCTGGCGCCGTTGGCGACGGCCATTTTGGGTGGCGCGGTGCTCACCGCCGTGTTGGGCATGTGGGTGCCGGCCGCCGCGCTGGCGGTTGCGCTGGCGCTGCTGACGGCCTGCGTGCTGGTGCCGTGGTGGTTGCTGCGCGCGGCGCGCAAGCCCGGTGTGGCCGCGCAGGAAAGCGCTGCCGGCTTGCGTGCGGCCGCGTTGGATGCGGTGGACGGCCATGCGGACATGGTGGCGCTGCATGCGCAGGCGCAGACCGCTGCGCATTTTGAACGCCTATGCGAAGCCAGTGCGCAAGCGCGCCGTACCCAGGCGCGCGTGGCGGCCCGCGGGCAATGGTTTCTGCAAGCCGCGGCCGGCATTTCGGTATTGGCGCTGCTGTGGTTCGGGCTGGCGACGCACGAAGCGGGCGGCATCGAAGGGCCGGTGCTGGTGGGCCTGCTGCTGGCGGTCATTGGAATCTTTGAAGTGGCGGGCCCCATCATGCGTGGAGCGTCCCGCATGGGTTCGGCGATGTCGGCGGCGGCGCGTATCCGCGATGTGACGCAGAGCCAACCTGATATGCAAGACCCCATCGCGCCGCTTGCCTTGCCGTTGAACGGCACGCTGGAATTGAACAGCGTGAGCTTTCGCTACCCGGCACGCGAGACGGAACAGGCGGCGGCAGTGTTGGAGGGTATCGACTTGCGCGTGGAACCCGGCGAGCGCGTTGCGATTGTCGGCGCCAGCGGCGCGGGCAAGTCCACACTGCTGCACCTGATCCTGCGCCTGGAAGACCCGCTAGCCGGGCAAGTGCGTTTCGGCGGTTGCAATGCGCGCGATGCGGCGCAAGCCGATTGGCACCGGCGTATTGCGTTGTTGTCGCAAGATGCGCCGGTATTTCTGGGCACCCTGCGCACGAATCTGCTGATTGGTGACCCCGATGCCGACGACGCCGCCTTGTGGCGCGCGCTGGACGCCGCCCGGCTGGGGGATTTTGTGCGCGGTCTGCCAGATGGATTGGACACCTGGGCAGGGGAAACCGGTTCGCAATTGTCGGCAGGGCAGGCGCGGCGCTTGTGTCTGGCGCGCGCATTGTTGTCGCCCGCCGCCGTCATCGTGCTGGACGAACCCACCGCCGGGCTGGATGCTGCGGCCCAAGCCGACTTCTTCAATGACCTGGAAGACGCGGTGCGGGGACGCACCGTTATCTTGGCCACGCACGCCGATCTGCCCCCCGGCGCGGTGCACCGTTGCCTGGAACTGCGCAACGGACAATTACATGACTTGTCACGGCAGGCGGCAATCCTGGCTTAAGCGCGGTGGCAAGGTTATAGTTCGCCTTGCTTCAATTCTTCAGGGCCGCCTTCCATGCAGACCGACAACGCCGAGTACATCCGGCGCACCATCCGAAGCGTTCCGGACTGGCCCCAACCCGGCGTCATCTTCCGCGATATCACGCCGGTATTGCAGGACCCGCGTGCCTTCCGGGTGCTGATCGATCTCTTCGTTTACCGCTATATGCGCCAGCGCCTGGATTTGGTGGCGGGCGTGGATGCGCGCGGCTTCATCGTGGGCAGCGTGTTGGCCTATGAGCTCAATCTGGGGTTCGTGCCCGTGCGCAAGAAGGGCAAGCTGCCGTTTCGCACGGTGGCCGAGGAATATTCGCTGGAATACGGCAATGCGGCGGTCGAAATGCACACAGATTCCGTGCGCACCGGTCAACGCGTACTGCTGGTGGATGACCTGATCGCCACCGGCGGCACCATGCTGGCCGCCATCAAGCTGCTGCAACGCCTGGGCGCCAATGTGGTCGAAGCCGCAGCGATTATCGATCTGCCCGATCTGGGCGGGTCGGCCAAGGTGGCCGAGACGGGCACGCCGCTTTATACGGTCTGTCAGTACGACGCGGCTACGCCGTAAGCTGGCACGCGTTCATTGACGCTGTAGTGCACACCGCCGGTCACGCCGGAATTCACGCCGTAATCCAGGCCGCGCCTCGCGCTCCTATCCTCAAGAATCCGACAACCTGGGCTGAATGAAGTCCAGGAACGCCTTGGTTTTTGCGGGCAGCATGCGCGAGGGCAGCAGGGCAAAGAGGGGCAGGGGCGTCAAGCTCCAGTCCGGCAGCACGCGCACCAGGCCCGATTGCTTGATGGCGCGTTCCATCGCATCGAACACCAGCAAGGGCGTAATGCCCAGGCCCTGGCTCGCCAGCCGGCCCAGCATGCCCACGTTGTTCGCCGACAGGCGGCCCGACACCTGCACGCGTTCCACCTTGTCGCCCGAATGCAGCATCCAGAACGAGGACTCCTCACGCATCGTGGGGCGCAGGCATTCGTGGTGGGTCAGGTCGGCCGGCACGCGCGGTTCGCCATGGCGCGCCAGGTAGTCGGGCGACGCGTACAGCTGATGCGCCATCAGCACAATCTTGCGCGAGATCAGGCTGGAATCCGGCTGCTGGCCGAAGCGCAGAATCAGGTCGAACGGATTGCTGATGGGGTCGATCGGACGCATGCTCAGATCGAAGTCGCATTCGATATCGGGATGCTGTTCGCGGAATTCGCTGATGACCGCGGGCAGAAATAGCTGCGCCAGACTGGTGGGCAGCGAGATGCGCAGGCGGCCTTTAGGCTGCACCGCCATGTCCAGCAACTGGTCGTGCGCAATGCGCGCTTCTTCCACAATGTGCCGGCAACGTTCGAAGTAGATGGCGCCGGCTTCGGTCAGGTCGATCTTGCGCGTGCTGCGGTTCAAGAGCCGCATGCCAACGCTGCGTTCCAATTCACTGACGCGGCGCGAGAGCGTGGATGTTGGAATATTCAAGGCTTCCGCGGCGTGGCTGAAGTTCTTGCGCTTGGCGACTTCGACAAAGAGCGCGATGTCGTTAAGCTGGATATCCATGGGGCCCTCGAGACTCAAAATTCCATTTCTGGCAGATTTGTATGATAAATGGATTTATTGTCCCGCCAGCAGAAATGTCTATTTCCTTGTGAGGGATAACGCGTTGCCTGAATGGCGAGCTTCACGTTCCGTTACCTAGCTGGCATGTGGCTGAACGCTGGCAAGGCTTGCGCCGCCTGTGTGTACGAGGGGATTGCGCAATAAACGCGCAGCAAACGTGCATCACCCGCCGGATACAACATGCAATTGTCCCATCCGTGCAAATATGTTCACCAAAATAAGGGTTTTTACTAGGCGCGATTCCCCAGATACTTCGTCCCAGCAATCAAACAGTCACATTCGCAACTGCCAGCCTGGCAGCAGACGGTGTGCAAGGTTTAGGATGGAGTCATCACAATGAAAGCCCTAGCAACTGCACTCATGGTTACCGCAACCCTAGTGGGTATGTCCGCCGCTCACGCCGATGGCAAGACGCGTGAACAGGTCCAACAAGAACTGCAAGCCGCCAAGGCCGCTGGCCAGGTCACGTTTGGTGAACTGGATTACCCGCCCGCCACCGTGCAGCAAACCGGTCTGACGCGCGACCAGGTTCAGCAAGAGCTGCAAAGCGCCAAGGCCGCTGGCCAGGTCACCACCGCTGAACTGGACTACCCGCCCCGCGCCGCCGTGTCGCAATCCGGCGGCAAGACCCGCGAACAAGTCCGCCAGGAATTGGCTGAAGCCAAGGCTCGCGGCGAATACACCTTCGGTGAACTGGACTATCCGCCCAAGGGTAAGTAAGTGCCGGGGCGCACGCCCTGAACCGAGGTCACGAGAAACCCCTTGAGACGCCGAGGGGTTTTTTATTGCCGAAGCATCGTGCCGCGGGGTGATCCGGGTCGTGAGCCGGGTCGTGATGCGGGTCGTGATCCGGGTCGTAAGCCGAGTCGTGAACAGTGTGGCGTTTTTGCCGCATCACTGTTCGCGCCGGGCAACAAGTTCTGTCGGCAAAAGTGAGGGAGGTGATCCTGCCTACGCAGGCCTGGCGCCCAATTGCGAGCAAAGATTCATATTTGTTTTCAAAGCGTTAACGACGCATTCCCGCTGGTTTCCAGACTGTTGCGCGTGTCAGCGGATCGTCATTATCCCAACCATGGAAAGTAGTTCGTCGAAATCCGTGTTACTTCGGATCGCCGCACGCCGGACACTAGATTTAGTGCAGACGCCGCTTGCTTGTTCGCAGCGGCACGCCACGGCGCCGTCGACAGGACGGCGCTTTGGCGGATGCCTTTCATCTCGCCATTTTGGGGACTTATATGAAGAAGACGCTATTGGCCGTCGCGTTGCTGGCTGGCTTTGCCGGCGCCGCGCAAGCCGCCGACTCCGTGACGCTGTACGGCTTGATCGACGCCGGTGTCGGCTACGAGCAAGTGAAGTTCAACGGCGTGTCGCAAAGCCGCATCGGCGGCGTTCAAGGCGTGAGCAGCGGCTCGCGCTTTGGCCTGCGCGGCACGGAAGATCTGGGCGACGGCCTGCGTGCCGTGTTCACGTTGGAAGGCGGCTTCGGCCCCATGAACGGCAAGTCGGCCCAGAACGGCCGCCTGTTTGGCCGTCAAGCCACCGTGGGCCTGGATAGCGATTCCTGGGGCCGTCTGGAATTCGGCCGTCAGACGAACCTGGCGTCGAAGTACTTCGGTTCGATCGACCCGTTCTCGATCAGCTACAACACCGCCAACATGGGTACGACGTTCGGCAGCGCCAACACGATGCGCCTGGACAACATGGTGCTGTATCAAACCCCGAGCCTGGGTGGCTTCAAGGTGGGCGTGGGCTACTCGTTCAGCGCGGATGACACCGTCAGCGACACCACGCAAACCGGCTTCGCCACGGGCAACAACAACCGTGTGCTGACCGCCGGCGTGCAATACGTCAACGGCCCGCTGAACCTGGCCGCCGCTTACGACCGCTTTGACCCGACGAACAATCGTGTCGGCGGCAAAGATTCGGCGCGCATCCAGGAATACATCATCGGTGGTTCGTACGACTTTGAAGTCGTGAAGCTGGCGGCCGCTTTCGGCCAGACGCGTGACGGCTGGTTCGTTGGCCAGAACATGGGCACGACGCCGGAAGGCATGAACAACCTGGGCTCGTTCAAGCTGGCTGACGGCTTCCGCGCGAACTCGTACATGATCGGCGCGACCGTGCCGCTGGGCCGCCACGCCATCTTCGGTTCGTGGCAGCGCGCCACCCCGGGCAACGACAAGCTGACGGGCGACGACGCCACGTTCAACGTGTATAGCCTGGGCTACACCTACGACTTCACCAAGCGCACCAACCTGTACGCGTACGCCTCCTACGGCGACAACTACGCGTTCCAGCACGACGCCCGCGACACCGCGGTTGCCGTGGGTGTGCGTCACCGGTTCTAAGCGGCGGCGCGCCTGGCTGGACCTTGCTGAATGCGCGGCTTATCTCCGTGAGCCGCCGAGTGACAGCGAACCCCCCCCTACTTGGGTCCAGGCAGGCGCAGCTGATAATTAGAAGGGCAGGGCCTCCGCAAGGAGGCCCTCTCGCATTGGGGCGGCGCTAATGGAAAAACGCTACAGGAACAACTTGTAGGCCGGGTTTTCGGTCTCGTTCCAATGCGGGTAGCCGAGTTCGGCCACGAACGTGCGGAACTGCTTCTTGTCCGCCGGCGGCACCTGGATGCCAATCAGGATGCGGCCATAGTCTGCGCCCTGGTTGCGGTAGTGAAACAGGCTGATGTTCCAGTCCGGATTCATCGCGTTCAAAAAGCGCATCAGCGCGCCCGGACGCTCGGGGAATTCAAAGCGGTACAGCAGTTCATTTCGCGCCAGGGCCGAATGTCCGCCGACCATGTGGCGCAAGTGCGTCTTGGCCATTTCATCGTGAGTCAGGTCCAGCGTGTCAAAGCCATGACGCCGGAAATTCGCGGCGATCTTGTCGGGTTCGGCGGCGGACGACACCTGGATGCCGACAAAGACATGCGCGCGGTCCGCATCCGAAATGCGGTAGTTGAATTCCGTGACGCTGCGCTCGCCGACCAGCTCGCAGAAGCGGCGGAAGCTGCCGCGTTGCTCGGGCATGGTGACGGCGAAGACGGCTTCGCGCATTTCGCCGACTTCGGCGCGTTCGGCCACAAAGCGCAGGCGGTCAAAATTCATGTTGGCGCCGCAGGCGATCGCCACCAGCGTCTTGCCTTTCAGATGGTGCTCGGCGGCGTATTGCTTGGCGCCGGCCACCGCCATCGCACCCGCCGGTTCCAGCACGCTGCGGGTGTCCTGGAACACATCCTTGATGGCGGCGCAGATGGAATCGGTGTTGACGACAACGAAGTCATCCACGTACTGGCGCGTGAGCTTGAAGGTTTCCGCGCCCACCATCTTGACGGCGGTGCCGTCCGAAAACAGCCCGACATCATTTAGCTGCACGCGGCGGCCCGCGCGAATGCTGCGCAGCATGGCGTCGGAATCTTCGGTCTGCACGCCGATGATCTTGATCTCGGGGCGCAACTGCTTGATGTACGCGGCCACGCCCGAGATCAATCCGCCGCCGCCAATCGCCACGAAGATGGCGTCGATGGGGCCGGGGTGCTGGCGCAAGATCTCCATGCCCACCGTGCCTTGGCCGGCGATGACGTCGGGGTCATCGAACGGGTGGACGAAGGTCAGCTTCTCTTTCTTTTCCAGCACTTGCGCGTGCGCAAAGGCGTCGGTGAAGCTCTCACCCGCCAGCACCACTTCGCCGCCCAGCCGGCGCACGGCGTCAACCTTCACCTGCGGGCTGGTGGTGGGCATGACGATGACAGCGCGGCAGCCCAAACGGCTGGCCGCCAGCGCCACGCCCTGCGCGTGGTTGCCGGCGGATGCCGCGATCACGCCGCGGTTCAGCGCGGCTTGCGGCAGGTTGGCCATCTTGTTGTACGCCCCGCGCAGCTTGAAGCTGAACACCGCCTGCGTATCTTCGCGCTTGAGCAGGACGGTGTTCGCGATGCGCGCGGACAGCTGGGGCGCCGCTTCCAGCGGCGATTCAACCGCGACGTCGTAAACCTTCGAGGTCAGGATGCGTTTCAGATAATCAGTGGACATGGACTGCGCAGAGAGCAAGAGTGGGGACGTGGGCACGATTATTGCAGGGAAAGCCGCAACGCCTGACTGGTTTGTGCCCGCGATGACGCGCCATGGACGCGAAAGGCCGGATCGATTCCCGATCGTCATGCGCTGCTACGCGGCTACACTCGCTCATCATGGAAGAAAGCCTCTTATCCGCTGTTCACTGGCTCCTGGGGATGCTGGCGCTGCCCTCGGTGGGCTTGTCGGCCATCTTTACGGTGTCGCTCGTGTCCGCCACCTTGCTGCCGTTGGGTTCCGAGCCCGCGGTGTTCGGCTACATCAAGCTGTCGCCCGATATGTTCTGGCCGGCGGTGCTGGTGGCGACAGCCGGGAACACAATCGGCGGCGCAATCAGCTACTGGATGGGCCTGGGCGCCGAAAAGGCCTTTCAGCGCTGGAAAGAAGGAAAGGCCCCCACGCCGCACCCGCCAGGCGGGCTTGCTGCCCCCCAAGGGGGCGCTCTCCCCTTGGGGCGGCCCGGCGGGGAGAGTCACCCACACCCTCATCCGAATGCGACGGAAGGCGGCCGCATGCGTGGCCGCTGGAACGAACGCGCCCACGACTGGCTGCACCGCATGGGTCCGCCCGCTTTGCTGCTGTCCTGGTTGCCCGCCGTGGGCGACCCGTTATGCGCCGTGGCCGGCTGGCTGCGCCTGTCGTTCTGGCCTTGCGTGCTCTATATGGCCATCGGCAAATTCCTGCGCTATCTGGTGATGACGGCCGGTTTGCTCTGGTTCTTTCCTGGCCAAATCTAGCGCTGACTTCGAACTTAAAACGGGGACGGTTCAAGCCGGTTTCCCGCCGCTTTTGGCCGGCTTCCTAGGGGTATTAGGGGTCAAGTCTGGCCAATGGCATAAAATAATTTTTTATGGGCCCCTCTTGCCGCCATGAACGCCCCACTCGCTAGCCACATTTTGAACGGGGCGATGCCGCCCGCAGCTCCCGCGCGATTGCGCGAAATCCCCTACAACTACACGTCGTTTTCCGACCGCGAAATTGTCGGCCGGCTGTTGGGCGATGACGCCTGGAGCCTGCTTACCGACTTGCGCGGCGAACGCCGTACGGGCCGCTCCGCGCGGATGCTGTACGAAGTGCTGGGCGATATCTGGGTGGTGCGCCGCAACCCGTACTTGCAGGACGACCTGCTCGACAATCCCAAGCGCCGCAAGCAGTTGATCGACGCTTTGCACCATCGCCTGGGCGAAATCGACCGCCGCCGCGAACCGGGCTCGCCCACGGAAGAAGGCCATGATCCGCATCGCGACGAAAAGGTCGTTGGCTTGCTGGCCCGCGCCCGTTCCGCCATTGCCGCGTTCGAAGGGGAGTTCGACCAGACAACCATGATGCGCAAGCAGGCGCAGAAGGTGCTGGGCCGCATCACCGCGCGCGACAACATCAAGTTCGATGGCCTGTCGCGCGTATCGCACGTGACGGACGCCACCGACTGGCGTGTGGAATACCCCTTCGTCGTGCTGACGCCGGACTCGGAAGACGAGATCGCCGCGCTCGTCACTGCCTGTATCGAGCTGGGCCTGACCATCGTCCCGCGTGGCGGCGGCACCGGCTACACGGGCGGCGCCATTCCGCTGACGTGGAAATCGGCCGTCATCAACACCGAAAAATTCGACAAGCTGGGCAAGGTCGAGTCCTGTATTTTGCCGGGGCTTACCGAGCCCGTGGCCGTCATCCATGCCGGCGCCGGTGTCGTCACCAAGCGCGTGTCGGAAGCGGCCGAGGCCGCAGGCTTTGTGTTCGCTGTGGACCCGACGTCTGCCGAAGCATCGTGCGTGGGCGGCAACATCGCCATGAATGCGGGCGGCAAGAAGGCCGTGTTGTGGGGCACCGCGCTCGACAACCTGGCCTGGTGGCGCATGGTGGACCCGGACGGCAACTGGCTGGAAGTCAGCCGCCTGGACCACAACATGGGCAAGATCCATGACGTGGAAACGGCGCGCTTTGAACTCAAGTGGTTCGACGGCAAGGGCAAGCCCGGCGAGCGTCTGCTGAAAACCGAACTGCTGGAAATCAAGGGCCGCGTGTTCCGCAAGGAAGGCCTGGGCAAGGACGTTACCGACAAGTTCCTGGCGGGCCTGCCCGGTATTCAGAAAGAAGGCTGCGACGGCTTGATCACGTCGGCGCGCTGGGTGCTGCACCGCATGCCGCGCCATACGCGCACCGTCTGTATGGAATTCTTCGGGCAGGCGCGCGACGCCATCCCGTCGATTGTCGAGGTCAAGGGCTACCTGGACGGCGAGGGCAAAGCCCGCGGCGCCATCCTGGCCGGCCTGGAACACCTGGACGAACGCTATCTGCGCGCGGTGGGCTATGCCACCAAGAGCAAGCGCGGCGTGCTGCCCAAGATGGTGCTGATTGGCGATATCGTCGGCGACGACGATGACGCCGTGGCCGCCGCCGCCAGCGAAGTCGTGCGCCTGGCCAACACGCGCCATGGCGAAGGCTTTGTGGCCGTGAGTCCCGAAGCGCGCAAGAAATTCTGGCTGGACCGCTCGCGCACCGCCGCGATCGCGCGCCACACCAACGCCTTCAAGATCAACGAAGACGTCGTGATTCCGCTGCCCCGCATGGGCGAATACACGGATCACATCGAACGCATCAACATCGAACTGTCGACCAGCAACAAGTTGAAGCTGCTGGGCGCGCTGGACGCGTACCTCTGCACGCCGCTGCCGGTGGGCAAGGCCGATGACGCCGACATCGAAAGCACGCGCGCCGAAGTGCTGGCGGATCGCACCCGCCAGGCGCTTGAGCTGCTGGGCAGCGTGCGCCAGCGCTGGCAATGGCTGCTGGACAACCTGGACCTGCCGCTGGCGCAAGCGCTGCCGGAATTGCAGGCGCTGGGCCTGGGCGACGTGTATCACGCGCTGTCTGAACGCCTGGCCGCGCAGTCCACCGCGCGCGTGTTCGACGTGGTGCAGGACCGCACCATTCGCGTGTCCTGGAAGACCGAAGTGCTGGCAGGCTTGCAGCGCACGTTCTCGGGCGCGTCGTACAAGAAGATCGTCGACGAGCTCATCGCCATTCACGGCCGCGTGCTGAAAAGCCGCGTGTTCGTGGCGCTGCACATGCACGCGGGCGATGGCAACGTGCACACGAACATCCCGGTCAACTCGGACGACTACGAGATGCTGCGCGAGGCCCATCAGGCCGTTGACCGCATCATGCAGATTGCCCGCGACCTGGATGGCGTGATTTCCGGCGAACACGGCATCGGCCTGACCAAGTACGAGTTCCTGACCGAAGCCGAACTGGCGCCGTTCCAGGACTACAAGCGCCGCGTCGATCCCAACGGCCACTTCAACGCCGGCAAGCTGATGCCGGGCGCGGACCTGCGCCACGCCTGGACGCCCAGCTTCAACCTGATGGGCCACGAGTCGCTGATCATGCAGCAAAGCGACATCGGCGCCATTTCGGAATCCATCAAGGACTGCCTGCGTTGCGGCAAGTGCAAGCCCGTGTGCGCCACCCACGTGCCGCGCGCGAACCTGCTGTATTCGCCCCGCAACAAGATTCTGGCGACGTCGCTGCTGGTCGAAGCCTTCCTGTATGAAGAGCAGACGCGCCGCGGCGTCAGCCTGAAGCACTGGGAAGAATTCGAAGACGTGGCCGACCACTGCACGGTTTGCCACAAGTGCTACAACCCTTGCCCCGTGGATATCGATTTCGGCGACGTGTCGATGAACATGCGCGCCGTGTTGCGCCGCATGGGCCGCAAGTCGTTCAACCCGGGCACGGCCAGCGCCATGTTCTTTTTGAACGCGAAAGACCCGGCCACCATCAACGCCACGCGCAAAGCGATGGTGGGCGTGGGCTACAAGGTGCAGCGCGCGGCGCATGACCTGTTCTCGGGCCTGGTGAAGAAGCAGACGGCCAAGCCGCCGGCCACGGTGGGCAAACCGCCGCTGCGCGAGCAGGTCATTCACTTCGTGAACAAGAAAATGCCGGGCGGGCTGCCCAAGCAGGCCGCGCGCAAGCTGCTGGACATCGAAGACGCAAACTACGTGCCGATCATTCGTGACCCCAAGGCCACGACCGCCGACACCGAAGCCGTGTTCTATTTCCCGGGCTGCGGCTCGGAGCGCCTGTTCTCGCAAGTGGGTCTGGCCACGCAAGCCATGCTGTGGCATGCGGGCGTGCAGACGGTGCTGCCGCCGGGCTACTTGTGCTGCGGCTATCCCCAGCGCGGCAACGGTATGACGGACAAGGCCGAGCAGATCATCACCGACAACCGGGTGCTGTTCCACCGCGTCGCCAACACGCTGAACTACCTGGACATCAAGACGGTGGTGGTCAGCTGCGGCACCTGCTATGACCAGCTGTCGGGCTATGAATTCGACAAGATCTTCCCGGGTTGCCGCCTGATCGACATCCACGAATACCTGCTGGAAAAGGGCATCAAGCTGGAAGGCGCCAAGGGCGTGCGCTACATGTATCACGACCCCTGCCACACGCCGATGAAGCTGCAAGAGCCGATGAAGACCGTGCGCGCCCTGGTGGGCGACGAGGCCATCAAGAGCGACCGCTGCTGCGGCGAGTCGGGCACGTTGGCGGTCAGCCGTCCGGACATCTCCACGCAGGTGCGTTTCCGCAAACAGGAAGAGCTGCTGAAGGGCGACGCCGCCTTGCGCGACGATGGCTTTACCGGCGACGTGAAGGTGCTGACGTCGTGCCCGTCGTGCTTGCAAGGGCTGTCGCGCTATGAAGGCGACACGAAGATGGAAGCGGACTACATCGTGGTCGAAATGGCCCGCCACATTTTGGGTGAAGGCTGGATGGAAGACTACGTGAAGCGCGCCAACGCAGGCGGCATCGAACGCGTGCTGGTGTAAGCCCATGCGCCGAGGCCGTCACTGAACTGACGGCGTCGCGCGCAAGCGGTCATCACCCCCAAAAAAAACCCGCGTTCATCGCTGAACGCGGGTTTTTATCGTCTTGCCGGATCACTCCAGCTTGATATTCGCCTTCTTGATCACGTCCGCCCAGGCGGCGCGTTCTTGTTCGGCGTAGGCCTTGAAGTCTTGCGCCGACATCGGCATCGGCACGACGCCCATGTCCAGCATCTTCTGCGACACGGCCGGGGTCTTGAGCGTGGCGTCCAGGTCGGCCGACAGCTTCTTCACAACCGCGTCCGGCACGCCGGCCGGGCCCACCAGGCCTTGCCAGGCGTAGGCCGTGAAATTGGCCACGCCTTGCTCGGCCATCGTCGGGGTGTCAGGCAGCACCGACACGCGCTCCGGCGTGGCGGCGGCCAGCACGCGCAGCTTGCCGGCCTTGACGTTCGGCAGTCCCGAGGCCAGGTCGATGAACATCACGTCCACCTGTCCGCCCAGCAGATCCTGAATGGCTGGCGCTGCGCCCTTGTACGGCACGTGCAGCAGGTTGGCGCCCGTGCGCTGCTTGAAGAGTTCCAGCGCCAGATGGTGCGGCGAACCGGCGCCGGCAGACGCCGCGGTCAGCTTGCCCGGTTCTTTCTTGGCGGCCGCCAGCACGTCGTCCACCGTCTTGTACGGCGAATTGACGTTCACGGCCAACAGCAGCGGGAACTTGGCGATGCCGCCGATGTAGGTGAACTTGGCCGGGTCGTAAGACAGCTTGGCGTACAGCGACGAGTTGAACGCCAGTGTGCCGGAGTCGGCCGTGCCGATCATGTAGCCGGTGGGTTCGGCCTGCGCGATGGCGGTGGCGCCGATGATGGTGGCGGCGCCGGGGCGGTTTTCCACCACGATGGTCTGGCCCAGCGGCTTTTCCAGGCCGCTGGCGACGGTGCGCGCAACGACGTCGGTGCCGCCGCCGGCCGGGTAGGGCACGATCCAGCGGATCGGTTGCGTGGGCCAGGATTGGGCGGACGCCGTGGCGGCGGCCAGCGACAGGGCGGCCAGCGCCAACAGGCGCCGTGCGGGGGTATGCATGAAGTGTCTCCTCGTGCGGGTCAAGTTCGCGCGCGGTGCGCGCTGCGTCTTGTTGTCGGTCGTCAGGGGCGCTGCTATTTTTGCGCCGCCATTTTTGCGCCGCTATTATGCTCGCGTTCGACGTGAAAAGGGGGCCGCACGGGCCCCCTGTTTTCCCGCATCGGCCAGACGGATTACTGCGGGTCGGGATAGGTGCGCGCGCCGAAGATTGCCGTGCCGATGCGCACTTCGGTCGAGCCTTCCTCAATGGCGAGTTCAAAGTCGCCGCTCATGCCCATCGACAAGCGGTCCAGCGAGACGCCCGCGATGGGCTCGCCTTGCAGCCGGTCGCGCAACTCGCGCAGCGCGCGAAAGCACGCGCGCACGGCCTCGGTGTCGGGCGAGTTCACGGCCAGCGTCATCAAGCCTTTCACGTGCAGCGTGGGGTAGTCCGCGGCAATCAAGCGCAGGAAGGCGGGCACGTCTTCGGGCGCCATGCCGAACTTGCTGGGTTCGGGGGACGTTTTCACCTGGATCAGCACGTCCAGCGTCCGGCCCTCGTTAACCAGCCGGCGGTGCAGGGCTTCGGCGAGATCGGCGCGGTCCAGCGACTGCACTTCCGTTGCGTCGCGGGCGGCGTCGCGGGCCTTATTGGTTTGCAAGTGGCCGATCAGCACCCATTGCAAACCCTGGCCCGCCAGCGCGGCAGATTTTTGCCGGATCTCTTGCGTCTTGTTTTCGCCAAAGCGCGTCAGGCCCAGCGCCATGGCTTCCCGGATGGCGTCCACGTCGAAGGTCTTGCTGACGGGCAGCAGGACCACGCTGTCAGGGGCGCGGCCGGCACGCGCGCAGGCGTCGGCAATGCGTTGCTGGATCTGGGCGATACGCCCGGCCATGGTGTCTTCGACGGTCATGCAGCTCTCTTGCAGGAACAGGATGTCCCATAGTGTAGGACTCTGGATGATCGTTTCGCCACACTGCCTGCGTGCGTCGTTGACCCTGCGTAATTGGCAGGCTTAGAATTTGCGGAGATTTGTTTATATTTCAATGTTCTAAGCCCTCCGGCGCCGCCCCAGGGCCGTCCCTTTTCCTCCAGTCCCCCGCCATGTCCAGCGCAGCGCCAGAATACGCCTTTGCCACGCCTTTCCTGAATCCCCCCGCGTCCCCCATCCGCTCGCTCATGCCGTACGCTTTGCGTCCGGGCACGATTTCGCTGGCTGGCGGCTACCCCGCGCAGGCGCTGTTCGACGTCGAGGGCCTGTCGATTGCCTCCACGCAAGTCATGTCCCGCCTGGGCGCATGCCTGCAGTATTCCAACATCGACGGCCAGGCCAGCCTGCGCCACGAACTGGCCCGCTTGTCGGCCGCGCGCGGCCTGAACTGCAACGCGGATACCGAGCTGGTGGTGACGGGCGGCTCGCAGCAGGCGCTGGCGTTGCTGACGCGCGTCATGCTGCAACCTGGCGACCACGCCATCATTGAATCTCCCGCCTTCCCGAACTCCGTGCAAGCGCTGCGCTACACGGGCGCGACCGTACACACGGTGCCTTCGGGTCCGGACGGCATTGACGTGGATGCGCTGGATGAATTGGCCGCCCGCATCAAGCCCAAGATGGTGTGCGTGGTGGCGTCGTTCTCGAACCCCTGCGGCGCAACGATCACGCGCCAGCGCCGTCTGCGTTTGCTGGAACTGGCGGTCAAGCATCGCTTCCTGATCGTTGAAGACGACCCCTACAGCGAACTGCGCTTTGCGGGCGAAGCGGTGCCGCCGATTGCGGCGCTGGCCGAAGGCGAAGCGCGCCACTGGGCCGTGTACCTGGCCAGCATGTCCAAGACCATGGCGCCCGCGCTGCGCATCGGCTGGCTGGTGGCCCCGCCCGAAATCCGCCGCCGTTGCGTCAGCGCCAAAGCCGCCGACGACATGGCGTCTTCGGCCTGGATTCAAGAAGTGGTGGCGCAGTATCTGGCCAACGGCCGCTACGAAGAACACGTGCCGCGCATCCGCGCCGCTTATGGCCTGCGCTGTGACGCCATGGCCGACGCGCTGGCCCGCGAACTGGACGGCCGCGTCACGTTCCGCAAGCCCGAAGGCGGGATGTTCTTCTGGGCGCGCCTGACGGGCGACATCGACGCCACGCGCCTCTTGCCCTACGCCATCGAACACGAAGTGGTCTATGTGCCGGGCAAGGCCTTCTACGCCAATGAGAAAGAGGCGGATCTCTTCGCCATGCGCATGTCGTTCGCCACCATGAACGAAGCCGAAATCGCGCAGGGCATGGTGCGCCTGGGCCGCGCGCTGGATGCTTGCCAAGCCAACGAGCCGGTGTCGATTTCGCTGGCGGCCTGAGGGGCGGCCTAAGTGGTGGCCTAAGGGGCGGCTTAAGGGGTGGCCTGAAAGGTGGCCTGATGCCGGACAAGGCCGGTTTTCCTGGTTTGGCTATGCTGTGCTTGCTAAACCGCGCCCGTTACCCGACGGGCGCGGCCGGTCATACCTAAATAAGCGCTTGTTATTTGGCGCGGGCGCTTCATGTCTATAAGCTTCTCGCCTCGGCGCGTCCTCGCGCCCGGCTTAACAGGAATCCAGGTCATGAACATTGCAAAAGGGTTGGTGGGTGCGGCGCTCTTGATGGCGGCCGCGCAAGGCGCGCAGGCGGCAACGGTAGATGTCGTGCGCCAGCGCGGCGCCGTGGCTTGCGGCACGACCACGGGCTTCGCCGGTTTTTCGGCGCCCGATGCGCAAGGTAAGTGGCAGGGTCTGGACGTGGACTTGTGCCGCGCCATTGCGGCGGCGGTGTTCGGTGACGCCAACAAGATCAAGGTGGTGCCGCTGAATTCGCAGCAGCGCTTCACCGCGCTGCAATCGGGCGAAGTGGACGTGCTCACGCGCAACACCACCGTCACCCAGCAGCGCGACACCGCGTTGGGCATCATCCACGCAGGCATCAACTTCTACGACGGCCAGGGCTTCCTGGTGCCGAAGTCGCTGGGGGTGAAAAGCGCCAAAGACATCAACGGCGCCACGATCTGCCTGCAAACTGGCACGTCCAACGAGAACACGCTGGCCGATTGGGCGCGCGCCAACAACGTGACGTACAAGCCGGTGGTGATCGAGACCTTCAACGAAGTGGTCAACGCGTTTGCCGCGGGCCGCTGCGATGTGTTCTCGACCGACGCCTCGGGCCTGGCCTCGATCCGCATTTCCAAGCTGCAAAACCCGGACGATTACGTCGTGCTGCCGGAAATCATCTCGAAGGAACCGCTGGGCCCCTTCGTGCGCCAGGGCGACGACACGTGGCTGAACATCGTGCGCTGGTCGTTGTCGGCCATGATTGAAGCCGAAGAATACGGCGTCACGTCCAAGAATGTGGACGAGCAACTGAAAAGCGCCAACCCCAACATCAAGCGCATCCTGGGCGTCACGCCGGGCAGCGGCGCGAACTTGGGGCTGGACGAAAAGTGGGCCTACAACATCGTCAAGCAGGTGGGCAACTACGGCGAAAGTTTTGAGCGCAACGTGGGCGAGGGCAGCCCGCTGAAGATCAAGCGCGGATTGAATGCGCAGTGGACCCAAGGCGGTTTGATGTACGCACTGCCGATTCGTTGACGGTCAGCATGGGTTGCGCGCGATGGGCTCCCATCGCGCGCCATTCCTCATCCCCGCCGGTACAGTTGCGCAATCTTCACAAAGGCCACACGCAGTTCGCGCGTGCCGCCCTGAATGATCACGGGCTTGCCCCGATGCGTGAAGATCACCAGCCGCTTTGAAAACAGCAATGGTACGAAGCGCGCGGCGCGCACGTCTTCCCACGCCACTTCGCGGCGCGTGAACCAGGTCTGGCGCAAGCCGTTTTCATCAATCGTGGTGATCGACGTCTGCATGTGCCACGACACAAACAGCAGCCCCACGAAACACAGCACCACCACCACGGCCAGCACGGTATCGAACGGCTGCGCGGGCGCGCGGATGGCGGTGGTGACGACCTGCACACCCAGCACGGCCAGAATCACCCAGGCCAGGATGCGCACCCAGTCGGGCCAGGCCTGGCCCGACAGCGGCAGCGGGCCGATTTCGCGCAGCAGCGCCGCGCGGTCTTCGGTGGACGGGGCAGGGGCAGGCGTCGTCATGCGGCCCGTTTACGCGGCGCGTTTGGCGGCAATGGCGTTGCCGGCGCGGCTGGAACCCTTGCGGTTCAGATTCGCCGACATCCATTGGCCAATATCGACCACGGCGTCAAAGTCCACCCCGGTGTCGATGTCCAGCCCGCGCAGCATGTACAGCACGTCTTCGGTGGCGACGTTGCCCGTGGCGCCCTTGGCGTAGGGGCAACCGCCCAGACCGGCGACCGAGGTGTGGAAAATCGAGATGCCCGTTTCCAGCGCGGCCAGGATGTTGGCCAGCGCCTGGCCGTAGGTGTCATGGAAGTGGCCGGACACGCGGGCGGGGTCCACCACGCGCGTGACGGCCGTCATGACGTCGCGCACGCGTTGCGGGGTGCCGACGCCGATGGTGTCGGCGACATCGATCTCATCAACCTGCATGGCCAGATAGCGCTGCGCCACATCAACCACCGCTTCAACGGGAACTTCGCCTTGGTAGGGGCAGCCCAGCGCGCAGCTGATGCTGCCGCGCACGCGAATGCCGGCTTCGCGCGCGGCTTGCACCACGGGTTCGAAGCGGGCGATGGATTCGGCGATGGAGCAGTTGATGTTCTTTTGCGAAAACGCTTCGCTGGCGGCGCCGAAGATCACAATTTCGTCTGCGCCCGCGGCCAGTGCGCCTTCAAAGCCCTTCATGTTGGGCGTCAGCACCGAGTAGATCGTGCCGGGGCGGCGCTCGATGCGCGCCATCACGTCGGCGCCGTCGGCCATTTGCGGCACCCACTTGGGCGACACGAACGACGCGGCTTCCACGTTGGGGAAGCCCGCGGCGGACAGCCGGTTGATCAGTTCCACCTTGATGTCGGTGGGCACGAATTCCTTTTCATTCTGCAAACCGTCGCGAGGCGACACCTCGACGATCTTCACGCGGGAGGGCAAAGCCATGTCTCTTCCTGGTTCGGTATTGGATGGCGCCGCGCGCAATGCGGCGGCGCTATCGGCAATAGTAGCGCCATCGCATGACGGGCTGCTTGATCCATCGGACGGAGGCTTCGGATGGCTGCCCCCGTGGATGCTGGCGTAAAAAGTCCCTACTTCAGACGCTGGTATCGGCCGTCGTCCAGGCGGGCGATACGGCCCTGCAATTCCAGCTCGACCAGATGCGCCTGCAAGTCGGCAATATCCAGCCCCGAGCGCGCCTGGATGGCGTCCAGGTGCAGCGGGTCGTAGCCCAGCGCGTCCAGCACGGGGTGATCCGGCAGCGGCGCCTCGGCCTCGCGCGTGCGGCGCGCAGCAGGGGTGGGGCCGCCGCCCAGTTCATCGGTAATGTCCGCGGCGGTTTCGACGAGCTTGGCGCCCTGGCGGATCAGCGCATGGCAGCCTCGGGACAACGGCGAATGAATGGAGCCGGGAATGGCGAACACCTCGCGCCCGCTTTCGCCGGCCAGCCGGGCCGTGATGAGCGACCCGCTTTGCTTGGCGGCTTCCACCACCAGCACGCCGCGCGCCAAGCCCGCCACGATGCGGTTGCGCTTGGGGAAATGAGGCGGCAGCGCGCCTGTGCCCAGCGGAAATTCCGAGACCAGCGCGCCGTGCGCGGCGATGCGGTGCGCCAGGTCGTGATGGCGGGCGGGATAGATGCGGTCAATGCCGGTACCCATGACGGCGACCGTGCCCGCGCCATCGCGGCCGGCGTCCAGCGCGCCTTCGTGCGCGGCGGCATCAATGCCCAGCGCCAAGCCGCTGACGACGCGCCAGCCGTGCGCAGCCAGATGGCGGGCGAAGGCGCGGGCGTTTTCCTGGCCGCCGGGCGTGGCGTTGCGGGCGCCCACCACCGCCAGCGACGGGCCTTGCAGAAATGCCGGGTCGCCCGCCACATACAGCAGGATGGGCGGGTCGGCGATGGTCAGCAGGCTTTGCGGATAGGTCGGGTCGGCCAGCGTCACGATGTGGCGGCCGGGGCCGCTGACCCATTCCAGCGCACTGTCCACCAGCGCCGCCATATCGGCCGGCATCGGGGCGGCCAGTTGCCGCGCCAGCGCGTCCGGAATGTGGCGGGAGAGCGCCGTGGCGCGTTGCGCGTAGATCTGCTCTGGCAGGCCAAGCGCGCTCAGCAGCGTACAGGCGGTGGCAGAGCCGATGTTGGGCTCGAGCGATAAGCGCAACCAGGCGGACAGTTCGTCGGAAGAGTGCGTAAGCGGCATGAGCAGGACGGCGGGGTAAGGCGAGTCAGGCGTTAAGGGTCTGGCAGTGTCGCATGCGGGGCGAAGGGGGCGGGCCGCGCCGCGACAAAACCGTCACCGCAGCCCATTGATAAACGCATCTGAAAAAGCAGGGACACAACCGTGCCGGCATCAATGGCGCAATGTCTGACTTAGCCGAAAACTATTAGAAATCAAGACTCTAATGAATTAAACTCTTACCCAAACCTTATTTTGGCGATTCCCCTTCAATGGCTTTACTTCCTATCCTTCGCTACCCGGACCCGCGCTTGCACAAAAAGGCCAAGCCGGTAGCCGAAGTCGACGACCGCATCCGCCAACTGGTGCGCGACATGGCCGAGACCATGTACGACGCGCCCGGCGTGGGCCTGGCTGCAACCCAGGTCGACGTGCATGAGCGCGTGGTGGTGATCGACGTGTCCGAAGACAGCAACGATCTGCTGACCCTGATCAACCCCGAGATCACCTGGCGCAGCGACGACTACAAGATCTACGAAGAAGGCTGTCTGTCGGTGCCGGGCATCTACGACGAGGTCGAACGCGCCTCGCGTATCCGCTGCAAGGCGCTGGACATTGACGGCAAGCCCTTCGAGTTCGAAGCCGATGGCCTGCTGGCCGTGTGCGTGCAGCACGAGCTTGACCACCTGGAAGGCAAGGTCTTCGTCGAATACCTGTCCAACCTGAAGCAGAACCGCATCAAGACCAAGCTGAAGAAGGCCGAGCGCGAAGCGCTGCGCGACTGATTCCCGGGTTGCTTCCCGTTTTCCACTCTTTGGTCTGACACCCCATGCGCCTAGTTTTTGCCGGCACGCCGGAATTCGCCCGTATTGCTTTCGACGCTTTGCGGGCCGCGGGTCACGAGATTCCGCTCGTCATGACCCAGCCCGACCGTCCGGCTGGCCGTGGCTTGAAGCTGACGCCCAGCCCGGTCAAACAGGCCGCGCTGGATGCCGGCATTCCCGTCGCTCAGCCGCGCAGCCTGCGCCTGGACGGCCGCTATCCCGAGGAGGCCGCCGAGGCCCGCGCGTTGCTGGAGCAGATTGCGCCGGACGTGATGGTGGTGGCGGCCTATGGCCTGATCTTGCCGCAATGGGTGCTGGACCTGCCGCGCCTGGGTTGCCTGAATATCCACGCCAGCCTGTTGCCGCGCTGGCGCGGCGCAGCGCCTATCCAGCGCGCCATTGAAGCGGGCGATGCGCAGACCGGCGTGACCATCATGCAGATGGACCAGGGCCTCGACACGGGCGACATGCTGCTGGAACGCGTGGTGCCAATCACCCCCGACACCAACGCGGCGCAACTGCACGACGCGCTGGCGCAGGTCGGTGGCCAAGCCATTGTTGAAGCCCTGAATGCCTTGGCCCAGGGCGGTTTGACGCCCGTGAAGCAACCCGAAGACGGCGTGACCTACGCGGCCAAGCTCGACAAGGCCGAAGCCGCGCTGGATTGCACGCAGCCGGCCGAGTTGCTGGAACGCCGTGTGCGCGCTTTTAACCCCGTGCCGGGCGCCAGCATCCGCTTGCCCGGTCTGGCCGACCCGGTAAAGGTGTGGCGCGCGCAGGTGCTTGCGTCTGACGCCACGGGGGCGCCCGGCAGCGTGTTGCGTGCCGACGCGTCAGGCATCGATATCGCCACGGGCAACGGCGTGCTGCGTTTGCTGGAGCTGCAAAAAGCCGGCGGCAAGCGCCAGCCGGTGGATGTGTTCGTGCGCGGCTGGCAGCCGGGCTGAACGCGGGTATCTGGCAGCGCGGGCCGCTCTGACGGCCCGGATGCCGCTAGCGATGCTTAGGGTTTAGGGTTTAGGGTTGGCGGCTGGCCAGCAAGTCCAGGTAGGCGCCCGACAGCAGTTGCTTGGGCGACACCCCCAGCCCGGCCATCAAGGTGCGGGCTTCTTCCATGCCATCGCTGGCGCTTTCGCCATCGCGCAGCACCACTTCCAATTCCAGGAATTCCCCCAGCCCCTCGACGCGGTCCAGGTGGATGCGCGTGCGTCCGGCCATGAACACGACGCGCTGCTTCTTCACGCGGCCGATTGCGCCGTACGCCAGCGTCAGCGCTTCGCGCAAGGTGTCGGGCGAGTCGGTGGGCGAGATCACGTAGAAGCTTTCTTTCGGCCCTTTGTCGTCGGCGCGCTGATAGAAAATCAGCTCGCCCGTGCCATCCGCAAACGCGCGCAGCTTCAGCCGGCCGTGGGTGCAGGCGAAGAAAGTGTCGTCTTGCGCGATGGCAACCGGCTCTTGGCCGGACAAGGCGGCAGCCAAGGGTTCGATGGCGTCCAGGCTGTCCACCTGGGCCTTGATTTCCACATTGCGGGCCATGCGTGACACCTCTGCGTTGCGATCAGTACAGCGTGCTGGCGACGCGGGCGGGCAAGTCGCGGTCGTAAGCAACGCCATCAAACGTGCCGGCGGTCAGGTCCGACAGCACGCGGCCCACGCTGGGCAAAGCGCTGCGCGGCACTTGGGAGGACGCATCCCACAGCCGCGAACGCAGCAGCGCGCGCGAGCACTGGAAGTACACGGTCTGCACATCCACGATCAGCACGGAACGCGGCAGCTTGCCATCCATTTCAAAACGCGCCAGCAAGGCCGGGTCAACGCTGATGCGTGCCGTACCATTCACGCGCAGGGTCTCGCCCACGCCGGGAATCAGGAACAACAGCGCCACGCGCGGATCGGCCAGCACGTTCTGCAGGCTGTCGACGCGGTTGTTGCCGCGGCGGTCAGGCAGCAGCAACGTCTTTTCGTCTTCGACGACCACAAAGCCTGCGGGGTCGCCGCGGGGTGACGCATCCAATCCGCCGGGGCCGGAGGTAGCCAACACCGCAAACGGCGCGGCCTCGATGAAGGCGCGATAGTGCGGGTGCACGTGATCGACTTCTTTCTTCAACGACGCTTCGCCAGGCGCGCCATAAAGCGCCTGCAAGGCGTCGGCGTCGGTGATGAGGTGGGCGGGATCAGTGTGCATGGCAAGGTTCCGGTTCAGGCCAGGATGGCGGGAAGGTCTTCGACAGCAAGGAATTGTTCGTCCGGGCCGCGTTCACGCAGCGCGTCCATGTGGTTATAGCCCCAAGCGACGGAACCGACACGCACGCCGGCCTTGCGGGCGGCGTCGATGTCGCGCATCTCGTCGCCGATCAGCAAGAAGCGTTCCGGCGCGATCGTGTGGCGGCGCATCAGGCGGTCGATCTTGGCGGCCTTGCCGAACAGGTCGGTGCCGCATTCATAGTCGTCAAACAGCGCGGCCGTCTCCGCACCCAGCACGCGCTGCACGTTTTCGATGGAGTTCGAACTGACGATCGCCAGCCGCATGCCGCTGGCCTTTAACTGCGCAAGCGCGGCAGGGATGCCGTCAAACAGATGCACGCTGGGGTCGATGTCCTGCATCAGCGTGCGCACGTGCGTCATGATCGACGGCAGTTTCCACAGCGGGATGCCCAGATACTTCAGGATCTCGGAGGCTTCGCGGTGGCGCAGCTGGTCGCGTTCCGACAAGTCGATTTTGCGAAAACCATACTTGTCCGCCACCGTGTTGAGGATGGAATTGAACCAGGGCATGGTGTCTGCCAGGGTCCCGTCGAAATCAAAAGCAGCAAGGTCGTATTTCAAGTAATCAATCCGATAACCGGCTGGCGGCAATGCCGGCTAGCCGTTGGGGTGAAGCAGATAATGGACGACCGGCGCTAGCGCTTCCAGGGGCGGCGCGCTGGCCACGACGCGGGCGGCGTTGGTCCACGGGTAGTCCAGGCCCAGCAGCCAGCCGAAGACGGCGGGCATGTCGCCGGGCGGCAGCGTCACCATGGTTTCGATGGTGATGGTCAGGTCGGTGGCGCGATACGGTTCGGGCTGGAATTTCCAGTCGTAGCGGCCACAGCCCACGCGCACATTGCCGGTGGCCTTTTCCGTCATGCCGACGATCCAGTCGCATTGGTAATCAGGCAGCCGCGCGCCGGAGGCGGGGCGCGACAGGTAGAACGTGTACACGTTCTCGTAGGTCTGGCCGAACTTGCGCACCAGCGTGTCGGCAATCGCGGCAACGCCGTGCGATTCGGGCGGGAAGGCAATGGCCTGCGTGCGCAGCGCCATTTTCAGCACGGCGCCAGGGGCGAACGCACGCGTCATGAAATGCGGGCGGTTTTCGTCCTTCGCGTGAAAGTAGTCGCGCAACACGGACTCGGTGCTGGAAGGGGACAACGAATCAGAGGACATTGCGTGGGTTTCCGTCATGGTCTTGATAAGGATGTCAGGCGGCCTTGATGGGATCGAACCACTTCGAGACGTTGGGCGGCTCGTAAATGGCGTAGCGGTCAAGCAGCACGGCAGGGTCTTCTTCCACCACCAGCATGTCGCGATGCTGCGGCCGGATGAAGGCTTCGTCGACGGCGTGATCCACAAACTGGACCAGCGCATCGTAGTACCCCGCAATGTTCAGCAAGCCGCAGGGCTTTTGATGCATGTTCAATTGCGCCCAGGTCCAGACTTCGAAGAATTCCTCAAGCGTGCCGGCGCCGCCGGGCAGGGCGATGAAGCCGTCTGCCTTGTCGATCATCATGGCCTTGCGTTCGTGCATGTTCTGCACCAGGTGCAGCTCGGTCAGGCCGCGATGCGCCTGTTCCTTCTTTTGCAGCAACTCGGGAATCACGCCAATCACGCGGCCGCCGCCCGCCAACACTTCATTGGCGATCACGCCCATGATGCCGACGACCGATCCGCCGTACACCAGGCCCAGGTCGCGTTTGACCAGTTCGCGGGCCAGTACGCGGGCTTGCTCGATGTAGTCGGGGCGCGTGCCCGGGTTCGAGCCGCAATACACGCAGATGTTCTTCAGAGTCATAAAAAGGTTGCAGATTGCCGGGCCAGTTACAGATTGCGTCACCGGCTTTTCGGGAAGCCGATAGTTTACGCAAGGTTTGCCCGAGGGGTTTTCGCTGTTGGGGGTGGCGCAAAACGGGGGCAGGAGCAATGTTTGGACACAGCAAGATCCGCCATGATCGGTAGACTCAAGCATTCGGTACGACTGGATATCCAGGGTCGTCGTGCTTTCACTAACCTAGAGGAGCTAACGATATGGAACAAGCAACCCGAAACCACCGCCCCTTCGACATGGACGTGAAGGCGATACGCGCCAAGGCGCGTCAGGACATTGAATCTGGCGCCGTCACGGACAGCTACCGTGCAGACCGCGAGACCGTTCTGAAACTGCTGAACGAGGCGCTGGCCACCGAGATCGTCTGTGTGCTGCGCTACAAGCGCCACTACTTCATGGCCCGGGGTTTGAACGCCGAACCGGTGGCCGCGGAATTCGCCGAACACGCGGCGCAAGAGCAGCAGCACGCCGACCAATTGGCCGAGCGCATTGTGCAGTTGGGCGGTGAACCCAACCTGTCGCCCAAGGGCATTCTGGATCGCAGCCACTCGGAGTATGTCGAAGGCAAGACGCTGGAAGACATGATCAAGGAAAACCTGATCGCTGAACGCATCGCCATCGACAGCTATCGCCAGATGATCGAATACATCGGCGAACAGGATTCCACCACGCGCCGCATGCTGGAAGAGATTCTGGCGGTGGAAGAAGAACACGCCGACGATATGTCGGACTTTCTGGCTAAGACGTAAGCGCGACAGCGCAGACGTAAAAAAACCCGGCCTTGCGAGGCCGGGTTTTGTTTTGCGGCGCAGGCGCTGCGTGCGTTGCCGGGCGTGATCAGATCACGTCGCCCCACAGGTCGTATTCGTCGGAATCCGTGACGCGCACACGCACCATGTCGCCCGCCTTCAAGGGCTTGTCCGAACTGACGTAGACACAGCCGTCGATCTCGGGCGCGTCGGCGCTGCTGCGGCCCACGG
The DNA here is from genome assembly GCF_042957345.1 of Achromobacter sp. NPDC008082. Taxonomy (NCBI): domain Bacteria; kingdom Pseudomonadati; phylum Pseudomonadota; class Betaproteobacteria; order Burkholderiales; family Alcaligenaceae; genus Achromobacter; species Achromobacter sp. NPDC008082. The sequence goes on from NZ_JBIBIB010000001.1 coordinate 310,113, forward strand.
CGCCGTCTTCGTCGACCTCATCAATCAGCACGTCGATTTCGCGGCCGACCTTGCGGGCCAGGCGTGCGGTCGAGATGCCTTGCTGCAATTCCATGAAGCGTTCCCAGCGGTCTTGCTTCACGTCGTCCGGCACGGGGTTGTCCAGCAGATTCGCGGGCGCGCCTTCCACCGGCGAATACTGGAAACAGCCCACGCGGTCCAGCTGCGCTTCCTGCATCCAGTCGAGCAGGTACTGGAAGTCTTCCTCGGTTTCGCCGGGAAAGCCCACGATGAAGGTCGAGCGGATGGTCAGGTCGGGGCAGATCTCGCGCCAGCGCTTGATGCGCGCCAGCGTCTTGTCTTCAAACGCCGGGCGCTTCATGGCCTTCAGGATGCGCGGGCTGGCGTGCTGGAACGGAATGTCCAGATACGGCAGGATCTTGCCTTCCGCCATCAGCGGAATCACTTCGTCCACGTGCGGATACGGGTACACGTAGTGCAGGCGCGTCCAGATGCCCATTTCGGACAAGGCCAGACAGAGCTCGGTCATGCGCGTCTTGACCGGGCGGCCGTTCCAGAACCCGCTGCGGTACTTCACATCCACGCCGTACGCGCTGGTGTCTTGCGAGATCACCAGCATTTCCTTCACGCCGGCTTTGACCAGGCGCTCGGCTTCGCTCAAGACATCGCCCACCGGACGGCTGACGAGGTCGCCGCGCATCGACGGAATGATGCAGAAGCTGCAACGGTGATTACAGCCTTCCGAAATCTTCAGATAGGCGTAGTGGCGCGGCGTGAGCTTCACGCCTTGCGGCGGCACCAGATCCAGATAGGGGTTGTGGTCCTGCTTGGGCGGCGCGGCGTCATGCACGGCGCGCACCACTTCTTCATATTGCTGGGGGCCGGTCACCGCGAGCACGCTGGGGTGCACCTTGCGAATCACCGATTCCTCAACGCCCATACAGCCGGTGACGATCACCTTGCCGTTCTCGGCCAGCGCTTCGCCAATGGCTTCCAGCGACTCCGCCTTGGCGCTGTCGATGAATCCACAGGTGTTGACGACGACGACATCCGCGTCGTTGTACTCGGGCGTGACTTCGTACCCTTCGGTGCGCAGTTGGGTCAGGATGCGTTCGGAGTCGACCAGGGCTTTAGGACAGCCCAGGCTGACGAAGCCGACTTTGGGGGAAGACATGGAATACCTCGGTGGGCGCGAGCCAGCGCCAATGATCAAAAGCTGCGCAATTTTAGCGCGGGCAGAGCGGGGGCCGTCATTTTATGGGAAACGGGCGCAAACCCCTATTTTGCGCAGGCGCCTCGGCGTTGCTTTCGCGATGGCGGAAACGGGTGTCCCACCCGGCCGGGTACGCGTTGAGAAAATCTGATAATTACTAAAAAACCGCAACGTCGCTCAATAGTATTAAAACGTCGTTCAAATATTAGTAAAACTCAGATTTTTGCCGTTTACGGCGGTTTCCTGTGGTTCTTGGCTATCTTGTATCGCAAACTAGCTCAACATTTAGTTTCATCGAGATAGATGGCGCCCGCGGCTCACTGCGGCGTCCAGCCCCTTATGAATTCCTCTTGGTGCCGGCGTGTCGCCGCAATTGTTTTGATCGCGGCGGGCGCTTTCCCCACCGAGCCTATCGCGCAGACCCCGCCAGATGCGGTGTTGCGCCCTGTGGATATTGAACGCAGACAAGAGCTGGAGCTGGACGCTCAGCGCGCCCGCGCGGCCGAGCGCCCGGACGTCATGTCCGCGGGCGGCCACGCCCACCCGGCCCAGCGGGATCTGCCTGATGAGACGCCGTGCTTCGTCATTCGCGATCTGTCCTGGGAGGACGCCGCGCCGTCCACGGCCGTGGCTGAGGCCGCTGGCGGCGCTATTACGGGCCGTTGCATCGGCGGGCAGGGTCTGCGCCGCTTGCAGGATTATCTGAACGGTCTGCTGATTCAAAACGGGCAAATCACGGCGCGGGTCGTCGTGCCTGAACAGTCTCTAGCTGCGGGGAAGCTGGCCTTGCGGTATTTGCCCGGCCGGATTTCCGGCGTGCAAGACGAAGGCGCCATCGGCTGGTGGCGCACCGCGATGCCGACCGGCCCCGGCGGCAATTTGAATCAGCGCGATCTGGATCAGGCGTTGGAGAACATACGCCGGCTTCGCGGCCAGTCCGACGCCGCCATCGACGTCGCGCCGGGCCCGGAACTGGGCGACTCCGACATCATCCTGCGCCCAGGCACCGGCAAACGCTGGCATGGATATGTGGGGGGCGACAACGGCGGCCTGGATGCCATCGGCAAGTATCAGGTCAACGCCGGGCTGACCCTGGATTCCCCTTTGTTCCTTTACGACCAGGTGTCCGTCGCGTGGAACAGCAACGCGCGCTGGCGCGACGCGGACTCCAACACGCGGGCGGCGTCCATCCACTACAGCATTCCGTTTGGCTACTGGGCCGTGTTTGCCAGCGCCAGCAAATCCACCTATCGCCAAAGCGTGGCCGGCTTCGTTGAGCCCATCGTCTACGGCGGCACGACGAAGCAGCTGCAAGCGGGCGTGTCGCTGGTGCCCTATCGCGGCGCTGACTACAAAGGCACGGCGACGCTCTCCGCACTGCGCAAACGCGTTGGCAGCACGCTGAACGATGAGCCTATTGATGTTCAACGCCGCGACGTCACCGGCTACGACTTCAGCGTGACGCACCGCCACTATCTGGGCCGCGCGGTGCTGGACGCGGGCGCAGGCGTGCGCGGCACCCTGACCGGCTTGTCCGACCAGCCCGGCTACGTCTACGGCAAGCCCGAGTGGAACGGCCGCAGCACTATCGTTGCCGCCAATGCCGGCCTGTACCTGCCGTTCCAAATGGCGGACCAACCCTGGGCCTATCACGTGAACTGGCAAATCCAGCATGCCAAGACGCCCGTGGTGCCCTCGGATTACTTCACCATCGGCAACCGCTACGCGGTGCGTGGTTTCGACGGACAGATGACCTTGGCGGCGGAAGACGGCTGGACGCTGCGCAATGACCTGTCGCTGGGCCTGGACAACCTGCTGGGTGCGGCCGGCCATCAACTGTATGCGGGCGTGGACGTGGGGCGCGTGGGCGGCGAATCCGCGCAATGGCTATCGGGGCGCACGTTGGCGGGAGCGGTCACCGGACTGCGCGGGCGCTTATCCCTTCCATACGTTCAAGCCAGCTACGACCTGTCTGCCGGCTGGCCGCTGAAAAAACCTGATTCATTAAAGACCGCCTCCACTGTCTACGCCGTTGCCGTGATGTTCGAGTTTTGACGCCGCGGCCTTGAGTCGCCGGCTTTCCTGATTGCTCTGCTCGACATCGCCCGTGGGCTTATGCCCGGGGCGCAACGGCTTACGCCGATGTCGGCCTTTTCGTTACCCGGGGTTGCATGATGTCCAAGCTTCGTTCGATGAGTGTCTGGTCCGTCATTTTCTTGCAGGTCTGGTCGCCAGTGCTGGCGCAGACTCTGCCGATCACGGTCGACAGAAGCGTGGCGGGCGCCAAACCTGCCGTGGGCGTGAGCAATGGGGTCCCGGTGATCAACATCGCGCCGCCCAGCGCCGGTGGCGTGTCGAACAACCGCTACACACACTTCAACGTGGGTCCGTCCGGCGCAGTGCTTAACAATAGCGGCGGCGCCAGCCAGACGGCGCTGGCGGGGCAGGTGGCAGGCAACACCATGCTGGGTAACCAGCGCGCAACCACCATCCTGAACCAGGTCACCGCGCCGAACCCCTCGCAATTGATGGGCGCGTTGGAAGTGGCCGGCCACCGCGCCAACGTCATCGTCGCCAACCCCGCCGGTATCACCTGCAACGGCTGCGGCTTCTTGAACGCCGACCGCGCCACGCTGACTACCGGGCGTCCGCAGATCGGTCCTGATGGGCGTATCGGTTTTGACATTGCATCGGGCAACATCCGCGTCGATGGCGCCGGGCTGAACGGCGCGAACCTTGGCCAGGTGGACCTGCTGGCTCGCACGTTGGAAATCAATGCAAGCGTGTGGGCCGATAGGCTCAACGTCACGGCCGGCGCCGCGCAGGTCAATTACGAAACGGGCGTTGTGTCCGCTCGAGCCGGACAAGGCGCTGCGCCCGAGGTGGCGCTGGACACAGCCGCGTTGGGCGGCATGTACGCCAACAGCATCCGGCTGATCGGCACCGAGTCCGGCGTAGGCGTGAACATTGGCGGCAATCTCGTGGCGCTGACGGGCGACCTGCACGTCGACGCGGCAGGAGACGTGCGTATTGCGTCCAGCGGCACCGTGCAGGCCGCGGGGGCGCTTCGGGTAGACAGCGGCCGGGACCTTGCCGTGCAGGGAATCGCGCAGGCCAAGGGCGCGGCCACGTTGACCGCGCTGCGCGATGCAACCATTTCGGGCGGGGTCGGGTCGGGCGGACCGTTAAGCGTGCAGGCGGGCAAGACGGTGATTGTCGGCGCGCAAGGCAGTTTGCGGTCGCAGGATGTGTTGAGAGTGGCCGCCGCCAAGGATCTGGTGCTGTCGGGTCACATGCTGATGGCGGATCAGAACATCAGCGCGTCGGCTGGACGCAATCTGAGGATGACGGGCTTGCCGGTTCCCGCCGTTCAGCCCGACGCGGGCGTAGCGAATGGCGGCGGCAATGATCCGGGCAACGGAAGTGGTAACGGCGGCAGCGGCGGCAACGGAAGTGGTAACGGCGGTAACGGCAGTAACGGTGGCAGCGGCGGCAATGGGGGGCCAGACAAGCCTGGAAACGGCGCAACGACAGGCGTCGCGGCATCCGGCAAGCAGGCAGGCGGCGCGTCGGAAACTCCCGGCGTTGTTTCTGCCAAGGCAGGCGTCTCGTTGCAAGCCGGGCGCGACCTGGTGTTGCCGCGGCAGGTCTACACGTCTGGCGCGTTGTTGGCACAGGCAGGCGCCAATATGGTTTCCGAAGCGGGCGCGCAGGCGCAGTCGGCAAACGGCACGACGATGCGCGCAGGCGCGGACGCCAATCTTGCGGGCGAGGCCTTGACGGATGGCGCACTGTCGATCGACGCGGCGCGAAACTTGCGCATCGAAGGCAGCGCGCTGGCCTACGGCGGCGGCCTGGATCTTAAGAGTGGAAACGATTTGCGGCTGGGCCAGGCCAGCCGCGCACAGGGCGAACGCATCGTGGTGGACGCCGGTGGCGATGTCCGCACGGGCGGTCAAATGGTGTCCCAGGGAACCGTCGAATTGAAGGCGGGCGGCAACGCCCTGCTGACGGGCGCGCTGAGCGGAAATCAAGGCGTGGGCGCGCGGGCGGCGGGCACGATGGCTGTCACCGGCACGGCCGACACCGCGCAAGGCGCACTGACGCTGACGTCGGGCGGCGGCCTGTCCATCGGCGACAAAGGCAGCGTACGGGCCGGCGGTCCGGTCACCTTGCGTTCCAAGGGCGACGTGAATGCGGCCGGCACGGTCTCATCCCTGGCTGCGCTGACGGTGCAGGCCGCGCGTGACGCCAAGGCCGGCGGAAAGCTATTGGCAGGCGGGCCGTTGCAGCTTCAGGCCGCGGGCAATGTCACGGTCAGCCAGGGCGCAAGCATCGACGCGGAACGCAGCGCGCTCGTCAAGGCGGGGCAAAACATGCTGATCGCTGGCGCGTTGCGCAGCAATGACGGCAATCGCATTGAAGCCAAGGGCGTGTTGCGTCTGGATGGCGAAACGTCTGCCGCCCAAGGCGGGCTGGAGATGCTGGCGGGCGGAGACCTGCTGGTCGGCAAGCAGGGCAAGGCAGTGGCTGGCGCGACGTTGCGTGGCGATAGCGGCGGCGTCCTGAGAATGGAGGGTGCGCTGTCCAGCAAGGGCGCGCAGACACTGGCGGCAGTGCGCGACATCGCCGTGGGCGGGCAACTGCTATCTGGCGACACGCTGTCATTACGCGCGGGCCAGGACTTGGGCATTCGCGCGGCCGCGCAGCTGCAATCGGCAACGAACATGGCCTTGAACGCAGGGCGGGACGCGGATCTGGCAGGTACGGCTACCAGCGACGGCGCGATTGCGGTTGCCGCCGCGCGCAACCTTTACACAAGCGGCGACGTATCCGCCGTGGGCCCGGCAGAACTCACGGCGGGCAGTCTGGCGATGCTCGGCGGCAGGCTTGGCGCCGATGGCCATCTGACGTTGCGGGCGGCGGGTGCGGCCCACGTCACCGGTGCATTCGAAGCCACCGGCAGCGCCGCCTTGGCTGGCGGTGGCGATGTCGGGCTGGCGGGTAGCCTGCGCAGCAACCTGGGCACGCAAGTGAACGCGGCGGGCAAACTGGATCTCACCGGCACGGTGGAAGCGGCGCGGGGCGCAGTGACCCTGGCGTCGGGCCGTGACTTGTCCATCGGCGCAAGCGGCCGGGTGAATGCGGCGGGGCCGGTGGCCTTGCTTGCCGGGGGGGCGTTGAGTGCAGCCGGCACGGTGTCGTCGTTGGCAGCCTTGACGGCGCAGGCGGCGCGCGACGCCACGGTCGACGGCAATCTGTTGGCGGGCGGAAACCTGTGGCTTCAAGCGACGGGCAACGTTGCGGCAGGCGCCAATGCGCGGCTGCAATCGGAAGGGGCCATGAACGTGCTTGCGGGTCAGAATCTGGCCTTGGCGGGCGACGCGCTGGCCAACGCGGGCGTCACCCTGGACGCGGGTAGCGACCTGCGCATCGATGGCGCGGCGCGGGCCTACGCGGGCGCGCTGACCTTGAATGCGGGCAAGGCGCTGCAACTGGGCGAGTCCAGCCAGACGCAGGGCCAGGGCATCGCGGCACAGGCGGGCAGCGATCTGCACGCGGCAGGCACGATGGGATCGCGCGGTGTGATCGATGTAGCGGCGGGCGGTGATGCGCGTGTGGACAGCACCGTGTCGGCAAGCGGCGACATATCGCTTGTCGCCAAGCGTGATCTCATCATGGGCCGGGCGGCGCAATGGGAAACCGAAGGCGCGTCGCGCGCGACGGCGGGCAACGATATAGCGATGTCTGGCGCATGGCGGGGCAACGGCGACATCACCGTCGCCGCCATCGGCGCGCTGACGATCAATGGCGAAATGGCGGCCAGCATTGGCGGCCTGGACTTGAGTTCGGGGCGCGGCCTGTCGGTTGGCGGCTTGGCGCGCATTGCAGCGGCCGGGGCCGCGCGGGCAAAGACGGACGGCGATCTGCATGTGGCGGGCAGGGTCAGCTCATTGAAGGCGTTGACCTTGCAGGCTGTGCGCAATCTGCGCGTAGATGGCGATGCGCTGGCCTACGGCGGCACGCTGGCTCTGAATACTGGCGACGACCTGCTGCTGGGCTCGGGCAGCCAGCTGCAAGGGCAGGGCGTTCACGTGAAGTCGGGGCGCGACCTTGTCGCCAATGGCGTGTTGGTGTCCAAGGGCAATGCGCAATTGCGGGCGGGCCGGGATGTTGTGGCAGACGGCAAGGTAGGCGTGGATGGCTCGCTGACTATGGCTGCCAAGAACGACGTGCGCGTCGGCGCGCCGGGGCAGTTGGAAGCATCCGAGAACACGCACATCCAGGCAACGGGCGTGGCGACAATCGCGGGCGCCGTTCGCGGCGATCGGGGCACATTGATACAGAGCGGCGGCGCCATGGCGCTGACAGGCACGGCGGCCTCGGCGAAGGGGGCGTTGCAGTTGATCGCCGGACGCGATATGACGCTGTCGTCTGACAGCCGATCGCTGGCGGGCGGGGCTTTGCTGGCGCGCGCGGGCGCGTCGCTCATGTCGGCCGGCACAATGTCATCACTGACTGATCTGGCTCTGGTTGGGGCGTCCAACATAACGCTGGCAGGCCAGAACCTGGCGGCGGGCTCGATCAGTGCAAAGGCCGGTGGCGTTTTGGCCGCCTTGGCGGGCTCGCGCGTGCAGGCGGATGGAACCGTCGCGATCCAGGCGCATAGCGCGGCATTGTCCGGCGCGCTTGTCGCCGGAAACTCGGTGCAGTTGCGCACGCAGCACGATTTGAAGGTCGACGGCGACGTGTTGGCGGATACGGGTACGCTTGCGGCCAGTAGCGGCGGCAATATGACGCTGGGCGGCGCAAGTGAACTGCAAGCGGGCGGCAAAGTGCTTGCAGAGTCGGGCGGGAAGCTGCTTGCCGCGGGCATTATTTCCAGCGAAGCCGACATTGCCCTGACCGCGGGTACGGACGCTGCATTGCACGGCAAGACGGTCGCCAACGGCGCTCTTGAAATCGATGCCGTCGGAAATCTGACGGTGGCCGCCAAGGCCCTGGCACAAGGCAGCCGCAAGTTGCTGATGGCTGCCGGGCAAGATTTGCATATTGCTGGCACGGCTGGCACGGCTGGCACGGCGAGCACTGCAAACGGCGCGGACGCCAGGGCCGGCATGGGCGGCATGCTGCGCGCGCAGGCCGGCGGCGACCTGGTCATCACAGACACGGGTACGGTTACCGCAGGTTCCCCCGTCGTGTTGAAGGCGGATCGCAACATCCACATTGACGGCATCGCAACGGCTCTGGCGGGCGCGCTGCAAGCGGATGCCGGCGCCAAGCTGCAAGTGGGCGCGGCGGGCAGGATGCAATCTTCCCACGGCCTTGCCGCAAGCGCGGGCGCCGATCTGGATACCGACGGCGTCATTGCCGCTGGCGGCGGCCTCACGCTGGCTGCGGGCGGTAGCGCCCGATTGGGCGGCGTTGTGGCGGCGTTGGGCGAGCGCGCGGCAGGTGATGCGCTGATCTCCGCACAGCATGACTTGGTCGTGAAGCAAGGCGGGCAAGTCCAGGCCGCGGGGGCGCTGAGCGCACGCGCGGGTCAAGACCTGACCACCGTGGGCGCATTGAGTTCGGTCGCTGACATGGCGTTGGCCGCGGCGCGCGATGTGCGAGTGGACGGCGCCGCGGCATCCGATGCGAACCTGACTTTGACCGGACGTGACGTAAGCGTCGCCGCATCGAGCCTTGCGCAAGCAGGGCGCGCGCTTTCCGCCACCGCGCAAGGCGTGCTGCATGCGGCCGGGCGCATGTTGGCCGGACATTCGCAAGCGCTGATCTCGGGCAAGGACTTGACGGTGGACGGCACGGTTGCCGCGCTCAATGGCGACCTGACGCTGAATTCGCGGCAAGGCGATCTGGCATTCGGCGCGGCATCGGCCTTACAGGCCAGCGGCGCGTTGACAGCCGATGCCGGCGCTGCGTTGCGTGTGCAGGGCTCCCTGGCCGCAGGTCAGAGCATGACCTTGCGCGCGGGCGCCGACGCCACGCTTGGCGGCATCGCCGCAACCCAGGCAGGTGACCTGAACGCCAGCGCGGCGGGCGATCTGGCCATTGCGAAAGATGGCCGTCTTCAAGCAGCCAGCGTGCTGAACCTGGACGCGGGCGGCGCCCTCACCAACGCGGGCGTTGTGTCTGCCCGGCAAGATGCTCGCGCAAGTGCGGGCGCGACGTTGCTGAATCAGGGTTCGGTCCTGGCGGGTGGCGACGTGCGCGTCACCACGCCGGACGTGCTGACCAACGCCGGCCGCTTCGTGGCCGGCATGGACGGCGACGGCGTCCTCAACCAGCCCGGCAGCCTGAAGCTGACGGCGGGCGGCATCATCCATCACGGCACGAGCCTGGCCGGCAAAGACCTGACGCTTACCGCAGGCCGACTGGACCTTGCGCGCGGCACGCTGTCCGCATTGGGCAACGTAACGCTCGCCACGCCGGGCGAAATCGACACGCGCAATGCGGTCGTGCAAGGCGGCGGCCTGGCGATCACTGCCGACAATCTGCACAACCAGGCAGGCAAATTGACCTCGACGGGCGCTGCGGCCTTGACCTTGGCGGGCAAGCTCGACAACACCGACGGGCTGATCGCCGCGGCGGGCGGCTTGAACATTGTGGCCGCCACGGTCGTCAACCGCGCTGGCACGTTGGCTGGCGGCGATGTGTTGCTCAAGGCAGAAGGCGCGCTCGACAACCGCGCCGGTCTGATCCAGGCCGATAACGCACTGACATTGACGTCGTCCTCGCTGGATAACAGCGCCACGCTGACAGCGGAACGTGCAGCACCGAAGGGCGTGTTGGGCAAGGTGATCGCCGTGGTGGCGGACCGCGTCAACAACCAAGGTGGCTCGATCCAGGCGGCCAAGGACCTGACCCTGACCACGCGGGAACTGGATAACCAGGGCGGCGAGGTGGCCGCGCAGGGCAACGCGCGCATCGTGGCCGACACGTTGAAAAACGGCGAAGGCAAGCTGCTGGCGGGCAACGGCCTGACCGTCATCGCGCAGGTATTGCACGGCCTGGGCACACTGCAATCGGCGGGCGATCTTACCTTTCAATATGCGGGTGCGTTGAACCAGACGGGCGACCTTTCCAGTGGCCGCGACATGCACTTGTCGTTGGGCGGTGCGCTGCACAACAGCGCCACGATCAGCGCCGGGCGTGACTTGAGCATCAACGCGGACTCGCTCGTCAACCAGGCGAGCGGCCAGCTTTTGGCCGGCGGCGCCAATACGCTAAACGTGGCGCAGGGCTTGACCAATGCAGGGCTGATCGATGGCGCCGCCACGCACATCAATGCCGGTCGCGTGGATAACCTTGCCCGACTCTACGGAGACAAAGTCGCGGTCCAGACGCATACGCTAGTGAATAGCGCCGGCGCCGTCATCGCGTCTCGAGGCGCCATGGATCTGGCCGCCGCGACGCTCGTGAATCGCGAGCACGCGCTGGTCTATGCCGGGGCGGATCTTGCCATCGGCGGCACGCTGGATGCCGGCGGCAATGCGTCAGGGCAGGCAGGGTCGCTGCTGAACTCGGGTTCCACCATCGAAGCGGCGGGCGATGTCCGCATTTCGGCGGCGTCGCTGATAAACCAAAACGCCGGCTACACCAGCCACACCGTGCAGGTTGCGTCGCAGTCGAAGGTGTACTTCACACCGGCCGGCAGTACCGACATGTATGACGCCGAGACGCACTGGTTGTGCGACGAGGTCACGCCCCAGTGCAGCAAGGACCCGGCTTGGCTGGACGATGACCCCGAGCGCATGTTCCTGCTGCCGTCCGACAAGTATCCGGCGGCGCGCTACGGCCCGCCGTTCGACTACACGCCCGGCGGAAAACGCAAGGCGGGCGTCAGTTCGCCAATTGCACTGGCCTATACGCCGGCCGACGTCGCGTGTAGCGGCGGCGACGCGGGCGGCGGATGCTGGGACGTGCCCGAATGGTTCGGCTATGACACCGGCGCGCGCATCTGGTCGGTGTTCGGTGTTACGCCGCCAACGGGCTCCTTGCCTGTGTGGGTCCCTCCGGAAGCGCCCTGCTTTACCACCAGCCCCGCGTGTCTTGCAGAAGCCGCGCGCCGCAAGGCCTTTGAAGCGGCCTATGCCGCCTACACGGAGCCCTACAAGACCCTGGACGCGCGCATCCGCGCATTCAACGCCGATTTCAGCAACCGGCTGGTTGGCACGCTGACGTATTACCAGGTCAACGAAACGGTCACCGAGACTCGCACGCTGTCGTCTGACCCGGGCAAGATCCTGTCCGGCGGCGCCATGACGTTGGCCGGTTCGGTCACCAACGACAAGAGCCAGATTGCTGCGGGCGGGGCGCTCAATGTGGCGGGCCCGGCCATCAACAACATCGGCGCGGGCGGACAACGCATCGTGACGCGCCAAGGCACGGCCACGGTTTCGCAGGCGCGCTCTAAGGACCGCAAGGAATACTCCAGCCCGTACACCGCCACTCTGGCTGGACAGTCCATCGAACTTCCCGTGGGCACCTCGGGCGGACACGCGAGCGTCGCGCTAGACGGCTCGGCGCCCGGCACCACGGGCGTCGGTAAGCCGGGACCCGTACTAGTCGCCAGCCTGGATTTGCCCAGTGGAGAGGTTGTCCGCACGGTGTCGAACCCGGCCAGCATCCCGGATAACCAGCTCTTTGCGGTGGACAGGCGCCCCGACGCGCCTTACATCGTCGCCACCGATTCGCGCTTCATCGGCCAACGCCCCACCGTGTCCAGCGACTATCTGTTCGACCTGCTGCGCCAGCCGGATGCGCTGCCGGGAACCACAGTGGCGGGCGGGGCAGGTGCCGGGCTTGCCGGTCCACATGCCGACAAGCCAGTCGAGCCCAGCCATGTCCAGGCGACCATCGGCAAGGGAGCCGTCACGACGCAGGGGCCGGCAGGCCCTGAATTAGGCGCCGGTTCGAGCGTAGACGCGCAGCGTCTTGACGTCCCGGCGGCGTCTGCGGCGGGCAGCGTGTTGGCCAATGGCGGCGCTGTGACGGACAACGCCGTGCAAGGCGGCAAGACGCTGGCCGGCTGGGACGCTCTGGTTCCGCCGGGCGCCAAGTTCCTAACGCCTTCGGGTCAACCCAAACGCCTGGGTGACGGATTCTACGAGCAAAAGCTCGTATCTGATCAAATCCTGGCGACGACCGGTCAGCGATTCCTGGGCCGCTTCAGCGACAACGACAGCCAGTACAAGGCCTTGATGGCCGAAGGCGCCACATTCGCCCGCGACCACAACGTCCAGGTGGGCGTTGCGCTGACTGAAGCCCAACAACGCCAGCTGACCCGCGATCTGGTGTGGCTGGTGGCCGAAACGGTCACCTTGCCTGATGGCAGTCCCGAAACCGTATTGGTCCCCAAGGTCTACCTGGTCGTGCGAAAAGGCGACCTGAAGGGCGACGGCACATTGATGGCTGGCCGAGACGTCAAGCTGACGGCAGACGGCGGCATCACCAACAGCGGCACCGTCGGCGCGCGCCACGCCACCGTCATGAGCGCCTCCAATATCGTCAACCAGGCCGGCAGCCTGATCCAGGGCGCCACGGTGGATCTTGCCGCGCGCACCGATCTGACCAGCCTGGTGTCGCTGATCAAGGGAGATACCGTCGCGTTGAAAGCGGGGCGCGATATTGCGCTGACCTCCACATCGGCGTCGGAAAATAACGGCGCGACATGGGGTTCGTACATGTCAGGCGTGTCGCGCGTGGACGCTGGCAACCTCAGCATGCAGGCGGGACGCGATGTCACCCTGACGGCGGCGCAGGTCAGCGCCAAGGACGGCGTGCGAGTGCAAGCGGGCCGCGATATCAATCTGGCCACGCTCGAGGAAAGCCACGGCGAATCGCTGGTTCTGAATAAGAAGAACCGGCATGACCTCGCCACAAGCAAGGAGATCGGTTCAAGCATTGCGGCTGACGGGAATGTCACGTTGATTGCTGGGCAGGACGTCAACGCGCGCGTGGCTGATGTCTCGGCCGGCAAAAAACTGGGCGTCGCGGCGGGCCGCGATATCAACATCGGCGCGGGAGAAGCCTCGGCATCTGCGCGCGACGAGGTGCATTTCAAGACCAAGGGTTTCCTATCCAGCAAGACCACACATTCGGTCGACTCGCAGGCTAAGACACAAACCCAGGGTTCAATCTTCAGCGGTGACGATGTCGTGCTTCGGGCCGGACGGGACGTTTCGCTGAACGCTTCAAACGTCCTTGCCGGCGGTGAGCTTATCGCCGATGCTGGCCGCGATCTGTCGGTGACGGCGGGAACGAATACTTACGGGGAAAGCCATTCCGAGCGCGTGAAGAAAAGCGGTCTTTCCACAGGCGGCCTGGGAATTTCGTACAAGCGCAGCGATGCGCAATCGTTGCAGACCGTCGATGGAGTGACTCAGAGCGACGCACGTAGTCTTCTGGGTACTTCGGGCGGCGACGTCATTCTGACGGCGGGACGAAATGTCGTGATCGCAGGTAGCGATGTGGTCGCGGGCAGGGCCGCGGGCGATATCGCCGGGAACACGGGCAACATCGACATCCAAGGACAGAACGTGGCCATCGTGGCGGGCCGCGACGTCGAAAACACGCACAGCGAGTATTCACTGAAGGAAAGCAGCTTTGGCGTGTCCGCTGTCGGAACGCTGATGGACAGTTTCAAGAACCTGTCCGCTGCCGGTTCCAGCAAAGCCAAAGCGCAAGAGCTCGCCCACAGCGGGGCCGCGATGCCTGGCGTGTCGTTCTCGCATAGCAGCAGCAAGAGCAGCGGGTCGTACGATTCGTCTAGTCAGGTCGGTAGCGGTGCCTCACTTAGCGCCGCTGGCGATATCGTGATCCGCGCCACCGGCAACGGCTCGCGTGATGCCTCGGGCCGTGCACGGGATGGCGACGTTCTGATCTCCGGGTCCAGCCTGCGTGCTCAAGGTGGGGTCGTGCTGGATGCTCAGCGCGATATCTCCGTCGTTGGCTCCGACAACCATCAGACCAAGACCAGCCAGGAGTCGAGCAAGCGCAGCAGCTTCGAGTTGGGGGGCATGAGTCTGGGCGACATCGGACGGGCAATTGATGGGGGCCCGAACTCCAGCGGGGTCAAAGTTTTCCCCTATGGCAGCGAATCGGCGAAGTCCAATGAGTTGTCCTCGGGCACGGGACAGACGTCATCGCTCATCACGGGCAACAGCGTCCATCTGAACAGCCGCGGCGGAGATATCCGAATCGCCGGGTCGGCGATCGACGCCGTCAACAACGTAGGCCTAATGGCCAAGCGCGGCTCGATCTCCATCGACACGGGCAACGCGACGCGCGACCACAGCAGCAGCTATAGCAATCAGACGGTGGGCGATCTGGGGCGCGAAGGCAGCGGCTTCAGCGTGGGTTCGCGCAGCAGCAGCGGCAGCCTGGATGAACGCAGCAGCACGCCCAGCGCGGCCGGCAGCACCGTCACCAGTCCTCGTGGCGACGTCTCTATCGTTGCCACGGAGGATGTGCTGGTTCGTGGAAGCGACATTCGCGCGGGCCGCGACGTGCTGGTGGGCGGGCAGACGGTCACTATCGACGGCAGCTACGACACCAGCGCGTATCGCCAGTTCCAGGAGACCAGCCAGATCGGCGTCACCATCAGCGCCAGCAATCCCGTTGTGAGCGCGGTGCAAAGCACCAACCGCATGCGCGAGGCGGCACAACAGACAAACAATGGCCGCCTGCAGGCAATCGCTGCGGTCGCGGCGGGCTTGGCGGCAAAGAATGCCTACGATGCCGTGGCCAAAGACCCGTCGAAGGTTGGCGGCATCAACGTCAACGTCGATGTCGGCGCCAGCAGCGCCAGCCAGACCCGCAGCGGGCAAAGCCGTACAGCAAGCGGCGCCGCCATCGCGGCTGGCCGCGACTTGACGATCATTGCAGCGGGCAAGGCAGAGCAATCTAACATCGCCGTGGCTGGCTCCGACCTGGCTGCGGGCCGCAACGTTCTGCTGGACGCACAAGGCGACATCCTGCTCACGGCCCAGCGGAATACCACCAGCCAGACGACCGACGGCAAGAGCAGCAACGCCAGTATCGGCGTGGGCTTTTCGATCGGTGGAACCCAGAACGGCGTCAGCATCAACCTGGCGGCGGGCGGCAGCAAGAGCAAGGGCGATGGCCAGGATACGACGTGGAACAACACGCATGTCCAGGCTGGCGGCAACCTGACCTTGAACTCCGGCGGCGACACGGTCTTGCGCGGCGCGCAGGCCAGCGCTGACCGGATTCTGGCGACGGTAGGCGGCAACCTCGTTATTGAAAGCCTGCAGGACATTAACAAATACACCGCGCGCGACCGCAGCGCCGGCGTGCAGGTGAGCCTGTGCATACCGCCGCTGTGCTACGGCGCCAGTTCGGTCAGCGGCAACTACGGCCACACCAAGATCAACAGCCAATACGCCAGCGTGACGGAGCAGACGGGCCTGTGGGCGGGCGACGGCGGCTTCCAGCTTGATGTGGCAAATAACACCGGACTGATCGGTGGCGTCATTGCCAGCAGTGACAAGGCGGTTGCCGATGGCAAGAACGTCCTGATCACCGGCACCCTCACCAGCCGCGACGTCGAAAACCGTGCCAGCTACGACGGGCAATCCATTCAATTGGGCGGAGGCGTGAGCTTTGGCGGCGGTAAGGACGGCGGCAAAGACAAGAGCAATATCGGCACCGACGGCAAGGGTGAGGTCGCGGGTGGAAGCAAGGCGACACCAAACTCGAACCTGCCCAGCGCCAATGGCATCAGTATGGGTGTGCCCGTTGTCATGGGCGCCAGCGGCCAGTCCAGCTCCACCACGCTTGCGGGTATCAGCGGCGGAACGGTCGTCATTCGCGATGAGGCGGAACAAAAGGCATTGACGGGGCAAACGGCGGCCGAGGCGATCGCCGGACTAAACCGCGACACCAAGAACACGTTGAACAGCCTGAACCCGATTTTTAATGAGAAGGAGATCAGGGCCGGGTTTGAGATCGTAGGGGAAGCTGGCCGTCAGGTCGGGCAATTTTTGACGAATCGGGCGCAGGAAACGCAAAACGCGAAGGAGCGTTCCGAAGACAAATCGCTTTCCTATGCGGAGCGTGCCAAAGCGGCGCAGGAATATGCCGACCTTGAAAGTAAATGGGGCGCTCAAGGAAGCTATAGCCAGTGGGGGACCATCATCCTGGGCGCTGCGAGTGGCAACGTCATGGGAGGCACGGGGCAATTCATTCAGGCCGCCACGGTGAACTACCTGCAGACGCTGGGCGCGGCCAAAATTAAGGAAATCAGTGGTGCGCTGGGCGGGGAAGGTTCCGTCGGGCATGCCGCGCTACATGCGGTGCTGGGTTGTGCCGGAGCGGCCGCGCAAGGTGCGTCTTGCGGTGCTGGTGGGGCCGGCGCGCTTTCCGGCGTGGTCTTGAGCAAACTGCTGGATAGCATTGATGATGTCAATCGCAAGAAGCTGACGCCTGAGGAGGAACAAGCGCGCGTTAACTTGATAAGCAGCATTGTCGCTGGCATTGCCGCATCGGTTGATTCGACGGCTGCCGTGCCCGCAGCAGTCGCGGCGCGGATAGAGGTGGAGAACAACAGCCTTTATAAGAATCGCGATAAGGTCGCTCGCATGAAGGCAGACGTGACAGCGAAAGCGATCGCCACGTGCGTCAATGACAATATTTGCTTGCAAGTGGAGTTCGATCGAGCCGACAAGATGGCGGCTGCGTATGACGTGGCACTCACGCTGAGCCACTACCCGCAACTGAGCAAGGAAAAGGCCGACACACTTGCGCAAGCCGTGCTCGATCTGGCCCCGGGGGTGTCAAACGCTAGCGCGTTGTATGAGCTTGTGACGGGTAAGACGGCGACAGGGGATGAGGCGAATCGTTACTTTGCTGCGATTGGTCTGGTGCCGGTGCTTGGTGGCATTATTAAGAAGGGCGGCCAAGCAGTGCACGTGTTTGCCGAGGCAGACAAGGCAGTTGATGCGGCGAAGGTGGGGGGGAAAGCACCGCCTGCTGACGTAACTTGGCAACCTAAAGAATATGTTGATATTCTTTCCCCGGATACCAAGAATCATATTTTGTATGGCGACGGTCCTGGAAGCGGTGGGCATTTGTGGCCAGGGCAACCGGGGAAAACAGTGTTTCCCGAAAGTTGGTCAGCGGAAAAAATCATCCATGAGATTAGTGATGTAGCAACTTCGCCAAATACGCGGTGGTATGCGCAGTCCGGCACCGGCGGGCTCTACACCAAAGCTGGCGATCCCGCCCGGTGGGTTGCATGGGACGTCAGGGACGGAATTCGAATGCGGGTAGTTTACGAGCCTGCGAGCGGAAAAGTAATAACCGCTTTTCCCGATAATAATCCTGTGCCGGCATTGAGGCCAATAAAGCCGTGAGGTGGTTGCTATGGATTTAAACGATAGAATTAAGTTGTTGGGTGAGAAATTAAAAAATAGGATAGATGCAGATTTGGTTGATTATGCTTTAGGTTTTATTGATAAAAACGAAAATGTTCTGGCGTTAGAAACCCTGTGCGATCAAATTGGGGATATGGAAATCTCGATAACCCCGGAAGAGTATTCTCAAATAGTCGGGCTGGTGGCGGATCTAAGGTTAAAAATGACGAATAGATATTTATATATAAATCCCAATAGATAAAAGCTAGTGTAGATTTTATTCATGAGTCAATAGGAATTTTTTCGATTTAAAGTGCTCGGCTATATTTTCCAATGCGCCCACAGTCATGATCGTAGTCTGACGCTTTAAGCGCCGGGCTGACGCTCACCGCCAGCAAGCCCGAGGCTGGCACCGCGCAGACCGGGGTGCGTATGGTGGATGCCGCGCGCAACACGGATAATGCTGCGTTCGCGCAAAATACGGATAGCAAGAGCAGCAGCGCTGGCATTGGCATCTGCTATTCGCTTGGTGGCCAGCAGACTAGCTTCACCCTCGAACTGGGTGCGTCGGTCAACCGGGGCAACGCCAATTGCCGCGATGAAGCCTGGACGAACAGCAACATAACGGCTTGCAACGAGCTGGCGTTGAAGTCGGGCGGAGATACCACGCTTAAAGGAGCAGGGGGCAGTGCCGATCAGATCATCGCGTCGGTAGGGGGCAACCTGCTGTTAGAGAGCTTGCGGGATAGTAGCCAGTACAACTCCAAGATCAAGAGCGCGGGCTTCGGCCTGACTCTTTGCATCCGTCGCATTGCGTGGGCTCGAGCAGTGTCTCGGCCAACGCTAGCGCCCGCAAGATGAACAGCGACTTCAAGACGGCCACTGAACAGACGGGCTTGTGGGCAGGCGACAGCGGCTTTCTGATCGACGTTAAGACAACACGACGTTTATCGGCAGCGTCATCGCCAGCAGCGACCACGCGGGTGGTTGACGGCTTTAACAAGTTGACGACGGGCTTTGCTGCTGAAGCAAAGTTAATTGGTCACCTGAAAAGC
Source organism: Achromobacter sp. NPDC008082 (assembly GCF_042957345.1). Classification (NCBI taxonomy): domain Bacteria; kingdom Pseudomonadati; phylum Pseudomonadota; class Betaproteobacteria; order Burkholderiales; family Alcaligenaceae; genus Achromobacter; species Achromobacter sp. NPDC008082. Next base: position 328,763 of record NZ_JBIBIB010000001.1, read on the forward strand.
ACGGCGTTAAATTTGGGGCAAAGTCATCAGCCGAGTATTTGCAGGTGGGTAAGGAAATTATGCAAAGCGGGGATAAATTTCAGTATCTATGCAAAGGCGAAATGCGAACTGGCTACGTTCAGTCTATGGGTAACTCGTCCCGTGGAGATGCGAAATATGGATTTGTAGGAACTAATTCTGATGGTGCTATCACTACAATTCGTGTGGAACGTGGTAAGAGTTTTTGGAAGATGTTGAATGGCAACCCCGCAGACAAAACCATAAGGCCTGTACCATGATTTGCTCAGTGCTTGTTGATGCCATCAGTCCTGAAGTTGAGGAGGAGGTTTCGATTGTTGTCTGTGGTCAGCGGCTTACCTGCTTTGCAAGCTATCTTCCCTATCGGCTTGAGGTGGGGGGAATGTATCAGGCAGAGTTATTACCCATGGTTTTTGATGAATATATTGTTCAAGAAATTTCTCATGCTGAACCGGCGGTCGTTAGAGAAGGATCAGGCTATTCATGCAGAATTATCGGCGAGCTGAGGGATGGCTGTTTGCGCTGTGGTGGGTTGACTTTCTGTGATGAGATTCTGCTGGCGGATTTCGGTTTTCTTGAGGGAAAGCTGATTTCATGGAAAATCGATAGGTTAGATATTTCGTTTGTCTGAGTTTTCTTTGGTGCAAAAGCAATTGGCGGCGCTGCCGGAAAGGTAGATGATCGAGCTACTAGTGGCTTAAGTTCAGCGTCAAACCTTCCAAGTGGAATAGGTCTTGGTGGTTGCAGCGTCAGTTTAAGTGCAGACGACATCCCGCTATGGCCTTGCCGATAAAAATAAGGGGTCAGATAGCATTTTCATGCTGGCTATCGCCGAAAAAATGAGTTTGATGTTTTACTTTGCATTTTCAGCCGTTCCCCGGAAATGTAGTCTGACACCTTTTTTCATGCCCTTCGTCAGGCGGCTAATCCATTTAATGGGAAATCGTAGTCTAGCCGCGACTTGACGACCATCGTAGTGGGCAAGGCAGAACTATCTAACGTCGTCGTTGCTGGCTGCGACCTGGCCGCGGGCCCCAACATTCTGCTGGACGCGCAAGGTGACATCCTGCTCACGGCCCAGCAGAACACCGCCAGCCAGAAGACCGACGGCAAGAGCAGTAAGCGCACCGTGATGCGGCGTTGCCTCCGGTCTGAATGTGACGGAGCAGTTCAAGGTAAAGTTTTCCCAATATTATTATTAATATTTTCGATAATCGGCGTGTGCTGTCGCGCCCTCAGGCGAAGTTTGGCGAAATTCACGTTTCAGATGCCCAGCGAATGAAAGGGCTGGACTATGAGAACCACGAGTTCAAGAAGCTGTAGGCTGAATCGATGCTAGAAAAACCTGTACTTCAGGACCTTCTGAGCCGAAGAAAGCAGCAAGCCCGCAGGCCAAGCGTTAAGCGGCCAGCACGTTGATGACCGAGCGCAGCATGGATATCACGCGGGCCTGAGGGCCGATAGGCATCCATCGTTGGCAGTTCGCATATGAAAGTAGGTGCACCGGTGATGGGTAATGCCCCTTAAGATCCCCGCCGATACAACGCCAGCGTCCCCGCCAGCCCAATCATCAGCCCCCCACACACCCGATTCAGCCAGCGCAGTCCCGACCCCTGAAACGCCCGAACCAGTTGCGCGCCCAGGGCCGCATAAACCAGCATCGTCAATATATTGATGGTGGCCAGCACCGCCGCCACGATGGCGTATTGCATTAACAGCGGCGCTTGCGGGTTAATGAATTGCGGCAGGAACGCGGACATAAACAACAGTGCTTTGGGATTGGTCAGCGCTACCAGAAAGCTGCGCATGCCCAGCGCCAACCCGACCGGCCGCCCGGTGCTTGCCAAGGCTGTTGACGGCAAGACCAGCGCCGAATCCGACCGCAGCATCTTCCAGCCCAGATATGCCAGATACGCCGCGCCCGCCCATTTAATAATCTGAAAGGCGACTTCTGACGCCGCCAGCACGACGCCCAGGCCAGACGCCACCGCACCGACCAATATCAAATCGGCCAGGACCGCACCCGCCATGCCCCAACTGGCGGCGCGCACGCCGTGGCGCGAGCCGTTGCTCATGGCCAGCAGGGTGGTGGGGCCCGGCGTCACGATGGCGACGGCCGAAGCCAGGATGAAAAGCAGCAGCGTGGCGGTGGTCATAACGGGCTCCCGGGGCAGCGGCAAGTTTGACGCGCGGGCCGCCATTCGTCCAGGTGCGGCTACCATATCGGTCTTATCCTTTGAATTCCCACCATGTCCACGCGTTCCGACTCCCCAAATCTTGCCCCCCCGCTTTCCTCCGTTCTTCTTTCCAGCGCGGGGGTGGTCGAGGGCGTGCTGGACGGCCGTTCCTTGACGGACGCGTTGACCGACGTCAGTTCCGCCCTGCGTCCGGCCACGCAGGCCGTGTCTTTCCACGCGATGCGTTATCTGGGCTGGGCTGATGCCGTTGGCCGCGAACTGGTGCAGCGCTATCCCAGCGTGTTGTTTGAATCGCTGCTGCTGGTGTCCTTGACCTTGCTGAAAGAAGAGGGCGACGCCGCCGCGGCGCTGCCCGGCATGCCGGTGTATGCGCCGCATACCGTGGTGGACCAGGCCGTGACGGCTGCCTCCAATACCCGCAGCCTGTCGTCCTTCAAGGGCATGCTGAATGCGTGCCTGCGCCGTTTCCTGCGGGAACGTGCCGCGCTTGAGGCCGCCGTAGCCGACAGCCCCGAGGCGCAATGGAACCATCCCGGCTGGTGGGTGAAGCAGTTGGGCGTGGCTTATCCGCAGCAATGGCGCGAGATCCTGGAATCCGCCAATGTGCCGGCGCCGTTGACGCTGCGCGTGAACCGCCGCCGCGCGACCCGCGAACAGGTGCTGGCCGCTTTTCAGGCGGCAGGGCTGGCGGCGGAGCCGGTGGGCCAGTCTGGCCTGGTGCTGGGCAGCCCCAAGCCTGTGGCCCAGTTGCCCGGCTTTGCCGAAGGCTGGTGGTCGGTGCAGGATGCGGGCGCGCAGTTGGCGGCCGAACTGCTGGCCCCGGCTGACGGCATGCGCGTGCTGGACGCCTGCGCGGCGCCCGGCGGCAAGACGGCGCATCTGCTGGAACTGGCCGACATTGATCTGGTGGCGCTGGATGCCGACGGCGAACGCCTTGAGCGCGTCGAAGAAAACCTGGGTCGCCTGGGTCTGGCTGGCAACCGTGTGCAGTTGCAAGCGGCCGATGCCGCCGATCTGGACGCCTGGTGGGACGGCAAGCCCTTTGATGCGGTGCTGGCGGACGTGCCCTGCACGGCCTCGGGCATCGTGCGCCGGCATCCCGACATCCGCTGGTTGCGCCGTGAAAACGACGTGCGCCGCACCGCCACGCTGCAAGCCAAGATTCTGGATTCGCTGTGGCAAACCGTCGCGCCTGGCGGCCGGCTGCTGTATGTGACGTGCTCGGTGTTCCCGATCGAGGGCGCCCGCCAGGCGCTGGAATTCATGCAGCGCCATCCGGAAGCCCAGCGGCTGGAAGCGCCGGGCCAGTTGCTGCCAGTTGCGCTCAATGCAACACCCGCCGAGCAACATGACGGGTTTTTCTACGCCTTGTTTGCCAAGCAGTCCTGAATCACCAAGAATAGGGGCATGACGGTGTTTCGGTGTCGTATGTCCATTATTTCTCGCTTATTTCTTGGGTTGTTGCTGGTATCTGCCTTGCTTTCGTTAGTGCCGGGCGGCGAGGTTTATGGCGCCGAGCCCAAGGTCACCCGGGTCGAACCGGCCGTGCGTAACGGCAAGCTCGAGATCGACGCGGATATCGAATTCGAATTGAACCAGCAGTTGCGGGACGCCGCCCAGCGCGGCGTCCCGCTCTATTTCACTGCTGACCTCACCATGACGCGCGAGCGCTGGTGGTGGTTCGACAAGTCCTTAGTGGACACCTCGCGCACGTGGCGGGTGGTCTACAACGCCCTGACCCGGCAATGGCGCGCGGGCGTGGGCGAACTGTCTTTCCCCGTGGCTTCGCTGGATGACGCAATGAGCGTCATCCGCCATATCCGCAACTGGCCGGTGGCGGATGCCGCTGATTTTGACGAAGGGGTGCTGTATGGCGGCCAATTGCGCTTGCGTCTGGACACCTCGCTCTTGCCCCGGCCGTTCCAGGTCAACGCCTTGAATAGCAGCTCGTGGGCGCAGGGGACTCCCTGGATGGACTTCTCGTTCATGCTGAGCGACAAGGAGAAAGATCCCTCATGAGGCTGTTGCTTCGGCTGGCCCTGATGGTGGGTGCCGTAAGCGGCCTGGCGTTGCTGGGCTTGCTGGCATGGTCCACGGGCAATGCCTCGCGCTTTGCGCGGTATTACGACACGCTGCTGGTGTTGAACGGCATCTTCGCCCTGGCGCTGTTTGTCTGGGTGGTGGCGCTGACGGTGCGGCTGGCCCGGCAGATCCGGCGCCGGCAGTTCGGCGCGCGCCTGACTGCGCGATTTTCACTGGCTTTTGCGCTGATCGGCGTCGTTCCGGGCGCCCTGATCTACACCGTGTCGGTGCAGTTCATGTCGCGATCCATCGAATCCTGGTTCAACGTGCGGGTCGACACGGCGCTGGAAGCCGGCCTGAACCTGGGCCGCGCGGCGCTGGATTCGCTGCTGGCCGACCTGGATGCGCGCGCCCGGTCGATGGCGATGGAGCTGAACCGCAGCACTGACAGCGGCGTAACGCTGGCCCTGACCCGCTTGCGCGAAGCCAATGGCGTACAAGAGGCCATGGTGTTCACGGGCAGCGGCCGCATGATCGCGTTTTCGACCAGCCAGTACGGGCAGTTGCTGCCCGCGATGCCGCCGTCGACCGTGATGAACCAGTTGCGGCTCGCGCGCGGCTATTCGGCGGCCGAAGCCGACGACCCGGTCACGCCGGGCGCCGAGGGCGGCCTGCATCTGCGGGTGGTGATCCCCCTGACTGGCCCGGACCGTTACGACAATCTGCTGGGCGCGGCATCTGAACCGCGCTGGCTGCAACTGCTGCAACCCGTGCCAGAACAAATTGCGCACAACGCCAATCTGGTGCAACAAGGTTTCCGTGATTATCAGGAGCTTGCGTTATCCCGCTTAGGGCTGCGCAAGCTTTACGGCATTACGCTGACGCTGGCGCTGCTGCTGGCCGCATTCGGCGCCATCGCCGTGGCGTTGTCGCTGTCCAAGCGGCTGGTGCGTCCGCTGCTCAGCCTGGCGGGCGGTACGCAGGCAGTGGGTGTGGGCGATTACCGGCCGCTGCCAGAACCCCCGGAACGCGACGAAGTTGGCCAGCTGACGCGCTCGTTCAACGCCATGACGCGCCAGTTGGACGAGGCGCGGCGGATGGTCGAAAGCAATCGCCAGCAGCTGGAGCGGTCGAACGTTTATCTGGAAAGCGTGCTGTCGAACCTGTCATCGGGCGTGCTGGTGTTTGACGAGTCGTTCCGTGTGACCACCGTCAACCAGGGCGCCCAGACCATTTTGGGCGTGGACCTGCGTTCGGTAATTGGCCGGCCGCTGGAAACCGTGGACGGCATGCTTGAATTCGCCAACATCGTCCGGCAGGCGTTTTCGACGCATGCGGCGGTGGGCTCCGAGCGCCAGCACTGGCAGCAGCAGTTTGAAATCAGCCCGGCCCAGGGTGATGCGCCTGCCGCGCCGCACCCGCTGACCTTGCTGGCCCGCGGCACCCATTTGCGGGTGGATGGGCGCGGCAACGGGTATCTGGTGGTGTTCGATGACATCACCGAAGTGATCTCGGCCAACCGGACCGTGGCCTGGGGCGAAGTGGCGCGCCGGCTGGCGCACGAAATCAAAAACCCGCTGACGCCGATTCAGCTGTCAGCCGAACGCCTGGCCATGAAGCTGGAGGGCAAGCTGCAACCGGCCGAGGCCCAGATCGTCACGCGGTCCACGAACACCATCGTGAATCAGGTGGCGTCGCTCAAGCAGATGGTGGACGATTTCCGCGAATACGCCCGCACGCCGCCGGCCGTCATGCAGCGCATAGATTTCAACGCGCTGGTGGCCGATGTGCTGTCTCTATATGGCTGGGAGCCCGATGGCGCGGCGTCGCGCCATGTGGGCAAGGCGCTGAACCTGGACGTGAAGCTGGAGCCGGGTCTGCCCGAGATTGAAGGCGATCCCACCCAGTTGCGCCAGGTCATTCACAACCTGCTGTCTAATGCCCGCGACGCGATTGCCGAGCTGGGCGGCGAGGGCCGGGTCAGCGTCACAACCCAGTTAATGCGCAGCGAACAGCCCGACCGGGCCGACCAGCAGGCACTGAGATTTACCGTTGCCGACACCGGGCCGGGCTTTCCGGCGCAGGTGATGCAGCGCGCGTTCGAGCCCTACGTAACCACAAAGTCCCACGGGACTGGGTTAGGATTGGCAATCGTACGCAAGATTGTGGAAGAGCATGGCGGACGTATCGACCTTGCCAACCGCAAGGAAGGAGGCGCGCGGATTTCCATCTTGTTGACCCGGCTGGCTCCCGGGACAGACACTATGGACGCGACCGCGCAAGAAAAGGATAATGCGGCTACGCAATAGGTGGATGCTTTATGGCCAGAATTCTGGTGGTTGACGACGAAGTCGGTATACGCGAGCTTTTGTCGGAGATCCTTTACGACGAAGGACACACGGTCGAACTGGCCGAAAACGCGGCGCAAGCACGCGCCGCACGCCTTCGCATGCGTCCTGATCTGGTGTTGCTGGACATCTGGATGCCCGACACCGATGGCGTGAGTCTGCTGAAAGAGTGGGGCTCGCAAGGCCTGCTCGACATGCCGGTGATCATGATGAGCGGCCACGCCACCATCGATACCGCAGTCGAAGCGACGCGCATTGGCGCCATGGATTTCCTGGAAAAACCGATCACGCTGCAACGTCTCTTGAAGACCGTTGCCGCGGGTTTGGCGCGCGGCCGCGCGCCGCACCCGGCGCCGGTTGCCGCACATCCTGCCGCCGCCAGCGCCACCGTGGCGCTTGAAGACGAGCTTGATCCCCCCGTGCTGACGACGGCGCCCGCTAATGACGCGCCGGTGGCGTCCAACGGGCAACTGGGCAGCATTTCGCTGGATCAGCCGCTGCGGGAAGCGCGCGACGAGTTCGAACGCATCTATTTTGAATACCACCTGGTCCGCGAAAGCCACAGCATGACGCGTGTGTCGGAACGCACCGGGCTGGAACGTACTCACCTCTACCGCAAGCTCAAGCAATTGGGCATCGAGTCGGCGCGCAAGCGCAGCACATGAAAATCCTGATCATGGGCGCTGGTCGCGTAGGCACCAGCGTGGCCGAAAACCTGGTGTCCGAGGAAAACGACATCACCGTGGTGGATTCTGATCCCACGCAGTTGCAGTACCTGCAAGAACACTTCGACTTGCGGGTCGTCCATGGCGACGGCTCGCAAGTGTCGGTGCTGGAAGCCGCTGGCGCGGCCGATACCGACCTGTTCATCGCCTGTGCGGCCTCTGACGCCGCCAACATGGTGGCGTGCAAGATCGCCCGCCAACTGTTCAACATCCCCCGCCGCATTGCCCGCATCCGCTCCGCCGAATTTCCGGAACACCCGGAATTGATGAGCGAAGACGGCTTCTGCATCGACGCGCTGATCAGCCCCGAACGCAGCGTCACGACCTATCTGCACAGCCTGATCGAATTCCCCGAGGCCTTGCAGGTCGTCGAATTCGCTGAAGGCCGCATCAGCGTTGTCACCGTGCGGGTCGGCCATGGCAGCCCGATGGCGCATTCGCCCGTCGACAAACTGCGAGATGTCTGGCCCGACGTGAAGGCGCGCGTGATCGACGTCTTGCGCGGCGGACGCCCGCTGCGGGCGGGCAGCGGCACCGTGATCGCTCCGGGCGACGAGGTCGTGCTGGTGGTGGATTCGCGCGATGCGCGCCGCGCCGTGCGGCAGTTGCGCGACGCCGAGCGCGCCGTGCGCCGGGTGATGATCGCCGGCGGCGGCAATATCGGCCTGCGTCTGGCGCGCCAGCTGGCCGAAGAAAAGTACAGCGTCCGCATCATCGAGCGCGACCTGAAGCGTTGCGAATACCTGGCGACCCAGTTGCCCGACAGCGTGCTGGTGCTGCATGGCAGCGGCACGGACGAGGCCCTGCTGGAACGCGAAAACATCGAAGACATGGATACCTGGCTGGCCCTGACCAGCGACGACGAAGACAACATCATGTCGTCGTTGCTGGCCAAGCGGCTGGGCGCCCGCAAGGTGATCGCGCTGATCAACCGGCAGGCGTATGGCGAGCTGATGCAGGGCAGCCATATCGACATCGCCGTATCGCCGTCGCAGGCGACGATGAGCGAACTGCTGCGCCATGTGCGGCGCGGCGACGTGGCCGCCGTGCACCGCCTGCGCCAAGGCGTGGCGGAAGCGTTGGAAGCCATCGCCCACGGCGACCGCTCCACCTCCAAGGTAGTGGGCCGGCCGGTTGGCCAGATCAGCCTGCCCAAGGGCGCCAGCATCGGCGCCCTGGTCCGGGGTGACGAAATCATCCTGCCCGACGCCGACACCGTTATCGAAACGGACGACCACGTGATCGTCTTCGTGCCCTCGCGCCGGCAGATGCCGCGCGTGGAAAAGCTGTTTCAAGTCTCGGCGTCCTTCTTCTGATGCGCGCCGTTCCCATGCTCCGTTGCGGGCCACGCGCCGCTGGATAGGCTCCCATGAAGCGCGTCCTGGGCACCCTCTATATCTTGGGTCTGACCATGGTGATGTTCGCCCTCACCATGCTGATCCCGTTGGTGGTCGCGTATGTCGGCGGCGATGCCGCGCGCCAGGCGTTCCTGAATGGCTTCCTGATATCCGTGGGCATCGGGGGCGGGCTGGCCGCGCTGACCCGGCGCAGCCGCTGTGAGCTTCGGGCGCGTGACGGCTTTGTGCTGGTGTCGGCCGTATGGGCGGGGCTGCCGCTGTTAGCCGCAATTCCGCTGCTGCTGTACTTCCACGGCGCGGGGCTGCCGCTGTCGTTCACGGGCGCCTATTTCGAAGCCATGTCCGGGTTGACGACCACCGGCGCCACGGTGCTGACCAATCTGGACGCCTTGCCCGCGTCGATCAACCTGTGGCGCGCCACGTTGATCTGGATTGGCGGCATGGGCATCCTGGTGCTGGCCGTGGCGATTTTGCCGCTGCTGGGCGTGGGCGGCCATCAGGTCGTGCGGGCCGAAACGCCCGGACCCATGAAGGACGAACGCCTGACGCCGCGCATCGCCAGCACGGCCAAGGCGCTGTACGCGGTGTACTTCGTGTTCTCGATCCTGTGCTTTCTGGCGTATCGGGCCGTGGGGCTGTCGTGGTTTGAAGCGTGGTGCCACATGGCCACCACGATGGGCCTGGGCGGTTTTTCCACCTGGGACGACGGCTTCGCCCATTTCGATTCGGTCGCCGTGGAAATGGTGGCGATGGTGTTCATGCTGATCGCCGGCATCAACTTCGCCACCCACTTCAACGCCTTCCGCCAGCGCAGCCCGCGCGCCTATGTCCGGTGCCCGGAAGCGATTCCTTACCTGGTCATCGTGCTGGGCGTGGGGCTGGTCATTTCGATGTTCCTGTACGTCAAGGGCGTCTACGCCGAGCCGCTGGAAGCGCTGCGCTACGGCATGTTCAACACCATTTCGATGGCCACCACCACAGGTTACGCCAACACGGACTTCGCGCAGTGGCCCCTGTTTGCGCCGCTGACGATGCTGCTGCTGTCCGGTTTTGCGACGTCGGCCGGGTCAACCGGGGGCGGCATCAAGATGATTCGCGCGATCCTGCTGGTCAAACAGGCGCGCAACGAGCTTGTAACAATGTTGCACCCACATGCGGTCAGCCCGGTGCGGATCAACGGCCGCGCGGTAGAGGGCCGCACCATGTCGTCCGTGCTGGCCTTCATGCTGTTCTACGGGCTTTCTATCGCGGTTTTCACAAGCCTGCTGCTGCTCTCTGGCCTGGACCCGATTACGGCGTTCTCGGCCGTTTTCGCCAGCGTCAACAACACCGGCCCGGGTTTGGGCCCGGTGGGCCCCATGGGCAACTTCGCCGTGCTGTCTGATTTCCAGATCTGGGTCTGCACCTTCGCCATGCTGATTGGCCGCTTGGAATTGCTGACCGTGCTCGTGCTGTTCACGCCCATTTTCTGGCGTAAATAAGGGCCACCGGGCTCGAATTTTCATCCGGGATAACCCGATAAAGGGTTATCCCACCCCATCCCGAAATCCGCTTCCAGACTGGGATTGCCGCCGCCATCGGCCCGCAACCCGCGCCGTTTCTATGTTGTAAGCACTTGCTCACTTATCCTCAGAGGGCAAAACCGGATGCTTCGCGATGTTGCACACAAATGTCACGATTTTCAATCGTTTTGCCACAAACCTGCGGCTATCATGCGTTCACAAGCTGCCGTCTAGTGCCCCCCGGGATGTTGCCGGGCTTCAAGGTCGAACGGCGCATCCCTCATCAAACATTCAAAGGAGTCCGAGATGGAACAGATCCCGTTCATTTCGTCGGCCCCCAACACCTTGGGCATCGAACTCGAGCTGCAACTGATCGACCCCCGTAGTTTTGATTTGACCGCTGCCTCCGATGAACTGTTGGCCCAGATGGCCAACCACCCCATTGCCGATCGCGTTAAACCGGAAATCACGCGGTCAATGATCGAACTGAATTCCTCGGTGCATGAGCACCCCATGGGCCTGCTGGCTGAAATGCGCGAGATGCGCGACGCCTTGGTCGAAGCGGCCGACGCGGTCGGCGTTTCGGTTGCTGGGGGCGGGGCTCACCCGTTCATGCGTTGGCAAGAGCGGTCTATCTCGGACACCCCGCGCTTCCAGTACCTGGCCGAAATGTACGGTTACCTGGCGCGTCAATTTACGGTTTTTGGCCAACACATCCACTTGGGCGTGAAAAGCGGCGACGATTCCATCAAGCTGCTGCGCCGCCTGTCCCCCTATGTGCCCCACTTCATCGCGCTGTCGGCCTCGTCGCCGTACTGCGAGGGCGTGGATACGCTGTTTTCGTGCTCGCGCCTGAACGCGGTGAACAGCTTCCCGCTGGCTGGCCACATGCCGCCCGAAGTGAAGGACTGGTATCAGTTCGAGGCCCATCTGTCCCAGCTGCGTGAATACGGCCTGGCGGAAAGCATCAAGGACCTGTACTGGGATATTCGCCCGAAGCCGGAGTTCGGCACGGTCGAGATCCGCGTCTGCGACACGCCGCTGACGGTTGAGCGCGCCTGCCAGATCGCGGCATTCGCCCAGGCCCTGGCCGTGTTGCTGATGCGTGAGGACGACCCCAGCGACAAGGCGTGGCTGTCTTATCGCAGCAACCACTTCCAGGCTTGCCGTTTCGGCTTGCAGGGCAGTTATGTCACGCCGGACGGCCAGCGCCTGCGCCTGATCGACCATCTGCGCGCCTTGTTCCAGCGTCTGATGCCGGTGGCGGAAGAGTTGGGTACGGGCGACATGATCGCCGCGCTGCGCGACGAAGCCATGCGCAGCGGCAACGATGCGCGCTGGCTGCGCAGCCAGTTTCATCGCCTGCGTGACCTGCCGCTGGTGGTGGATGCCATGTCGCACGCCTGGCGTGGCGAGTCGGCGGCTGCCGCTGCCCCCGCAGAGCCCACGGCGGTGCTGCGCCGCCGTATCCGGGCGAACTCCGAGCCGATGCAGCCTTTGTCGGCGTCTGAACCGGGGGTCAGCGTGCCCCTGCCGGAACGCTTGCACTAGGCATGCGTTCCGGGGCGCGGACCCTGTTCAGGGGTTTGCGCGCTGGCGGCCGCCGATGGCGCTGACGGACAGCCGGGTTTCTCCGGCTACCGTTCGATGCGCGGCGGCGCGCCAGGCGTGGCCATAGGCCACTTCAATACTCAATGCGATCAGCCCGTCGGGCCGGCGCTGCGCTTCCAGTGCGGCGACAAGGCGGTCGCGCCAATCGCGGCCGACCAGCCCGCCTCGACGGCCTTCAGCCGGGTTGCCGCCCAGCGCGCGCACGTCCGCCAGCAGCTTTTCGGGGCTGCGGTAGGTCAAGGTCAGGATTTCCTGGTCCATGACGGGGTCGGCAAAGCCGTTTTCCACCAGCAGGTCGCCAAAGTCGTGCATGTCTACGAAGGACGGCGTGGCGGTCGCCAGGCCGGCGTCGGTCAACGCCTGGCGCAGTTCGCGCAGCGTGGCCGGCCCCAGACAGGAGAACATCGCCAGCCCGCCCACCTTCAGGATGCGGCGCCATTCGGCCAGCACGGCGTGCGGGGCGCGGTGCCAGTGCATCGCCAGGTTCGACCAGACCAGTTCCAGCGATTCCGGGGCCAGCCCGGTTTCCGCCAGATCAGCGTTCACGAAGGCCGGGGCAGAGGGGCCGCGGCGGGCCAGCTTGCCGATCCAGGCGCCCAGGCCCGCAGGCGCGTGGCGCTTGCGGGCCAGCTCCAGCAGCGGTTCGCAATTATCCAGCCCGGTGTAGGCGGCGTCTGGATAGCGTTCGCGCAGCAGCGGCAGGTTGTCACCCGCCCCACAGCCCGCATCCAGCATCGCTTGCGGTTGTACGCGTATGTATTGCAGACGGCCAAGCATGCGGCGGGCGACTTCGCCATACAGGAATTGAGCGTCAGACAGGTCGCCACGGCGGGCAAACTGGCGCGGCACGTCGGCGCTGACGATGGGAAGGGTGGGGAGAGGAGCGGATTCTGGCAGGGACATTTCGGTCACGCCCGCGGCGTCGCCGCGGGGCGGAACATGATTTCATGGGGGATGGCACCCATTATTGCGCATCCCGGCCGACGCACCCGATTGCCCCTACAGGCCATGGGGCGGTGGTTGGCGTCCCGGATCGGCTGCGACTGCCCGCTATGCGGCGCGCGTGTGGCCGGGGCGCGGCTGTGCGGCGGATGCCAGGCTGATATCACCGCCGCGCCGCCGGGCAGCGGCCCGCGTTGCCCGCGCTGCGCCTTGCGGCTGCCCGCCACGGCGTCAACCTGCCCGGCTTGTCTGGGCGCCCCGCGCGCCTACCAGCGCACGATTGTCGCGTTCGACTATCTACCGCCCGCCGACGCCCTGATTCGTATGCTGAAGACCCAGCTGCGCTTGAGCATGGCGCCGGCGCTGGCGCGCCTGCTGGCTGACGCCGTTCGTAGCGAAGGGGGGTTGCCCGAGGGCATCTTGCTGGCCCCCATTCCCGCCAGCCGCGCGTCGCTGCGCCTGCGCGGGATGAATCCGGCGGCGGAGATCGCGCGCAGCCTCTCGGCGGAACTGAATGTGCCGCTTGTCCGCCACGCGCTGCGCCGGCGGCGCGAAACGCCCCGGCAGACAGCGTTGGGCCGGCGCGCTCGGCAGCAGGTGGCGGCGGGTGTATTTCAGGGCGCGCCGTCGGTGAGGGGCCGGCATGTCGCGGTGGTGGACGACGTCATGACGACAGGCAGCACCGTTGAAGCCGCCGCCGTCGCGTTGCTGGCGGCAGGCGCGGCCGGGGTGACCGTGCTGGTGGCCGCGCGTACGCCGTGATTCCCCACGCCATGATCCCCTACGGTGTGATCCCATACGCCATGACCCCATACGCCATGACCTCGCCCGCCATGACCTCATCCACCGCTACCCCACACGCCTTCCCCCCCCGCAAATCGGCGACAATTCCGCCAGGCGGCGCGTTGCTGTGTCGTCATTCGTCTTCCCCCACCGTCTCCCTGCCATGTTCCACGTCATCCTCGTCTGCCCCGAGATTCCCCCCAACACCGGCAACGCCATCCGGCTGTGCGCCAACACCGGCGCGCAATTGCACCTGGTGCGCCCGCTGGGTTTTGAATTGGACGACGCCCGCATGCGGCGCGCCGGCCTGGACTATCACGAGTGGCAGCCCGTGCGCGTGCACGACACCTTGCAGGAAGCGCTGGACGATACCGGCGCCGACGCCTCCAGCATCTACGCGCTGACGACGCAGGCGCAGCGCAGCGTGGCGGACATCGGATTCAAGCCGGGAGATGTGTTCGTATTCGGCCGCGAGACGGCCGGGCTGTCGGATGAACATCAGGCGATGTTCGCGCCCCAGCAGCGCCTGCGCTTGCCCATGCGCGCCGGGCAGCGCAGTTTGAACCTGTCGAACGCCGTCGCGGTGACGGTGTTCGAAGCGTGGCGCCAGCAAGGGTTTGAAGGCGGCGTATAAGCACGCCGCCTGAATCCGTACCTTTGGCGAGCACCCCAGGGCGCGAGCCTTGAGCCTGAACCCTGCTTAATCCAGCGACAGGTTCAGCTTTTCAATCACCTGGTCCCAACGCGCCTTCTCATTCTTGATGCGGGCGGTCAGGGCTTCTGGTGTGGACGGCGCGGGCGTGAAGTACTGCAACGCCAGTTGCTTGCGCACGGCGTCGCTGTTGATGATGCGCGCCAGCTCGCTATTGAGCCGTTCAACGATCGGGGTGGGCGTGCCTGCCGGGGCCAGCACCGCGTTCCACGAAATGGCTTCGAAGTCGGGGTAGCCTTGCGAGGCCATCGTCGGCACGCCCGGCAGCGCTTCGCTGGGTTGCAGGCTGGTCACGGCCAGCAGCTTGACCTTGCCGTCGCGCGCTTGCGGCACGGCGATGGCGGGCACCATGAACCCGGCCTGCACATCCCCGCCGATGATGGCGGTAATGACCTGCGGGAAGCCCGAATAGGGGATGTGCGCCAGGTCCACGCCCGCGCTTTCCTTGAACATTTCCATCGCCAGATGCGCCGAACTGCCCGGGCCGACCGAACCGTAGTTCAGCGAGTTGCCGCGGCCTTTGACGAGTTTGACGAAGTCCTGGACGTTGTCGACCTTCAGGCTGCCCGGCACCACCAGCACGTTGGGGCTCGTGCCTACCAGCGTGATCGGCGCCAGATCGTTGATGGGGTCATAGCCCAGCGTCTTCTTGTACAGCGTGGGGGCAGTGACCAGCGGGCCGTTGATCGTGTAGAGCAAGGTGTAGCCGTCAGGCTTGGCCTGCGACACGATGCGCGTGCCGATGTTTCCGCCCGCGCCCGGCTTGTTGTCGATGACGATGGGCTGGCCCAGCGCTTGCGACAGCGGCTCGGAAATCGTGCGCGCAAGAATGTCCGGCGACGAGCCGGGCGGGAAGGGCACGACCATATGGATCGGGTGATCGGGCCAGTCGGCATGGGCGGCGGCCGGCAGCACGGCGGCTAGAGCCAGGCACAGGCCGCGCAGAAGCGGGCCGACCCGGAGCTTGCGGGTTTGCGTCATGAAGAATGTCTCCTCGAAAGGGGGGCGGGTGTCTTGTTGTTAGGGTGAAATCAGAGGTGGCCGCCCAGCGATTCGTCGTCCAGCGGGCCGCTGGCGTCCGCGCTTTCGTCGCGCGGGTCGCGCGCAAGCAGGGCGGACACCGCGGTCATGGGGGCGACGCCGTCAAACAGCACGGCGCAGACGGCTTCGGTGATGGGCAATTCGACGTTGATGGCGCGGGCGCGGTCGCGCGCGGCGCGGGCGCAGCGCACGCCTTCGGCGGTGATGCCGCTGGCCAGAATATCGGCCAGCTTGCGGCCGGCGCCAATTCCCAGGCCCACGCGGCGATTGCGCGACAGTTCGCCCGTGGCGGTCAGCACCAGGTCGCCCAGGCCCGTCAGGCCGGCGAAGGTGCTGGCGCGTGCGCCCAGCGCAACGCCAAAGCGGGTCATTTCGGCCAGGCCGCGGGTGATCAGCGCGGCGCGGGCGTTGGTGCCCAGCGCCAGCCCGTCGCCGATGCCACAGGCAACCGCAATCACGTTCTTCAGCGCGCCGCCCACTTCCACGCCAACCAGATCCGCGCTGGCGTAGACGCGCAGCGCGGCGCCGTGAAACGCGGATGTCGTGGCTTCCCGCAACGCGGTGCTAGTGCTGGCGACCGTCAGCGCAACTGGCAGGCCTTGGGCCACTTCGCGCGCAAATGACGGGCCAGACAAGGCGCCGCCGATGGCGTCAGGCAGAGCCTGGCGCATGATTTCGTGGGGCAGCCTGGCCGTGTCGGCTTCAAAGCCCTTGCACGTCCAGACGATAGGGGTGTCCTGCAATCCCAAGGCGGGCAGCCGGTGCGACAGTTCGCCGCAAATGGCGGTCAGCCCGGCCACGGGGACGCCCAGCACGATCAGGCGGCGTGCGCCCTCGTCTTGCAGGCTGCGCAGCGTGGCGTCGAGATCAGAGGAAAAATTCAGGGACTTGGGCAGAGAGATGCCCGGCAGATAGCGCGCGTTTTCATGCGTGGCGGCCATGGCGGCAGCCTGCGCGGCGTCGCGCGCCCAAAGCGTGGTGGCGTGGCGGCGGCTGGAGGCCGCCGCCAACGCGGTGCCCCAACTTCCCGCACCCAGAACAGCAACGCGCAAGCGCGGCTCGGTGGGATGGTTCATCGGGGCGCGGCGTGCTTACTGGCGGGTGGCGCTGGCGGGCAGGATGATGCCCGAGTCGCTGCCGTTGCCATTGCCGTTGGCGGCGCCTTGCTGCTGCTGTTGCAACTCGGCCAGGCGCTGTTCGTACAGGGCTTGGAAGTTGACTTCGGTCAGGTGCAGCGGCGGCATCGAGGTGCGGGTGATCGCATCGGCGATGTTGGCGCGCAGGTACGGGTACAGCATCGTCGGGCAAACAATGCCCAGCAGCGGATCAAGCTGCTCTTCGGGGATGTTGGCCGCTTCGAAGATGCCGGCTTGCGTGCCTTCAACCAGGTACACGACCTTGTCGTTGATGCGGGTCGTGACGGTGACGGTGACCGTGGTTTCGAACACGGTTTCGGCCAGGCGCTGGCCGCCCACGGTGATGCTCACTTCAACCTGGGGCGCTTCTTGCTCCAGGAAGACGTGGGGCGCGTTCGGCATTTCCAGCGAAAGGTCTTTCAGGTAGACGCGTTGCAGATTGAACGAGGGCGCGTCGTTGCCGCCTTCTTGCTGGGTGTTTTGGTCTTGATCAGCCATGAGTGTTTCCGTTGGTGGGAGGGGGCAAAGGTAAGGCGATTAGCCGTTCAGCAAGGGGGCAAGGCCGCCCGAGCGATCCAGGGCCATCAAGTCGTCGCAACCGCCGACATGGGTATCGCCAATGAAGATTTGCGGCACGGTGCGTCGGCCGGTACGTTCGATCATGACATCGCGCTGGGACGGGTCCCGGTCGATCTGGATGATTTCCAGGTCACTCACGCCGCGTTGCTCAAGCAGAGCCTTGGCGCGTGCGCAATAAGGACAATAGTCCTTGCTGTACATGACAACTTTATTCATAGGCGCTCCTGAGGATTCAAGATGAAAAGGGGGCGAGCCGCGCTCAGCCCTTCTGGGTAACCGGCAGGCTGGCGGCCGACCAGGCGCGCATGCCGCCGTCCAGCGGCACCACGTCGGCAAAGCCCTGGGCGCGCAGCTTGGCGGCGGCGCGGGCCGAGTCACGGCCGTTGTCGCACACGACAACCAGCGGCTTGTTCTTGGGCAGCGACGCGGCCTTTTGTTCGAGATCGGCGGCCGGCACGTTGCGGGCCTGGGCGATGTGGCCGGCCTGGAACTGTTCGGCGGGGCGCACGTCAACCCAGACGGCGTTGCGCTGGTTGACCATCTGAATGGCTTCGCCAGTGCTGACGGCCGAGCCGGAGCGGCCCTTTCGCAAGGCTGGAATCGCCAGCATCACGCCAGAGATCACGGCCACGCCGACGATGAAGACGTTGTTTTTATCGAGCAAGAATTGCAAAAGATCCACGGGGCATCCTGAAGGGTGGCGACGAGCCTGGTAACGGCGAACCCGAGATGAAATCCGGGTGGCCGCGCCAGGGAAATGGACGGGTGCGCCGGGGCTAAATCAAGGGCAAAATCACTCAATTATAAAATGAGCGCATTCTTTAACCATCCTTTAACTTTAACCCGCGCGGAAAGCGTGCCAAACCATGCATAAACTTGTTCTGATGCGCCACGGCGAAAGCCAGTGGAATCTGGAAAACCGTTTCACCGGCTGGACCGACGTCGACCTGACCGAAACCGGCCGCGAACAGGCCCGCAAGGCGGGCGAATTGCTGAAGAAAGAGGGCTACACCTTCGATCTGGCCTATTCGTCGCTGCTCAAGCGCGCCATCCGCACCCTGTGGATCGCGCTGGACGCCATGGACGCCATGTACACCCCGATCGGCGTGAACTGGCGCCTGAACGAACGCCACTACGGCGCGCTGCAAGGCTTGAACAAGGCCGAAACCGCCGCTAAGTATGGCGACGAGCAAGTCCTGATCTGGCGCCGCGCCTACGCCATCGCCCCGGAACCGCTGTCGCTGGACGACGAACGCCACCCGCGTTTCGACACCCGCTACGCCAAGATCCCGGCTGACCAGCTGCCCGCCACCGAGTGCCTGAAAGACACCGTGGCCCGCGTGCTGCCGTTCTGGAACGAATCGATCGCCCCGGCCATCCGCGCCGGCCGCAAGGTGCTGGTCGCCGCCCACGGCAACAGCCTGCGCGCCCTGATCAAGCACCTGGACAATGTGTCGGACGACGACATCGTCAACCTGAACATTCCGACCGGCCAGCCGCTGGTCTACGAATTGGATGATGACCTGCGCCCGATCCGCCACTATTATCTGGGCGACGCCGCCGAGATCGAGGCGGCCATGGCTGCGGTCGCAGCCCAAGGCAAGGCTAAGAAGGACTGATATTTCTATGCGTCGCACGGCAGGGGTGTTGTTGGCGGTCATGTTGACCGGCGGAGCGTTGTCGGCTCGCGCCGCGCCCAACGACCTTGCCGGACGCCAGTCCGACGCTGAGCGTCAGCAGGCCGCCTTGCGCGACCGCATCGAAAACCTGCAAAAGGATATCGATGGCCGCGAGGCCGCGCGCAAGGAAGCCGCCGATGCGTTGAAGCAATCGGAATCGGCCATCTCCAAGATCAACCTGCGCCTGCGGGAGCTGGCCGAGGCCAACCGCCAGGCGCAGGCGGACCTGACCGGTCTGGAAAAGCAGATCGGTGTACAGGAAACCGTGCTGGCCAAACGCCGCACGGAACTGGCCGAACAATTGCGCACCCAGTACACCAGCGGGCTGTCGCCCTGGACGGCGCTGCTGTCGGGTGACGATCCCCAAGTGCTGGGCCGCAATCTGGGTTACCTGGATTACGTGTCGCAGGCCCGCGCCCACGCGGTGCAGGCCTTGCGCGAAGACATCGAACGCCTGGCCGCATTGCAGACGCGTGCGGATGCCCGGCGTGCGGAAATTGAAAAAGTCGTGGCCGAAACTTCAGAGCAGAAGACCGCGCTGGTCGGCCAGCAGAAAGAGCGCGCCACCTTGCTCGCGCAGCTGGAAGGGCAGATTGCCGCTCAGCGCGCCGAGGCCAACAAGCTGGGCCGCGATGATCAGCGCCTGTCGCGCCTGATCACCGATCTGGACGCGGCCATCGCCAAGCAGATCGAAGAGGCCCGCAAGGCCGAGGAAGCGCGCAAGAAGGCGGAAGAGGCCCGCCGCGTGGAAGAAGCCCGCCGCGCCGCCGAAGAGGCGAAGAAGCGCGCCGAGGCCGAACGCCGCGCCGACGAAGCCCGCAAGAAGGCCGAGGCCGACCGCAAGCTGGCCGCCGAAGCCGCCGCCCGCCGCGATCGCGATGCGCGGGACGCCCGCGATGCTCGCGATGCCGCGCAGGCGCGTGAGCAAGTCGAAGCGGCGTCGCGGCAGAATCGCGGGCCGGTCGCCGTGGCTGATCCCGACGCCGCCGGATTACGCCCAGCTGAACAGAAACACACACGTTTGACCGATCCGGTGCAAACACCGCCCGCGGCTGCCGAAAAACCCGCGGAACCGCCCAAAAAAGCGGAACCCAAAGCGGAACCCGCCGAGGCAGAAACCACTCCAACCCGCAGTGCATCGGCTCAGCAGGCCAGCCGCGCCGCGCCTGCGGTCGGCGGCGGCAGCGGCTTGAAGCATGGCCTGGCCATGCCGGTGCGCGGCCAGGTGCAAGGCCGTTTCGGGGTTGACCGCCCGGATGGCGGCGTTTGGCGGGGCGTGGTGCTGCGCGCGCCGGAAGGCACGCCTGTCAAAGTGGTGGCCCCCGGCACCGTGGTCTACGCCGAATGGCTGCGGGGTTTTGGCAACCTCATCATTGTGGATCATGGCCAGCAATACCTGACGGTCTATGCTTACAACCAAAGTCTGCTCAAACGGGTGGGGGATTCGGTGACAGGTGGCGATACTATTGCTACGGTAGGGGCAACCGGCGGCCAAGTGGAATCCGGCCTATACTTTGAAATTCGCCATCGTGGCGCTCCTGTGGACCCGGCCCAGTGGCTGGCCCAATAGGTTGGTAGGTAAAGTCGTTGGTAAATTACCAAACCCCCATCGGCGAAAACAAAATTCGGGAAGTGTGCATGGGCACTCGCAAGTTTCGCGGTTTCGGTCTGATTGCCATCGGTGCGGTGGCTGGCGTATTGCTTAGCGTAGGGGTAACAGCCGTTGCCCAGCGCGGCAGTCCCTTGCCTTTGGACGAGCTCAGGCAACTGAGCAACGTGTTCGCGGCCATCAAGAACAACTACGTCGAAGCGGTCGATGACAAGACCCTGATCGACAATGCCATCTCTGGCATGGTCTCCAACCTTGACCCCCACTCCGCCTATCTGGATGCCGACGCGTTCCGCGAAATGCAGACGGCTACGCAAGGCGAGTTCGGCGGCCTGGGTATCGAGGTCGGCGCGGAAGACGGCTTCGTCAAAGTGATTTCGCCGATCGAAGACACGCCCGCCGCGCGCGCTGGCGTGATGGCCGGTGACCTCATCATCAAGATCGACGACACGCCCACCAAGGGCATGACGCTGAACGACGCCGTGAAGCTCATGCGTGGCGCGCCCAAGTCGCCGATCACGCTGACCATCATGCGCGCCGACCGTCCCCAGCCCATCGTGCTGAAGATCGTTCGCGACGTCATCAAGGTTCGCAGCGTGCGCAGCAAGATGCTGGACAACGGCATTGGCTACGTCCGCGTCGCGCAGTTCCAGGAAAAGACCGGCGCTGATCTGGCCAAGCAATTGAAGGACCTTGGCGCGAAGGAAGCGCCCAAGGGTCTGGTGCTTGACCTGCGCAACGACCCGGGCGGCCTGTTGACCAGCGCCATCGGCGTGTCCGGCGCGTTCCTGCCGCCTGACGCCCTGGTGGTGTCCACCGATGGCCGTACGCCTGACGCCCGCCACAAGTATCTGGCCACGCCGTCGGAATACGCTCGCGGTGAAAGCAACTACCTGTCGGGCCTGCCGGCCTGGACCAAGACCGTGCCGATGGTGGTGCTGGTGAACGTGGGTTCGGCTTCGGCTTCCGAGATCGTGGCGGGTGCCTTGCAAGACCACAAGCGCGCCAAGGTGCTGGGCAACCGCACGTTCGGCAAGGGCTCGGTGCAAGTCATCCTGCCGTTGTCGGAATCGACCGCGGTCAAGCTGACCACCTCGCGCTACTTCACGCCCAGCGGCCGTTCCATCCAGGCCACCGGTATCGAACCCGACTTCGTCGTGGCCGATACGGCAGATGGCGACTTGTTCCGCCTGCCGCGCGAAGCCGACCTGCAACGCCACCTGTCCAACCCCGAGACCGCCAACGAGGTGAAGTCCAACTCGGCGCAAGACAACGTGGACTTGCCGGCCAAGGTGTTCGAATTCGGCGGCAAGGACGACTTCCAGCTGCAACAAGCGCTGAACGTGCTGGCCGGCAAGCCGGTGCAGAAGGGTTCGGCGCGCGCTCAGGCCAAGGCTGACGCCAAGCCGGGCGGCGGTACGGCAACGCGCATGAAGATCACGCCGACCGGAGTCGAGCCCAGCAAGGACAAATGAACGACGAGCAACTGCTGCGCTACGCCCGCCACATCCTGCTGGACGAGCTAGGAATCGAAGGGCAGGAAAAACTGCTGGCGGCGCGTGTGCTCATCGTGGGGGCGGGTGGACTCGGTTCACCCGCTGCGCTCTACCTGGCCACGGCCGGCGTGGGCGACATCACGCTCGCTGACGACGACATCGTCGAACTCAGCAACCTGCAACGCCAAATCCTGCACACCACGGCCAGCGTCGGCCGGCCCAAGGCCGAGTCCGGGCGCGACATGCTGGCGGCGTTCAACCCGCAAGCGCAGGTCCACGCCCGTGTCGAGCGCCTGAAAGACCAGGCGCTTTCCGACGCCGTCGCGGCAGCGGACCTGGTGCTGGACTGCACCGACAACTTCACCACCCGCCACGCCATCAACCGCGCCTGCGTGCAACACCGCAAGCCGCTTGTTTCCGGTGCGGCCATCCGCTTTGACGGGCAGGTCAGCGTGTACGACCTGCGCGACGACAACGCGCCCTGCTATCACTGCCTGTTCCCGGAAGCCGACGACGTCGAGGAAGCCAATTGCGCCACGATGGGCGTGTTTGCGCCGGTGGTCGGCATCATCGGCAGCATGCAGGCCGCCGAGGCGCTGAAATTGCTGTCTGGCATTGGGGAAAGCCTGTCGGGCCGCTTGTTGTGGCTGGACGTGCGCACCATGCAATGGCGCAGCGTCAATGTGCAGCGCGACCCGGAATGCGAGGTCTGCGGACACCGCGGGCGCTAGGCAGGCGCCACCCGCGCCGTTTGTTGTTTCGCCTCATCTCGTGGCCGAATTGCCCCGCCGGACAATGTTAAAGCCTTGAAATACCTGCTATAACGCCCTCCAGCCTACAGAATTCGGGTGATGGCTTTGGACGTGACGGTGTGGATACAGGACTGAAATTCAGCTTGCCTAAGTGGCGCCTGACGCGCTGGCTGACGCATGCTGGTCAGGACACGCCCGCTGATATCCGCGCTGCGCTGATCGCCAGCCTGTTCGGCACGCTGCCCATTTTTGCCGGCGGCGTGATCAACACCTTGATGATTTCCGGCGTGGTCGCCTGGCGCCGGCCCGAGCCCCTCTATATTTCCTGGCTGGTGCTGGAAGTGGTGCTGGCCATCGTCCGCGTCACCATTCTGCGGTCTGCGCTACGCGCCGCGCCCAAGGGCGGCAATACCCATACCGACATCTACATTCTGCTGGCCCTGCTGTGGGCGTTCAGCGTGGGCTACGGCGTTTTCATTACGTTCATCAATGGCGACTGGCTGGCCGCGACCCTGGCTGGCGTGTCCTGCGGAGCGATGGCCGGTGGCATCTGCTTTCGCAATTACGGCGCGCCACGGCTGGTTGGCGCGATGATTTTCCTGAGCCTGGGGCCGATGTGTCTGGGCGCCTTGTTCACCGGCGAATACGTCACTGCCATCGTCTTCGTGCAGATTCCGTTCTACCTGGCCAGCATGAGCATCGCCTCGCATCGGCTGAACCGCATTCTGGTGTCGACCATGCTGGCCGAACGCGCTAGCGAACGCCGCGCCAGCGAAGATGCCCTGACGGGCCTGGCCAACCGCACCGGCCTGCAGGCGGCGCTGGAACGGGTCTGCGCCAGCGAGCGCGAGCACGACAGTGATGCCGCGCTGCTGTACGTGGACATGGACGACTTCAAGCGCATCAACGATACCTACGGCCATGCCGCGGGCGATCAGGTGCTGACGACCACCGCCCAGCGCATGCGCGCCATGCTGCGCGTGGATGACGTGGCGGCCCGAATCGGCGGCGACGAATTCATCGTGCTGGTGACGGGCATCGACGCCACGGCCGCATTGCGGCTTGGCGAACACTTGCTGCGTGACGCTTCGCAGCCTATCGCTTTGGCGGACGGCACGCGCGTCTGCGTGGGCTTGTCGATCGGCATCTCGATCATTTCGGGCGCCCATCGCAGCCCGCAAGCGGCGTTGGACCTGGCCGACGCGGCGCTGTATCGCGCCAAGGCGCGCGGCGGCCGCTGCTGCGAAATCGTGGGGGACAGCGAAGCCGAAGACGCGGCGATGGCCCGCGGCAACGGCGAACCGGCGACCGCCTGACGCGATCAAGGAGCGCCTGACGCGATCAAGCAATGCCTGGCGCGATCCGGCAACGTTATTGAATCCGAATTTTCATCCAAAGTTATCAGATAACCTGAAAAGCTGGCCTATAATCCGCCCATGCTGACCAAGAGCCTCACCCTGACCGAACAGGTCGCCCGCCAGATCGCCACGGATATCGCCGATGGCGTGCATGCCGTGGGCGTCAAACTCCCCCCCGGCCGCGTCCTGGCCGAGCAGTACGGCGTCAGCGCCGCCGTGATCCGCGAAGTGACCGAACGCCTGCGCGCCCAAGGGCTGATCCAAAGCCGCCAAGGCTCGGGCAGCACCGTGATATCCCGCACGGGCGCTCAAGGGTTTCAGGTGTCCAGCGGCCTCGCCGTTGACCGCAACAAGCTGGCCGACGTCTACGAACTGCGGATGGAACTCGAAGGCGGTGCGGCCGCGCTCGCCGCCGTGCGGCGCAACGCCGAAGACCTTAGCGCCATGGCGCAGGCGCTGGCGGACCTTGAGGCCCATCTTGAACATCCCGAGCAGGGCGTGGAACACGACATCGCGTTCCACGTCGCCATTGCCACCGCCACGCACAACCGCAGCTATCAAGACCTGTTGCAGTACCTGAACCTGCAACTGCGGCTGGCCGTCAGCACCGCCCGGTCCAACAGCCGGCTGCAAGATGGCCTGACGGCGGCCGTGCACCAAGAGCACGTCGCGGTCTTTGAAGCGATTCGCGCACGTAATCCCGAACGAGCCCGCCAGGCGGCGGTGCGCCATTTGCAGCAGGCGGCCAGCCGCCTGCAACTTGATTCCCTCTTTCCCGCAGCCACGCAGACATCATGAGCGCATCCGATTTCACGCAACGCCTCACCCAAGCCCTGGGCCCTGACACCGTCTACACCGCCGAGGCGGACATCACGCCGTGGCTGTCCGATTGGCGCGGCCTGTACAACGGCCACGCGCAAGCCGTGGTGCGCCCGCGCAACACCGCAGAAGTCGCCGCCTGCCTGGCCTTGTGCCAGCAAGAGGGCGTGCCGGTGGTGCCGCGCGGTGGCAATACGGGTTTGTGCGGCGGCGCGACGCCAGACAGCGGAACGAAGAACGTCGTGCTGAGCCTGGACCGCATGAACGCCGTGCGCTCGATCGACACGGTCGCCAACACGATGGTGGCCGAAGCCGGCGCCATCCTTGGCAACCTGCGCCGCGCGGCGCAGGACGCCGGGCGCTTGTTGCCCTTGAGCCTGGCGGCGGAAGACTCCAGCCAGATCGGCGGTAACGTCGCCACGAATGCCGGCGGCGTGAACGTGGTGCGTTACGGCATGGCGCGCGAATTGGTGCTGGGTCTGGAAGCCGTGCTGCCCACGGGCGAAATCTTCAACGGCCTGCGCACGCTGCGCAAGGACAACACGGGCTACGACCTGAAGCAGTTGCTGATCGGCTCCGAAGGCACGCTGGGCGTGATCACCGCCGTGGCGCTGCGCTTGTTTCCGCGCACCGATGTCCGCTCCGTGGTGCTGACGGCGGTCGAGTCACCGGCGCAGGCGTTGCAGTTGTTCGAGATTCTGTTCGAACAATGCGGCGCGCGTTTGCAGGCGTTCGAGTATTTCTCGGGCGATTGCCTGGACCTGGTGCTGACGCATGCCGAGGGCGTGCAGGAACCGTTTGATCAACGCTACCCCGCGTATGTGTTGGTCGAGCTGGCCGATACGGCGGACGAAGCGGGTTTGACCACGTTGCTGGAAACCGTGATCGGCACGGCGCTGGAACGCGGCCTGTGCCTGGACGCGGCGGTGTCGGCGTCGTTGTCGCAGTTGCAGACGTTGTGGAAGTTGCGCGAAGAAATCTCGGAAGCCCAACGCGCCGACGGCCCGCATCTGAAGCACGATGTGTCGCTGCCGATTGAACGCATTCCGGATTTCATGGTGTCGGCGGAAGCACGCGTGCGCGCGCTGTTCCCAGATATCCGCCCCTTCATCTTCGGCCACTTCGGCGACGGCAACCTGCACTACAACCTGTCCCGCCCGGCAGGTGCGGCACGCGACTGGGTCGCCGTGCATGGCGCGGCGATTACCGATGCGGTGCTGGACGAAGTGAATCGCTATGGCGGGAGTATTTCAGCGGAACACGGGATCGGGCAGCTCAAGCGCGAGCATTTCCTGCATAGCAAGGATGCCGTGGAGTTGAGATTGATGCGGGAGATCAAGAAGGTGATGGACCCGGCGGGGATTATGAATCCTGGGAAGTTGTTGTAGGCGGTATTTTTGGGGCGGTCGTGGATCTTCGTAGGTCGCCCGTCGTCGCAGTGGCCCTGACTGCGCGCGCCCACGATTGCGGTCCGGAGCCTTCGCTCCGGACTTCCCCCTCGTCATCTTCGTCACCCGCCTTCGGCGGGTTCCTTCAGATTCCCTCGGGCGCATCGAGGTTGCGCGCAGTCAGGGCCACCGCGCCGACGGGCTGCCAGCGTCTTGGCCTGATGCGCTGCTAGGGAGTGCCTTAGTGACGAGTGCTGCGGGGCCCGCCGAGTGCCGGCCGCGCGGGCGGCCTTACTCGGCATACGCGGTGGTGGGCGTTTGCGCGATAGCCGCTTTCGCGAATGCGGGGAGTCGTTTTCTAATGGTCCCGCCGCACCCACACGCGAAGCGAACCCTGACACGACGTAAGACGACGTGTAAGCCCCCCAAGGCCGCCCGCGCGGCCGGCCGGGGGCGGGCCCCGCAAGATACTTCTCCACTCCCTCGCCGTGGAGAAGAACCCTAAGCACACCGTTCTCCCCAGCGGCCGAGAGATTGCCGCTGAACGAGTCCGGTGTGGCGGGGGCCTGGGGTGGGCGGGGCGTCGATAAGCCCGAGGGAATCTGAAGGAACCCGCCAACGGCGGGTGACGAAGATGACGAAGGGACCGTCCGGAGCGAAGGCTCCGGACCGCAATCGTTGCCCCGCCCACCCCAGGCCCCCGCCACACCGGACGTCTAAAGAACCCAAGACTCCCAACAGCCTTCACCCCACAGCCTTCACCCCACAGCCTTCACCCCACAGCCTTCACCCCACAGCACTCACCCGACCCTCACTGCCGGTGATAAACCTCAGCCCCTTTTCGAACAAACTCCACCGACTTCTCCTGCATGCCCTTCTGCAAGGCGTCCTTCTCACTCACGCCCTGTGCCGCCGCGTAATCCCGCACGTCCTGCGTGATCTTCATGCTGCAAAAATGCGGTCCGCACATCGAGCAGAAATGCGCCACCTTCATCGAGTCTTTCGGCAGGGTCTCGTCGTGGAATTCCTTCGCAGTGTCCGGGTCCAGTCCCAGGTTGAACTGGTCATCCCAGCGGAACTCGAATCGCGCTTTTGACAGCGCGTTGTCGCGAATCGCCGCGCCCGGGTGGCCTTTGGCCAGGTCGGCCGCGTGCGCTGCGATCTTGTACGTGATGATCCCGTCCTTCACGTCTTTCTTGTTCGGCAGGCCCAAGTGCTCTTTCGGCGTCACATAACAGAGCATCGCCGTGCCGTACCAGCCGATCAGCGCGGCGCCGATGCCGGAGGTGATGTGGTCGTAGCCCGGTGCGATATCGGTGGTCAGGGGGCCCAGCGTATAGAACGGCGCCTCGTGGCAATGTTCCAGCTGCAGCTCCATGTTTTCCTTGATCATCTGCATCGGCACATGGCCCGGGCCTTCGATCATGACCTGCACATCATGCTTCCACGCCACCTGCGTCAGCTCGCCCAGCGTCTTCAGCTCGGCGAATTGCGCTTCGTCGTTAGCGTCATAGCCCGAGCCCGGACGCAAGCCGTCACCCAGCGAGAAGCTGACGTCGTACGCCTTCATGATTTCGCAGATTTCTTCGAAGCGCTCGTACAGGAAGCTTTCCTTGTGATGCGCCAGGCACCACTTCGCCATGATCGAGCCGCCGCGCGACACGATGCCCGTCATGCGGTCGGCCGTCATCGGGATGAAAGGCAGGCGCACGCCGGCATGGATCGTGAAGTAGTCCACGCCCTGTTCGGCCTGTTCGATCAGCGTGTCGCGGAAAATTTCCCACGTCAGGTCTTCGGCCTTGCCATCCACCTTTTCCAGCGCCTGGTATATCGGCACCGTTCCAATCGGCACGGGTGAGTTGCGGATGATCCATTCGCGCGTCTCGTGGATGTGCTTGCCGGTGGACAAGTCCATCACCGTGTCGCCGCCCCAGCGGATCGCCCACGTCATCTTTTCGACTTCTTCGCCAATGCCCGAGCTCACGGCCGAGTTGCCGATGTTGGCGTTGATCTTCACCAGGAAGTTGCGGCCAATGGCCATCGGTTCCACTTCGGGGTGGTTGATGTTGGCGGGAATGATGGCGCGGCCGCGCGCGATCTCGTCGCGCACGAATTCCGGCGTGATGGCGGCGGGGATGGCCGCGCCGAACGATTGGCCGGGGTGCTGGCGCAGCAGGCGCTTCACCATCTTTTCGCCGTCGGGGCCGCTGTCTCGCAGCGTTTGCAGATAGTGCTCGCGGCGCAGGCTTTCGCGGATGGCCACGAATTCCATTTCGGGCGTGATGATGCCGCGGCGCGCATAGTGCATCTGCGACACGTTCGCGCCGGCCTTGGCGCGGCGCGGCGGGCGTTGCAGGTCAAAGCGCATCGCCGTCAGCTTGGGATCGGTCAGGCGTTCTTTGCCATAGTCACTGGTGGGACCCGACAGCACTTCCGTGTCGCCGCGCTCTTCGATCCAGCCGCGGCGCAGCTCGGGCAGGCCGCGGCGAATGTCGATCTTGGCGTCGGGGTCGGTGTAGGGGCCGCTGCAGTCGTAGACCGTCAGGGGCGGATTCTTTTCCCCGCCGAACATGGTCGGCGTGTCGTCCTGCTCGATTTCCCGAAACGGCACGCGGATGTCGGGGCGCGAGCCCGTCTCATACACGCGGCGCGATTTGGGCAGCGGTGCGACGGCCGCCGCGTCGACTTCGGCGGTGGCGGCCAGGAATTTGGGATTGGCATTCATGGAAAGCTCCAAGCGATTGGTTGGAGCCGATTGGGAATGGACTTCCGCCACGCGTGCGGGGACACGTGGCGGAAATACGGCTCCCAGCATCGGCATTATCCGTACTGGTACGAAGGGACTCTCTCAACACGTCCAGCCGAAAAGGCGGGACGAGTACCCCTGCGCGAAAGCGAAGTATAGAGCCTGGCGGGCCAGTCGCTTCAACGATGCGATGTTGCGTTGCGCCAGCCATGATCAACATGCATGAAGCCATTCTTTAAGTGCTTGTCATCCAGAGCTGGTATTACTGCTTTACATTTGGATTCAGTCTGCGGCGACACGGTCATGCAGGTTCTGTACACTTTTTTCCAACCAAACGCCTGGCGGGCTATCGACTCGCCGGGCATAGTTAACTTAAGAAGAAGGAATCGAGCATGCAACTGACCCTACGCAAATTGGCGCCCGCTCTCGTTGTTGTGACGTTGGCGCTGGCGGGTTGCAAGACCGCCCCGACAAAGGCGCCCGGCGCCGCGGCCACGCCCGATGCCACCCAGCAATCGACGCAGCCGGCCACCGCATCGTCGGTGGACTTCTACCTGGCGCAACAACAACCGGCCCCCGGCATGCGTGAAATCTCGCTGCCCGATGGCAAGCTCTACATGCAGGAAATGCCCGTGCTGACGCGCGCCGATCTGACTGACGCCGCTGCGCTGGTTGATCGTCAAGGCCAGAACTTCGTGGGTCTGCGTTTCTCGGAATCGGGCGCTCGCAAGCTGACCGAAGTCAGCACCAAGAACGTCGGCAAGCGCCTGGCGCTGGTGATTGATCAGGAACTGGTCGCTGCCCCGAGCATCGCCGAACCGCTGAACCGTGGCGTGCTGGCTTTTGGTGTGGCTTCGGCTCAAGCCGCTTCTGAAATCGCCGCCAAGATTCGTGGCGATGCCGCGCCGGCCCCGGCCAACGGCGCACCGGCCCCCGCTCCGAAGCCCTGATCGCGACACGCTTCAATTAAATATCCGCGCCCCTCGGCGCGGATATTTTTTTGCGCGCGCGCAATGCAAATCTTCAGGCGGATAGCGGCGTGGCCAGGCCCGCCAACGATGCGTCCATGACGCGGCGCGCTTGAATCAGCACATCGCGTTTCCACGCATCCGTTTCGATATAGAACGCCGCGCGCAGATCGCGCTTGATGCGATGGTGTAAATCGGCCGAGGCCTCGGGATGGTTGTGTAGCCATTGTTCGGCGCGCAGCGCATTCAAGACTTTCAGGCCAGGCAGCGTGCCGTATTCCAGCGTCAGCCCGTTGTATTCGGCTTGCGGACATTCTTCCATCGCGGCGATGTCCAAGGTGCCGGCCAGTTCGCAGGACGTTGAGCTGCCTTCTTCCGCGCTGGTCACGCCAGGACCCCACCAGCGCCGTGCTCGCGCCAATGATTCGGGGCCGGCAGGCGTGCCTTGATAGATGCACTCCGCAACGCCTTGCGCGCCCAGGCCGGTGTGCACATCAATCCACGCCATGCGGGCGCAGCGCCGGCCGTGTTCGCGCAAGATGGCGCGCAGCGTCAGGTGGCTCCAGGTGGGCGCGCGGCCCGCGTAGAACAGCCCGTTGGGGTCAACCTGCTGGCCGCCTGACACCGCCGCTTGCAGGGCGCTGCGGCCATGGCGCAGCGCGCGCCACGCCAAGCTCAATTCACTGCCCAGACCCGGCGGCTGATCGCCATCAGGCACAAGCAGCGACGCAATCGCAAGGTAGTGGCGGTCGTTTTCCAGCGGTTGCGAGAAGTCGCGAAAGTTGCGGTTCAGGTCCACGTTTTCGTGCGTGGCGCGGCGGTCCCATGAGAAACCATAGGGGTTCAGCGCATGCAGGTAGAGCACGGCCAGATCGTCGCGCGCGCATTGCGCATGCCAGCGTGTGTCGCGCAGCAGCGCAGTTTGCACGGCGGACCCGCAATAGCCTTCGATGCCATGGCAGCCGCTGCTGATGACGAGCAGGTTGGGCGCGTCGGCCGCACCCTGGCGCGCAACATCCAGCGCGAGTGTCTCGCCGTGGCGGCCGGGCAGGGGATGGATGTGGTGTTGCACGGCCAGACCGCGGTCGGCGCACGCGTCCAGGAACTTGCTGCGCGCTTCTGGGTACTGGCTTGAAAAGCTGCTCAAGTCCATGGCTCACGATTCCTGCAAGTCGCCGCGCGCCGATTGCGCGCGCGGGGTCTTGAGCTGACTCGCGCTGCCGGGGAAATCAGCCGATCTTGCGGCCGCGCGGTTTGACGGTGCGGCGCGCCTGCGCCGTTTCAATAAAGGTTTGCGTCAATGCTTCGAGCATGGCGCGGTCATCGGGGGTCAAGCCGTCGAATTGCGACGGCGCAATGTTGGGAAACGGCCAGGGCGCTTGGGGGCGAGGGCGCCGGGCCACGCGTGGCATGGTCTCGGCAATGCCAGCCGCAGGCAAAGTATCAGACAGGTCGTAGCCTTCCATGGGCAATTCCATGGGACCCTTACCTGTCTCCAGCCATTCAAGCTCAATCTTCAGAATCTGCGCGAGCTTACGGGTCGATCGGCTGGAGTGCCGAAGGCCGTTTTCGTAACTGGCGATTGCACTTTGCGAGATTCGCGCGAGACGAGCGAGCGTCTTCTGCGTGTGACCACGCAGAAGACGGGCTTGCTTCAATCGGTCTGAAAATGTCTTCACGCGTCGATTGAAGCTTGCTCAGGATTTACTTTGGTGGTTATAAGCATTACCTGAGTGATAGTTTTGGGAGGCGCGGTCACATGCTTGAACGGGGCTATGTGTTCGTCGTGCAACTTGATGAAATGGCGAGCAATAATTTTGTCGCGGCCTTGCGAGAATTTCAATGGCAGGTCAGCGCGTGTGAATCGCCGGATGAGCTATTAGATCGGTTACGCACGCAAGATGTCGACGCAATGGTGTTGCGTGGGCAGGCGGAAGGGGTGCCGAAGCTGATTGCGGCGCTGCGCCGCGCGGCGCCTGATGCGGCCGTCGTATGGCAGGCGCCGGCTGCGTCAGCGCGCGAGCGTGTCGAGGCGCTGGAGGCGGGCGTGGATGCCTATAGTTCAGCCCGCATGGAGGCGCTGGAGTGGGATGCGTTGCTGCGCAATCTGCGCCGCCGCATGTTGCCGCCCGCCACCGATGGCCCGGCATGGCGCTTGCATGAACGGGTGTTGTCCGGCCCCGATGGCGAGCGTCTGCCACTGACGCTGACTGAACGTGCTTTTTTTGTCCGTTTGTTGCGCGCGCCGGGCCAATGCCTGCGTCGTGATCGCTTCTTTCCGCGTAATCCGCAAGAGGGCGCGCGTAGCGTCGATGTGCTGGTGTCGCGGCTGCGCAGCAAGGCGCGCCGCTTTGATATCGAACTGCCGGTGCTGGCCGTGCGGGGGTGGGGCTACATTCTGCTGCAGCACACGCCCGCCGTGGCCAGCGCGGGCTCAGAGCACGACGAGGTTGTCCCGATGCATGAGCTCGGGTTCGGTCATGCTGCCCAGAATGCGGGCGATCTGTGAAGACGGCTGGCGCAGGATGCGCCGGGTATCCGCAGACGAATAGTTGATCAGGCCGCGGGCGCATTCGCGTCCCTGGCTATCCACGCAGGCCACGACGTCGCCGCGGCCGAACTCGCCTTCGACCTCGGTCACGCCGATCGGCAAGAGGCTCTTGCCTTCGCGCAGCAAGGCTTGCACCGCGCCGTCATCCAGCACAACGCGGCCACGAAGACGCAGGTGGTCAGCCAACCATTGTTTGCGGGCCGACCATACCGGCAGCACGGCGCGCAGTTCGCTGCCGATGCATTCGCCTTGCGCAAGACGCGTCAGTACATTGCGTTCACGGCCCGAGGCGATGATGGTGTGCGCGCCGCTGTGCGCCGCGCGTTTAGCGGCCAGCACCTTGGTTAGCATGCCGCCGGTGCCAATGCCGCTGCCTGCGCCGCCCGCCATGGCTTCCAGCGCCGGGTCGCCTGCTTGCGCGTGCGACATGAACTTGGCGTCGGGGTTTTTGCGGGGGTCGGCTTCGTACAGGCCGCGCTGATCGGTCAGGATGATCAGCGTGTCGGCTTCGATCAGGTTGGTGACGAGCGCGCCGAGCGTGTCGTTGTCGCCCAGCCGGATTTCATCGGTGACAACCGTGTCATTTTCATTCACGATCGGCACGACGCCCAAACGCAGCAGCGCAAACAACGTGCTGCGGGCGTTCAGGTAGCGGTGGCGGTCAGCCAGGTCTTCGTGGGTGAGCAGAATCTGCGCGGTGCGCAGGCCGTATTCAGCGAAAGCCGCTTCATAGGCCTGGCACAGGCCCATCTGGCCCACGGCCGCGGCGGCTTGCAGTTCGTGCATGACGGACGGGCGCTTGCGCCAGCCCAGCCGCGCCATGCCTTCGGCAATGGCGCCGCTGGAGACCAGCACGATCTGCTTGCCCTGCTTATGCAGGGCGGCGATCTGTGCGGCCCAGTGCGCCACGGCGGCGCGGTCCAGGCCACGGCCTTCGTTGGTGACCAGCGACGAGCCGACTTTGGCGACAAGACGCTGGGCGTTGGTGACGACGGAAACGGCGGGTGTTTCAGCAGACATGTTGGGCGCCGGCTGCGGCGAGAAAAGACGTAATCGTAAGGACTGCGATTATGGCTTATTCGTCGCTTGCGCGCGGCGCGGCGGGCTTGTCGGCATCCGAGCGCGTGTCGTCAAAGCGCGGGTCCGGCGCCACATAGGTGCCTTCGGCCTGGTCGCGCGACAGGTGTTCCTTTTCGCGCTCGGCGTCCAGGTAGTCTTGCAGCGCGTACAGCAGGTCTTGCGTGCCTTCGCCGGTCAGGCCGGAAATGGCGAACACCGGGCCCTTCCAGTCATACAGCTCCAGGAAGCGGCGCTTGGTGTCTTCGGGGTCCGGCACCATGTCCAGCTTGTTCAGCACCAGCCAGCGCGGCTTTTCAGCCAGTTCCGGGTCGTAGCGGCGCAGTTCTTCAACGATGGCGCGCGCGTCGACGACGGCTTGCTCGACCGGATCGGCGTCGGGGTCGGGCGTGGACACGTCAACCAGGTGCAGCAGCACGCGGGTGCGCGCCAGGTGACGCAGGAACAAGTGACCCAGGCCCGCGCCTTCGGACGCGCCTTCTATCAGGCCGGGAATGTCGGCCACGACGAAGCTGCGCGACGGCGACGTGCGCACGACGCCCAGGTTCGGGTGCAGCGTGGTGAACGGGTAGTCGGCGATCTTCGGCTTCGCATTCGAGATGCGGGTGATCAGCGTCGATTTGCCGGCATTCGGCAGGCCCAGCAGGCCCACGTCCGCCAGCACCTTCAATTCCATGCGCAGGTAGCGGTGTTCGCCTTCCTTGCCGGGCGTCCACTGGCGGGGCGCGCGGTTCAAGCTGGATTTGAAGTGGATGTTGCCCATGCCGCCCTGGCCGCCGGCGGCCAGCACGACTTTCTGGTCATGCGTGTCCATGTCGAACAGGACTTCGCCGGTTTCGGCGTCATGGATGACCGTGCCCACGGGCACGCGCAAGGTGATGTCGGGGGCGGCTGCGCCGTATTGGTCAGAGCCGCGGCCGTTCTCACCGCCCTTGGCGCGGTGCAGGCGTGCGTAGCGGAAGTCGATCAGCGTGTTGATGTTGCGATCGGCCACTGCATAGATGGTGCCGCCGCGTCCGCCGTCGCCGCCGTCCGGGCCGCCTTTGGGGATGAACTTTTCGCGGCGAAAGCTCGCCACGCCATTGCCGCCTTTACCGGCGACCACTTCAATGGTGGCTTCGTCTACGAATTTCATGGTGTTTGCGCGTGTAGTGGGTAATGGGGCAGTCGCCCAGGGGGCGCCGCCAGGAGGCATTGGAAAGCTTACTCGCCAATTGCCTTAAAACAAAAAAGCCCTGCCGCATGCGACAGGGCTTTTGCCGTCCGGCAACGCGGTAAACCGCGTTGCACTGACCGTGCTTGTCCGATTACTCGGCAGCGACGATCGAAACGGTTTGCTTGTTCAATGCGCCCTTGAAGCCGAATTGAACCTTGCCGTCGATCAGCGCGTACAGGGTGTGGTCCTTGCCCATGCCGACGTTCACGCCAGCGTGGAAGCGCGTACCGCGCTGACGCACGATGATCGAACCAGCGGGAATCAGTTCACCGCCGAAAGTCTTGACGCCCAGACGCTTTGATTCTGAGTCGCGTCCGTTTCGCGTAGAGCCGCCGCCCTTTTTCTGTGCCATGTTTAGCTCCTGCTAAGTGGTACCGAGTCGCGTCTTAAGCCGTGATGGCTTCGATGCGGATTTCGGTGTAGTTCTGACGGTGGCCCTGACGCTTCTGATAGTGCTTGCGACGGCGCATCTTGAAGATCTTGACCTTGTCGTGGCGGCCTTGCGCAAGAACCGTTGCCTTGACCACAGCGCCGGAGACGAGGGGCGTGCCAACTTTCAGTTGGTCGCCTTCGCCCACGGACAGCACTTGGTCCAGGGTGATTTCTTGCCCAATGTCTGCCGGTATCTGTTCTATCTTGAGTTTTTCGCCAGCGGCAACGCGATACTGCTTGCCACCGGTTTTTACGACCGCGTACATGGGGTGTTCCTTAAATAGGTAAATGGGTTTATTTGCGCGGGGCCCCAACCCTGCTGGGCGGGATGTCCGTTTCTGGAAAGATCGCATTCCTGTCTTGGCGCCAGAAGACTGGCAAGAAGGAAAGGACCCTGGCGCTTTACCGCACAGCTTCCAGACGGGTTACGCAAACAACCGACGTAATTCGGGCATTGCTGACCGAATCCGGGATATTAGCGCGAGGCTTTTCAAAAGTCAAAAAGCCGTTGCAGGGTAAGGGCTTAGGTGTGGCGCGCACGCTTCACGCCGGGGGAACAACCCGTCGTGCGATGTCGTGCGCCACCTGGCGGATGCCTTCCATCACGTCGCGCCGATGGGCGTCGTCCAGCCGGTCGGTGGGGATCGACGTGCTGACCGCCACCCGCTTGCCCAGCGGCGTCTCGCCCACATAGGCGGCGTAACAGACAAGACCCGTCGCCACTTCTTCCAGGTCTTGTCCCAACCCCATCTGCCGGACAAGATCCAGCTCCTGGTACAGCGCATGGCGGGTGGTGAGCGTGCGGTCGGTGACGCGCGGCAATTCATCCGGCACACAGGCGGCCAGTTCGTCCGGTTGCAGGTGGGCCAACAGCGCCTTGCCCAGCGCGCAGGCGTGGGCCGGCAGCCGCATGCCCAGCTCAGACACCAGCCGCACCGGGCGGCGCGCGTCTTCGCGGGCGATATAGACCACGTCGAACCCGTCCAGCACGGCCAGTTGCACGACTTCGTTGTGGCGGGCCACGAACGCGCTGGCGGCTTCATGAAACGCGGCTTGCAGGCCGTCGTGGCGCAGATAGGCGAAGCCCAGCGCCATCAATTCGAGGCCGATGATGTAGCCGCCGTCCTTGCGTTCGATCCAGCGGCGGTGCTCCAGGCAGTCCAGCAGCAGGTAGAGCGTGCTTTTTGCAAGTTGGCAGGCCTGGCCCAGTTCGGCTGCCTTTACCGGGGTGCGGCGGTTGGCGAGCACACGCAGGATGTCGTGGGCGCGGCGAATGGCGGGGACGTCGTATTCAGTGGCCATCGATGTCTTTTGTCCAATATATTGGACTAGAATTCATAATGTTGGACATGATAAATGGATTCCCCTAGACTCGTCGCACATCATTTGAGTGCCGCCCAGAGGGCATACAGCGAGGAGACACATGAACGAAGGAATCACTCTGCCTTCCGACTTGGCGCGGGCGTTGCTCGTGGGTCGGGTATGGCGTCCGGCGCCGGTCAATGGCCCCAGCGTGGTGGTGGTGCGCAACGGCGAAGTCTTCGACATCACCGCCGCTGTGCCCACCGTGTCGGACTTGCTGGATCGCCCTGATCGCGTGGCGTTCGCGGCAAGCGCCGAAGGAGAATCGCTGGGCGATGTGCGGGCCTTGATGGCCGCCACCCTGCAAGGCGGCGGCGGGCCGCGCCTGCTGGCCCCGTGCGATCTGCAACCCATCAAGGCGGCGGGCGTCACGTTCGCCATCAGCCTTCTGGAACGCATGATCGAAGAAGAGGCGGGCGGCGACGCCAGCCGCGCTGACGAGATCCGCGTGCGGATGCAGGCGCTGATTGGGTCGGACCTGTCCCGCTTGCGCCCTGGCTCGCCCGAGGCCGCCAAGCTGAAGACTGAACTGGTTGACCGCGGCCAGTGGTCGCAATACCTGGAAGTGGGCATCGGGCCCGACGCCGAAGTCTTCTCCAAGACGCCCGCCATGGCGTCGGTGGGGTTTGGCGCGCAGATCGGCGTGCTGCCCGAGTCCCAGTGGAACAACCCCGAACCCGAAATCGTGCTGGCGGTGGACAGCCGCGGCGAAGTCGTGGGCGCCACCTTGGGCAACGACGTCAACCTGCGCGACATCGAAGGCCGCAGCGCCTTGCTGCTGACCAAGGCCAAGGACAACAACGGCTCTTGCGCCATCGGCCCCTTCATCCGGCTGTTCGACGACGCCTTTACGATGGATAGCGTGCGCCAGGCGGATGTGTCCTTGCGCATCGAAGGCAAGGACGGCTTTGAACTCGACGGCGTGAGCCACATGCGCGAAATCAGCCGCGACCCGCTCGACCTGGTGCGCCAGGCTTGCGGCGCGCACCATCAATATCCCGACGGCTTCATGCTGTTCCTGGGCACGATGTTCTCTCCCAGCCAGGACCGCAAAGGCCCCGGCACCGGCTTCACGCACAAGCTGGGCGACCGCGTCGTCATCGCGTCCGACCGCATCGGCGCGCTGGTGAACGACGTGCAGCTGTCTACCGAGATTGCGCCCTGGACGTTTGGCGTGCGTGCGCTGTACGCCAACCTGGCCGAGCGCGGCGTGTTCCCGAAAGCGCCAGCGGCATAAGTCCAGGCCGCTGGAAGCCGGGCGGGGAATAGGGGGGCCAGGCAGGCGAAGTGCCGGGGGACGCCAGCGTCCCGCCCCGGCGTCTTGCCCTGCGTCCCGCTCCTGAACACCCCGTATAATCGCTGGTCGAATCCCCCGCCGCTTCTGGCGGGCCCAGCGGTAAGAGCCCCCACGCGGCTCGTTTCACTTGTCGGATACGTCTTGAATCTCCCCGCGCTTATTGCCCCCATTGCTGACGATATGAAGGCTGTCGACGCGGTCATCCGCGATCGGCTGAATTCGGATGTGGTTCTGATCCGCACGATTGGCGACTACATCATTGGCGCGGGCGGCAAGCGCATGCGCCCGGCCATGGTGCTGATGGTGGCGCGCGCGCTCGGTTACGAAGGCACGCATCACCAACTGCTGGCCGCCGTGGTGGAATTCATCCACACGGCCACCTTGCTGCATGACGACGTGGTGGACGAATCCGACTTGCGCCGCGGCCGCGAGACCGCCAACGCCGTCTTCGGCAACGCCGCCAGCGTGCTGGTTGGCGACTACCTGTATTCCCGTTCCTTCGAAATGATGGTGGAAGCCGACTCGATGCGCATCATGAGCATCCTGTCCGAAGCCACCACTGTCATCGCCGAAGGCGAAGTGCTGCAACTCCTGAACGTGCACGACCCGGACGTCTCGCAAGAACGCTACCTGCAAGTCGTGCGCTACAAAACCGCCAAGCTGTTCGAAGCCGCCGCCCAAGTCGGCGCCGTGCTGGCGGGCGCCACCCCCGAACAGGAAGCCGCCGCCGCCGCTTACGGCCGCCACGTCGGCACCGCGTTCCAATTGGTGGACGACGTGCTGGACTACAGCGGCGACGCCGCCGCGCTGGGCAAGAACGTGGGCGACGACCTGCGCGAAGGCAAGCCGACCCTGCCGCTGATCCGCGTGATGGAAGTGGGCACCCCGGAACAGCAGCAATTGATCCGCGACGCCATCAAGACCGGCGACGCCGACTTCGTCGCCGTGGCTGCCGCAATTCAAGCCACGGACGCGTTGGAACACGCCCGCCAGGCCGCCGTAGCCGAAGCCGACCGTGCCCGCGAAGCCCTGTCGATCTACCCCGTTTCCCCTTTCCTGAATTCTCTGCTAGAATTCTGCGCTTTCGCGGTGAATAGAGATCGCTAGCGCGAACTAAGGTTTGGGGCCGGGCTTAAAACCCCTGGTTGAAAAGCCAAAGAGCGCACTAGATCACAACCAAATCAGGGCTTGGAAGTTCGGTTGAAAAACCCGATTTTCAAAAAAACTGAATTTAGGTTCTAATAGCGGTCGCTGTTGATTGGCAGATGCCTTTCAGATTCATCAGCGAAAGATGTTTGGTTGCACTGAGCGTAGCCGAGCAGGTAGTTAGAGTAGCAATGCTCGGGGTAGCAATATCTCAGCGGTGATACTCCAGTAGTAAGACTCGGGGCGTAGCTCAGCCTGGTAGAGTACTGCGTTCGGGACGCAGGAGTCGGAGGTTCGAATCCTCTCGCCCCGACCACTTGATGTGGTCGAATTCTTGAAAGTGTTTCCCGACACTTTTAGCTGAAAGCCGGTATCGCGCAAGCGGGCCGGCTTTTTTGCGTTTGCGCTGTCATTGTTGATCGTTGATCGTTGATTACGGGCAACGTCCTGACGGAAGCGCTAAACGGCTAGCCACCTTAACCCAGCCGATCAGCGGCGCAGTTCGATCACTTGCTCCGCGCCCACGGCGCGCGCGCGCAGCTGGCCACAGCCACCTTCCACGTCTTGTCCGGCGCTGTTCCTGATCTTGGTCAGCACGCCGCGGCGGTGCAGGGTGCGGACAATCTCGCGGATGCGTTCCGTATCGGGGCGTTCGTACTCATCCCCTTCCAGGCTATTGAAGGGAATGACGTTGAGCACGCCGAACTTGCCCTTGAGCAGGCGCGGGATCGCGTCGAGTTCGTCGTCGCCGTCATTCACGCCCTTGAGCAGCGTCCACTGGTACTGCACCGGGTAGCCGGTCTCACGCGCATAGGCTTCACCCAGCTCAACCAGTTCTTCCGGCGAGATGTGCGGCGCGCGTGGCAGCAGGCGCCGGCGCAGATCGGCCTTGGTCGTATGCAGCGACAGCGCCAGCGCGGGTTTGACGCGTTGTTGCGGCAAGGCCTCGAACACGCGCCGGTCACCCACGGTGGAGAAGACCAGGTTTTTGTGGCCGATGTTGCCTTCGGTGCCGAGCAAGTCGATGGCTTCGAGCACGTTGGTGAGGTTGTGCGCCGGTTCGCCCATGCCCATGAAGACCACTTTTTTCACCGCGCGCAGACGGCGCGCCAGCACAAACTGGGCAAGGATTTCCATGCTGGTGACTTGGCGGATCAGGCCGCTCTTGCCCGTCATGCAAAAAAGACAGCCCACCGCGCAGCCGACCTGCGTAGACACACAGAGCCCGTCGCGCGGCAGCAGCACGCTTTCCACCATCTGGCTGTCGGCCAGCGACAGGAGCAGGCGCGAGCCGTCGTTGCCCGCATGTTCGGCGTGGATGCGGGCAAGGCCGTCCAGCTCCATCGTCAGCGCGGGCAGCGCATCACGCACGGCCAGCGGCAGGAAGTTGTCGAAGCGCCGCCGCCATGTGTCGCTATCGAACGCTTGCCCGCTCAGCCAGGCGCGCACAACCCGGCCGCGATGTGCGGGCTGGGCGCCAAGGGCCGCGAGGCGGAGTTCGAAGTCAGAAAAGCGCATGGGGAGCGGATTTTACTCCGCCCGGTATGGGCAATCTGCCAACCCCGGGCTACGTGGTGATCCGCAGCGGCGCTTTTAGCTAAACGCGCTTAAAACTCAATCTGCGCCGACAACAACACTGTGCGGGGCGCCGCCACCGTGCCCACCGTCAGCAGCGTGCTGCTCGACAGCCAATAGTCCTTATTGAACAAATTC
The DNA here is from genome assembly GCF_042957345.1 of Achromobacter sp. NPDC008082. Taxonomy (NCBI): domain Bacteria; kingdom Pseudomonadati; phylum Pseudomonadota; class Betaproteobacteria; order Burkholderiales; family Alcaligenaceae; genus Achromobacter; species Achromobacter sp. NPDC008082. Next base: position 369,347 of record NZ_JBIBIB010000001.1, read on the forward strand.
TCTACGTTGGCGCGGAACGTGACATTTTTGCCCATGATCTGTGTGCGATACCGCGCACCGATGTCATACCGGGTCCATGACGGCAGCGTCAGCGTGTTTTCCGCGTTGTAGGGGGTGGCGGCCGTGTGGATGGCGCGGGCGTTGACGCTTAAGCCCGGCACCCAGGGCAGGTCCCAGTCCGCGCCCAGGTTGAACGTGCGCTTGGGCACGCCGTTGGCGTTGTTGCCCTGGTTCACGCCGCCTGCCGTGCGTTGCAGCTTGGCGTCGTAGAACGTGGCGCTGGCCATCAGGCGCAGGCCGGGGGTGACTTCGCCGACGGCCGACAGTTCCAGTCCGCGGTTGCGTTGCTCGCCGTCAAAGCTGTAGACGTTGCTGACCGGGTCGGTCATGGCGTTCGGGCGGTCGATCTGGAAGACCGACACGGTGGTGATGGCGGTGCCCCAATCGACCTTCACGCCCGCCTCGTACTGCTTGGACTTGTACGGGGCGAAGACTTCGCCGACGTTGGCGGTGCCGACGGGTGCGGTGCCGCCCCGGGTCAGGCCCGAGGTGAAGTTGCCGTAGACCGAGACGTTTTCCAGCGGCCGCACGACGATGCCGGCCAGCGGAGAGATGGCGCCTTCGTCATACGAGGATGTGACGGCGCCAGCCGCGTTGAAGTTCTCGGCTTTCACTTGCTGCTTGCGCAAGCCGCCGGTGATCAGCACGCGTTCGTTGGCGAACGACAGCGTGTCGGTCAGCGAGAGGCTGGACAACGTCGTTTCCGAGTTCTTGGTGGGCGATTGGCGGTCGCCCGTCATCGGAATCAACGGCGACGGGTTGTAGATGTTGGAGTCGATCTTCTGGCTCAACGGGGCCGACAGGTAGAAGCTGCCCGCTTCCGTCTTCAGGATCGAGCCTGACACGCTCACGCGGTGCTTGATGCCGAACGTATCGAAGTTGGCGCGCGCGCCGATCTCGCCGGTTTTGTTGCGCGAGTACGCGTCGTACCAGGCGTTGATGACGCGGAAGTTGCCCAGCGCGTCGACGGCGTCGGTGGTGCGCGCTGACGGAAAATCTTGCTCGCTCGCGCCATAGCGATAGCCGCCCGCCGCGTACACCATCAGGTGATCCGAGATGTCGTATTCCAGGCGCGAGGCAATGGTTGAGTCGCGCGACATCAGGTTGGCGCCGTCGTAGATGGCGCGGTGGCCAGACGGGGCGGCCGGAATGTTTTCAATGCCCGGCTTGAAGCCCGTTTGCGCGCGGAAGTTGTCGACGTTTTCGCGTTGCGAATAGGTGTCCAGCGTCCAGCGCAGCGTGGGCGAGCGGTAGTCCAACGCCAGCGCGCCCAGGCCGAACTTGTTGCGGCCGCCGTCCAGGCTGGTGTCGCCGTTGCGGTACACGCCATTGAAGCGGATACCCCATTGGTTCTCTTCGCCAAAGCGGCGGCCCATGTCCAGATGCGCGCCCAGCACGGACTTGCTTTCGTAGGTGGTGGTCAGGCGGGTCAGCGGCGTGTCGCCAGCGCGTTTGGTGACAATGTTGATGTTGCCGCCGATAGCGCCGTTGGGGCTGATGCCGTACATCAGCGTGCCCGGGCCCTTCAGCACTTCGACGCGCTCCATCAACGCGGCGGGCATGCGGTTGGCCGACGTCAGGCCGTACAGGCCGTTCAAGCCCACGTCGCCGCTTGCGACGTTGTAGCCGCGAATCTGGAAGTCTTCGCTGAAGCTGCTGGTGGACGTCATGACGCGCACGGACGATTCATTGACGACGACGTCGGCCAGCGTGCGGGCCTGCTGGTCTTCAAGCATCTGCGAGGTGTAGTTGGTGGTGCTGAACGGCGTGTCCATGACATCGACATTGCCCAGCGCGCCCAGGCCGCCGCCGCGCGCGACCTGGCCGCCCGCGTACGGTTCGGGCAGGTCGTATTGCGATGCGCCCGTCACGGTGACGGCGGGCAGCGTGGCCGTGCCGTCGCTGGCGCTGGGCTGGCGGTTCAGCACGTAGCTGCCGCCCGATTGCGGCACCGCTTGCAGGCCGGAGCCGGCCAGCAGCGCATTCAGGCCGCCGTCGACGGTGTAGCTGCCGTTCAGCCCCGGGCTTTGGCGTCCTTCGGTCAGTTCCGGGCGGAACGACAGCACGATACCGGCAGCGCGGCCATAACGGCCCAGCACGTCACCCAACGGGCCGCCGGGAATCGCGTAGCTGCGCGTTTGCGGCTGGGCGTGAACGGCGGTGGGGGCCAGCAAGACCGGCGCGGCGACGAAGGCGGCCAACAGGGCGGCCTTCAACGTCGTGGCATGGAGCGAGCGCTGCAAAGCAGGAGAGGCGAGGCGTCGTGACGCCAGGGCGACATGCATGGGTGACCTTTCGGGAGAGCAAGAGGAATGGGTGCTTACCCCTCATGACCCCCGAGATTCAAAAACGGATCAGCTTTTGTTCGCCTCAAATGTAAATGTGCGGAGTTCCCTCAGAGAGAACGGCTGAAATGCTGGCTGAGCGACGGGCTAAGACACTGGCCCAGATACTGGCCCAGACATTAGCCCCAACATCAGCCCAGCCATCAGCCCAGCCATCCGCCCAAACACCGGCCCAGCCACCACCTTTCCGATTACTCCCCCGGGAATGCGGGTTCCGCGCCTGCCTCTTCCAGAAGGTCGGCCAGCTCGTCGGCGCCTTTTTCGGTGGCCCAGGCCCAGGCGTTCCAGCCTTCGTTGTCGCGCAGGTCCGCTTGCGCGCCGTGGGCGAGCAGGAGCTGCGCGATCTTCAGATTGCCGCGGGCCGCGGCAGCCATCAACGGCGTGCCGCCATCATCCATGACAGCGTCTACGTCGGCGCCCGCCTCCAGCAGCAAGGCGACCACGGCTTCGCGGTCCCAGCTCGCGGCTTGATGCAGCGCGGTCAGCCCGTGGCCGGCGCGGCTGGATAGCTTGGCGCCGTGGGCGAGCAAGACGCGGACGGCATCGGCCGCGCCGTCTGTGGCGGCGCAGAACAGCGCGGTGCCGCCGAAGTCGTTGCGGGTGTCGACGGACGCGCCCAGCGCAAGCGCCTGTTCGATGGCCACGGTGTCGTTCTTGCTTGCCGCGTGCAGGAGTTGTTGGTCTGGAGTCATAAGGCAGGTGAGTGTCAGGGAAAGCAGGTACGCGAACGATACACGGTGCCGGGTGTCCGCGGCGCCTGGCGGCTTGCCCCGTTTGAATGGCGCGCTTCAGATCGCGCTGGGTCGCGCTGGGTCGCGCTGGACCGCGGCGCATTCCGGTGGCCCTCTGGCCCAGCGGCCGCGTCCGAAGAAAAACCGCCTTGCGGCGGCTTCTCTTTCTGAAGGGCGGTCGTGTGGGTTACACCCCGATCGGCCCGCCATCGGCGCGCTGGATCACCACGGTGGATGAGCGCGGGCGCACGGTGCCCGTCGACGCAACCGTTGCATCATCCGTGCCATACGCCGGCCAGTTCACCGGGTGCTGGATGTTCAGGAAGATGCTGGTGTAGTCCGGCGTGAAGGCGAAACCGGTGACTTCGGCTTCGTTGGGGCCAACGAAGAAGCGGCGCAGGTCGGCCTGGTTCGACGCGTTGATGGCCGGGCCGGTGCCGGTGCTGTCGGCCAGCGACCCGGGGATCACGGCCAGCATCTGGTCGTTGGTGGCGCGGGCTACGTCGTTGTTGCGGCCGCCATCGATGCCGTTGTCGGTTTGAATCCACAGGATTCCGCGGGGGTCGAAGCCCAGGCCGTCGGGGCTGGCCAGCTGGTTCAGCGTGGTCAGGCCCGAGCGGTTGGTGTCGGCGTTGGCGGCGGCGTTCGAACCGAAGACGAAGATGTCCCACTCGAACTTGGTCGAGCCCGCTTCGTCGTGCCAGCGGATGATGTGGCCGTTGACGTTGTTCAGGCGCGGGTTGGGCGGGTTGGTGCCGCTGGCGGCGTTGCGGCTGCTGTTGTTCGTCAGCGTCAGGTAGATGTCGCCGTTGGTCGGGTGCGTGGCCGTCCACTCGGGGCGGTCCATCGGGGTGGCGCCCACGAAGTCGGCGGCGCCGCGCGTGTTGATCAGGATGGCGTCCGGGCCGCCGAATTCATCGGCCAGCGTGCGGCCGCCCGCGCCCTTGGTGGCGCCGACCAGCGGCAGCCATTCGCCCGTGCCGTCTTCGTTAAAGCGCGCGACGTACAGCGTGCCCTTGTCCAGGTACTTGGCGCCCACGGCCAGGCGGTCGGTGCGCTCGGCGTCCTTCGGGTCCCACACGGCGTCGGACACGAAGCGGTAGATGTATTCAAAGCGCGAATCGTCGCCGCTGTAGAAGGCCAGCGGCTTGCCGGCTTCGGGCTTGCTGTAGGCGCAGCCTTCGTGGGCGAAGCGGCCCATCGACGTGCGCTTGGTGGCGATGCTGGCGGGGTCGTAGGGGTCGATCTCAACCAGATAGCCGAAGCCGTTGACTTCATTGCGCCAGTCTTGCGTGGCGCTGGCGCCGGTTTCCGTGACGTTGAAGCGTGCGAATTCGCCCAGCACTTCCGTCGCGTCGCCTTCCGCGGTTTCCCATTGGTAGCGGCCAGTGGGGCCTGAAGACACGCCCACGCGGATTTGATGCGCGGGGCGCGTGCCGGTGTTCACAAAGCAGGCCGCCCAGTTTTCTTCGGCGGTGATGTAGGTGCCCCACGGCGTGTAGCCGTTGCCGCAGTTGTTGTTGGTGCCGCGCACTTGCGTGCCGTTGGGCGAGAACGGCGTCTTCACCCAATCCGTGCCGGCGATGGGGCCGGCAATTTTCATGGCGGTGGCCGACGTGAAGCGGCGGTTGAAGCGCGAATTGTTGACGATGTTCCAGCGGCCATTCTCGCGGCGCACGTGGACGATGGCCACGCCGTGCGCGTTGATTTCCTTGCGCACTTCTTCGGCGGGGCGCTTGCCGGCAACGGTGGTGGGGCCGTTCGGGTGCAGCGCGGCCGGGTCGATGTATTCGTGGTTGATGGCCAGCAGGCCTTCGGTGGAGCTGCCTTCAATCGGGAAGAAGTGCATGCCGTCGTGATGCATGCCCATCGAGTTGAGCAGGTCGTTCGACGAGTTGTTGCCGTTCTGGTCCCAGGGCAGGGCGTTGTCGTTCAGCGGCGTGCCCCAGGGCGCGAACACGTGGGCGACGTAGCCGTTGGGCACGACGCAGCCGTCGGTCATCGAGTTGGGCAGCGATTCGAAACCCAGTTTCAGCGCGGCGGGCGGCTCGGTGCCGCCACCCGGTACTTCGGGCGGTTGCGTCGGGGGCGTGCCGCCGTCCACGATATCGTCATCATCGTCGCTGCTGTTACAGCCGGCCAGACCCAGCGAGGTCATGGTGGCGAAGGCGGCCGCCAGACCGCCGCGCATCACCATGCGGCGCGACATGTTCTTTTCCAGAATGTCGCTGAACGGGCTGTTCTGGCTGGGGTTGCGGACGGTCTTGTCGGAAATGGATTTGCTCATTTGGATTCCTGGCTGGGGGGCTGTGCCTTGAAGGGACGAGCAATGCTAGAAGTCGCAAATGAAAGGTTAATGACAGTCAGCTGAATGCGTGGAAGATTTGACGATGGGGTGATGGGCTGCGGGCGCGGCACGCACGCCGCCACGCGATGGCGCGCGCCAAGTCAAAGGCCGGCGCCGTTTGCACGGGCCGGCCTGTTGTCGGGCTTGCGCGCGAAAGAAGGGCGGGCTACTTCGCAGCCACCAGCGGGCAGCCGCCCTGATTCAGCGGGCGGAAGGCGTTGTCGCCCGGAATGGTGCGCAGAATCTTGTAGTAGTCCCAGCGCGCTTTCGATTCCGACGGCTTCTTCACTTCGACCAGGTACATGTCGTGCACCAGCCGGCCATCTTCGCGCAGATAGGCGTTGCGCGCGAACATGTCGTCGATCTTCATGCCGCGAATCTGCTTCATCACGGCATCGCCTTCCAGCTTGCCGCTTTCCTGCACGGCCTTCAGAAAGGTCAGCACCGACGAATACACGCCCGCTTGCGCCATCGTCGGCACGCGGCCCTTCATGCGCTCGGCGTAGCGCTTGCTCCAGTCGCGCGTGCGGTCGTCCATGTCCCAGTAAAAGCCGGTTGTCAGCACCAGCCCTTGCGCCTGGTCCAGCCCCACGCCATCGACATCGGTGATGAACATCAGCAGGCCGGCCAGCTTCTGGCCGCCTTTGATCAGGCCGAATTCATTGGCTTGCTTGATCGCCATGGTGGTGTCGCCCGACGAATTGGCCAGCGCCACGATCTCGGCTTTGGAAGCCTGCGCTTGCAGCAGGAATGACGAAAAATCGTTCGATGCGCGCGGGTGTTTGACCGCGCCCAAAGTCTGCCCGCCCGCCTGCTTCACGGCGTTTTCGGTGTCGGCCTGCAAGGCGTGGCCGAACGCGTAATCGGCCGTCAGGAAATACCACTTCTTGATGCCGGATTCGGTCAGCGCGCGGCCGGTGCCGTTGGCCAGTGCGTAAGTGTCGTAGGTCCATTGCGCGGTCGACGCCGAGCACGCCTTGCCCGTCAGGTCCGACGTGCCGGCGGTGGAGGCCAGGAACGCGATGTTGGCGGTGCGCGTGATCTCTTGCACGGCCAGCGCAACGGAAGACGTCGGCACATCCACGATGGCCTTCACGTTGTCCTGGTCGATCCAGCGGCGCGCGGTGGCCGAACCCACGTCGGCCTTGTTCTGGTGATCGCTGACGATGACTTCAATCTTGCGGCCCAGCACGGTCGGCCCGAAGTCCTCCACCGCCATGCGGGCGGCTTCCACCGAGCCCGGGCCGGACAGGTCGGCGTTCATGCCGGACAGGTCGGTCAGAACACCGATGCGGATGGGCTTGTCGGATTGCGCGTGCGCAGCGGGCAGCGCGAAGGCGCCGGCCACAAGCAGGGCGCTAAGCAGTGGTTTCATGTCTTTCCTCCAGGATGGGTGCCCGTTCTAGCCGGGTCTGAATGGCGTATCTAAAGATGGAGCTACAAGGTGAGATGGAGCGACAAGGTGGCGCTACACCGCCTTAGCGGGGGACAGCAAATGGCACAACAGGAATTGATCGGTCTGCGCGTGCGCGAGGGGGCTTGCGTCGAATTGGGCGTCGATGGCGCGCTTGGTCAAGCGCAGCGCCAGCGTCGGGCAGGCGGCGGCGTCCCGCGCCAGCGCCGTGGCGGCGTGGACGGCTGCACCCGTAGGGGCGACGCGGTCGGCCAGGCCCCAGGTTTCGGCCGTGCCGGCATCCAGTTGCAAGTCCGTGAACAGCGCCCGTTTTGCGCGTGCCGGGCCGACCAGGCTGGCCAGGCGCGGCAGCCCGCCCCAGGCTAGCGGCAGTCCCAGGCGCACTTCCGGCAAACGCAGAAACGCATCGGCGCCCAGCACGCGCCAGTCGCACGCCAGCGCCAGCACCGCGCCACCGCCCACCGCCGCGCCCTCGATGGCGGCGATGGTCAGTTGCGGCAGCTCGCTCCAGGCGCGGCATAGCGCTTCGCCGCGCGCCAGCGCGCGTTGCGTGGCCAAGGGGTCGCCGTGCTGCCAGAGCGCGGGGTCTTTCAAGTCGATGCCCGCGCAGAAAAGGGCGGACGTGCCGGTCAGCACCACGGCGCGGATGCGGTCATCGCGCGCCAACTCGTGCGCGGCGTCGATCAACGCTTCGATAGCCGCCAGATTCAGCGCGTTGGCCTTGCCGCCCCGGTCGTAACGCACCACCGCCACGCCGTCGTCACGCTCAATTGAAACCATGCTCATCCGCTGTCCTTCAGGTTTATTTCGTGGATATACTACCAAGTATGTTGAAAGTCGCAAGACTCCGCACGTCGTCTGGCAGGGGGTGTGCGGGTAAGTCCGCATCTGCCCACGCTGGATGGCGGCGGAAAAGTCATGAAAAATAAGCGAAATAACAAAGCGAGGAGACAGTTGATGAACGACGAGGCTCGGGCGGCCGTTCCCGACCGCCAGGCGTGCGTGTTGCGCTATCTGCTGGAAAGCCAGGCGAAAAAGATACCGGACAGAATCTTCGTCCGTTTCCATGGGGGACCCACATGGACGTATGCCCAAACGCTGGCGCAGGTTCGCCGCCGTGCGGCTACGCTGCGGCGCGAAGGCGTCAAGCAGGGCGACCGCGTGCTGTGCTGGATGGGCAACGGCCCTGAACTGCTGGCCAACTGGTTCGCCATCAATTACCTGGGCGCGGTGTATGTGCCGCTGAATACCGCTTTGCGCGGCCGGCCGCTGGAACATGTGCTGGAAAACGCGCAGGCGCGGCTGATGCTCGCGCACCGCGCGCTGGTCGGGCGGTTGCAGGAGCTGTCGCCGGGGGCGCTACGCCGCGTGCTGCTGACGGGCGAAGGGGACGCTTCCCCTGCGGCGCCCGCAGGCGTGTCGTTTGCCGCGCTGGTGGATGCGTCCGGCGAACCAGGGGCGGACTTGTTGGCCACCGAAACGCCGATCGAACCTTGGGATACCCAATCCATCATGTACACGTCCGGCACTACCGGGCTGTCCAAGGGTGTCGTCACGTCCTACGTGCAGATCTACACCATGGGGCCGGACGCGTTTGACTGCATCACGCCGGATGACCGCTGCATGATCGCAGGCCCTATCTTCCACTGCGGCAGCACGCTCTACGTGTACGCGATGCTGGCCTATGGCGGGTCGATCGCCATGGTGCCGGAGTTCCGCACCGCCGAATTCTGGGACGCCATACGCGACACCGAGAGCACGGTGGTGCTGCTGCTGGGCGTCATGGCGAACTTTTTGCTGAAGCAGCCGCCGTCGCCGCGTGACCGCGAACACCCCTTGAAGAAGGCGTTCATCGTGCCGTTTGGCGAAGACGCGCCGGCGTTCAAGACGCGCTTTGGCGTGGACCTCTACACGGTCTACAACATGACCGAGATCGCCAGCCCCTTAAGCGCCGGCCCCGGGCTGACCGAAGCCGGGCGCTGCGGCAAGCCCCGCCCCTGGTTTGAACTGCGCGTGGGCGACGCGCAAGACCGCGCGGTGCCAGACGGCCAGGTGGGCGAACTGCTGATCCGCTCGCATCGGCCCTGGGCGCTGTTCTCGGGCTACTACCGCAACCCCGAAGCCACCGCCGCGTCCATGCGCAACGGCTGGTTCCACACGGGCGACGCGTTCCGGCGCGACGAAGACGGCACGTTCTTTTTCGTGGACCGCCTGAAAGACGTCATCCGCCGGCGGGGCGAAAACATCTCGTCGTTCGAGCTGGAAGGAGAAATCTGCGCGCATCCCGCTGTGCGCGAAGCGGTTGCCGTGGCGGTTCCCAGTGAACATAGCGAAGACGAAGTGCTGGCGGTGGTGACGGCGGTGGACGGCGCGGAAATCGAACCGGGCGCGCTGGTGAACTGGCTGGCCGAACGCGTGCCGCATTACATGGTGCCGCGCTATGTGCGGGTGGTGGAAGAACTGCCGAAAACCGCCAGCGGCAAGCTGCAAAAGCATGTGCTGCGCAGCGAAGGGCTGGCCGATGGCACGTGGGACCGCGACGCGGCGGGGATACGGTTGCGCCGAGAGCGGCTGGCCTGAAGCCGCTGCCCGGACAGTGATGGGCGGAGATCGATGGCCGGAGATCGCTGGCCGGATCGCTGCCCGGAGATCGATGGCGAGCGGCGCGCTTTGACGAAAAGCGCGCCGTGCTGCCGTCAGGCGCGTGTGCCCAAGCCCGCGATGATGGTGTGAACCACCTTGCCCGCCAGAATCTCGCGGTCATCGCGCGTTTCGCCCAGGCGCGGGCGATACCACACGGCCAGCCAGTTGATGGCGCCCAGCGCCGCCTTCACCGCAACGGAAACGTCGTCGATGGCCAGCGAGCCATCTTCCACGCCTTCGTACGCCACGCGCTTAAACAGCGCTTCGAAGTCATCGCGGATGGTCATCAGTTCGGCCAGCGTCTGGCGCTGGGCCGGGGTGGTCGCGCCCAGGCGATGCATATGCACGCCTTGCACCACCACCGTCTCGAAGGCCAGGTTCTCCATCATCGACAGCGCGTGGTGCTTGAGCATCAGCGCCAGCCGGTGGGCGGCCGTGCCTTTCTCCTTCATGACCGGGCGCACGGCTTCGAAGTTGCGCCGCATGCCTTCGCGGTGCACGTCGAAGAACAGATCGGTCTTGGACCGGTAGTAGTGGTAGACGCGGCCCTTGGTAGCCCCCAGCCGGCGGGCGACGTCGTCAATGCTGGATGCGTGGAACCCTTGCTCCATGAAGCATTCAGCCGCCGCGGTCAGCAGTTCAATGTTGCCCATGCCGTCATCGCGTGCAGCCGTCACCGTAGGTTCCCCCTTCATGCGCCTTCCTCCATCCATGCGTTACGGCAAAGCGCCAGTTTAGCCAATTGCCCGCGTGTACATGGCCGAGCCCCTAGCCTGAATGGGTGGTGGGGTGCGGCCTCGTCCGTGTGGCCGAATGGCTGTACAAATCAGAAAATCGAAGTTTATACTACTCGGTATGTTTTTGGCTCCATGGCCCATGGCCCGTTGGCCTTTCCGCCTGCCATCCCCCTCGCATTCGACTCCCAGCAGCCCATGACCACAGACCTTGTTCAAGCACCTGCAAGCCCCCAAGCCCTGGCCGATCAGGTGTCGCAGGAAATCGGCGTGTCGGAATGGGTGACCATTTCGCAGGCGCAGGTGGATCTGTTTGCCGACGCCACCGATGACCATCAGTTCATCCATGTGGACCCCGCGCGCGCCGCACGCGAAAGCGCCTTTGGCGGACCCATCGCGCATGGCTTTTTGTCGTTGTCGTTATTGACGGCCTTGAGCCAGAACGTGTTGCCCGCGTTCGAGGGCGCCATCGGCATCAACTACGGTTTCGACAAAGTCCGCTTCCTGACGCCGGTGCCGGTGGGCGCGCGCGTGCGGGGCCGCTTTGTGTTGAGCGAATTCACGCCGCGCAATGCGCGTGAATTCACCACCCGGTACGCCGTCACCGTCGAGATCGAGGGCGCCGCGCGTCCCGCGCTGGTGGCCGACTGGATCACCATGACCATTCTTCAAGGATGACATCCATGAACATTCGCTTCGATGAACGCGTCGCCATCGTGACGGGCGCGGGCCAAGGCCTGGGCCGCAGCCATGCGTTGCAACTGGCCGCGCGCGGCTGCCGCGTTGTGGTCAACGACTTTGGCGGCGCGGCGCAAGCCGTGGTGGACGAGATCGTGGCGGCGGGCGGCCAAGCGGTTGCTGACGACGGCAACGTGTGCGACAGCGCCAACGTGGACGCCATGGTGGCGCGCGCCATGAACGCCTGGGGCCGCGTCGACATCCTGATCAACAACGCCGGCATCCTGCGCGACAAGACCTTCGCCAAGATGAGCGCCGATGACTTCAACGCGGTGGTCGACGTGCACCTGCTGGGCTCGGCGAATTGCGCGCGCGCCGTGTGGCCGATCATGCGAGAGCAGCGCTATGGCCGCATCCTGATGACGACCTCCACGTCCGGCATGTACGGCAACTTTGGGCAGTCGAACTACGGCGCGGCGAAGGCGGGTGTGGTGGGCTTGATGAACGTGCTGCATCTGGAAGGGCAAAAGCACGGCATCCACGTCAACGCGCTCGTGCCCACCGCCGCCACCCGCATGACGGCCGAGATGTTTGATGCGGACGCGTTGCGGGCGCTGGACCCGGCGTTCGTCACGCCCGCCGCCTTGTTCCTGGTGGCCGAGGGCGCGCCCAGCCGCACGGCGTTGCTGGCGGGCGCGGGCACCTACGCGCGCCTGGCCATCGTTGAAAGCGCGGGCATGTATTTCCCTGAAGGCGAACGCACGCCTGAAAACATCGCGGCGCACTTTGACGAGATCGCCAGCCTGGCTCACCCGATCGAGCCGCCCGAAGGCCTGGCGCACGTGGCGCGCATTTTGAAGCGCGCGCAGGAGGCGGCATGAGCGGCCAACCCCAACCCCAACGCGCCGCGCCGCACGCGCGCGCCGACTACCCGCGCTTGCTGCCCATGACCATACGGCTGCGCGATATCGACGTGTACGGCCACATGAACAACGTGGTCTACAACGAATACTTTGATACGGCCGTCAACCAGACGCTTGTCGAACTGGGCGTGCTGGACCTGGAAAAAAGCGACGTGATTGGCCTGGTGGTGCACAGCCAGACCTCGTACTTCCGCCCGGTGTCATTTCCCGACCGCGTTGTGCTGGGCCTGCGCGTAGGCCGCCTGGGCCGCACCAGCGTGACGTACGAATTCGCGTTGTTCCGCGGCGACGACGACAGCGCCGCCGCCCAAGGCAGCTACACCCACGCCTATGTCGACCGCGCCAGCAGCCGGCCCGTCGAATTGCCGCCGGCCTTGCGGCGCGCGCTGGAACCGCTGGTGCGCGCCTCGGCCTGAACGCCGCCCCGGAGCTGCTGTGATCGACCACACCCTGCCTCGCGTCACGTACTCGAACATCCACACCGACTTTTCAGCGGTGCACAACGTGCTGGACCAGCGCCTGCCGGATTTTGAATCGCGCATGCTGGGCCTGGATTACCGCCATCGCTTCGATGGACGCGCCGTGGCGGGCGAGCCGTTGCAAGAATCGTATTCGCCGATTGATCACTGGTTGCTGATCGGCCGCTTTCCCAACGCGGGCGCAGACACGGTCGATCAGGCCATCGCATGCGCGCGACACGCGCAGCCGGCCTGGGCCGCGCAAGGCTGGACGGCGCGCATCGCGGTATTGCGGCGGTTGGCGATGGTGCTGTCCGAACGCAAGTACGACTTCGCCATGGCGACGATGATCGAAATCGGCAAGTCGCGCATGGAAGCGCTGGGTGAAGCGGAAGAAGCCGTGGACCTGATCCGCTACTACTGCGATCAGGCCGAACGCAGCGACGGCTACCGCCAGCCGCTTGCGCGCGCCTTCGACAATGAAAGCACGCACGATGTGTTGCGCCCCTACGGCGTCTTCGCCGTGATCGCGCCGTTCAATTTTCCCTTGGCCTTGTCGGTGAACATGGTGTGCGCGGCCTTGCTGGCGGGCAATGCGGTCGTCTACAAGCCATCGCCGCGCGCCGCGTTGACGGGCGCGCTACTGCTTAGCGCCTGCGATGCGGCAGGTGTGCCATCGGGTTGCGTGAACGGCGTTTTCGGCGGCGCGCAGACCGGCGCCATCCTGGCGCATCACGCCGACGTGGACGGCTATGCCTTCACCGGCAGCCTGGAAGTAGGCATGGACTTGCTGCAAACCGTTGCCCAAGGCCGCCATGCGCGGCCCGTGATTGCCGAGATGGGCGGCAAGAACCCCACCTACGTCACGGCCAGCGCCGACCTGGATGTGGCGGTGCAAGGCGTGGTGCGATCGGCCTTCGGGCTGCAAGGGCAAAAGTGTTCGGCGGGCTCGAAGGTCTATGCGCACGCGTCCGTGCACGACGCCTTCTTGCAACGGTTGTGCGCCGCCACCGAAGCCGTATCCGTGGGCGACCCGCGCGAGCGCAGCGTGTTCATGGGGCCGCTGATTGATGAAGCCGCCTGGCGGCGCTACCGCACGGCGTGCGAAGACGTCAGCGCGGCGGGCCAGCTGCTGGCCGGGGGCCGCCGCTTGAGCGCGGGCGAACTGGCCTATGGCCACTACGTGCGTCCTGCGGTGGCGGCCGGGTTGCCTGCCGAGCACCGCTTGAATCGTAAGGAACTGTTCCTGCCCTTCGTCTCCGTGCTGCCGTTTACCGACCTGCATGCCGCGATCGATGACGGCAACAACGTCGACTACGGCCTGACGGCGGGCTGCTACGCGCAAGAGCAGGACGAGATCGACCTGTTCTTGCATCGCGCCCAAGCCGGCGCGCTGTACGTGAACCGGGCCAGCGGCGCGACGACCGGCGCGTGGCCGGGCATCCAGACGTTTTGCGGCTGGAAGGGTTCAGGCATGACCGGCAAGGGCGGCCTGGGGCCGTACTACGTCGCCCAATTCGCACGAGAACAAAGCCACACCGTCTGGCATCGCTAAGTCACAGGACCCCATCATGAGAGAAGCCGTCATCGTTTCCACCGCGCGCACGCCGATTGGGCGCGCTTATCGCGGGGCATTCAACGACACCACCGCACCCACCTTGGGCGGGCATGCAATTTCGCACGCGGTGGCGCGCGCGGGCATTGCGCCCGGCGAGGTCGAAGATGTGATTCTGGGCGCGGCCTTGCAGCAAGGCACGACCCACATGAATGTGGCGCGCCAGGCCGCATTGCGCGCCGGCTTGCCCGCGCACGTGGCCGCCATGACGCTGGACCGCCAGTGCGCGTCCGGCTTGATGGCCATTGCCACGGCGGCGCGGCAAGTCACGCAGGAAGGGATGAATATCGTGGTGGCGGGCGGGCTGGAATCGATCTCGCTGGTGCAGAACGACACGATGAACCGCCACCGCTGGTTTGATGACGCCCTGATGCGCGAGCAACCCGAAATCTTCATGAGCATGCTGGAGACGGCCGAGATCGTGGCCAGCCGCTACGGCATTCCGCGCGCCGCGCAAGACGCTTACGCGCTGCGTTCGCAACAGCGCACGGCCGCCGCGCAAGCTGCGGGGCGTTTCGATGACGAGATCGTGCCGCTTGCCGCCGTGATGCAAGTGACTGACCGCGCCACGGGGCAGACTTCAGCGCAAGCCGTGACGTTGGCGCGCGACGAAGGCAACCGCCCGGACACGTCGCTGGAAAGTCTGGCGAAGCTGCAACCGGTGTTCAAGAACGGCCAGCGGCTTCAGACCGGGGAACACATCACGGCGGGCAATTCGTCGCAGTTGTCGGATGGCGCGTCGGCTTGCGTCATCATGGACGCGGCCGAGGCGCGCCGGCGCGGGTTGACGCCATTGGGCACGTACCGGGGCATGGCGGTAGCCGGTTGCGGCCCCGAGGAAATGGGCATCGGCCCCGTGCATGCCGTGCCGCGCTTGCTGGCGCGGCACGGACTGAAGATCGACGACATCGGCTTGTGGGAATTGAACGAGGCCTTTGCCTGCCAGGTGCTGTACTGCCGCGACCAGCTCGGCATTCCGGACGATCGCCTGAACGTGAACGGCGGCGCCATTGCTATCGGCCATCCTTATGGCATGTCAGGCGCGCGCATGGCGGGGCATGCGCTGATCGAAGGCCGCCGGCGCGGCGTGCGCTACGCGGTGGTGACGATGTGCGTGGGGGGCGGCATGGGCGCGGCGGGCTTGTTCGAAATCACGAACTGAATCCGCTGCGCGCCTGCCAGCGTTGACTGCAAGCGCTACTTGGCCGTGTTCTCGTCGTCCACGGTCAGGCCGCCGTCTTTCATGATGCCTTGCGCAATCTCTTCGGCGCTCTTGCCGGCAAAACCGTGTTCGCCCGCCGTGATGCGAAAGCTGTCGCCTTCCAGCGGGCTTTTCAAGGTGGCGGACGTGAGCAGCACGCCATTCGAACGCAGCTGAATGCGTTTGCCCACGCGGTTGCGCGTGAAGTCGGCCAGGGCTTTTTGGCTTTCGGGTTTCAAGGCCACGTCGACGACGCGGGCGCCCGTGTGCGGGTCGGCGCTGGGGGTGGCGCTGGCGGCTTGCAGCGTGACGGTTTCGGCGTGCGCGGCCAAGGGCAGCGACAAGGCCAGCGCGGCGGCGCAGGCCAGATGCTTCATCAAGGGCATGGCAGTTTCCTTTGACGGGGACAAGTGCTCCATCCTAGCCGAAGTGCGCCGCGCCGACGAGTTCAGGGCCGGCCGGGCGTACGCATGGCGGGCGCGCGTATCCAGGGCATATCGGGCAGCCCCTGTATCTGCGGCATGCCGGGTGCGGGCATGCCCAGCGGGTTGAGCGCAGCGTCTTGCAGCACGGTCATCCATTCGCGCGGGTCCATGGGTTCGCCCATGCGCGCGCGCACGTCCAGCAGATCCAGCGCGGCGCGGCGGTGGCCGGCTTCCGCGGCTTCACGGAACAGGCGCTCGGCCACGTTGTAATTCTTGGGCACGCCCCGGCCCATGCCGGTCAGTTCGCCCAGGTACGTTTGCGCGGGGGCAAAGCCCTGGTCGGCGGCGCGCTGATACCAGCGGGCCGCCGCCTTGTAGTCCTGCTCTACGTGTTCGCCGTTTTCGGCGATGAGGCCCAGCGTGGTCATGGCGACCACGTCACCGGCTTTGGCGCGCGCTTGCAGCGAGGCCAGGCGGGGCTCGTCCAGGTATTTCGCGCCCCGTTCAATTTCGAATTCCCACGCGCTCATGCGCGCCTTGATCAAGTCGCGGCCCAGCGTGGGCGACGGGCCGCGGCCGGCTTGCCCGGGCTTGCCGCCCGGCACCGCGGGCGTCTGCCCGTCGGCCAGCGTCGTGAACGTGACCGTGCCGACGAGGCTGCTGGCGTAGTGCGGAATCTGGCGGTAAGCGGTGGCGACTTGAACGTCGCCCGTCAGCTGCTTGAAGAAATTCTCGACCGGGGCGGAGGCGGGCAGCTCGTCCAAGCCCTGCGCGAAGTAATACGCGTAGGGGCTATGGCGCGGGCCGTCGCTGCCAAAGCCGTCTTCGGCCGTGGCGCCGGGCTGCGTGGAAAACGCGATCAGTTCACCGCCTGCCGGCACGGTGTGAACCAGGCCCGCCGAGGGCGCGCCGCGTGTCAGATTCGTGCGGCAGGCGTCCAGCACCATCAGCCGGGCGCGCACGTTGGCGCGGCGCATGGCTTGCGACACGCGCTTCAGGCTCAGCGAGCTTTGCTGCGCGGTGCGGATGCGGACTTCGCCCAACGGCAGCGCCAGGTCCACGCCAAACAGATAGTTCACATCGTCCACCGCCACCGCATGGCCGGCGAAATACACCAGCGCCAGATCGGCGCCCGTTGCGCGCGTGGCGAACTCATCGACGGCGTCTTCCATTTGCGCGGTGGTCAGGTCGGTCAGCAGCGTGACGTCGAACTGCCGCTTGCGCAGCGACTCGGCAATCAAGCGCGCGTCGTTGACCGGGTTGACCAGCGCGTTGGCCGGCACCGCGTAGCGGGCGTTGCCAATGACCAGCGCGTAGCGGTGCTTGGCAGGTGCGGCTGTTGGGGCGGATGTCGGGGCAAATTTGGCTGCGGGGTTGGCTGCGGCAGCGGGCGAGTCTGCCGCGGCCGGGTTGGCCAACACCCCCGCCTGCAACGGCAACAGCCCCGCGCCCAGCATGGCGGCAAGCAGCCGCCGGCGCGATAAAGGCAACGTCGGCGGCATCACCGGCGGCATCGCAATCGGAAACGGATTCGTCTTCATACCGGGCCTTATGGACGGGGGCAAACGCCGGCCGGGCCGGCGGTAGCGGACAGCACCCCCAGCGCGTGGGCGGCATCCTGCAACGACGATTCGCGCGCGGCGCTCAGCACGTAGCGGCCATCGGCATCGGGGCCGTCCACAATCGACACGTCGTACTGGGACAAGGTGTTGCGCAGCTGTTTGGCGGTCAGCGTGTCAGGCAGGTCCACGACCAGCCGTGGGCAGGAGCCGCCGCCACGCGTCAGCACGCCGTCCGGCGCGGCGACGTCAAGCGGAGCTTGTTGCACCACGATGACCGACAACATGATCGCCAGCGCCCAGCCCAGCGGCATCAGCGGGCTGGCGGGCGTGGGCCATAGCCATTGCCACAGCCGGCGCGCGCGCGAGGGCACAGCTTGTGCGGGTTGCGGGCGTTCGGCCAGCGCCCGCAGAAACGCGGCGTCGCGCCCGGCCTGGCCGATCTCGTTGTGCGCCAGCTGGCGCGCTTGGGCCAGGGTGCGCCATTCTTCGACTTCGGCGTGCAGCGCGGGGTCGCGCGCCATGTGGGCTTCGAAGGCGCGGCGGGCGTCATCGTCGAGCTCGCCCGACAAATAGGACAGCACTCGGTCTTCAGACATGATCAGTCCATTCCTTTGCGCGTGCACTCGGCCACGAGCTTGCGTGCGGCATGCAGGCGGCTCTTGACGGTTGGCACGTGCAGGTCCTGCTGCTTGGCGATCTGTTCCATGGGGACTTCGTCCAGATACAGGAACATCGTGGCGCGCAGCGTATCGCTGAGTTTGTTCAGGCAGTCGCGCATGCGCTTGACGATCGACAGGTGTTCGTAGGCGTGCGCCGGGTCGGCAAAGGGCGATGGGTCGCCCACGTCTTCCGCATCGTCAAAGGCCGTGTCGTCGAGCCCGCCGTCACCATCCGGCCCGGTCCAGCGCACTTCGTGCCGCGTGCGCCGATGCATCTGGATCAGCTCGTGCAGCGACCCCCGATACAGGTAACCGCCCAGCTTGCTGACCGCGAGCTCATGCGCGGCCCAGCCGCCAGGCGGCTGGCCATGCTGGAAGCCTTCGTCCTTGAACGTGCGCGTTTGCAGGAACTTCATCAGCGCATTATTGAAGGCGTCCACCACGCCTTCCGGCGAGGTGTTGAAGAACTTCTTGCGCAGCTTCAGCGTGATGTGCTGCTCGGCCTTGTTGCGGAAGTCCAGCGCGTAGCGCGGGTCGGCATGCATGATGCGCAGCAGCGCGTCGACGTTGTTGATGACGTAGCGCTTGGGATCGAGCGTGTTCATGGTTCAGATTCTTGGTGTCGAACTGGACGCGGAACGTCAGCCCATCGGCGGAAAATGCCGCAGCCCTCCGGGGCGAGGGCTGCGGCACCTTAGCCGTGCAGGGGCGGAAAATCAAGCGCGGCGCCGCAGCACGGCGACGCCGCGGACGGTAAACGCAATGACAATCGCCAGCGACAGGTAGAAGCCAAAACCGAAGCTCATGCTGTTCCACAGGTTCGATGCCATGTCGCCCGCCAGGTTGCGGCTGGCGCGCGAATTGCCCATGAAACCGGCGAACTGGCGCGTGGCATTCATCACTTCACGCACTTGCGACACCACACCGGCCAGCGCGATGCCCCACAAGATAAGCGGGGCGAAATAGCCCAGACGGCCGGCGCGATGGTTCAACAGCGACGGCAGCAACGGTCCGACCACCGCCAGCAGCCACAGCAGCGCGTAGATGCCGGCGCCCGAGCCCTGACCGGCCATCGCGCCCTGCACATTGCCGCCATTCTGCAAGCGCAGCAGGTCGTAAAAGCTCAAGCTGGCGTTCGAACCCATCATGCGCACGGAGATCACCGAGAACATCGTGGTGGCCAGCAGGAACAGGACGGCGCCCACGGCGTCGCCCCGGTTCACGCGCTGGACGAAGAGGGTCGCCCAGCGGGCGCCGTGCGCCTTGGCCTGGGTCAGTACGTCGCGCGGCTCTTTCGCTTCTTGCATGGTCTTTCCTTATTGGTTGTGGCAGGGTGCCTGTACCCCTAGCTATGCATGGCGGCGAAAAAGGTTCGATTTATTTTTCGTTGAAAATTTTTCGAACCTTTTCGCGGCTGGCGCGTAGCAGGGGACAAGGGCGCGGATTTTCCCGCCGCCAACCACCCATACGGAGAGTCCAAACATGTCCAACCCCACCCCGCTAGCCGCCCTGTACCAGACCGTGGTGCAAGAAGAACTGGGCCTGGTCGCCCGCGCTGATGATGACGGCGACGTGGTGTTTCGCTACCCCGACCTGGGCACGATGTTCTTCAGCCTGAGCGAGTCGGACCCGGAATTCCTGCGCCTGGTCTACCCGAGCTTTGTCGACGCGGGCGAACTGGGCCTGACCCGCGTTCAATTGCTGGAAGTCATCAACGCGGTGAACAACCGCTGCAAGGCCGTCAAGCTGAGCCTGCAACAAGATCGCGACGGCAAGGCAGGCCGCGTGTCGGCATCGGTGGAAAGCTTTGTGGCCGCGCCCGACACCTTGCCCGCAGGAGCGCTGCTGCGCGCTATCGTGGCGCGTTGCGTGTCGGTCATTCGTCACAGCGCCGGCGAGCTGGTGAAGGACGCGCTGGAACTCAAGCAAGCGGCCGCGCAGTAAGCGCCAAACCGGCAAGGCGGAATTGAAACAAGCCTGGTCCTGCGCTGTAACTTTGCGATACATTGCAGGGCTTTGACGGAAATTGCGCCTTGCCACCGCCGGATTTCCCGCCACCACGATGATGTCGATGCGCCTGCCCTTATCCCGTTCGCCTTTATCTGCGCCGTTCTTTTCCCGTTCTCTGCTCCTGCGTCTTGCGACCCTGCTGCTGTTGCTGGGGACGTTGAGCGCCTGCGCGGTCAAGACCAATTCGCGGGGCGGGCTGGTCTATGGCGTGGATACCGCCGCCTTGTTCGGCACCGAGATCGGCCAGTTCCCCTTGCAGGACGGGGGGCTGGGCACGCTGCGCCGCGAAGGCAAGAACTTTTCGGTCAAGCTGTCGGGCAACCAGCGCGTGGTGCCCTTGAACAACGTGGACTCGGCCCGCATTGCGCGCACCGAGAACGTGGGGCCGCGCACCGTTGTCGTCATTGAAACGCAACGCCGCAACTGCGACTACCGCTACACCGTGCTGGCGATTGAAGGGTCCGACGTATTGTCGTGGGACTTGGGCAATTGCCGCGACCGGCCCGCCGTGCTGGTGCAGGACGACCGCAGCGCGTTGACGTTCGACTTTCCGAAGGGTTCTGTCATCGAACGCTTCGTCTATACGCAGGACGGCCGCATGCGCCGGGGCGACGTCAAGACCGTGGCGGGCATGAACCCGCGCGCCAAGCCCTTTGCCGACGAATCCTTGTATCCGCCGGGGTACATGGATTCGCTGCGCCTGTATGGGGTGTATCCGCCACCCGCTGCGCCCGCCGCGAAATCGGGCCGATCAGGTAAATCGGGAAAGCCTGGCAAGCCGGGCACGTCAACGCCCTCTGCCGCGCCGTCGCGTTCGGCCACGCCTGATGCGCCTGCGCCGATGCAGACCGGCACCCAATCCGCAGGCCGGGTCATCCCGCCGCCACCACAACGCGTGCCAGGCGGCGATGCGCCTGCCGCCGCCGCCACCGGTGCTGCACCTTCCCGCAGCGCCAGCGCATCGCGCACGCCGGCCAAGCTGGATCTGCCTGACGAGGAAATCACCTCGACGCGCCTTGATCTGAGGGATTGACGTGCGCCAAGCCCAGATTCGCCAGATTCTTTTCCTGATCGTGCTGACGGTGATTTACCTCAGCTTTGAATTGGGATTCAACGCCCGCTTGCTGGACGTGGTGGGCAGCCGCGCCACGCCGCACGACATCGAAGAACTCGAATTCTTCGGCCGCACGCTGTCCGGCATCGCGGCCGCCTTGGTGGTGCTGCAACTGATGCTGACCCGGCGCTTGCGCACGGGCGGCCGGCCGTCATACCTGAAGATCGCCATCGCTTGCGCCGTGACCGCGCTGCTGGTGTTCAGCGCCATCAAGCTGATTGTGAATGTGCTGGTCGATACGCGTGATGGCGACTTCCGCCGCATCGCCACGAATTCCGGCTTGCTGCAACGCTCGCTGGTGCAGGGCGATCTGCATCTGGACGGGCTGGTCGACGACGAGGTCTATGCGCGGCCCGAGGGCAAGGCGTTCCTGGCGGTGTTCCAGGTGCTGCTGTCCAACATCGAGAACCTGGACGAGAAGGTCGAGCCCAAGAAGCGTCAGGTCATCCGCACCGATCTGCAACGCCAGATGAAGACCTTCACGTTCGATGACCGCGAAGTCCGCATGACGGCGCCGGGCATTCGGGGCTATCACCAGGTCTACACCAGCGTGATGCAGTCGGTGGCTGACCGCTGGAAGAAATACGCGGGTGTGCCGGTGGCGTCTGACATTGGTCTGGCGCGCGAGCAGGACAGCGCCTGGAGCGATTACCGCCGCAACCTGTCGCGCCGCGGCTGGACGCCGGAGAACGTGCCTGCCCGCTATCAAGGCCGCGTGGTGCAAGACGTGCGCAAGCGCATCCCTGTGCCGGGCGACTGGCAGCCGCATGACCGCGCCACCTTCAATGCCGCGGTTGCGCAGCAGTATTGGAAGACGATGCGCAGCCGCACCGTGCATGTGGAAGGCGACGCCATCCCGCCAGGTTTGTCGTACGAAGATTTTGTGGCGCGCCCTGGCGTGCAGAAACTGTTGCGCCAAACCTTGATGGTGCCGGCCAACATGCCTGTTTCGTCGAACTACACGGATGCCGCCAGCTTCAAGCGCCTGTATGACAGCATGCTGGACCGCGCGGTGGACGAAGCGCTGCCGCGATTCTCGGCCAGCAATGTGGACTTCGCCCGCGGCGGCCAACACTACAAGCTGGGCGAAGACGCGGCGCGCGCGGCCATCGTGCCGCCGGTGGCGCTGTTGTTCTCGCTGTTGGGCGCGGTGGGCCACTTTGCCAAGCTGCTGTACCTGATCGCAAAACTGTTGGTGTGGTGGCGTACGCCCGCCGGCCAGGAGCCGGGCCGCACCGCCACGCGCGCGGCCGGGCTGGCGCTGGTGCTGACGCTGGTCTGCGTGTGGACGGCGTTCTCGTTCATGCAGAACGGGGTGACAAAAAGCGAACTCTTTCAGCAGATGTCGCGGGTGGAATCCGGCCGCGAGGATGAATCGATCGTCCAGGCGCTGCGCCGCCGCGTGCTGGCCAACGTGGCGCATGTGGTGGTGGTGGGCCAGGCCTACACGTACCCGTTCAACGAAGCGGTGCGCATGCGCGTGCTGGGCGGCATCAAGTATGGATATCACGGCGATGCGAGCTAAGCGCTTGGTTGCGGCGGTGCGAGCTAAACGCGTGATCGCGGCGGTGCTTGCCGTTGCGCTGCCGTGGTCGGGCGCAAGCGCGGCCTGCCTGGGCATGCAGGTGCACGCGCACCGTGGCGCGCCCACGCTGCCGGAGAATTCGCTGGCGTCGATCAGTGCGGCGTATGCGGGCGGCTGGGATGGTGTCGAGATCGACATGCAACGGCTGAAAGACGGCCGCTGGGTGCTGCATCACGACATGCTCACGGGCCGCACGGTGGGCGGCGTCGGGCGCAAGGCCGTGCTGCAACTGAGCAGCGCCGATTGGCGCGGGGCCAAGCTGTTGGGGCAGGGCGGAGGTTCACCGCCGCCCTTCCTGGACGACGCGTTGCGCGTGGCGGCGGCGCAGCCCGCCAAGACGTTCAATGCGGAACTCAAGGTCGTCTATCGCGACTGCGCGCCGGTGGGGCAGCTGGTGGCGGGCATGAAGCAGGCGTTGCCGCATGGCAACTGGATGATCACGTCGGCCTTTCCGGAAGCGCTGCGCTGCGTGCGCGGCACCGATCGTCAGGGCTATCTGGGGCTGATCGTCTTTGATCCGCGCCATGCGGAGTCGGTCAGCGCCAACCCGCTGGGCAAGTACGTGGCGCAGCGCGCCACGGCGCCCAAGCTCACACGGCAATGGCTGGCCAACCTGGCGGCCAATGTGGGCGCGCCCGTGGGCGTGCATGTGGACGCGATGACGCTGGCCGCCAACCCGCAACTGCTGCGCGACGCGGCGGCGCAATCGGTGCGCGTGTTCGTCTATGCCGTGGGCGGGGATGCGGCCTTGGCGCAGCAACTGCGGGCCACGAAGCAGCGCGAAGGCTATCTGCCGTCGGGCGTGATCATCGATGGCGACGCGCAGACGTTTTGCCGGGCCATGGGCGGCTGAACGCGGCTGAACGTCGCCGAACCCGAGCTTCGTGCGCGGCCGCCGTTTCCGCATAAACTGGGCGCCTTCTTCCCGCTACCCACTCGCAAGGAAACGCCCATGACCGCACGCGCCACCTGGTTCCTGTCCTGCATGCTGCTGGCGGGAGTCGCCCACGCGGGCTCCGCGCCGGCCGAACTGTCTTGCGTTTCGGATAGCGGCAACGTCGCGCTCAAAGGCGTCATCCCGTCGCCGTCGTCGGAAGACCTGGACGTCACGCTGCGTTATTTCGACGCGAATCTGGCGTTCACTTCAGACAAGAATGCCAATGGCTATGTCGTGTCGGATTTCCCGCAATCGGTGTTCACGCTGCTGGTGCCCGCCGAGGGCGTCGCGCTGACGTTGTACGCGCTGCCGTCCAGCGTGTCGGTGGACAAGCAGGCCGATGGCGCAGTGGCCGGCAAGTTCCAGGCCAAGCTGACGGCGCCTCGCCCGCGCTCGGCGGCGGGCGCGCAAACCAACAGCCCGCTCAAGGCCACGCTGACCTGCGAGTACCACTACTCGATTTAAGCGCCGCCGCCCCGGCCATCCTTTGCACGGGTGTGCAAGGCGGCTGCATCGCGGGCGCATATCTGGCTGATGGCCCGGACAATAGTCCGGGCCTTTTTTATGCCTGTTCAGGGTTTACCCGGTATGGCTCGCCACGCCAAAATTTGTATGATGACCCGATAACTTTTACTCAAGAGACATCTCATCATGCAGGCCGAAACCCGCGTCCGCGAAGAAATCTGCACTGTCGGCGCCAGCCTTTACAACCGTGGCTATACCGTCGGCGCGGCCGGCAATATCAGCGCCCGCCTGGACGACGGCTGGCTGATCACCCCCACCGACGCCTGCCTGGGCCGGCTTGATCCGGCGCAGTTGGCCAAGGTGGATCTGGACGGCAACTGGGTGTCGGGCGCCAAGCCGTCCAAGACGCTCGTGCTGCATCAAGGCATCTACCGCGCCAGCCCCGAATCGCGCGGCATCATTCATACGCATTCCACGCATCTGGTCGCGCTGACGCTGGCGGGTGTGTGGCGGCCCGACGAAGTGCTGCCGCCCATCACGCCGTATCAGGTGATGAAGGTGGGCCGTATTCCGCTGATCGGCTATCGCCGGCCCGGCGATGCGCAAGCGGCGGCTGAAGTGGCCGCGGTGGCAAGCCAGGTGCGCGGCGCGTTGTTCGAGCGGCTGGGGCCGGTGGTATGGGAACGTTCGGTCGCCCATGCCTCGTATGCGTTGGAAGAACTGGAAGAGACCGCGCGCTTGTGGCTGATGTCCAACCCGCGCCCCGCGCCGCTGTCCGCCGTTGCCATCGAAGACCTGCGCGTGACCTTCGGCGCGCGGTACTGATTTCGCTGTACTGACCCTCTCGCATTACTCCCCACTTCCGTACAAAGCCGGCAGGCCGACACGACACCGCTCGCGGACCCGCACGGCGCATCCCTGGAGACTTTTCATGCCCCCGATGGACTTGGCGTCGAACGCCGCACCCGCTGCGGCCTCACAGCCTGAATCCCGCGAGACCGCCCGCGCCTATGCCAAGGTGTTCTGGCGGCTCGTGCCGTTCTTGATGCTCTGCTATGTGATCGCCTATCTGGACCGCGTCAACGTCGGTTTCGCCAAGCTGCAAATGTCGCAAGACCTGGGCTTCAGCGAAACGGTCTTCGGCCTGGGCGCGGGCGTGTTCTTCATCGGCTACTTCCTCTTTGAAGTGCCCAGCAACCTGTTGATGCACCGGCTGGGCGCGCGTATCTGGATTGCGCGCATCATGATCACGTGGGGCATCTTGTCGGGCATGTTCATGTTCGTTGAGACGCCCACCGGCTTCTACATCTTGCGCTTCCTGTTAGGTCTGGCCGAAGCGGGCTTCTACCCCGGCGTCATCCTGTACCTGACCTACTGGTATCCGGCGCATCGCCGCGCGAAGATCATTGCGCTGTTCATGTCGGCCATTCCGGTGGCCGGCATCTTCGGCAATCCGCTGTCGGGCTGGATCATGGAAGCGTTTCACGGCGCGCACGGCTTGCAAGGCTGGCAGTGGATGTTCCTGATTGAAGCCATTCCCGCACTGGTCATCGGCATCGTCACCGTCATGTATCTGGATAACGGCATCTCCAGCGCCAAGTGGCTTACCGCGGATGAAAAGCAGATCCTGACCCGCGAGATCGAGCAAGACCAGAAGCAGACCGGCACGCAAAAGCACTCGTTGCGCGCCGTGTTTGCGGACTCGCGCGTGTGGTGGATGTGCCTGATCTACTTTGCTTTCGTCGCCGGCCAGTACGGCCTGACGTTCTGGATGCCCACGCTGATCAAGTCCACGGGTGTGACGGGCGCGTTCAACATCGGCCTGCTCAGCGCCATTCCGTTCCTGTGCGCCATCGTCGTGATGAACCTGCTGGGCCACTCGGCCGACAAGCGCCGTGAACGCCGCTGGCACCTGATCGTGCCGGCGCTGGCGGGCGCAGTGGGTTTCACGGCGGCGGCGTCCTTTGCCGACAACACCGTGATTTCGCTGATCTGCCTGTCGATGGCCGCGGCCGGCGTGCTGACGTGCGCGCCGTTGTTCTGGTCCTTGCCCACCGCCTTCCTGTCCGGCACCGCCGCTGCCGCAGGCATCGCCATCGTCAACTCGGTGGGCAACCTGGCCGGCTTCGCCAGCCCCTACATGATCGGCTACCTGAAAGACGTCACCAGCTCTACCGCGTCCGGCATGTATGTGCTGGCCGCCGTGCTGGTCGTAGGCGCCATCGCGGTCTGGTTCACGCCGGCCAAACTCGTTAACCGCTGATCCGCTTGATTCGATAAGGAATGCCCATGCCGCGCCTGGCCGCCAACCTCACCATGATGTACGCCGAACACCCCTTTCTGGACCGCTTCAAGGCGGCCGCCAGCGACGGGTTCCAAGGCGTGGAGTTTTTGTTTCCGTACGAGTTTGCGGCGGCCGACCTGAAGGCGCGCTTGCAAGACAACGGCCTGACGCAAGCGCTCTTCAACGCGCCGCCGGGCGATTGGGCGGCTGGCGAACGTGGCATTGCGTCGTTACCCGGCCGCGAGGCCGAGTTCCAGCGCGGGCTGGATCAAGCGCTGGAATACGCCGCGCAGCTGGGCAACCGCAGCCTGCACGTCATGGCGGGCCTGATCCGCGCGGACCAGAACCGCGCGGCGCATCGCGAGGTGTACGTGAAGAACCTGGCGCGCGCCGCCAGCGCGGCGGCATCCGCCGGCATCACCATCGTGATCGAACCCATCAACACGCGTGACATTCCCGGCTTCTTCCTGAACCGCCAAGACGACGCGCAAGCCATCTGCGCCGAGGTCGGCGCCGGCAATCTGAAGGTGCAGTTCGACTGCTATCACTGCCAGATCGTCGAAGGCGACATCGCCGTGAAGTTGCAGCGCGACATCGCAGGCATCGGCCACATCCAGATCGCAGGCGTGCCAGACCGGCACGAGCCCGACCTGGGCGAGCTGCACTACCCCTATCTTTTCGAGCGCATCGACGCGCTGGGCTACACGGGCTGGATCGGCTGCGAATACCGGCCGCGCGCGGGCACCTCTGCGGGCCTGGGCTGGGCCCGTCCTTATCTCCACAATCAGTGAGCACTCCATCATGAAGATTCTGATCACCGGCGGCGCCGGATTCCTGGGCCAGCGGCTGGCTCGCAAACTGCTGGAGCAAGGCTCGCTGACGCTGGACGCCCGGGGGCCGCAACCCATCACGCAGATCGATCTGCTGGATGTGGTCAAGACGGATGCCTTCACCGACCCGCGCGTGCACTCGCTAGTGGGCGATATCGCAGACCCCGCCGTGCTGCGCCAAGCCATCGACAAGAACACGCGCGCCATCTTCCATCTGGCGGCCATTGTCAGCGGGCAAGCCGAGGCGGATTTTGATCTGGGCATGCGCATCAACCTGGATGCCTCGCGCGCCTTGCTGGAAACGTGCCGGGCGCTGGGCCACCAGCCGCGCGTCATCTTCACCAGCTCGGTGGCGGTGTACGGCGGCGCCTTGCCGAACATCGTGCAGGACGACACCGCGCTGAATCCGCAGTCGTCTTACGGCACGCAAAAGGCCATTGCCGAATTGCTGCTGGCCGACTACACGCGGCGCGGCTTTGTGGATGGCCGCGTGCTGCGCCTGCCCACCATCAGCGTGCGGCCGGGCCGGCCCAACGCCGCGGCCTCATCGTTTGCCAGCGGCATCATTCGCGAACCCTTGAACGGCGAACCCGCCGTGTGCCCCGTGGGCGCCGATACGCGCTTGTGGCTGCTGTCGCCGCGCGGCGCGATCCAGGCCTTGATTGCCGGTTGCGAATTGCCGGCAGACGCGGTCGCGGACCGCGCGCCGATCAACTTGCCCGGCGTCTCCGTTTCGGTTGCCGAGATGGAGCAGGCGCTGCGCGAGGTGGCGGGCGACGCCGTGGCCGACCGCATTACGTGGCAACGCGACGAGCGCGTCGAACGCATCGTCGGCAGTTGGCCGGGCCGCTGGGACACCACGCGCGCGGCGCGGCTTGGCCTGGCGGGCGACAAGGACTTTGCCGACATCATCCGCGCCTACATGGCCGACGACCTGACGCGCTAAGCGCACCGTTCGCGCACCGACCATCTACCCGGACGAACCCCACATGAACTCTTCGCAATCTTCTTCACGCCGCGTTGGCGTCATCGGCCTGGGCGCCATGGGCGCGGGCATCGCGCAAAGCCTGCGGCGCGCGGGCCACGACGTGCACGTCTACGACATCCGCGCCGAAGCGGCCGCCGCCTTCGCCACGCAGGGCGGTGTGGCCTGCGCCACGCTGGCCGAGCTTGGCGCCGCGTGCGACATCATCATCAGCGTGGTCGTCAACGCGCAGCAGACCGAAGCCGTGTTGTACGGCGAGGGCGGCATTGCCGCGGCCTTGCGCTCTGGCGCGGTGTTTGTGATGTGCTCTACCGTAGACCCCAACTGGTCCATCGCGCTGGAAGCGCGCCTGGCCGAGCAGGGCATCCTGTATCTGGATGCGCCGATTTCGGGCGGCGCGGCCAAGGCGGCGTCGGGCCAGATGACGATGATGACGGCCGGCAGCGCGGCGGCGTACGACGCCTGCGGCGCGGTGCTGGAATCCATGGCGGGCAAGGTCTACCGTTTGGGCGACCGCGCGGGCGCGGGCAGCAAGGTCAAGATCATCAACCAGCTGCTGGCCGGGGTGCACATTGCGGCCGCCGCCGAAGCCATGGCGCTGGGCCTGCGCGAAGGCGTGGACGCCAACGCCTTGTACGAAGTCATTACGCACAGCGCGGGCAATAGCTGGATGTTCGAAAACCGCATGGCGCACGTGCTGGCGGGCGACTACACGCCGCTGTCCGCTGTGGACATCTTCGTGAAGGACCTGGGGCTGGTGCTGGACACCGCGCGGCACACCAAATTTCCGCTTCCGCTGGCGTCCACGGCACATCAGATGTTCATGCAGGCGTCCACCGCCGGGCATGGCCGCGAAGACGATAGCGCCGTCATCAAGATATTTCCGGGCATCACGCTGCCGGAGGAAAAATGAGCATCAAACTGGGCTGTATTGCCGACGACTTCACCGGCGCCACCGACTTGGCCAACAACCTGGTGCGCGCGGGCATGCGCACGGTGCAGACCATCGGCATTCCCGGCGCGCCGCTGCGCGATGACGCCGACGCCGTGGTCGTCGCGCTGAAGACGCGCACGTTGCCCGCCGACGAGGCCGTGGCGCAGTCACTGGCTGCGTTGGAATGGCTGCAACAGCAGGGCGCAGAACAAATCTACTTCAAGTATTGCTCCACGTTCGACAGCACGGCGCAGGGCAATATCGGGCCCGTGACCGATGCGCTGATGACGCGCCTGGGCACGGACTTCACCATCGCCACGCCCGCCTTCCCCGACAACAAGCGCACGGTGTTCAAAGGCTATCTGTTCGCGGGCGATGTGCTGTTGAACGAATCGGGCATGCAGCATCATCCGCTGACGCCGATGACGGACCCGAACCTGGTGCGCGTCTTGTCTGCGCAGACAAGACGCAAGGTTGGGCTGATCGATTACACCGTGGTGGCCGCGGGCGCCGACGCGATCCGCGCGCGCATTCAAGCGTTGAAGGACGACGGCGTCGAGATCGCCATCGTGGATGCCGTGTCGAACAACGATCTGCTGACCTTGGGACCGGCGCTGCGCGGCATGCCGTTGGTGACCGCGGGTTCGGGCGTGGCGATCGGGCTGCCGGGCAACTGGGGGCTGACCGCCGCGCAGGCCGCGGCGCAAACCCGTTCAGCGGGCTTGCAGGCCGTGGTGGCGGGCAGTTGCTCCACCGCCACCAACGGGCAAGTCGCCGCATTCATCGCGAGCGGCCGGCCGGCCTACGCGCTGGACCCGATGCGCTTGGCGTCGGGCGACGACGTCGTGGCGGAAGTATTGGCCTGGGCTGAACCGCGCATGCAGGACGGCCCTGTGCTGGTCTATTCCACCGCGCAGCCTGATCAGGTCAAGGCCGCACAAGCGCAGTTGGGCGTGGAGCGTGCGGGCGCGATGATCGAAGCGGCCATTGCCCGCATTGCGGTGGGCCTGGTCGAACGCGGCGTGCGCCAGCTGATCGTGGCGGGCGGCGAAACGTCGGGCGCGGTGGTGCAGGCGCTGGGCTTGGAGCAGATCGCCATTGGCGAACAGATCGACCCCGGCGTGCCGTGGTGCGCGGGCTACACGCCGGTGGCGAACGCGGACGTCAGCATCGCGCTGAAGTCGGGCAACTTCGGCACGCAGGACTTCTTCATCAAGGCGTTTCGCTGACGACGCGGCAATGCTTGCCGATGCGGCCAGCGTTGTCGCGGGTGTCAGGCTAACGATGCGCCTGGCGCAGCCGCTTGGCCGCATTCACCATGTGGATGCGGGCGGCTTCGCGGGCGCCTTCCACATCCTGGCGGCGGATGGCTTCGACGATGGCGTTGTGCTCTTGCAGCACGTCGCGCATCAGGTCCGCGTGGCGCGCTTCGTTGCCGCGCGTCACGCGTGTGGCGGCTTCAAGGAACTGGCTGACAAACGCCAGCGTCGTCAGAAAATACGGGTTGCCCGTCGCGCGCGCGATGCTGCGATGAAACGCCACGTCTTCCTTCACGCCGTCGCCGCCATCGGCCACCGCTTGTGAAATCGCAGCGAGCGCCGCGTCGATCTCGGCCATGTCGCGCTTCTTGCGCATGGCGGCGGCCTGGGCGGCGATTTCGGTTTCCAGCGCGCGGCGCAGGTCCACGATGTGCAGCACGGCGTCAAGCGAACTCAGGTCGGCGGCGTCGATGCGCAGCGCACGGTTGCCCGTCAAGCCGGTGACATAGACGCCGCTGCCTTGCCGTGCTTCAACGATGCCATCCTGCCGCAGCCGCGACACGGCTTCGCGGATGACGGTGCGGCTCACGCCGAACTGTTCCGCCAGCGCGGCCTCGGTGGGCAGCTTTTCGCCGGGCAGCACGCGGCCTTCGTCAATTTCGGCGAGCAGGCGCTTGGCGACCGTATCGGTCAAGGTGGGCGGGGAGGGAAGTCGTGGAAACGCCATGGATGAGAACCGCAGAGTGTGGGCGACAGGCCGGTTGCGACGTCATTGGCGTGGCCCGGCGCCAATGATAACCGGTCTGCTGGCCGCCTTTGGACGCTTGCCCGCCGGACTGGAACGCGCCGCCATCAGGCAGTCGATGAAACATTGCGCCGCGGGCGTGGGAGGGGAATCGGCCCGCGTCAGAATCGATACGCGGGCGGCGGGCAGCTCGTGCGTGAGCGGCATCATGCGCAAGGGCCGGGGCATCAGTTGATGGTCGAACAAGGCGCGCACAAAGATGCCCAGCGCATCGCTTTCGGCCATGATGGCCAACGCGATGGCGATGGACTGGCACGGGATGATGTCGCGCGGCGGCGGCAAACCATGCGCGTCGAACGCCAGGCGCAGCAGGTTCGACGGCGCTTGAATATTGCCCGGCAGCAGCCACAGCGCGCCGTGCAGGTCGGCCAGGCTGCGCGCATGGCGCAAGGGGTGGCCGGCGCGCGCGCCAATCGCCATCGGCAACGTGAACAGGGTGCGGCGCGCGAAGCCGTCTTCGATGTCGCCGTCGTACTCGGTTTGCACAAGCAGGTCGTAGCGGCCCGATTCCAGTTGCTCGTGGCTATAGGGCGGCGCCACTTCGTTGAACGACACGGCCACGCGCGGCATGCGCGCGCGAAACGCCATCAGCGCGGCGGGCAGCGCGGTCAGCGCCGATGAACTGATGGCCAGATTCAAGGTGCCGCCTTCGCCGTCGAGCATCTGGCCGATCTCTTCCTGCGCGCGCCGCGTCTCTTGCAGGATGATGACGGCGCGTTTGTACAGCGCTTCGCCGTACGTGGTGAGTTCGACTCCGCGCGCGCTGCGTCGCACGAGTTCCGCGCCCACGCTTTGCTCCAGCTCGCGCAGGCTGCGCGTGGCGGCGGGCTGGGTGACGAACAGGGCGCGCGCCGCCGCGCGAATGCTGCGGTGTTCGGCAATCAGCACAAAGGCGCGCAACTGGCGCAGGTTCATGAGCGAGGTCTCAAAAAGGGTTCGCCGGTATTCGCTGCCGGCGATGGGGCCGGGTGGGCGGATGACGGCTTGGCGAACGGCAGGGGATATAAGGAAAAGGTTTCACTGGAACAAAAATACTGTCTTTTCCTTATCGTCCGCCATCCGTATATTCATCCAGTCAGGGCGGTTACAGCGTCCGGGTTCACGGACCGGCCGCCCGGAAAAACGGACATCAAGGGGAAAACATGTCTATCGCCATTGCCGCCGCGCCCGGCCGGCAGGATCTGCATTCAAGCGCCATGCGCCGGCGCGTGATCGCCGGCACCACTATTGGCAACGCGCTGGAGTTCTTTGACTTCACCGTCTTCACGTTCCTGATGCTGGTGATCGGGCCGCTGTTCTTTCCGGCTGCGTCAGCCTACGGGCAGTTGCTGCTTACCACCGCCACGTTCGGCGTGGGCTTTCTGATGCGGCCCGTTGGCGGCATGCTGATTGGTTCCTATGCCGACCGCCATGGCCGCCGCGCCGCCATGACATTGACGTTGTGGCTGATGGGGCTGGGCTGTGCGTTGATTGCGGCCGCGCCCACCTACGCCCAGATGGGCGTCGCCGGCCCCGTGCTGATGGTGCTGGCGCGGCTGATTCAGGGCTTCGCCGCGGGTGGCGAGGTCGGCGCGTCCACCACGCTGCTGGTGGAGCACGCGCCCGCGGACAAGCGCGGGTTTTATTCCAGCTGGCAGTTCGGCAGCCAGTCGCTGGGCGTGATGCTGGGCGCGCTGACGGTGGCGCTGCTGACGGCGGCGCTCAGCAAGGAGCAGATGCAGGCCTGGGGCTGGCGCGTGCCGTTCGTGATCGGCATCCTGACCGTGCCGGTGGGCGCGTACATTCGCCGCAACCTGGAAGAGACGCTGGAGCCTGCGAACACCTTCACATCCTCTCAGAATGCCCAAACCGCGCACAGCTCGCACACCCCGCACAGCTCGCACACCCCGCACAGCTCGCATACATCGCACAGCTCGCAAACCCCGCTCACCTCGAAGCCCTCGCCAGCCGCGTCGCAGCATCAGCCGCTGCGTTTGGTCTTTGCCGAACACAAGGCGCAAATCGTCAAAGGCATTTTGCTGGTGATCGGCGGCATGGTGTGCGCGCAAATCATTGGCTTCTACATGCCGGCCTATGCCAATAAGGAATTGGGCCTGCCCGCCACCTCCACGCTGTTCGCCAGCGTGGTGCTGGGCGCAATCGGCTTTGTCATCGCGCCGTTTGTCGGCATGCTGGCCGATCGCGTGGGGCGCAAGAAGGTCATCTTCTGGTCGCGCGCCGCCACGGTGTGCGCCTTGCTGCCGTGCTTTCAATGGCTGGTGTCCGCACCCAGCACCGAACGGCTGATGACGGTGATTGCGCTGCTGGCCATTTTGCTGGCGCTACAGACCGCGCCGGTGATCACGATGTTGCCCGAACTCTTTCCCAAGGCCGTGCGCACGACGGGGATGTCGGTCGTGTATGGTCTGGGCATCTCGGTCTTTGGCGGCTTCGCCCAGTTCTTCGTGACCTGGCTGCTGCACGTCACCGGCAATCCCATGGCGCCTGCCTGGTACTTGATGGTGACGGTGACGCTTTCCACCGTGGTGCTGTTCTGGATTCAGGACCGCACCGGCCACGTCATCGATACGCAGGAGCCATGATGCCCAGCAGCACGAGTTACTTCCCCCGCAGCTACGCCGAGTCCCGCGACCGCTTCCTGGCCGACGCCGCGCGCCTGGGCGCCGCCGTTGCGTCCTATCCCATTTCGGATGTGGGCAGCGAGGGCGAAGCGCTGGCCACCGACGTGGCGCTGCTGGGCGCGCCGGACGCGCAACGCCTGCTGATCATGACGTCGGCGACGCACGGCGTGGAAGGGTTCTGCGGCGCGGGCTGCCAGTTTTCGCTGATGGATGACGCCGCCATGATCAAGCGCGCCACGCAAGCGGGCGTGGCGTTGCTGCTGGTGCACGCGGTGAACCCGTATGGCTTCTCGTGGATGGCGCGCACCGATGAAGGCAACGTCGACCTGAACCGCAACGCCCAGCCCTTTGACGGCACGCCGCTGCCCGTCAACCCGGGCTATGCCGCGTTGCATCCGCTGCTGCTGCCCGCAGAATGGCCGCCATCGGAAAGCAACCAGCGCGACATTGCCCGCTACGTGGCCGAGCACGGGCAACCTGCCTTCGCGCAGGCCGTGTCGCGCGGCCAGTACACGCACGCTGACGGCTTGTTCTACGGCGGCGCGCGCCCGGCGGCGTCGCTGTTGAACCTGCGCCGCATCCTGGAAACGCACGCCAGCCGCTACGCGCACATCGGCTGGATCGACGTGCACACGGGGCTGGGTCCGCGCGGCCACGGTGAAAAAATCTACGCCGGGCGGCGTAATGATGCGGAAGTGGCGCGCGCGCGGCAGTGGTGGGGCGCGGATATTGCGGTGCCGTATCAGGGCAGCTCGGCGTCGGTGGACATCACCGGGCATCTGGCCGGCTTGATCTATCAAGCGTGCCCCGATTCTTCGCCCACGCTGATGGCGCTGGAATACGGCACGGTGCCGTTCGATGACATCGTGCTGGCGCTGCGCGGGCGCAACTGGCTGCGGGCCAATCCCGATGCGCCGCCCGCATTGCGCCGCGACATCCTGCAAGCCACGCAAGACGCGTTCTATTGCCACGCGTATGACTGGCACGGCATGGTGCTGGGGCAAAGCCGCGTTGCGGTATTGCAAGCCTTGTGCGGCTTGGAAGCCGCGCGGTAAGCCGGGCAGGCGGGCATTGCAGCAACCCGAATCATTACACCGGGTTGCACCTCATCAGGCTATTGCACTGCGGTAGGTTGCACCTCTTTTTTCGGAATTTCAGGGATTACCCGCGAGTTGCAAAGCGCGTGGGTTATCCCTAGTTGAGTCGAGCAGCAACCCATCGATATGCTTTGGTTAACCAAGTGAACCGAAGAGTTCCAGGAGGAGTTTCACACCGAGCCGGCACCTCGCTGACAAGGAATCTGGATTTGCATAGCGCGCCTCCTTTGGACCCGGCCGTTGCGGCCACCCGGGTTACGCCCATCCGCGTGATCCCGTGGGCAACGTGGCTGCACCGGGTCTTCGTCGTCCTGATGTATGCGTTCATGCTCTGCCCCATCGTGCTGGTGGTTTGGCTGAGCTTCTTCAAGGACGCCATTCTCTACTTTCCCCCGTCCGGCTACACGCTGTCCTGGTACGTGAAAGCGTGGCAGAACCCCGCGTTCGCCAATGGCTTTCTGTTCAGCCTGCAAGTGTCGCTGGTGGCCGCCGGCATTGGCGTCGTCATGGGCGTGCTGGCCGCGGTCGGCATTGCGCGCTATCGCTTCCAGGGCAGCAAGGGCGTCAACACCTTGCTGCTGTCGCCGCTGCTGATTCCCGGCATCGTCGCGGGCGTGGGCATCTATCTCTTTTACCTGCGCGCCGAAGAGGTGCTGGACCAAGACATCATCGGCACGTTCGGCGGGCTGGTCATTGCGCACGTCTGCTTGACGATACCCTGGACCGTGCGGCTGGTCACGGCCGGCATGGCCGGGCTGGACGGCTCCATCGAGGAAGCCGCGCGCAACCTGGGCGCAAGCGCGCCGGTCGCGTTCATGCGTGTGACGCTGCCCATGCTGCGCCCGTCGATTGTGGCCGCGGCGCTGTTCAGTTTCGTGGTGTCGTTCGAAAACCTTGAGCTGTCGCTATCGCTGGTGGGACCGGGCCGCACCACGCTGCCGATCGCCATCATGCAGTACCTGGAATTCAATCTGGACCCGACCATCGCTTCGGTGGCATCGGTGCAAATCTTGCTGTTGGGGATCATCATGCTTGTGACCGACCGCTATGTGAAACTCAGTCAGGTGGTGTAAGAAATGGCGAAGGTCTCAATCGAGAATATCCGCAAGCAATTCGGCTCGGCGGTGGCGGTGTCCGACTTTTCGCTGGAGATCGCCGAAGGCGAGCTGGTGACGTTCCTGGGCCCCAGCGGCTGCGGCAAGACCACCACGCTGCGCATGATTGCCGGCTTCATCACCCCCACCGCAGGCCGCATCCGCATCGGCGACACCGACGTCACCCGGCTGCCCGTGCACAAGCGCGATACCGGCATGGTGTTCCAGCGCTACGCGCTGTTTCCGCACATGACGGTGGCCGAGAACGTGGCCTTCGGGCTGGAAATGCACAAGGTGCCCAAGGCCGACCGCGACGCCAAGATCCGCCGCGTGCTGGACATGGTGCGCATGACCGAGCTGCGTGACCGCTATCCCCGCCAGTTGTCTGGCGGCCAGCAGCAGCGCGTGGCGATTGCGCGCGCGTTGGCCATCGAACCCAAAGTCTTTTTGCTGGACGAGCCCTTGTCCAACCTGGACGCCAAGCTGCGGCTGGAAGTGCGCGAAGAGATTCGATCCTTGCAGCAGCGTCTGGGCCTGACCACCGTGTTCGTCACGCACGACCAGGAAGAAGCGCTGGCCATTGCCGACCGCATGGCCATCATGCATGACGGCATCGTGCAGCAGGTGGGCGCACCCGCCACGCTGTACGAGCGCCCCGCCAATCTTTTCGTGGCCGACTTCCTGGGCAAGATGAACGTCTTCACGGGCCGGGGCCAGGCCGACAACCAGTTCCACACCGACGCGGGGCAGCGCATCACCACGCCGGGCGGCGCGGGCGCGACGCACGTGGGCGTGCGGCCGGAACGCGTGCGGCTCGCCGAGCAGCCCGCGGGCGGCAACGCCTTGGCGGGCGTGGTGGAATCGTCGTTGTATCTGGGGTCGGTGCTGGAAGTGCGCGTGCAGCTCGAAGGCGGCAACCGCATGATCAGCCAGATCGTCAATGGTGGCGCAAGCCGCGCGCAACCGGCGCCGGGCGCGCGCGTGTACGCGTGCTTCGAGCCCGAAGACTGCGTGGCCTTCACGCAATAGGAGCCGCCATGACGACTGCAACACAAGACGGGCGGCCCAGCCGTTGGTTGGGGCCGGGGCTGGCGTTTCCGGCGTCGCTGGTGGTGCTGGTGATCATCCTGGTTCCCATCCTGCAACTGGCGCGCTACAGCTTCAATCATTTCGATCCGGCGGAGCTGATGCAAACCGCCTTCACCTTCGAGAACTACGCCAAGTTTTTCGGCGACCCGTACTACCGCGACATCTTCTTCACAACGCTCTGGGTGGCCGCGCTGTGCACCGTGCTGGCGCTGGTGCTGGGCTTTCCGGTGGCGTACTTCCTGGCGCGCACGCAAAGCAAATACAAGAGCCTGTTCGTGATTCTGCTGGTGTTCCCGCTGATGGTGGGCAACGTGGTGCGCGCGGCGGGCTGGATGGTGGCGCTGGGCAACGCGGGCGTGGTGAACGCGGTGTTGCTGGGGCTGGGGCTGGTCGATAAACCCATCACGCTGATGTACACGCCCACAGCGGTTGTCATCGGCACCACCGCCGTCGTCATGCCCTACCTGATCCTTACCTTGCAAAGCGTGCTGGAAGGCATGGACTTATCGGTCGAGGAAGCCGCCCGCAACGTGGGCGCGAATTTCTTCACGACGTTTCGCCGCATTGTGCTGCCCATTGCCGCGCCGGGCGTGGCGGCGGGCACGATGCTGGTGTTCATCTTGTGCATGAACGCCTACGCCACGCCCGTGCTGCTGGGCGGCTCCGGCCTGACGATGATGGCGCCCGCGCTCTATGACCAGATCACGCGCGCGTCGAACTGGCCATTTGGCGCGGCGCTGGCCGTCATTCTGGTGTGCGGCACGCTGGTCATTGCACTGATCTCGAATTGGCTGATTCATCGGCGCTACATCAAGACCATGGCGTCTTGATCCTGGCTCCCCTAACAAGGAAATTCCATGGCATCCGTATTGTTCAAGAACGCGAACCTGCTTGATCCCTTGCAGGCCGACCTGCTGGAAGGCCACCATGTGCTGGTCGAGGACGGCGTCATCAAGGAAGTGTCAGACACGCCGATTACCAGCGCGTCGGCGCAGGTGATCGACGCCGCGGGCCGCACGCTCATGCCCGGCCTGATCGACCTGCACGTGCACGTGCTGGCCACGCAGCTGAACCTGAGCACGCAGGGCGTGCTGCCTGATGCGCTGGTGATGATGCGCGCCGTGCCCATCATGGCGGCGATGCTGCGCCGCGGCTTCACCACCGTGCGTGATGCGGGCGGCGCGGGCTGGGGCCTGAAGTGCGCCGTCAACGAAGGCACGGTGAAGGGGCCGCGCCTGTTCATTTCGGGCCGCGCCATCAGCCAGACGGGCGGCCATGGCGACCCGCGTCCGCGTTCCGACCATCTGCGTCCGATGAGCTTCTGCGGCTGCTGCTTCCGCGCGGGCGACATCGGCCGTGTGGCCGACGGCATCGACGACGTGCGCAAGGCCGTGCGCCAGGAACTGCAAATGGGCGCGGACCAGATCAAGATGATGGCCTCGGGGGGTGTGGCGTCGCCCACCGACCCCATCGCGTCCTACGGCTATTCGGAAGAAGAAATCCGCGTCATCGTCGAAGAAGCCGCCAGCCGCCAGACGTATGTGATGGCGCACTCCTACACCGCCGACGCCATCGAACGCGCCATTCGCAACGGCGTGCGCACGATTGAACACGGCAACCTGGTGGATGAACGCGTGGCGCGCTTCATGGCCGAGAAGGGCGCGTTTGTTGTGCCCACGCTGGTCACCTACGAAGCGCTGGCCAACGAAGGCGCCGACTACGGCCTGCCGCCGGACTCGGTTGCGAAGATTGCCACCGTGCGCACCGCGGGCCTGCATTCGCTTGAAATCTACAAGAAAGCGGGCGTGAAGATCGGCTATGGCTCGGATCTGCTCGGCCCGTCGCAGCGCCTGCAAAGCGATGAATTCCGCATACGCAACGAAGTCTTGTCCGCGCAGGAAGTCATTCAGTGCGCCACCACCACCGCGGCCGAAGTGCTGAACCAGGTCGGCCAGCTTGGCCGCATTCAGCCGGGCGCGTTGGCGGACGTGCTGCTGGTG
Source organism: Achromobacter sp. NPDC008082 (assembly GCF_042957345.1). NCBI lineage: Bacteria > Pseudomonadati > Pseudomonadota > Betaproteobacteria > Burkholderiales > Alcaligenaceae > Achromobacter > Achromobacter sp. NPDC008082. The sequence goes on from NZ_JBIBIB010000001.1 coordinate 408,251, forward strand.
GATGGCAACCCGTACCGCGACCTGTCTTGCCTGCTGGGGCAGGGCGAGCATCTGGCGCTGATCATGAAGGGCGGCGTCATTGAACATAACGGTCTGGGGGTGTAAGCGCCATGAGCGATCCCACGTTTTCACAATCGGAAGTCGGTGAGGAATCCCGCGACGTCAACGCCGCCAAGGGATGGCATCCGCCGACGGCGCCGGTGTCGCGCGACCGCGGGCTGGGGCCGTTTCCCCGGCTGATCCTGCGCGGGGCGACAATCATCGATGGCACGGGCGCGCCGCCTTGGGGGCCGGTCGACATCGTGATTGAAAACGACCGCATCACCGCGCTGGTCAACGTGGGCACGCCGCACAAGGCCATCGACCCCAAACGCCGCCCGGGTCCGGGCGACCACGAAATTGATTGCCACGGCAAGTTCGTCACCCCCGGTTTTGTGGATGCGCACGCGCACATCGGCACGCCGTATCACGCCATGAGCGGCATCGTGCCGCCCGCTGACTACATCTACAAACTGTGGCTGGCGCACGGGGTGACCACGGTGCGCGAGATGGGCGCGATGGGCGGGCTGGGCTGGACGATGGAGCAGCGCGAGCTATCCGCCGCCAACAAGATCGCCGCGCCGCGCATGATCGTGCATTCCGTCTTTCCGGCCGTGAACGACCGCGTGAAAACCATCCACACACCGGAGCAGGGCCGCGAATGGGTGCGCAAGCTGGCTGCGCGTGGTGCGGACGGCATCAAGTTCTTTGGCGCGCCGCCCGCCATCATGGAAGCCGCGCTGGACGAAGCCGCGCAACTGGGTTTGCGCTCGGGCTGCCACCACGCGCAGATGGCCGTCACCCGCGTGAACGCGTTGAAGTCCGCGCGCTGGGGGCTGACCAGTTCCGAACACTATTACGGCCTGCCCGAAGCGCTATTCGAAGACCGCGTGGTGCAGTCGTTTCCCACTGACTACAACTACAGCGACGAGTACTACCGCTTCGCCGTGGCCGGGCAGACCTTCATGCAGGCCGCCCAACCGGGCTCGGCCAAGTGGCGCCAGGTCATGGACCAATTCCTTGAACTCGGCCACACGTTCGTGCCTACCTTCAACATCTACGACGCCAACCGCGACCTGATGCGCGCGCGCCGCGCTGACTGGCACGACGACTACACGTGGAAGGCGGTGTGGAAGTACTTCCAGCCGCAGCGCGGCGGGCACGGCGCGTACTGGTATCGCTGGAGCACCACCAACGAGATCGAGTGGAAGCAGAACTACCGGCTGTGGATGCAGTTCATCAACGAATACAAGAATCTTGGCGGCCGCGTATGCGCCGGCAGCGATTCCGGTTTCATCTTCCAGATCTACGGCTTCGGCTTTGTGCGCGAGCTGGAACTGCTGCAAGAGGCCGGCTTCCACCCCATTGAAGTGCTGCGCGCCGCCACGTCGCAAAGCGCGGCGTTGCTGGGCATCGATGACGACACCGGCTCCATCGACGTGCTAAAGCGCGCCGACCTGCTGATTCACGATCAAAATCCGTTGACCGATTTCAAGCTGCTGTTCGGCACCGGCGCCATGCGTCTGAACGACGACACGGCCAAGGTGGAATGGCAGCGCTGCCTGCGCACCACCATCAAGTCTGGCGTGGTGTACGACACCGCCGAACTGCTGGCGGACGTGCGCAAGATGGTCAAGGACAGCTGGGCGGAAGACCCCGATGGCGAGCGTCCTCCCGTGGGTGGGTCACCGAGTGGGGCAACTGGTGGGGCAACTGGTGGTTCGCTTCGCGGTTCACCCGCCGGTTCACCCTGCGACAGCGCCGGCGAGGCCGTTTGATATGGCTGTCGATCTATTCCTCTTGTGCGGTTTTCTGGGCAGCGGCAAGACCACGCTGCTGGTGGATTACCTGCGCGACCCCGCCTCGCGCGATACGGGGGTGATCGTCAACGAGGCGGGCGAAATCGGCGTGGACGGCGCCATCGTCGCCAATGACAGCGACAACGTGCCGATGACGCTGATGGCCAATGGCTGCGTGTGCTGCTCGTTGCGCAGCGATCTGGTCTACACCCTGAGCGCCTTGCTGGACGCACCGCGCCCCGAAGGCGCGGGGCCGTTGCAGCGTGTGGTTCTGGAATGCAGCGGCTTGTCGCGGCCCGGCCCCATCATTGCGTCGCTGGCCGACCCTGAATTGGCCAGCCGGGGCCTGCGGCTGACGGTCGTCTGCACCGATGATTGCGCGCGCGATCCTGACGCGCTGGCCGAGATGGATGAAGCCATGGCGCAGTTCGGCGCGGCGCATCGCATTGTGCTGACGAAAACCGATCTGTTGCCGGCGTCCCTGCTTCACGCCCGCGCCGAGCGCGCCGCCGCGTTGAACCCGTTGGCGCTGGTCATTGCCGACCCCGACCGCCGCCAGGCCGTGCAAGCGGCATTCGCGCCGTCGCAAGGCGTGGCGGACCTGGCGGGGTTGGCCGCGCGCATGCTGATTGCGGGTGGTGCTGGGGGTGGCGCCGGGGGTGGTGCCATTAAAAACGCTGCGCGCACCGCCGCGCACCCCCGCATCCGCGTCATGGCCGCACGCGCCCGCGAGGGTATCAGCTGGACAGATTTTTCCGAGTGGCTGGATAACCTGGCGGGCTTGTGCGGCGAACGCCTTTTGCGGGTGAAAGCGGTCGTGCGCGTGACCGAATGCGCCGAGCCCATTTTGATCCAGTCGGTGGGCACCACCTTCAGCGCGCCGCAGCGGCTGACGCGTCAACCCGATGCGCGCGACGCCATCATCGTCATCGCGCGCGATATCGACGTGGACGACATCCGCGCGTCCGCACCCGACGCGCCAGTCGAGATGTTGGCCTGAATTTATTTAAAAACCCGGGCGCGCGGCGGGCACAGCCGCCCGCGCACCCGCACCGTAGCAAGTCGTCAGTCCCCTTCGATACGAGGTTGTTATGCAAGAGAAAAACCTGACTCGCCGTGGCTTCATCAAGACCGCCTCCGGCCTGGCGCTGGCACCCGCGCTGGGCTGGGTGCCGGGCATGGCGCACGCCGCTGAAAAAGAACTCGTCGTGGGCACGTGGGGCGGCGATTACCAAAACCTGCTGCAACAGATCATCAACCCCATCGTCGAGAAACAGGGCGTGAAGGTGGTGTACGACACCGGCAACGCGGTCGGCCGTGTGACCAAGCTGCGCGCTGAGAAGAACTCGCGTCGCGGCAGCATGGACGTGGCGCTGCTGGGCGAAGTCGACATGTACGACGCCGAACGCTCCGGCACGCTGGAACCCATCGACGTAAAGAAGTTGCCGAATCTGGCGCACGCCATTGCCGCGCTGAAAACGCCGTACTCGATTCCGCACATCTTCAGCGCGATGACGCTGGTCTACAACACCGAAAAATTCCCCACGCCGCCGGATTCGCTGGAAGTGCTGCTGGACCCGAAATGGAAGGGTCAGGTGGGCTTCTCCGACATTCTGTACCTGTACAACGCCGTCTTCGTCGGCCTGGGCGCGGGCGGCGACACCAAGACGTTTGATGGCGGCAAGCGCTTCCTGGCCAAGCTCAAGCCCAACGCGCCGCGCATCTATCCGTCCAACGAGGCGGTGGCGTCCGCCTTCAAATCCGGCGAAATCGCCATCGCCTGCATGTGGAAAGCCCGCGCCCTGCAATGGAAAGACAGCGGCCTGCCGCTGGGCTTTGTGATCCCGAAGGAAGGCTCGGTGCCGGTGTCGTTCGAATCGGGCGTGGCGAAGAACAGCCGCAACAAGGACGCGGCGTGGGAATACCTGAACGCCATGCTCGACCCGCAAGGCCAGATCGGCTTTGCCGAAAAAATGGGCTACGCGCCGACGGTCACCAACGCCACGCTGCCGGAAAACTTAAAGCGCGTGGGCTTCACCGACGCCGAAGTGAAGCTGCTGCATGCCTACGATCTAAAGGGCCTGACCGAAGGCAAAGCCGACATGCTGGAATTCTGGAACAAGGAATTCAAGGCGGGTTGAGGCGGGGGGGGCCGGCGCGTCCGGCCCTACGCCGCGCCTATCAGCCGCGGCGCGCCGCCTCGATCTTCGCGACGTCGATCTTGCCCATCGTCATCATGGCTTCGAAGACGCGCTTGGCGGCCGCGCGGTCGGCGCCCGTGTACGCCTCGGTCAACACACGCGGCGTGATCTGCCACGACAGGCCCCACTTATCCTTGCACCAGCCGCACTCGCTTTCCTGGCCGCCATTTTCGACGATGGCGTTCCACAAGCGGTCGGTCTCCGCCTGGTCGTCAGTGGCGACCTGAAATGAAAACGACTCGTTGTGCTGAAACGCCGGGCCGCCATTCAGGCCCAGGCACGGTATACCCATTACGGTGAATTGCACCGTCAGCACTTCACCTTCCTTGCCTGAAGGGTAGTCGGACGGCGCTTGGTGAACCGCGTCCACGGAGCTATCGGGGAACGTCTTCGCGTAAAACTGCGCGGCCTCCAGCGCGGTGCCATCGAACCAAAGGCAGATCGTATTCTTGGGAATCATTGGGGGTCTCCTGTTGTGGGTTACCCGCCATCGCTGACGCCCGAACAACCGGCGCAAATTGCGGGAACGGGTTTTCGTATTGCTCAGAATACCCGCATCATTTCGCTAATTCGGCGTCGCCAAAGCTCGGTTTCAAATGTCACGTTTTTGCCAAAAGCCGATTGCGTTGATGATGAAATGTTATATCATTCGTCAGCTATTTGTAATGATATAACATCCGAGAGAACGTAGATGAAAGGCAAGAAGCTGGGGTTCAAGAAGGGAAGCCGCAACGCGACGGGCGGCCGCAAGCCGCGCGGGGGCAGTCTGAAACCGCTGGTCTGCTCGTTGATGCTGATTGCGCCGGTGGCGCAGGCCGAGTCCGAAACCGATCCGCAACGGGCGAAGACGCTGGCGCCCATTACCGTGTCCGCCAATCCCTTGGGGTTGGACTTGAACAGCACCACGCTGCCCGCTTCCGTGTTGGAAGGCGATGCGCTGATTGAGCAGCGCACCGGCACGCTGGGTGAAACGCTGAAGAATTTGCCGGGCGTGAATAGCGACACGTTTGGCGGCGGCGCGAGCCGTCCGGTGATCCGGGGCCAAAGTGCGCCGCGTGTGAAGGTGCTGTCTGATGGGTCTGAGGTGATGGACGCCTCCAGCATTTCCCCTGATCACGCGGTAACCGTCGAACCGCTGCTTGCCGAGCGCATTGAAGTGCTGCGTGGCCCCGCGACCTTGCTCTACGGCGGCGGCGCAATTGGTGGCGTGGTCAACGTGGTGGACAAGAAGATTCCGACCGCTGTGCCAGAAAAGGGCATCGAGGCCGAAGCCGAGTTGCGCGGCGCGACGGGTACCAAGGAACGTTCCGGCGCGGTCGGCATCACGGCGGGGGAAGGCCAGTTCGCCGTGCGCGTCGAAGGCATGAAGCGCCGCACCAGCGATTACGACGTGCCCGATTGGCCGGGCGGCAAGCTTGAAGGGTCGTACAGCGAATCCACGCAGGGCTCCGTCGGCATGTCGTGGATCACCCCGCGCGGTTACGTCGGCCTGGCGTTCACGCATCTGGAAAGCAAATACGGCTTGCCGGGACACAACCACGAATACGAAGGCTGCCACCCGCACGGCACGCACCTGCATTGCGGCGGCCACGACGACCACGACCACGACCACGACCACGACCACGACCACGAAGAAGCAGGCCATGACCACGATCATGATCATGAACACGGCGGCGTGCCGTACGTGAAGCTGCGCAGCAACCGCCTGGATCTGCGCGCCGAATATCAAGACCCGTTCGCCGGCTTTGAAAAGATACGCGTGCGCGGCGGTCTGACCGACTATCAGCACGACGAGATTGAAGGCGGCCAAGTCGGCACGCGCTTCAAGAACAAAGGCTACGACTTGCGCGTGGAATTGCAGCACAAGCCGATTGCCGGCTGGCGCGGCGTGGTGGGTTTGCAAAACGCCTATAGCGATTTTCGCGCCGAAGGCGAAGAGGCCTTTTTGCCGCGCAGCCGCACGCGTTCGAACGGCTTGTTCGTGCTTGAGGAATATCAGCTGAACGACTGGCGCTTTGAAGTGGGCGCGCGTCAGGACTGGCAGCGCATTTCGCCGGAAGGCGGCGCGCCGCGCAGCAGCTTGTCTGGCACGTCCTTGTCGGCCGCGGCCATTTGGGACTTCGCCCCGCAGTACTCGGTGGCGCTGTCGCTGTCGCGTTCGCAACGTCTGCCCAACGCGCAAGAGCTTTACGCTGACGGCGTGCACCTGGCCACCAATACCTACGAGCTCGGCAACGCCGACCTGGGCCGCGAAACGTCGCACAACATCGACCTGACCTTGCGCAAGCATTCGGGCGACACCACGTTCTCGGCCAGCGTGTTCCACAACCGCGTGAAGAACTACATCTACGCCAATACGCTGGACCGCTACGAAGACTTCCGCCTGATCGAATACACGCAGCGCGACGCAGAATTCACGGGCGTGGAAGGCGAGCTGCGCCACCAGTTCACGCCGGTGTTCTCGGCCGCCGTGTTCGGCGACTACGTGCGCGGCAAGCTGACGGGCGGCGACGGCAACCTGCCGCGCATTCCGGCAGCGCGCGCAGGGGTGCGCGGGAATGTGAAATGGGATCAGTGGTCGGGCGGCGTGGAATACGCGCGCGTGTTCTCGCAAAAAGACATCGCGTCGTATGAAGACAGCACACCGGGCTACAACCTGGTCAACGCCGTCGTCGCCTACCGCGGCCGCTACAACGAGACGGGCTACGAAGTCTATCTGCGCGGCGCCAACCTGCTGAACAAACTGGCCTACAACCACGCCTCGTTTATCTCGTCGGTGGCGCCGCTGCCCGGCCGCAGCGTGATGTTGGGCGTGCGGCTGACGTATTAAAAAGGGCAAGGGCGTCACGTCAAGACGCCCGCCTGCAAACACCGCGCCGGGGCCTGATGCCCCGGCGTTTGTTTGTTGCGCCGCGCCATGAGCCTGGACCGCGCGGCGGTGTGCTAAGTTGCCGGGATGCCGCCCGGTACGGAGCCCCGCCATGCTGAAATTCGCCGCCAATCTGTCGATGATGTATCAGGAACACGCGTTCCTGGACCGCTATGCCGCCGCCGCCTCTGACGGCTATACCGGTGTGGAATGCATGTTCCCGTATGAGGAGCCCGCCGCCTTCGTGCGCGAACGCATGGACGCGGCCGGCGTGTCGCAGGTGCTGTTCAACGCGCCGCCCGGCGTGGCAAGACAGGGGGATCGCGGGCTGGCCGCCTTGCCGGGGCGGCAGTCGGAATTTCGCGCGGGCATTGAGCAGGCGCTGGCTTACGCCACCACGCTGTCTTGCTCGAACGTGCATGTGATGGCGGGTATCGCGCCCGCAGAGGCCTCGCGCCAGACCTTGCTGGATTGCTATTACGAGAACCTGGACTGGGCCGCGCGCCAGGCGCGGTCGGTGGGCGTCACCCTGTTGATCGAACCCATCAACACCCGCGACATCCCCGGATATTTTCTGAACCGTCAGGACGATGCGCATGCGATTGTGCAGGCGGTGAACGCGTCCAATCTGAAAGTGCAGATGGACCTTTATCATTGCCAGATCGTCGAGGGCGACGTCACCACCAAGCTGCGGGAATATTTGCCGACCGGCCGCGTGGGGCATTTGCAGATTGCGGGCGTGCCGCTGCGTCAGGAACCGGATCGCGGCGAACTTGATTACGGCTGGATTTTCAACGTGCTGCGCGAGCTGGAATATGCCGGTTGGATCGGCTGCGAATACCGGCCGGCCGGCGCCACCTCGGCCGGCTTGCGATGGCTGAACGCCGCGCGCGCCTGATGCAGTTCATCAAACAATAAGTCCAGGAAATCTGACATGACCCGAAGTTTGTTGCCGCGCGTTGCGGCGTTTGCGCCATCTTGTGCGTTGTTCAGTGCGTTGTTCAGTGCGTTGTTTCGTGCGGTGTTTCGTGTGATGCCCCGTGCGTTGTCCCGTGCGCTGCCCCTTGCGTTGTCCCGCGCCTTGATGGCCGTTGCGTTGACAGGCGCAGCCGCTGCCGCGTGCGCGGCGGAGTATCCCGACCACCCCATCCGTTGGCTGGTGCCGTTCAGTGCGGGCGGCGGCAGCGATATTGCCACCCGCATCGTCGCCAAGCATGTGGGCGAATCGCTGGGGCAGCCGATCGTCGTTGAAAACCGCCCCGGTGCGGCCACCATCGTCGCCGCCCAGGAAACCGCGCGCGCCGCGCCCGACGGCTACACGCTGATGACGGCGGGCATGAGCACGCTGGCGCTGAACCCGTGGCTGTACAAGCAGCTGCCGTACGCGGCGGGCCGCGATTTCACGCCGGTCTCGACGCTGGTGTCGTTGCCGATTGTGCTGGTGACGTCTCCCGGTTCCGGCCTGGACGATATGCCGGCCGTCATGGCGTATCTGCGCCGCGCGCAGCCAGGCAGTTATGCGTCGCTGGGCGTGGGCAGCCCGCATCATCTGGCGATGGAATTGTTCCTGGAATCCATAGGCGGGCGCGCCACCGCGATTCCGTACAAGGGCACGCCGCCCGCGTTGCAGGACGTGGCGTCGGGGGTGGTGCCGCTGATGATGGCCGACTTGGCCGCCGCGCGTCCGTTGATTCAGGCGGGCAAGCTGCGTGCGATTGCGGTGCCTGCCGCAAAGCGCTCGGCGCAGTTACCCGACGTGCCGACGTTTGCCGAAGCGGGTGGGCATACGTTCGAGGCTGCGGCTTGGCAAGCCGTCGTGGCGCCGGCGGGTACGCCCGCACCCATCGTCGACAAGCTCAGCCGCGCGATTGTCGCCGCGTTGAAGTCGCCCGACGTGGTCAAGCAGCTGACCCTGCAAGGCATGGAGCCCACGGGCAGCACGCCACGGGAATTCGCGGCGTTCACGCGCGAGGAATACGAGCGCTGGGGCGCGGTGATCCGCCATAAGGGCATATCGGCGGAGTAAGCGCCAAGCGGGGGCCGCAGGCGGCGTTGGTGCGATATCCAGACACGCGACCCAGACGTGCGACCAAGACGTGCGATCCAGACGCGTGACCCAGACGCTTGCCCCAGACGCGCGACCCAGACACGCGACCCAGACGCCTAGTCCCGCGCGGCAGCGCGCTGCTTCCCTGATTGCGCCGCCGCCCGCTTCTTCCCACGCTGCGCTGTCGCCGCGCAACCCGCCGACGCAATGATGATGCCGCAGATGGCCAGCCATTGCGTCTGGCTCAGATGTTCGTTCAACACGACGACGCCGGCCAGCGCGCCCATGGCAGGTTCCATGCTGAGCAGCACGCCAAACGTCTTTTGCGGCAAGCGCCGCAACGCCACCATTTCCAGCGAGTACGGCAGCGCGCTGGACAGGATGCCCACGCCGATGCCGGCCAGAATCAGCTTCGGGTCCAGCAAGGCCATGCCCGCATGCGCCGCGCCCACGGGCAGCGCGACCATGGCGGCCGCCAGCAGGCCCAGCGATGTGGCCTGGCCGCCGTGCACATTGCCGGCCATCTTGCCGAAGATGATGTACAGCGCCCAGCACACCGCCGCCGCCAACGCATAGGCAATGCCGGTGGGGTCCAGGTCATGGACCGATTGGCCGGTGGGAATCAGCAGCACCAGGCCGGCCAGCGCACAGGCGATCCAGACGAAGTCGATTGCGCGCCGCGATAAGACCACCGCCAAGGTCAGCGGGCCGGTGAATTCGATGGCGATGGCCACCCCCAGCGGCAGCGTTTGCAACGCCATATAGAACAGCAGATTCATGCACGCCAGCGTCACCCCGTACAGCGCGATCTTGCCGGCGTTTTGACGGGTCAGCGGAAAACGCCACGGGCGCCAGAACGCAATCAGGATGATGGCGCCGATGACAATGCGATACGCCGTCGTGCCTTGCGCTCCCACTTCGGGAAACAGCGACTTGGCAAACGACGTGCCGATGCACAAAGACGCCATCGCGCCGATCAGCGACAGCGTGGGGAGCAGGGTGGAGGCCGAGGCGTTTTGCCCGGAGTTCAAGGTGGCGGCGGTCATGGAAGCGGGGTGAAGCTCAAAACGTTGGGGCGGAGCAAATATCAAAAGGGCGTTGCCCAGGCATCACGGGATGGGGTTCGCGGCCGTGGAGTAAAGCACATACAGCGCCAGGCCGAGCATGATGGCGCCAAGCAAGCCTTGCTGCATCCGCAAGAACCACGGATTGCGCCCGACCCACCCCCGGATGCGCGACGCGCCGTAGGCAAAGCAACTGCCATAGGGCAGGCTCAGCACCTTCATGGTGACGCCCAGCACCAGCATCTGAATCCATACCGGCCCGTTATCCGGCGTGGTGAACTGCGGCAGGAAGGCGATCATGAACAGCAGCACCTTCGGGTTCAGCAGGTTCGTCATGAAGCCTTGCCAGAAGGCGTCGCGCGCATCGCCAGGGCGTGCCGACAACGACACGTCGGCCGACTGCGCGCAGCGGATGATGGCTTTCACGCCCAGGTAACCCAGATACAAGCCGCCCGCCGCCTTGATGCCCACGAACAGCGTCGGAAAGGCTTGCAGCACCGACGCCAGCCCCAGCACCACGGCTGGCACCTGGATGAAACCGGCCGCCACGTTGCCCAGCACGCTGTGGAATGCAGGGCGGAACCCTTGGGTCATGCCCCGCGATAGCGTCAGCGCCATGTCGGGGCCGGGCGTGAGTTTAAGCGCCGCGTCGGCGGCGAGGAAAAGCAGGAACAACTGAAGTGAGGGCATTGCGGGATACGGCTGGAAATCCCGCAGCGCGGGGGGTGGGTTCCCAGTGTAAGCAAGCGGCTTGATGAATTCCTGCGTCCGGAGGGGGCGAAATGAAGTTTCCCGTCGAAATGGGGCCGGGTTGCGTCGCCGTCAGGATTAGAATCTGCTCCTGCTTCCCCTGCGTTCCGAGACCCTCATGGAACTAGACGACTTCGACCTTCAAATCTTGCAAAGCCTGCAAGAAGACAACCAGCGCACCAGCCAGGACGTTGCCCAGCGCGTGAACCTGTCGCCGGTATCGTGCCTGCGCCGCATGAAGCGGCTGCGTGAAGCCAAGGTGGTGACGGCCGACGTGTCGGTCGTGGACCCGGCCGCGGTGGGGCGCGGCATCATGATGGTGGTGCTGGTGTCGCTGGAAAGCGAGCGCGCCGACAAGCTGGATCTCTTCAAGCGCGCCATGCAGGGCGCGCCGGAAATCATGCAGTGCCTGTCGGTCACGGGCGAAGTGGATTTTGTGCTGACCCTGACCATGGCCGACATGGCGGAATACGAAGTCTTCGCGCAGCGCCACTTCTGGGGCAACCCCAACGTCAAACGGTTTTCGACGCTGGTCGTGATGAACCGGGTGAAGAACGGGTTGACGGTGCCGGTGTCGGTTTAACCCTTGCCGGCATCGCCCGCGCAGCCGCTACATCGGTTTCAGCCCTAGCGTCTGGATCATTTCCTGATACTTGGCCACCTGCGCCACGGCGTAGGCATCGGCATCCTGCTGGCTCATCGGTTGCAGCAGCAAGCGTCCTTCGGCTTCCATGCGCGTGCGCAGCTCGGGCTGCTCCAGCGCATAGCCGACGGCGCGGCGCAGCGTGTCCACTTCGGGCGCGGGCGTGTCCTGGCGCACGTAGTAGCCGCCCGCAATCGTGTAGACGAAATCAGGAATGGTCTTGCTGCGCGAGATGAGCGGCAGCTTTGCCAGCGGGGCGGGCAGCGTATCGGAGAAGCTGGTCAGGATTTTCAGCTGCCCTTGCGCCGCCATGCCTTCCATGGCCTGCTGGTATGGCAGCACGGCGAAATCCACCTGACGCCCGATCAGGTCTTGCAGCGCGGGCGCTGCGCCCCGGTACGGCACGTGCAGAAATTCCGCGCCGACGCGGCGGCCCAGGTACTCGGTCATGATGTGGTACAGCGAGCCCACGCCCACGCTGCCGAACGTCAGCGGCTTGGCGCCCGGGCGCTTGGCGTAGGCGATGAACGCGTCGACGTCGTCCACCGGCAGGTCGGCGCGCGCGAGCAGCACGATGGTGGCCTCGCTGATCGGTTGCGTCAGCCGGAAGTCTTCGGGCTTGTAATGCGCAGCCGCATTCAGAAAGGGGCTCAAGATGATTTCATTGGCGGAACCATGCAGAAACGTGTAGCCGTCAGGGGCGCTGGTCAAGACGCGCCGCGCGCCCAGCATGCCCGCGCCGCCGCCCACGTTTTCCACCACGACCTGTTGCTTGAGCGCATGGGCGATGTGTACGCCGAACTGCCGCGCGGACGCGTCGCTGGCGCCGCCGGCCGGATAGGGCACGATCAGGCTCAGGGGCTTTTTTGTCGGGTAGTCCGCGGCGTGCGCCAGCGACGCGGCGGTGAATGCGGAAACGCATAACACGCCTAGCGCGGCGGCCCGGGCGAGGAGGGGCGGTAGGGTCCAACGCATGCTGCTTCTCCCTTGTCATTGCTGTTGTGAAGCAGCCGGATATCGTGGCTGCTGCATGCAGTCTAGGCAGCGGCGTTTGCCCGCATCAATGACGCGGCGCAGGTTGGATCATTGTGAAAACCGCAACGATGGATGCGCCAAATCCACCCCAAGCCCCTGCACCCTCCATCAACCCTGATCACGCGCGCCGGGATTCCAGCGCGGGAAATGCCTTCAGGATATGGCGCAGCATGCTGGCGGTGGCGGGCGGCAGATGGCGGCCCGCCAGGCTGATCACATGCGTGCGGCTGTTGTTCAGGATGGGGTTGGCCAGCGGCAGCGACACCATCTGGCGAAACTGCGCACCCTTTAACGGCATCGACAACGGGTTCACCACATAGCCCAGGCCCTGGCTGGCGAATTCCCACAGGATCTTGAACGAGTTTGTCAGCAGCGCGGGCTTGAGCTTGACGTTCTCATCCAGCTCGGCGGCCTGGATGTGCTGGCGCACGCCGAACGATTCGTCCATCGCGGCCCAGCCGTAAGGCGCCAGATCCGACAGGCGCAAGGCCCGGCGGGAGCGCGCCAGCGGATGGTCTTTGTGGACATGCACGCGCATGGGCGCGGGGCGCGAATAATGCGAACGCAGCCGCACGTCGTTAGGCGGCTGGAACGCCAGGGCGATCTGCGCGCGTTCCTCGACGATGCACCGCACGGTTTCATTGGTGCCAGCCACGTGGATGCTGTAGGTGATGTCCGGGTGCTTGCGCACGAATGTCAGCAGCACGGGTTCCAGCAGCATGTCGACAAAGCCTTCGCCCAGCGCCAGCTCCACATGGCCGCGCGTGGCGCTTTTCAAGTTGTTCACCTCGGCCTGGAACGACTCGTTCAGATCTTGCTGGCGGCGCGCGAACAGCGCCACCAGCCGCCCCGCATCCGTGGGCACCACGCCGCGCCCACGGCGTTCCAAAAGCGTCAGCCCGGTGTCCGCCTCCAGGCGGGCGATGGCGCGGCTGATGGCGGAGGGGTCGGTGTTCAGCTGATCGGCGGCGGCGCGCAAGGTGCCGGTCTCGATCACTTGCAGCAGGCACAAGGTGCGCTTGAATTCCAGGACATCGTCCATGACGGGGTTCCTTGCCGGGTCGTGGCGTGGGATTGAATCGTTGCAAAAACCGCATCGATAAGGCGTGATCATTGCTATCGGCTTTGTACCCGCGGCTGTCTATAGTCGATAGGCGTATTTCCCCCAAGCCCGCCCTACGGAGACACCGCCATGGCCATCGTCGAATCGCCCGTCAGCCCGGAATTGCTGCGCCTTATGCGCGAATGGCGTCGCGACCTGCACGCCCATCCCGAGACCGCCTTCTGTGAATTTCGCACCGCCGACGTGGTGGCGCGCGAGCTGGAACGGGTAGGCGCCACGGTGCATCGCGGCTTGGGACGCACCGGCGTGGTCGGCACGCTGACGCGCGGCAACGGGCCGGTGATTGGATTGCGCGCCGACATGGACGCGCTCGACATGCAGGAATTGGGCGATGCGTCGCACCGCTCAACCATCCCCGGCAAGATGCATGGCTGCGGCCACGATGGCCATACCGCCATGCTGCTGGGCGCGGCCCGTCACCTTGCGGCCGATCCGCAGTGGCGCGGCACCTTGCACCTGATCTTCCAGCCCGCCGAAGAACACGCGGGCGGAGGGCTCGCCATGGTGCGGGACGGGCTGTTTGATCAGTTCCCGTGCGAGGCCGTGTTCGCGCTACATAACTCGCCCAATCTGCCATTCGGCACGGTGTCCACGCGCGTGGGCACGGTGATGGCCAACTGCGACACCTATGAAATCAACGTCACCGGCAAGGGTTGCCACGCCGCCCAGCCCGAGCACGGCGTGGACCCCATCGTGGCGGCGGCGCAGCTTGTGTTGGCGATGCAGACCATCGTCAGCCGCAACGTGAAACCGACCGATTCGTTGGCGTTGAGCCTGACGCAGATTCACGCGGGCGACACCTGGAACGTGGTGCCTAACAGTGTGATGTTGCGCGGCAGCTGCCGCACGTTGACCGCCGCCACGCGCGACCTGGCCGAGCGCCGCTTGCGCGAGGTGTGCGCGGGGGTGGCGTTGACGTCGGGCGCCGCCATCGACGTGCAGGTGTTTCGCGGCTATCCGGCATGCGTCAACACGCAAGCCGAGGTGGCGCTGGCCGCTCGCGCCGCCGCGCGCGTGGTGGGTGAAGACAAGGTGGATACGGCTTGCACGCCGCGCATGGGGTCGGAAGATTTCGCGTACATGCTGGAGCAGCGTCCGGGCGCTTATGTGTTCATTGGCGCGGCGCGTCCGGGGCAAGACAACCCGCCTGTGCATAACCCGTACTACGACTTCAATGACGATATCTTGCCGTTGGGCGCGCACTACTGGGTAGAGCTGGTGAAGATGGCGATGCCGGTCTAACGCGCCTGAGCGTCGGAATCGGATAAGTTGGGACCGGGTTCGCCGGTTCTGCGTCCGGCGCCTAGCGCGGCGCTGGCTTTATCGGACACCGACCGTAGATGCAAATCGCGCTGCGGAAACGGGATCTCGATGCCGGCTTCGCGCAGCGCGTCGTACATGCGCGTCATGAGGTCGCTGCGGATGTCGATCCAGCGGTCGAAGTCGTAAGTCCAGGCGCGGATGCTGAAGTCCAGCGTGCTGGCGCCAAAGCCCATGAATAGCACGGTGGGCGCGGGTTCCGTCACCACCCCCGGCGTCTGGCGGGCGACGGGGTCCAGCAGTTCAATGACCCGGCGCGGTTCAGTGCCATAGGCCAGCCCGATGCTGACTTCAATGCGGCGGCTGCGGTCCAGCATCGTCCAGTTCGTCAGTTTTTCCGATAACAGCGTGCCGTTGGGCACGATCACGTCGGCGCCTTCAAACGTCTTGATGCGCGTGGCGCGCATGCCGATGTCGCGCACTTGTCCTGATGTGCCGGCAATGTCGACCACATCGCCCGGCTGCACCGGCCGTTCGAACATCAGAATCAAGCCCGACACGAAGTTGTTCACCACGTTTTGCAGGCCGAACCCGATCCCTACGCCCAACGCGCCGAACACAATGGTGAGCTGGCTGGTCTGAAAGCCCGCCGCAGACAGCGCAATGCCCAGGCCCAGCAGCAGCACCAGGTAGTACGTCAGCGACGCGATGCTATTGCCCACGCCGCGCGGCAACGCCATGCGTGTCAGCACTTCATCGTGCAGGATCAAACGGATGGTGCGCGCGGCCCAGAATGCGATTACCACCGAGATCAGGAACACCAGAACGTTGCCCAGGCTGATCGAGATTTCGCCGACCGTCAGCGTGTAGGACAGCACCTCGGTCATGAACGCGTAGGTGGCCCGCAGGATGCGGAAGCGGTCCATGGCGTACACGGCCCAGCCCACGGCGGCGGCGGCGGTCAGCAGGCGGATCATCAACTGCACAAGCGGCGGCGCATGTTCGCGCGCCAGCCGGAAACGTGAAATGCCCTGGCGTGTCAGCAGCAGTTGCAGCAGCGTGATGATGACCGTGACGCCGGCGTACAGCACCAGCCCGAAGTAACCGCAGCCGATGACGGCGCTGGTCAGCATTTCGGCCAGCGATACGTTGCCGAACACGTTGGCTGCCAGGGACACGCACAGCACCGTGGCTGCGCCCCACGCAATGGCCCGCAGGATACTTGCCAGCCGCGCGGAGGCGGCGGGCGTGGTCTGGTGCCGGGTCCGGTGCAGCAGCCAAAGAATGGCGGCCAGCGCCAGCGCCGTCAGCGCCACCGTGGATAGGCGATAAAACGAGGTGTTGGCCAGGAATAGGAAACCCAGCCGCTCCGCCAGGAACAGCGCGGTGATCACGCGCGGCCATTCGTCCAGCTGCCGCCGCGCGGCGGGCGGCAGCAGGCGCAACACAGGCACGGCGGCCAGCACCAGCGCCACCTGCTGCACCATCAGTGGCGCATCCGGCTCCAGCGCCAGAACGCCCAGCATCGACAGCAGCAGCCAGGTGGATAGCGGGCGGCCCAGTACGCCCGCCGCCGTTTCGCTCATGACGCCTGCGCGTATCGCATCGCGGCTTTTTCTGGCTAGCCACAGCAGCAGCGGCAACAGCAGCACTTGCAGCACATGCAGCGCGCGCTGATTGCCGCTGTCCGCCGCGCCGTAGTCACGCGCGAAACGCAATTCGATGTCCAGCCCGGTACGCAGCAAGGCCAGGGTGCCTTCGCTGTCGTCCCGCGTCTTGCCCAGGTCCCACAGGGGCGGGGAGTCCACCCGCATCAGACGCGCATCAATATCGTTGATGGCATCGGCCACTTGGCGCTGGCCGGCCTTGATGCGTTCTTCGATGGCGTTGGCGCGTTGTTCAAGCTCGACCTGGCGGGATAGCGGCCCTGATAGCGCCTGGCCCGCCGCAGTCAGCTGCGCCAGGACGGCGTCCACGCGGTCGGCCAGCGCGGGTGGCAGGCTGGCGGCGGTGGGCGAGTCTTTGATGGCCTGCCACGCGGCATGGCGGCGGAACAGTTCGGCCGCGTCGGTGGCGTACCACGCCGTCGCTTGGCGCAGGTCGGCATGCCAGCGCGCCAGGCGGCGCGCGTCAAAGATCCAATGCCGCTCCAGGCTTTCCACGCGCATGATGGGCAGCGTGCGCAGTTGGGCCGGCTGGAATTCGTAGAGTTTTTCGTCCGCTGACTTGGCGATGGCGTCCAACGGGGGGCTGAGGGTGGCGCCTGGGTCCGTCGTGGCCACGCGCTGAAGCACGCCTTCCGCGTAGCGCAGGTCGGTGTCCGCCCGAAGCGGAATTTCCGCCATGGTGATGATGGCGGCGGTGGCAGGCGCGGGGGCGGCTGGGGGAGTGGGGGCCGGCGTGGCCTGCGCGCTGACGAGGCTAGGCAGGCACAGCATCCATCCGAACAAACCGTTGAGAATTCGTGCTCGGACGCGCATGTCGCGACTCCGTCAGGATGCTGCGAACCGGGGGTTTCCCACTCTAGCGCATCACCAGTCCGCCGTCCACGAACAGGACTTGCCCTGTCATGAAGCCGCTCCAGCCGGAGGCCAGGAACAGCACCGGCCCGGCGACGTCCTCGGGACGGGCGATGCGCCGCAGCGGGGTGGCGGCGATCAGCTGTTCGCGAAACGCTTCCTGCGTGCCGCCGCTGGCGTCGGTTGGGTAGACCAAACCCGGGGCCACGCAATTGACCCGGACGCCGTAGGGGCCAAGTTCCGCCGCCAGGTTGCGGCTGAACGCCACCAGCGCGGCCTTCGCGGTGGTGTAGTCGTGATACGGCACGACGGGATGCTCGACCAGGTTGCTGACGATGTTGACGATGCACCCTTGCGCGCGTTGCTTGAAGTGCGGCAGCGCGGCGCGGCAGACGTTGAACGCCGCGCCAACCGAGCCGTCGAATTGCGACTGGTACTGCCGCCACGACAGATCATCAAACGCGGTGCGCGTGCGCGGATCAAACGCGTAATGGCGCAGGGCGTTGTTGACGACGATATCCAGCCGGCCGGCGTCCTGCACAATGCCGTCAACCATGGCTTGTACGGCGTGCGCCGACCCCACGTCGGCCTGCACGGCCCAGGCGTCGCCGCCTGCGGCCACGCACTGCGCCACGACGGCGTTGGCGGCTTCGGCGTTGCTCAGGTAATTGACGACGACGGTGGCGCCTTCGCGCGCAAAGCTGCGCGCGATTTCCGCGCCGATGCCCCGGCTGGCGCCGGTTACCAGCGCGACCTTGCCTGCGAACTTCAGGGCGGCGGTCATGTCAGGCTCCGGGCAACAGGCTGGCGTCGACGACGGCGGCGACATCGATGGGGTGCTGGATCAGGCCCAGCGCGCGGTAGGCGTCAGCGGCCTTCTGCAACAGGTCCAGGTCAAACGCGCCCAGCGGGCGGCCGGCAGGCGAGACGGACGCGGCGTTGCGCAGCCGGATCACGTCCAGGTTGATGCTGCGGTCGGTGCCGTCGATGGCGCGTTTGCCGGCCAGCGTGGCGGCTTCTTCCGGCTGGGCGATCATCCACGCGGCGCTGTCGCGATACGCCTTCAGGAACGCGCGCAGCAACGGCTGCTTTTGTTGATACACCGATTCCCGCACCACGAACAGGTCGCTGGATACGTTGAGGGTGTCGCGCACTTCCATCACGTTGACCTCCCCCAGGCCACGGCGGCGGCCGACCAGCAGGCCGGTGTCGGTGGCGGCGGTGGCGTCGACCTGGCCCTGCAACAGCGGCGCAAAGTTCAGCACGCCGGTCACAACGATTTCAACGTCGGCTTCGGTCAGGCCGGCTTGGTGCAGCATTACCAGCAGATTCTGGCGCGTGCCGCTTGCCAGGCTGTAGACGCCGATGCGTTTGCCCTTCAAGTCTGCCGGGCGCGAAATGTTTGCCGACTTCAGCGACACCACGTTGAACACGTTCTGCGGATAGATGTCGTAGATGGCGCGCAGCTTCTCGCCTTTGTCCAGCGCCATGAAGAACGAGCCGGGGTCGGTGAAGGCCACGTCGGCCTGCCCGCTGAGAATATTGCGGATGGCGTCGCCGCCGCCCGCACCTGGCAGGTAGACGAGGTTCACGCCCTGCGCCTTGAAGAAGCCCTTGTCGGGTTCGGCCAGCAGGTTCGTGATTTCGCTGATGGGCTTGCTCCAGCCGGCCAGCGTGACCGTGCCGGTGGCGGCGGGGTTGCCTTGGGCGCGCGCGGCCACGGGCACGAGCGACGTGGCGGCAAGGCCGGCGGCGGCCGTCAACAACGCGCGGCGGGTAGGGGACGGGAGCATGGGTAAGGTCCTGATAGGGGTCACGATTGATCCGCGTAGGGGCGCAGCAGGCGGCGTTCGAGCATCAGCGTGGCTTGGTAGCCCAGCAGCCCGATGGCGGCAATGGCGGTAAGCGCGGCGAACATCAGTGGCGTGTCCATCATGCCTTGCGCGGCGATGATGACGGCGCCCAGCCCACGGCTGGCGCCAATGAATTCACCGACGACGGCGCCCACCAGCGCCAGCACCAACGCCACGCGCAGGCCGGCCAGGATGCCGGGCAGCCCCGCGGGCAGCTTCAGGCGCAGCAAGGTCTGCGCGCGCGATGCGCCCAGCATGCGAAACAGTTGAAGCCGGTTCGGGTCCACCTGCCGCAAACTGGTGAGCGTGTTTTCCATCAGCGGAAAGAAGCAGATCAGCGCGGTCATGACGATGGTGGGCGCCATGCCGAAACCGAACCACAACACAAAAAGCGGCGCGAGGGCCAGCTTGGGAACCACCTGGCTGACGATGACGTAGGGCTTGAATACGCGGTCCAGCAGCGCCGATTCGGCCAAGGCCACCCCCATCGCCAGCCCGGCCGCGCCGCCCAGCGCCAGGCCCAGCAGCATCTCGGCAAGCGTCGCGCCGATGTGCGGCCAGAGATAGCCGGTGGCAAGACTCGTCCACAGCGTCTTCGCAACGGCCGAGGGGGCGGGCAGCACCAGTGCCGAGATACCGGCCTGCCGCACCGTGACTTCCCATACGCCCACCAGCAACACCAGCAGCGCCAACGACAGCAGGCGAAAGGGGATGGCGGGCTTCATGCGCGCGCTCCGTTCATGAATTCAAAGACCTGCGCGCAATAGGCGTTGAACGCGGCGCCGTGGCGCATCGGCTGCGTGCGCGGCGCGGGCAGGTCGATCGGCAGGTCGGCGGCCATGCGGCCCTGGTGCATGACGGCGACGCGGTCGCCCAGGTACACGGCTTCGCCGATGTCGTGCGTGACGAACAGCACGGTCGTCTTGCGCAGGCGGCACAGCCGCATCAAGTCGTCTTGCAGCTCGCCGCGCGTAATGGCGTCCAGCGCCGCGAAGGGCTCGTCCAGCAGCAGCAGCGCGGGCTCAAGAATCAGCGCGCGCGCAAGCGCTACGCGGCTTTGCTGGCCGCCAGACAGCTGGCGGGGATAGCGCTGTGCGTAGTCGGACAAGCCCAGCATGGCGAGCAAGGACTGCGCGCGTTCGATGTCTTCAGGCAGGGGCCGGCGCTGCAACGACACGGGCAGCAGCACGTTGTCGATGACGCGATGCCATTCCAGCAGCGTCGGCGCCTGAAACACATAGCCCAGTTGCGGGCCGGGCGTGGCGGGCGCGCCATCCCACAGCTGGACGCGGCCCGACTGCGGGGCCAGCAGGCCCGCGGCCAGTTTGAGCAGCGTCGTCTTGCCGCAACCGCTGCGCCCCACCAGGCAATGCACACCGCCGGCCTCCAGCCGCCAGTCGACGCCATCCACGATGGGCGGGCGGCCGGGGTAGGTGTAGACCACCTGTTCAAGGTTCAGAAAAGGCATGGCGTGGTGCGCGCTCATGGCTCGTAGGGGGCGAACGGGTCGGCGGCGGTTTCGGCGGACTGTTCGATTTCCGTCATGCGCACGAGGTCCAGCAGATTGAAGCGGCCGTCGTGATGCCAGCCCGCTTCGGGCACGCTCATCGAGCCGATGGCGCTGATGCGGGTGACGCCCGCTGCGCCCAGTTGCTCGGCCAGGCGGTAGAGTTCTTCGGGCGTCGCCGCGACGCCCGCCGTTTGCAGATAGTCGTGATGGGCGGCCACGAGCGGCGCCACATCATCCAGCGTATCAATGCCCGCCACCACGATGCTGCGCTGCAGGGCGGTTGGCATCAGAGGCTGCGCCGCGTCGGCATACGCGACGCTCCACGCGGAATCAGGGTCGCCGATCAGCGCATCCGCGCCGTCGGCAGGCAGTTGCCATTCGATTGACTGCCGCCACTTCGCCACGGCAGCGGATTCCGCCAGGTCCATCGCGCGCCGGGGAAAGCGGCGTTGCAGATTCGACAGTTCGCCCGCCAGATAGCTGGCGAATTCGCGCGGCGACACCCGGCCGCCGCGCTGCACGTAGAACACATGCGGGGAATAACAACCCTGCTGGTCATAACGCATGACGTCCCAGGCCGCGCGGCGCGCCAGCGCAGGGGCTTTCTGAGCATCCAGCGCCATGGCGCTGACAACGCCAAAGCCCAGCTTGTGGCCGTGCGCCAGAAAGCGTGTCGTGACGGGCAGGCGGCGCTGGATAGCATGTAGCGCGTCGTTGCCGCCATAGGCGACCACGGTATCGGCCTGTGCATAAAGCGCCGACGCGTCGTCATCGCCTGCGCCACGCCACCAGACGACCGCCATGCAGTCCGCCAGCGGCGGGTGCACGTCGGCCAGCAAACGCGCGAACCAGCCCGCAAACAGCGGTTCGGCGCTGGGCAGTTTTCCGATATTGCCGGCCTTCACCAGCAGGCCGCATATCAAGCTCCACAAGGCGAGTGCCGGCACGTTGCCGGCCCAGCTGTGCACCAGCAATTGCGGGCCGTAGGCGCGCACGGCGCCGCCCTTGATCGCAGGCTGGAAGCTGTCCAGCACCTTGGGGTTGGCGAAGTCCTCGGCCACAAAACGATGCAACTGCGGCGCGCGGAATGTTTTGAGCAAGCCGGTGAGCCCCAGCCGCACCATGTCGGCGTCGTAGCCGGTCACAACCGGCAGCAGCGCATCGGCCTGGCGGCGCAGCGGGTCGTTCGGGTCGAGCAGGCGGGCGATGGCGCGGTCGATGATGGTGATGATTTCCGACACCGTCATCGTCTTCAGATGCTGCGCGCTGGCGCGTTTGACGCGCGCGGCAAGCGCTTGCATCTGCGCGGCGGACAGCACCGGCACGGCGACGTCCACGCGTTGCCCGTCCTGCTCGAACGGCAGCGTCTGCCATTGCACATCCGCCGAGGCGAGCCCCGGCAGGTATCCCCCCTCGACCCGTTGCACGTTCATGATCGCGCCGACTGGATGAACTCTTCGACCGCCAGCGAGCAGCCCTTGGCCTGCGCGCCTTCAGCCCGGCCCAGCAGCAGGAATCCGCCATCAGCGGGCTCGCCCACGTCTTCCGTCAGGATGGTGTTGACCGAATTGAAGTTGCCCAGGTCGCAGTGCGCGAGGATGCCGCGTTCGCCCGCTGGCACCGTGCGGCCCGTGGCCGGGTCCACCAGCCGCGACCGAATCCAGTGCGGCCCCGATTTCACTGACGGCACGGTGGCGTTGCCGTCGTCATAGAACTGCGTGCTGAGCTCGGTCATGCCATACATGTTGATGCACAGCGACCGCGGCACGCCCAGCAGCGCAGAGAGCTCCGCATAGAACGTGTCTAGCGGCAGCTCGCGCGACTGGCCCTTGTAGCCGCCCGTATCCAGAATGCGGCTGCCCGGCGGCAGGCGAAACGTGCGGCCTTCACGGCGCAAGGCGTCAATCACATGCACGAAGCTGAAGCTCGCGCCCAGCAGCGCATAAGGCTCGCCGCTGCGCTCGGCGTCTTCCAGCTGGCGCCACAAACCGTCAAGATCAATGCCCTGCGGCGACATGAAATAGCGGCTGCCTTCACTGCCAAAGGCGGATTTGGCCAGCGCCAGATAATGCGCCAGCGACGAATTCGGCATGGCCACTTCATCGGGAAACAAGATGCCCATCGGCAGTCGCGCCGTGCCCTGCATGACGCGGGCCGCGAAGTTGCGCGTCATGGACAGGTCGTACACGGCCAGATGCGGATGAAAGTGGCGCCCACGCATATCGGCGCGCGTCGTGCCGCTGGTCATGAACACGCGCTCATCAGGCCGGGCGGGTTCGCAGCGCAACTCCATCGCCTTGAACGCGTCAATCGGCACGGCGGGAATATCGCTCCACGTCTTCACATTGCGCACGGTGGCGCCACGGCGCTGGCAGAAGCTGCGGTAGGGCGCACTGGCCCCATATTGATAGGCAAAAAGCCGCAGCGCGAGCTGATCAAACTGCTCGTCGGTGCAGCCGTCCTGGGCGATGAATTCGAGTAGTTCCGCGACCGGCGGGGCGACGTTGTTCATGGGCGTTCGATGATTCCAGTACAAGGAAGCTCCGAAGCCCGCCTGCGCAAGCGGCGCAACGGCGCGGCAGGGCAAGACGAATGCTCTTCTTACGCCGGCATGAACCGGGTCAAGTTCGCGGGTCTGAATCTCAGCACTGGCGTGCACCCCGGAGCAGAGGCAATGTTAACCCGGCCTAGGAATCATCGCCCAGGTCGAGTCCTTGCTGGCCGTCCAGCCGGAATGCTGCGGGGTCATAGCCGCTGGACAACACGATGGACCGCACTTGGCATACACTGGCAACACGTAGCCGGTCGCAGTACTTTTGCAGTGACGACGCATCCTCCGTGATGACAAAGGGAATGCGCTCGTGGCAGGCCTGGGCGATCAGTTTGACGTCATCCCGCGCCACCGCGCGCGGTGTGTCGTCTTCCCTTGGACCCAATGCATTCCACAGCTGGGCCGCTCGTTGTCCGTGCGGAATGTTGAATGGCAAATGCCGGAATTTTTGCAGCGGTAAATCAGTAATGGGTTGCTTGATTCCGAACTCTGCTGCAACAACGGCCGAAAAGTAAATCGGCAAGGACTCGTCGAGCATTTGTCGGAAATACTTGGTGGCAGTGTGGTGGTTGGGCCGCCTCGCGTCGACCAGGGAGATCAGATAGCTGGTGTCCAGCAGCACTGCCGCCGTCATGTGTCGTCGCCTCGCAGCGATTCAACCCATTTAGTGGCGCTGGGGACATCCGCCCAGGCGGCGGTGCCTTTGCGAACCATCTGCTGAAATTCGTCTTCGTCGTAAGCGGGGTGATGCACCTCGAAGGAACGCAGATTTAAATTGCGAAGTTCACCGGTGCGCAGATTTTCTTCTGCGGTCACGTGGAGCAACGCCTGACGATAGAGGCGATTTTCACTCTCTTGCGCGAGCAATTGCTGAGTGGCCGCCACCGTAAGGGATTTGCCGTTCTCAAGTACAAGATGAACGTTGGCTTTGGTCTTGCCGCCCCAATCCACGATTTTGCCGTGTAGATACTTTTCGACTGTTACCCAGATATCGACGGTTTGCTTGAAGTCTGATTGCGCATTGACGATCGCGAGGGGATGCTTGCCCATGTCTTCCAGAACGTACGCGCGGTCTGGGTTGTTACGGGCCTGAGCTTGCCAGCGCTCGACGATGGCGGCGCGTCTTGGATCGATCGTACGCATCGAGTCGGGGGTGGTCAATTGCTCCACGTCAGCCCATAGCAACGAGGCGCCCAGCAAACCGCTCGCGACTAACACCAACGAGCCTTCATCAATAGACACCAAGACATCTGCCGGGTTTACCTCTCGGGTTGAACCTTGCAAAAAGTCGCTAACGTCCTTTTGAAATTCCCCGAGCAGACTCAATGGGACATGCTTCGGCCCCACATCAACGCCGTTGATGCGGTCGCGGATAGCGAAGCGAAGGTTGTCGGCGGGTTTCATGGCGTTGATTGTAGACCTCGCACTGCTTTTTTCGGAGGTCTTGTAATCTTTTGCAAGCAGCGTGGGAATCTTGTCATCATGACAAGATTAGGCCGCAGGCTGATCAACGTACCAAACGCAAAAAGCCCCGCCAAGGCGGGGCTCAATGCTTGAATCTTTTGGTGGCCTGGGGCGGAATCGAACCACCGACACAAGGATTTTCAATCCTCTGCTCTACCGACTGAGCTACCAGGCCAACACGTACGCTTTGCAAAAAGCCCAGCGCGGCGGCTGGGCTTTTTTTGGGATTTGATATTGCTACCGCAATCCCAATAATTCCAATAATTCTTTTGGTGGCCTGGGGCGGAATCGAACCACCGACACAAGGATTTTCAATCCTCTGCTCTACCGACTGAGCTACCAGGCCAACGAAGTCCGCAACTATACACAATTTTTTGTGCCTGTGCCAGCCGGAGAGAAAAAATCGCGACAATTTCCGGTTAAAGGGCCAGAGCCAAAGTGTTGGGTGAATGGCACGCAAGGGTGCGACGCAGGGTCGCGGACGGGGCGTGAATTGGCTTGGGGATAACCCGCGGGGGTATAATCTTCGACAGTTCGCTGTTACGTTTCCGGAAAATTTCCAGCCCATGTTCCGCTCGGGTTCCGCCCGTGTTGCTCAAGGTGGCCCTGACGTAACGCCTTGTTCTTAGTGGCAGTTCTTAACGCTAACTCATGTCGGTAGCTGTCCTTGCCTTCGGTCTGAATCACACGTCCGCGCCGGTTTCGGTTCGCGAACGCGTGTCTATGCCCGTCGATCTGGTCAAGCCGGCGTTGGAAGGTCTGCGTTCGGCATTCGGCGGTTCCGTCCGCGAAGCCGCCATCCTGTCCACCTGTAATCGCACCGAGATCTATTGCGCAGCCGACGGCCACGTCGCTGATCAATTGCCCGCCTGGCTGGCTGAACACAACCGCCTGGACGCCGGCACGCTGCGCCCGCACCTGTACCGCCATCATCAAGACGACGCCGTGCGTCACGCGTTCCGCGTGGCCAGCGGGCTGGATTCCATGGTGCTGGGTGAAACCCAGATCGTGGGCCAGATGAAAGACGCCGTGCGCGCCGCGGGCGAAGCCGGGTCGTTGGGCACGTTGCTGCACCAGATGTTCCAGCGCACGTTCTCGGTCGCCAAGGAAGTGCGGTCGCAAACCGCGATCGGCGCGCAGTCGGTATCGATGGCTGCGGCCGCTGTCCGGCTGGCCGAACGCGTGTTCGGCAATTTGGACCAGGCCCGCACGCTGTTCATCGGCGCGGGCGAAATGATCGAACTTTGCGCCACGCACTTCGCCGCGCAACGTCCGCGCAGCATGGTCGTGGCCAACCGCACGGCCGAGCGCGCAGAAATTCTGGCCAACCGGTTTTCGGCCAGCACGATGAAACTGTCTGACCTGACAGACCGCCTGTCCGAGTTCGACGTCATCGTTTCCTGTACGGCAAGCTCCTTGCCCATCCTCGGTCTGGGGATGGTGGAAAGGGCCACGCGCCTGCGCCGTCACCGCCCGATGGTCATGATTGATCTGGCCGTGCCGCGCGACATCGAACCCGAAGTCGGCCGCCTGGACGACGTCTATCTGTATTCGGTGGATGATCTGGGCCGCCTGGTGCAGACCGGCACCGACGCGCGCCGCGCGGCTGTCGTGCAAGCCGAAGCCATCATCGAGACCCGCGTCCAGGGCTTCATGCACTGGATGCAGTCCCGCGAAGTGGTGCCCGTCATCCGCGACCTGCATCAGGCCGCCGAAGACGTCCGCGCTGCCGAACTCGAACGCGCGCGCCGCATGCTGGCGCGTGGCGAATCGCCCGAAGCCGTGCTGGAACAACTGGCCCACGGCCTGACGCAAAAATATCTGCACGGCCCGCTGGCGGCGTTGAACCGCAGCGAAGGCGATGAGCGCAAGCAGCTGCTTGCGTGGATGCCGCGCCTGTTCCCCGGCCGCGATTCCCGCCGTTAGCGAATCTGTCCCACGTCCCGCCTCCTGGCGGGCGTTCGTCTTGTGGGCGCCCGCTATTCCTGTTTTCTCTTTGGTCATTCCCCCATGAAATCTTCCATGCGTAGCCGGCTGGAGCATCTGTGTCACCGCCTGACCGAGGTGGACGCGTTGCTCGCCCAACCGGAAACCGCGTCCGATATGGACCGTTTCCGCAAGCTCTCGCGCGAACGCGCCGAGCTGGAACCCGTGGTCGAGGCCTTCACGGCGTTTGCCCGCACCGAGGAAGACCTGGCGACGGCGCAGGAAATGCTGTCGGACCCCGACATGAAAGCGATGGCCGAAGACGAGATCAAGTCGGGCCGCGGCAAGCTGGAAAGCCTGGAAAGCGCGTTGCAGCTGTTGCTGCTGCCGCGCGACCCCAACGATGGCCGCAGCGTGTTCCTGGAAATCCGCGCCGGCACGGGCGGCGACGAAAGCGCGCTGTTCTCCGGCGACCTGCTGCGCATGTATTCGCGCTATGCGGAAACGCGTGGCTGGCGCGTTGAGCTGATGTCGGAAAGCGCATCGGAACTGGGCGGCTACAAGGAAGTGATCGCGCGTATCGACGGCGATGGCGCGTATGGCCGCCTGAAGTTCGAGTCCGGCGCGCACCGCGTGCAGCGCGTGCCGGCGACCGAAGCGCAGGGCCGCATCCATACGTCGGCCTGCACGGTCGCGATCATGGCGGAAGCCGACGAGATGTCGGAGATCGTCATCAATGCGAACGACCTGCGCATCGACACGTTCCGCGCCAGCGGCGCGGGCGGCCAGCACATCAACAAGACCGATTCGGCCGTGCGTATCACCCACTTGCCGACGGGGCTGGTGGTGGAATGCCAGGACGACCGTTCCCAGCATCGCAACAAGGACAAGGCCATGCAGGTGCTGGCCGCGCGCCTGAAAGACAAGGAAACGCGCGAACGGCAAAGCAAGGAAGCCGCCGAGCGCAAGAGCCTGATCGGCACGGGCGACCGCTCCGAGCGCATCCGCACGTATAACTTCCCGCAGGGCCGCGTGACGGATCACCGCATCAACCTGACGCTGTACAAGCTGCAACAGATCATGGAAGGCGATCTGGAAGAACTGACTGGCGCGCTGATTGCCGAGCATCAGGCCGAGCAGTTGGCGGCGCTGGGCGACGACATCTGAGCCCCGGCCCATGACCGCGCCCCAGCTGAAAAGCCTGCTGCTCGACACGCGCCTGCCGCGTCTGGAAGTGCGCATGCTGCTTGAGCACGTGCTGCAAAAGCCGCGTGCGTGGCTGCTGGCGCACGACACGGACCCGTTGGCGCCTGAGGTTGCCGCCGCCTACGAGGCCCTGCTTGCGCGCCGCCTGGCGGGCGAGCCGATGGCGTATCTGCTGGGCCATCGCGAATTCATGGGCCATTCGTTTCGCGTGACGCCCGACGTGCTGATCCCGCGTCCCGACACGGAAGTGCTGGTGGAAACCGCGCTGGAATGCGTGGCCGGTACGGCCGGCCCTGCCGTGCTGGACCTGGGCACGGGCAGCGGCGCCATTGCGATCTCGATCGCGCTGGCGCGCCGGGATGCGCGGGTGATGGCGTCGGATGTCAGCGCCGCGGCGTTGAAAGTGGCGGCCGCCAACGCGTGGGAGCTGACCGCGTCGGTGCGGTTCGTGGAAGGCAGCTGGTATGACGCCGTGCCGGCCGGCGAAGGCTTTGACCTGATCGTGTCGAACCCGCCCTATGTGGCCAGCGACGACCCCCATCTGGATCAGGGCGACCTGCGTTTCGAGCCGCGCGGCGCGTTGACCGACGGCGCGGGCGGCTTGGAAGACCTGGGCCGCATCGTGGCGGGCGCAAGCCGGCATCTGAAGCCGGGCGGCGCGTTGTGGATGGAGCATGGCTGGGACCAGGCGCAGGCGGTACGGGATTTGCTGACCGCAGCCGGGTTCGATGACGTGCACAGCCGCCAGGACTTGGCGGGCATCGAACGCATTTCCGGCGGCCGCTACCCCCGCCGCTAGGCCGGTTGTTACAGAACCCAGCCCCCGGATTCCCGGCAAAGTCCGGCGGCGCGCCCGGGTAATTCGGGCGGTTTTTCCGGCTGTACCTATAATTGCCCTATTCCGTTATGCCTGTCGAAGAGACCACCATGAGCGACGTTCAAGAATTCATCCGCGAAACCGTGACCCAGCACCCCGTTGTGCTGTTCATGAAGGGCACCGCCCAATTCCCGCAATGCGGCTTTTCCGGCAAGGCCATTCAGATCCTGAAGGGCTGTGGCGTGAAGAAGCTGGTCACCGTCAATGTGCTGGAAGACGACGAAGTGCGCCAGGGCATCAAGGAATTCTCCAGCTGGCCGACCATCCCCCAACTGTATGTGGCGGGCGAATTCATTGGCGGCTCGGACATCATGAACGAGATGAATGAATCCGGCGAACTGAAGACGCTGCTGGAGCAATCCGGCGCCACGGCTTAACGCCTCGATGCGTCGACTCGTTATCGGCATCACCGGCGCCACGGGCGCGCTCTACGCGGTGCGCATGCTGCAAGCATTGCGCGGCGTGGACGATGTGGAGACGCATCTGGTGGTGTCGGCCTCGGGCGTGCTGAACATCAAGCACGAACTGGACGTCAGCCGCCACGATATCTACGCGCTGGCCGACCACGTGCATTCGGTGCGCGACGTGGGCGCCACGCTGGCCAGCGGCGCGTTCCAGACCGCAGGCATGGTGATCGTGCCGTGTTCGATGCGCACGCTGGCGGCCGTGGCCCATGGCTTGTCGGATAACCTCATCACGCGCGCGGCCGACGTCACCTTGAAGGAACGCCGCCGCCTGGTGCTGATGGTGCGCGAAACGCCCTTCAACCTGGCGCACTTGCGCAACATGACGGCCGTCACCGAAATGGGCGGCATCGTATTTCCGCCGCTGCCGGCGTTTTATCACCGCCCGGCGTCCATCGAAGAAATGGTGGACCACACCGTTGCCCGCGTGTTGGAACTCTTCGACATCGTCGTGCCAGGCCCGCACTGGGAAGGCATGAAGTAGCGCGCCTGCCAGGCAGCCCGCCAGTCAGGCATGCAGTCCGCCAGGCAGGCAGCCACGCAGTCAGCCAGCCAGCCCGAAATAAAAACAGCCCCGCATGCGGGGCTGTTTGCATGGGCAGGGCGTTGGCCTATTCCACCAGCCCCATCCCGTTCAACGCCGCCAGGTTTTCCGGCCATAGTCGCGCGCGGGCGTTTTGCAATTCGATGCGCGCCCAGGCCATCCAGCCGGCCCATTCAATGCGCTTGTCCCACGCCGTGCCCCACGCTTGCAA
Source organism: Achromobacter sp. NPDC008082 (assembly GCF_042957345.1). Lineage (NCBI taxonomy): Bacteria > Pseudomonadati > Pseudomonadota > Betaproteobacteria > Burkholderiales > Alcaligenaceae > Achromobacter > Achromobacter sp. NPDC008082. The sequence continues at coordinate 438,206 of NZ_JBIBIB010000001.1, forward strand.
CGCGGCAAGCCCGGCGGCGGCGTGCTGCTCAGCGGCGTCGAAATCGCCCGTGGTCAGCGCCAGTTGCGCCAGCAGCAGGCGGGGTTCGCCAACCCAAGGGTTGTGCGCCACGGCGGCTTCCAGCAGATGGCGCGCGCTGTCCATCTCGGTTAGCGGATGCATGCGCGTGATGACCTGCCAGTACAGCGCGCTGGCCGCCGCTTCGTCGCGCGGGCTGAGCGTGGCGCGGCACCCATCAAACGCAGGCGGGACGGGGATGCCGGTGTCGGCCGGCATGCGCGACATCGGAGCCAGCAGATGCGACAGCATCGACAGGATGTTTGACGGCGGCTTCAAAGGGCCCGGCCACAACGACGCGGCCCAATTCGTTTTCAAGTCGCGGCGCTGCTGCTGCGGATAGCCGGCGAAGATTTCGTCCTGCCAGCTATGCCATTGCTCGCCGATGTCGGCGGCGGACACGACGATGAACGCGGCAACCTGGCGCGGCGTCAGCGTGAAGACCTGTCCGTCTGGGCCCTCAAGCGTCATGCCTGCGCTGCCCGTGCCTTGTCCGGCAAGCACCGCCTGCACGAACTTCGTGCGCGGCATCGCGCAGAACAGGCTGACCCATGCTTCGGCTTCTTCGCCCAGCATCTCGCGCAGGGTCGAGCGTTCGCGCTCGCGGTCGAACAAGGTCAGGTCCACGTATTCGTTGCCGTAAACGCTGTGGAACAGGCCCAGCATGCGCACTTCGCGCGGCTGGTTCCACAGCGTCAGCGTGCGGTACACGCCAAGCAAGTGATGCTTGAAGGTGCCGGCCTTGTGCCAGTCTTCTCCGGCGCTGCGGGCGAACAGCAAGTCCAGCAGCGCGGGCAGGTCGGCGTCGACGGCGGCGTAGTGGTCAGCGAGCAGGGCGCGCGCATGCGGATGGAGTTCGGGGGATGGGGACATGGCGTGAATGCGTGTGATTGAAAGCAGCCGCTATTGTGTCCGCATGAGGCGGGCTTGTCATGGCGCAGTGCTTATATCGTTTTGCACATATCAATATGAATATTCATCGCTTCCAGTTTTGTAGGGCGATCAATAGAATCGCGGGTCATTCTTCCTACTCTAGAGATGCCTCATGCGCCTTCGTCATTCCTTGGTTGTTTTCGCCGCCGTGCTCGGATTCGCCAGCACCCAAGCCATGGCGCAGGACGCCGAATTGAAGGTGGGCGTGACCGTCGGCCCGCACGCGCAAATCGGTGAAGTGGTGCAACAGGTTGCCGCCAAGCAGGGCCTGAAAGTGAAGCTGATCGAATTCAGCGATTTCATTCAGCCCAACGCCGCGCTGGACGCCAAGGAACTGGACCTGAACATCTACCAGCACAAGCCCTTCCTGGATTCGCAGAACAAGGCGCGCGGCTACAAGCTGGTGCCGGTGGCGACGGCGGTGGTGCAGCAGATGGGCATTTATTCCAAGCGATTGAAGTCGCTGGATGATCTGCCGCAAGGCGGCAAGGTGGCTATTCCAAATGACCCGACCAACGGCGCCCGCGCGCTGCTGGTGTTGCAGGCGGCCAAGCTGATCAAGCTGAAAGACGGCGTGACGGTAACGGCGTCGTTGTTCGATGTGGTCGACAACCCGAAGAAGCTGAAGTTCATTGAGATCGAAGCGGCGCAATTGCCGCATTCGCTGGCCGACGTGGACGCGGCCGCCGTGAATTCCGCCTACGCCATTCCGGCCGGCCTGTCGCCCGCCAAGGACGCGCTGGCGCTGGAAAGCAAGGACGCGCCGTTTGCCGCCGTGGTGATCGCCGCGCGCGAAGACAACAAGAACGACCCGCGCATTGCGCGCTTCATCAAGGCGTATCAGTCGGACGAGGTGAAGGCGTTTGTGGCCAAGCAGTTCCCGGGCGCGTATTCGACGTCTTGGTAAGACGTGCGGCGGGCGCCGCGCCGCTCAGGCGTACTTCCCGGTCAGCCCGCCATCCACGAGCAGTTCGGTGCCGGTGATGTAGGACGCATCGTCGGATGCCAGGAACGCCACGGCGCGGGCGACTTCCCACGGCGTGCCCATCCGGCCCATCGGCACTTGCCGGTCGCGCGCGGCCAGCGCCGCCTGCAGATCGTCAGGGTCAAACATGCGCGCCACGTTTTGCGCCACGCGCGGCGTATCGATCAGCCCGGGGATGACGGTATTCACGCGGATGCCGTCGGCGGCATATTGCTGCGCCGCCATGCGCGCGAAGTGAATGACGGCGGCCTTGCTGACGCTATAGGCCAGGTGGGGATAACCGGTGTACCGGATACCCGCGATGGACGACACCGTGACGATGGCGCCGCCGCCCTGTTGACGCATCACGGGCGCCAGCAAGCGCGTGGCGATCAGCAGGCTGGTCACGTTCACTTGCTGGATGCGATCCCAATCTTCCAGGGAAATATCTTCCGGCCCGCCCACCTTGCCGATGCCCGCGTTGGCTTGCAGGATGTCGATGCGCCCGTAGCGGCGCAGCGCGGCGTCTACCGCCGCCTGCATGGCTTCGGGATCGGCCACGTCCGCCTGCACAGGCCAAGCGCTGCCGCCGGCTTGCTCGACTTCGTGAGCCGCCTCTTGCGCGGCGGCCAGGTTGGCGTCCAGCGCGACAATCGACGCGCCTTGCTGCGCCATGGTCACGCAGCTGGCTTTGCCGATGCTCCACCCGGTGGCCGACGCGCCCGCGCCGGCCACCAGCGCAACCTTGCCCGCCAATCGCGCATCGCTGCCGGCCGCCGTCATGCGGATTCACCGTCGTCTTGCTGATGCGTTTTGCCCTTGCCGACATAAGGGATGGCGTGATCGATGGTTTCCCAGATGTAGCGGCCCGACGGGCTCTGCTGTTCTTCCGCCACGTGCGACACCAGGCCGGCCGCGCGCGATATCACGGCAAAGCCGCGCATCAGATTGGTCGGCACGCCGATCTCGCTTAACAGCGCCGCTACCGCACCCGTGGCGTTGATGGTGATGTGCTTGCCGTAGGTCTCATCGATGGCTGCCGCCAGCAGGCGCAACGCGTTCAATGATGCGCCTTCCAGGTCGGGCTCGGCTTCGGCCAGCGCCAACAGTTTGATCGAACGGGGGTCGTCGGGCTTGTGCAAATGGTGGCCGAAGCCGGGCAGGGCCTGTCGCTGTTCGCGGAACTCGCGCGCGATGGCCAGCGCTTCGGCGCGCCCGTCCGGCGCCTGTTTGATGCGGTCGAGCAGGCGCGAACAATTTTCCATGGTGCCGACAAACTGGCTGCCCACCGCCATCAACCCCGAGGCGACCGCGCCTTGCAGGTTTTCGGGGGCGCTCATGTAGATCAGACGCGTGGCGATGGCGCTGGGCGTCATGCCGTGCTCCATCAAGGTGACCAGCACCGCGTCCACGATGCGCATGTCCACGGGCCGCGCATCGCGCCCAAGGATTTGCATGATCATGACTTCGGTGAAGGTCTTCTTGCCGATCAGGTCATCCACCAGGTCGACGTCGCGGTACGACATGCCAGTCAAATGATGGGCGCAAAGGCGGGTCTCGGGGGTGTTCATGGCGTCTCCTTTTGTGCGGCGTCGCGCACGGCATTCTTCAGAACCTTGCCCACGCTAGAGCGCGGCAGGCTGTCATGGATATGAAATTGCTTGGGCGTGGCGACCGGGCCCAGCAGCGCGCGCACATGGGCTTTCAGCGCATCGGCATCGGCCTGCGCGCCGAGGTGGAACTGCACGGCGGCGTGGACCGCTTCGCCCCATTTGTCATCCGGCAGGCCGAACACCGAGCATTCGTACACGGCGGGGTGTGACGACAGCGCGTTTTCGACATCGACCGGGTAGACGTTGAAGCCGCCGGTGATGATGACGTCGCGCAGCCGGTCTTTCAGGAACAGATAGCCGCGCGCATCGATCAGGCCCGTGTCGCCGGTGTGCAGCCAGCCGTCGATGAGCGTTTCGGCGGTTTTCTCCGGCAGACGCCAATAGCCCGTCATCGTCAGGTCGCCCTGCACCACCACTTCGCCGATCTCGCCGCGGGGCAGCAGCGTGCCGTCGGGCGCCATGATGGCCACGTCCGACAGCCACGTTGCGCGCCCGACCGACGCGCGGTTGCGCGGGTCGTTCAGGTCTGCTGGGCGCAGCACGGTGGCAATTTGCGGCGCTTCGGTTTGCCCATAGGTCGTGCCCAGCACGGGCCCGAAAAATTCGCGTGCGCGGTCGATTTTTTCAGGCGGCATGGGCGCGCCACCGTAGATCAGGTTGCGCAGATGGGGGAAGTCGGCGCGCGACACGCCATCCTGCGCCATGATCATGTAGATCAGCGTGGGCGGCATGAAGCTGAGCGTGCCGCCTCGTTCCCGGAAGGCGGCGGTGATGGTGGCCGGGGTGACGCTGTCCAGCAGCAGGTGCGCGCCGCCGCTTGCCAGCACGGGCAACACGTACGTGCCGGTGCCGTGCGTGATGGGGGCGGACACCACATAGCGGTCTTCGCGCGTGAGTTCCCAGCTGGATATTTGATTGATGATGCCCGCGTTCCACGCGCGGTAGGGCTGCATCACGCCTTTGGGCAAGCCCGTCGTGCCGCCCGTGAACTTGATGGCTTGCGTGGCATCGCGGGACAGCGCGTGTCGCGTGGGCTCGCGTCCAGCGTACTGCCGCAGCAGCGCGTTCAGGCGCAGGCTGCTGCGCGAGCCGGCGCCTGAGCTGTTGCCTGAGCTGCTGCCCGTGCCGGCATCTGCGCCCGAATCCGAACTGGCGCCCTGGCCAGAGCCCTTGCCCGTACCCGCGCTGTCATCCCCATCATCAAGATGGATGCGCGCGCCATCCCCCGTGGCCGTCAGCGGGCCGCCGGCCTGGTCGACGATGACGATGGACGGCGTGGTGGCATCCAGGATGCGCCCGATTTCCCGCGCGGTGCTGCGGTAGTTGAGCGGCACCCAGATTTTTCCGCTGGCCAGCACGGCAAGCAGCGCCAGAATGTGCTGCGCGGAGTTGCCCGCGCAGATCGCCACGCGCGTCTGCGGTTCGGGGTCCAGAGCTTGAAGGGCGGCCGCCAAGGCCCGGGTGCTGGCGGCCAGCTCGGCGTAGGTGATCACGCCATCCGGTCCGTCCAGCGCAACGCGTTCGGGATACTGCTCCGCCGCGCGGAAAAAGAAATCGATCGGGTACACCTTGTGCTCCTGGAAACTAGTTCGCCTTGATGTCGGCGCGTTTGACGACGGCGGCCCATTTGTCTATTTCGCTGTCGATCTTCTTCGCGAAGGTCTCGGGCGTGTTGGGCGTGGCGGGCGCGTAAAAGCCGGCCTGCTGGTACGACGCCTGCAACGCCGGACTGGCTAGCGCCTGGTTCAGCGCTTCGTTCAGGCGCGCGATGACGGGTTGCGGCGTGCCGGCGGGCGCCACCAGGCCGAACCACGATTCCACGTCAAACCCCGGCAACCCGGATTCCGCCAACGTGGGCACGTCGGGGGTGGACGGCAGGCGCTTGGGCGACGTGACGCCAATGGCGCGCAGCTTGCCGGCCTGCACATGCGGCAACGACGAGGGCAGGTTGTCGAACATGGAATCGACCTGGCCGCCCAGCAAGTCCGCCACGGCCGGGCCGCTGCCCCGATAAGGCACGTGCAGGATGTCGGTGCCGGTTTCCATCTTGAACAGCTCGCACGACAGGTGGATGGACGAGCCGCTGCCGGACGACGCGCAGGTCAATTTGCCGAGATGCGCGCGGGCATAGGCGATGTATTCCTGCACGGTCTTGACCGGCAGCTTGGGGTTCACGACCAGGATGTTCGGAATGGTCGCCACCATGCCCACGGGCTTGAAGTCTTTGACGAAGTTGTAGTTCAGCTGGCTGTACAGGCTGCGGTTGATCGTGTTGGCGATGGACCCCATGTACAGCGTGTAGCCGTCAGGCGCCGCGCGCGACACGATCTCGGCGCCGATGTTGCTGTTGGCCCCCGTCTTGTTTTCAACGACGAAGGTCTGGCCCAGCGCTTCCGATAGCGATTTGGCCATCAGGCGCGCAACGATGTCGGTGGCGCCGCCCGCTGCGTAGCCCACCACCAGGGTCACGGGCCGCTCGGGATAGGGCTTGGCGGCCAGTGCCGGGGCGCTGGCGGCCAGCGCGCTGGCTAGCGTTACCGCAACGGCGGCCAAGCGCCATGTCAATGCAGTCTTCATGTTTGTCTCCGTCCTGTTTTGTCTAATATTTGGACAGATCTTCGTCTGCCCGATTTCATATTGGGCTTTGATACAGGCGTCAGCAACGCAGGATGTCCAAAATATGAACAAACAGGAATCGGAGTCTTCGGGGCCCGTGGTTTTGCGCCGTGGGTTGCGGGTGTTGGGGGTGCTGCGCCAGGCCGGCGCGGGCGGCATGCACGTGGCCGACATTGCGCGCGCGGCGGCCATGCAGCGGTCTACCGCGTATCGGTATCTGGAGGTGTTGGTGCAGGAAGGCTATGCGCTGCGCGAGTCCGCGGCGCCTCGGTGGCGGATTGCGGAGCTGGGCGTCATGATGGCGGGCGATCCGCATGCGCAAGCGGTGCGCGGCCTGCGCCCGGTGCTGCGCCAGATCAGCGACGTGACCGGCGATTCGGCTTTTCTCATCTGCCGCGCGGCGAACGATTCGCTATGCCTGCATCGCGAAGTGGGCAATTACCCGGTGCAGGTGCTGGCGGTAACGGTGGGGCATCGTCAGCCCTTGGGAGTGGGGGCGGCGGGCTTGGCGTTGTTGGCGGCCTTGCCGCCGGCCGAGGCCGACGAAATGGTGGCCCAGAACGAGCAGGCGTTGCGCGCCTATGGCGGCATGACCGGCGTGCAGATGCGCCGCCTGGTCGAGAACACGCGGGACCGCGGCTGGTCGGTGGTGGGCAACGCCGCGGTGCCTGGGGTGTTGGGCGTGGGCGTTGCCGTGTGCGATGCGAGCGGCTATCCGCGCCTGGCGGTCAGCGTATCCAGCCTGATCGACCGGATGCAGGCCCCGCGCCAGCGCAGCATTGCGGAGCTGATCCGCAATCAGCTGGCGCAGGACGAGGTCAAGCCGCAGCCGGCGCCGGCGCGCGGTAGGTCTTCTGGTAGTGGACCGTGAACGTCTGGAACGCGGCCAGCGCCTTCTTGGGATCGTGGCCGGGCTTCACCAGGAAGCTGTTGAAGCCGACGCGCGCCTGATAGTGGATGGTGTCGATCATCACATCACCCACCGCGCGCAGCTCGCCCGTCCATTGGTACTGCGTGCGCAGCAGCTGCGCCAGCGAGTAGCCACGGCCGTCGGTGTAGACGGGGAAGTCCACGGCGATGAAGGCGATGCCGGCAGGGTTCAGGGTGCCATCGGGTTCGGCCAGATCACGCAGGTCGGCGTCGGCGCCCAGCAGCACGGCCACCGGATGCTGGTGGCGGCGCAGCGTGGCGCGCGAGGTCTTCCAGACGGACAGCGGCACAACCCAGCCGGGCTCGTCGGTTGGGACCTGGCCTTCGGCGGCCACTTCGGGTTCAGGCACAAACGGGCGCGAGGTATCGGCTTGCAGCTGGCCGTCGCGAATCAGGTGCGGGCCGGGGGCGTCGTGGGCGTAGAGGTCAGACATGAGCGGGCTCGGCGCTTTGTGCGGGTTTGGCGAAGGCGGGGTCAGCGTAGACGTCCTGCTTGAAGGGGTCGATGCCGACGCGGTCCACCACGTCGATGAAGCGTTCGATTTCGCTGTCGCGCAAACCGAGATAGGTGCGGATGAGGCGGTCGACGACACCCGGGACTTGGTCGCGGGCGAACGACGGGCCGATGATGCGGCCAACGGCCGCGCCGCCGCCGCGTGTGGATTCGAGATCGGGCAGGGGCTTCGCGCCACCGTTCTGACGGCCGCCCAGCGTGACCTGGTACCACTCTTCGCCGGCCTTATCGACACCCAAAATGCCGATGTGGCCCACGTGGTGGTGGCCACAGGAGTTGATGCAGCCCGAGATGTTCAGGTCGAGCTCGCCGATTTCGAACAGGTAGTCGAGGTCGTCGAATTGGCGCTGGATGGCTTCGGCCACGGGGATGGAGACGGCGTTGGCCAGCGCGCAGAAGTCTCCGCCCGGACAGGCGATGATGTTGGTCAGCAGGCCGACGTTGGGCGTGGCCAGGTTCAGCGCTTCCAGCTTCTGCCAGAGTTCGTGCAGGCGCGCGCGGCGCACGTCGGCCAGGATCAGGTTCTGCTCGTGCGATACGCGCAGTTCGCCGAAACCGTAGGCGTCGGCCAGGTCGGCCACGGCGTCCATCTGGTCGGCGGTGATGTCGCCCGGCGGCACGCCGGTGGGCTTGAGCGAAACGGTGACGGCGGCGTAGCCCGCGACCTTGTGCGCGTGCACGTTGGTGCGCAGCCAGCGCGCAAAGCGCTTGTCGTTGGCGGCCAGCGCGTCGGTGTTGTCGGCGTCGGTGGCGGCGGCCGCATCGTATTGCGGCCACACGAAGCGAGCCTTGATGCTGTCGACGAATTCCTGGGTGATGGTGTCGGGGCCGCCCTTGATCAGCTGCCACTGTTCATCGACCTGCTGCGCATAGACTTCGGGCGTCAGGTCCTTGACCAGGATCTTGATGCGCGCCTTGTACTTGTTGTCGCGGCGGCCATGCAGGTTGTAAACGCGCAGCGCGGCCTGCATGTAAGTCAGCAGGTCTTGCCATTCGACAAACGGGTTGATCAGCTTGCCGACGATGGGCGTGCGGCCCATGCCGCCGCCGACCCACACGCGAAAGCCCAGCTTGCCGTCGCGCTCAACGGCTTGCAGGCCGATGTCATGCACGCCGACCGCCGCGCGGTCTTGCACGGCGCCGCTGACGGCGATCTTGAACTTGCGGGGCAGGAAGGCGAATTCAGGGTGCAGCGTGGACCATTGGCGGATGATCTCGCACCACACCAGCGGGTCGACGAGTTCGTCCGGGGCCACGCCCGCGAAGTGGTCGGTGGTGGTGTTGCGGATGCAGTTGCCGCTGGTCTGGATGGCGTGCATCTGCACGGTGGCAAGTTCGGCCAGGATGTCCGGCACGTCTTCCAGGCGGGGCCAGTTGAACTGGATGTTCTGGCGCGTGCTGAAGTGGCCATAACCGCGGTCCCACTTGCGCGCAATGTGCGCCAGCGTGCGCAGTTGGCGCGAAGCCAGCATGCCGTACGGAATGGCCACGCGCAGCATGGGCGCGTGGCGTTGGATGTACAGGCCGTTCTGCAGGCGCAGAACGCGGAATTCATCTTCGGTGAGCTGGCCATCGAGGAAGCGGCGCGTCTGGTCGGCAAACTGCGCGACTCGCTGCTCGACAAGCTGCTGGTCGACGGGGTCATACACGTACATGTCTACTGCCCTTGAAGTCTTCTCGGTCTGAGCCCTTTGCGTCCGGCGCGAGGCGGCGGGAAAAGGGGATTCATAACCGTAACAGGCAGCAGATATCAGCGTCTAAGTCATTCTGGTAATAAGGAAATAAGGCCTCGGCGCAGGGGCCGTCGCGTCACAGCGCGGCGTTGACCGCCCAGCGTGCGACCAGCACCAGAATAATCACCAGCACCGCGGCCATCAGCAGCCCCGTCGCAATCAACGGTCCGGGTTTGTTGTTGGCGATGTCGGCGTCATAACCGCGGCCGCGCCGCACGCCGAAAAAGCCCCAGAGCACGGAGCGGACCGTGCGCAGGAAACTAAGCATATGCGCCTCCTGGCGGATGAGGGGAACTGGCACTGTAGGCGTTGCGGGAAGGCCCAAACAGATGCAGATTGGCTTCAAGCGACCGGATCAGAACCGGGCGCTGCCGGCGCGCCGATGCCGCGCACGATGTGCTCCAGCAATTCGCGCGCGGCGGGGGAAATGTGGCGGCCCGCGCGGCTCAGCACATGCAGGCTGCCCTGGTTCAGGATGGGGTTGGCCAGCGGCAGGCTGGCCAGGCGCTGGGCGCGCATGTCGGCGGTGACGGCGATGGGCGGCGTCAGCGCGTAGCCAATGCCGGTTGCGGCGAATTGCCACAGCGCCTTGAACGACGACGTCGTCAGCACGTTGCGCAGCCGCACCTGCTCGCTGATCTCGGCGGCCTGGATGTGTTGCCGCACGCCAAAACCTTCCTGCATCGACGCGCCGGGATAATCCGCCAGGTCGGTCAGCAGCAGGGGGCGGCCCAGCCGGGTCAGCGGATGGTCCTGGCGCACGATGGCGCGTATGGGTTCCGGGCGGGAATAGTGCGTGCGCAGGCGCGCGTCGGTGGGCGGCTGGAACACCAGTCCTATATAGGCGCGGTCATCCACGATGCGCTGCACGATCTCGGACGTGCGGGCGACATCGATGTCCAGCGTGACCTCGGGGTGATTGCGCCAGTACTCGGGCAGCACGCGGTCAAACATCAGTTCGACAAAGCCTTCGCCCAGCACCAGATCAATATGGCCGCGTTCCGCTTTGCGCAGGCTGTCGATTTCCGAGAAAAAGCTTTCCTGGATGTTCTGTTGCCGCTTCACGTAGCGGGCCAGGATGTGGCCGGCGTCGGTCGGCACCACGCCGCGGCCGCGCCGTTCGAACAGCGCCATGCCGCAATCGCGCTCCAGCGCGGCAATGGCGCGGCTGACGGCGGACGGGTCCATGTCCAGCACTTCGGCGGCGCCACGCACCGAGCCGCGGCTCATGACCTGCATGAAGTAATGGGTGCGGCGAGCGTCGAGTTTTTCGTCCATGGCGGGGCTCTGTCAGTCTGAGTGCGGCGGGAGATCCACAGTGCGTTCCTAGGGTTTACCCGTAAAATACGGCATCTCTTGCAAAATTTTCCCAGGAAAAGGCTGTGCGTTGCATTTTACGCAACGCTAATGCGCAGGTGGTGTCATGGTTGCCCCGAAGGCCCCCAGGCGAAAATCGCGCCTGCTGCCTCGGCGCGGCCGCTCTGCGTTGCCGCGCCCTACGAAAACTTATTCACGTTCATCAGGGGAATTCGATGTCTCACGCCAGCATGAGTCTGGCCGCGCCTTCCATGTCGCTAGCCGCACGCGTCCGCATGCTTGCCGCCATTTTGTTGGTGGTGGTCATTTCGGAAGCGATCGGCAGCGTCACCTTCGCGGTAGGCCCGGGCAAGATCGTTCTGCAACCGATGCTGTGGGCGATCTTCATCGGCGCCATCGTGGCCGCCTTCGGCCAACGGCTGCCGGAAGGCGCGGGCATCGACAAGGCCATGCAGACCCGCATCAGCGGCTATCTGCAATACGCGTTGCTGCCGTTCCTGGCCAAGCTGGGCCTGATGGTGGGCGGCGCGCTGCCGCAGGTGCGCGAAGCCGGCTGGGCGCTGGTGTTCCAGGAATTCGGCCACTTCTTTGGCACGATGGCCATCGGCCTGCCGCTGGCGCTGCTGCTGGGCATCAAGCGCGAAGCGATTGGCGCGACGTTCTCGGTGGGCCGCGAGCCCAGCCTGGCGATCATCGGTGAACGCTATGGCATGAATTCGCCGGAAGGCCGTGGCGTGATGGCCGAGTACATCACCGGCACCGTCATCGGCGCGCTGTTCGTGGCGCTGATGGCCGGCTTCATCACCAGCCTGAACATCTTCGATCCGCGTTCGCTCGCCATGGGCGCCGGCGTGGGCTCGGGCAGCATGATGGCCGCGGGCGTGGGCGCGATTGCGTCGCAGCAGACGCCGGAAATGGCGCACCAGGTGGCCGCGCTGGCCGCCGCCGCCAACCTGCTGACGACGGTGGTTGGCGTGTACTTCACGCTGTTCATCTCGCTGCCGACGACCATCTTCCTCTACGGCAAGCTGGAACCCGTGCTGGGCCGCTTCTCGCGCAGCAAGTCCGATGACGCCGTGGTGGACGCCAGCGTGTCGGAAGACGTGCCGGCCCACAACGCCAAGATGGGTTTTGGCGACCGCCTGACCGCCTATGTCATCTGCGGCCTGTTCGCGCTGGTGGGCAACCGCCTGGGCTACAACGTGCCGTTCATGGACGCGCTGCCGGGCATGGGCATCATCATTTCGCTGGTGGTGCTGACTGACCTGATCCTGCGCGTTGTGCCCAAGCTGCCGGCCGTGTTCGTGCTGTCGCTGATTGCGATGACCGCGGGCTGCCCGGGCGTGCTGCCTTACTCGGACCAGATCATTGCGCTGGTCGGCAAGGTCAACTTCCTGCCGTTCACGACGGTGATTCTGGCCATGGCCGGCCTGTCGATCCTGAAAGACCTGCCTGCCTTCCGCAAGCTGGGCTGGAAGATCGTGGTGGTGTCGCTGGCCGCCAATGCCGGCACGTTCCTGGGCGCCACGATGATCGCGGAATTCTTCCACTGATCCCGTTGCGTGTAAGCGCTACCGAGTAAAAAAGCCGCCTGTAAAACAGGCGGCTTTCTTTTGGGTGAACACGTTGCGCGGTCTGCGTGCGGAAAACCCCGTGCAGCGGCCCGTGGCGTCAGGGCTTGAACCCAGGCCGGTAGCGGGCATTGTCGGTGACGTTTTCGGTGGGGCCGATGTTGGCCACTGCTGGCACTGCAACGGCGGCCGCCTTCACGGCCACGGCGGTTTGCAGTTCCTGCACTTGCGGGTTGCCCATCGCAACGCGATAGGGCTGCAACGGCGTCAGGCCTTCGATGGTGCCCAGGTCATTGGCGCTGCCAGCGCGCTGGGCCGCCGGGTCGGGCAGGGCCGTGTAGTCGTCCACCGCGCGGCGCAGGCGCATGTCGGCATATTGGTCGCGCAAGACATCCAGATTGGGCAGGGGCGCTGCTGCCGGCACATGTGGCGTGGCGGCGGTGGCGCGTGCGTGTTGGGCAGTGACGCCAAAAGCATGGGAGGTGTTTCTTGCATCCGCCTCGCGGTTGCGGGCGATGCGCTGGGCTTCCCACGCCGCTTTCGCTTGCGCGCTGCGTTGGGCGTCGCGGACGGCGGCGTTCTTCGCCAGCCGTTCGGCTTCCCAGGTGGGGCGGGTATCGTCCACCAGCGGCACGCGCGCCGGGTAGGGCGCGGTAACGCGGGGGATGGGGGAGATCGCAGTCACGTTCATCCGTGCTCCCTGAGTGAGTGGGCCAGGACCCTTTCGGGGGTCCGGCCCGGGGCCGACGAGTTCAAAATTTACCGCGTTGCGAGCGCGGCGTCGTGTCAGCCCCTTGCACTAGGCGTCAAGGCGTAACCGGGGGCCAGGCTCACTTGCGAGCAGGGCCTGCCCCGGCGCCGGGCTTACTCGGAAGCCCTGGCGCAAGCGCTACGCGTCAGACCGGCGGCAGCGTCGATTGCATCGACGGGCGCGCGTTGAAGGTCTTGAACCATGCGGCAACGCCGGGGTGCGTGCTGCGCCAGTCGTAGCTGGCGTAACGGAAGTCCAGATAGCCCAGCGCGCAGCCGATGGCGATGGTGCCGATGTCCACGCGGCCGTCCAGGCGGGCCACGTCTTTTTCCAGATGGGCCAGGGCGTCGTGCGCCTTGCTCATCTGGCCGTCGACCCAGTCGCTCCAGCGCAGCGCTTCGGGGCGCAGCGCGGTTTCGTAGCGGGCCAGCAGCGCGGCGTCCATGACGCCGTCGCCCAGCGCCTGATCCGCCAGCGCCTGCCAACGGGCGCGGCCGCTTGGCGGGAACAGGCTGCCCCCGCCAAGGTCGTTCAGGTATTCGCAGATGACGCGGCTGTCGTACAGCACCTGGCCGTCGTCCGTGATCAAGGTGGGCACCTTGCCCAGCGGGTTGCTGGGAATGATGCTCTTGTCGCGGGCGACGGGGCCGGCGGCGCTGGGCAGTTGCTCAAGGCGTTCCGTCAGCCCCAGTTCGTGGGCAATGACCATGCATTTGCGCACGAAGGGGGAAGACGGCGAGAAAAACAATTTCATATCGGTCCTTGTCGGAGGCCAGGCAGTCTGGGAAGAAAGCGAAAAGCAGCCGCAAGCGTACCGGATATGCGCCTTATTCGGTGACGCCGGTTTCCAGGCAGGGGTTGAATTCGCCCGTTGCCGGATCGCGCAGGAACAGCACGCCCGTGGCCACGCCGAAGTACGTGCCGTGCAGTTCCAGTTCGCCGTTTTCGACACGGCGGCGGATGGACGGGAACGTCATCAGGTTGTTCAGGCTGTGTTCGACCACGGCCAGTTCCAGGCGCTTGAGCTTGGTCTGGCGGTCGCCGGTGCCGGGACCCAGGCGTTCAGCCATGGGTTCAATCTGCGACATCCACTTGCCGATGAAGTCGCCCTTGGACAGCGGCTTGGCGTCGTCGAAGAACGAGCGGATGCCGCCGCAGGACGCGTGGCCCAGTACGACGATGTGCTTGACGTTCAGGCCGTTGACCGCGAACTCGATCGCGGCGCTGGTGCCGTGATAGGACGATTCGGAATCCGGCTCACAGGGCGGCACCAGGTTGGCGACGTTACGCACCACAAACATTTCGCCAGGCCCGGCGTCAAAGATCACTTCAGGCGACACGCGAGAATCGCAGCAGCCAATGAGCAGGATTTCCGGGCTTTGCCCGATTTCAGCCAGTTTCTGATAGCGGCTGCTTTCCGAATGGAAACGGCCGCCCAGGAACGATTGATAGCCTTCGGTGAGTCTTTTAGGGAACATGGTCTTCACTTCCTAGTAACGAGGCCAGGCTTGCTGGCACGCCGACAGACGCAATAAGGGGCTTCGTTTGGAAGCCCCTGTTATCGAGTCGACAAGAAGAATTTTCCCATATTTGTCCCTACAACCCCCTGTCTAAACCCTGCTCGGCAAAGGGTTTTTTGCTTTTTCAGCGGTAACTTTATCGGAGGGAGCACGCCGCCCCAAGGCGGGGCAACCCCTGGTGGCGCTGGCTGTCCGCGGGGACCAGCGCTTATTGCGCCCTGACGTCCAGCACCGTCACCTTGGTGAATTGCAGCGGCGTCACCGCCTTGACCAAGCGGATCTGTCCCGGGGGAATCGGGCCGATCACGTCGTCGTTCACCCGGCCCACTTCGCGCCCTTGCGCGTCATAAAGCACGTAGGTCAGCACCGCGCTGGATACCGGGCGCCCCGACAGGTTGGCCAGCGACCCGGTGATGGTGGACATGTTGATGGTGGTATCGCGCACCGCTTGCACATTGCCTAGCGTGACGCCGTAAGTCAGGCTTTGCGCGCTGACGGCGCCGGACATGCCGGCAAGCAAGGCAAGGGAAGCAAGGGCAAGTTTCATGGCGGTCTCCTGTGTGCCGGCGTTGCGGCGCTTGACTGTCTGCGCCGCCGTTTGCGCCGTCCGCGCATCATGCGGACAGGCTTATCTCACTCCTTTCCGCGGCCGCGCACAACGGGGCAAAAGGATGAATCGGTAACAGGTTGCGTGGGTTGTTCCCAGATTCGTCGCCTAATGACAAGAATGCGTCGGAATGTCTCTAGATTGAGATCTTTACGCCCTGTCTTTTCTTAACTTTTCGATGCTTGCAGTGCGGGAGGGTTTGTTCGATGATGGCCGGGTCGGCACTGGGCCGGCGGCCCGTTTCAGGCACGTTCCCACGCAAGCGGGCGCTTAAACGCAAGGGAGAAACTCATGCTTTCCCGTACTAGCCAGTTGGCCTCGGCCATTGTGTTGTCCGCATGTTTTTTCGGGGCGTACGCCCAAACCCCCGCCGCGCCCGCGCCCGCCAAGACGCCCACGCCACAGCAGCAGCGCATGACCGAATGCAATAAGTCGGCCACCGGCAAGACGGGCGACGACCGCAAGGCCTACATGAGCTCCTGCCTGAAAGGCGAGGCGCCCGCGCCGGAAAAGAAGCTGACGCCGCAGCAGCAGAAAATGAAGGACTGCAACGCCAAGGCGGGTGATCAGAAGCTGACGGGCGATGCGCGCAAGACCTTCATGAGCACGTGCTTGAAGGGCTGATCGCGCGCGTTGCGTTCGCAGCGCATCGCCGCCCCAGGAACGCCTCGCAGGAGCCGGAACACACCCTGCCAGTTGTCGCCGGTTGTCCGCTCCGAAAAAAAAGCGCCAGACGAACAGTCTGGCGCTTTTTGCTTAGCCGTCCGGCTTACGCCGTGGCGATCGGCGTGACCGGCGAACCGATCGCATGCGGCAGGCGCAGCGGGGGCGCCGTCAGCATGAAGTGATGGCGGTCATTGGCGTACAGGAAGTCCGCCAGGTCCTTCAGATACCAAAGCTCCGCCAGCGGCAGGCCCAGTTTGAACAGGCAATGGTGGTGCAGCGGCAGCATCGCGCGCGGGCCGGTTTTTTCGCGGGCGGGGTAGGCCTCGACCGCGTAGTTGTCGGCGCAGATCGCGGCGATACCGCTGTCCGTGATCCATTGCAGCAGCGCTGCGTCCGTGCCATCCAGCGCCGCGCCGTACGTGTGCAGCACGTCGGGGTCCGGCGTGCCGTTCATGGCGACGACGGCTTCGGCGTAGCCCGTGCGCAGCACCAGCATGTCGCCGGGTTCAACGCTGATGCCATCCGTTTCCAGCACATGCATCAGCTCGGCGTGGCCGATCAGCGTGCGGCCCGGGCCGTAGTGGCGGAACAGGTCCACCAGCACGCCGCGCCCTTGCATGCCTTTCTGCGCCAGGTTTTCCACCCCCAGCTTCAACGCCGCGGACGGCCCGCCGCTGTTGCAGCCGCAGCCGGTGTGATCACCATCGGCGGGGCCGACGACATCCACGCCCGCCTGGAAGCCGTTGTAGTAGCGCAGTTCAGCCGTGCCATCACCATCAGCGTCAAACAGCGCGCCTACGTGCGCCAGCGCATCCCACTGCGTGGAGTACTGCATCGACAGCAGCACCTGATCATCGCTCAGCACGTCCAACGCATCCGGGTTGACGTTCTTCAACGGAAAGTTCAGGTAGGGCGTGTCAGCCAGTTTCGTCGGGCTCAGTTGCGGCGGATGGCGGCGCGGGTTGAGCACGTTGCCGCCGGGCAGGTCCAGCGGCAGCGACAGGCAGAAGGTCTTGCCCGCGCGGATTTCGCGCGCGCCCTTCAGCACTTGTTCTTCGGTGATGAGGTTCAGGCGGCCGAGTTGGTCGTCAGGCCCGAAGTCGCCCCAGTTGGAGCCTTCAGGCCGGTGTTTCCAGCGCTGCATGCGGTTACTCCGTCAGGAAGTCGACGACCGCGCGGGTGAAGGCTTCCGGTTGCTCCCAGTTCGAAATGTGGGAGGTGTTCAGTTCGACATAGCGCGCGCCGGCAATGGCGGCGGCAAGTTCGCGGCCTTGAGCGGGCGTTGCCGCCAGGTCGTGCGTGCTGCTGATGACGAGCGTGGGCGCGGTGATGGCGGACACTTGCTCGCGGTAGTCGGCGTCGCGCAGCGCGGCGCAGTTGGCCGAGTAGCCGGCGTCCGGCGTGCGGCGCAGCATATCGATCAGCACTTGCGTCAGGCCCGGTTCGGCGGCGCGGTAATCATCGGTCAGCCAGCGTTCGACAAGCGTGGGCGCCATCTTTTCCAGCGTCTGATCGGCAATGGCGGCGATGCGGGTGCTCCAGCCTTCGGCCGAGCCGATGCGTGCGGCGGTGTTGCACAGGATCAGCTTGCCAACTAGCTCCGGGTGCGCCAGCGCCAGCGCGATGCCGGTCGGGCCGCCCATGGACAGGCCGCAGAAATGCGCGCGCTTGATGTTCAGATGCGCCAGCAGCTCGGCGACATCGCCCGCCAGTTGCGCAAAGGTGTATTCGCCATCGGGAATCGACGACTTGCCGTGGCCGCGGGTGTCGTAGCGCAGCACGCGGAAGTGCTTGGTCAGTTCGGGAATCTGGCGGGCCCACATGTCGGAGCAGGTGCCCAGCGAATTGGAGAGCACGAGCACCGGCGCGTCGGCGGGGCCATCGATGACGTAGAACAGCCGTGCCTGGCTGAGTTCGGCGTAAGCCATGTGGGAATACCTCGGATAAGACAGCGGCCGCGTGAGGGGCGGCCGCTAGGGGATTACAGGTGGCAGGTGCCGTCGACGTAGGCTTTGCGCCAGCGCGTGATGGTCACGCGGTCGAACAGATTGGCTTGCGAGAACGGGTCGGCGTCGATGAACTGTTGCGCGGCTTCGCGCGTGTCCAGGTCAACGATGTACAAACCGCCGCCCGCATCCTTGCCGTCGTCTTGCAGCTTGGCGCCGCAGGCCAGCAGCAGCTGCTTGTTGGCGTCCAGGTACTCAAGATGCGCCGCGCGATGTTGCTGGCGCACTTCCTGGTGGTTGGGCTTGTCGAAGGTTTCGATGATGTAGGGCATGGAAGGCTCCGGTCAGATCGCCGACGGGTGGCGCGCCAGCGCCGTGACGTTGATGTCCATGTACGGGAACAGCGGCAAGGACGCCAGCAGCGTGTGCAGTTCGTCGTTGCTTTCGACGTCGAAGATGCTGACGTTGGCGTAACGGCCCACCACGCGCCACAGCTCTTTCCACTTGCCGTCGCGTTGCAGCTGCTGCGCCAGGGCCTTTTCGTCGGCCTTCAGTTTGTCGGCGCGTTCGGCCGGCATGTCGACGGGCAGATTGACTTGCATTTGAACCATGAACAACATGAGTGTTTCTCCTGATCAGCGGGAAAATTTCAGCGGCAGGCCGGTCAGGGCCAGCAGCTCGTCGGCGGTGACGTCGCCGAACATATCGATGACGGTCACGCCGTCTGCGCGAATGTCGAACACGGCCACGTCCGTGTACACGCGCGACACGCAGCGCACGCCGGTCAGCGGATACGTGCACGCGTCGACCAGCTTGCTCTGGCCTTCGCGCGTTTGCAGTTCCATCATCACGAAGACGTCTTTGGCGCCGATGGCCAGGTCCATCGCGCCGCCCACGGCGGGGATGGCGTCGGGCGCGCCGGTGTGCCAGTTGGCCAGGTCGCCGTGTTGCGACACCTGGAAGGCGCCCAGCACGCAGATGTCCAGATGGCCGCCGCGCATCATCGCGAACGAGTCGGCGTGGTGGAAGAACGAGCAGCCGGGCAGCTCGGTCACGGGTTGCTTGCCGGCGTTGATCAGGTCGTAGTCTTCTTCGCCCTTGGCCGGCGCGGGGCCCATGCCGAGCATGCCGTTTTCGGTATGCAGGATGACTTCGCGGTCGGCCGGCAGGTGGTTGGCGACGAGCGTGGGCAGGCCGATGCCCAGGTTGACGTAGGCGCCTTCAGGAATGTCCTGGGCGACGCGGGCGGCGATCTGATCGCGGGTCAGTTTGGTGCTCATTGCTGCTCCTTGGCGTCGATCTCGACGACGCGCTGCACGAAGATGCCGGGGGTGACGACGGTTTCGGGGTCCAGCGTGCCCAGCTCGACGACTTCACGCACTTGCGCCACGGCCACGCGTGCGGCGCTGGCCATGATGGGGCCGAAGTTGCGGGCGGTCTTGCGGTACACCAGGTTGCCCCAGCGGTCGCCGCGTTCGGCCTTGATCAGCGCGTAGTCGGCATGCAGGGGATATTCCAGCACGTAGTGGCGGCCGTTGATTTCGCGGACTTCCTTGCCATCGGCCAGCGGGGTGCCGTAGCCGGTGGGCGAGAAGAACGCGCCGATGCCGGCGCCGGCGGCGCGGATGCGCTCGGCCAGGTTGCCTTGGGGCACCAGTTCCAGTTCCAGCTTGCCGCTGCGGTACAGGCCGTCGAAGATCTGCGAGTCCGCCTGGCGCGGGAACGAGCAGATGATCTTGCGTACGCGGTTCGCGCCCAGCAAGGCGGCAAGGCCCGTAGTGCCATTGCCGGCGTTGTTGTTGATGATGACCAGGTCTTTCGCGCCCTGTTCGAGCAGGGCGTCGATCAATTCCATGGGCTGGCCGGCAGTGCCGAAGCCGCCAATCATGACGGTGGCGCCGTCGGGTACGTCCGCCAGGGCGGCCGCCGCGCTTGCAACAAGCTTAGAGATCATGATGTTCGCTCATAGGTGGCGTGTCATAATTTGTTCTTCATTAGAACTTTCGTTCTTCTGAAGAACATCGTTTCATGGGGACCGCATAGCGTCAAGGCAAGCCCGCGAGCTGCCATCCCCACCGTGATTGCGTTGCCTTGCATGGCAACGGATGGCTCGCCAGCGGCGAGCTTTTTACTCTTGGGACCAGACGGATGGCCGAGCTTGACCCCCAGCAACCCAGCGACAGCTACGTGCAATCTTTCGCACGCGGCCTGTCGGTGATCCGGGCGTTCGGCCCAGACCGTTCGCAGATGACGCTGTCGGAAGTGGCGGCCGTGACGGGGCTGACCCGCGCCGGCGCGCGCCGCATTCTGCTGACACTGGAACACCTGGGCTACGTCACCGTCGAAGACCGCAAGTTCGCCCTGACGCCGCGCATTCTGGAGCTGGGCTACGCCTATCTGTCTGGCACGCCGTTGTGGAACCTGGCGCTGCCCTACATGGAAGAAGTGGCCGAGCAGACGCGCGAATCCTGCTCCGTGTCGGTGCTGGAAGGGGCAGACATCGTCTACATCCTGCGCCTGTCCACGCACAAGGTCATGACCATCAACCTGGCCGTGGGCAGCCGGCTGCCCGCCTGGGTGACGTCGATGGGCCGCGTGCTGTTGGCCGGCCTGCCGGAAGCGGAGCTGGACCGCGTGCTGGCCATGAGCCAGATCCAGCCCTACACGGCCGACACGGTCGCCAACATTGCCGAGTTGAAGCGCGTGCTGGCCGGCGTGCGCGCCGATGGCTACGCCTGCGTCGCGCAGGAACTGGAACCGGGCTTGCAGTCGGTGGCGGTACCCATCATTGACCGCAGCGGCCGGGTGATCGCCGCGATGAATGTCAGCGGGCATTCCAACCGCTTTTCGCGCGAGGCCATGCTGGCGGCGTTTTTGCCGCCCTTGCGCCACGCCGCCGACCAGATCAACCACGCGCTGCTGCGCCGCTAGACCACGCGGGCGGCGGGACGCAAGACGCGTCCGGGCAAGGGGTTGAAAGAGGGGCTCGGCGGTCATGGCGGCTGCGCTCAGATCGGGGCGACACCCAACGTCGTGCCGCCGCACACATACAGCATCTGGCCCGTCACGAAACCATTGTCGGGCGACAGGAAGAACATCGCGGCGCGCGCCACGTCTTCCGGCGTGCCAAGGCGCTTGACGACGATGCTGTTGATGATGCGTTCGGTCTGCGGTGCGCCGGCCGGGTTGCTCTTGGTGAAGAGGTCGGTGGCGATGGGGCCGGGGCCGATGGCGTTGACGGTGATGCCGTCGCCGCCCAGCTCCATGGCCAGCGTGCGCGTCAGGCCCACCAGGCCGGCCTTGGTTGCCGAATAGACCACGCGGTCCGGCTTGCCCAGCGCGGCGCGCGACGACATGTTCACGATGCGGCCAAAGCCGGCTTCGCGCATGGCGGGCAGCGCCGCTTGCACCAGGATCAGCGCGGTGCGCAGATGCAGGTTCACCACATAGTCCAGATCCGCCAGGGTGGCCGTGTCGGCCGTGCCGGGACGCGTCGCGCCAGCGTTGTTCACCAGGCCCACGATGTTGTAGGCGCGGGTGACTTCGCTGGCGACTTCCTTCGTGCGCGCTTCATCGGTCAGATCGGCCTGATACGACACCAGCCCCGCCGGCGGATTCTCGGGCAGCTTGTAGTCAATGTTGACCACCTTGTGGCCCGCATCCAGCAGCATGCGGATGATGGCGGCGCCAATCCCGGCGCTGCCGCCGGTGACGAGATACGCAGTCGGTTTGCTCATATCAATTCCTGTCTGTTCGATGAAAACGCGGGCGATCAGTGCGTGGCGTAGCCCCAGGCCAGCACGGCGGTGATGTGGATCACGCCCACCCACAGCATCATGATGACGGTGTAGCCCATGACGTCGCGCAGCTTCAGCTTCGACAAGGCCAGCGCCGGCAGAATCCAGAAGGGTTGCACCAGATCGTTCCAGGCGTTGCCCAGCATGACGGCCATGGTCGTCTGGTTCATGGCGCTGCCGATTTCCTTGGCGGCGTCGATCATGAACGGACCCTGGATGACCCAGTGGCCGCCGGCGGACGGGGCGAAGAAGTTGATGAAGAACGAGCTGATCAGGCCCCAGAACGGCAGCGTGGCGGGCGTGGCGAAGTCAACGAACACTTGCGAGATCGACGTCACCAGACCAGAGGCGGCCATGATGGCCATGATGCCGGCGTAGAACGGGTATTGCAGGATGATGCCCGAGATCGTCTTGATGCCTTCGGTCAGCTTGGCCACGTAGGCGGCCGGCGTGCCCAGCAGGATGATGCCCAGGAACAGGATGATGAAGTTGATCAGGTTCAGGTCCAGCGAGCCGCCGTCCATGAAGTGGAACGTGACGTAGGCGATGCCCAGCGCGCCGATCAGCATGCTCAGGATGCGGCTGTTGTTCAGCTTCGAGGCGATGGTGCCCTTTTCCAGCATGTCTTCGGCGGCGGAGGACGTGTTGGCGTCGCGGTCGATGCCCGGGTCCACTTCAACGATCTTCTCGCCCTTCTTCGGGTGCAGCCATGCGTTAAGCAGCGGCAGCGTGATGATGATGACCAGGCTGGTGATCAGCATGGGCACCGAGAAGATGGTTTCCGACAGCGGGATGGTGCCCATCTGCTTGGCGGTCGGGTGGCCCGGCGTGGCGACCAGCACGGGGATGCTGGCGGACAAGCCCAGGCCGTACATGGTGAAGCCGCTATACGCTGCGGCGATGATCAGCGGGTAGTGCACGCCCTTGACCTTCAGCGCCAGCTTCTTGGCGACGATGCCGCCGATGACCAGGCCAAAGCCCCAGTTCAGGTAGCTGCCCACGCCGCCGACCAAGGTCGCGACGATGATGGCGGTGTGCGGCTTGTGCACGTGGCTGACGATGCGGTTGAGCAGGCGGTCAGTCAGCGGCGCGGTGGCCAGCACGTAGCCCATGGCCAGAATCACGGCCATCTGCGTCGTGAAGGCCAACAGGCTCCAGAAGCCCTTGCCCCAGGCGCGGGTGACGTCGCCGATGCTCTGGCCTTCGATGCCCATGGCAAGCAGCACGGTGAGCAGCGTCAGCGCGATCGCGAAAACGAAAGGATCGGGCAGATACTTGCGCATCAGCTCGGTAAAGAATGAAGCCAATTTATTCATGGTGCCTCCAACAACTCCGTAGGCGGGTTCTCTTGTGTCGTGTCCGGTCCGGCATCGGGTGGCGATGCCGGGCGTGGATCGACGTCTGGTTTTCTTTGTGTGGTTGGGCTCGTGGCCCGATGGCGCGGTTGGCGGTTGCCCCCGCGCCTTATCTTTTGGGAATGCTTGGGGGCGCGGTCAGGCGTCGCCGGCTTTGCGGTTCAGCCACGCGGCCAACTCGCCAAGCGTGGCGCTTTTCTCGCGCAGCACGCGTTCGCGGCGTTCGGGGCTCCAGGTGTAGAAGCCCTGGCCGCTCTTGGCGCCGATCTGGCCGCTGTCGACTTTGCTTTTCAGCAGGTCCGACGGTTCGGTGCGGTTTTCCAAATCTTTGTACAGGTAGCTGGCGATGGCGTAGTGCACATCGATGCCGTTCATGTCGCGCTGCTCCAGCGGGCCGGACAGGGCCAGGCGGATGCCAAGGCTCCACTTGACCACTTCGTCGATGTCTTCGGCGCTGGCCACGCCTTTTTCCAGCAGCGAGATGGCTTCGCGCGCCAGGGCGTGCTGGATGCGGTTGGCGATGAAGCCGGGAATGTCCTGGCGCACCAGCACGGGCCGTTTGCCAGCAAAGCGCAGCGTGGCCATGACCTGGCCGACGGTGGCTTCCGAGGTGTCGTCGTTACGGACGACTTCGACCAGCGGGATGACGTCGGCGGGGGTGAAAAAGTGCGTGCCCACGAAACGGTCGCGGCGCGTGACGGCGCTGGCGATGGCGTTGATGGACAGGCCTGATGTGTTGGTGGCGAACAGCGTGTGCGCGGGGCAAAGAGCGTCAAGCTTGGCGAAGATGCCGCGCTTGAGTTCCAGGTTTTCCGGCACGGCTTCGATGACCAGATCGCAGCTGGCGGCGGCTTCCAGGGCCGGTTCCAGGCGGATGCGCTGGATGGCTTCCTGAACGTTGCCGGGGGCGTAGACGTTCAATTGGCGGTCGATGGTTTTCAAGGCGCGCTCAAGGGCGCCTTCCATCGGATCGATCAGGACAATGTTCAGTCCCTTCGAGGCGAATAACGCGGCGATGCCGCTGCCCATGGCGCCTGCGCCGATGACGGCGAGATTCTTGAGGGGAGTATCCATGTGGTTCGCTCGATGCTGCCATGCAGTCGGGCACGCGGGGGAACCAGGGTGATCTCTGTCTCGTCCTGAGGTGCCTTTCTGTGCGGCGGGGCCAGAAAAATCGATTTGTTCTATATACGAACATTTGTGCGTGTATAGAATTTCTGGAAGGAATAGTACTAAAAGTTGCCGGGGGTGGACAAATGGGGGATTGGCGGTGTTCGTCTGGTGGACGGGGGCGAGGAGGCGGCTGGGCTACCAGCCAGGCCGCTTGTGTTGCGGGCGGGGTGGGTTATTGAGCCGCCTGGCGTGGAGGCGGCTCTTCCGAAAGAAATGCAGTCTGACACCGGCAGGCGACACCGGCAGCGAAGTGCGCGCCGCCTACCGCCTCTTCACCCTGAATTGCGCAATCCCGCCGCGATGCCGTTGATCGTCAAATGAATCGCGCTTTGCACGCGTTTGTCGACTTCCGCGTCTGGATGCTTTTGCGCCGCGCGGTGGCGGCGGATCAGGTCGATCTGCAAATAATTCAGCGGGTCGATATACGCAAACCGCTCGCGCAGCGAGTCTTGCAGCATGGGGTTGTCGGCCAGCAGTTCGCGTTGCGTCAGCAGCTTCAGCATTTGCAGCGTGCGGCCGTGTTCGGCGCTTATGGCGCCGAAGACGCGTTCGCGCAGCGCGCGTTGCGGAACGAGTTGGGCGTAGCGCGCGGCGATGGCCAGGTCGGATTTGGCCAGCACCATTTCCATGTTCGACAAGAGCGTGCGGAAAGCGGGCCAGTCGCGCGCCATCTCGCGCAGCTGGGCCAGGCGGCTGCGGCGCGAACGGGGGGCGTCGGGGGCGCCGGTTTCCAGATAGGCCTCGATGGCGGAACCCATGCCGTACCAGCCGGTCAGCATCAGCCGGCATTGCGCCCACGAAAAGCCCCAGGGAATGGCGCGCAGGTCTTCGATGCGCTGGCCTTTTTTGCGCGAAGCCGGGCGCGAACCGATGTTCAGGCCGGCGATTTCGCTGATGGGGGTGGCGGCGAAGAAGTACTCGGCAAAGCGCGGGGTGTCGTAGACCAGGCCGCGATACGTGCGCTGCGCGGTGTCTGACATGAATGACATGGCCGGGCCGTGTTGCGCCATGTGTGCGTCTTCGGCGCTGGTGGCTTCGGCGCGCGGGGCCAGGCTGGATTCCAGCGTGGCGGCAACCAGCAGTTCCAGGTGCCAGCGGCCGACTTCGGCGTCCTTGTATTTGCTTTGGATGACTTCGCCTTGTTCGGTCAGGCGGATCTGGCCGGCCACAGTGCCGGGGGGCTGAGCCAGGATGGCGTCAAAGCTTGAGCCGCCGCCGCGTCCCACCGAGCCGCCACGGCCGTGGAACAGGCGCAGCCGCACGTTGCGCGACGAGAACACGTCGACCAGCGCGCGTTCGGCCTGATACAGCGACCAGTTCGACGTGAGGAAGCCGCCGTCCTTGTTGCTGTCGGAATAGCCCAGCATGACTTCCTGCGCGCCGTTTTGCGCCTGCTTCACGCGCTGGCGGACTTCGGGCAGGTCGAGCCAGGCGGCCATGATGTCGGCGCCGCGTTGCAAGTCGGGAATGGTTTCGAACAGCGGCACGACCATCAAGCCGTCTTCGGCCGCAATGTCCTGGCCGGCGGGGGCGATCAGGCCGGCTTCCTTTTGCAGCACCATCACTTCCAGCAGGTCGCTCAGGGTTTCGGTGTGCGACACGATGGTCTGGCGCACGGCCTGTTTGCCGTAGCGGGCGCGGCCGGCGGCGGCGGCGCGCAGCACGGCCAGTTCGCGGGTGGTGTCTTCGCTGTAGGCGATCCACGGGGACGCGAGCGGGCGGGCTTGCGCCAGTTCGGTGCGCAAGAGGGCCACGCGTTCGTCTTCGTTTAACGCCAGGTAGTCGAGCGCTTTGCCGTCGTGCTGTGTGCCGGCGCGTTCGAAGAGTTCAGCCAGTACGCGTTCGTGCACGTCGGAGCTTTGGCGCAGGTCGACGGTGGCCAGGTGAAAGCCGAACACTTCCACGGCTTGTTGCAGGCCGGCCAAGCGCAGTTTGGCGATGGGCGCGCCGTGGTGCGCGGCAAGCGATGCGGCGATGGTGGCCAGGTCGGCGGATAGTTCTTGCGGCGCTTGATACGCAGGCGCGGCGACGGTGCTGCGGCGGGCCAGGTTTTGCCCGGTCAGCCCTTGCGCCGTGGCGGCAAGCCGGGCGTAGACGCCGACCAGCGCGCGGCGGTAGGGTTCGTCGCTGCGGTGGGGGGAGTCATCGCCGCTGCTGTCGGCCAGCGCCAGCAATTCGGCGTCGGCCGAGATCAGCAGCGTGGTGATCGACAGTTCCGCACCCAGCGCGTGGACCTCTTGCAGATAATGTTCGAACAGCACGGTGGCTTGGCGCAGCAGCGCGCGTTCCAGCGTGCTGGCGTCCACGTTCGGGTTGCCGTCGCGGTCGCCGCCAATCCAGCTGCCCATGCGCAGAAAGGGTTCCAGCGGCGGGGGCGGCGCGGCAAACGGCTTGGCGGGTTCGCGGTTCAGCAGTTTGGACAGGTCGGCGTAGACGCGCGGGATGACGGTAAGAAAGGTGCTGCGGTAGTACGACAGCGCGTTTTCAATTTCGTCGGCCACGGTCAGGCGCGTGTAGCGCAGCATGCGGGTCTGCCACAACGTGGCGACGCGGCCAAGCAAGGCCGCATCCAGATCGGCGAGCTCTTGCGGCGTCAACGGGACGTCGCGCTGGGTCAGCGCGGTGGCGATTTCACGATGCACGTCCAGCGTGCTTTTGCGTTGCACTTCAGTCGGGTGTGCGGTCAGCACCGGCACGACGCAGGCGTCGGCCAGCCAGCGGCGGATGCGGGCAACGCTGACGCCCTGGCTCGCCAGCGTCTGCACGGCGTCGCGCAGGCTGCCGCGCGCGGCGGTGTCGTCGATCAGGGCGCGGGCGCGTTGGCGGCGGTTCTGGTCGCGGTCTTCAGCGATGTTGGCCAGGTGCAGAAAGTAGCTGAAGGCGCGCGCAACCGAGTTGGGGTCGGTGCCTTGCAGGCGCTTGACGCGCTGCTCCAGCAGTTTGCTGTCGGCGTCGATGCCTTCGCGCCGGAACTTCACGGCGGTGCGCCGAAGCGTTTCGATGGTGTCGAAAACGCGTTTGCCTTCGCATTCCTCAATGACGGTGCCTAACAGGCGGCCTAGTAGCCGGATATCGTGACGCAAGGGTTCTGCTGAATCGGACTGCGGGCGCATGGCATTCATCGGGCGGGGGTATCCGTCTGGCGGCTGAGGAAAGGGATGGGCGTGACGATGGGCGTTGCTGATAAACCGGGAAATAAGACGAATCTGATTTTACGCAGCGTTCCTTACGGGAAAGGCGCTGTGCTCGGTTAAAGTTCAAGGTCTCCCTTCGTCTTTCTAGAAGCCCCCTTTATGCAAAATCATCAACGTCGCGCGCTCGTGCTGTTTTCGGGCGGCCAGGATTCCACGACTTGCCTGGCGTGGGCGCTGGAGCGCTATGCCCATGTGGAGACGGTGGCGTTTGATTACGGTCAGCGTCATCACATTGAACTGTCGGCGCGGCTGAATGTGCTGCGCGAGATTCGGGCGAATTTTCCGGACTGGGCGCCGCGGTTGGGCGAAGACCACCTGCTGGACCTGAAGGTGCTGGGGCAGGTGGGCGATACCGCCATGACGAGCGATCGCGCGATCGAGATGCAGGCCAATGGCTTGCCGAACACGTTTGTGCCGGGGCGCAATCTGCTGTTCCTGACGCTGGCCGCGGCGCTGGGGTATCGGCGTCAGCTGGATGTGCTGGTGGGCGGGATGTGCGAGACGGATTTTTCCGGCTACCCCGATTGCCGGGACGACACGATCAAGGCGCAGCAGGTGGCGCTGGGGTTGGGCTTAGGTTCACGCGTGACGATCGAAACGCCGCTGATGTGGATTGATAAGTCCGAGACGTGGGCGCTGGCGTATCAGTTGGGCGGCGACGCGTTGGTGGAGACGATCGTTGAGGAAAGCCATACGTGTTATCTCGGCGAGCGGGGGGCGCGGCATGACTGGGGGTACGGATGCGGTGAGTGTCCGGCTTGTAAGTTGAGGAAGATTGGGTGGGAGAAGTGGGTGGTGAGCAGCGTTGCTGAGGGGTGAGGTTTTTGAGGTTGTGATTTTGGGTTCTGGGTTCTGGGTTCTGGGTTCTGATCTTGCGTTCATTTGACGCCTGGGGCGTCGGCGGCCTGCGGGGCGCGGGGCAACGATCGCGGTCCGGAGCCTTCGCTCCGGACTTCCCCCTTGTCATCGTCGTTGTCGCCTTTGGCGACTGCCTTCCGATTCCCTCGGGCTTATCGACGCCCCGCGCCCCGCAGGCCGCCGACACCCCAGGCTTCGTTAGCGGCCATCGGACGTCAGCTGGGGCGATCGGCTTGCTTAGGGTGCTACTCACCGGTGGGGTGAGTGAGGAATATCTTGCGGGGCCCGCCCCATGCCGGCCGCGCCGGCGGCCTCGTGGGGCTTACGCGGTGTCTGGCGTCGGGGGGATGGCGCTTCGCATTTCGCGACTTATTACTGTTCCTGGCCGAATTCATGCTCTCGCATCCACCCGCCCAATAAACTCCCATCGCAATGTAAACGCGGCCGCCGCAATGGCTGCCGCTAGCACCATTGATATCGCCATCGCGGTCGACGCGCCGTGGGTATCGATGACGAAGGCGTACGCCACCGGCGCCGTCGCGGTGAGCAGGAAGCTGGGGATCAGCAGTGCGCCTACCAAGGCTCCGTAGCTGCGGAAATCGAACAGCGCCAGCGGCAGCGTGCCGCGAGTGATGGTCAGCAGGCCGTTGCAAGCGCCGTAGAGCAGGGCGTAGGCTGCGGTGGCGTAGAGGTTGCCGCGCGATAGCAGCGCCAGCAAAAAGCACAGTGGCAACAGGGCGGTGACGGCCAGGGTCAGCGTCAGCGGGTGCAGCCTTGATCCCAGCATCACGTCGGCGACGCGGGCGGTGAATTGGCCTACGCCCCATAGCGCGGCGACGGTGACGGCGGCGGCGCTGGCCAGGCCCAGCCCTGACAGTAGCGAGATCAAATGGGCGGCGTTGCCGGCGGCAAGGAAGTTGGTCAGCATGGCGATCACGGCGTACAGGGTGCCGGCGAGCCGCCGTTCCGTGGGCGTGCGGGTAAGGCCGGTGCTGGTCTGTTTCGCGGTGGAGGCGGAGGCGGTGTAGCGGCCGCGCGGCAGCGCCAGGTAGAGCGGCACGGTGGCCAGCGCCAGGGCGGCGTAGACGACGACCGCGCCGCGCCAGCCCAGCGCGTCTGATAGCGCGTGGCCCACTGGCCACATCACGGTGGACGCCAAGCCGCCGAACAGCGTGATCTGCGACATGGGGCGGCGCGCGGTGGGGCCGGCGGCGCGGGCGAGCGAGGCGAAGGCGGCGTCGTACAGGCAGAGGCGCATGCCGAGGCCCAGCAGCAGCCAGGCCATGAAATACACCGGCACGTGGTGCGCGGCGGCAAGCAACGCGCAACCCAAGGCGGCGATGACGGCGCCCACCGGCATGACGCGGTGGCCGCCCCAGCGGTCAACTGCCGCGCCGGCCAGTGGCGACACCAGCGCCATGGTCACGATGGCGGCCGAGAAGCCGCCGTAGACGGTGGCGGCGTTCCAGCCCAGGTCGGCCGTCATGGCGGGGCCCAGCGCGCCGATCAGGTAGAACGTAACGCCCCAGCCGATCAGTTGCGTCAGGCCCAGGCAGACGATGGCGCGGGGGGCAATCACGGCCGTTGCGGCGGTGTGGTGTCGCCTTCGCCCAGGCTGCGTTGCATGAGGACGGTGTCGCGCCATTCGCCGTGCTTGTGGCCCACGGATCGCAGCGTGCCGACCGGATGAAAGCCTTGGGCGGCGTGTAGCGCCAGCGATGCCGCGTTGCGGCTGTCACCCACCACGGCCAGCATCTGGCGCCAGCCGGCGGCGGTGCAGCGTTCGATCAGCGCGGCCAGCAGCTTGCCGCCGATGCCCAGGCCCGCGCGGCCCGCTTTGACGTAGACGGAATCTTCGACGGTGTGGCGGTAGGCGGGGCGCGGGCGGTATGCCGTCACGTAGCCGTAGCCCACGACTTCGCCATTGATCTCGGCGACCAGATACGGCATTTCCTTTTCCAGCACGCCCGCGCGGCGCGTGCGCATTTCCGAGATGGACGGCGGGTCCAGTTCGAATGAGGCGGTGCCGTGTTCGACGTGGTGCGCGTAGATGGTCTTGATGGCGGGCAGGTCGGCTTCCGCGCTGTCGCGGATGAGGATGGTGGGGGTGTTGGGCGACATGAAAAGGGCCGGCGAGGTCTAGGGGGAAGGGCAAAGCAGCAGCCGCCAGTGTGGAGCAAGTGCTGGCATTAATAAAGCTTTGGTCTGTTATCGTTTTTATAAGAAAAACTTTGGGTAGACGCCATGCGAGGCCTGAACCTGGACCACCTGCGCACCTTTGCGCTGGTGGTGGAACTAGGCAGCTTTTCCGCCGCCGCCGAGCGGGGCGGCGTGACGCAGCCCGCCGTCAGCTTGCAGATCCGTCAGCTGGAACGGCGCTTCGGCTTGAAGCTGGTCGAGCGCATTGGCCGCCGCGCCGGGCCGACCGCGGCGGGGCTGGAGTTGCTGACGCACATCCGCGTGATCGACGCCGCTTTGGCGCAGGCCGAGCAGGCGATGACGGCGCATGCGTCGCAGGTGTCTGGCCGAATCCGGCTGGGCACGGGCGCCACCGCCTGCACGTATTTGCTGCCGCCCGTGCTGGCGGAGTTGCGCCGCCGCTTTCCTGCGCTGGACGTCGTGGCCAGCACCGGCAATACCGCCGACATGCTGCGCGCCCTGGAGAACAACACGCTGGACATGGGGCTGGTGACCTTGCCCGCGCCCGGCCGCATGTTTCAGGTCACCCCCGTGATGGAGGACGAGTTTGTGGCGATCTTTCCCGCAAGTGACCCGGGCGGCATTCCCGCCGTGGTCACGCCGCAGACGTTGGCGCTGCGTCCGCTGGTGCTGTTCGAGCCGGGCGCCCGCACGCGCCGGCTGGTGGATGATTGGTTTGAGGCGGCGGGTGTCGCCGCCAAGCCCGTCATGGAATTGGGCAGCACGGAAGCCATGAAAGAGATCGTGGCGGCGGGCCTGGGTTGCGCGGTGTTGCCCAAGCTGGCCGTGAGCGCTGCGGGCCAGCGCGATGCGCTGGTGGTGCGGTCGCTGACGCCGCGGTTGTCGCGCGATCTGGCGATCGTGCTTCGGCGAGACAAGCCGCTCAGCCATGGCCTGCGCCATTTGCAAGAGGCGTTGCTGGCGCTGCGCGCCTGAACGCATCGCCTCGCCCTGCACGAATCACCGAGAACATTTCATGCCTTCCTCCCCGCCGCCAGCCCGCAAGCCAGCCCGCAAGCCACCCCGCACCCCAGCCATCACCCCACCCAGCACTCCACCCAGCACTTTGCCCAGCACTCCACCCAGCACCCCAACCCGCAGCACCCCAAGCCCCGCGCGTTCCCCGGCCGGCCTGGATCTTTTCCCGTACGAATCCTCGCGGCCGCCCGTCGCGGGCCTGGCGGTGGATTACGAAGATGGCCACCGCGTGCGCCGTCACCGCCATCGGCGCGGCCAGTTGCTTTACGCGATTTCGGGCGTGATGGTGGTGAATACGGACGCTGGCATCTGGGTCGTGCCGCCCACGCGCGGCGTATGGGTGCCGGCGTGGGTGCCGCACGGCATCCGCATGAGTGGCGAGCCGCGCATGCGCACGGTGTTCGTCGAGCCGGGGGCCGCGGCCCATCTGCCGGCGCAGTGTTGCGTGCTGTCGATTTCGCCCCTGCTGCGCGAGCTGATGGTGGCCGCCGCCGACGTGCCGCTGGACTGGGCGCCCGACACGCGCGACGGCCGGCTGATGATGCTGTTGCTGGACGAAATGCGTCAGGAACCCGTGCTGCCGCTGCACTTGCCGCAGCCGGCGGAGCCGCGGCTTGCGCGCATCTGCCGCGCCATCGTGCGGCATCCCGAGCGGCAGGCGGGGGCGGCGGAATGGGCGCGGGAATTGGGCGTGGACCCCAAGACCGTGCACCGGCTGTTTTTGCGCCACACGGGCATGACGTTCGGCCGCTGGCGTCAGCAGGCGCGCCTGCTGGCCGCCATGGAGCGGCTGGCGCGGGGCGCCCGGGTGCTGGATGTGGCGTTGGACTTGGGGTACGAAAGCCCCAGCGCCTTCGCCGCGATGTTTCGCCGCGCGGTGGGCGAGTCGCCCAGCGCCTTTGCGGCGCGCGGCCAGGCGGCTGAATGACGTCCGCCTGATGGCCAATGGCCGCTCTCGGGGCGGCCATTGGTGGGGTCATCGGACAACCCCGGGCCGATCCAGCGTATTATTTACCGTTTTGCCGCCACGCTAACAGCACTCGAGACAAATCATGCCGCACTACCGTTCCCGCACATCGACCCACGGCCGCAACATGGCCGGCGCCCGCGCCTTGTGGCGCGCCACTGGCATGAAGGACGGTGATTTCGGCAAGCCGATTATCGCGGTAGTGAACTCGTTCACGCAGTTCGTGCCGGGCCACGTGCACCTGCGCGACTTGGGCGCTCTCGTCGCCAAGGAAATCGAAGCCGCAGGCGGCGTCGCCAAGGAATTCAACACCATCGCCGTGGATGACGGCATCGCCATGGGCCACGGCGGCATGCTGTATTCGCTGCCGTCGCGCGAACTCATCGCCGACTCGGTGGAATACATGGTGAACGCGCATTGCGCCGACGCCATGGTCTGCATTTCGAACTGCGACAAAATCACCCCGGGGATGCTGATGGCCGCGATGCGCCTGAACATCCCGGTCGTGTTCGTGTCTGGCGGCCCGATGGAAGCGGGCAAGGTCAAGTCGCCGACCGACGGCAAAGTAATCGCCAAGATCGACCTGATCGACGCCATGATCAAGGCCGCCGACCCGAAGGTGTCCGACGCCGAAGTGGCCGAAGTGGAACGCAGCGCCTGCCCGACGTGCGGCTCCTGTTCCGGCATGTTCACCGCCAACTCGATGAACTGCCTGACCGAAGCCATCGGCCTGGCGCTGCCGGGTAACGGCACCATCGTCGCAACCCACGCATGGCGCAAGGGCTTGTTCGAACAAGCCGGCCGCCTGGTCGTCGACCTGTGCCGCCGCTACTACGTGGAAGAAGACGAATCGGTTCTGCCGCGCAGCATCGCCACCAAGAGCGCGTTCCAGAACGCGATGGCGCTGGACGTGGCGATGGGCGGTTCCACCAACACCGTGCTGCACTTGCTGGCCGCCGCACAGGAAGCGGGTGTGGATTTCACGATGGCCGACATCGACCGCATTTCGCGCAAAGTGCCTTGCCTGTGCAAGGCGGCGCCTGCCACCGACAAGTACCACATTGAAGACGTGCACCGCGCAGGCGGCATCCTGGGCATCCTGGGTGAACTGGCGCGCGCCGACCTGCTGGACCTGTCTTGCGGCAACGTGCACAGCGGCACGCTGGGCAACGCCATTCAGAACTGGGACGTGGCCGGCGGCGCGGGCGAGGAAGCGCAGAAGTTCTATCGCGCAGCCCCCGGCGGCATTCCGACGACCGTGGCCTTCAGCCAGGACGCCACCTTCCTGACGCTGGACACCGACCGCCAGACGGGCTGCATTCGCAGCAAGGAAAACGCCTACTCGAAGGACGGCGGCCTGGCCGTGCTGTACGGCAACCTGGCCGAGAAGGGCTGCATTGTGAAGACGGCCGGCGTGGACGAATCGCAATGGGTCTTCACGGGCCGCGCCCGCGTGTTCGAAAGCCAGGACGACGCCGTTGAAGGCATCCTGGGCGACAAGATCGTGGCGGGCGACGTGGTCGTGATCCGCTACGAAGGCCCCAAGGGCGGCCCGGGCATGCAAGAAATGCTGTACCCCACGTCTTATCTCAAGTCCAAGGGTTTGGGCAAGACGTGCGCGCTGTTCACCGACGGCCGTTTCTCGGGCGGCTCGTCCGGCCTGGTGATCGGCCACGCCTCGCCGGAAGCGGCCGAAGGCGGCACGATCGGCCTGGTGGAAGAAGGCGACATCATCGAGATCGACATCCCGAACCGCAAGATGCATCTGGCCGTATCCGACGAAGAACTGGCGCGCCGCCGCGCAGCCATGGACGCGCGTGCGGATGGCTGGGAGCCGGTTGGACGCGAACGCGTTGTGTCGCAAGCCTTGCAGGCCTACGCGGCCCTGGCCACGTCGGCCGATCGCGGCGCGGTGCGCGACCTGTCGCAACTGAAGCAGAAAGCCAAGCGTTAAGGCTGGCGAACGCGTAGAAAGAACGGCGCCTTTGGGCGCCGTTTTGTTTGGCTCGTGTGGCATTCATGCGGATGCTGATTACCGCTTTAAGGCTGTAAATTCCGTTTACAGCCCATAGGCTGTTTCTTTTATCGCAAGGAAATCCCCATGGCTTTGAATTCCGATGCATTGCGCGTGTTCCTGGGCGTGGTGGATGCCGGGTCGCTCAGCGCCGCCGCTGAAATGCTGGGCCAGACGGCGTCGGGGGTCAGCCGGGGCTTGTCGCGCCTGGAAGAAGACCTGGGCGTGATCCTGCTGAACCGCACGACGCGCCGCATGGAACTCACGGAAGAGGGCGCGCATTTTTTGCCGAAGGCGCGTCAGATCATCGCGTCGTTGGAAGACGCCGAAGAGTGCATGCGGATGGTGCATCAGCGGCCGGCGGGGCGCTTGCGGGTGGATGCGTCGGTGCCGGTGATGCTGCATTGCGTGGTGCCGCATGTGGCGGAGTTCCGCCGCGCGTATCCCGAGATTGCGCTGGAACTCACCAGCAACGACCGCATCGTGGATCTGATGGAGCATCGCACCGATGTCGCCATCCGCATGGGGCCGCTGACGGATTCCACCTTGCACGCGCGGCCGCTGCGGCCGTCGCCGCGCTGGATGATGGCCAGCCCGGATTACATTGCGCGGCGCGGCGCGCCCGAGACGGTTGAAGATCTTGCCCACCACGAGGTGCTGGGCTTCACGCAGCCCGAAAGCCTGAACGTGTGGCCGTTAAAGCACGCGGGCGGGTCCAGTTATCTGGCGACCCCGACCTTGGCGACCTCTAGCGGAGAGACGCAGCGGCAATTGGCGATCCGCGGCGTGGGCATCGCGTGCCTGTCGGATTTTGTGGTGCGCGAAGATATTGCGGCGGGCAGGCTGGTGAAGGTGATGGAGGGCGTGTATAGCGATCACCTTCAGCCCATGCATGCCGTGTACCACCGCAATACGCAGCTGTCGCGGCGCATTGCGTGCTTTCTGGATTTCTTCGCGGGGCGGGTGTGAGGGGTTGCGCGCGCTGAACGGCCCTTCATCTTTGATGATGAGCGCGCGCGTTACCCCTTCTACGCGTGCAGCGCCCTTCCGAAGGCCGACAACACCGATTCATGCAACGTCTCCGACAACGTCGGATGCGCGAACACGGTGTGCATCAGATCTTCCTCCGTGGCTTCCAGCGACGCCGCCACGCCATAGCCGGTGATCAGCTCGGACGCTTCCGGATGGATGATGTGCGCGCCCAGCAGCTCGCCTGATTTCGCGTCGAACACCGTCTTGACCAAGCCCTGGTCTTCGCCCATGGCGATGGCCTTGCCGTTGCCGGCGAAGGTGAACTTGCCGACACGGATCTCGCCGCCGTTTGCCTTCGCGTGCTCGCGTGCGCGGGCTTCGGTCATGCCGATGCTGGCGACTTGCGGGTACGAATAGGTGCAGGCGGGAATGCGCAGCGAG
This sequence comes from Achromobacter sp. NPDC008082, assembly GCF_042957345.1. Classification (NCBI taxonomy): domain Bacteria; kingdom Pseudomonadati; phylum Pseudomonadota; class Betaproteobacteria; order Burkholderiales; family Alcaligenaceae; genus Achromobacter; species Achromobacter sp. NPDC008082. The sequence continues at coordinate 473,892 of NZ_JBIBIB010000001.1, forward strand.
TCGATGGCGTGCACGGGTTTGCCGGCAATGGCTTCCACGCACAGCACGCCTTCATGGCTGGCTTTGTGCGCCAGCCAGGGCGCGCCGGCCACGTCGCCAATGGCGTAAACGCCGGGCTCGGCGGTGCGGCACAAGCTATCGGTGACGATGTGGGTCTTCTCGACGCGCACGCGCGTCTTCTCAAGCCCCAGGTCTTCGACGTTGCCGACAATGCCCGCGGCGACGATGACGCGGTCGACCTCCAGTTCCGTCTTCTTGCCCTGTTGATCCAGCGTCACGTTGACGCCCGTCGCCGTCAACGCCGACGCCGTCACGGCGCATGGCGTCAGCACGCGGATGCCTTGTTTTTCGAATGCCTTGCGCGCCAGCTGCGATATTTCCGCGTCTTCCTGCGGCAGGATTTCTGGCGTCATGTCGATCAGCGTGACGTCTGATCCGATTGCGCGGTAGAAGCTTGCGAATTCGGCGCCGATGGCGCCTGCGCCGACGACCAGCAACGACTTCGGGATCTCGGTGGGCATCAAGGCCTGGCGATACGCCCAGATGCGCTCACCCACGGGCAGCGCCGGCAATTCGCGGGCGCGCGCGCCGGTAGCCAGAATGATGTGTTTGGCCGATAGCGTCGTGCCGTTATCCAGCGCCAGCTTGCCCGAGCCCGCCAGCGAGGCGCGGGCGGCGTACACCGTCACGCCGTTTTTCTTCATCAAATGCGCCACGCCTTGTCCCAGGCGGCCCGCCACTTTACGCGACCGGGCCACCATGGCGGCCAGATCAGGCCGGGCTTCGCCCGCGCCCGTGACACCGTAGTGCGAGGCCTCTTGGCAGGCGCGCAGCACCGTCGCGCTGTGCAGCAGCGCCTTGGTGGGAATGCAACCCCAGTTCAGGCAGATGCCGCCAAGTTCCGCGCGTTCCACCAGCGCCACGGACATGCCCAGTTGCGCACCGCGAATGGCGGCCACATAGCCGCCAGGGCCGCCGCCGACGACGACCAGATCAAACACGTTCTTCGTCATCGTCGGGCTCACAGCAAAATGCGCACGGGGTTTTCGATCAAGGTGCGGAAGGCGGCGAGCCAGCGCGCGCCCACCGCGCCGTCCACCGCGCGGTGATCGGCCGACAAGGTCACCGTCATGACGGTGGCGGCAACCAGGTCGCCGTTCTCGGCCACGACGGGGCGGCGTTCGGCTGCGCCCACCGCCAGAATGGCGGCCTGCGGCGGGTTGATGATGGCCGCGAACTGGCTGATGCCGTACATGCCCAGGTTGCTGACCGTCAGCGAGCCGCCCGTGAACTCTTCGGGCTTCAAGCGGTTGATCTTGGCGCGGCCGGCAAGCTCCACGATTTCGCCCGCGATGGCCGACAGCGACTTCACGTCCGCATCGCGCACGATCGGGGTGACCAGCCCGCCGTCGGTCGCAACCGCCACCGAGATGTCGGCGCCCGCGTGGTATTCGATGGCGTCTTCGTGCCAGCTGACATTCACTTCCGGCACTTCGCGTAAGGCGAGTGCCGCCGCGCGCACGATGAAGTCATTGACCGACAGCTTCACCGCGCCGCCATGATTCGCCTGCGCGCGCAGCGCCAGCAGCGCGTCCATCTTGCAATCCACCGACAGGTAGAAGTGCGGCACGTTCTGCTTGCTTTCGGTCAAGCGGCGGGCGATGGCGCGGCGCATGCCGGTGTGCGGCACGCGGCGGGCAGCGGGGCGGCCAGCAGACGACGCCACTGCGGCAACGGGCGCACGGTCGCGTGCGGATTCAACGTCACGGCGCACGATGCGGCCATGCGGTCCGGTGCCGGCGACGCCCAGCAGGTCCACATGCCACTGCGCGGCCAGACGGCGCGCCAAGGGGCTGGCGAACAGGCGTCCGCCTGGCACCGGGGTGTTGGTGGCGGGGGCGGCGGTGGATGCCGCCGACGTTGCAGCGGTAGATGCAGCCGAAGATGCGGCCGACTGTGCCACCGTAGATGCAGCCGAAGATGCAGCCGAAGATGCAGCCGGAGATGCAGCCGGAGATGCAGCCGTAGATGCAGCCGTAGATGCGGCCGCAGATGCCGTAGCCGGTGCAGCCGGAGATGCCGCCGCGCCGCCCTGTTCGGCCAGCACGCGATCAATCGCCGAGGCGTCGTCGCCGTCAGCCAATAACACGCCTATGACCGTATTGATCGGCACCGACGCCGCGCCCGCCGGGACGACGATGCGGCCCAGCACGCCCGCATGCTCGGCGTTGATTTCGACAATGGCTTTTTCGGTTTCGATTTCCGCCAGCGCATCGCCGACGGCGACCGTGTCGCCTTCTTTCTTGAGCCACTGGTGCAGGTTGCCGCCCGAGGTGTCGGCGGCAACGGAAGGGAGCTTGATAAGGTGTGCCACGATAGTCGTCCTAGTTTGCGGCGGCGGCCAGGTCGGGCCGGTAGGCGGCGGGGTCGTCGTATTCGACCAGTTCCAGCACGTTGCCTTCGGGGTCGCGGAAGAATGCGAGCCACGTGCCAGCGCGCACTTCCATCGGTGCGGGCGCGCTGTCGAACACCACGCCCTTGGCTTGCAGGCTGCGCACCACGCCCGCCAGATCGCGCACGATGAAGGTCAGGTAGGTAGCGCCCTGGCGGTCGAGTATGGCCTCGCCGCGCACGGCGGTGTCGGGCGCCACGCTGGGTTGCAGCAGCTTGATGCGTTCGCCGTACGGCGTCTGCAAGCGCGCCACGTCGTAGCCGTGCGCGGTCAGGCCGGTGGCGCGCGCCTTGTCGGCGGGCACCGTCACTCGGTTGACGAGCGTCAGGCCGACGACGTCGGTGTAGAACGCCAGCAGTGCGTCCAGGTTCTGGCAGCAGATGCCGACTTCCATCGGCACCGTCATGCGCAGCGCGCTCATGCTTGCTCTCCCAGATCGGCCAGCACGTCGGCCAAGCCCGCCAGCACTTCTTCGGTGTCGGCGAACGCCGCGCGTTCCAGCACCTTCGAAATGCTGGGCGACGCTTCGCCGCCCGTGACGCGCTTGATCGGCTGGTCCAGCCAGTCGAAATAGCGGCGCTGGATTTCATCGGACAGCATCGCGCCATACGACGTGCCGCGCGCGCCTTGCTCCACGATCAGCACGTTGTTGGTCTTCTGGATGCTGGCGCCGATGGTGTCCCAGTCCAGGCTGGCGCGGTCCAGCGTGCGCAGGTCGATGACCTCGGCGTCCACGCCCGCTTCCTCGGCGGCCTTTAACGCGCGGCCCACCATCGCCAGATAGGTCAGGATGGTGACTTTGCCGCCCGTGCGGCGCACGCGGGCTTTGCCAAACGGAATGGCGTAATCCAAGTCGCCGTCGGCCACCTCGCCCGACGACGCATACAGGTCCACGTGTTCGATGACCAGCACCGGGTCCTTGGAGGCCAGCGCGGTGTTCATCAGGCCCACGTAGTCGTACGGCGTGGACGGGGCGACGATGCGCCAGCCCGGCGCGGTGGCGAAAATGCCGGCCGGGTCCATCGAGTGCTGCGAGCCGTAGCCCGTGCCCATCGCGACCTTGGTGCGCAGCACGAAAGGCACGTCGATGTCGCCGCCGAACATGTGGCGGGCCTTGCCGATCTGGTTGAAGATCTGGTCGGCCGCCACCCACATGAAGTCGGGGTACATGAATTCAACGATGGGCTTGTAGCGCCCGTCCATCGCCAGCCCGCCACCCAGGCCGGCGAAGGCGTTTTCAGAGATCGGGGTGCCCAGCACGCGGTCGGGGTATTTATCTTTCAGGCCGCGCGTGGCGCCGTTGGTGCCGCCCTTCAGGCGGTGCACGTCTTCGCCCAGCACGACGACGCCGCCATCCGTTTCCATGCGGCGGTCCAGCACGTCGGCGACGGCGTCGACGAACTTGCGTTCGACCTTTGCGCCCGTGTAGTCATCGGCGTCCTGGTAGCGCAGGCCGGCCAGTTCCGAGCCGTCGCTGCGCAAGCCGACGTCGCGGAAGTCGGGGCTGGGCCAGAGGTCGGCGCGAACGCGGCGCTTGCCGCCGTCGGCCGCTTCGGTCAGGCGGCCGCACACGTCTTTCATGACGTCCTTGCAGCGTTGACGCAGCGCGTCCACTTCGGCTTGCGTGATCAGCTGGCGGCCGATCATTTCGGTAGCGATCTTGTCCAGGGGATCGCGGCGGCGCCACTGCGCTTCTTCGTCTTTCGAGCGATAGCCGAAGGCGCTGCCGGGGAAGGGGCCGTTCTGGTGGAAGAAGCGGTACACATCCACTTCAACGATGGTCGGGCCGTTACCCGCGCGCATGTGCGCCACGGCTTCCGACATGGCCAGATGCACGGCCAGCGGGTCCATGCCGTCAACCTTCCAAGACGGAATGTTGAACGCCAGGCCGCGTGCGGACAGGCGCGGTTCGGCGGTGGATTCTTCCACCGTCGTCGACACCGCGTAGCGGTTGTTTTCGATGAAGAAGCACAGCGGCGTTTTCCACGCGGCGGTCAGGTTCATCGTTTCCAGTACCGAACCGATGTTGACCGCGCCGTCACCAAAGTACGTGACGGCCACGCGGTCGGTGCCAGCGTGCTTGTGCGCCCAGCCGGCACCCGCCGCCAGCGGCACGCCGCCGCCCACGATGGCGTTGGTGCCCAGCGCGCCGGCTTCCAGCCAGCGCAAGTGCATGCTGCCCCCACGGCCGCGGCAATAGCCTTGCGCCAGCCCCATGATTTCGGCCAGCGTCTTTTGCAGGACGTCATCGATGGCGGGCGTGAGCGGGTTGCGCGGGTCCAGGCCCAGCGGGGCGACGTGCTGCAAGGCCTTGGCCAGAAACTGATGGTGGCCGCGATGCGAGCCATTGATCTGGTCGCCGGCGCCGAGCGCCAGCACCGAACCGACGGCGCCGCCTTCCTGGCCGACCGACGAGTGCGCGGGGCCGTGCACCAGGCCTTCGGCGGCCAGGTCCAGCACAGCCTCTTCAAAGGCGCGAATCCAGTGCAGCTGAGTCAGCATCGTGCCGAGCAGGGCGGGGTCCGCCTGCTGCCAGTCGCGAGCCTCGACCGTCAGTTGCCGCCAGGGCGCTTGGGGCTCAAGCGGTTGGTAGGTGGCCATGAGTGAATCTCCAGAATGTTTTTAAGCGTCGGTGCGGTTAGAGGTAGCTGTAGCGGCTCCAGCCGCCGTCGGCCACCAGGGTGTGTCCGGTGATGTAGGCGGCCTGGCGCGATGCCAGGAAGACCGCCAGGTCGGCCATTTCTGCCGGCTGAGCCATGCGGCGCAGCGGCGTGCGCTGCTTCAGGCGTTCAGGGTCCAGGCGGCCGCGCGCGGCCAGGTCGCGCACGAGATCGGTCTCAACGTAGCCGGGCGCCAGCGCGTTCACGCGCACGCCCATCGGGCCCCATTCGACGGCCAGCGTTTCGGTCAGCAGCACCACCGCGCCCTTGGTGGCGCAGTAGGCGGCGCGGTCGGGCGCGGCCACCACGCCGTACATCGAGGCCAGGTTGATGATGCTGCCCGCGCCTGCCGGCACCATGCGGCGGCCGGCGGCCTGCGCGCACAGGAACACGCCGGTCAGGTTGATGTCGACCGCACGCCGCCATTCGTCCACGGTGACTTCCAGCGTGGGCTTGTTGGCCGAGATGCCGGCGTTATTGACCAGCACGCCGATGCCGCCCCAGGCCTGTTCGACTTGCGCGAACGCGCGCTCCACGGCGTCGGCATCCGTCACGGATGCCTGCACGGCCAGGGCCTCACCGCCCGCCGCTTTCAGTTCCGCCACAGCGGCGTCCAGCGCCGCCGCGTCCATGTCCAGCAGCGCCACGCGTGCGCCTTGGCGCACAAAGGCCTGCGCGGTGGAAAAGCCGATGCCTTTGGCGCCGCCGGTAATCACGACCGACTGGCCGCGCAGGTCGCTATGGATGACTTCGGTAGGGTTGTCCAAGAGGGTTACCTGTAGAGGGGTTACGTGATGGCGGGGTCAGACCGCCAGCCATTCCTGGACGACGTCCTGGCGCTCATGCAACTGCGCGGGCGGTCCTTCGAACACGATGCGGCCGTGGCCCATGACGCTGACGCGCGTGGATACCTTCAGCGCAATCGTCAGCTTCTGCTCCACCAGCACGACGGACACGCCGCGCTTGTGGATATCGCGGATGACGTCGGCGATCACTTCCACGATCTTCGGCGCCAGCCCTTCGGTGGGTTCGTCGATCAGCATCACCTTGGGGTTGCCCAGCAGCGAACGGCACATGGTCAGCATCTGCTGCTCGCCGCCCGACAGGTTGCCGGCCTTGGTGTTGCTGCGTTCCTTCAAGCGCGGGAAGTAGTCGAACATCTGCGCGACCGTCCAGTAGGGCGCGTCGTCGCGCTTGGGCTGTTCGCCCATGCGCAGGTTTTCGTCCACGGTCAGGTTGGCGAAGACTTCGCGTTCTTCGGGCACAAAGCCCACGCCTGCGCGGGCAATTTCGAAGGGGCGCTTGTTGGTGATGTCGCGCCCTTCAATGGCGATGCGCCCGCCCGTCACGTCCACCAGGCCCATGATGCTTTTCATGGTGGTCGAGCGGCCCGCGCCGTTGCGGCCCAGCAGGCTGACGACTTCGCCTTGCCCGATGGACAAGTCGATGCCATGCAGGATGTGGCTCTTGCCGTAATGGGCGTGCACGCCGTGCAGGCTGAGCAGGGGGGAAGGCGCGGAGGAATGCGCGGAGGAATGCACAGGGGCGTGCACAGGGGCGTGCGCGGGGGATGTCGTCGTCATACCGTTTCCTCTCCCAGGTAGGCTTCGCGCACGCGGGCGTCGCCGCGAATGTCGGCGGGGGTGCCGGTGGCCAGAATTTCGCCATAGACCAGCACGCTGATGCGGTCGGCCAGCGAGAACACCACTTGCATATCGTGTTCGACGATCAGCAAGGTGCAGTCGCGCGTCACGTCTTTGATGAGTTCTACCGTGTAGTCGACTTCGTGTTGCGACATGCCGGCCATCGGCTCGTCCAGCAAGATGACTTTCGGGCGCGAGGCCAGCGTCATGCCGATTTCCAGCGAGCGCTGTTCGGAGTAGTTCAGGTCGCCGGCGGCGGTGGCCTGCTTGGCCGTCAGCCGCACCCTTTCCAGCAGACGGTCCACGTCTTCGTTGACGGCGCGGTGGCGTGCAATGGGGCGCCAGAAGTTGTAGACCAGCCCGTGCATGCGCAGCACCGCCAGGCGCAGGTTTTCGCGCACGGACAAGCGCGGGAACACGTTGGTGATTTGAAACGATCGCGCCAGGCCCAGCCGGTTGATGGCTTCGGGGGCCAGGCCGCCAATGGAGCGCGAACGCAGGTTGATGTCGCCCGACGTGGGCGCAAACGAACCCGACATCAGGTGGAACAGCGTGGACTTGCCCGCGCCATTGGGGCCGATGACGGCGTGACGTTCACCGGCTTGAATCGCCAGGTTCACGCCGCGGATGATCTGCGCTTCGCCAAAGGACTTGCGCACGTCGGTCAGGGTCAGGATCTCGTGGCTCATTTTGCGGGCTCCAGCACAGGGGCGGCATCGCCGTCGTTACGCCACATGGCCAACGCCCAGCGGCAAGCCAACAGGCCCGCGGCGAACAGCGCCACCGGAATCAGCCAGGTCGAGACCGCAAGCGGCGCCCAGTCGTGGCCGAATAGGGAAATGGCGGGCCAGCCGGCGTCGGGGTTCATGGCGAGCAGCGCTCGGTAGTCACGCGCGAACATGCGTTGCAAGAGCTCTACCGAGAAGACCGTGGCGGCGGTCAGCAGCAGGCCTCCCACCACCGACACGATGGCGCGCGGCAGCCAGTTGGCCAGACCGCGTTCGCGCAGCGACTTGGCGGCGCGTTGCACCAGACCCACCAGGCCATCCGGCACAAACAGCATCACCAGCACAAACAGAATGCCTTGATACAGCAGCCACGACCGCGTGATGTCGGCCAGCGTTTGCGACAGGAACGTCAGGATCGACGCGCCCAGCACCGGCCCCAGGAAGGCGTTCACGCCGCCGATGTAGGCGAACAGCACGGCATCGGTCGACAGCTTGACCTCGAACAGCACGTAGTTGCCGGCCTCGATGTTCAAGGCCTGCAAACCGCCCGCGATGCCCGCGAACATGGCCGACAACGCAAACACCATCGTCTTCAGCGCATGCGGGCGATAACCCAGGTAGCGCAGGCGGTTGGCGTTTTCACGCAAGCCCAGCGTCAGCCGGCCCAGCGGCGTGCGGGTCAGGCCATAGAGTGCGGCCAGCGAGATCAGCACCCAGGCCAGCACCAGGAAGTACACCTCGATGTCGGAGCCGAAGGTGACGCCCCATGCCGGCATGCGCATGGCGGACACGCCCGCTTCGCCGCCGAACACGCCTTTCAGGTGCGGGGCCAATGCGTGCAGCAGTTCGGCCAGCGCCAGGGTGATCATCGAAAAATACACGCCGGAACGCATGGTGGCGAACCAGCCGGCGACCAAGCCGAACAGCAGCCCGGCCACGCCGCCCACCAGCGGCATCAGCGGCGTGGGCAAGAGGCCCGCGCCACCCAACGCATTCATCGCGTGAATGGTCGCGAACGTGCCTACGCCAAAGTACGCGGCGTGGCCAAAGGACAGCATGCCGCCCTGGCCCGCCAACAGATTGAACGCGCAGGCAAACAGCGCGGCGATCAGCATCTGCACGGCCGCCACCAGCTGGCCCGGAGGCAGCAGCCAGGGCAGCGCGCACAGCGCCGCCACACACGCGATCAACAACAAGGCGCCAGAGGCTTTACGGGTTTGGCTCATGCCTGCTCTCCCTTCAGGCCCGACGGCTTGACCAGCAGCACCACCAGCATCAGCAGGAAGGGCAGGGTGGCGGCCAGGCTGGAAATCTTCACGGTCATCAAACCGCCCACGCTTTCCGCCCACTCGCCCGCGCCGAACAGGCCGAACAGGGACGCCAGGCTGGCGTCGATACCGACCGAGAACGAACTGATCAGGCCGATCAGCAGCGACGCAATCATGGCGCCTTCCAGCGAACCGAGTCCGCCCACGACCACCACCACAAACACCAGCACGCCGAGCTCAAGCGCCATGTTGGGGTTGGTGGTGTAGAACGCGCCCGCCACGGCGCCGGCCAGGCCGGCCATGGCGGCGCCCACGCCGAACACGCTCATGAACACGAGCGGCACGTTGTGGCCCAGCGCTTCGGCCATGCGCGGCCGGTAGATGGCCGAGCGCACGACAATGCCCACGCGGGTGCGCGACAGCAGCAGGTAGATGACGGCGAACATCGCCAGCGACACGCCGCCCATCAAGAGGCGGTAGAAGGGGTAGTCCGCATCGAACACGCGGAAGGCCGCGAAGTTCAGGAATTGCGGCACGCGGTAGTCCACGGGGAAGTCACCGTAGAACAGCTTGATCAGCTCGGCCACAATGAACGCCAGGCCGAAGGTCACCAGCAGCTCTTGCGCGTGGCCGAACTTGTGGACGCGGCGCAGGAAGAAGCGTTCAACGCCCATGCCCAGCACGCCCGAGATAATCGTCGCCAGCACCAGCGCCACCCAGAAACCGGTGACGGGCGTCAGCGTATAGGCGGCGTAGGCGCCAATCATGTAGAACGAGGCGTGCGCAAAATTCAGCACGCCCATCATCCCGAAAATCAGTGTCAGGCCTGCCGACACCATGAATAGCAGCAGGCCGTAAATCACGCCGTTCAACAGCGAGACGGTAAAGTATTCCATGTCCGCTCCATAATTCTTGCGCTAAGACCTCAGGCGTCTTGCGAGCGATTGCGCACGTTGTTTTTCCGGCCCGCGCCGGGAGTGCGCTTATTGGGGCTGGGTGATGAGGCGTTGCGCACGCGCGGCCAGGTGTCGTTGGCCAGGCGCGCGCAACCCATCATCCCGTTCTTAATTCGGCCGCTGCATCTTGCAGGTTTCCTGCACCGGCGCCGACACGTCCGCCGCCGCCAACACCTTCACCGGCTCAAAGCCCATGTCCGTGCCGTCGGCCTTGTACTTGGCGTTCTTGCTCACTTTCGACACCACCATCGGCAACTGCACCTGGTGGTCTTCGGCGCGCATCGTGTAGGCGCCCAGCGCCGACGTGTACGTGACCTTCTCCAGGGCCTTGGCCAGTTCCGGCACGGACAGCTTGCCGTCCTTGGGCTGCACCTGCTTCAGCGCTTCACCCAGGAAGCGCACGCCGATCACGGTTTGCGGTTCGGTGTAGCTGGGGTAGTGGCCGGTCTTGGACTTGTAGTCCTCGGCGAACTTCGCGCCTTCTTCGCCCGCGGCTTCAATGTTGTACGGGTGGGCGATGTAGTGGCCCAGCGCGACGTCGCCGGCGTTGGCCAGGTTGCCCACCTGGTCCAGGAACACGGTGGCGAAGCGCACCTTCAGGCCGGCGGCTTGCGTGGCCTTCATCAACAGCAGCAGGTCGTTGGACCAGTTGCCGGTGATGACGGTGTCGGGCGTGGCCGAGCGGATGCGCGCAACGTAGGGCGCGAAGTCCTGGATCTTGTTGACTTCGTGCAGCGTCTTGCCCACCACTTCGTAGCCGTACTGCTTGGCGAAGCGCTCGGTGGCGCCTTCCATGTCCTGGCCCCAGGAATAGTTCTGGTTGATGGCGTACACGCGCTTGCCCAGCGTGCCGTCGGCCGACATCACGGAGGCCAGCGACTTCACGCGCAGGTCGGCGTTGGTGGTGAAACGGAAGTGATAGAAGTGGCACTTCTGGCCGGTCAGTTCCAGGGCTTCGCCGCCCACGTTCAGGAACACGACTTCCTTGCCGGGATTGCGCAGATTGTGTTTGCGCACGTCTTCGGTCAGTTGCCCCGAGATGGCGGACGACGACCCCTGCACCAGCACCTGCACGCCTTCGGCGGCCGCGGCGCGGAAGCGGTCGGACGCGCCGACGGGGCCGCCCTGGTTGTCGAACTCAACCAGTTCCAGCGGCTGGCCGTTCCAGCCGCCCGCGGCGTTGATGCGGTCCAGCTCGTATTTGACGGCGGCGCGGAACATCAGGCCGGTGGACGCTTGCGGGCCGGACAAGGTTTCGATCAGACCGATCTTGACGGGCGCGGCGTGCGCCGATGCGGCAAAGCCGGCCAGGCACAGCAGGCCGGTGGTGAAAGCCAATTTCATGCGTGTCTCCTCCGTGGAACGGGAGTGGTAAGTGCGTGAGTCGATCAAGCGCGCTTGGTGGCGGCTCTTGTGTGGCTGGGAGTCGTGCAAGGGGGAGGGGATAACCGCGAGATAGGGGCGAATACGGTCGTGCTGCCGGTGGTATTCACCCTGTTGTCTCCTGCCTGTTTTGCGGCGCTCGGCCTTGTTTTTGCTGACTGGCTTGCCTGAAAACGTGACTTGATTTACGCTTTCGGAATAAGTTGTCAGGCAACTTTATTAAGTTGTCCGATAAATCATAGGGCAAGCGATTTTCTCGTGTCAAGCGGCGGATTCAGGAGTTCAATCAAAGATTCCGCGGCGGCCGGGAAGGCAGCAAGGCACGCCCATAACAAGCTTGGAGACAGGATGATTTCGTTTGAAGGACAGGTGGCTGTCATCACCGGCGCGGGCAACGGCATTGGCTTGGCCACGGCGCGGCTGATGGCCGCCCATGGCGCGCGGCTGGTGCTGACCGACATCAACAACGCGCGCCTGGAAGAGGTTGCGGCCGAGCTGGACCCGACCGGGCAGCGCGTCTACACCCATGCGCTGGATGTGTCCGTATCGCACGATTGCGAACGCGTATTCGATGCGGCCGCCAAACATTTCGGCGGGTTGGATCACCTGGTGCATTGCGCCGGCATCTACCCGGAACAACTGGTCAAAGACACCAGCGACGAAGCCTGGCGCACGCTGATGCGCGTGAACCTGGACGGCACCTTCTACACGTGCCGGGCGGCGCAGCGCCACCTGCGTCACAACGGCTCCATCGTGCTGTTGACGTCGCTGGCCGCGCAGCGCGGCAGCTACGCGCACGCGGCCTATTCCGCGTCCAAGGGCGCGGTGCAGAGCTTCACGCGCAGCCTGGCGCTGGAACTCGCCCCGCAGATCCGCGTGAATGCGGTGGCGCCGGGCATCATCGCCACATCCATGACGCACGACCTGATCGGCCAGAAAGGCGCGCAGCTGCTGGAAAGCACGCCGTTACGCCGCTTTGGCACGGCGGAAGAAATCGCCGGGTCCATCGCCTTCCTGTGCTCGCCGCTGGCGGGCTTCGTGACCGGGGAAGTCATGCAGGTCAACGGCGGCATCTATATCGCTTAAAGTGCAGGACGCCGCCATTACGAGTTCACGATTTCCCATGTCGACGAATCCAGACCAGGACCCGCCGCGCAACGCGCCCAAGAGCTCGCTTTCCGCCGGCTTGGCCGACGCGCTGGCCGAGCAGATCCGCCAAGGGGAGCTTGCCCCCGGCGACCGCCTGCCCACCGAAAAGCAGCTGACCGAAACGTATTCGGTCAGCCGCGCCGTCGTGCGCGAGGCGCTGGCCCGGCTGAAGTCCGAAGGGCTCATCACGTCGCAGCAGGGCAGCGGCGTGTTCGTGGACCCCAACTTCCAGCGCAACGCGTTTCGTATCGCCGCGCCTACGCCGGGCGACACGCAAGACCTGGAACACATTCTGGAACTGATGCTGTCCATCGAAGTGACCGCCGCCCGCTACGCGGCGCAGCGCCGCACGGATCAGGATTTGAAGAAGATGCGCCAGGCGCTGGTGGGCATGGAGTACGCGCTGATCAACGACAAGCTGGGCGACGAAGAGGACTACCAGTTTCATCAGGCCATCGTGCAGGCCACGCACAACCCGCATCTGGTGTCGCTGAACGATTATCTGGAAGCGAATGTGCGGCGCGTCATCCGCAGCGCGCGCAACAATACCGCGCGCCGGTATGCCGAGCGCATGGCCGCGGTGCAAAGCGAGCATCAGGCGATTTTTGTGGCGATCGAAGGGGCGGACCCGGACGCCGCGGGCCGCGCGGCGGAACAGCATCTGCGTAACGCCGCGGATCGCCTGCGCTTGTTCCAGGCCGAACGCCCCGCGCCGGTGTAGGCGGCGGGGCGGGCGGACAGCGCTTCAGGCGAAGGTCTGTTCCATTTCGCGGCGGAACTGCACGGCGGTTGAGCGCTCGTCGTATTCCACGTCGCGCCAGCGGATCGCCTGCGATTGCCGCACCGGGTGTTTCAGCTTGACCTGATGCGACAGGCCCAGCGGCAGATACCCTTCTTCCACCGAATCGGGCGCGGGCATCAGCCGGCCATACACCGTGTAGCCGCCTTCGCCGTCCAGAATCTGGCCGGCCTGCAAATCGCGCTTGGCGGTGGCGACCACATCGCCATGCCAGCCGGCGGGCGCGCCAGTCGGTTCACGCCGCAGCCCTACGCTGGCTACGCTGATGCCCAGCTCCAGTCCGATCAGGTGATAAGGCTTGTACATGGCGGTGTAGTTGCCGCTGGGGTCCGTCACCAGCCCATATTCCTGGAAGCAGCGGCGCACGTAATCGCTATCGGCCGCAAGCGTCACATACACGCCCCAGCGCAGGTCGCGAAACACGGGGCGGCCATCGCGTTCCAACGATGAAATCACTTCCACCTGGCCGCGATGGTGCAGGATGCCGCCGTCTTCGCGCGGGCGCAGCACACGGGCAAGATCGTCTACGCCGCAAGGCGGGAAGTGCAGGCCCGATGGCGACGGCAGCAAGCCCGTGGCGTTGGACACGGCCGCCATCTCGATGGCGCTTTTGGTGCCGTCCAGAAAGCTGTTGAACATTTGCGCGTTGAAGTCGCCCGCCGCCACCATTTCCGCGGTGAAGCCGTAGTACGGCCACACGGTGTCGGGCGTGGACGTATGAAATTCGGGCAGGTATTTCGTGCCCTTGCCAGCGGCCATCACTTCAAAACCGGACGCGCGCGCCCAATCCACCATTTCGCAGATCAGCGCAGGCTGGTCGCCATAGGCCAGTGAGTAGACGATGCCCGCTTCGCGCGCGCGGCGCGCCAATAGCGGGCCGGCCAGGGCGTCGGCTTCCACGTTGACCATGATGATGTGCTTGCCGTATTCGCAGCAGGCCAGCACGTGGGTGATGCCGGCGGCGGCCTGGCCGGTGGCGTCGATGACGATGTCGACGTCGGGGCTGGCGATGATGGCCAAGGGGTCATCGCTGAAGAAGACTTTGCCATTTTTCAGCGCATCGTTGGTGTTGGCGGCGTTGAGGGCGCTGGCGGGCCAGCCGACTCGGGTCAGGGCGGCGCGGGCGCGGTCGGGCGCCAGGTCCGCCACCGCCACCAGCCGCATCCCCGGCGTGCGGGGAGCCTGGCTCATGAACATGGCGCCGAACTTTCCGGCGCCTAACAGTGCAACACGTAAAGGCTTGTGGTCGGCTTCTCGCTGCTTGAGCAGACGGTACAGATTCATGGTGCAGGCTCCTCCGGGGTGGGGGGGTACAGCCAACACAGAATAGTCCTAATTCATGACCGCTGAACAGGATTCAGGGGAACTCACTCGTCTGCCGTATAGAGCTCGCCCGCCAGCACATTGCGCCATGTCGACCACGTGATGCGGGGCTGGCCGGTAACGTGCCGGTTGTAAGGCGCGTCAAACAGAATGTGTTTCCAGCGGGGCTTCACGGCGCCTTCAATCAGGGGCTTGTCGTCGATCAGCAGATGGCCTTGCACCAGCGTCTTGTCTTTGGTCAGGATCAGCCGGTTGGTGGCGTCGCGGCCCAGGTTCTTTTCCACCCACAGGTATTTTTCGGCCACGCAATTTTCAAACTGCGACAGCGGCGACGTGCAGATGCGTACATCCATGCCCAGCGCCAGCAATTCACGCACGGCGTCCAGAGCGCCCGGCACGGGCGGCAGGTTGCGGATGAAGCCGGGGGCGGTGTAGATGGCCTCGGCCTTATCGCGTAGTTCGGGGCCGTAATCCTCGCGGATGTAGAACGACTTTCGGTCATCGAATTCAATAGGCGCGATGTCGGGGTAGCGCGCGCGCCAGGCGTCGATGAACGCGTGTTCGAAATCGGCCAGCACGCCGTCTTGGTCCAGCAGGATGATCATGGTGATCCCAGGGGGTTGTGCAAGCGCCTGATTGTGCCAGAGCCCGGCTAGGGTTCCACGGGGCGCGATTGCGCAACGATGCGGTAGCGGCTGCCGCCCGTCAGCGATTCGGACGCCACCAGCACCATGCGGTCATAGCGCCAGACGAGCGGTTCGGGGGGCGGAGCCGGTGCCTGCTCAGGGGAATGATGTGCAGGCGTCTGCGCAGAGGGATGATCAGGGGGCTGTTGAGCCGGGCTCTGTTCAGAGGGGCGCTCAGGCGTGCCGTCGGCCGGCCCCGCACGTTCGATATTGCGCAGCAGCGTGACGTGCGGGCGGAACGGTTGGGGCGGCGCAGCCAGGCCGTATCCGGCGAGCCAATGCCACAGCTCGTCATGCACGGCTTGCAGCGCGGCAGGCGTTGCGCGCGGGCCGGCCCAGAGGATGCGCTGGCGTTTGAAGACGCCGTAATGATCCAGCGTGACCTCGCCTGGCGGCAGCCGGTGTTCCGGCGTGGCGGCGGCCAGCTCATCCGCCAGTTGCGCATCCACGGGGCCAAGAAAAGCCAAGGTCAGATGCAGCGTTTCGGTGCGCATGACGCGCCCGCCGCAGGCAGGCCGGGCGGCTTCCGCCCAGCCGGCAAGCGAGGCGGCAAGCGGGGGCGACGGCCACAGGGCGAAGAAGAGACGGACGGTGGACATGCGCTGATTGTAGGCGCGCTGCGTCCCGTTCCGCCGCCGCTTGCGCTTCAGGTGTCGGTGGTTTCCGGCTTGTTGCGCAGGCGCGAGAGCGCGGTGTCAAAGCGTTCGACGCCAGGCCGGGCCGGGCGGTCGAAGCGCTCAACGCCGGGGCGGGCGGGCTTGTCGAAACGTTCCACACCGGGCCGCGCAGGCTTGTCGAAGCGTTCCACGCCGGGTCGGTCAAAGCGTTCCACGCCCGGTCGGTCAAAGCGTTCCACGCCCGGCCGGTCAAAGCGTTCCACGCCCGGCCGGGTAAAGCGTTCGACACGCTGCGGCGTTTGCGTCTTGGCCTGCACGCTTTGCGCCGCGGCCTGTTCGCGCTTGGCGATGATTTCCTCGGCGCGCTGGTGGTGCGGCGCCATCTTGCGCACCATCACCCGGCCATCACGCGGGAAATAATTGATGCGCCGCGCATGCACGTCGCCCAGGTCCTGCGCCTTGACCGGAATGCCTTCCGTGCGCAGGTAGTTCAGGACGAATTCGCCGTTGCGTTCGCCGATGTTCATCTGCTGCATGGCGCTTAGCACCGCGCCGCCGCCGAACACCTTGGCTTCCAGGCGGTCGCGCACCGCGCCCGCTTTGAGCAGTTCGTTGATCAGCACTTCCATGGCGAACGCGCCATAGCGCATCGTGGCCGACGCGGGCGACTGCATGTCGCCTTCCGGCAACATGAAATGGTTCATGCCGCCCACGCCCGTGACCGGGTCATGGATACAGGCGGCAACGCACGACCCGAGTACGGTCGAGATCATCAGGTCTTCGTCGGTGACGTAGTACTCGTTGGGGAGCACTTTCACCGCCTGACATTGGAACGCGCTATCGAAATAGTGGCGCGTTGCACGGGCTTCAAGACGGGCGACCATGGGACTTAAGGGGCAAGAACAGCGATTGGGACACGAAGGACGTAGCTCGGTAAAACAGCGAATGTTTCAAAAAGTGTAAAAAAATGTCGCTTTATTCTTACATATCCCAGCGGACAACGGGGGAAATGCTTGTAACGGAGGCGACGTGATACGTCCCTGATTGTTAACGCGCTTTCTCTCCCTGGCGCATGGCCGGCTGATTGCTGGACGCTCGAAGACGTAGGCTCCGTCCGCAAGGACGGCTTGGAATCATCGTACACAGCCACGCATGGGGCCTTTCCCCGGATCACGGGGAGGTTCAGGCTTCATACGTGGCTTATGGAAGATTTCTGGAGGCGCTGCGGCCCGAGCGCCGGTGTGGGGATACCGGTATGGCGGTACCGGGAGGGCATCCCCGCGGGGGGCATCCCACCGTGGGCGTACCAGCGCGGGCCTCCCCGCGTGGGCATCCCGGCACGGGCATCCCAGCGTGGGGCGCCCGCGTCGGTGCTCAGAACCGCGTGCTGCGCGTTACCGACCACCGGGCCGACAAGGCGCCCAAGGCGGCAGAGGCCACCACGGCGAAGATCAGCACGGATGCGCCCGGCAGGTGCAGCGCGAATTCCGCGCCGTAGCTGCGGGCAAGCCCGAGCAGCGCGTCGTTCAGCGGTGACAGCGCAATGGCCGACACGCCAATCGCCAGCAATGACGCCACGGCGCCCGACAGCGCGCCCAAATACAAGAACGGCCGGCGTACGAAGGATTCGGTGGCGCCCACCAAACGGGCGACGCCGATCTCCTCACGCTGCGACAGCGCTTGCATGCGCACGGTGTTGAACACCGTCGCCAGCACCACGACGGCCACGCACGCGGCCAGGAATCCCAGGCCGATGCGCGCAAAACGCAGAATGGCTTCCAGGCGTTGGACCCAGGCGCTGTCCAGTTGCACCAGGTCCACGTGATTCCATTGTTTCCAGGCAGCGGCCAGCTTGTCGGCGCGCCCGGCCAGGTTGTCGCCATCGGCCAGCGTCACGACCACGGCGTCTGGCAGCGGGTTGCCGGGCAACACGGCCAGCGCCTGCTGCCATGCCGGGTTGGCGCGCAGATCGGCCAGCGCGGCGTCGCGGCCCACCACGCGCACGGCGCGCACGTCTTCCTGATATTCGTCTTTGATGCGTTTGGCCACGTCTGCCGCCGCGCCCGAGGGGGCGTCCACGCGCATGAACACAGTGACTTCCGGGGTGACGGACATCTGGCGCGCCACCGGCTGCACTGAAACCAGGATGGCGCTGCCCAGCAAGGGCAGGGCCAGCGCCAGCGCCATCACGAGCAGGTTGGCCAGGGACGAGAACGGTTGTTTGGCCAGCCGGCGCAGGGTGACCATCAACGCATAGCGGTGTTGCCGAAGCCAGGCGTTCATGACGGCTCTCCCGGGTGGCCCAGGCCGGGCTCAGTACGGCTGGCGCCGGCGCGCGGCGCGGCGGCATGGCCATGGCCGGGGTGGGCTTGGACTTGGGCTTGGGCTTGCGTTTGCCCGGCGTCCGGCGGCGCGTACGTGCCGTGGGAATCCGAGAATTTGCCCGGGTCGATGCGCAAGGTGCGAGTGGCGTAGCGCGCCATGAGGTCCTGGTCGTGCGAGGCGATCAGCGTCGTCACGCCCACGCGGTTGAAGTCGCGGAACACGTTCATGATGCGTTGCGCGTTGTCGTGGTCAAGGTTGGCGGTGGGTTCATCCGCAATCAGGATGGCGGGCCGGTTCACAATGGCCCGCGCAATCGCCAGCCGTTGCTGCTCGCCGCCCGACAGTTCGATGGGATTCAAATCTTCCTTGCCCGACAGCCCCACCTTGTCCAGCGCGGCGCGTGCGCGCGCGGCGGCGGAATCCCAGGGGTGTCCCTGGACCGCCAACGGCAGCATCACGTTTTCGAACGCGCTTCGATCGAACAACAGATGGGTGTCTTGCAAGATGACGCCCACGGCGCGGCGCAAGTACGGCCGGGCCCGTGCGGGCAGCTTGTCCAGCCGCTGGCCGTTGACCTGGATGGAGCCGCGGCTGGCGGGCTCCAGCCCGCCGATCAGCTTGAGCAGGGTGGACTTACCGGCGCCGGACGGCCCCGAGACGAAAACGAATTCTCCCGCGCTGACGCGGAAGTTGATGTCGGCCAGAATATTTCGGCCGCGACCATATGATTTGAATACGTGCTGGAATTCGATCATGGCGGCTGTCAGATGAAGCCGCAATAGTAACTCGGGGACAGTAAGGAGACCTAAGCCGATTCGTGCCTTCCCTGTGAAAAAGCATTACGGCGTGACCGGGTGGACACCTTTTGATTAGAACGAAATGAACGCGTCTCGGACGGGTTCGAAATAGGTGAAAACGCGTCCCCGTTTTCGTACGAAAACGACGTTTGATTTCGCCAGTGTCCCTATATTTCAAGGGAATTCCCGGATGCGCCGCGTGCTTCGTGGACGCTACCATCCGCCCCATGCGTCGGCCCAACCCGGCCCGCGCAAGGCTCGCTTTATCCCACACGGAGATCACGATGAAAGTACTGAAACTCGCTGCTATTGGCGCGGCATTGTTCGCTGTTTCGGCAGCCGCCAATGCGGGCGCGACCTTCGATAACGTCAAGAAAAAAGGGTTTGTCCAGTGCGGCGTGTCGACGGGCATTCCGGGTTTCTCCATCGCCGACAGCAAGGGCGAGTACAAGGGCATTGACGTGGACATGTGCCGCGCCATCGCGTCGACCATGTTCGGCGATGCCTCCAAGGTGAAGTTCACGCCGCTGAACACGCAGCAACGCTTCACCGCGCTGCAATCCGGTGAAGTCGACGTGCTGACCCGCAACACCACCGTGACGCTGACCCGCGACACGACGCTGGGCCTGATCGGCGTCGGCGTGAACTACTACGACTCGCAAGGCGTCATGGTCTCCAAGGACCTGAACGTCAAGAGCGCAAAGGAACTGAACGGTGCCACGATCTGCGTGCAGCCGGGCACCACCACCGAGCTGAACCTGGCTGACTGGTTCCGCGGCCAGAAGATCGAATTCAAGCCGGTCGTGATCGACAAGTACGACGAAATCATCCGCGCCTTCTCGGCCGGCCGCTGCGACGCCTTCACGACCGACAAGTCGCAACTGGCTTCCACCCGCACCACGCTCGAGAATCCGGACAAGTACGTCATCCTGCCGGAAGACTTCTCGAAGGAACCGCTGGGCCCCATGGTTCGCCAGGGCGACGAGCAATGGTTCAACATCGTCCGCTGGTCGCTGAACGCGATGCTGGAAGCCGAGGAATACGGCATCACCAAGGCGAACGTCGATGAAATGACCAAGAGCCCCAACCCCAACATCCAGCGCATCCTGGGCGTGACCCCGGGCATGGGCAAGAACCTGGGCGTGGACGACAAGTGGGCCTACAACATCATCAAGAACGTGGGCAACTACGGTGAAAGCTTCGAAGCCACGCTGGGCAAGAACAGCGCGATGAAGCTGGAACGTGGCTTGAACGCGTCGTACAAGCAAGGCGGTTTGATGTACGGCTGGCCGGTGCGCTAACACACGGCTGCCTGGCAAAACGGAGCCCTAGCGCTCCGTTTTGCCTAGCCCGCCACCGAGCGGGCGGCAGGAGTGGGGGGCGTGGCCTTGCCGGCGTTGCCACCCGGTGTACGACTTCTGTAGATTCATCATGACGACTTCCAATAAAAACGCCCCGATTTCGGCACCTCGCCGGCGGCTGAACTGGAATGACCCCGGGGTGCGCTCCGTGGTTTACCAGGTGCTTGCGCTGGCGGCGGTGGCCTGGGCCGTGTGGTTCCTGGTTTCCAACACGCTACACAACCTGTCCGTGCGCAACATCGCCACGGGTTTCGGGTTTCTGAACCGTGAAGCCGGGTTCGCGATCGGCGAAACGCCCATCGCCTACACCCCCGCAAATGATTACGGCCGCGCCATCCTGGTCGGTCTGCTCAACACGCTACGCGTCGCCGTCATCGGCATCGTGCTGGCCACCATCCTCGGCACCCTGATCGGTATCGGCCGCCTGTCCAAGAACTGGCTGGTTGCGAAGATCACCTCGGTGTATGTCGAGGTCATGCGCAACGTGCCGCTCTTGCTGCAATTGTTCTTCTGGTACGCGCTGATCACGGAAAACATGCCGGGTCCGCGTCAGGCGCACAATCCGCTGCCCGGTGTGTTCATCTCCAACCGCGGCCTGAAAGTGCCGGGGCTGGAAGGCAATTCGCTGGACTGGATGCTGGCGGGCCTGGGTTTGGCCATTGTCGCCATCATCTTCCTGGGCCACTACGGCAAGAAGCGCCACGAAGCGACTGGCCATATGTTCCCGTTGGGCCGTTGGGCTATTGCCCTGCTGATCGGGCTGCCGTTCATCGGTTGGCTGGTCAGCGGCGCGTCGCTGACGCTCGACATGCCGGAACTCAAGGGCTTTAACTTCTCGGGCGGTTTGACCTTGTCGCCGGAATTCGCCGCACTGCTGGCGGGCCTGGTGATCTACACCTCGGCGTTCATCGCTGAAGTGGTGCGCTCGGGTATCCAGGCGGTGAGCAACGGCCAGTGGGAAGCCGCCGGTTCGCTTGGCTTGCCGCGCGCGAAGGTGCTGCGCCTGGTGATTCTGCCGCAGGCGCTGCGCGTGATCATCCCGCCGATGACCAGCCAGTACCTGAACCTGACGAAGAACAGCTCGCTGGCTGTGGCCATCGGTTACCCCGACATCGTGTCGGTGGTGAACACCACACTGAACCAGACGGGCCAGGCCATCGAGGGCATTCTCATCATCATGGGCGCGTACCTGACGGTCAGCCTGTCGATCTCGATATTCATGAACTGGTACAACAAGCGCATCGCGCTGGTGGAGCGTTGAGATGAGCAGCACTACGCATACTCCCACCGAAGCCATGCCGCCGCCCAGCACGCACGTGGGCGCGTGGGCCTGGCTCAAGACGCGCCTGTTCTCGTCGCCGCTGAACATCCTCATCACGGTACTGCTTGCGTGGTTCCTGTTGATGGCGGTGCCGGCGCTGCTGGAATGGGCTTTCTTCAAAGCGGACTTCAACGCCGCCAACGCGCAGGAATGCCGTGCCTCGGGAGGCGCCTGCTGGGCGTTCATCATCGAGAAGCACCGGCTGATCCTGTTCGGCACGTATCCGTTCGACGAGCAATGGCGTCCGCTGATCGCCACCATCATTCTGGTGGGCGTGATCATCTGCAGCGGCATCCGTTATTTCTGGAACTGGAAGCTGGCCGCTATCTGGACCGTGGGCCTGACGGCCGTGGCGTTGCTCATGTGGGGCGGCGTGTTCGGCCTGACCTACGTGGAAAACGCGCGCTGGGGCGGCTTGCCGCTGACGCTCATCCTGTCCACGTTCGGCATCGCCTTTGCGTTCCCGATTGGCGTGCTGCTGGCCTTGGGCCGGCGTTCGAAGATGCCCGCCATCAAGGCGCTGTGCGTCGTGTACATCGAGCTGATTCGCGGCGTCCCGCTGATCAGCCTGCTGTTCATGTCGTCGGTGATGCTGCCGCTGTTTCTGCCGGAGGGCTTCTCCATCGACAAGCTCTTGCGCGCGCAGATCGCCATCATCATGTTCGCCGCGGCCTACATCGCGGAAACGGTGCGCGGCGGCTTGCAAGCCATTCCGAAGGGCCAGTACGAAGGCGCCGATTCGCTCGGCCTGAACTACTGGCAGCAGATGCGCAAGATCATCCTGCCGCAAGCGCTGAAGATCGTGATCCCGCCGCTGGTCAGCATCTTTATTGCGCTGTTCAAGGACACGTCGCTGGTGGTGATCATCGGTATTTTCGACCTGACACTGGCAGCCAAGGCGGCCTTGTCCGACGCGGCATGGCGCGGGTTCGGCGTAGAGGCGTACCTGTTCATTTCGCTGATCTACTTCGTGTTCTGCTTTTCCATGTCCAAGTACAGTCAGGCGCTTGAAAAACGTCTTGCGACTGATCACAAACGCTAGCCCCTGGCGCGCGTCCGCCTTCGGGCGGGCGCGCACAGCGATATTTACGGGAGTACAGGCATGTCGGATGCCATTATTCGTATGCAGGACGTGAACAAGTGGTACGGCCAGTTCCACGTGTTGCGCAACATCAATCTGGACGTGGCGCAGGGCGAGCGCATCGTGGTGTGCGGCCCTTCGGGGTCGGGCAAGTCGACGATGATCCGCTGCATCAACCGTCTTGAAGAGCACCAGAAAGGCCACATCATTGTGGACGGCACGGAGCTCACCAATGACTTGAAGCACATCGAGACGATCCGCAAGGACGTGGGCATGGTGTTTCAGCACTTCAATCTGTTCCCGCATCTGACGGTGCTGGAAAACCTGACGCTGGGCCCCATGTGGGTGCTGAAGAAGCCGCGCGCGGAAGCCGAGGCGACGGCCATGAAGTATCTGGAGCGTGTGCGCATTCCGGAACAGGCGAAGAAATTCCCCGGCCAGTTGTCGGGCGGCCAGCAGCAGCGCGTGGCAATTGCGCGGTCGCTGTGCATGAACCCCAAGATCATGCTGTTCGATGAGCCCACCTCGGCCCTTGACCCGGAAATGGTCAAGGAAGTGCTGGATGTGATGGTGTCGCTGGCCCAGGAAAGCGGCATGACGATGATCTGCGTGACCCACGAAATGGGCTTCGCACGCAAGGTCGCCAACCGCGTGATCTTCATGGACCGCGGCGAAATCATCGAACAGAACAACCCGGACGAGTTCTTCGATAATCCGCAGAACGAACGCACGAAGCTGTTCTTGAGCCAGATCTTGCATTGATCGGCTGAAGACCGCCTGTTCGGCAAGCACCCCAAAGGTTGGATTTCAGTCCGGCTTTTGGGGTGTTTTTCATGGGCGCAGGTTTGAATCTCCCATTTCAGCGACACTCGGTAGCCTGACCAGAGACCACCGCCACGCCAAGGCCGGGGACGCAAATGAATCGGAATGCCGATATGACGAAATGCCGTGAATTCGATGCCGCGAATTACTTAAAGGACGCTGAAACTGTTCACCATTACCTCGCTGACGCGGCGGCGGAAGATGAGGCTGATGCGCTTCTCGAAGCGTGGGAAGATGTGGCTCGGGCGCACGGCACGCCAGTATCCCTTTGTTACGTCATCCTTCTCCCTGCGGTATGCTACTGACCGCCATCGATCTGGAGTGAGGAGAACAACATCATGACGCACACCCCCCGTAACGCGGTTCGCCGCGCATTGTTGCAAGGCGCCGTGGCGCTTGCCGTGACCCTGCCTTTCGGCGCGCCCGCGCTGGCTCAGGCCACTGATTTTCCGACGAAGCCGATCCGCTTCGTTGTGCCTTACCCGCCTGGCGGCCCGCTGGACACCATGGCCCGCATGCTGGCCGAGAAGGTGCGCGGTTCGCTGGGCCAGCCCGTGATCGTTGAAAACCGGTCGGGTGCAGGCGGCAACATTGGCGCTGACCTGGTGGCCAAGGCGCCGGCTGACGGCTACACGCTGGTGATGGGCGCGGTGGCCACGCATGCCATCAACCCCTGGCTGTTCGCGAACCTGCCGTACGACCCGGTGAAGGATTTTGCGCCGGTGACGATTGTGGCGTCGGTGCCGAACGTGCTGGTGATGAACGTTGAGTTCGCTGACAAGAACAACATCAAGACCCTGGCGGATCTGATCGAGTACGCGAAGAAGAATCCGGGCAAGCTGAACTACGGTTCGGGCGGCAACGGCAGCGCGGGCCATCTGTCGGGTGAGCTGCTGAAGGCGCGTGCTGGCATCAATGTTGAACACATTCCCTACCAAGGCGCGGCGCCTGCGCAGTTGGCGTTGCTGTCGGGTCAGTCGGATTTCATGTTCGACAATCTGGCGGCGTCGGCGCCGTTGATCAAGGACGGCAAGGTGAAGGCTTTGGCCGTGACGACGGCGAAGCGTTCGTCGTTGCTGGCGGACGTGCCGACGGTTGAAGAGTCGGGTGTGAAGGGCTTTGATCTGGGTACGTGGTTTGGCGTGTTCACGACGGGCGGCACGCCGGCGCCGGTGGTGGCGAAGCTGAACAAGGCGTATGCGGATGCGATGCAACAGCCGGACGTGAAGCAACGCCTGCTGACCATGGGGTCGGAGTCGGGGCCGATGACGGCAGAGGCGTTTGCTGAATTCGTGAAGGGCGAGAAGGCGAAGTACCAGGAGATCGTTAAGATTTCTGGGGCTAGTTTGAATTGATGGTGTTTTGTTGAAGTGATGGGGTTTTGTTGACGCCCGTCGCGCCGGCGGCCTGCGGTGCGCGGGGCAACGATTGCGGTCCGGAGCCTTCGCTCCGGACTTCCCCTGCCTCATCCTCGTTGGCGCCTGCGGCGCCTGCCTTCGGATTCCGTCGGGCTTATCGACGCCCCGCGCACCGCAGACCGCCAGCGCGACGGACTCCAGCAGCGGCAATCTCACGGTCGCTGGGGCGGGCTGCTTGCTTAGGGTTCTGCTCGTTGGCGGAGTGGGGAAGGAAGATCTTTCGGGGCCCGCCCCATGCCGGCCGCGCGGGCGGCCTCTTGGGGCTTACGCGATGTGCTGCGTCGGCGTGGCTCACTTCGTGCTCATAACACGCGCTATAAATCGGCGGCATCGCGCAGCCGTACGCCGGAGAAGTTGGCCGCTCTCAATGCTTCAAACATCGCGCGGCCGCAGATGGGAGGCGCTCCCATGCGATCCTGGCGGAAGATATGGGCATCTCCTACAACATTCTGTTTGAACACCAAGCTGGCTCCGCCGACGAGGCTATATCGTTTCTCGTCCTTGCCGGTCTGATAATTGTGGTCGAGCTTGATCCTCACGCGAGAAGAGGCTTCATCCAGGGCGTCGAGTGTGCGCAGCACATTGCCTAGGTAGTACTGAGGGGCGGGGCTGCCGTCAGCAAGGCGGAAGTCGCAGGCCACAAATGCAAACGCCTCGGCGTCCAACTGCTCAAACAGTTGCTTCAACGGCTCCGACACAATCCAGATGCCAGCGAGCTCTTCCAGATCGCGTGGCATTCCGCCCTTCTCCGGTACATGAACCAGCTGGGGACGCTCCGGATACTGATCCGGCATTCCATTAGGGCGCATGAGGACATTCATCCCCGGATCAATCAGCTTCTCTTCGTTGGCGATTTCGATGCCGGGGACCCTGCCGTTTTCCAAGAAGCTGGCGTCGATCAGGAAAAATTCGCCCTGATGAGATGCGGCTTTGGCTGAAACTTCAATGGCGTTCGGTTCGGTCACGGTGGCTTCCATCAGGGATGCGGGGGCAGAACGGGGATGCAGTTGAGCCGATGCTAGCGGGGCTTGAGCGCAGCCACAAGTTCCGTCGAAGCCTTCGCTTTGCTTTCCGCGCTTGCCCCCCTGCGCTACATCTTGCATTCCGCCGCGTGCACGTCGGTGTGGTCGCGGGCCAGCACTTTCAGGTTTTTATACACGAGCTTGCCGTCGGGGCCGGCTTCGATGTGCAGCAGATACCAGTCCTGAATCGGATGGTTGTTGGGGCCGAATCTGAATTTGCCGCGCACGCTGGCGAAGTCGGCTTTGCGCAGGGCGGCGCGGAAGTCGTCGGGGCGGCCGGTGATGTCGCCGTTGACGGCCTTCAGGGCCGAGGCGATCAGGTTGGCGGTGTCGTAGGCCTGGGCGGCGTAGGCGGTGGGCGGGCGCTTGTAGGCTTGCGTGAAGGCGTCGACGAAGTGTTTGTTTTGCGCGTTGTCCAGGTCGGCGCTCCACAGTGAACTCAGGTAGAAGCCTTTGCTTGCCGTGCCGGTTGCGGCAAGCATGCGGTCGTCCATGGAATAGATCGGGGTGATCATTTTGATCTTGTCCGACAGGCCGGAATTGGCGAATTGCTTGGTCAGGTTGATGCCCGCGCCGCCCGGATGAAACTGGAAGATGGCGTCGGGGTTCAGCGAGCGGATGCGCGCCAATTCCACCGAGAAATCCGATTGATCAAGCTTGGTGTAGATCTCTTCGGCAATTTCGCCTTTGTACGCGCGCTTGAAGCCGGCGACGGCGTCGCGGCCGGCCTGGTAATTGGGCGCCATGACGACGACGCGTTTGACGCCAAGCTCGTTGGCGGCGATGCCGGCGGTGTCGGCGTAGGAGTCGTTCTGGAAGGCGACGGCGAAGTAGTTCGGGTTGCAGGCTTTACCGGCGTAGTTCGACGGGCCGGCGTTCAGGCTGACGTAGAAGCCGCCTGCGTTCAGCACCGTGGGGCCAACGGCCGCCATGACGTTCGAGAAGTTGACGCCGGTGAACAGCCGCACGCCATCCTGCACCATCTTGTCGGCCGTCTGCTTGGCGTTGGCGGGCTTGAGCGCGTCGTCTTCCACGCGCACGTTGACGGGCACGCCACCCAGCTTTCCGCCGCCTTCCTTCACGGCCAGCATGAACGCATCGCGCTCGTCTTCGCCGATGTAGCCGGCGGGCGTGGAGAGCGTGCCGATGAAGCCGATGTCCACCGGTTTGCTTTGCGCGCCGGCTACAGATGCCGCCAGCGCCAGCGCGATGGCGGCGGCGCTGCGTAAGGTGATGCCTGTCATGGTTGTCTCCTCTTTTGCGCGTTGTTTGATGCGCTTTGTTTGGTGCGCGAGTTATGGTGCCGCGAGGCAGTGTTCCACCTTCCAGCCGTACAGCCACTGCAACGCGTCGTAAAACTGGGACTGGCTGCGGCCGGTCCACAGCATGTTGCGCACGGTGCGTTCAACGCCTCGTGCGTGATAAAGCCTGCCCATTTCGCGCGTGGACCACACCACGCGCGCACTGCGCGGAATGCGCACCGATTCATACAAGCGGAACGCGGCTTGCAGATCGTGATCGCATTGCCGCACGGCTTCGCCCAGCGTGACGGCGTCTTCCAGCGCCATGCAGGCGCCTTGGGCCATGTATTGCGTCATCGGATGCGCGGCGTCGCCCAGCAGGGTGACGCGGCCTTCGCCCCAGTGGTCGACGGGTTCGCGGTCGGCGGTGGCCCAGCGTTTCCATGAGGTCGGGCGGTCCAGCATTTGATGCGGGCGCGGGTGTATGCCTTCGAAGTACGACAGCACCTCTTCCTTGCTGCCTTCGCGCACGCCCCATTCTTCTTGTTCGCGGCTGTGGAAGGTGACGACCAGGTTGTATTGCTGGCCGCCGCGCAAGGGGTAGTGCACCAGATGGCAGTGCGGGCCGGCCCACAGCACGGGCGCGTTGATGCGCAGTTCGTCGGGCATGTTGTCGCGTTCGACGACGGCGCGATAGACCACATGGCCGGTGACGCGCGCGGGGTCGCCCACGGTGCGTTCGCGGATCACCGATTTGACGCCGTCCGCGCCCACCACCGCGTCCGCGCGATAGCGGTTGCCATCGGTGTCCACCACTTCCACGCCGTGCGCGTCCTGCGACATGCTGGCGATCTGGGTCGACGTGCGAAAGCGGATCAGCGGATTCTGCTGCACGGCCTCCAGAATGGACAAGTGGATATCGGCGCGGTGAATCACCGCATATGGCCCGCCAAAGCGCGTGCGGAACGCGTCGCCCGTGTCGATGCGCACGACCTCTTTGGCGTCCACCGCGTCCATCATGATGATGTGGTCGGTGAAGACGGCACGCGTGCGCGCCGTTTGGCCCACGCCCAGCGCGTCCAATGCCGCAAACGCGTTGGGGCCCAGTTGAATGCCGGCGCCGATTTCGCCGATGTGCGCCGCTTGTTCCAGCAGTTGCACCGCGATGCCTTGTCTGGTCAGCGCCAGCGCGGCGGCCAGCCCGCCGATGCCGCCGCCCACCACGATGACGGATCGCGCCGCCTGCGTTGCCGTTGTTGCCGTTGTTGATGCGTTCATGTTTGCTTCCTGCATGCCATCAGCCTTGTTCGCCCAGAAAGGCGCCCTGTGCTGTCAGCTGCGCCTGCAAGGCGGAAATGGAAATGTCGGCAGGGGCGATGCCTGCGCGCAGCGCCATCGCCGCCGCCGTGCCGGCTGCTTCGCCCATGACGAAACAGCTGCCGCTGACGCGCGCGGCCGATTGGCCTTCGTGCGTCATGGATGCGCAGCGGCCCGCCACCAGCACGTTGCTGGCGACGCCCGGCCCGCGCTTGGGCACCATCATGCGAAAGGGAAGCTGGTTGTAGCCGCGCGATTCGGGAATGGGCGGCCACATCCATTGCACGTCGCCCGCCGTGTGCATTTCCAGCGGCCAGCCGTTCACGCCGATGCTGTCGTCGAAGTTGGCGCAGCCCAGCACGTCTTCCTTGGTCAGCACCGCTTCGCCCACGATGCGCCGCGTTTCGCGGATGCCCAGTTGCGGCGCGATGTCCAGCACATAGGCATTTTCAAAGCCCGGCACCTTGGCGCGCAAGAAGCTCAAGTACTGCACGATCTGGCGGCGGCCTTCGAGTTCGCCCGCGGACAGCGAACCCGCATCGGTGCCGTCCGCCGCGCTGCCATCGGCATTGGCCAGCTGCGTGACGTTGACGCGCCATTCGTAGTCGTGCTTTTGCGGACGCACGATGGCGCCCCGGCGCGGAAACGTGAACTCGCCGCTGGCGGCGGCCTCGTCCATCAGCAGCGGAATGGTCTTCCAGGCATCGCGGGCGCGCGCGCCGTCCACGTTGCCCACCTTGAACATCAGCGTGGGGTAAAGCATGTGGCCGTGCTCGTCGCCCTTTTCAAACGGCAGGCCGCCCCATTGCGCGATGTCGGCGTCACCCGAACAATCGATGAAGACCTTTGCGCGCACGGCGCAGCGGCCGGATTTCGTTTCCAGGAACAGGGCGTCGACGCGGCCTTCGGCGTCGCGCGTGAGGCCGGTCGCCAAGGCGTGGAACAGGACGTGCGCGCCGCTGTCTTGCACCAGGCCGTCGGCGGCGCATTTGAATGCCGAGATGTCGTAGGCCTGCGCGTGGATCTTGCCCAGGATCAGGTGCGGATCATTCAGCCCGTCCAGGGCGCGCATGCGGTCCAGCAGATCGTTGGTCATGCCGTGCACCACTTGCTGGATGCTGCCGTGGATGTTGGCGTGCAGCCCGCAGAAGTTGGACACGCCCGCGGCGGTGCCCATGCCGCCCAGGAAGCCGTAGCGCTCCGCGAGCAGCACGCGCGCGCCGTTGCGGGCGGCGCTGGTGGCGGCCAGGATGCCGGCGGGGCCGCCGCCCAGCACCACGACGTCATATTCCCCGTACAGCGGGACTTGGCGGGCGGGTTCGGTAATGACCATCAGATTCTCCTTGCGTGTGATGCGTGTCACTGGCCCTTGATGCCCAGCTTCTTGATCAGGGGCGCCCAGCGCGTGAGTTCGTCATCCATATAGGTGCGGAATTCGGCCGGCGTGCTGGCCACCGGGTCCATGAACTGCGCTTGCAGACGCTTGGCGACGTCCGGGTCGCGGATCGCCTGGATCAGCGCATCGGACAGCTTCTTTTGAATATCGGCCGGCACCTTTGACGACACCACGAAACCGATCCAGGCCGAGCCTTCGATACCCGGCACGCCCACTTCGGCCAAGGTCGGAATATCGGGCAGCAGCGCCGAGCGCTTGGATGACGTGACGGCCAGCGCCTTCAAGCGGCCGTCTTTCACCATGGGCATGACGGCAATCGGGGGCAGCGCCGCGAATTGCGTGTCGCCGGAAAGCAGCGACGTCAGCGCGGCGGGCGACGACGGATACGGCACATGCGTTGCGCGCGCGCCAATCTGTTGCAGCAGCAGCTCCACCGCCAGATGCGACACGGTGCCTGCGCCCGGCGACGGGAAGTTGTACTTGTCCGGGTTCTTTTTCAGCGCCTCCAGCAGCTGGCCCACGTTGTCGATGCCGGCCGAGGCGGGCACCACGAGCACGTTGGGCTGGTGTACGGCCAGCGTCAGCGGCGACAGATCGGTGGCGGGCGCATAGGGCAGCTTGTCGAACAGCAGCGTGTTGTTCACCAGCGGGCCGGTGATGGATACGCCGAATGTGTAGCCGTCGGGCTTGGCGTTGGCGATGGCGAAGGTGCCGATGTTGCCGCTTGCGCCCGGTTTGTTTTCGATGACGATGGTCTGGCCCAGGATGGCGCCGGCCTTCTCGCCAACGATGCGCGCGACCTGGTCGGGGCTGGACCCGGGGCCGAAAGGCACGATGGCTTTGAGCGGCTGCGCGGGCCAGGTGTCGGCGGCCTGCGATGCCGTCCAGGGCGTCAGCGCAGCCAGTCCCAGCAGCATGGCGGCAGCCGCCCGCTTGGCAGGCGGCAGGGCAAAGCACGGCGGGGAAAAGTGCGCCGGCGGCAAGAACTTAAGCATGCGTGTCTCCCACGTCTTTCATGGTGTCGAAATAGGTTTGCTCGTTGGCGATGAAGGCGGCGACCATCGCGCGGTAGGTGGCGTCCACCACCTGTTCCAGGTTCGCAAAGCCCGCGTTGTGGCGCGTGGCCAGCGCGCGGGCCTTGTCGAACACCTGGGCCTGGCGCGCGGGGGCGCTCACCTGAAACGCGTCGCGCTTGAAGCGCGCGGCGTCCTTCACATACATGGCGCGTTCGGCAATCAGGCGCACGATCTCGTCGTCCAGGCGGTCGATGTTGGCGCGTACGTCGGCCAGGTTCGCGCATAAGGGGCGATACGCAGGGTCGGTGTATTCGCGCAGCGGCGCGCCGTGGGTATCGGGCTCTTGCGGGGGAGTCGGCGTCGTCATGAGGTGTAGTCGGGTTGTTGCGCGGGCGCGGCCTGCTGGAACGCGGGCTGCGCATTGCAGTGTTCGAAGATGCGCAGGATGCGCGGGTAAGCGGACAGGTCGCAACCCATGCGCTGCGCGTTGGCCACTTGCGGCACCAGGCAGCAATCGGCCAGCGTGGGCGCGTCGCCAAAGCAGTACGCGCCGTGTCCGTGGCGGGCGAGCAGTGCTTCCACGGCCGTCAGCCCTTCCTTGATCCAGTGGTGATACCAGGCTGTCTTTTGCTCATCGCTTGCGCCCAGCACGTCTTGCAGATAGCGCAGGATGCGCATGTTGTTGACGGGGTGGATGTCGCAGGAGATGGCGTCCGACAGTTCCAGCACACGCGCGCGCGCCAGCGTGTCTGCGGGGATCAGGCGCGGTTCGGGGTGCGTTGCGTCCAGGTAGTCGATGATGGCAAGCGACTGCGACAGCTGCATGCCCTTATCGATCAGCAGCGGTACGCCCGCTGACGGATTCTTCGCCACATAATCGGCCGCACGCTGTTCCTGCTTGCGCAGGTTCACCGGCAGATAGTCGTAAGACAAACCCTTGAGCGCCAGCGCGATGCGCACGCGATACGACGTCGAGCTGTTGAAGAAGCTATGAAGTTGCATGGAGGCTTCCTGTAAGAGTCAAACCATCTGCACGTTGAGCGTGCCCAGGCCGTCGACGCCGCCTGTCATCTTGTCGCCGCGCACCACGGGGCCGACGCCTTCGGGCGTGCCGGTGTAGATCAGGTCGCCCGCTTCCAGACGGAAGTATTTGGACAGGTAGGCGATGGTTTCGGCGACGGACCAGATCAGCTTGCCGATGTCGCTGCGCTGCTTGTCGGCGCCGTTGACTTGCAGCCAGATGGCGGCCTGGTGGATGTTGGGGACGGCGCTGGCAGGGTGCAGCGGGCCGATGGGCGCGCTTTGGTCGAAGGCTTTGCCCAGCTCCCACGGGCGGCCCGCTTCGCGCATCTTCATCTGCAAGTCGCGCCGCGTCATGTCCAGGCCGACGGCGTAGCCCCACACGTGTTGCAACGCGTCGCCAACCGCGATGTTGGCGCCGCCTTTGCCGATGGCCGCCACCAGTTCAATCTCGTAATGCAGGTTGGCGGTCTCGGGCGGGTAGGGCAGTTCCAGCGTGTGGCCGTTGGCCACGGGCACGACGGCGTCGGCGGGCTTGCAGAAAAAGAACGGCGGTTCGCGGTCAGGGTCAAAGCCCATTTCGCGCGCATGCGCGGCGTAGTTGCGGCCCACGCAGTACACGCGGCGCACAGGGAAGGCGTCCTGGCTGCCGGCAATGGGCACGGCGGCAGGGGCGGGGGGAGCAAACACAAAAGACATGGATCACCCTTGGAGGGAAACGGCAGGAATCAATGCGGAAAGCGCAGAGGAAAGCGCAAAGGCAAGCGCAAAGGCAAGCGAACGCGGCGGTGTGGATCAGCCGACGCGTTCTTCGCGCCACACGCCCAGCGCGTCTTGCACGGGGCGGTCGGAATAGCTGAACAAGGTGACGTCATCCAGCGCGGCCAATTGCACGGGCAGCCACGACGGCGCCACGAAGACGTCGCGCGGGCCGAAGTGGAATTCCTGGTCGCCGATGCGGGCGGTGCCGCGGCCTTCCACCACGCTATAGACCGTGGAGTCGGTGCTGCGGTAGGTCTTGCCTTGAAAGCCCGCGGGCAGCAGCTGCATGAAGGTCGCCATCGTGGGCATGGGATAGCCGCCCGTGGCCGGATTCAGATAGCGCAGCTTCACGCCGTCCCAGGGGTCGAGTTCGCCGTGGCGGTACAGCGCGTCCAGGGCTTCGCGGCTGCGTTCGTAGGGGTAGTTGAAGATGGGCGACGTGCCGCTGCTTGTCTGATGCCGCACCGGCGCCATGTTGTTGCCGTAGCGCGCCATGCTGTCGCCTTCGGGGCGGGTGACGGGTTGGGTCGCGTGCGGATAGTTTTCGGCGAAGCCGGCATCCAGGAAGCGCAACAGCGGGATGTCCAGCCCATCCAGCCAGACGACGGGCTCGCCGCCTTCGGTGGTGTCGGCATTGCCGTGGTCGTGCCACGTCCATGACGGCGTGATGATGAAGTCGCCCGGATGCATGGTGGTGCGTTCGCCGTTGACGGCGGTGTACGCGCCGCGGCCTTCCACGATGAAGCGCAACGCCGACTGCGTGTGGCGGTGGCTGGGCGCGATTTCGCCCGGCAGGATCAGTTGCAATCCCGCATACAGGCTTTGCGTGATGCTGGCTTGTCCGGGCAGGCCGGGGTTCTCCAGGATCAGCACGCGGCGCACGGCTTCTTCGGCGGTGATGAGCGAACCCGAGGCCATGACGTCGTCGCGCACGTCGTCGTACTTCCAGAGGGCGGGAACGCAGCGCGGAGCGGGCTGGCGGGGAACCAGGTTGTGCAGGGACTCCCAGAGGGGAGCCATGTTTTTCTTGGCGATGCGGGCGTAGTAGGCGGCGCGGTCGGCGCTACTGTCGGGCATGGTTGTCTCCTGTATGTCCGGCTGATGCCGGCTTCTACGGGTGGCCGCCGCGTGGTTCGCGGCTGGTCTCGATATGGAGACGATTATGCGCAGGGCAGCTATGTGTTTTGAAATGAAATTATCTTATTATCCATACGAATAACGATATACATACGAGACACCCCCCCCAAGACGAGGGCCTGCATGGACTGGACCCACCGCCTGCGGCTGCGCAATCTGAAGATGCTGTTGAGTCTGGCGCAGACCCGCAACATCAGCCATTCCGCCGCAATGCTCAACACAACGCAGCCCGGCTTGTCGAAGTGGCTGAAAGACCTGGAAGACGACATCGGGCTGCCGCTCTTCGAACGCCACGCGCGCGGGCTGCGGCCCACGCCGCATGGCGATGTGTTGATTGCGCATGCGCAGCGCATGGAAGCGCAGCTGGACCGCGCTAGCGCCGACATGGCCGCGCTGCGCGAAGGCGGCGGCGGGCGCGTGGTGATTGGCGCGTCTGGCGCGTCGGCGTCCGACACGGTGCCGCTGGCGGTGATGAAGCTGCTGGAACGCATGCCGCAAGCGCGCGTGAAGCTGGTGGAAGGCACAACAGACCGCTTGCTGGCGCAGTTGGCCCAAGGCGATCTCGACATCGTGGTGGGCCGTTCGGCGCCCGAGCATCACGACCCTGCCATCCGCTTTGAAGCGCTGTATCTGGAACCGATTCATCTGGTGGCGCGGCCGCGTCATCCGCTGTTTTCCATTGAGCAGCCGAGTTGGCAGGATCTGCTGTCGTACCGATGGATTCTGTGGCCCAAAGGCACGCCGATCCGCAATGCGGTGGACGCGGCGCTGGCGGCGGCGGGGCAGTCGCCGCCGGTGGATCACGTGGAGTCGAATTCAGTGACGATCAACCTTACGCTGATCAACAACAGCGACATGATCGGCGTGGCGTCGCATCGCGCGGCGTTGCGGTTTTCGCAGATGCGGGCGATGCAGATCATTCCGGTGCGGCTGTCAGGGTTCGGGTCCGTGGCGATGTACTGGCGTGAGGACGCGTTCAGGCCGATGGCGGTGCAAGAGGCCATGGCGGCGTTGCGAAATACCGTGGCGGAACATGCGCCGGGTGTGACGAGGTTGTGATGCCATCGTCCCGCTCCGGCCTGAATGCGTTGATCGCGCAGTGCCGCAGGGTGGAGGCTGCGCTGGCGGAAGGCAAGCGCCCGGCCGAGTCCGCGGCCATGCATCGGTTCGTGGCGGAAATGGATGCGCGCGATACGCCGCCGGGGATGTGGTCGCCGCTGGCGCTGTCGGTGCTGGTGATGACGGGCGGGCTGGGGGTGGGAATTGAAGTGCTGAGCCTGCTGCTGCGGGTGGCCGGGTCGGCATGGGCGGCGTTTGCGCTGGTGGCGGTGTGCGCGGGGACGGCGCTGGCGTTGTCAATTGGCGTGGTGATGCTGATGGCGGGGCGGTCAGCGGGGTTGGTGGTGGTGAAGCGGCTGGCGATGGGATTGGTGACGGCGGGCGCGTTGGGGGTGATCGCGTGGACGCAAGGAGATGTGCGGGCGGTGGGGCCGGTGGTGGCGTTGCTGGGAGGGCTGGGGGCTTGGCTGGTGGCGAATAGTTCGGGGTTTTATGTGTTTGTGGGGTATCGGGTGGCTCGGCGGTGGTTGGAGGGGGGGAGGTAGCGGTTGTGTTTGCGGTTGCGGTAGCGTTTTTGTTTGCTATTGACGCCCGTTGCGTCGGCGGCCTGCGGGGCGACTTGTTTTCTTAGGGTGCTCGCCACTAGGTTTTTGGTGGCGGAAGATCTTGCGGGGCCCGCTCCATGCCGGCCGCGCGGGCGGCCTTGTGGAGCTTACGCGTGGGGGTGCGTCAGGCTTGGGTTCGCTTCGCGTGTGGGTTAGGTGTCAGACTGCATTTTTTTTGGAGTCAGACTGCAATTTCAAAAATGCAGTCTGACTCCAACACACATACTATCAACACAGCAGTCCTACTTGGCGGCTACCGTTTCTGGCGGGACGGGGTTTTCCCAGCCGCCGCCGATGGCGCGGATCAGTTCTACGGCTGATCTTGCTTGTTCGCCGCTCAACTGCACGGCCACGCGTTGTTGCAAGAGGACGCTGCGGTCGGCTTCGATGACGTCAAGGTAGCTGATCGACCCTTCGCGATATTGCGTGTGGGACAGCTTGGCGGCGCGCGCCGAGGCGTCGACGGCGGCGTCTTGGGCCTTGGTCTGGTCGGCCAGGATGCGCAGGTTGGCCAGGTTGTCTTCGACTTCGCGGAACGCGTTCAGGACGGTTTGGCGGTAGACGGCGACGTCTTCCTCGTAGACGGCGCGGGCGCGGTCCAGGCCGGCTTGGCGGCGGCCGCCGTCGAAGATGGGCATCGACAGCGCGGCGCCGACCAGGGGGCCGAGCAGGAACGTGCGGCTGGACCACTGGAACAGGTTGCCCAGGTCAGATGACTCGTAGCCGAAGGCGCCGGTGATGTCCAGGCGCGGGAAGAACGCGGACTTGGCGGCGCCGACGCGGGCGTTGGCGGCGGCCATGGCGCGTTCGGCGGCGGCGATGTCGGGGCGGCGTTCCAGCAAGGTGGACGGCAGGCCGGCGGGGATCGACAAGGCGACCTTCTGGATGGGCTGCGGCGGCATCGTGAAGTCGGACGGGGCGCGGCCCAGCAGCACGGCCAGCGCATGTTCCGACGCGGCGCGGCGGCGGTCGATGCCCAGGGCTTCCGATTGTGCGGATGCGAGTTCAGCCTTGGCGCGCGCCAGGTCCAGTTCGCTGATGTCGCCCGCGTCGTAGCGGCGCTGGATCAGTTGCAAGGTGTCGGTGCGCAGCTTGACCGTCTGGCGGTAGAGCTGCGATTCGGCGTCTTGTTCGCGAACCAGGAAGTACGTGGTGGCCACGTCGGCCTGCAAGGCGAGCAGCACCGAACGGTACAGCGCTTCGCTTTGCTGGGCGTCGGCGGTGGCGGCGTCTGCCGTGGAGGCCACGCGGCCGAACAGGTCGGCTTCATACGACACCGCGCCTTGCGCGCGCCACGTCGTGACCGGCGTGGTGGAGGTACCGTCGGGCAGGCCTTGCGATACGGCCGACGGGCGTTGGCGGTTGGGGCCGAAGGCGGCGTCCAGCGTGGGGAAGAAGCCGGCGCGGGCCTCGCGTTGCAGCGCGCGGGATTGCGCCAGGCGGGCGGCGGCGGCTTGCAGGTTCTGGTTGGCCTGTTGCGCTTCGTCTTCCAGCTGGTTCAGGCCGTCGTCGCCGAACACTTTCCACCAGGCGCCGCGCAGCGCGTCTTCCGACGGCTCGGCGGGCTTCCAGGTGCCGGCTTCAGCGGCGGGCAGCGCGGCTTCCTTGAATGCCGCGGGCGCGGCGGCAGACGGCTTCTCGTAGGTGGGGCCCACCGCGCAGCCGGCCAGCACGAGCAGGACGGCAAGCAGGGCGGAACCGCGGGTCAGTCTTTGGATCATGATGAATTCTCTTTGGCGCGCGCCCCGCCGGGTGGGGCAGGACGCGCTGGCTTCTTTTTTTGTCTGCCGGCTTTATGCGTGGGGCTGCGGCGCGTTCGTGTCGATGTGCGGCGCGCACTCCGGCGCTTCATGCGGGGCCGCCGAGTGCAGCGGCTTGCCGCCCAGCGAACGCAGCAGCACGTAGAACACCGGCGTCAGGAACAGGCCGAACAAGGTCACGCCCAGCATCCCGAAGAACACGGCCACCCCCATCGCATGGCGCATTTCCGAACCGGCGCCGGACGACAGCACCAGCGGCACGACGCCCATGATGAACGCGATGGACGTCATCAAGATCGGACGCAGACGCAGGCGGCTGGCTTCGATGGCGGCTTCCAACGGCGTGCGGCCGCTCATTTCAAGTTCGCGGGCGAATTCCACGATCAGAATTGCGTTCTTCGCCGACAAGCCCACCAGCACCATCAAGCCGATTTGCGTGAAGATGTTGTTGTCGTTGCCGGTCAGGTACACGCCCGTCAACGCGGCCAGGATGCTCATCGGCACGATCAGGATCACGGCCAGCGGCAAGGTCAGGCTTTCGTACAACGCGGCCAGCACCAGGAACACCAGCAGCACGCTGATCGGGAACACCCACAAGCCGGCATTGCCCGCCAGAATTTGCTGATACGTCAGGTCAGTCCATTCGAACTTCACGCCACGCGGCAGCGTTTCGGCTGCGACGCGTTCGGCTGCGGCTTGCGCCTGGTCAGACGAATAGCCGGGCGCCGGGCCGCCGTTGATGTCGGCGGCGGTGTAGCCGTTGTAGCGCACCACCATTTCGGGGCCGAACGTTTGCTTCACCGTCACCAGCGACGACAACGGCACCATGTCGCCCGCGGCGTTGCGGGTCTTCAGTTGCAGGATGTCGTCGGCGTGGGCGCGGAACGGCGCATCGGCTTGCGCACGCACCTGGAACACGCGGCCAAAGCGGTTGAAGTCATTCACGT
Source organism: Achromobacter sp. NPDC008082 (assembly GCF_042957345.1). Classification (NCBI taxonomy): domain Bacteria; kingdom Pseudomonadati; phylum Pseudomonadota; class Betaproteobacteria; order Burkholderiales; family Alcaligenaceae; genus Achromobacter; species Achromobacter sp. NPDC008082. The sequence goes on from NZ_JBIBIB010000001.1 coordinate 511,963, forward strand.
ACATCGAGCCCAGATAGATCTGCATGGTGTCGAACACTTCCGTCACCGGCACACCCAGCTGCTTGGCCTTCACGCGGTCCAGGTCCACATCCAGCTGCGGCACGTTGATTTCGTAGCTGGAGAACGCGGGGCCGAGCTCAGGCGTTTGGCGCGCCTTTTCCAGGAAGGCCTGCTTGGCCTTGTCCAGTTCGGCATAGCCCAGCGCGGCGCGGTCTTCCAGTTGCAGCTTGAAGCCGCCGAGCGTGCCCAGGCCCATCACGGGCGGGGGCGGGAACACGGCGATGAACGAGTCCTGGATGGCCGCAAACTTCTGGTTCAGCGATGCGGCGATGGCGTTGCCCGAAAGCTCGGCGCCCTTGCGTTCATCAAAGGGCTTGAGCGTGACGAACACGATGCCGGCGCTGGAGCTGTTGGTGAAGCCGTTGATCGACAGGCCGGGGAAGGCGATGGCGGATTGCACGCCGGGTTCCTTCAGGGCGATGTCGCTCATGCGGCGGATCACGGCTTCCGTGCGGTCCAGCGACGCGCCGTTGGGCAACTGCGTGAAGCCGATCAGGTACTGCTTGTCTTGCGCGGGCACAAAGCCGCCAGGCACCAGGTACGACACGCCGATGGTGGCGGCGACCAGCACCGCGTACACGCCCATCGCACCGGCCTTGCGGCGGATCACGCTGGACACGCCCGTGCCGTAGGACTCGGACGCGCGGCCAAACATGTTGTTGAACCAGTTGAAGAAGCGGCCGAAGACGCGGTTCATGCCACGGGTCAGCCAGTCTTGCTTGTCGTGATGGCTTTTCAGCAGCAGGGCCGACAGCGCGGGCGACAGGGTCAGCGAGTTAAAGGCCGAGATCACCGTCGAGATGGCGATGGTCATGGCGAACTGCTTGTAGAACTGGCCGGTCAGGCCCGTCATGAACGCCAGCGGCACGAACACGGCGCACAGCGTCAGCGCAATAGCGATGATGGGGCCGCTCACTTCGCGCATGGCGCGGTAGGTGGCGTCGCGTGGACTTAAACCTGCCGCGATGTTGCGTTCGACGTTTTCCACCACCACGATGGCGTCGTCCACCACAATCCCGATGGCAAGCACCATCCCGAACAGCGACAAGGCGTTGATGGAATAACCGAACACCAGCAGCAGCGCGAACGTACCCACGATGGAGACCGGTACGGCCAAGAGCGGGATGATCGACGCGCGCCACGTTTGCAGGAACAGAATCACCACCAGCACGACCAGCGCAATGGCTTCCAGCAGCGTGTGCACCACTGCTTCAATACTGGAACGCACGAACTGCGTGGGGTCGTATTCGATGCGGTATTCCACGCCCGGCGGGAAGTCTTGCGCCAGCTCGGCCATGGCGGCGCGCACCTTGGACGACACGTCCAACGCGTTGGCGCCCGGCGATTGCATGATGCCCATGCCGACCGCCTGCTTGTTGTCCAACAGCGAACGCAGGCCGTATTCCTGGGCATCCAATTCCACGCGCGCCACGTCGGACAAGTGCGTCACGGCGCCGTCGGGCGAGGTCTTCAAGATGATGTCGCGGAATTCCTCTTCGCTTTGCAGACGGCCGCGTGCGTTCACGTTCAGCTGCAACGGCACATCGCCTTGCGTGGGCGACGCGCCGATCACACCGGCGGCCACTTGCACGTTTTGTTCGCGAATGGCGGCGACGACTTCCGACGCGGTCATGCCGCGCTGCGCGACCTTTTGCGGGTCAAGCCAGACGCGCATCGAGTAGTTGCCCGATCCCCACACCGTCACTTCGCCCACGCCCGTGATGCGGGCCAGGCGATCCTTGACGTTCAGGATCGCGTAGTTGCGCAGGTAGGTGATGTCGTAGCGGTCGTTCGGCGAGATCAGGTGCACGACCAGCGTCAGCGTGGGCGAGCTTTTCGCCGTGGTCACGCCCAGGCGCTGCACGTCCGGCGGCAGGCGCGGCAGCGCTTGCGACACGCGGTTCTGCACCAGCTGCTGCGCCTTGTCCGGGTCCACGCCCAGCTTGAAGTTGACGGTCAGCGTCAGGTTGCCGTCGCTGTTGGCCTGCGACTGCATGTACAGCATGTCTTCGACGCCGTTGATGGATTCTTCCAGCGGCGACGCGACGGTCTCGGCGATGACCTTGGGGTTGGCGCCCGGATACTGCGCGCGCACCACCACCGACGGCGGCACGACTTCCGGGTATTCGGAAATGGGCAGCTGGAACATGGCCAGCAGGCCCGCCAGCAGCACCAGGATGGACAGCACGCCGGCAAAAATCGGCCGGTCGATGAAGAACTTTGAGATATTCATGGACGTTCTCTGTAGACGCGCGGGCCTTACTTCAGTTGGGCCGCGGCGGTCTGAACCGGGGCGCTCTTGGCGGCGACCATCGGCACGACGGTGGGGGTCACGGCGTCGCCGGGGCGGATGCGTTGCAGGCCGTTGACGACGATGCGTTCACCGGCGGCCAGGCCGGAATCCACGACACGCAGGCCTTCCTGGTTGGCGCCCAGCTTCACTTGGCGATAGACGGCGTGGTTCTTGTCGTCCAGCACCAGCACGTAGCGCTTGTCCTGGTCGGTGCCGATGGCTTTTTCATCGATCAGCACGGCCGAACGCGGGTCGCTGCCGCCCAGGCGGACGCGGGCGTACAGGCCGGGCAAGAGCGAGCCGTCGGCGTTGTCGAACTCGGCGCGCACGCGGATCGTGCCCGAGGTGGCGTCCAGGCGGTTGTCCACCGACTGCACGAAGCCCGTGCGCGAATAGCCGTCTTCGTTCGCCAGGCCCAGCTCAACCGGCACCGAGCCCGCCTTGCCATTGCGGGCGGGGTTCACATAGCGCAGGAAGGTTTGTTCGTCCACGTCGAACGATGCGTACATCTTCGACACCGACACCAGCGTGGTCAGCGGCACCGAACCGGCGCCGGCCGCGACCACGTTGCCCACGGTGACTTCAGCGCGCGAGACGCGGCCGGCCACCGGGGCTTCGATGCGGGTGTAGCCCAGGTTCAGCTTGGCGTAGTCCAGCGCGGCTTGCGCGCCTTGCAGGTTGGCGGCGGCTTCGCGCGCGGCGTTCTGCTTTTCTTCGAAGTCGCGGCGGGCGATGGCGTTGTCCGTCAGCAGGCGCTGGCCGCGGGCCAGGTCGGTGGCGGTGTAGGACGCGCGGGCCTTGGCGGCCGTCAGCGCGGCGGCGGCGCGATCGACTTCGGCCGCGTACGGGCGCGGGTCGATGGTGAAGAGCACGTCGCCCTTCTTGACGATGGAGCCGTCCTGGAAGTGCACTTGCGTCAGCGTGCCAGAGACCAGCGGGCGGATGTCGACGCGGTCAATCGCTTCCAGGCGGCCGGAATAGCGCTGCCAATCCACGATGGTCTTGCTGACGACTTCGGCCACTTCGACGGGCGTGGCCGTCGGGGCGCCCTGGGCCATGGCGACATTGCCGCCGGCCGGGCCGCGGGTGAGGGCGTAGCCGCCTCCGGCCGCGAGCACGGCGGCAAAGACGACGAACATAGCAATACGATTACGCGAAACCATGATGTTTCCTTGAGGGGTATAGGAGCGAAAGCGCGCTTGTTTGGGCCTGGGGCGGAGGCGGCTGCGGCGGTCCGTGGCATGGCAGTCCTTAGCGTCCGTTTGCATATGCTTATGCTGCGGTGCAACATTCAGCGGAGTTGCGGGTCCTGGTCAAAGCGCTTTGGCGGAGCGGCTCTGCGGGGACGGAAGCTGAGGATTGACATGCCCTGTGGGGTCGCCGGGAGGCAAGGGCACTTCAAGATGGTTTGCATTCTGAGTGTTTTGTGGGGCCGGATAAACCTGTCTATTCCGGCAACACTGTTCGGCGGGAATGACTAATCTGCGCCGAAATCGGGTTATGCTCCGTTCACCCCGACTTTTTTGCCCAAAGGACACCGCCGCCATGGACCGCTTTCAGGCTATGCAGGTGTTTGTGCGCGTCGTGGACGCCAATAGCTTCACCCGGGCGGCCGACAGCCTTTCGCTTCCGCGCACCACCGTCACCACCATCATTCAGAACCTCGAACGCCTGCTGGGCGTGCGTCTGCTTAATCGCACCACGCGCCGTATCGGCCTGACGCCGGACGGCGCGGGCTATTACCAGCACTGCGTGCGCATTCTTGCCGACGTCGAGGAAACCGAGGCCTGCTTCCAGGAAGCAGCCCTGCGCTTGAAGGGCCGGCTGCGCATCGACGTGCCGACCTGTATCGGGCGCCTGATCCTGATTCCCTCATTGTGTGATTTCCACGACAAATACCCGGACGTCGAGCTGGTGCTGGGCTTGGGCGACCGCCCTGTGGATATGGTGCAAGAGGCGGTTGACTGCGTGATCCGCGCGGGCGACCTGGAAGATTCCAGCCTGGTCGCGCGCCGTATCGGCACGCTGCAAACCGTGACCTGCGCGTCGCCGACGTATGTGGCGCGTTACGGCATGCCGCAAACCATCGAGTCGTTGCGCGACCACCACGCCGTGCATTACTTCATGAGCCGCACGGGCCGCAATTGCGCCTGGGACTTCAAGGTGGATGGCAAGCACCAGGAAGTGGACATGAAGGGTACGGTTGCCGTGAACGAAGCCGGCGCGTATCTGGATTGCGGGCTGAAGGGCTTTGGCCTGATCCAGGTGGCGCGCTATATGGCGTTGCCGCATCTGCAATCGGGCGAGCTGATCGAAATCCTGCCTCAATGGAAGCCCAGCTCCACCGCGATTTCGGTGCTGTATCCGCAAAGCCGGCAGCTGTCGCCCAAGGTGCGTGCGTTTACGGATTGGGTGGCGGAATTGTTCGCCGGGTGCCCGCTGCTGAGCGGCCGCGACGAAACCGATCCGGCGGCGGCCAGCTGCGGCGTGTACCAGCGCCAGCTGGGCATGCCCAGCGCAATGACGATGGCGCAACCGCAACCCGAACCCGCCCTGATCCAGACCGCGCCCCAGCGCCGCCGCAGCCCGCGCGAAGAGGCGGCGGAGTACGCGCTGTAAGCGCTGCGCGTGGCGGGCCTGCGCGTCCGCCACGCCGTCAAACCACGGGAAACCCCGTAGTAAATACAGGGCTTGCGTCCCTCGTATTTTATGAAACGTCTGTATAGTCCGACAGTCAAAGCCTACAACGCCCTTACTGTCGATCCGCTCTATGCAGCCTGTTCTACCCGCTTACCTGATCGCCCGTTGGCTGCTGCTGCTTGTCTTGTTGGCAGGGGTTTACTTCCTTAGCGGCTTCCTCGTTCCCGCCCTGGCGGCGCTGATTATTGGTCTGGCCAGCTGGCCCTTGTACCAGCGTCTGGTCGTACGCTGCGGCGGCCGCACCGCGATTGCCGCGTCGTTGGCGCTGCTGATGGTCATCGTCGTACTGATCGTGCCGCTGACGCTGGCGCTGTCTTACGCCATCAAGGAAGCCAGCACCTTCTTCGCGTGGGCCATCGCGGCCAACCGCCACGGTGTGGCGGTGCCGAACTGGATCACGTCCATGCCCGCCGTGGGCGAACGGCTGGGGCAGTACTGGGAATCCTATATTGGCCAGCCGCACGCCTTGGGCGCGCTGGTCGAAGCCGTCAGCGGCGAACACCTGGGCAATATCTACCGCATGGTGCTGGCGGCCACGGGCAACGTGTTCCAGCTGTTGCTGACCGTGCTGTTCATGCTGATCACGCTGTTCTTTGTCTATAAAGACGGCATCCGCATGGTGGCGCAGCTGGACGTGCTGGGCGAACGCATTTTGCCGGCGCGCTGGCAGCGCTTTTCGCGCGTGGTGCCGGCCACCATCAATTCCACCGTAACCGGCATGGGCCTGATCGCGCTGGGCGAAGGCTTTGTGCTGGGCGTTGCGTACTGGGTGGCGGGCGTGCCGTCGCCCGTGCTGCTGGGCGTGGTCACGGGTTTCATGGCGCTGATCCCTGGCGGCGCGCCGCTGTCATTCACGCTGGTGTCGCTGTACCTGGTGGGCTCCGGCCATGTAGTTGCCGGTATCGCGCTGATGGTGTGGGGCAGCGTTGAACTCTTCATCGTCGACAAAACCTTGCGCCCGCGTCTGGTGGGCGGCCCGGTCAAACTGCCGTTCCTGCCGACCTTCTTCGGCCTGGTAGGCGGCGTGAAAACAATGGGTATCGTCGGCCTGTTCGTCGGCCCCGTGCTGATGGCGTTGCTGGTGGCCGTGTGGCGCGAATGGGTGCACCACGAAGTGACGGAACGCGATGCCGCACGCTTGCATCCGCCCGTACCGGTTCCCGTGCCCGCGCCCGTTGAAAAAACACCCTCCGCCTGACGCGGCCAAGCCCGGCGCAGACAGGGCTTTTGGTAATCTAGCCATCCCCGCGTATACCGGCGCCTGACCGGTACGCGCCTGCCCCGCACGCAGACGCTTCGCAACCGCCGCGGGGTGTGAGGATTGAGATGTCCGGGTTACTGCTTGATGATCAGATAGCGGTCCTGCGCGAGCAGGGGTTTGTGGTGGCGCGCCAGTTCGTGTCCGCCGGGCAAGTCGCCGCGCTGCGCGCGCTGGCCGAACGCCATTTGCGAGAGCACGTGGCGCCCATCGAATACGAGGCCGACCTGCGCTACCCCGGCGCACCCGAGTCCCGCACCGCCGAAGGCGGCCTGACCGTGCGCCGCCTGCTCAGCGCCTACGCGCGCGACCCCTTGTTTGCGCAATGGGCAACAGACCCGCGCATCGCCCAATGGCTGGCCCGCTACTTCGGCGAACCCGCGGTGCTGTCCACCGTGCACCACAACTGCGTGATGACCAAGCACCCCGCCTATGGCAGCCTGACGGGCTGGCACCAGGACATCCGCTACTGGTCGTTTTCAGACACGGACCTGGTGTCCTGTTGGCTGGCCCTGGGGCCGGAAACCCGCAACAACGGCGGCCTGTCGTTCATTCCGGGTTCGCACGCAGCCGCCTTCACGCCCGATCAATTCGACGACAAGAAATTCTTCCGCGACGACGCGCCGCAAAACGCCGACTGGATTGCCCGCGCGGTCTGCCCTGACCTTGAGGCGGGCGATGTGGTGTTCTTCCATTGCCGCACGCTGCACGCCGCGCAAGGCAACCGCAGCGACCGCGTGAAATTGTCGGTCGTGCACACGTACCACCCGCAGTCCTGCTACCCGATTCCCGATACGCGTTCGGCATCGCAACCCGGGGTTCCATTGGCCGGAAGTCATTGATATTCGATATTAATAATTGAATTACAATTAAATTAAGCGCAATACGCGAGGCTGGGCCGGCAAATCCCGCCTCGCGTTAATTCTTGCGTGGCATCCCTAGAACTCAATAGGCTGGTCCCTGTGCGCAAAACAACCATCGACGACACGGAAAAACCGCAGGCGCCGACCGAGACCCGGTCGTCGCTGTTTGTCGGTTCCACTGAAAAAGCCTTTCAGGTGCTGCACGCGTTCGACGGTTCGAAACGCCACATGACGCTGGCCGACATCGCCCGCGCGTCCGGCCTGGACCGCAGCGCCACGCAACGCCTGGTCTACACGCTGGAAACGCTGGGCTATCTGCGCCGCATCCCGGACACGCGCAACTACGGCCTGACGCCGAAGGTGCTGCAATTCTCGTACAACTATGTGCGCGCGAATGAGCTGATCGACAAGGCGTCGCCGTATCTGCTGGACATCAGCCGGACCCTGGGCGAGACCACCAATCTGCAAGAACTGGACGGCCACGAGATCGTGTTCGTGGCGCGCTTTCCGGGCCACCATCTGGTGAACGTGGACATCGCCGTCGGCAGCCGCCTGCCGGCGTTCTTCACCGCATCGGGTACGGCCATCCTGTCCCGCCTGTCTGACGAACACCGCCGCGAGATCCTGGCGCAGACGCGCCTGGAAGCGATTACGCCGTACACGGAAGTGAACCCGGACAAGCTGCTGGACCGCGTGCAACGCGTGGCGGAAAAGGGCTACGCGATCATCGTGAATGAAACAGTGCTGGGAGATATTTCGGTGGCGGCGCCGGTCACGGATCATCGCGGTTTTGCGGTGGCGGCCATCAATATCTCTGTGCCGACGACGCGGTGGACGGTGGCGAGAGTCGAAGCAGAACTGGCGCCGCATGTGCAGGTGGCCGCCACGTCGATTTCCAAGTCCAAGTTTTCGGCTTACTCAAGGTAGATTTTTCCTGGGGACGTTCGGCTTCGGGGCGGTTGATGGTCTCGGGGGGCGAACGTCGGATTCTCGACGGCGGCCATTGATCTACTCAGGCCGCCGACGCACCGTCGCAGTCACCGACGACGCTCCACTGCCGCCCGCCCGCTCGCCCGCAGAGCAGCCACCTACGACGCTTCCCAGCCGCTCGCCCGCAGAGCCACCCACGCCGTTCCCAGCCGCTCGCCCGCAGAGCTGCCACCCACGACGCTTCCACAGATCCTCCCCCGCGAAGCCCTCGGAAGCCGTCCCCCTTTCCCCCCGCACCTAATAGCTTTCCCCCATTTGCGAACGCTCAACTTCAGGTATATATTTCAAGCCTAAACTATCCAGACCTAAATATCCGCGGCCTCCCGCTCTAGATAAACGAGCGACTGTCGCGTACCTCGGAGCGTATACGGCAATGAAAATAGTCTGCATCGGCGGCGGCCCCGCCGGCCTGTATTTCGGTCTGCTCATGAAACTGCAGAACCCTGCCAACGAGATTACGGTCATCGAACGCAACCGTCCGTATGACACCTTTGGATGGGGGGTGGTGTTCTCCGACGCCACCATGCAGAACCTGCGTGAAGCCGATCCCGTTTCCGCTCAAACCATTGGCGATGCGTTCAACCATTGGGATGACATCGACATCAACTTCAAAGGCCGCAGCATTCGCAGCAGCGGCCATGGCTTCATCGGCATTGGCCGCAAGAAGCTGCTGAACATCCTGCAAGCGCGTTGCGAAGACGTGGGCGTGAAGCTGGTGTTTGAGAACTTCGTCCAGGACGATCAGGCCATCGCCCGCGAATACGACGCTGACCTTGTCATTGCCTCCGACGGCATCAACAGCCAGATCCGCACCCGCTACGCCGACACCTTTCACCCCGACATCGACCAGCGCCGTTGCCGCTTTGTCTGGCTCGGCACCAAGAAAGTGTTTGACGCCTTCACCTTCGCCTTCGTCCAGACCGAACACGGCTGGTTCCAGGCGCACGCGTACCGCTACGAAGACGGCATGTCCACCTTCATCGTGGAAACCCCCGAAGAAACGTGGCAAGCGGCCGGCATCGAGCAGATGAGCCAGGAAGAGGGCATCGCCTACTGCGAAAAGCTGTTCGCGCCCTGGCTGGACGGCAATGCGCTGATCAGCAACGCGTCCCACCTGCGCGGCTCGGCCATCTGGATTCGTTTCCCGCGCGTCATCTGCAACACCTGGGTGCACTGGAACACGCTGGATACCGCGCGTGGCCAGCGCCGCGTGCCGGTTGTGCTGATGGGCGACGCCGCCCACACCGCCCACTTCTCGATTGGCTCGGGCACCAAATTGGCGCTTGAAGATTCCATCGAACTCGCGCGCTGCCTGAGCGGCGCGGAAGGCAGTGTGGAAGCGGGTCTGAAGCATTACGAAGAAGTGCGCAGCGTTGAAGTGCTGAAGATCCAGAACGCCGCGCGCAACTCCACCGAGTGGTTCGAAAACGTTGAACGCTATGCCGAACTGGAACCCGAACAATTCGCCTATTCGCTGCTGACCCGGTCGCAGCGCATCTCGCACGAAAACCTGCGCTTGCGCGACCCGGCCTGGCTTGAAGGTTTCGAACGCTGGATCGCTGAACGTGCTGGCGCGCCCGCTGAAGCCGGACAGCGCCCGGCCATCCCCATGCTGACGCCTTATCAAGCGCGCGGCGTGCGCCTGAAGAACCGTATTCTGGTGTCGCCGATGGCCATGTATTCCTGCACCGACGGCGTGCCGGGCGACTTCCATCTGGTGCACCTGGGCGCGCGCGCCATGGGCGGCGCGGGGCTCGTCATGGTGGAAATGACTTGCGTGTCGCCGGATGGCCGCATCACGCCGGGCTGCCCCGGCTTGTGGAACGACGACCAGACGCAGGCCTTTGCCCGCATCGTGAATTTCGTGCATGGCAACAGCGACGCCCGCATCGGTGTGCAATTGGGCCATGCCGGGCGCAAGGGCTCCACGCAGCTGGGCTGGCAGAAAATCGACCACCCGCTGGCCGAAGGCAACTGGCCGTTGCTGTCGGCCTCGGCCTTGCCGTATATCGAAGGCGTGTCGCAGACGCCGCGCGCCATGACGCGTGCGGATATGGACGACGTGCGCGACAACTTCATCTCAGCCGCCCGCCGGGCGCAGGCAGCCGGTTTCGACTGGCTGGAACTGCACTGCGCGCACGGCTACCTGTTGTCCAGCTTCATTTCGCCGCTGACCAATCACCGCGACGACGAGTACGGCGGCAGCCTGGAAAACCGGTTGCGCTTTCCGCTGGAAGTGTTCCGCGCCGTGCGCGAAGTGTGGCCCGAAGACAAACCCATGTCGGTGCGTATCTCGGCCAGCGACTGGGTCGAAGGCGGCATCACCGCTGATGACGCCGTTGAAATCGCGCGCTACTTCAAGGCCGCGGGCGCCGACATGATCGATTGCTCGTCAGGCCAGGTCAGCAAGGAAGAAAAGCCGGTTTACGGCCGCATGTTCCAGACCCCGTTCGCCGACCGCGTCCGCAACGAAGCGGGCATTCCCACCATCGCCGTGGGCGCCATCTTCGAAGCCGACCACGCCAACGGCATCATCGCGTCCGGCCGCGCCGACCTGTGCGCGCTGGCGCGTCCCCATTTGGCTGACGCCTCTTGGACGCTACGCGAAGCCGCGCGAGTCGGCTACCGTGATGTGGCGTGGCCCAGCCAGTATTTCGCGGGCAAGCGCCAACTGGAAACCAACTTCGAACGCGCCGCCGCCATGGCGCAACTGGATATCAAATGACAACACTTGCGCAACCGCTCGCCGGCCGCCACGCGTTGGTGACGGGCGGCGCTCGCGGCATCGGTCTGGCAAGCGCCCGCGCGCTGCTTGAACGCGGTGCGCGCGTCACGCTGCTGGGCCGCGATGGCGCGGCGCTGGACGCCGCCGCCGACAGTCTGGCCCGCCTGGGGCAGGTGCAAACCGCCAGCGCCGACATCGCGGACGAAGCGTCGGTGCGCGCGGCCTTCGCGCAGGCCGAAGGCGAATTCGGCCCGGTGCTGGTGCTGGTGAACAACGCCGGCCAGGCCGTGAGCCAGCGCTTTGACCGCACCGATTCCGCGCTGTGGCAGCAGATGATTGCCGTCAATCTGACCGGCACCTTCCACTGCATCCAGGCCGCGCTGCCGGGCATGCTGCAAGAGAAGTGGGGCCGCGTCATCAACGTGGCGAGCACGGCGGGGCTGATCGGCTATGGCTATGTCAGCGCTTACTGCGCCGCCAAGCACGGCGTGATCGGGCTGACCCGTTCGCTGGCGCTGGAAACCGCGCAAAAGGGCGTCACCGTGAACGCGGTGTGCCCCGGCTACACCGAGACCGACATCGTGCGCGGTGCGGTCACGAATATCGTGGACAAGACCGGCATGACGCCGGAAGCGGCTCGCGCAAAACTCGCCGAGCGCAACCCGCAGGGCCGCCTGGTGCAGCCCGAGGAAGTGGCCGAGACGGTGGCCTGGCTGGCGTTGCCGGCATCCGCCTCCATCAACGGCCAGGCGATCGCCGTGGACGGCGGCGAAGTCATGACCGGCTAAGGCTGGCGCGCCCCATCAACCCCTGGATAACGAACGGAGACACCATGAGCACCCAGTCCGAAGAGCACACCATGAAGCACCACAAACGTCCGATGGCCGGCTATCAGGCCAAGACGTTCCTGTGGCAGGTGTCGGCCGACGGCAAGATCGGCACGGTTACGCTGAATCGTCCAGAACGCAAGAACCCGCTGACGTTCGATTCCTACGCCGAACTGCGCGACCTGTTCCGTTCGCTGGTGTACGCCACCGACGTCAAGGTGGTGGTCGTGACGGGCGCGGGCGGCAACTTCTGCTCGGGCGGCGACGTGCACGAAATCATTGGTCCGCTGACCAAGATGACGATGCCCGAACTGCTGGACTTCACCCGCATGACGGGCGACCTGGTCAAAGCCATGCGCGCTTGCCCGCAGCCCATCGTGGCCGCGGTGGATGGCGTATGCGCCGGCGCTGGCGCGATGGTGGCGCTGGCCGCCGACATGCGCCTGGGCACGCCTGCCGCGCGCACCGCGTTCCTGTTCACGCGTGTGGGCCTGGCAGGCGCCGACATGGGCGCATGCACCTTGCTGCCGCGCATGATCGGCCAGGGCCGCGCGTCCGAGCTGCTGTACACGGGCCGCGCCATGACGGCCGAAGAGGGCGCCAGCTGGGGCTTCTTCAATGCATTGCATGAATCCGGCGCACTGGCGGATGCCGCGCAGACGCTGGCCGCCCAACTGGCCGCCGGCCCGACGTTTGCGCATGGCGTCACGAAGAAGCTGCTGCATCAGGAATGGAACATGGGTGTGGACGAAGCCATCGAGGCCGAAGCCGAAGCCCAGGCCATCTGCATGCAGACGCGCGATTTCCATCGCGCCTACGAGGCCTTCGTGGCCAAGCAAAAGCCGGTCTTCGAGGGGAACTGATGATGCGTGACGCAAGCTGGCTGGACTGGCCTTTCTTTGACGACGCGCACCGCAAGCTGGCGCATGAGGTCGACGCCTGGTGCGAAAAATCGCTGGGCGATGTTGACCATCACGACGCGGATGCGGCCTGCAAGAAACTGGTGAAGGCCATGGGCCAGGCCGGCTGGCTGCGCTACGCCGTGGCGGGCGGCCCGGGCGGCGCCTGGGGCGGCGCGCTGCCGGAAGTCGATTCCCGCGCGGTCTGCATTTTGCGCGAAACCTTTGCCCGCCACGAAGGGCTGGCGGATTTCGCATTCGCCATGCAGGGCTTGGGCAGCGGCGCTATCTCGCTGATGGGCTCAGACGAATTGCGCCAGCGTTATCTGCCGCGCGTGGCGCAAGGCGAAGCCATTGCCGCCTTTGCGCTGTCTGAACCGGACGCAGGCTCCGACGTGGCGGCGCTTGCCTGCGAGGCCAAGCTCGATGGCGATCACTACGTGTTGAATGGCGCCAAGACCTGGATCTCCAACGGCGGCATCGCCGACTTCTACGTGGTGTTCGCCCGCACGGGCGAAGCGCCGGGCGCGCGCGGCATCAGCGCCTTTGTGGTGGATGCCGACACGCCCGGGTTCGACGTCAGCGAACGCATTGAACTGATCGCGCCGCATCCGCTGGCCACGATCACGTTCGACAACTGCCGGGTGCCGCTGTCGCACCGTTTGGGTGATGCCGGGCAGGGTTTCAAGCTGGCCATGATGACGCTGGATATTTTCCGCGCGTCGGTGGCCGCGGCCGCGCTGGGCTTTGCCCGCCGCGCGCTGGATGAAGGTCTTGCGCGCGCCAAGTCGCGCCGCATGTTCGGCCAGACGCTGGCCGACCTGCAACTGACGCAAGCCGCGCTGGGCGACATGGCCACCGCCATCGACGCATCAGCGCTGTTGACGTATCGCGCCGCGTGGATGCGCGACGTGCAAAAGCTGCGCACCACGCGTGAAGCAGCGATGGCCAAGATGATGGCCACGGAATCGGCGCAGACCGTGATCGACCGCGCGCTTCAGATGTTCGGGGGCGCGGGCGTGGTGTCGGGGATGCCGGTGGAGAAGCTTTACAGGGAAATCAGAGCGCTGCGTATTTACGAAGGCGCCACCGAAGTGCAGAAGTTGATCATCGCCCGTGAACTGTTGAAGGCATAAGGGGCCTGCGAGCCCTCGGCCTTTGGCAAAGCAAACTACACCGCACAGCACATTCCAAGGGGAAATACATGGAAAGCTCCGCCCACATCGACACCTTTGCCCGGGACAATCTGCCCCCGGGCGAACAATGGCCCGAGTTCTTGCTAGACGGGCCCGACGTGGCCTATCCCAAGCGTTTCAATTGCGCCGTCGAACTGGTGGACGCCATGGCCGACCGCGGCTTTGGCGACCGCGTGGCGCTGCGCTGGCGTCAGGACGGCAAGCCCGCCACCATGACGTACCGCGAACTGGCCGCGCTGACCAACCGCATCGCACGCGTGCTGACCGAGGACATGAAGCTGGTTCCCGGCAACCGTCTGCTGTTGCGCGGGCCGAACAATCCGATGATGGCCGCATCGTGGCTGGCCGCCATCAAGGCCGGCCTGGTAACGGTGCCAACGATGCCGCTGCTGCGCGCCAAAGAGCTGAAGCAGATCATCGAAAAGGCGCAGATTCAGGCGGTGCTGTGCGATGCGCGCCTGAAAGACGAAGCCCAATTCTGCGCCCAGCCCGAGCACGAGCATCACTGCGCGGGCCTGTCGCAGATCATGTATTTCAACGACGCCGCGCCCGATGCGCTGGACGCGTTGGCCGCCGCCAAGCCTGACGATTTCACCGCCTGCGACACCGCGGCTGACGACGTGTGCCTGATCGCCTTCACCAGCGGCACGACGGGTTCGCCCAAGGGCTGCATGCACTTTCATCGCGATGTGCTGGCGATGTGCGACCTGTTCCCCAAGCATGTGATCAAGCCCGGCCCGGACGACATCTTCTGCGGCACGCCGCCGTTGGCGTTTACGTTCGGCTTAGGCGGTTTGCTGTGCTTCCCGCTGCGCGTGGGCGCAAGCACGGTGCTGGCCGAAAAGCTGACGCCGGAAAGCCTGTTGGAACTGATCCAGGAATTCCGCGCGACCATCGTGTTCACGGCGCCCACGTTCTACCGTCAGATGGCGGCGCTGGTCGGCAAGTTTGATTTGTCGTCGTTGAAGAAGAGCGTGTCGGCGGGCGAAGCCTTGCCGGACGCGACGCGCCAGTTGTGGAAGCAGGCCAGCGGCATCGAGATGATCGATGGCATAGGCGGCACCGAGATGATTCACGTGTTTGTGTCCAGCCCGCCCGAAGCCGTGAAACGCGGCGCCATTGGCCGCGTGGTGCCGGGGTATGTGGCGCAAGTCGTGGACGACGATATGAACCCCGTGCCCAATGGCACGGTGGGCCGTCTGGCGATCAAGGGTCCGACGGGGTGCCGGTATCTGGCCGATGAACGCCAGCGCCGTTTTGTGCAAAGCGGCTGGAATCTGCCGGGCGATACGTTTGTGCAGGACGACGACGGCTATCTGTTCTATCAGGCGCGCAACGACGACATGATCGTGTCGGCGGGCTACAACATTGCCGGCCCGGAAGTGGAAGACGCGTTGCTGCGCCATGAAGCGGTTGCCGAGTGCGGCGTGGTGGGGGCGCAGGACGAAGAGCGCGGCCAGGTCGTCAAGGCGTTCGTGGTGCTGAAGCCGGGCTATACGCCCAGCGATGAACTGGTCGCTGCGATGCAGACGTTCGTGAAGACGACGATTGCACCCTACAAATATCCGCGCGCGATTGAATTTGTGGCGGCTTTGCCGCGTACCGAAACCGGCAAGCTGCAACGGTTTGCGTTGCGCAATATGGCTTGAACAGGCAATCAGGAAATCATCATGGCCGCACCTTTCACCAGCCAGGTCGAAGTCCGCTTCCGTCATTGCGATCCGGCGGGCATTGTCTTCTACCCGCGCTATTTCGAGATGATCAATGACTTTGTCGAGGAGTGGTTCGACAAGGGCATGGGCTTGCCGTTTCATGCGCTGCATGTGGACCGGCACATCGGTACGCCGATGGCATCGGTGACGTGCGATTTCAGCGCGCCCAGCCGCTGGCACGAACGCTTGCGTCAGACGCTGTCCGTGCAGCGAATTGGTGGCGCGTCGTTCAAGGCGCTGGTGCGTTTCGAAGGGCCGGATGGCCAGTTGCGGTTGTCGGCAACGCTGACGATTGTGACGGTGGATTTGCGGACGATGAAGTCCATGCCCATGTCTGCGGACCTGCGGGAACGCATGCAGGATTATCTGGCGCCCGCGGCGTAAGCGGCGGGGGCCACCCTGTAGTTTGTTTTCTTAAAAATAGGATGAGACGTTATGAAGATTCTGCAACCGCCGGATTGGATGGCGCCCCGGGGCTATTCGAATGGTGTGCTCACCGAAATGACGGTGGGCAGCAAGCTCGTGTTTGTGGGCGGGCAGGTGGGGTGGAATGGGCAGCAGCAGTTCGAATCGGATGACCTGGCGGACCAGGTCCGCCAGACGCTGTCGAACATTGTCGCCATCTTGGCCGAGGGCGGCGCGAAGCCCGAGCATATTGTCCGGATGACTTGGTATGTCGTGGACAAGGATGAGTACGTGGCGGCGTATCCGGCGATCGGGAAGCACTACCGGGAGTTCATCGGACGGCATTTTCCGGCGATGACGGCGGTGGAGGTGGCGGATCTGGTTGAGGATCGGGCGAAGGTGGAGATCGAGGTCACCGCGGTGGTGCCGGCTGCGGTGTAGCGTTGGCTGTACGGTTCGTGCTGTCGACGCCTGACGCGTCGGCGGCCCGGCCCGCATGGTGCGCCGCAGGTTGCCCGCCCAGGGCTCCCTACGCCACGCGCCGTGTCTCTCTTGGCAACTCGCCAAACCGTTCCCGGTAATACTCCGAAAATCTCCCCAGATGTCCGAAGCCTACGCCCAGCGCGACTTCCGTCACGCTGGCGTGCGCGTCCGTCTTCAGTTTGCGCCTGGCGGTGTCCAACCGTAAGGCGCGCAACGCGTGCATCGGCGTCGTGTCACGGTGTTCCTGAAACAATCGCGTCAAGGCCGTGGCGCTGGCGCCGGCGTGGCGGGCGATGTCGGTCAGGGTCAGCGGGGCGGACAGATGCTCACGCATGAAGGTTTCGGCCAGGACCAGGCGGCGGGGCAGCGTCACAAGTGAACCCGCGTGCGAATGCCAGCTGTTCGGCTGGTTATAGAGCAGGTGCAGGACCAGCGTGTCTTCCATGTGTTCCAGCCAGGCGGCGGGCGGGCGCGCGGCGCCGTCGTCCAGCGTGGGCAACAGGTCGATCATGCTGGTGACCATGCTGCGCCAGGCGGCGCCGATGGGGTTGTCCAGGCGCAGGGCGGGGCTGAAGTCCAGCGGGCGGGTGGCGGCGTCGCCGAAGGCGCGGCGGCCGATGGCTTCGAGCTTGCCGCGCGGAATCTTCAGCAGCAGTTGTTCGCAGCCGGCTTCCCAGTGCAGCCGCAGCGGGCGGTTGGGCGCGATGACGGCGGCGCAGTCAGGGTTGGCGTTGACGCGTTCGTCGCCGCATTCGATACAGGCGCGGCCCCGTAGCGGCACTTGCACCAGCATGAAGTCTTGCAGGCGATCGGGTTCGATATGGACTTCGGCGCCGTAGCGCAACGTACAGACCGTTAACGCGCCGAAGCGGCCCCGGTTCAGCTGGGCGTCCACGCGGCCGCCTTTCCATGTCAGCCGGTGGTCTTTCAAGGCTTCGGACACGCGCTCGCGGGTCTCGTCTTGTTGGGTGGAGCTGAATACACGCCGTTTGAAGAGCGGCGCAAGCGCGAGTCGGGACCAGCCTTGCATGGATGCCTCCGGGACGGGAACGCTCCCGTGTCAGCGGCCAGAGTAATTTAAACGTCAAGCGTTTGGAATTAAGTGAATCCCGGATAAGACTGGCCGGAATCGGATAGAGCCAGGCTGGCGGGCGGCATACGCTAGCCCCAAGGTCCTCCCGGCAGGTCTTGGAGGGCGTCGTCGCGGCGCGTAAGCTTGGCGACTTTGATCGGCAGCATGCGTGAACCGACGGCAGACGGGATCTGTCAGCTTTCCGCCAGCGCGGCTGGCGACGAATCGGGGTGGCACATGAATCGAAATCTCTGGAGCCGGCGCGCGCTGGCGGCGTTGGTTTGCATGTCTGCGGTGGCGGGCGCGTCGGCCGCCGACAAGGTCAAGGTTGGCTTGCTGACCACGTTGTCTGGGCCGGGTTCGGCGCTGGGCAACGAAATTCGCGACGGGTTCAATCTGGCGCTGCAACATACCGGCGGCAAGCTGGGCGGCTTGCCCGCTGAAGTGGTGGTGGCGGACGACCAGCAGAAGGCGGACACGGGCCGCCAAGCGGTGGAGCGACTGCTCAAGCGCGACCGCGTGGACGTGATGACGGGCATTGTGTTTTCGAATGTGTTGCTGCCGGTGATGCCGGCTATTTTGCAGTCGGGCACGATTTACCTCAGCACGAATACCGGGCCGGAAAACTTTGCCGGCGCGGGCTGTAACCCCAATTTCTTCGCGGTGGCCTGGCAGAACGAGGACATTCCCGCCGCCATGGGGAAGTACGCCGCCGACCAAGGCTTCAAGCGCGTGGCGCTGATTGCGCCCGACTATCCGGGCGGCCGCGAATCGCTTAACGGTTTCAAGCGTCTGTACAAAGGCGGCTTGTCCGAAGAGATCTACACCCAGCTGGGCCAGCTGGACTACGGCGTTGAGATCACGCGCCTGCGCGCGAGCAAGCCGGATGCCGTCTTCTTCTTTCTGCCGGGCGGCATGGGCGTGAACTTCATCAAGCAGTTCAATGGCGCGGGGCTGTCGAAAGACATCGTGCTGCTGGCGCCGGGCTTCTCGGGCGACGAGGACACGATTGCGGCGGTGGGCGCGCCCATTGCGGGCCTGCACAACACGTCGCAATGGGCGGCTGACCTGGATAACCCCACCAACCGCAAATTCGTGGACGACTTCAAGAAAACGTACAAGCGCAGCCCGACGCTGTATGCCTCGCAAGGCTACGACGCGGCCATGCTGCTGGACAGCGCGGTGCGCCAGACGGGCGGCAAGCTTGAGGCCGACGCGCTGCGTCCGGCGTTGCGGCGTGCGGACTTCAAGTCGGTGCGGGGTGACTTCAAGTTCAACCGCAACCAATATCCGATCCAGAACTATTACCTGCGCGTCGTCGAGGCGGGCGCGGATGGCAAGCTGGCCAATAAATTGTCGGGCACGGTGCTGACCCAGTACCAGGACCCCTTCGCCGCCGCCTGCCAGATGAAGTAAGGCAGTGCGCATGGCGTAGCAAGCATCGCAAGCATCGCAAGCATCGCAAGGAGAATGGCATGACCCAGAACATCACGACGCGCGAGGTGACGATACCCTCGCACGATGGCAAGTCCTTTGGCGCTTATCTGGCCGTGCCGGCCTCGGGCCACGGCCCGGGCCTGGTGCTGTGCCAGGAAATTTTTGGCGTGAACGACTTCATGCGCCGCGCGGCGCAGTTGCTGGCCGAAGAGGGTTACGTGGTGCTGGTGCCCGATTTGTTCTGGCGCCAGCAGCCCGGCATCCAGCTGACCGACGGCCCGGCCGACATGCCGCGCGCGTTCGAGCTGTACAAGGGCTTTGACGTGGAGCAAGGCTTGAAAGACATCGCGTCCACCATCGCGCAGTTGCGCGAGCTGCCAGAGCAGCAGGGCGGCGTGGGTGTGCTGGGCTATTGCCTGGGCGGCAAGCTGGCGTATCTGGCTGCATGCCGTACCGATGTCGACGTGGCCGTGGGTTATTACGGGGTGGGCATCGAAGACAGCCTGGACGAAGCGGCGGCTCTGCGCGGCCGGCTGGTGCTGCACATTGCCGAGCAGGATGGCTTCTGTCCGCCCGCTGCGCGCCAGCGCATCCTGGACGCGCTGGGCGGCAAGCCCGGCGTGGAGCTCTACGTGTACCCGGGCATGGACCACGCGTTTGCGCGCACGAGCGGTGATCACTACGACAAGCCGTCCGCCCTGATGGCGCACCAGCGCAGCATGGCGGCCTTGCAACGCGCGATTGGCCCGGAGTTCGATTATTCGGCCTTGTGGGACAAGCACTGCGAGTACGAATTCGGCACGCGCGATGTTGCCGCCACCATGGCCACGATGGTGGCCGAGCCTTACGTGAACCACATCCCGACGATGACGGGCGGCGTGGGCCACAAGGAGTTGTCGCGCTTCTATCAGCACCATTTCGTCAACAGCAACCCGCCGGACACGCGGCTGATCCCGCTGTCGCGCACGGTGGGCGCAACCCAGATCGTTGATGAGCTGCTGTTCTGCTTCACGCACACCACCGAAATCGATTGGCTGTTGCCCGGCGTTGCGCCGACCGGCCGCCCGGTTGAGATCCCGCTGATCGCCATCGTGAAGTTCCGCGGGGACAAGCTCTATCACGAGCACATCTATTGGGACCAGGCCAGCGTGCTGGTGCAGGTGGGGCTGCTGGACCCCAAGGGGCTGCCGGTAGCGGGCCGCGAAACGGCGGCGAAGCTGCTGGACGAGACCTTGCCGTCCAACACGCTGATGGCGCGCTGGAAAGACAGCGCCAACAAGTAGGAGAGCAACATGTCTTACACCGAAGAACAATTGGCCGCGATGGTGCGCGGCGACAGCGTGCACCGCGGCGTGTACACCGACCCGGCCATTTTTGATCTTGAGATGCAGCGCATCTATGGCCGCGCCTGGATCTACGTGGGCCATGAAAGCCAGGTGCCCAAGACGGGCGACTATCACACCACCCGGGTGGGCGATCAGGACGTGCTGATGGTGCGCGCCTCTGATGGCCGCGTGCACGTGCTGTACAACCGCTGCCCGCACAAGGGCGCAAAAGTGGTGGCCGATGGCGAGGGCTGCGTGGGCAAGTTCTTTCGCTGCCCCTATCACGCATGGACGTTCAAGCTGGATGGCAGCCATCTGGGCGTGCCGCTCAAGCAAGGGCTCGAAGGCACGTCGTATGACCCGACCGACCCCACGTTTTCCATGCGGCGCCTGGCGCGCGTGGAAAGCTATCGCGGCTTCGTGTTCGCCAGCCAGTCCAAGGAAGGCCCCGAGCTGACCGACTTCCTGGGCGGCGTGCGCTCGTCGATCGACAACCTGTGCGACCGCTCCCCGGTGGGCGAGGTCGAAGTGGCGGGCGGTATCTTCCGCGTGATGCAGCGGTCGAACTGGAAGGTGTTCTACGAGAACCTGCACGACACCATGCACGCCCGCGTCACGCATGAATCGTCTTACGCCGCGGCGCGTGACGAGGCTAAGGAAATGGGCGAGATGCCGCTTGAGCTGCACATCATGGACGGCAACGGCGAGCCCTATGAGTTCTGGGAAAAGCTGGAGCTGCGGGCGTATGACAACGGCCACGGCTACATGGAAGGCATCTTCAACCCCGGCGCGGCCGAACGCGACCCGGTGTCGCGCGCGCACTTCGAGACGCTGACAGCCGCCTACGGCGAAGACCGTGCTCGCGAGATTCTGGGCATGAACCGCCACAACACGGTCATCTACGGCAGCGGCTCGCCGCATACCGTGTTCCAGCAGTTCCGTGTGATCCGCCCGATTGCCGTGGACCGCACGCTGATCGAGATTCAGACGTTCCGCTGCAAGGGCGCACCCGACGGCGTGTTCAAGCGCGCCATGCTGTACGCCAACGTCATCAACTCGCCGTCGTCCAACGTCATGCCGGACGATATCGAACTCTATAACCGCTGCCAGGAAGGCAACGCCACGCGCGGCGGCGAGTGGGTCAGCATGCACCGCTACCACGGCAGCGACCGCAGCGACGCCGACGGCATGGTGTCCGTGAACGGCACCAGCGAATTGCCCATGCGCAACCAGTTCCGCGCGTGGAAGACTTATATGGAAGCGGGCGCGGCGCAGAACGGCAACGCGTCCGCCACGGGAGAAGGCGCATGCTGCTAGATCTGGATTTCGACGTCGGCACGACGAACCTGTCGTCGGCGGATGTGCCGGCGGATGCCTACCACCGCATCGCCCAGTTTCTGTATCGCGAGGCGCGGCTGCTGGACGAGCGGCGCTATGACGATTGGCAGGCGCTGTGGACGCAGGACGGCATGTACTGGATGCCGCGCACGCACGATCAGCAAAGCCCGTACGACCACATTTCGCTGTTCTGGGAAGACCGCATGCTGCGCGACGTGCGCATCCGGCGCCTGGAGCATCCGCGCAACTGGTCGCAGCAACCGCCCACGCGCAGCGTGCGGCTGGTGGGCGGCGTGCAGGTGGAAGGCGCGGATGCGGGCGGCAATCTGGTCGTGCATTCCGTGTTCCAGATGACGGAATGGCGCAAGCGCCAGCCGCGTCAGCTGGCCGGCCGCTACACGCACAAGCTGGCCGCCGACGGCGACAGCTGGCGTATCCGCATGAAGCGCGTAGACCTCGTCAATTGCGACGACGTGCACGATGTGTTCGAGGTGTTCGTTTGAAGATGACTGACACCGCGGTGCTGGCGCTGCACTATCAGAATGACGTGCTGCATCCCGACGGCAAGATCCGCGTCGGGCTGGATGCCGACACCGGCGCGCGCCAGCGCCTGCTGGACAACGCCGCCGCCTTGCTGAATGGGGCGCGCAAGCAAGGCTTGCCCATCGTGCACGTGCGTATCGCGTTCCGGCCAGACTACGCCGACCTGCTGGCCAACTGCGAGATCTTCCGCAACGTGGCGAGCATTGGCGCGGTGCCGGAAGGGCAGTGGGGCAGCGCGTTCTACGACGGCTTGCAGCCGCTGCCCGGCAGCACCCGTGAGTTCGTCGTGAAGCACACGCGCATCAGCGCCTTCTACGGCACGCCGCTGGAGGAAACGCTGCGGGTGATCGGCGCGCGCCGGTTGGTGGTGGCGGGCGTGGCGACGCATTCGGTGGTTGAAGGCACGGTGCGCCACGCGGCAGACATCGGCTTTGATGTGATGGTGGCGGAAGATGCGTGCGCGTCCGCCGATGAAGCGGTGCATCAGGCGTCGCTTGCCAGCATGCGGCTGATTGCGCAAACGGGCTCGGTGGCGGATGCTGTGCGCTGGGCCGCCGCGCCGCACTGATCAAGGATTGTTCATGGACTTCTCAGGCTTTCCCGGCTTGGCCGGCAAGACCGCCATCGTCACCGGCAGCACACAGGGCTTGGGCGCAGACATCGCGCGCGGGCTGGTTGCGGCAGGCGCCAATGTGGTGCTGGTGGGACGCAACGCGCAGGCGGGCGACGCGTTGGCGCAGGCGCTGGGCGAACGCGCCCTGTACTGCGAGACCGACATCGGCCAGGACGCGCAGATCCAGCGCTGCATTGATGCCGCGTTGGCGCGCTTTGGCCGGCTCGACATCCTGGTGAATAACGCCTGCCAGTACGCGGACCGGGGCCTGGCGTCCTCGCGCGAGGAATGGCACAGCACACTCGACACCAACTTGGTGTCGGCCGCTATCTTCACGCAGTTGGCGGCGGCGCACCTGCCGCGCGGCGGGGTGGTGGTGAACATGGGCAGCACGGGCGGCAAGTTCGGGGCGGCCGGGCGCGCGCTGTATCCGGCGTCCAAGGCGGCCATGCTGCAAATTACGAAGAACTTCGCCGTCGAGCTGGCGCCTGTCGGCGTGCGTGTGCTGGCGGTGTCGCCGGCGTGGACGTGGTCGCCGTCGGTTGAACAATTGTCGGGCGGGTCGCGCCAAGCCGCCGATGCGGTGGGGGCGCATTTTCATCCGCTGGGCCGCGTGGGGTCAGGTGACGAGATTGCCGCCGCCGTGTGCTTTGCGTGTTCGGATGCCGCGTCGTGGATGACGGGGGTGGATATCCCGGTCGACGGCGGGTTTTCCATCCTGGGGCCAGACCGCGGTATTTCACCGCGAGTCTGGTTCAAGGAGCTGGTGCCGTGATGGGATGGCGCCTGTCGGCGTGACGCCGTGAGGGCGTGTCGGCGTGTCGGCGTGAGGGTGCGACGGCGTGAGGGCGTGAGGGCCGCGGGTAAGCGGGTTGGCTGGCGGCCAGACAAACCCTTGCGGCAAGCTCAGCGGATGACGATCTCGCCTTCTTCCAGCCCCGCCTTGCCGCCGACCTGATCTTCCAGGAATTCCTGCATCTTGTTGCCCAGCTGAATCTTCGTGCCGCTGCAAAAGCGCCGCGTGGCGGTGATCATGGCGGTGTGCAGGGGTTGAAGGTCGCGGATCAGCTGGCCTTCCTCTTCTTCCAGCGCCACCAGATCGCCCGCGAGTTTGACGTGGGTGTTGCGGGCGCGCTCGGCCACATCGGCCGGCGCACGCTGCGGGTTGGCTTGCAGGAACATCAGCAGCTGTTCCAGCTTGGCCTTTTCTTCGTTCATCTTCAGGCGCTTGCGCGTCAACGCCGAGCGCTTGATGTCGGCGTGCGGGTCCAGGCCGGCCTGGATCAGCGTGGGAATGCCCGAGGGCGAACCCAGCGTGCCTGCCCGCACCGCGTTCAACGCGCGCGTCTGGCCGCCGGTGATGGCGCTTTGCTGCGTGTTCGGCGGGCCGACCAGCACGCTGCCGCCGGCGGCGATGCTGCTTTGGCGGATTTCGCGTTCCACGTCCACGTCTTTGCCCGCGCTGATGATGGCGTTTTCGATGAACTTCGCTTTCAGCGTGCCGCCACAGACGATGTGCGCGGTGCGCGCGGTGGCGGCGGCGTCTTGCAGCGCTTCGGCCATGCCGATGATGCCGCCCTTGACCGTGACGCTGCCGCCGGCCTCGACCAGCGCCGCTTCGATGGTGCCGTTGACAACGACGTCACCCGTCACGCGCACTTCCATGGTGGCGGCGATGTCGCCGCGCACCTGCAACGAGCCTTCAAACGTGATGTTGCCGGTGGACAGGTTGACGGCGTCCACTTCCACCATCGGGTTCACCTGCACACCCTGGCTGATCAGCGTGGGCGTGCCGGCGATGGTGGCGCGCAGCAGCAGCGGGTCTTCCGGATCGACCGCTACGCCCGACAGCTCCTTGGAGAAGGGCGTGTCGGGCATCTCGTCGGGCAGCACGGGTTCGCCCAGCACGTTGGTGCCGTCCACGCCGGGCAACGGCGGAATGCGGCGCATCAGCGGGGTGCCGGGCGACACCAGCAGCAGGCTGCCCAGGTCGCGGTAGTCCACCTGGGCCAGTTCGTCGATTTCCTGGGCGCGCGGTTTCAGGCGGTCAAGCAGGCTTTCAAAGCGGGTGGGGGTGCCGCGCGTGGGCGGCGTGCCTTGCGCGATCAGCACCGTTTCGCGGCGGCCCTGTTCTACCGCTTCGGCCAGCGCTTGTTCCAGCACGCCGTGCACAATGCCGCGGTCGGCGATGGCGTGGCGAATCATGTCCAGCGTGACAGGCTGACCGCCCTTGGGCGGGTGCAGCGTCAGCAGCGCGCTCATGCGCGAGGGGTCGAGCTCCAGCTCGAACGAGCCGTCCACGACCTGGCCCACGGGGAACTCCACCGGCTCGGCGGCGCTGCGGCAGCGTTCGATGAAGGCCAGCGCGGCGTGGCTGTCCAGCGCGTCTGCCGACCAGCCATGCGCGACGGCGGCGGCGGTCAGCGTGTCCCAGTTGGGGGCGTCTGGATTGATGTGGGGGGCGGGGTCCACCGCGACGGCGGTGTCGGTATCTTGCTCGGAAGCGGTTTCGCCGCTTGCCTCTGCGGGGGCGGCATCCGTGTTGGCGGCGTGTGCCGTGGGGTCATCGTCTGGCAACGGCGCTTCGGGGCGCGGAGGCGGCGTGTAGCGCGCCGTCAGGACGTTGGTCGTGGCATCCAGCACCAGCTGGAGCGTGTTTTCTGCGTCCATCTCAGCCTCTCCCGCCCGGCACGAAGCGGCCAGGTTCATTCATTTGGTAAATAAACGAAATATTGCGACATATTCTAGCGCAGCGTCGGTCGTCTGTCCTAGTTATGGCCCTGTTTCACATTGGGATTTGACTCGCGGCGGGGGACTAGGACGTAGGGCCGAGCGACAAACCGGGCGGATCGCCGCAGCATAGGGGCTCGCCAACGCGTCTTCGGACGCCGCCGGAGCCCCGACATGCAATGTCCTCACCGATCCATTCTGCCGGCCTTTCGCGCCCTTCTGGCGCGAGCCAGCGGCGTGGCGGCGCTGACGGCCATTGCGGCGGGCGCTCTGGCGCTGGCGCCCGCAAGCCCCGCGCAAGCCGCCGATATCTACCGCTACAAAGACCCGTACGGCGTGTGGCGCGCCATGAAAGTGCCCACCGGCTACGCCAAGTATTACAAGCGGGCGCAGGCCCGTACCGTGTGGCGGGGCAACGGCATCCAGGTTTGCCTGGAATGCGCGCCGCAATCCGGGGATGGCGCCAAGCTGGCATCGCTGGGATCAACGTCGCGTGCGCTGCGCTGGGGGGACGCCATGCCCACCACGCACGACGGCCTGATCGCCCGCGCGGCGCAGGATTCGGGGGTGGACCGGGCGCTGTTGACGGCCGTCATCGCCATTGAATCGGGGTTCCGCAGTGACGCGCGTTCGCCCAAGGGCGCGCTCGGCCTGATGCAGTTGATGCCATCGACGGCGGCGTCCGTGCTGGCGGTGGATGATATCGAGCGCGCGCTGGTCGACCCGGCGACAAATGTGCGGGCAGGCTCGCGCCATTTGCGCCGGCTGATCGACCAGTACCCGGGCCGCTTGGACCTGGCGCTGGCGGCGTATAACGCGGGGGAAGGGGCGGTGCGCAAGTACGACGCGGTGCCGCCGTATGCGGAAACGCAGGCGTATGTGCGCGATGTGACGGCCTTGTACGAACGCTACAAGGCGCCTTGAACAGGGGAGCTGAGCGCTGCGGACTGACCGGGGGCGCAGGCCTGAAGGCGTATAGCAAAGGGGCGCCTGTAGTGGGCGCCCCTTTGCGGTATGACGCTAGCGGTCTGTTCCTGGCTGTGCGCCGCTAGCCAGGCGCCCCTAGCCAGGCGCCTCTAGCCGGGTGCTTACATCGACGCGAAAACCTTTTCGGCGATGTCCAGCGTGGACTTGATCACGGCGTCGTCATGCGTGGCCGACACGAAGCCCGCTTCGAACGCGGACGGCGCGAAGTGCACGCCGTGGTCCAGCATGGCGTGGAAGAAGCGGTTGAACGCCGCCGTGTCGCACTGGGACACTTCCGCGAACGTGGCCGGTACCGTATTGCTGAAATAGATGCCGAACATGCCGCCCACGGAATCCGCGGAAAACGCCAGGCCGGCGGCACGCGCGCGTTCTTGCAAACCCTGGGCCAGCTTGGCGGTTTGCGCCGACAGCTTCTCGTAGAAACCCGGCGCGGCGATCAGGCGCAGCGTGGCCAGGCCCGCGGCCACGGCCACCGGGTTGCCCGACAGCGTCCCGGCTTGATACACGCCACCGAGCGGGGCGATATGCTTCATGACTTCAGCGCTGCCGCCAAACGCGCCCACCGGCATGCCGCCGCCGATCACCTTGGCCAGCGTGGTGATGTCGGGCTTCACACCCGTCAGGCCCTGCACGCCTTGCGGGCCGACGCGAAAGCCGGTCATCACTTCGTCAAAAATCAGCAGCGCGCCGTGCTGCGTGCAGACTTCGCGCAAGCCTTCCAGGAAGCCGGGCGCGGGCTTGATCAGGTTCATGTTGCCGGCAACCGGCTCCACGATGATGCAAGCGATGTCGGCGCCGTGCTGGGCGAAGGCCTGGCGCACGGCGTCCAGGTTGTTGTATTCCAGGGTCAGCGTGTGCGACACGAATTCTGGCGGCACGCCCGCCGAGCTGGGGTTGCCGAAGGTCAGCAGGCCCGAACCGGCCTTGACCAGCAGGCTGTCCGAGTGGCCGTGGTAGCAGCCTTCGAACTTCACGATCTTGGCGCGGCCGGTGGCGCCGCGCGCCAGACGGATGGCCGTCATGGTGGCTTCGGTGCCCGAGCTGACCAGACGCACCTGTTCCAGCGACGGCAGGCGCGAAATCAGCACTTCGGCCAATTCGATTTCGGCTTCGGTGGGGGCGCCGAACGACAGGCCGTTGACGGCGGCTTCCTGCACCGCGCGCACCACTTCGGGGTGCGAGTGGCCCAGGATGGCGGGGCCCCACGAGCCCACGTAATCGATGTACTGCTTGTCGTCCGCGTCCCACACGTACGGGCCTTGTGCGCGCTTGATGAAGCGCGGCGTGCCGCCGACGGAGCGGAAGGCGCGCACGGGCGAGTTCACGCCGCCGGGGATGCTGCGGCAGGCGCGTTCGAAAAGCTGTTCGTTACGGGACATGGCGTTCAAGGCTTGCGATGGGTGGAATAGGGCGCGGAGCAGGCCGCCGCGGCGGCTCGGATGCTGGGCGCTTCGAAAAGTCCGGTGATGACGGCGATGGAATCGGCGCCCGCCTGGGCGACGAGCAGCGCGTTATCGGGAGTGATGCCGCCAATGGCGACCACGGCGGGCCGGGGCGCGTCGCGTTCTTCGACCAGACGGCGGGCTTCGGTCAGCACCGACAGCGGGGCGCGCACGGTGTCGGGTTTGACGGTCGACGGGAACATCGCGCCGAAGGCGATGTAGTCGGCGCCGGCGTCCAGCAGTTGGCGGGCGCGGGTCAGGTCGTCGTAGCTGGAGCCGCCCAGGATCAGGTCGGGGCCGGCTTCGGCGCGGATGTGCGCCAGGCTTTCGTCTTCGCGGCCCACGTGCGCGCCGTCGGCGCCGACGTCCAGCGCCAGGCGCCAGTCGTCATTGATCAGGAACACCACGCCCAGCTCGCGGCACAGCGGCGCCAGCGCGCGCGCCTGTTCGGCACGCACCGAGTCGGGCACGTTCTTGCGGCGCAATTGCAGGGCGCGCATGCCGCCTTCGGCCGCTTTGCGCACGGCCTGCATCAGGCGTTCGGTGTCGTCCCATTCCGGGGTGACGCCATACAGGCCAGCGGGAAAACGTAGCGGTTTCATTGCGGTTGAATCCGGTTGGGAATGCGCCGGCCCATGCCCGGCAGGAAGCTGGCGGCCACCGACGCGTCGGCATGCGCCAAACCCTGGCGCACGGCTTCGGGCATTTCCAGCCCGCGCGCCAGCATGGCGGTGATGGCGGTTGCGGCCAAGCCGCCCGCGTCGCCGTTGCGATCCGGCGGCGTCTGCCACGGCCAGGTGTGCGTCTGGCCGCCAGGGCCGAGCAGCACGTTGGCGTAATGGCCGGGGCGCTGGGGGCTGCCCAGCACCAGCACCCATTCCGCGCCGGCCGCCACCAGGGCGTGCATGGGCGAAGGTGCGTCCCCGATATCGATGTCGCCATCGGCGTGCCACTGCGCCAGACGCAGATGCTCGATGACCAGCAGATCGGTTTGCGGCAGCACGAGTTCAAGGGTGGCGGCCAGCAGGTCGTCGGCGTCGTCCTCGTCGGCGGCATCCGCCGGCAGCGGGGCGCGCTGGCCCAGGTGCAGCACCAGCGGCACCTGGCTGTAGTCGGCGGCGACTTGCGCGGCAACGCTTGCCGTTTCCGCGGTGTATAGTCCGCCCACCTTGATTGCCTGCACGGACATGTCTTCCAGCAGGCAGCGTGCCTGGTCGTCCAGCAGGTCGGGCGAAACGGGATGGATTTCTTCGATGCCGGCAGTGTCCTGCACGGTCAGCGCGGTTACGGCCGCCAAGCCATGGCAACCCAGACGGGCGCAGGTAACGGCGTCAGCGGGCAAGCCGTCAGATCCCGAGGGATCGAGCGGGCCGAAGACCAAAACGAGAGGGGGAGTAACGGGGGCCACGTGGACAGCGCTTGAGCTTGAGCGGGGGACCTGGATTCATTTTGAGGTGAATCAGGGGAACCCCTATTGGGTTTCGGTAAGATTGTCCCCATTCTAATGGAAGCCCCCCACCTTTGCCCCGCCGCGGGGAACCGGGTCGGGATTTGATGTAAGAGAGAACTATGCGTACTTGGATGTGTCTGATTTGTGGCTGGGTCTATGACGAAGAGGCCGGCCTTCCCGACGAAGGTATTGCACCCGGCACCCGCTGGGAAGACGTGCCGCCGAACTGGGTCTGTCCCGAATGCGGCGCCCGCAAAGAGGACTTTGAATTGATGGAAATCTGAAGCCAGACCCGCTGACCTATTCCGCCAAGGCTCGTAAGATGGGGCCACACCCCATCCCTCGTAACCGCAGGACGGTCTGCCGCCAGGCATGATGGGCCACGTTAGCGTGCGCCTCGTCCTCGGTTCTTTCAGACTACCCATGAAGGGGTTGCCATGACGGAAAAACACCACGAATCCGCCTCGACGCAGGCGGCCAACTTTGCCAACCAGTTCCTGATCGCCATGCCCGGCATGGTCGAAGGCAGCCTGGCTGGCTCGGTCATTTACGTGTGTGAACACACCGAACGCGGTGCGCTGGGCCTGGTCATCAACCGGCCCACCGACCTGACGCTGGGCACGTTGTTCGAGCGCATTGAATTGACGCTTGAAATCGGCCCCGTCAAAGACACGCTGGTTTATTTCGGCGGCCCGGTGCAAACCGATCGCGGCTTCGTGCTGCACGCGCCTGCCGGCGATTACAGCTCCAGCATCAAGATGGGCGCCATGGCGCTGACGACCTCGCGCGACGTGCTGCAAGCCGTGGCCGACGGCAACGGGCCTGCCCGCATGCTGGTCACGCTGGGGTATGCCGGCTGGGGCGCAGGGCAGCTGGAAAGCGAAATGGGCCAGAACGCCTGGCTCAGCGTGGGCGCCGACGACCACATCATTTTCGACGTGCCTGCCGAAGACCGTTACCCCGCCGCGCTCAAGCTGCTGGGTATTGATCCGGTGATGCTGGCGGGCGATGCGGGCCATGCCTGAAGAAACCCTGCTTGGCTTTGACTTCGGCGAAAAGAAAATCGGCATCGCCATTGGCAACACGCTGACGCGCCAGGCGCGTCCGCTGGAAATCATCTTCAGTGAAATCCGCGATGCGCGCTTCGGCCGCATCGCCGCCTTGCTTGAAGAATGGCAGCCCCATCGCGTGGTGGTGGGGCTGGCGCTGGACGCCGACGGCGGCGAACAGCCCGCCACCGCGCGTTGCCGGCGCTTCGCCAATCAGCTGCATGGCCGTTTCGGCATCGCTGTCGAACTGGTGGACGAACGCGGTTCCAGCATGGAAGCGCAGCGCCTGCTGGGTACCCACGCGGCCGACGATGCGATGGCTGCGGCTGTTATTCTGCAACGGTATCTAGACTCTCTGCCTGCGGCCTGACGCGCGCGGCCCGTCCTGCTTATGCTCAATCCGCAACTTGATCGCCGCGGCGAACTCATACATCTGCTGACAACGGAAGGGCTGCCGCGGCGCCACGTCGAGCGCCTGCTTGATACCGCGCGAGCTTTGGCGGCAGGCGAACCGCCGCTTGCCACGCCGCGCCCCGTCTTTCTTTCCCTGCCTGACGACGACCCTGATCGCGATGCCTACGCGCAAGCCGCCACGCGCTTGTCGCTGCTGCCCGTAGTGCTGGATGCGCAAGAGGCCGACCCGCAAGCGGGCGATGCCTTGGCCCAGACCGTGTCGCGCCTGGAGCCGGGCGTGCTGGTGCTGCGCCACGCGGCCAGCGGCGCGGCCCATTGCGCGGCCGCGCATGCGGCGCCCGGGCTGCGCATTCTGAATGCCGGTGATGGCGTGCATGCCGACCCCGTGCCGGCTTTGGCGCGCGTGCAGGCGATGCTGGACATCAAACAAGACCTGACCCATCTGGCCGTGACGCTGGTGGGCGACATCCGCCATTCGCGCGTGGCGCGCTCGCTGATTCACGCCATGACCACGCTGGGCGTGCCCGATGTGCGCGTGGCCGCTCCACGCACGCTGCTGCCGGAAAGCCTGCCGCAGTTGGGCGTGCGCGCCTGCGCCACGTTGCAGGAAGGTTTGCAGGATGCCGACGTGGTCATCGTTCTGCCCTTGAACATGGAAGCCATCAGCGGCGCATTGCTGCCTTCCGCGCGGGAATACGCCCAAGCCTATGGCGTGACGCTCGCGACGCTTGCCGCCGCCAAGCCCGATGCGCTGCTGCTGCCCGGTGGCCCGCTGACGCCGGGCGTGGAAGTGGATGGCGATGTGGCCGCCAGCCTGCCGCCCATCGAGGCGCAGTTGGCGGGCCTTGAACAACACCTGCGCCTGGCTGCCTTGAGCGTGCTGGCCGGAGACACCCCATGAGGCTGCACATCGCTCATGGCCGTTTGATCGACCCGGCAAATGGCATTGACGGGCGGCATGATCTGTTTGTGGCCGATGGCCGCGTGGTGGCCGTGGATGCCGCGCCTGATGGGTTTCACGCTGATCGCGTGCTGGACGCCAGCGGGCTGGCGGTGCTGCCTGGGCTGATTGATCTGTCCGCCCGCGTGACGCAGCCGGCCGCCGGGGCCAGCGCGGCCAGCACGGCGTTCGCGCCGGCTGAACTGCGTGCGGCGTTGGCGGGCGGCGTGACCCGTCTGGTGATGCCGCCGGACCCAGACGGGGCGCTGGACGAACCGGGCAAGGTGGACGCGTTGATGCGTCAGACCGAAGCCGGCCAACCCCGCATTCATCCGCTGGGTGCGATGACGGTGGCTTTGGCAGGCGAAACGCTGACCGAGATGGGCCTGCTGGCGCGGGCGGGTTGCATCGCCTATGCGCAAGGCGAGCATGGCATTGCCGATACGCGCGTGCTGTGGGGCGCGATGCGTTATGCCAGCGGCCTGGGCCATACCTTGTGGCTGCGTCCGCAAGACCCGTGGCTGGCGCGCGGCGCGGTGGCGGCCAGCGGCGCGTATGCCGAACGCTTGGGCCTGGAGGGCTTGCCGCCCCAAGCCGAGACGGTGGCGCTGCACACCATTTTTGAACTTCAGCGCGCAACCGGCGCTCGGGTTCATCTGACGCGCTTGTCGACCGCGGCGGGCTTGGCGTTGTTGCGCGCCGCCAAGCGGGAAGGCTTGCCGGTGACGGCGGACGTGTCGGCGCATCACCTGCATTTGACCGACGTCGATATCGGTTTCTTCGATACGAATTTCCATTTGCAGCCGCCGCTGCGCGGGCAACGGGATCGCGATGCGATTCATGCCGCGCTGGCCGACGGGCTGGTCGACGCGCTGTGTTCGGACCACACGCCGGTCAGTGCCCAAGGCAAGGCCGCGCCGTTCCCGTTGTCGGCCCCCGGCGCGACGGCGCTGGAGCTGCTGCTGTCGCTGACGCTGAAGTGGGTGCGCGACCGCCGCCAGCCGCTGATCGAGGCGTTGGCGCGTGTCACGTCCGGCCCCGGGGCGGTGCTGAACGCCATCTCCTCAGACGCTGCGCAGGCCGGCCAGTTGGGCGTGGGGGCGCCTGCGGATGTGTGTCTGGCTGATCTGGACGCCGAATGGCTGGTGATGCCCGCGGCGCTGCAAAGCCGCAGCGCCGCGTCACCGTTCGCGGGTATGATGCTGCCCGGTCGGGTACGCGCCACCGTGGTCGGTGGCCAGCTGGCCTGGGAGACTTCAGTTTGAAGCTGCTGCGCTTTGTCCTACGGCTGGCTCTGGTGCTGCCGCTGATCCTCTTTGGCCTGTTTTGCGTGGGCCTGGTTTATCCCTTTATTCGTCCGGCCTCGCGCGCGTGGCTGAACCGCACGTGGTCGCGGGCGTTGATGGCGGCCTGTGGGCTGCGGGTGTCGTTCAAGGGCCAGCCGCGTCTGACCGGGCCGGTGCTGATGGTGGCGAACCACGTGTCGTGGATCGACATCTTTGTGCTGAATTCCGCCCGGGCGACGTCTTTCGTGGCAAAAAGCGAAATCCGCAAGTGGCCGGTGATCGGCTGGCTGGTGGCGGGCGCGGGCACGTTGTTCATCGAACGTGGCCAACGCCATGCGGTGCACGCGATGGGGGAGTCCATGCAAGCCCGCTTCAAGCTGGGCGATGCGGTGGGATTGTTCCCGGAAGGCACGACCACTGAAGGCTTCGATCTGCTGCCTTTCCATGCGAGTTTGTTCGAACCGGCGCGGTCGGCGGCGGTGGAGATTCAACCGGTGGCGTTGCGGTTCATGCGTCACGGCAAGCGGGATGGGTTTGCGGCGTTTGTCGGCGAAGAAAGCCTGGTGGCGAATCTATGGCGGGTGATGGGGACGACAGGGCTGTCGGTAGAGGTGGTGTATCTGCCGGTGCTGGCGGCGCATCATCCGGATGGAAGTTTGCCGACGCGGTTGGAGTTGTCGCATCAGGCTCGGGATGCGATTTTGGGGGCGCTTTAGGGGGCTTGGCGGTCTAGGGCTTTTTTGGTTGCTTGTCGTTGCTGGGTCGATGGGGCGTAGGTCGCCCGTCGTCGCAGTCGCCCTGACTGCGCGCGCCCACGATTGCGGTCCGGAGCCTTCGCTCCGGACTGCCCCGTCGTCATCCTCGTCCGCCTTCGGCTCCCTTCGGATTCCCTCGGGCGCATCGAGGTTGCGCGCAGTCAGGGCCACCGCGACGACGGGCTGCTGGTGTCTTGGCCTGCTGCGCTGCTAGGGTGTGCCTTAGTGACGAGTGCTGCGGGGCCCGCCGAGTGGCGGCCGCGCGGGCGGCCTTACTCGGCTTACGCATCTGTGGGCGTTTGGGCGGTGGTCGCTTTCGCGATTTCTACGAGTATTTTTCTCCTGCCCTCCGTCGCTTTTTTTTGGGAGGGTAAAGGGTGGCGCGCAGCGCGCAGCACGCACCGCCTTGCTCGTGGCGATCGTTGCGCGCCATCCGGGCTATAGGGCGGCTCCCGAAAATTCGCAGCAGCTCTCGGCTAGCTCGGCCACGCTTTCACAGAATGCCACGTCCGCGTCTCGGCGGAACATCGCGCTGTACATCGATTGCGGGGGCGCGGTGCTGGTTCTGGCGATCACCAACTGCTTCTTGCTCACCATGTCCGCGAAGTAATCGCGGGGCAGGCAGCTCACGCCGAAACCCGCTGCGGTCAGGCCTGCCATTGCGATCAGGCTGTTGATCGTGAAGATGTTGCTGTCGGGATGATGCGGACGCAGCCAGCCGTCGTAGATCATGTTCAGGCCTGACTCCCGGCTTTGCCGCAGCAGCGGCAAGCGCGCGATATCGGCCGGGGTGTAGATGCGGCTGGCGTCGATCATGTCGGGGCTGCCCATCCAGGCGAATTCCAGGCGCTGCAATGCCACCACTTGCAAATTGGGCTCGGCGAATTCGCCGTGCAGAAAAGCCATGTCCAACTGGCCGGCCTGCAAACGCTTGAGCAAGTCGGCGCCCAGGTCGATGTGCGGTTCCAGCGTGATGCGCGGGTAGTGCGCGCGCAGCAGGCGGATCAGGGCGGGCAGCCAGGTCATGGCGGTGATTTCGGTGATGCCAAAACGGAAGGTGCCGGTCAGCGTGTGCTGGCCTTTCAGGCGGACCAGCAGGCGGTCGCGGTGGCCCAGCATTTCTTCGGCCAGCGCATAGACCTCGTGGCCGCGCGCGGTGAGTTCGGCGCGGTGGCCCGAGCGGTCGAACAGCGCGATGTCGAAGTCCGCCTCAAGTTCCTGGATGCGTTTGGTGATGGCGGATTGCGTGGTGTGCAGCTTCTGCGCCGATGCCGAAAACGTGCCCAGGCGCACCGTCCAGTACAGGGCTTCGATTTGCTTGAAAGTCAGCATGCGGCGCGCGGGCTTTGGGTGAGGTTCATTCCGAAATTTCCGTTTAGGGCTAACCCTTATATTCCAAAAGGAGATATAGCTCGTGGAAATTTAATCCCTTTTTCCGAAATGGAAAAGCTCGCACCATGGCACCTGACTCATCCCCCGGCCGGCCGGGGCCTGCGAAAATTCTGCGGGCTTGCGGCGGCATTCGACTCAGGAATTTGCAGATCGTCATGGCCAATATTCTTACCGGCGCCCGCCAACTGCCCGCAGCCCCCGTCGCTCCCGCCGCCATCCTTGAAGCACTGGCCGGCATCGTCACGCCGCACCTCAGCGACAACCTTGCTCGCCGCGAAGGCATCTCGGGCCTGCGCCGCTACAACGGCAGCGGCAAGCTCGTGGGCACAGCGCTCACGGTCAAGACCCGTCCGGGCGACAACCTGATGATCTACAAAGCCATGATGCAGATTCAGCCCGGCCATGTGCTGGTGGTGGACGCGGGCGGTGATTTGTCCAACGCGGTGTTGGGCGAAATCATGAAGCGCTACTTGCAAGTTCACGGCTGCGCTGGCGTGGTGGTGGATGGCGCCATTCGCGACGTTGCCGCGTTCGAAGCCGACAGCTTCCCCTGCTATGCGCGCGGCCACATTCATCGCGGCCCGTACAAAGACGGCCCCGGCGAAGTCAACGTGCCGGTGTCCATCGGTGGGCAGGTGATTTTGCCGGGCGACATCGTGGTGGGCGATGAAGACGGGCTGGTCAGCTTTCCGGCGTCTGAAGCCGAAAGCCTGATCGCCGCGGCGCATGCGCACGCCGCGAAGGAAGAACGCATCATGGCCGAGATCGCCAACGGCGATAAGACGCAAAGCTGGATGCAAGCCGCCTTTGCCGCCAAGGGGCTGGCATGAGCGCCGCGGATACCGCTTTCCTGGCCGAACGCGCCCGCGCCATCAAGCCGTCGCCCAGTATGGCGGCCAAGACGCGCGTGGATCAATTGCGCGCGCAAGGCCGCGACATCGTCGACTTCACCGTGGGCGAACCTGATCTGCCCACACCCGCGCACATCGTGCAGGCCGGCATCGACGCGCTCAATAGCGGCGACATCCGCTACACCGCATCCGCGGGCGCCAAGCCCTTGCTGGAAGCGGTGCGCGCGAAGTTCCAGCGCGAGAACGGGCTGGAATACGGCCTGGACCAGCTCATCGTGGGCGTGGGCGCCAAGCAGCTGATCTTTACCGCCCTGGCCGCCACCGTGCAGGCGGGCGACGAAGTCATCATCCCCGCGCCGTACTGGGTGTCGTACCCGGACATGGTGCTGGTGAACGACGGCACGCCCGTGGTGTTGGCCTGCCCCGAGTCCGACGGCTTCAAGCTCACGCCGCAGGCGCTGGAAGCCGCTATCACGCCGCGCACGAAATGGGTGTTGTTGAACACGCCCAGCAATCCCACCGGCGCGATGTACGACGCTGCCGAATTGCGGGCGCTGGGCGAGGTGCTGGCGCGCCATCCGCACGTATGGCTGATGACCGATGAAATCTATGAACACCTGGCCTACGGCGATGTGCGCCACGCGTCGCCCGCGGCCGTCGTACCCGCGCTGGCCGACCGCACGCTGACCATCAATGGCGTGTCCAAAGCCTATGCGATGACGGGCTGGCGTTTAGGTTATGCGGGCGGGCCGAAGGCGTTGGTGAAGGCCATGGCTACGTTGATTTCGCAAAGCACCAGCTGCGTCAGCGCCATTAGCCAGCAGGCCGCGCGCGTGGCGCTGACTGCGGATCAGCAATGCGTCACCGACGCGGCCGCCGTGTTCCACCAGCGCCGCGACCGCATCGTTGCGCTGCTCAATGCGGTGCCGGGCATCCGTTGTCCGCTGCCGCAGGGCGCGTTCTATGTCTATCCGTCGGTCGACGGCTTGCTGGGCAAGCGCACCCCCGCCGGCCACACGTTGCAGAGCGATCTGGACGTCGTGATGTATTTGCTGGACGAGGCCGGCGTGGCGGTGCTGGACGGCGCGGCGTATGGCTTGTCGCCCTATCTGCGCCTGAGCTTCGCGACGTCGATGGAGAACATTGAAGAAGGTTGCCGCCGCATCCACGAGGCTTGCGCGGCGCTGCGTTGATCGCCGATTTTGTTGGCAGTACCCATACCTATATTCCAAGGGAATGACCATGAAGACCACCATCGCTTCTTTTGTTGCCGCCGTCGGCCTGGCCGCCACGCTGGCGCCCGCCGCGCATGCGGACACCGTGCAGGACATCAAGGCGCGCGGCAAATTCATTTGCGGCACCATGGGCACCGCCGAGCCCTTCAGCTTCCAAGACCCCAAGACCCGCGCCATCGTCGGCTATGAAGTCGACATGTGCCAGGCCGTGGCCGACAGCCTGGGCGTGCCGCTGGAATTGAAATTGATCGCCGTTGAAGCCCGCATCCCGGAGCTGATCGCCGGCCGGGTGGACCTGGTGGCGGCGAACCTGGGCTGGAGCCCGGAACGCGCGCAGCAGATCGATTACTCGCACCAGCACTTTGTCAGCCTGCAAAAAATCCTGGCGCGCGATTCCGAGAAAGACCTGAAGGCCCCCGCCGACCTGGCCGGCAAGCGCGTGAGCGCCGTGCGCGGGTCGTCGTCGGAGCAGGGCGCGCGCAAGAACATTCCGAACGTCGAACCCGTCACGTTCAAGGACCCCAGCGGTGCCTTTCTGGCGTTGCAGCAAGGCAAGGTCAGCGGCTTTGTCGGGTCGGAGCTGATGCTGGTGAAGCTGCAACATCAAGCCGCCACGAGCGCGGTGCCGGTCAAGATTCTGGAGCCGGCGCTGTTCGTTGAACCCTGGGGCATGGGCGTGCGCAAGGGCGACACCGCAATGCTGAATCAGGTGAACAAGGTGCTGGACGGCATGGAAGCGTCGGGCCAGGCCACCAAGGTGTTCGACAAGTGGTTTGGCGCCGGCACGCAATTCAACATGAAGCGCGACTTCCGCATCGAAGCCATCAAGGGTTGACGCGCGACACGCGCTGGAGCCTGCTTCGATGCATTACGTCTTCGACTTCAGCGCCATTTTCCAGGGCGAGTATCCGACATGGCTGCTCAGGGGGTTCATCACCACCCTGGCGCTGGCGGGGCTGTCCTGGATTCTGGCGTTCTCCGTGGGCAGCCTGCTGGCGGTGATCCGCCTGACGGGCTCGCCCGTGGCCAACGGGGTGATCGCGGTGTACGTCGCGTTTCACCGCAACGTGCCCATGCTGGTGCACATCCTCTTCTGGTATTTCGGCGTGCCGGCCTTGCTACCGCAACCTATCACCGACTGGCTGAACAGCCATGGCAGTGAGTTCATCATGTCGTGCATCGCGATCTCGCTCGTGATGTCGGCCTATATCTGCGAAGACCTGCGCAGCGCCGTGCGCGGTATTCCGCCCGGGCAGGTCGAGGCGTCGCGCGCGCTGGGCCTGAGCTTCATGCAGACGATGCGCAAGGTCATTCTGCCGCAGGCGTTTCGCATCGCGATTCCGCCGCTGTTGAACCAGACCTTGCTGCTGTTGAAGAACACCAGCCTGGCGATGGCGATTGGCGTCACCGAACTGACCGCCGCCGGACGCGAAGTCGAGAACTACACGTTCCGCACGTTCGAGGCCTATGCGGTGGTGACGGTCATCTACCTGGTGTTGTCGTTCATCATCATGGGCGGCGGCGCGATCTTGCAACGACGTTACCGTCCGCTGGGGGCGCGCTGATCATGTGGGACATTCTGAAAGACAACTGGCTGTTGCTGCTGATCGGGCAGTACCCGCACGGGCCGGTGGGCGGTCTTGTCGCCACCTTGGGGCTGGCCGCGATCAGCCTGGCGCTGGCGCTGCCTTGCGGCGTGCTGCTGGCGTTGGGCCGCATCAGCCCGTACCGCATCTTTTACTGGCCGTCGTCCGCGGTGGTGTATCTGGTGCGCGGCCTGCCGCTGCTGATGTTCATCTTCTGGGCGTACTTCTTCGTGCCGCTGATCATCGGCCGGCCCGTTGCCGGCACGACGACGATGGTGGTGGCGCTAGTTTGCTACGAAAGCGCGTATCTGGCCGAGATCATCCGCGCCGGCATTCAGGCGCTGCCCCCCGGCCAGCAGGAAGCCAGCCGCGCGCTGGGGCTGTCGTACATGCAGACGATGCGGCGCGTGATCTTGCCGCAGGCGCTCTACAACATGCTGCCCAGCATGCTGAGCCAGTTTGTGTCGACGGTGAAGGAAACGTCGCTGGCGTATGTGATCAGCGTGCAAGAGCTGACTTACGCGGCCAACCAGATCAACAGCGTGTTGCTGACCAAGCCGTTCGAGGTGTTCGGTTTGCTGGCGATGACGTATTTCATTTTGAATTTTGGCCTGAGTTCTTTGGTGCACCTGACCGAACGGCGTATCGGCAGACGGCGCGCCGGGCTTGTGGCCACCCCTAAAGTGGTGCCGACATGATCCGATTTTCACAAGTGCAGAAGTGGTACGGCGATTACCAGGCGCTGGCCGATGTGACCGAAACCGTCAAGCAGGGCGAGGTGGTGGTGGTGTGCGGGCCGTCAGGGTCGGGAAAGTCCACGCTGATCCGTACCGTGAACCGTCTGGAACCGATTCAAAAGGGCGTGATCGAGGTGAACGGCCAGGATATCTATGGCCCGAAGGTGCACCTGGATCAGCTGCGCAGCCACATCGGTTTCGTGTTCCAGCAGTTCAATCTGTTCCCGCATCTGTCGGTGGTGGAAAACCTGATGCTGGCGCCGCTGCAACTCAAACGCGCGCGCCGCCCGGAAGCCCGTGAACGCGCGATGCAGTTGTTGGAGCGCGTGGGCCTGTCGCACAAGGCCGAGGCGTATCCGGCGCAACTGTCAGGCGGGCAGCAGCAACGCGTGGCAATCGCCCGCGCCCTGGCGATGAACCCGCCGGTGATGCTGTTCGACGAGCCGACCAGCGCGCTGGACCCCGAGATGGTGGGCGAAGTGCTTCAAGTGATGAAGGGCCTGGCAAAGGACGGCATGACCATGGTCTGCGTGACGCACGAGATGGGCTTTGCGCGTGAAGTCGCGGACAGAGTGTGGTTCATGGACGCGGGGCGGATTGTGGAGACGGGTGAGCCGGAGGCGTTCTTTGGCCGTCCGGCGACGGACAGGGCCCGGAAGTTCTTGGCTGAGATTCGGCACTGATGTTTTGGTGTCGTCGCCGGGTTGGGTTTTGAGACGCTGGTGAGGCCTGGGGTCTGGGGTCTGGATCTTGGGGCCTGGGGCCTGGGGCCTGGGTCCTGAAGCCTGGAGTCTGGAGTCTGGAGTCTGGAGTCTGGGGCCTGGCGTCTAGGGTCTGGAGCGAACAGTTTTCGTCAAGTTCTGCGCCACCAGTATTGGTGGCGGAAGATCTTACGGCGCCCGCCCCATGCAGGCCGCGCGGGCGGCCTGCATGGAGCTTACGCGTGGTGGGGCGTCGTGGCGGTCCAGGACCTGTCGATGGCCTTCAAGAAGGCGCGGATCGAGCGAGCTCAGGGCGTGGCAGGTGCGGCTTCGGGAGATTCAAACTCCTTCAACAATGCCGTCACTTCCGCCCGCAAAGCCGACTGCAAGTTATCCGCCGGCGACACCAACGGGTCCAGCACTTCCGGCGCGTTCACGCCGATCAAATCCATCACCGACTTCATCGGCCCCGGGTTCGTCTCTGCAAACGCCAGATTCATCA
Source organism: Achromobacter sp. NPDC008082 (assembly GCF_042957345.1). NCBI lineage: Bacteria > Pseudomonadati > Pseudomonadota > Betaproteobacteria > Burkholderiales > Alcaligenaceae > Achromobacter > Achromobacter sp. NPDC008082. The sequence goes on from NZ_JBIBIB010000001.1 coordinate 552,759, forward strand.
TCGGAATCAGACGGCGGTGCAGCTCCATCGACTCCTTCGTGCGCCCCTCTGCCGCCAGCGTATAGACCTTGCGCCATGCCGTCGGCAGCAAGCTTGCCGTCACCACGATCCCGCCCCGCGCACCCGCCGCCAGATGAACCGGCAGCAGCGTGTCTTCGCCGCTGAACACCGCGAACGACTCGTCCACGCCCGCCACCGTGCGCAGGAAATGGTACATGTCGGTGTTGCAGGCCTTCATGCCGATGATGTTCGGATGGCGCGACAGCTCGTGCAGCACTTCCGGCGCAATCGCGATGCGGGTGCGGTACGGGATTTCGTAAATCATGATCGGCAGCGGCGACTCGTCTGCGTAGCGCATGAAGTAATCGCGGATGCCGGCTTGCGTGGGCGTCGTGTAGTAGGGCGTCAGCACCATCAGCGCGTCGGCGCCGGTCTTGGCGAATTCGCGGCCGGCTTGGATGGCGTCGTAATAGCCGGGGTCCAGCACGCCCGGAATCACCGGCACGCGGCCTTCAACGGTTTCTACCGTCAGCCGGCACATGCGGACGCGTTCTTCGCGGGACAGGGCGCCGTATTCACCCGTGCCGCCCAACGGCACCAGGCCGTCGATACCTTGTTTGAGCAGATAGGCGATCAGCGCTTTCGTCGCCGAAACGTTGATGGTGTCGTCGGCGTTGACCGGCGTCGGGATCGCGGGAAAAACTCCGCGCAAGTGTTGGGCATTCAGCATGTTGCGTATCCTAAAAAAACAATCAAACGCGCGGGGATCAGTTGGCCAGGCTGCGCCGGCGCAGACGGTCGGCCAGCCAGATCAGCGCGGCAATGAAAATGAACAGGCACGTCGAGACCGCTGCGATCACCGGGGAAATTTGCAGCGTTACTTCGTCCCAGAATTGCTTGGGCAGCGTGGCGTTCAGCCCGCCTGAGGCGAACAGCGCAATCGTCAGTTCATCGAATGACGTAGCGAAGGCGAACAGGAATGACGACATCAGCCCCGCGCCCAGGATCGGGAAGGTCACAAAGCGCAGCGTGGCCCACGGGCCTGCGCCCAGGCTTTGCGCCGCCAGATCCAGACGCGTGTCGTAGTTGCGCAGCACCGCCATCATGGTGATCACCACATACGGCACCGCCACCACCGTGTGCGCCAGAATCAGGCCGATGGTCGACCCCACCAGGCCCACGCGCGCAAAGAAATAGAACATGCCCACCGCAATGATCATGCGCGGCACAACAATCGGCGATAGCACAAACGCCAGCATCGCCGACTTGCCTCGCATGTTCGCACGCACCAGCAGGAAGGCGGCGGGCGTGCCGATCAGCATCGCCAGCAAGCCCGTGCCCACGCCCACGATCAACGACCGCGTGATCGCCTGCATCCACACGGGCGACGTGAACATCTGCTCGTACCATTGCAGCGAAAAGCCCTTGGGCGGCCACGTCAGGCCCGAGCCGGAATCGAATGACAGCGGAATCATCAGGAACGCCGGTGCGCTCAGGAACGCCAGCACGCCCAGCACGATCCACCACAACGTGCGCGACTGGCCGGTGCCAGAGACCGACCGGCGCACCCGCTTGGGCAGCAACGCAAACAGCGCATCGGACACATTCGCCAGCACCGTCAGCACCGCGTCGCCCGCCCGGCGCGACAGGCTTTCCTTGCCGGAAGCGCGCACGCGGGTGGACGCGCCGCCCGTCATCGTGGACAGCCCCAGCACCTTGTCGTAGATGGCGAACACCACCAGCACCACCACCAGCAGCAACACCGACACCGCGCCGGCGAACTCCCAGTTCATGGTCTGCTGGACCTGGTCAATGATGATCTGCGTGATCATCGTTTCCTTGCGTCCGCCCAACAGCGCGGGCGTGATGAAAAAGCCGATCGCCGTCACGAACACCATGATGGCGGCCGCCGCAACGCCCGGCATCGACAGCGGGAAATAGATCTTCCAGAACGCCGTGCCAGGGCGCGCGCCCAATGTGGACGCGGCGCGCGGCAGGTTGCGGTCGATGTTCTCCATCACGGACAGCATCGTCAGCACCGCCAGCGGCATCAGCGCATGCGCCATGCCCACCAGCACGCTGCCGAAGTTGTAGAGCAGGTTGGCCGGCGCATCCAGAATGCCCAGCGCTTGCAGCAGCTGATTGACGACGCCGTTGCGGCCCAGCAGCACGACCCAGGCAAAGGTGCGCACCAAAAAGCTCGTCCAGAACGACAGCAGCACCCAGAACAGCAGCGACGTCTTGCGCTTGGCCGACAGGCTGGATATCAAGTAGGCCACGGGGTAGCCTGCGACGACGGCAAAGAACGTCGTCCACAACGAGATCTTCAACGTGATCAACAGCACGTTCACATAGACCGACGATTCAAACAGCCGGTGATACTGCGACAACGTGAAGCCCTGATCGCCGACCACGCTTAACAGCAGCAACTGGCCCACGGGGTAGATAAGCAGCACCAGCAGCAGCACGACCAGCGGCGCCGCCATCAGGAAATGGCGGCGGCCGGGGCTCATGCGCTTGCGAGGAGTAGCAAGGGTTGTCATGCGTTTACTCCGCAATGGCCACCGCGTCGGCGGCTTGCCAGCTGACTGCGAGCGGCTGGCCGATGGCGTATTGCTCGGCTTCGCGCTGCGTCGGGTAGGCCACGACGATGGGGGCGGCGTCTGGCACGCCGGAATCCAGGTACAGCTTGGTCAGGCTGCCCGTCACCATCACGTCGAGCAGCTTGCCGGTCAGGCCGGGGCCGCTGGCGGAAACACGCAGGTTCTGCGGGCGCAGCATCACCGTGACTTTCTGCCCCGCCTTGATGGGCGAACCATTGGACAGCGCTTGCCCCGTCACGCCCTGATGCGCCAGCTTGACCGTCAGCGTGTCGCCGTCAACGGCGGTGACTTCGCCTTGCAGCAGGTTCGATTCGCCCAGGAAGTCGGCCACGAACAGCGTGCGCGGGCGGAAGTACAGGTCGGCCGGCGTGCCCAGCTGTTCGATCGCGCCGCCGTTCATCAGGCAGATGCGGTCAGACATGGTCATGGCCTCTTCCTGGTCATGCGTGACGTACACGATGGTGGTGCCCAGCTCGCGGTGGATGCGCTTGATTTCCAGCTGCATCTGGTCGCGCAGCTTTTTGTCCAGCGCGCCCAGCGGTTCGTCCATCAGGATGATGGCGGGGCGATAGACCATGCAGCGCGCAAGCGCAATGCGCTGCTGCTGGCCGCCAGACAGTTCGCGCGGCAAGCGCGACGCCACGTGCGGCAGCCGCACCATTTCCAGCGCTTCGTGCGCACGGCGGCGCGCTTCGGCCGCCGGCACCTTGCGCATCTTCAAGGGAAACGCAATGTTCTCCTCGATGCTCATATGCGGAAACAGCGCGTAGTTCTGGAACACCATGCCGATATCCCGTTCATACGGCGCGCCATACGTGACGTCGGCGCCGTCGATCAGCACGCGGCCCTCGTCGGGTTGCGCCAGACCGGCGATCAGGCTCAAGAGGGTGGTCTTGCCAGAGCCGGACGGACCCAGCAGCGTCAGGAATTCGCCGCGGGCGACGTCCAGGTGCGTGGGCGCCAGCGCGACGAAATCGCCATAGCGTTTGCCCAGGCCCGAGATTTGCAGATTGGAAGAAGACATGGTGTTCATTCAGAAAAGAATTACTTCAGGACCCAGCCGTTGAAGCGCTCGAGCACATCGCGTTGCTTGTCCAGCCAGTACGCGGCGTTGATGTGCAGGCCGGTCTTGATGTTGTCGGGGTGCGTCGGGCAATTGCGCGCCACGTCGGCCTTGATGTAGTCAAAGGCGGCGGGTTGCGTGACGCCGGCGGCAAAGTATTCGACCAACGCTGCCTGGCGCTTGGGGTCGGACGCAAACTTGATGAACTCGCGGCAAGCGTCGGCGTTGGGCGTGCCTTTCAGGATGGACCAGTTGTCGCAGCCCCAGATGTTCTGGTCCCACACGATCTGCACCGGCGCGCCGTTGGCGATTGCGGATTGCGCGCGCGAGACCCAGGTGGCGATCATGTCGACTTCGCCCGATCCCAGCATCTGCTCAACCTGCGCGCCCGTGTTCCACCACACGTCTACCGACGGCTTCACCTTGTCCAGGCTGGCCAGCGCGCGGTCGATGTCGCAGGGGTAGACCTTGTCGGTCGGCACGCCGTCGGCCATCAGCGCTTCTTCGATGGTGTCGAACGGATGCTTGCGCAGGCCGCGGCGGCCGGGGATGTCTTTCACGTTCCAGAAGTCGGCCCACGAAGCCGGCGCGCGGCGGCCCTTGAAGGCGTCGGTGCGATACGCCAGCACGGTCGTGTAGACGTTGTTGCCCACGCCATACGGCGACATGTATTGCTTGGGGATGGTGGCCACGACCGGGTCGGATTCCAGGCCGTGCTTTTCCAGGTATACCTTGCCGCCTTCGGTCAGCATCAGGATGGCGGGCTGGCTGATCTTGGCCATGTCCCAGGTGTAGTTGCCGGTGTCCACCATGCTGCGGATTTGGGCGGTGGGTTCGGCGTTGGCCTGCACGCCCACCACCTGAATGCCGGTGGCTTCCGTGAACGGCTTGTAGAACACGGCGCCGTACGCCTTGCTGTAGATGCCGCCGTCATCGCGCACCACGATGCGCTTGGACGCCGCACGCGACGGCGTCCAGATCATGGGCATGGCCAGCGCGGCGGCGCCGGCGGCAACGGTTTTCAGCGCGGTGCGGCGCGAAGCGTTATGGGGGGTCGATTTCATGGAAGACTCCTGCGGGTCGGGTCAGGGACGGCGGATCAAACGCGGCGGTTCAAGGCAGCAAGCGGCCAGGGTTGAAGAGGTTGGCGGGATCGAAGGTGGATTTCAGCGCGCGCATCATGGCCAGTTCGACGGGCGATTTGTAGTGCGCCATCTCGGCCAGCGACGTGCGGCCCACGCCGTGTTCGGCGCTGAACGTGCCGCCCAGCGCATCGGCCACATCGTTGACGGCGCGGCGGATATCGGCGGCCATGGCGTCGCGGTCGGGCAGGGCGTTCCAGGCGTCGAAGGTGAAGAACGGAATGAAGTGCACGTTGCCGTCGCCCAGATGGGCCACGATCAGCACGGGCAGGCCAGGCGCCAGGCGGCGCACGGCGGCGGTGGCGTCTTCGATGAAGCGCGGCACGCTGGAGACCGGCACGGCGCTGTCGGTCGTCAGGCCAACGCCCGCTTTCTTATTGCCCTCGGACACGCTATGGCGCACTTCCCACAGCGCGGCGCGCTGCGTGTCATTGCTGGCGATCACGGCGTCGTGCAGCAGGCCGAGCTCAGACGCTTGTTCCAGAATCTGCTGCAACAGGTCTTGCAGCTCAGCGCCGCTGCCGGTGTCAGACAATTCCACCAGCACATGCCAGGGATGCGCGCCCGCTAGCGGATTCTTGCGGCCCGGCACGTGCGCCATGACGATGTCCAGCTGGTTGCTGTCGATCATCTCAAAGGCCGACAAGCGCGAACCGCAGGCGCGTTGGAACAGGCCCAGGATGTCGAGCGCGGCTTGCGGGCTGTCGGGGGCGATCCACGCCACGGCGTGGCTGGTGGGCAGCGGATGCAGCTTCAGCACGGCGGCGGTGACGATGCCCATCGTGCCTTCCGCGCCGATGAACAGATGCTTCAAGTCGAAGCCCGTATTGTTCTTGCGCAGCGCCGTCAGGCCGTTCCAGATGGCGCCATCGGGCAGCACCACTTCCAGGCCCAGGATGTTGTCGCGCGTATTGCCGTAGCGCAGCACGCCCGTGCCGCCCGCGTTGGTGGCGATGGTGCCGCCAATCTGGCACGAGCCTTCCGCGCCCAGGCTGATCGGGTACAGCCGGCCTTCGGCGGCGGCCGCTTCCTGCACGGTGGCCAGCACGCAGCCGGCTTCGACTTCCATGGAATTGTTGGCGGCGTCGACCCGGCGCACGCGGCGCATGCGCGCCAGGTTCACGATGACCGGCGGCGTGCCGTGGGCGGCAGGCACTGCGCCGCCGCACAAGCTGGTGTTGCCGCCTTGCGGCAAGACCGGCGTGGCATGCGCGTTGCACAGGCGCACGATGTCGGCCACCTGCTGCGTGTTGCCGGGCAGGGCGACGCACAGCGCCGGCCCCTTGTACCGGCCGCGCCAGTCTTCGGTGTAGCCAGCGGTATCGGCCTCGGAATGAAGGATGGCGTCCGCGCCCAGGGCCTGGGTCAACGCGTCTAGCAGGGTGGTGCCGTTGGTCATGTCTGTGGTCCCGAATGGGGCTCGGAGATCGACGGAACCCCGAGCGCATTGAGGCACAGCATACGATTACTTAAATCGCTTTTCGATTTGATTAATCGTATTTCAATTGAATATAGGGTATGTCCTAGGGATGGGTGTCCCGGATTGCGATTCGTGAAATGATCGAAATACAATCATATCGTGCGATATGCAATTCTATGTTGACTCTGCAAATCAAGGAAGGGACATGCTTCCCAGCGTGATGGAGTACCGGCGGCAAGCGCAAAGGCGGCTGCCCCGGCTGGCGTTCGATTACCTGGAAGGCGGCGCCGAAGACGGACGCACGTTGGCGCGCAACGCGGCGGCCTACGCCGATATCGAGTTCCGCCCCGATGTGCTGGTTGATGTCACGGATTGCCAGCTGGACACGTCCGTGCTGGGCGCGTCCGCCGCGATGCCCGCCATTGTCGGCCCCACCGGTTTGAACGGCTTGTTCTGGCCCGACGCCGACGTGCATCTGGCGCGCGCGGCGCATCGGGCGGGGCTGCCCTTCGTGCTGTCCACCGCGTCCACCTCGCTTTTGGAAGACGTGCGCGCGGCCACGCCTGGCGAGCTCTGGCTGCAACTGTACGTGCAGCGCGACCGCCGCATTGCCGAACATCTGATGGACCGCGCCTGGCAGAACGGCTACACGGTGCTGTTCCTGACCGTGGATGTGCCGGTGCACGGCAACCGCGACCACGACAAGCGCAACGGTTTCAAGCTGCCGCTGCGCCCTTCAGGCCGGCTGATGCTGGATCTGGCCGCGCATCCCGGCTGGTGTTGGCGCATGCTGCGCCACGGAGGGCCGCAGTTGAAAAATCTGGCCGTCAGTTCAAATGCGCGTGAAAACATCACCGAGCAGGCCTCGGCGCTAAGCCGGCAGATGGACTTGGCGCTGAGCTGGAATGACGTCGCGTGGCTGCGCCGCCATTGGCGCGGACGCATCGTGATCAAGGGCATACAGGGGCTGGCTGACGCGCGCCGCGCGCACGCGCATGGCGTGGATGGCATCGTGCTGTCCAACCACGGCGGCCGGCAACTGGAGGGCGCGCCGTGTCCGCTCGACGTGCTGCCTGAAGTGGCGTCGGAATTGGGTTCGCAGCTGGAAGTGCTGGTCGACGGCGGGATACGACGCGGCAGCGACATCGCTAAGGCGGTGGCGCTGGGCGCGCGCGCCGTGCTGCTGGGCCGCGCGCCGCTGTACGGCCTGGCAGGCCGAGGCCCCGCTGGCGCGCAAGAGGTACTGGCGATATTGCGCACCGAATTGGAAAATACCCTGCGACTGCTTGGCCGCAACCGCATTGGCGCGTTGGACGCGGGGGCCGTGCGCAAACGCTGACGCGTGGCGCAGCCTATTTCTTGTCAGGCCTGTTTTTGCAAACTTCATTTTGCAAACCTCACTTTGCAAACCTCAATTCTGCAAACTTCACTTCTGTAAACGTCACCCTTGCAAGCCGACCTTCTGCAAGACCACCTTTGGGAATCAGAGCAACATGCGTGAAAAGATTGTTTTCGTCGGGGGCGGCAACATGGCCTCCGCCATCATTGACGGCCTGCTCGAGCAGGGCCGCGAATTGGCCGACTTCCTGGTGATCGAACCCTACGCGCCCACGCGCGACGCGCTGCTGGCGCGCGGGCTCACGTGCCGGGAAAGCGTCGGCGCCGATATCGGCGACGCCGCGCTGTGCGTGCTGGCCACCAAGCCGCAAGTGCTGCAAGAAGCCTGCGGACAGATCCATCAGCATCTGCCGGCCACCGCCACCGTGGTCAGCATCGCTGCGGGCGTGGAGCTGGCGTCGTTGTCGGCATGGCTGGGCGGCCACGCGCGCATCGTGCGCGCCATGCCGAACACGCCGGCCAAGGTGGGCCTGGGCATGACGGGCCTGTTCGCCACGCCCGCCTGCTCGGCGGCCGAACGCGAACAGGTCGACGCCTTGTTTGCCGCCGTCGGCGAACGCATCTGGACGCAGTCCGAAGCCATGATCGACGCCGTGACGGCGGTGACGGGCAGCGGCCCGGGCTACGTCTTTCACTTCATGGCGGCGTTGGAAAAGGGCGCGTTGGAATTGGGCTTTACCAAAGACGATGCGCGCCGCTTGGCCGTGTCTGCGTTCCGGGGGGCGGCCGGGTTGGCGGCCAGCGAAGACGTGCCGTTGACCGAGCTGCAAGAACGCGTCACGTCCAAGGGCGGCACCACCTATGCCGCGCTGTCGCACATGCGCGACGCGGGCGTGGCCGATGCCATCACGCAAGCGGTGCACAAAGCGGAACAGCGCGCGCGGGAATTGTCGGCGGGTTGAATCCAGCGCGGGCTTTACCCCGTGCAGGGCGCCGTGCCTTCAGCGGCGGCGCCCTAACCACGCCAGCAGCAGCACCGACGCCGCAATCGCCGCCACGTTGAATTGCATGGCCGAGGCGAAGGCTTGCGCATAGCGTTCGGGTGCGCTGGCGTCGGCGTGCGTCCGCAACGCGCCGCTGAACAACATGCCCGCTGCCGATACGCCGAGCGCCGCGCCCACTTGCTGCAACGTCGACACCACGCCCGCCGCCATGCCGGCGTGCCGGTCTTCAACCAGCCCCAACGCCAGGTTCACCAGCGGCGTGTTGACCGCGCCTTGCGCCGCGCCCAGCCACACCAGCGCAGGCACGAGCGACCACGGCGATAGCGTCGCGCCCGCCATGCCCACATGCAGCATCAATGCGGCGGTGGCGCCGCCATACAGCAAGGCGGCAGCTGCGATGGCGGCCGTGCCGTAGCGCGCCACCAGACGAGGCGCCACCATGGACCCCGCCACAAAGCCGACGCTGGCGGGCGCGAAGATCAAGCCTGCCGTCAGCGCGTCCAGCCCGAAGCCGGTCTGCACCAGCAGCGCATAGCAAAGAAACATGGCGCTGGCGGTGGAGAACACCAGCATCACCAGCAGGCAGCCGGCCGCAAAGCGCGGTTGCGCCAGCAAACCCATGTCGACGAGCGGCACGCCGCCTTGCGCTTTCACTCGGTGCTGCATCCGCACGAACGCGGCAAGCAACACCACCGACGCCGCGCCGCACGCCAGCGTCCACGCCGGCCAGTGCCGCGCGGGGCCTTCAATCAATGCCAACAGCAGCAAGGCCAGCCCCGCGCCCACTTGCACCGCGCCGGGCCAATCCATCGCCGCACTCGACGGCTCGCGGGATTCCGGAATGTGGCGCGCCAGCTGGCAGGCCAGCAGCCCCAGCGGCACGTTGATCAGAAAAATGGTGCGCCATGCCAGGCCGAACAGGTCGGCGTGCACAATCCACCCGCCTACTACCTGGCCCGCGATGGCGGCCAAGCCCAGCGTCATGCCCATCAGACCGAACGCACGCTGTCGGGCTTGACCGTGGTAACTGACGCGGATCAGCGCGTAGACCTGCGGAAATAGCATCGCGGCGGCTGCGCCTTGCACGATGCGCGCGGCGATCAGCGAGTTGGCGGTGGGGGCCAGTCCACACAACGCGGACGCCATCGCAAAGCCCGCCATGCCCAGCATGAACAAGCGGCGGCGGCCATGGCGGTCGCCCAGGCGGCTGCCGGCAATCAGCAGCACGCCATAGGCCAGTTCGTACGCCACGATGATGAAGTTGATCTGCGCGAAGTTCGCCGACAGCGTGCGCTGCATGCTGGGAATAGCGACGTTCACGACGAACAGGTCGAAGATGGTGATGAAGCCGCCCGACAGCAGTACGGCAAGGCCGAGCGGGCCGAGTGGCGCGGTGTCGGACGCGGGGCCGGGCGCGGGGTCAGGCGAGGTGTCAGGCGCGCGGTCGGACGCGGCGTCGGCGCAGCGGGAGGGCAGGGCAGTAGATGGCATTTCAGCGCCTTCAGAAACAGAATCGGCGCTGTTCTGGGTGGCCTTTCAGCCTTATACAATTTAGCTGCTTATGCTATTACTGCGTGCAATAGCGCTGGCCGGCCTATTCGTAGCGCGGTCTGGACTATTAGTTGCGTTGTCCGGCCTACTCACTCCCGCCATCGCTCGTGCCTAGACAGCCGCGGCCGGCATATCCGCTGCCCGCCATGCTCCCACGTGCATCCACCCCTGCCTGCAATGGCTCGTCGTTCAAGCCCCTCTCCATGACCGCATCTCCCACCCCTCAACGCCTGGACCGCACACGCGCGGACTTGTCTGAATTTCTCCGCCTGCGCCGCGCACGTCTTAGCCCCACGGACTTGGGCCTGCCTGCAGGCGGCCGCCGCCGCACGCCGGGATTGCGGCGCGAAGAAGTCGCCGCGCTGGCCGGGGTGGGGCTCGCCTGGTACACGTGGTTCGAACAGGGCCGAAACATCAGCGTGTCGGCCGGTTTTCTGGAGAACCTGGCGCGCGTGCTGAAGCTGGATGCCGCCGAACGCCGCCACCTGTATCTGTTGGCCCACCAGCGTCCGCCCGCCGAACCCGGCCGCACCTGGTGCACGGTGCCGCCGCAGGTGCGCCGCCTGATGGACGACCTGCCCGCGCGCCCGGCCTACATCCTGAACCTGCGCTGGGACGTCGTGGTGTGGAATGCCGCGGCAGACCGCGTGTTCAATTTTTCGGGTCAACCGCCAGGCCGGCGAAACCTGCTGTGGATGCTGTTTGTCGTGCCGACCATGCGGCAGGTATTTGTGGACTGGCCCGCGCAGGCGCCCGCCATGTTGTCCACCTTCCGGCGCGATTTCGCCAGCGCGTCGGGCGTGCCAGACATTGCGGAACTGGTCGACGAACTGGAAGCCGTGTCGCCGGATTTCAAGACATGGTGGCGCGAACACGATGTGCATGGCGCCTGCATGGGCCAACGCAAATTGCACGTGGCATCGCTGGGCGACATCGCTTTCGAACACGCCACGCTGACGGTGGACGAGAGCCGCCATCTGCGGCTGGTGGTCTATGCGCCGGCGCCGGATGAACCCTGCGCCGACGAGTTCGCGCGCTGGGTGCAGACGCCCGCGGAGCCCGTGCTGTGACGGCCTGAAGAGGAGGGGGCGAGGAACGCCGCGCTTGACGCGTGGAATTTGGCGGGTGTATCGTAAGATCTATATCTTAAGATACATCGTAAGAGCCATTCCATGCGCCATACCGACATCCCCCACCAAGGTCGCCACAGCTATAACGGCCATCGCGGTCACCACAACCACCCCCATCATCACGGCCAAGACAGCCACCCCGGCCATCACGGCCATCACGGCCACCACGGGCATCATCCCCACCACGCCAGCGCGGGTGGGGATTGGTTTTCCGGTCCTCCGGACGGCGGCGGCCGGGGCGATGCCGACGGTTTCGGCGGCGACGGGCGCGGGTTCACGCGTGGCCGCCGCGTGTCTGCCGACGATCTGCAACTGATGCTGTTGGGCCTGCTGGAACAAAACCCCAGCCACGGCTATGAACTCATCAAAGCGCTGGGCGCCCTGAGCAATGGCTTCTACACGCCCAGCCCCGGCATGGTTTACCCCGCGCTGACCTATCTGGAAGAGCTGGGCTACGCCACCGTCGAACCCGACGGCACGAAGAAGCGCTATCACCTGGCGGACGCCGGCCACGCGCATCTGGACGCCAACCGCGAACGTCTGGCGCTGATGTTCAACCGCTTCAAACACATCGCCAAAAAAATGGATTGGATGCGTCAGGCCTGGAGCGGCGCGCCGCGTGACCTGGGGCCGGAAGGCGAGGACGCGCGCACCGGCTGGCTGCCGGAATTTGTGCAAGCGCGCCAAGCCATCCGCCGCGCGTTGCTCGAGCGCACCGACGCGTCCCCCGCGGAACAACGCCGCATTGCCGCCATCCTGGCGCGTGCCACCGACGAGATCAACGCCAAGCCCTGTGCTTGATTTCGTCCCCCCAAATACTGGAATGTTAATGACTCGTAGCGACCTGAATGTGGAGCGCGTGCGCCACAACCTAAAAATGCGCGTGCTGACCGTCGTGCGTATCGAACGCATCGCCGGCCTGCTGGCTCGCATCACGTTCACCGGCGAGGACTTGCAGGACTTTGTGTCCGCCTCGTTCGACGACCACGTGAAGCTGTTCTTCCCCGCCGATCCGTCACAACCATTGGTCTTGCCCACGGCAGGCCCCGACGGCGTCAAGTTCCCCGAAGGCATGCCCAAGCCCGCCGCGCGTGACTACACGCCGCGCCGCTTCGATGCCGCCGCACGCGAGCTGGACATTGAATTCGTGCTGCACGGCGACGGCCCGGCATGCACGTGGGCCGAGCAGGCCGAGCCGGGCCAGAAGCTGGGCATCGGCGGCCCTCGTGGTTCCTTCGTCGTACCCAAGGGCTTTGACTGGCATGTGCTGATCGGCGACGAAACCGCGCTGCCCGCCATCGCCCGCCGCCTGGAAGAACTGCCCGCCACGGCGCAGGCGCTGGTGCTGATCGAAGTGCCGTCCGCCGCGAATGAAATTGCGCTGGACTCCGCCGCCAAGACCACCGTGCGCTGGCTGCATCGTGACGGCACTGCGCCGGGCTATAGCACGCTGCTGCTGGAAGCGGCGCGCGAATTGCAGTTGCCGTCGGGTGAGGGCTACGTGTGGGTCGCGGCCGAATCCGCGGTGGCCAAGGCCGTGCGCGAAATCATGGTGTCGCAGCACGGCATCGACAAAGGCCGCATCCGCGCCGCCAGCTATTGGAAACGCGGCGCCGTGGCGGTGCATGAAGCGCATGATGATTGACGGGGATGCGTTTGGCGCGAACGGTTTAAGTCCGTCGTTTCCGTCCACGGTCTTGGCTGCCTTACGGGCCTGGCGCACCTAACTCTCCTAACGCAACTCACGCACCTCACCTGCCCAACGCGTTTACCGCGATGCGCCCTTCGCCAAGCGCAGCAGATTCTCCACCCTGCCGCCCGGCGTGTTCCCCCGTATCGCCAGCCCCAGCACCGCGCGGGGCCAATCCAGCGCAAAGGGGCGGTACACCACGCCGTCCGGCCGCAGGTGGCGCAGGGATGCCGGCACCACCGCCACGCCCATGCCGGCGGCCACCAGGTTTACCGCCGACGACAATTGCGGCGCGCGCTGACCGATCAGCGGATTCAGCCCATGCTGCCGGCACGCCGCCATGATGTCCGCGCTAAGGCCATACCCCGACTTGCGTGAATAGAGGATGAAGCGTTCTTGCGTCAAATCCTTGGGCGCCAGCCGCTTGCGGCGCGCCAGCGCGTGGCCAAGCGGCAAGGCCACCACCAGCGGCTCTTCGGCCAACTGCGTAAAGGCCAACTGCGGAAAGGCCAGCCCGCCGTCCAGCGCGAACGGGGGGCGCACGAAGGCGGCATCAATCGCGCCTTCACGCAATTGCGCGACGAGCGATTCGCTATCGCCTTGCGACAGCGTCATCTCCACATCGGGATATTGCTGGCGGTACTGGCGGATCAGCTCCGTCACCACGCCATTGAACGACGCCGATTCCGTGAAGCCCAGCGTCAGCTCGCCGACCTCGCCACGCGCCGCGCGCTGCGCGGTCTGCACGGCCGCCTGCGCGCGTTGCAGGATGTCTTGCGCGCACGCCAGAAACGCGTGCCCCGCATCGTTCAACACCACGCCGCGTCCGGTGCGGTCAAACAGCGGCGTGCCTACTTCCTGCTCCAGCTGACGTATCTGTTGGCTAAGCGGCGGCTGCGCCATACCCAACCGTTCCGCCGCGCGCGTGAAGTGTTGCGCCTCGGCGGTCACCACGAAATAACGCAGGTGGCGCAGTTCCATGTCGATACCTTTTACGTACTGATTATCAATTTTCCATATATTGGACATTCTATTTCGTCAGGCCGATCATGGGCGTATCGATTGAATCCGCCTAGGAATTCCCATGACCGCAACCCTCTCTTCCGGCGCCTTGCTGCGCCAGCATCTGGCCCACGACATCGTGGTGGCGCCGGGCGCCTACGACGGCCTGTCTGCGCGGCTGGTCGCCGCCGCAGGCTTTAACGCCGTCTACGCCAGCGGCGGCGCGATTGCGCGCGCGGCCGGCTACCCCGACATCGGCCTGTTGAGTTTTACCGAGGTGATGGACCGCGTGGAGAAAATCGTCGACGCCAGCGGCTTGCCGGTCGTGGCCGATGCGGACACGGGTTTTGGCGGGTCCGCCAACGTCGAGCGCACCGTGCGCATCATGGAGCGCGCGGGCGTGGCGGCCTTTCACATTGAAGACCAGTCGTTTCCCAAGCGCTGCGGCCATCTGGATGACAAGAGCCTGGTGGACGCCGACGAAATGTGCCGCAAGGTGCACATTGCGCGCCAGACGCTAAGCGACGCCGACACGCTGGTCATCGCGCGCACGGACGCGATTGCGGTGGAAGGCTTCGACGCCGCCATTGCGCGCGCGGAGCGCTACGTGAAGGCGGGGGCGGACATGATTTTTGTGGAAGCGCCGGAAACGCTGGAGCAGATTCGCGCCATCGCCGACCGCTTGCCCGGCCTGAAGCTGATCAACATGTTCTACGGCGGCAAGACGCCGCTTGTGCCGCTGCCCGACCTGGCCGCGATGGGCTACCGCCTGGCCATCATCCCGTCTGACTTGCAGCGCGCCGCCATCCACGCCATGCAGGCAACGCTGGCCGCCATTAAGCAGACCGGCGACAGCAGCGCGCTGGCCGACCGGCTGACAAGCTTCAAGGAACGCGAAGCCATCGTGCAGACGCAGCGCTATCTGGCGCTGGACGCGCAATAGGCGTTCAGCGCGGGGGAGGGTGGGGCGCGCTGAGCCGGGGCGCCAAGCTGAAAAGCCGAGCCGGAAAGCTGAGCGGGACCGCCAAGCCGAAGCACCGCGCCGGAAGGCGCGCGGCGCTCGGCCTGGAACGCGCCTACTTAGGGCGATGCTGCTCGCAGCGCGCCGGCATCGTGTTCGGCCACAAGCGCTGGCCGGCGCTGCCGTACAACGTGCGCACGCCGCACACCATTTCGACGCGGGCGAACGCTTGTCCGGCAGGGTCGATCAGTGCCGAGGCTTCCATCGTCGACACCACCGCGCGCTGATGAGTGTACGGCGTCACCGCGCTGTATTGCTGGGGAATCACGAACGTGCCGTCGCGGTTTACATAGCCGAAGTTGTAGTCGGACAGCGCCGGAGCCAGACCATCGCGCATCGTGCCCAGCGCATCGAACGCGGGTCCGGTGAGCGTACCCTTGGCATCCACGGCGCGCATGGCGCGCGTGGCCAGTATCGTCACCGCGCGGCCTTCGGAATACGCCGACGCCGTACCCTCGACTTGCAGCGTCGTCTTGCCGTTCATGTCGACGTACTCGGTCTGAACGCGCCCGCGGGTGCTGATATACCGCAGCAACGTCGACGACCCTTGCGGCCAGCGCCAGTCGCCTTCCGGCAGCGTGGCCACCGTCTTGCCTTGCGTATCGATCAGGCGCGAGGCGTTCTCGTCTGTGACCAGCGCACGGGCGGGCGACCCTTGAAACACCGAGCCCACCGCCGCACTGGGCGAAATCTGCCATTTGCCTTGCGCGTCCAGATAGCCGTAGCGTGTGGCGCGGCGAATTTCCAGCCAATCGCCCAAGCGCGTGTAGGTGGCGTCTTCCAGGTCCACCGCGGCGGCGCCATCGGCCGAAAATATCCAGCGGCGTTGCTCGCTATCGACGGTGATGGCGCCATCTGGCGCCTGGCTTAATTGCAAGCGCTTCACGAACGGCGTCAGCGCGCGGCCCTGGTCGTTGAATACCGCCGCGGCACGGCTGTAATCGTCTTCCTGCCCGCCCGCCTGCATCACCTTCCACAGCTTGTCGTTGATGCGTTCGACACGTTGATGGCGGGCCGGCACGATCCACTTGCCTTGCAGATCGATCACGCCCGCGCGTCCCTCGCCCAGCGTGGCGACGGCCTGGCCATGCTCAAACTCGCCGATGTCCCGGAACGCGGGCGCGGCCAGTTCCTTGCCGGCCACGAAGTCGTACAAGCCCCACGGCGCGTCGTCGCTGGCGGTCTTCACGTAGCGGATCACGCCGGGCGCGACAACATGCGAATCGAACACATCGGCGGGCAATGCGTAGACCTTGCCGTCGCGGTCGATCATGCGGTTGACGCCGTCCGCGTAAACCAGCGCGTAGCCCTGGTTGAACCTGCCAATGTGCTGCTGCAACGGCAGCTTCATCGGACGGCCCTGCGCATCCAGCAACTGCATGCCGTCGGCCGTTTCTGCCGCGTAGCGCAGCTGTTCCGGCTTCAGCGTGTCGGGCGACACCGGCTCATCGCCGTAGCTGTTGTCAGGATCGCCATCCAGCGGCACCAGGTCTGTCCACGTCGGATCGGTCACCAGGCTGCCATCAGCGAGCAACAGGCTGGCGCCATTGGGTCCGCATTGGCAATGGCTTTGCCCCAAGGTTCCAAGCGGCGCGCCCGGAATATTCAACGGCAGCGCTTTGATTGTCATGCTCTGCACGGCTTCGACCGCCGCGGGCTTGAGCAGAGCCTGTCCGTCAGCGTCGACAATGTTGAGCAAGCCGCCTTCGCGCTTCATGATCCACAGCCGGCCTAGCCGCACTTCGAACGCGCCCGCTTCGGCCAGCCAGGCGGGGGCCGACTCGCCGTGCAGCCACGCGCCCTTGGGGGTGAGCAGGCCCGCGCCTTCGCCCGCGTCATTTCTGAACAACACGAATCCGCCTTCATCGTTGGCGGGCAAGATGCCCTGGCCCAACGTCACGGGTTTGGCCTGGCCCGGCACCAACGCCATCAGCGCGTTGTTGGATGGGTAGACGATGGTGTCCGTGAAGCGCTGCGACGCCTGCGCTTCGTCTTGCGTCATCGTGACGATGAGCGTGCCTGCCGCATCCAGAATCGCGTAGCCCTTGCCGCGGCCCAGGTTCGCGCTCCAGAACTTGCGGCCCACGGCGTTCAAGTCTTCATAGTGCTGGTCTTCGCCGATCAGCTTGCCATCCGGGCCCAGCAGCATCACGCCGTCACGCCCGTAGGCCACGGCCAGCATGCCGTCGCGCGGGTTCGAGACATCTTCGAATACGGGTTCGATCAGCCAGTTCCAATCGCGGTCCAGCACGCCGTACCGGTGCTCGTCGTTCATGGCGATGTACAAGCCATCGCCATACGCCTGCGTGACGGTGATGCCGGGTTTCGCAAAGCGGCGTTCGCCGCTGGGCGAGCGGTATTCCTGCTTATAATGCACCGAGGCCTGCGCGGGCACGCCGTCGTTCAGCACCAGACTTTGGATGCCGGCATCCAAGGCATCGCCCACGGATTCGCCGTTGCGGTTGATCAATTGCTGACGTCCGTCCAGCGTCACCACGGCCAGACCAATCTGGGCGAAGTCGCCCACCTCGTCATAGCGCGGCGGCACCGCCATGCGTCCGTTCACATCGATGAAGCCCCACTTGCCTTGCCATTTCACGGCGGCTAAGCCCTGGCGAAAGTTGCGCACGTCTTCGAAGATGGGACGAATCGCCAGCCGGCCATTCTGGTCCAGAAAGCCCCAGGCATGGCGGCGCAAGGATTGGTTCGCAGGCACGCGGCTGATGGGTTCCAGCGCTGACGGCAACAGCACGGCGGCGCGTCCATCGGACAGATCGCGGATGCAACCGTTGGCGTAGGGACTATGCGCGGCAATGTCGTCGGCAGCGGCCACGTTGCGGAAATTGGCCTCGTCCACGCAGTACACATGGCCGGTCTGGGCGTGTGCAGAGTACGAGGCGCCCAAGGCGGCCAGCGCGCAGGCAAGGCGGGTAGTGCGAATCACGCGTGACGTCATGGTTATTCTGCTTTGGCGGTGTCGAGGGCGGGGGGATCAATGCGCGTCGCGTCAGCGCAGGTCAGCGCTTCGCGCGGCCAGCTCTGGTTTTCCTCTGCGTCAAAGATCACGATCTGGTCGCACAGCACGCCGAATGTGGTGGTGGTCTTGCCTTTCGTATCGATGAACTCGACCAGGTAGTCGTGCATCACCATGGCGCGTCCGTCATGGAAGTCATCAGCCCATTTGAAGGCGGGCGCGATGGCGTAACGGCCGCTCAGGTCGATGTAGCCGTAAAGCTTGCCGGTGCGGTCCACGCGGCGCGCTTTCGCCAAGCCGTTCTTCAACGGACCCAGCTCGGTAAAGTGCGCGCCGACCACGCGTTTGCCCGCCGCGTTCAGGAAACCGTACTTGCCATAGTTCTCGCTGTACGGCACCACGCCTTCGCTGGCCTTCTGGTATTCCACCGGATACTTGCCCGACAGCCGCGCCACTTCGCGGCCTTGCAGGTCGGTCAACAGCGCCGTGGACGAACTGTCGTCGTTGAACAAAATGCGTTGCATGGAGGCCAGCGGGAAACCATCGCCGCGGGCTTCCTGCACGGTCTTGCCGCTTTGATCGATGACGCGGTAGCCCGGCCCCACATTGACGCGCGCCAGGCCTTCGGGCTGTGCGAAGAAGGGGTTGAACTCGCCATACAAGGCGGGCACCTTCATGTTGCCGCGCGCATCAATCGCGCCTTCGCGTTCATCTTGCCGCACGATGAGCCAGTCGCCATGCTGCTCTTTGCTTTCGGGCCGGCCGTCTGAGATGCGCGTGGCCTTGCCTTGCGCATCGAACAGCACAGCGCTGCCGTCGGCGAGCGCGCCGATGTAGCGCCCGTCTTGCAGCTTGTCCGGTTTGCCGTAAATGGTGTCGCTGCTTTTGCCCGTGCGCAGGTTGACCATCTTGTAGGGGCTGTCGCTATAGCGGCCCGCCTTGCCCTTGCCTTCGGGGTCCTTGACCAGCATGAAGCCGTTGCCCAGGTAGTCCATGTCGTAGGCGCTGTCATGCGTGGCGGGGATTATCCATTGGCCGTCGCGGTTGACGGCGCCCCAGTGGCCGTTGTGCTGCACGCGAACCCAGTCGTCTTCGAAGTCTTCAATGCTCTCGAATTCCGGCTTCAGCGCCGGCGCGCCACGGCGGATGTTCCACAGCCCATAGCGGCGTTCACGGTTTTCGTTTGGCGATTGGTAGAACAGCAGGTCGCCATCCAGCTTGGACGCGCCGGTATCCACGTTGTCCGGCAGCCGCATGGGCTTGCCGTGCGCGTCGATCAACAGGGCGTCGCGTTGCAGCATGTCGCGCGTGCGCGCCCACGTGTAAGCGCCGTTGAAGGGGCGGATCTGGTCGTACTCGGGCTTCACTGCCCACGCGCCTTGGGCGTCGATGGCGCCGAGCTTGCTCTTCTTGGCCTGCACCACAAGCGGCATCGTCACGTCATAGGTGTCGATGTTTTCCCATTCCGGGTTCGAGACGATCTTGCCGTCGGCCGTCAGAATGGCCAGCGGCTGGGCGGCGTCATGAGGCCGCAACAGCGCCAGCGGCAGGCCGGGGATGCGCTTGCTGTTGTCATTGCCGCGCAACGCCCTTCGGCTGGGCGAGAACGCGCTGAGTGCGTAGGCGCGCAATTGTGCGGCCGTGTCGGCATCGAGCAGCGCGCGGCCGTCACGGGCATAGATCTGAACCAGCACGCCTTCGCCCGTCGCGTCGGTGGCGGGCGTGACCGCGTCGGTTGTGTAAGTGGCCGCGGCGTCAGCCACGGCGGCCGACGGGTGCGCCTCTTCGGCAACGTCGACAGCGCCGTCCGCGGCGTCGACGGCAACGGGGGCATCGGCCGCCTCTTTCACCGCATCGCTCAAGCCTTCCGTGGTGGCATGCGTGCCGCCCTGCATGGCGGCGTCTGCCGCATCCATGGCGTCGCCTGCGGCATCCATCGCTTGATTCAGCGCCGTCGGTACCGACGACGCGGGCACGCCGTAAACCCAGGCCAGCCCTTGCTCAATGTCGACGCGCCCATCGCGCACCGCCAGCTTTTGCACGGTGCCGTTGGGGCTGATCAGCAGCGTCATTGACGCATCCGCCAGGTAACGCCACCCTTCGCGTTCCTGCATCCCCAGGTACGACGTCGAGAACGTGTGCAGCGGCTTGAGCTTGCTGTCCAGCAGCGTCGTCTTACCATCATCGGCCGCAACCAGCCACAGGCCTGGCGCGGCCCACTGCACGCGGTCGTAGATGGCTTGTGAAAGCGCTTCCCCGCGCGGGTTCACGAACAGCCATTTGTCGTCGCGGCGCACCGCCACGATATTGCCGTCGCGCATAGGCGCTTCACGCGAGCGCAGCACGTCCGGCGCCACCGCCCATTGGCCATGCGCGTCCAACAGACCCCACCAGCCGGAGTAGCGCGATCCACGCACCTGCGCGGGCAGAAAGCCCGCCGTGGGCGCGGCCAGCATCATCACGCCGTCGGGCAGGTTCGCGGCGGTGCCGGTGGCGGTGTTGATCAGGCGCGGCGGCGTCGGCACTTCCATCGACGCCAGCTTCTGCCCGGGCATGAAGCCCCAGGTACGCGTGCCCAAGGGGAAGGTCTTCACCACCTTGCCCTGCCGGTCGATCAGCACATCGTGCTCGTCGTCTTCGGCCAGCGCCGTGCCTTCGGCGTTAAAGCCGGTGGCGTTGGCGAAACGCGGCTTGATGGCCCATTGCCCCTTGGTGTCGATATAGCCCCACAAGCCGCCCTGGCTGACGGCGGCCAGCCCGTTCTGAAACGGCTTCGCTTCCGCGTAGGCGGGCGCGATGGCCATGCGGCCTTGCTTGTCGATGTAGCCCCACGCGCCCGCGCCGTCGCTGCGCGAACCCGTCAGCACCGCCGCCAGGCCTTCGCTAAAGGCCTGATGGCAAGACGTGTCGGCGCCTTGGCCGTAGTAGCTGGTGGTGCATTGATCCAACCAGGAATCCGCGTACGCCGCAGCGGGCAGGCCGGGCAGCGTCAGCATCACGGCCAGCGTCAGGGGCTTCAGAGCGGTCCTCATTGCGTGCGGGCGCGGGCGCGAGCCGCGGGAAAAGAGGAGCCAAGCCGAACGTGCCACATGGTCGGGTGCCTGCATCAGAAAATGGGGAAGGCAGCACTGTAACTAGCAGTAGCAAGCAATGAAACGGGAAATGTAACGATAGAAAACCAAGCGTAAATGGGGCCTCGATTTGGCGTCCTGATTTAGCGTCCTGATTTAGTGCCACGATTTGCGGACTCGATACGCAGCCGCAATCACATTCTTGCCAAGCATGTAGCGGACAAAAAATAATCAGTTGAAGCGCATGTCCGGCGCCTCTGTAATACAGGCGTGCGCTTGCCTTGATTGAAGCGATGCGCCTGTCCGGAGGGTTCACCATGTCTTCCCCGTCTTCCCCTGATGTTTCGCGGTTGTGGTTGCTGGTTCTGGCCGGTGGCATCGTCATGGGCCTGGCGCTGGGCGTGCGCCATGTGCAGGGTCTGTTCCTGCTGCCCGTGTCGATGGACCGGGGCTGGAGCCGCGAGACATTCGCCATGGCGATGGCCGTGCAGAACCTCACCTGGGGCATCGTGCAACCCTTCACCGGCATGATTGCCGACCGCTACGGATCGGCCAAGGTCATCGCGGGCGGCCTGGCGTTCTACGCGCTGGGGCTGGTGGGCATGGCGCATGCCGCCACGCCCGCGGCTTTCATGCTGACGGCGGGCGTGTGCATCGGCATCGCGCTGTCGGGTACCGCATTCGCAGCCATCTACGGCGCGTTGAGCCGGCTGGTGCCGCCCGAACGCCGGGGCTGGGCGCTGGGGGTCGCGGGCGCGGTCGGCGGATTGGGCCAATTCATCATGGTGCCTGCCGCGCAGTGGCTGATTGGGGGATGGGGCTGGGTCAGCGCGCTACTGGTGTTTGCCGTGCTGCTGGCCATCGTGCTGCCCTTGGCGCGTCCCCTGCGCGAACCCGCCACGCCCGCGCGGGACCCGTCCGCACCGGACGCCAGCCTGTCGATGCGCGCCGCCATTGGCGAAGCGTTTCGGCAGCCGGGCTTCTGGCTTCTGAACCTGGGCTTTCTGGCTTGCGGCTTCCAGCTGGCGTTCATCGGCACCCATCTGCCCGCGTATCTGATGGACAAGGGCCTGCGTGCGTCGGACGCCGTGGCCGCGCTGGCCATCATTGCGCTCACGAACGTCATGGGGACCTATGCCTGCGGCGTCCTGGGCGCGCGCCATCGCCGCAAATACCTGCTGGCTGGCATCTACCTGCTGCGCACCGCGGCCATCGCGCTGTTCCTGCTGCTGCCGCTATCCACATGGACCGTCTACGCGTTCGCCGCCATCATGGGCTTTGTCTGGCTAGGCACCGTGCCGCTGACCAACGGGCTGATCGCGCAGGTGTTCGGCGTGCGTTACCTGACCACGCTGTTCGGCTTCGTCTTCTTCGGCCATCAGCTGGGGTCCTTCCTGGGCGTGTGGCTGGGCGGCGTGGTATTCGAAGCCACGCATTCCTATGACTTGATCTGGCTGGGCGCGATGGCGCTGGGCATC
The DNA here is from genome assembly GCF_042957345.1 of Achromobacter sp. NPDC008082. NCBI lineage: Bacteria > Pseudomonadati > Pseudomonadota > Betaproteobacteria > Burkholderiales > Alcaligenaceae > Achromobacter > Achromobacter sp. NPDC008082. The sequence goes on from NZ_JBIBIB010000001.1 coordinate 575,246, forward strand.
TTGTCCGCGGCGCTACATTGGCCCATCGACGACCGCGAGATCACGCGCGTCCGCCCCGTGCGGGTGGGGGGCTGAGGCCGCTACGCCGCCCGATGCTGCGTCCCCGCGCCCATCGTGATGTGCAGCATCCGGCAGGGCTCCATCACCTTCACCGTATGCCACACGCCCTTCGGAATCACATACCCGTCACCCGCCAGCATCTTCACCACCTGATTGCCCGTTGGCCATTCCAGATGCAGCTCGGCGGCGCCCGTCATCAAGCGCACAATCTCGTCCGCTTCCGGATGCATCTCCCATTGCGGCCAATCGGACGCGAACGTGTATTCCGACACCAGCCAGCCGCGGCCAAACTTGTCGAGCTCGTCAGGCGACTGCGACCAGAACGCATCGCCGCCATTCACCGTTGACGCGGCGCCGGAAGCGTCCAGCAAAACGTAGTGCGAAGTCAGATCAAGAGCCATGGTGCGCATCCTTATGGAAGAGGGGCCTGCGGTCATGCATCCGGGCACGAGCCAGATTTGACCCGATCGGGCCAATTTTGACCCGCTACAAGCCATTGATTCAATAGCGATATTTTTTATTCGAGTCAGAACTGGCCCGGTTTCTGGGGAAAAGCGGGGGTTTGGCCGGGAGGGGAATCGGAGTATTCCTTCGTAAGCGTCCTAGTTGCGCGGCAAGCCATTGATTCCATGGGAATTATTGATATGGCGTCACGCCTGGCATGGATGTTGCATGAGTGCGGGTAGCGCTTCCTTCAGGAAGCATCCCGGCCGCCACGGCCGGCGCCACGACGATGGAGCCCGTCATGCCACCCCCCGCTACGTCCTGCATCGCCCGCAAGCGTCTTGGCCTTCGAGTCGTTACATGACGCTCAGCCAACAGCTTATCGACATCGTCGAAGAAACCATGCCCTTGCCGCCCGGCAGCTGCAACGCCTGCGAACGCAACGGCGTGCCGATCCTGCTGCTGCGCCCGGCGGTGGTGGCCCAGAGTTCGTTCTTGCGCGCGCGCCACGCGCTGTCGCATCCCAGTCTGCAAGCGTCGCTGCGCATCTTGCGCAAGGGCTATGTGTACGTGCTGCTGGACCGCAGGGTCTGGCATGCGTATCAAGTCACTGACGCAGGCCATATGCGGCATTTCAATCCCTATGAAATGCCGCGTGCCGAGCCCGCTCCGTTGGCCGAGCGCTGCATCCAGACCGCGCACGATCTTCCAGCGTCTTTCATCGGCATCGACATTGATAAGTACAAGATCGCCTGGATCGCGTATTCGCAAGACCCATGGCCAGCGGCCGTGCTGGACGCGTACAAGTCCGGCAAGGGCTTGGCCGCTGATTACCCCCGGCGGTTTGTCATCGTCGACTTGCCGAAGCTGCGCGACGATCCCACGGCCGGTGGCACCGCGCTGGGCTTGGAGCATACACATCGGTTGAACGAACACGTGGCTGAATACGCCAGCGGCGTTGATGACTTCGGCAGCGTGCATGGCTGGTCATCGCGCGGGGCGCAAGGCGCAGCCATGCGCAATTACCTGACGTTGATGGAACGGCAACACCGCTTGCCGCAAGGCGTAAGCGCGCTGATCCTGCCTGATCCCATCGGCATGGCGGAAGAGCTCAACAACGTCCGGCTCGCCGCCTACACGCAAAAGCGATTGTGGGCCGAGGAGCCGGAACGCCGTTACGCGTATCTGACCTCGCAGTGCCTGCTGGCGATTCAGCAACTGTACGCCGTACAGGCCGATGCCGAGACGATGGCTAGCACCGTGTCATTGATGGACCTGATGCCCAGCGAGTCCGGCACGCCGCCCGTGTTCCGGGACCCCGAGCTTGATCGGCAAGAGCGCATGCAAGCCAAGATCACCGACCGCGTAGAACGCTTGAAGGAACGCTATTGGGAAACGAATCCGCCCACCGAACCGCGCCGCCAAGGCCGGGCAAGCTTTCAGGCGCGCTACGACCGGGACATCAAGCGCTTTGAAAACGACATCGACGCGTATGGCAAGGATTGGGCGCAGGTGATCGGCAGCGCGGCGTGGAAGCGCATCGTGGCGATGGATTATTCCGACACCGATGAACGTTCGCGGCAACTGCGCTTGATGACGGTGGGGGCGTGTTTGGACGGCGGCATCACGGATGCCATGCCGGCGTCTGATGCCAAGTCGAATGAACCCGAAACGCTGGGCCCTACCGGCACCGCGTGGCGCGCGTTGCTAAGCGACCCCAACAGCGCCGCCTATCTGGCCTTGAACGGCCATCAAACCTTTTTGCAAACCACCTTTATTCCGATCTTCGGCGCGGTAACCGTGGCCAATGACGCCGGCAAAAAATACTTTGACGCTGTCAAAAGCATCATCAGCAGCAAGGAAATCGGCGCATGGCGAGAACGCCGCGCCGCAGACGCCGCCGACCAACTGCTCACCGCCATGCACGGCGCCAGCAAGCGTCTGCATCAACACCTGAACGCCGGTTCCAAAGCCGCCGTCGACGCGGTCCAGATGAGCGGGGCGTGGCTGTACCGCAATGCGCAGATGACCCAGGTGGTGATTCAACTCACGGTGGGGGAGCTGCTGTCCATCTGCGCGGAAGAACTGCAACGCGCAGCCGAAACCCTACAACAAGACGCCGGCCGGCGCGTGCGCGCGTTTGTCTTCGCAGGCTTGATCAGCATCCCTGATCCAGCGGTGCGTAACGTATTGATCGATGTGACGCTGTGGGTCGAAGGCAGCGCGGAAGACGTTAGAAAGCGAATCAACGCCTTCACGACCGTCGCGGGAAATCAAGTAGAAAGCGCCGCGCGCCAAATCGGAAGCGTCGCACGCCAGGTAGGAAGCGTTGCGCGCCAAGTGGAAGGAGCCGTCCGCAAAGCAGAAGATGCGGCGCAAAAAGCGGCTCACGGCGCAATGCGCAAGATCTCGGCCGGCATGAAGAACCTGGAAGCTCCGGCTGCCCAATTGCTTAAGGGCCTGGAGCTAAGCGCCGCGCATGCGCAGGAATTTGCCAAGAATGGGCTGACGAGCTTGAAGCGATTGTCGGTGGGATCGGGTTATGGCGCGCTGTCGCTCGTTAGCCTGTATTTCCTGCACGACAGCGTGCGCACCAGCCTGGACGCGGCGCGCGAGACTGTTGGGGCAAGGCACCCCGAAGCGATGGCCGCGTTGTACGGGGCGGGAGTGGGGTTGCTGGGGGCTGGCGTTGAGGCGGGTGGGTTGACGCTGAGGATTGGCGCGGAAAGCGTGCAGCCGTTTATGCGACGGGTGGCGGCAGCCGAAGGCGGGGCGGTGGCGCGGGCGATTGGGATGGGGAAGACGCTGATCAAGGCGGGGGGAGCCATTGCGGCGTTGGGAGGGGTAGCGGATGGGGTGGGGAGTATAGAGACGGGAATCCGAGTTGGCGAGGCGGGCGACACAAAGTCCCAAAACCGATACTTTGCTGGTGGAGTCCTCTCCATTATTGGTGGAGGTTTCAGCGCCCATGGGGCCGCCACATCAGGCGCACTTTTCGGATCACTAGGGTTAGGAATAGTGATTGGACTAGCAGCATTCATTGTGATTGCTGCTGCGAAGGGCCAAGAGTCTAGTGCGCTGGAGCATTGGGCCAGAAGATCCTATTTCGGACGTGGCTCTCTGGACAGGCGCTGGGCGCATCCAGAACAAATGGATTCAGCTATATCCGCCCTGAACGCGGCAGTGCTTGGCGTAGAAGCTTCCTTGGGATTTCATAGCGCGAAGCGCCCAATGGATATCGACGTGCTCATGACGACGGACATCCTTCTCATCAAAGAGACCGGAGGAATTGAGTCAGGAACCGAGCTGGCTTGTCGAATTGTTCTACCGGGTTTTGATTCAGCACGATCCTGCTACGAGTTCACGCTTTACGTTGAGCGCTTTGGCGTGGAAAAAGGGGGGCGGCGTACGCCAGTGATCACGTCTTTCGTGCTTGCATCAAAGCATCACAACAGCGCGCGAGCGGCGGCGAGCACGGGCGAAATTCAAGGCATGACTCCACTACCCGGCATTTTGCCCAGCAATGAAAACCCTGTTCTGAGTCGTAGGTACTGGCTCGAACCCATGCACGCCACCAAGGCCGCTACGCTTGAAATTTCTTATTGGCCAGACAAAGACGATGTGGCGGGTTACGCACGTCTGTGGATCTCTGAGGAGGCGTAATGGGAAAGGCAAAACTAAAGCCCCCCTGCGAGGGATGGAGGCGGGACCTGCCTGGTCCCAATAGCGAGATCGAATGCACGCCTTTCTTGCGGGAGGACGCCCCTAACCATGTTGACGAGTGCTACTTGGAATTATCGAGACGGTCGTCCAGCATTCGTGGACTCCTGATTTTTTTTATTCCAATCTCTGCCTATTCTCTATTGTTGATGCTCGGATCAGTGATTCGGACTGGGCTTTCTAAAGTTCATGTAGACGCTGACATGATTTCGTCCGCCTTCACGGTTCTCTTTTCGGCGGGCATCCTGGCGTGGTTCTCCTTCCATATGTACCGCCTGGACGTCTCCCCACCCCGCGACCTCCCCATCCGCTTCAACCGCGCCCGCCGCCGCATCTATGTCTACGGCTTCCACATGGTTTGGTGGAACCCGTTCACCCGTTGGTACGTCACCACCGCCAGCTACCCCTGGGACGACGTCCGCGCCGAAGTCTGGGAGCAGTGGGGCGTCACATCCGGCGGTGGCCTGATGATCAAGTGGGGCGTGTCCATTGCCATCGTCAAACCCAACACCCACGACGTCATCGAACGCTTTCACCTCAGCACCTACAACCAAGACCTGGACAACCTATGGGCCTACGTCTGCACCTATATGCAGCAAGGCCCGCAAGCCTTGCCGCCGTGCGGCATCGAGCCCCGGGACGCGAACGACGTGCCGGCGTACAACCTGGCGCTGCGTTGGGCGCCTCGGGTCGAGTGGCCAACGGCAATGGACCTGGAATCCCGTAGCGCGCCCTGACTTCCGCCCAGGGTTACACCCGTCATGTCGAAGCGATATCATGTCGCCCATCAGCAATCACTACGGGAAAGGCGATGAGCCAGGGGTTCGATGGGGTCAGGCCCGCGTCGGAATCGTCGATCGAGATCGGCTTCTTTTTTGAAGGCCGGCACTGCGTCGAGCGCATCCGCGTGAAGCCCACGGCGGCCAACCTCAAGCGCGCGGCGGAGCGGCGCGCGGCCATTCTGGAAGCCATTGCCCGTGGCGATTTCGATTACGACGCCGAGTTTCCGAAACGTGGCGCATCGCCCAAGCCATCACAGGGTTCCGCATGACAAGCAACACGCAATTGGAAGTCAATGTTCTGACGCCCGACGCCTTTACGGCGTACGGCTGGATGCTGGGCAAGCCGATGCCGGACGGTAACGGCGTGCCGCTGTTTTCGAACCCCGCCACCGATTTTTGGCAGGAGCATGTGTTCAACACGGGCGCGGGCGGCGATGCCGAACTGTTGTGGGTGAACTATCGCAGCCCGTCCACCGAAATCACGAACCTGGAAAAGCACTTGCTGACGCAGCAGGCCATCGTGCCGCTGACGGGCGAGATCATTCAGGTGGTGGCGCAGAGCGCTGCCGATGGCAGCCCCGATCTGGCGACGCTTGCCGCGTTTCGCGTGCCGCAGGGGCAGGGCATTTGCATGCGGCCGGGGTGCTGGCATGCGACGCGCGTCGTCGATGGTGAAGTCACCTGCCTGATGCTGACGCGCCGTTCAACCACGGTGGATCTGATTCAGCATCTGACGACCGACGCGCGCGCCTCGGAAAGCGCCATCGTCGCCATTCCCTTGCATCACCTGGAAAGCCTGATGGAACAGGCGCAGGAAGCCGACGCGTAAGCGCAAGGCGTGCCTGGCGCGCTGGTTGCGCCCGGCACGCTCAGCATGCCAAATCAATCTGCCTCGCTGCACGCCACGCCCAGCCGCTTGAACAGCGGCCACTTATTGCGATAGCGGTCCGTCCAGATCATGCGTGCGTAGCCGTCGAACGGCGCGTCGATCGTGTGCACGGTAATCTGCGCCGCGGTGGCGTCGTCCTCGGGGCAAAAGGGCTGGCCCGGGGTCGGGTACAGCGCGCCTTCCCACACCGCATTACCGCAGTGCTCGCAGAAGTTGGTCCATTGTGCGCCCTGCGCCGCATCCTGACGCAATGCCGACGCCAAGCGTTGCAACGTCAACGCGACGGGCGCCGACACGCTGCCGATCTGGGTGAGCAAGGCCGGGCCGGGTATTGTTTGCCATTGCTCCGGGCTGAACAGCCAGTCATGAAACTCGCCAGGCGCCAGGCCGAGACGGCTGGCGTCTTCGTCCAGGTCGATGTCGGCTTCGGTGCTTTCGTGATTAGGCGGCACGGCCAGCGCGAACACCAGCGTGGTCTGCTGGCAGTGCTTGCACAGGTGTTGCGCCTGCAAGACGTAGTACGACGAGGCTCGCACATTGGCGTCCGGGAGGTCGTGGCGGGCGGAGGTGTCGTCTTGCATGATGTGCCTGAAGGGGGGGAGTGAGGGATTGCAGGGGGCCGCCGCGCCGGAGGCGTCCGCGCGCCGATGCAGCATACGCGCCACACCCTTTCTTCTTCATTGCCGGGAAATATGCCAGAATCGTTCCCGGAAATTCTGCCTTGCCTGCGACGCTGCCGCCACCTGGGCGTTGCCAACATCTTGAACGTGTTGGAGCCAACCATGCGCGACCGCCAGAGTATCACTGGATTTTCCTGCCTGACACGACGTGCACGACGTACGCCCGCGCGTTGGCTCACCGCCACCGTGGTTGCCGCTGGATTGACGGCAGGGCTGGCCGGGTGCAGCTTCACGTCGCCCGACGAGGCCACCGGGTCACAGTCGGTCGGCATTCACGGCGTCACGGCGCAGCAAGCGCGCAGCATCGCCAGCGAAGCCTATCTATACGGCACGCCCATGGTCGCCAGCTACCAGACCATGTACGCCTTCAGCATCGACAAGAACAACCCGCAGTACAAGGGGCCGTTCAACACGGTCAACAACATTGCGCGCGTGTTCACGCCGGAAGACACCGCCTTTGTCACGCCGAATTCCGACACGCCGTATTCCTTCGCCGTGCTGGATCTGCGGGCGGAACCCGTCGTCATCAGCGTGCCGCCGATGGAAAAGCGGCGCTACTTCGTGCTGCAACTGATGGATCTGTATACGTACAATTTTGCGTATATCGGCAGCCGCAGCACGGGTAACGGCGGGGGCAATTTCCTGATCGCGGGTCCGCGGTGGAACGGTAAGGTGCCGGCAGGCATCACCAAGGTGATCAAGTCCGAGACGGAACTCGTCAACATGGTGGGCCGCACGCAGCTGTTCAACGCGGCCGATCTTGAAAACGTCAAACGCATCCAGTCGCGCTACAAGATTCAGCCGCTATCAGCCTTTGCCAAGCGGCCCGCGCCGCCAGCGCCTGCGGCCGTCGAATGGATACCGCCGGTGCCGCCCGGTGAAATGCGCACGTCGCTGGAGTTCTATAACCAGCTGGCCTTTCTGCTGCAATTTGCGCCCACGCATCCCACCGAGAAATGGCTGCGTGAACGCTTTGCCAGCATCGGTATCCGTCCGGGCGAGCCGTACAAGCCGGAAGGCCTGGACCCAAGGCTGCGCCGCGCCTTGCAGGAAGGCATGCATACAGCGCAAAACGATATCGACAAGAACCGCACGGCGCTCGGCGGCAAGACCGACACGCTGTTTGGCGACCGCAGCACGTTGAAAAACGACTACCTGGCGCGGGCGACGGGTACGCAAGTGGGCATCGGCGCCAATAGCCGCGAAGAGGCGCTGTACCCCGTGCTGGAGAAAGACAGCCGCGGTCAGGAGCTGGATGGCAAGTACGCGTACACCTTGCGGTTTGCGCCGCGCAGCCTGCCGCCCGTCAACGCGTTCTGGTCCATGACGATGTACCGCCTGCCCGAACAGCTGCTGGCGCCGAACCCCATCAATCGATACCTGATCAATTCGCCCATGCTGCCGTCGCTGAAGAAAGACGCGGACGGCGGGCTGACGCTTTACATCCAGGCGCAATCGCCCGGCAAGGCCAAGGAATCGAATTGGCTGCCCGCGCCCGATGGGCCATTCATGGTGACGATGCGGTATTACTGGCCGAAGCCGGATCTGCTGAGCGGGAAGTGGGTGTCGCCAGAAATTGAACGCGTGGCGAAGTAGGGGCATGAAGCGCAATTTCAACATCCACGATCTGCGCATCTTCTATACGGTCGTCATGACCGGTTCGACGCGTCAGGCTGCGCAGGTGATGAGCCTGACGCAGCCCGCCATCAGCCACGCCGTGTCGCGCCTGGAAAGCGCCACGGGCGTGCAGTTGTTTGACCGCTCGCACAAGAATCTGCGGCCCACGGAAGCCGGGCAATATCTCTACACCGAAGCGAAGTTCGTGCTGGACGAGCTGGTGCGCATCGACGAAGCGCTGCACAGCATCGAGCAGTTTGGCGGGCGCGGTTTGCGCATTGCGTCCTCGCCTGCGCTGGCCCTGGTGTATGCGCCCGAGGCCGTGAAGCGCTATGTGGATGAGCACGGCAAGCGGCCTTTCTCGGTGGACGTGGAATCATCGGTGCAGGTAATCAGCGCCGTCGAAACCATGCGGGCGGACTTTGGCCTGGGCGCGGTCGGGCGCGACAGCCCGCGGCTGAACTTCACGTCTTTTCTGCGCACCGATGTCATGGCGATCGTGCACCGCGAGCATCCCCTGGCGCAGCGCGAGGCGATTGCCGTGGCGGATATTTCACCGGAGTCGTTCGTAAAGCCGCTGTGGTCCGACTACGTGGTCGCGCAGGGCGACATTGGTGATACCGCAGCGTTGGATTCCAGCATGCAAGCGCATATGACCTTGGTGCCGGGAACGGTGCGCGCCGTGAAAGGCATCAGCCTGGTCAATGCGTTGTCGGCATCGGATATTGCGTCCGTCTATCCCGACATCGTCGCACTGCCGCTCACGTCGCGGCAGTGGTTCGAATTTGTGTTGATCACCCGCCGGGAAGCGCAGAACCAGGAGCTGGCTGAGCGTTTGCTGGAAGCGCTGCACGCCACGGCGCAAGCGCGCCGGGCGGGCGTCTTTGCGGACACGATTCAGCTGATCGGGTAGTGCGGGGCGTTCAGAACCCCCCGCCCCTCAGTCCGCTGGCGGCTGCCACGGCAGCGATTGCAGATCACCGTCGATACTGATGGCTTGGCCGCTGATCATCGCGCCAAACGGGCTGGCCAGGAACAAGGCCATGTTCGCGATATCGGCGGCGCGCACGAACTGCCGAAGGCTGACGCCCGCCAATTCCAGCTTGGTTTCTTCTTCCACCGTGAGCCCCATCGTCCGCGCGCGGGCGGCGATGACGCGGTCGATGCGCGGGCCGGCCACCAGGCCGGGCAGCAAGGCATTCACGCGGATGCCGTAGGCGCCCAGCTCCACCGCCAAAGACCGCGTCAGCCCCACCACGCCCCATTTGGACGCGGCATAGGGGGTGCGCATGGGCAGCCCCATGCGGCCCGCCACCGAACTGATGTTGATGATGGAGCCGCCACCGGCTTCGCGCAGCGCGGGCACGGCGTGGCGTACGGTGTGAAACTGCGACGCCAGGTTGATGTCCAGCGTGGCGCTCAGGTCGGCGGGTTCAATGTCGGTGACGCTGGCGGTGGGGCCGGCAATGCCGGCGTTGTTCACCAGCACGTCCAGCCCGCCCAGGTGCGCCAGGGCCGTCTCCATGTAGCGGTCGATGTCGTCGCGGCGGCTGACGTCGGCGCGGCTCCAGGCGTGGCGGCAGCGGGACAATGCGCCGTCGTCCACATCACACAGATGCACGCGCGCGCCGCGCTCGGCAAAGGCGTCGGCCAGCGCCGCGCCAATGCCAGATGCACCGGCGGTGATGATGACGCGGCGGCCGCTCAGGTCCACCGGCAGGGCGGTCAAGTCTTGCAGGTTCATGAGTGTTCCTGGATGGGTGTGGGGCTCAGGGGCAGCATGCGAAACGGGCGAAATGGGCGAAATGGGCGAAACCGGCTCAGGGCTTCATCAAGCGGCACTTGGATTCCTGCGGCGACGTGTAGATGTCGTCACCCGGAATTTTCGCGATCAGCTTGTAGTAGTCCCACGGCCCCTTGGATTCCGCGGGCTTCTTCACCTGCATCAGATACATGTCGTGCACCAGCAGGCCGTCTGCGCGGACCGTTGCGTTCTGAACGAAGAAGTCATTCACGGGATGGCTTTTTACCCACTTCATGATCGTGTCGCCATCGGTCGTGCCGGTGGCTTTCACGGCATTTAGGTAGGTGGTCGTGACCGAATAATCGCCCGCTTGCAGCATCGACGGCTTTTTCTTCATGCGCGCTTCAAAGCGCGCCGCCCATTTGCGCGAGGCGTCGTCCTGGTCCCAGTACCAGGCTGTGGTCAGGTACATATCTTGCGCAGCGGCCAGGCCCAGCGCGTGGATGTCGGTGATCAGCACCAGCAGGCCGGCGATCTTCATCTTGGGCGTCAGCCCGAATTCTGCGGCGGCCTTCACGGCATTGCTGGTGTCGTTGGCGGAGTTCGCCAAACCCAACACGGTGGCGCCCGACGCCTGCGCCTGCAAGATGTATGACGAGAAGTCCGCTGTGTTCAGTGGGTGTCGCACGCGGCCCTTCACCTGGCCGCCATTGGCTTGCACCACGGCGGACGCGTCGCGCTCCAGCGCGTGGCCGAAGGCGTGGTCCACCGTCAGGAAGTACCAGTCCTTATTGCCTTCCTTGAGCATGGCGCGGGCCGTACCGCGCGACAGCGATACCGTGTCGTACACGTAATGCACCGTGTAGGGCGTGCACTGCGCGTTCGTCAATTCCGACGCGCCCGCGCTGACCACGAAGAATGGCGTTTTCTTTTCTTCGGCCACCTTCGCCATGGCCAGAGCGGCAGCCGAGTTCGCGCCTGCGATCAGCATGTCGACGCCTTTCTGGTCCAGCCATTCGCGCGCCCGCGACGACGCGATGTCGGCGCGGTTCTGGTGGTCGGCCACCAGCACTTCAATCTTTTTCCCCGCGATGGCTCCCCCCATATCCGCCACCGCCATCTTGATGGCTTCGGCGCCGCCGGGGCCATCGGCGTCCGCCGACAAACCCGACATATCGGTGATGAAGCCGATGCGGATCACGTTGTCGTCAGCGTGGGCGGCAGCGGCCAGGCTCAGCAATGCGGCGGCCACGGCCGCGTTCAAGGTGTTCTTCATGATGTTGTCTCCCCGCTAGGGTAGGTATCGTTGTGGATGCGCGGTCAAAACGCCACGTTGTTGCGGCCTTTCAGCTGCAAGATGTCGCGCGCGTCGTCGGGCGTGGCGATGCGCAGCGACAGGTCTTCAAGAATGCGGCGGATGCGCCGCACCTGGTCTGCGTTGGACCGCGCCAATTCGCCCGGCCCATCCCAGAGCGAATCCTCCAGCCCCACGCGCACGTTGCCGCCCATCGTGGCCGACATCGTGGCTAGCGGTGTTTGCTTGCGGCCGGCGGCCAGCACTGACCACACGTAGTCCTCGCCAAACAGCCGGTCGGCCGTGCGGCGCATCGTCATCACATCTTCGGGATGGGTGCCGATGCCGCCGCGAATACCGAATACCGACTGGATCAGAAACGGCGGTTTCAGCAAACCCTTGTCCACAAAGTGCGCGGCCGTATACAGATGGCCCACGTCGTAGCACTCGATTTCAAAGCGGGTGCCGTTGTCGTTGCAGGACGCAAGAATGTGCTCGATGTCCTTGAACGTGTTCCGAAAGATCAAGTCGTTGCTGGACTCCAGATACGGGCGTTCCCAGTCGTGCTTGAATTCGGTGAAGCGTTCCAGCAATTCGTACATGCCGAAGTTCATCGACCCCATGTTCAACGAAGCCACTTCGGGTTGGAATTGCGTGGCGGGCAGCATGCGTTCGCTGACGGGCAGCACGGGCGAACCGCCCGTCGTGATGTTGATGACGACATCGCTGGCCGCCTTGATGCGCGGCAAGAATTGCGCGTACAGCGCGGGGTCTTGGGTGGGCTTGCCGGTTTGCGGGTCGCGCGCGTGCAGGTGCACGATGGCTGCGCCGGCTTGGGCGGCGTCCAGCGCCGACTGCGCGATGTCGTCCGGCGTCACCGGCAGATACGGGGACATCGACGGCGTATGCACCGACCCCGTAATGGCGCAGGTGATGATCACATTGCTCTTGGATTTTTTCATGGGCCTTGGACGTGTGATGTTTTTTTGTGGCCCCGGCTGTCTCCTCCGGGTGCAGCTCATTCTGTCGTAGGGGTGTGCCCTTGTCACCTGAACAGAAATTATCAACTGATAGGGTTTCCGGTGCTGCGGCGCAACGACCTCCCTCATGTCTCTCAACGCCACCCCGACACCCTGCTGCCTGCCCGCCCTGAAATACAATTCCCGGCTATGTCCGCCCCATCGATCGTCTCCGCGTCTGCTTCCGAATCCTTGTCTTCCTCTTCGGGCTCCGGCTCGGGCTATGTGCTGGCCGTGGACCTCGGCGGCACGCGCTTTCGGGCGGCGCTGGTCGACGAGACAGGCGGCATCGCGCATTCCTGCTTCATCGACAGCCCGGCGGGTGCGGGCGACTTGCCAGGCTGGGACGAGATCGACGCCGACGCATGGTGGCGCGGCCTGCAAACCCTGTCCAACACCTTGGCGGGGCAAGCGGGCGCGGCGTTCGATGCCGTTGCCGCCATCGCCATCTGCGGCGTCACGCGCACGCAAGTGTTTGTCGATGCGCAGGGCGCCGCCATCCGCCCGGCCATTACATGGCGCGACACGCGCACAGCGGCGGACGTGGGCGAATGGCTGGCGGCCATCCCTGCCGATCACCCCGAACGTAAACAGATCAACGCCTTTCACCCGTGGGCACGGCTGGCGTGGTTACTGCGCACCGAGCCGCAACACGCCGCCCGCGTGCGCGTCGTGCTGGAACCCAAGGACTATCTGAACTTCCGCCTGACGGGCCGTGCCGCCAGCGACACCGTGTCGATGGCGCGGCTGGCAGCGGCCGCGCAGCCGCACGCGGGCGGGCCTGACCTGTTGAGCGCGCTCGGCGCAGGCCCCGCCTGGGTGCCGCCGCTGCTGGACCCGTTGGAGACCGTTGCCGCCGTCCAGCCCGGCTTGCCCGGGGCGTTGGCGCGGCTGGCCGGCCGCAGCGTTGTCGCGTGTTCCAACGACACCTGGGCGGCCGTGGCCGGCCTGGGCGCGCTACGCCCGGGCTACGCCTACAACATCTCGGGCACCACCGAAGTGTTTGGCGCGGTGGGTGCCGAACCGGTACAGGCGCAAGGGCTGATGACGGTCGACTGGGGAAATGGCCATCACCAGATTGGCGGGCCGGGCCAGAACGGCGCGGACACCATCGCATGGCTGCTGCCCTTGCTGGGCCGCTTGGGTGAAGACGGTATGGCGGGCGTTGGCCACGCCATGAACGCGCTGTTGCACGCGCCGCGAGATCCGCAGCCCGCGCTGTTCCTGCCTTATCTGCAAGGCGAGCGCGTGCCGTATTGGGACCCGCATCTGCGTGGCGCTTTTCTTGGCCTGAACCGGCGTCATGGTCCGGGCGACCTGGCGTGGGCAGTGCTGGAGGGCGTGGCCTTCCTGAACCGCACCGTGCTGGAACGCGCCGAAGCCGCGCTGGGCAGCGCCGTGGCGGAAATCCGTTTCGGCGGCGGCGCGGCGTCCAACCCGCAGTGGTGCCAGGCCAAGGCCGACATCTGCGAACGCGCCGTCGTCGTGGGCCAAGCCGAACAGCCGGGAGTCGTGGGCGCGGCGGTTGCCGCCTGGACCGCGCTGGGCCGCTATGGCAGCTTTGCCGCCGCGCAGGATGCACTCGTCCGTCCCGCCCATCGCTACGAACCGCAGGCCGCGCGCAGGGATGCCTATCGCGCGCTGTACGCCCAGTTCCGCGCCGCCGAAGCGGCGTTGACCCCGGTGTCGCACGCCTTGGCCGAGTTGCGATTGCCGTAAAAACCCTAGCCACAACGCGCCCCTGCCGGCCGCCGCCCGGGTATAAACTGCTACGCCATCAGGGCGCCAACGCCCGGCAGGTGGTGGATAACCCTTGCACGACAACGAATATCAACGCAGCAAGGGTCAAGTCGATGCGCGGCATCCTGGAAAAGTACGGCACGGCAATCGCAGGATTGGTCCTGGTGGGCTTCTTCGCAATCGCCGCGCCAAATTTTGCGGCGCCGAACAATCTATTGAACATCGCCAAGGAAACCAGCTTCCTGGCCATCATCGCCATCGGCTTCACGCTGGCGCTGGTTACCGCTGAATTGGATTTGTCCGTAGCCGACGTCGCGAGCTTGGCTGCCGTCGTCACCGGCGCGCTGGTGCATACCGGCCAGCCCGTGTTAATGGCGGTTGCGGCGGGCCTGGGCGTCGGGCTGCTCTGCGGTCTGGTCAACGGCATTGCCGTGACCCGGCTGCGCGTCCCTTCACTGATTGCGACGCTAGGCATGGCGGCCATGGCGCGCGGCTTCGCGTTCATGTTGACCGACGGCGTGTCCTACGTGGGCCGCTGGCCCGCCACCTTCACCGATCTGGCGCGCGCCAAACCCTTCGGCATTCCCGCACTGGTGCTCTGGATGCTGGGCGCCGTGCTGGCCGCTTACTTCCTCATCAAGTGGACGCGCACCGGCGCGCGCATGACGGCCACGGGCGAAGCGGGGGAATCCGCGCGCCTGGCCGGCATCAACATCCGCGCCATGAAAAGCATCGGCCTGGCGCTGTCCGGCGTGTGCGCCGGTCTGGCCGCGGTGCTGCTCACGTCCAGCCTGTCGTCCGCCGCGCCCAACATGGCCGGCGACTATTTCCTGTACGCCATCGCCGCCGTCCTGCTGGGCATGACCATGTTCAACCCGGGCCACGCCAACATCCCCGGCACGCTCGTTGCCGCGCTGATCTTGAAGGTGCTGGGCAACGGCCTCGTGCTGATGGGCGCGCCGTACTACGTGCAGGACATCGTGCTGGGCTTCATCATGATCGCGTCCGTCGCGGTGTCATCGGCCGTGCTCAAGAAAGCGGCGTTCAAATTCTGATCCAAAGGGGGAAACCACCATGAAGACATTGCTTAAGCGCACGCTGCTTGTCAGCGCGTTTGCGGTCCAGGCCCTGGCCGCCAGCGCCGCGCACGCCTTTGACGTGGGCATCGTCGCGTTCCAGATGTCGTCCGAAACGCACGCACGTGTGGCCAACGCGGCGGCCGAAGCCGCCCGCACCAAAGGCTGGACCGTGACGCAGCTGAACGCCGAAGGCTCGCTGCCCAAGCTGGCCGAACAGCTGGATACGCTCGTCAATAAAAAGGTCGACGCCATCGTCATCGCCATGGGCAAGCCCGTGGAAACCGATGCGCAGCTGCAAGCCGCCAAAGAGAAAGGCATCCCCGTTGTGGGTGTGATGTCCGGCGCCAGCCCGCACATGCTGTTCGACGTGGAAGTCAACGAATACGCCACTGGCGCGCAGTCGGTGCTGTATCTGTTGGGCAAGATGGGCTACCAGGGCAACATCCTGTCGGCACGCTTTGATGGCAACTCCGGCACCCGCATTCGCGGCAAGATGCTCGACGCCGTCCTCACGGAAAACACCGCCGTTAAAGACCTGGCCAAGTTCAGCATGGCCCGCACCCAAAGCTGGCGCGACGATGTGCGCAACGGCATGCAGGCGCTGTTCCTGCGCCATCAGGGCCAGTTCAAAGGCGTGTGGGCCTCGTTTGACGGACAAGCCTATGTCATCGATGACCTGTTGCAATCCCAGGGCATGAAGAAGGGCGACATCACCTTGGTATCGGTGGATGGCGGCCCCGAAACCTACCGCCGCATCGCCGACCCCAACAGCCTGATCACCGCCACGATGATGATCCCGTTCGAGCAGTTGGGCGCCAGCGCCATCGACTCCATCGACCGCATTGTCGTGAAGAAGGAACCGAAAGAGAAGGTGGCCTCGGGTCCGTACCTGTTCATGGACTCGGTGCTGGTCGACGCCAGCAACGTCCAGAAATTCCTGCAACCCGCCGCCAAGTAAGCGTTAAACCACCGTGACCACCATGACCGCCGCGTTGTCGCTTCGCCAGATTCGGAAGTCCTATGGGGCTGTTGAGGCCTTGAAGGGCGTGGACCTGGACGTGCCCGAAGGCAAGGTGATGGCCATCTGCGGCGACAACGGCGCGGGCAAATCCACGCTGATCCGCATCATCTCCGGCGCGCAAGCGCCCACGGGCGGGGACCTGAGCCTGAACGGCAAGCCGGTCGCCTTCCGCTCGCCGCACGACGCGCTGGTGCAGGGCATTGCGACGATCTACCAGGATCTGGCGCTGGCGCCGCGCCTGTCCATCTGGGAAAACGTCTTCATGGGCGCGGAGCGCGTGCGCCGCGTGGGGCCGTTCCAAGTGCTGGACAAGCGCCGCATGGCCGACGAAGCCCGCGGCTATCTGCAACGCTTGTCGGTGCCCATCGAAGACATGGACCGCCCCGTCGAACGCATGTCGGGCGGCCAACGCCAAGCCGTCGCCATCGCCCGCGCCCTGCGCTGGGACGCGCGCGTCGTCATCATGGACGAACCCACCGCCGCGCTCGGCGTGAAGGAAACCGCACTGGTGTTGAACCTGGTGCGCAAGCTGCGCGAAGAAGGACGCACAGTGATCCTGATCAGCCACAACATGGCGGACGTGGTGGCGCTGGCGGATCGTGTGGCGATCTTGAAGGGCGGCGTCAAGGTCATCGAACGGGATATCGCCGGCCTGGACGCGGATGCGTTAGCGCATCGAGTGATGACGGGTAAGGACGGCTAGCGCGAGGGGCTAGCTCCGGGGGGCTTGCGCGAGGGGCTAGCGCGGGGGCTTGCGTTGACGCGTAAGCGCGGGCAGCGAGCAAGCCGCGCAGGCGCTCGTAGCTAAGGAGCGTGGCACGCTTGCGCAGCAAGCGAACTCGACAAGCGAGATAAGCACTAAAAAAACCGCCGCCGGGTAACCCCGGGCGGCGGCTTTTTGCGTGCAGCGGCGGGACTTAGTCCTTGCGGCTGGTCACTTCAACCAGGTGATAACCGAACTGGGTCTTCACCGGGCCCTGGACCACGCCAACCGGGGCGCTGAACACGACGGTATCGAATTCCTTGACCATCTGGCCCGGGCCAAACGTACCCAGATTGCCACCGTCACGGCTCGACGGGCAGCTGGAGTTTTCCTTGGCGACTTGAGCGAAGTCAGCGCCGTTTTCAATGGCGGTCTTGAGTTCGTTGCACTTGGCTTCGGTGGAAACGAGGATGTGACGGGCGGAGGCTTGTGCCATGTGGGGCTCCTGGAGGGGGGAGTGATTGGGGAGGGGAGAGTAACGCATTTGCGCGTGCTCACTACCCCGTAATGATAAACGGGAGCGGGACGAGGCCCGGTGTCCGGGGGGCTACGACAGGCGCAGAGATCTTACAAAAGATAACAACGCCTACTCCACCAACCACTCCCGAAACGCCTCCAGATCCATCCCGCTCGGCACGTACCAGACCTTTCTTGTCTTATCCCACTGTGCGCCCAGCGCCTTCACCACATCCCGATTGGCATACGCCACGCGCAAGTCCCGATGCCCCACCGCCTGCACCGGCGCCGCCATGTTTCGGCGCACGGCTGTATCTGCGCGTCGCTGGATGCCTGCCAACTGCATCTGCCCGATAAACACGCTGCGCCGGGCCGCGTCTTCCGTGGACACCAGCGTCAATCGTGTTTTCGTACGTGTCGCGGCGACGTAGAACAGGTTTTCTTCTTCGCTCAATTTGCGCAGCGGGTTCGGGAATTCTCCTGCGTCCAGGAACGGCAGGATGACGTGGTCGAATTCCTTGCCTTTGACGTTCACGATGCAATCCAGCTGCACCGTGTTTTTGCCGGGCCGGGCGCCTGCGAAGGCTTCGGCGGCGCCGATCCATTCTGAGAATTCGCGCAGCGTTTTGCCGGAGCTTTGGGCGGACGCAATGAAGCCGGTGACGGATTTGGTGACGACGGAAGCTTCGTACGGATGCACGTACAGACGCGTCGCCAGCTTATCCATGTCGACCAGTTCGCGGACTATTTCCAGCGCGGCGAAGGCGGGGCTGTCGGCGGATACCTCACGCAAATGCGCCACCGCGTCAGAAATCCGGCCACGGGCCGCCGGGCTGCCGACGCGTTGGATCTGGCCGGTGAAAAAGTGCTTGAGCGCGGACGGTTCCTTGGCCAGCGTGGTCTGGGCCTCGCGCAATTCTTGCGGCGTCAGCGGCACTTCGGCAAAGGTGGTGAGCGCATCGACGATGGCTTCGCGCGTGGCGGGGCTGGCGACGTGGTGGAAGTCGTCAAGCGCGATGGCGATCATGCCGCGCAGGAACAGGATTTCTTCGCGCAGCAGGTAGCTTTTCATCGTCAGCGTGCGGTATTGCACGCCGGCGTTCATCAGCGCGTTTTCGATTTCAATAGACTGATGCGCATCGCGCAGCAGGATGCAGCAGCCGTCCAGCGGTTTACGGTCTTGCTTCCATTGCCGCACGGCGCCTACGACCTCGGCCCCGCACGCGCCCACGGCCGGGGCATACGTGCGTTCATGTATATCCGTGCGCAACGGAAGATTCGAATCGACGGGTTTTCGTTTGAAGGCTTCCATCGCGTAGGCCAGGTGCGGGCCGTGGCGGTAGGTCATCGTCAGCGGAAAGCTCACGCAGTCGGGGAAGCTGGACGCAATGCGGTGTTGCAGGAACGATTCGTCTGCGCCCAGGTGCGAATAGATCACCTGATCTTTATCGCCGACGCCGACGAAGTATGTAATGCCCACGCTTAACAGCGCTTCAATAATGCAGAACGAGGCCTCGTTGATGTCGTGCAGTTCGTCGCACACGACCAGCCGGTAGGCGGGCAGCACGTCGCGTGCGTCGGCGCCGTTGCGGATCAGGCAGGCAAGATCGTACGTGGCGTCGAAGAAACCGCGCGCGTCGATAAAGCCGAAGACGTCGATGCGCTGTTTTTCATATTCGATGGCCCACAGATAATCCGTCAGCGGAATGCCCAGGCTGTTGGCGGTGTATTGGGGGTCAGCGATATTGTCGGCGGACAACATCATCGTGGCTTTCAGTTTCAGCAGATTATCCAGAAACTGGCTGACCGCAGTGTTGTGGGTGCGAATGTCGAGCTCGTCCGCATACTGCGCGTGATTCACGGCGACGTTTTCCAGCGCATACAAGGCGTAGCTTTGTTGCTCGCGCGTGGTCGGCAGGCTCTCGGGTTTGCCGTCTTCGATTTTCGACAAGACGCGCTGCGCAAACTCTTCAACCGTCAGCACATTGATGCGCCGCGCCGTGTTGTAGGCGATGCCGACATCCACCAGGCGCGTTTGCAGAACTTGCCGGGCTTCGTCCGTGAAGGTCAGCGCCAGAATGTCTTCGGGGGGCAAACCGCGCGTCAGCGCCTCGCCGATGCGCAGCGCCAAGGTGGTGGTTTTGGCGGCGCCTGCGTTGGCGATGACAAGGCTGGTCCGGCTCCGCGAGGTCTGGATCTTGGTCTGTTCTTCGGTGGGCACGAATCCGGCGGGGAAGAACTGGGCGGAGGGGGAGGTTGTGGTCATCTAGGCGAGGCAGGCGCGAGCAGAATGGTCGCAGGAGGCGAACCGCCAGTGTAACGACTCCGGGGTTTGGGTTCCGCTTGCGCGATTCCGCTCGCCGGCCGTTCAGGCCGCGTGCTACGCGCGATCAGCGCACCGGCCACCCGTACATCAGCCCGCCATCTCGGTACGACGCGTTCAAGCCGCGCGACAGCTTCAACGGGCTGCTGGGACCCAGGTTCTTTTCAAAGCTCTCGCCGTAGTTGCCGATCTGCTTGATGATGTTGTAGGCCCACTTGTCATCCACGCCCAGGTTCTTGCCCATGCCCGGCGTCACGCCCAGCAGGCGCTGCACGTTGGGGTTTGTGCTCTTGAGCATTTCATCCACGTTCTTCGACGTGATGCCGTATTCCTCGGCTTCCAGCATGGCGAACATGGTCCAGCGCACGACGTTGAACCATTGCTCGTCGCCTTGCCGCACCATGGGGCCCAGCGGTTCTTTCGAGAAGTTCTCGGGCAGGATGTCGTACTGCCCCGGGTTCTCGAGGTTGCTGCGCGCGGCGGCCAGTTGGGATTTGTCGCCCGTGAAGGCATCGCAGCGGCCCACGGCAAAGGCGCGGATGATTTCGTCCAGGCGCTCGACGACGACCGGCTTGAAGACGATGTTCTGCGAACGGAACCAGTCCGCCAGATTCAGTTCGGTGGTGGTGCCGGGCTGCACGCAGACGGTTGCGCCGTCCAGTTCCTTGGCGCTTTTCACGTTCAAGGATTTGTTCACCATGATGCCCTGGCTGTCGTAGTAGTTCACGCCGACGCCGATCAGCCCCAAGGTGGTGTCACGCGTGAGCGACAGCGTGGTGTTGCGCGGCAGGACGTCCACTTCGCCCGATTGCAGGGCGGTAAAACGTTGCACGGCGCTGACCGCCATGATCTTGGATTTGGAGGCGTCGCCAAACATGGTGATGGCAAGCGCGCGGCACAGGTCGACGTCCAGGCCGATCCAGCCGCCTTTGCTGTCATTGACGGAGAAGCCCGCAACGCCCGTGGACACGCCGCATTGGACGAAGCCCTTGTTCTTGACGCTATCGAAAGTCACGCCGGCGGTGGCGGCCCAGGACGAAAGGAATAAAGCGGTGCCTGCCGCGACGTGTTTGAGTGCTTTCATGGTGTCTCCGCGCGATCAGCGCATTGGTATTCTGTCGGCCGGTGGCCGAGTGCGCGGAATGGTAGCCAGGGGGGCAGGGCGGGAATATCAGGGAATTCCCGTTAAATCCACTGGGCGGAATTTGCGGAGGATAATCTTCGCCATGCCGACAAGGGGCAAGGGATGAAACACGACGACGAAAACAGCGATGCCGGCGGGGACAGCGGGGGCAGCGGCTTGTGGCGGCCGATAGGCTTCGTCAAACAGCAGGTGCGCGATGCGTGGCGGGAGCTGATCCGTGTCAACGCCAGCGACCGGCGTTGGGAAATGCCGCTGGCGGCCGCGTTGTCGTCGGGCCTGCCGCTGATGGTGGGCGCGTATTTCGGGCGCATGGATTATGGATTGATGTCCAGCCTGGGCGGCATGGTGTTCCTGAGCCTGCCCAATGCGTCCTTGCAGCACCGCATGATGATGTTGCTGGCGGCGTCGTTTGGCATGGTGGCCTGCTTTGCGGTCGGCGCGCTGACGCAGTTCTGGCCCACGGCGATGATCGCTGCGCTGACGATCATCGCCATCCTGGTCAATATGGTGTGCCGCTGCTACCGGCTTGGCCCGCCGGGCAGTTTGTTTTTCATTATGGCGACCGCCATTGCGGCCTACACGCCGGGGCGTATTGAAGACGTGCCGCTGCGTGTAGGCATGGTGGCGCTGGGGTGTCTGGTCGCCTGCCTGGTGGCGTTTGCGTATTCCCTGCACATGACGCGCGTGGCGCCGCCGCCGGTTGAAACCCCGCTGCCCAAGCCGACCTTTGATTTTGTTGTGTATGACTCCATCATCATCGGGCTGTTCGTGGGAATTTCCTTGCTGGTGGCCGAGCTGCTGCAATTGCCGCGTCCGTATTGGGTGCCGGTCAGCTGTCTGGCGATTATTCAAGGCGCCAGCTTGTGGGCGGCGTGGAACCGCCAGCTGCATCGAATTTTTGGTACGGCGCTGGGCCTGTGCGTGGCGTGGGCGCTACTGAGCTTGCCGCTGAATGTGTGGACGTTGAGCCTGGTGATGATGGCGCTGTCGTTCGGAATTGAAACGCTGGTGGTGCGGCACTATGCCAGCGCGGTGGCGCTGATTACGCCGCTGACGATATTCCTTGCCGAGGCGCCGCATCTGGGCCAGGGGTATCCGTCGGCGGTGATACAGGCACGATTCGTCGATACGGTGATAGGCGCGTTCATTGGCGTGCTGGGCGCGGTGCTGCTGCACAACCAGCGCATCCGGCCGCTGCTGTCACGCTGGATGCGGGCGGTGCTGCCCCAGCGGATCAACTGAAGCGGATCAACTGGATCGGATCAACTGAAGCGGATCAGCTGACTGCGGATCAGCTGACTGCGGGTGCGCCTGCGCCGCAATAGGGGCATTCAGGGGCTGCCGGCGCTGACGCCCCGTGCAGGCATTCATGCGACAGCCATTGGCTTAGCCGGTCGTAGCTTTCCATATTGCTGCGCCAGTTGGGCGCGCAAAGATAATAGCCAAGCGGGCTTTCGAACGTGCGGTCGAAGATATCCACCAATTGCCCCGTCGCCAGTTCCTTTTCGATCAGGCAGTGCGGCATCAGCGCCACGCCAAAGCCTGACGACGCGGCTTGGATAATCATCGAAAACAGATTGAACCCCGGCCCGAAACGCGCGCGGTCATAATCGCCCAGATACGTGGAAAACCAATATTCCCACGACAGCGGAATCTCAATGTGCTGCAACAGCGTGCATTGCTTGATGTCTTCCAGACTGCTGATGGGATGCTGGTCCAGATACTCGCGCGAACACACCAGCCGGGTTTCCCGGCCCGTCAGGTACTTGGCGTCGCCGTCGTGCCAATCCCCATAGCCATACTGGATGGACGCATCGAAATCCAGTTCGGTG
Source organism: Achromobacter sp. NPDC008082 (assembly GCF_042957345.1). Lineage (NCBI taxonomy): Bacteria > Pseudomonadati > Pseudomonadota > Betaproteobacteria > Burkholderiales > Alcaligenaceae > Achromobacter > Achromobacter sp. NPDC008082. Next base: position 597,853 of record NZ_JBIBIB010000001.1, read on the forward strand.
CTTTTGTAATCCGCCACGCTGTAGCGGACGAAGTTGATGGAGATGTCGGGGTTGAATTCGCGGAACGTCTTCAGGCGGGGGAACAGCCACTGCGCGGCAAACGTGGGCGCGGCCGAAACATTCAGTGATTTGGCGGATTGCTGGGTCGCCATCACTTGCGATGTGGCGCTTTCCAGCGTGTGCAGCGCCGGCCGGATCAGGCTCAGGTAAGTCGCGCCCATGCGGGTCAGTTGCAGGCCGTTGGTGGCGCGAATGAACAGCGCGTGGCCCAGGTAGCTTTCCAGCGTGGCGATGTGCCGGCTGATGGCGCTTTGCGTAACGAACAGCTCTTTGCCCGCCTTGGAGAACGACAGATGGCGCGCCGCTGCGGTGAACGCATTCAATTCAGAGAGGGTGGGGCAGCGGCGTCTCATGGGGCAGTTAAACCATGCGGTAGCGAATACTTCGGCCGGTGAATGCCGGGGGCGGCAATGACACAGCCGAAAAATACAGGGTATGAGTATTACTCATAAGGCTGTTCAAATTTGTGTCGATTCCCTAAGGGGAGACCCGGTATCGGACGTTTGGATTGTACCGGTAGAGTTCGCCATGCTGAATTTCCTGCATGTTGAACAGATAGCGTGATTTATTTATGAAGCCGGTTGTTGTTAAGAATTGCAAGATCTTAAATACCCGATCGCTGGTCCTCGAGGCGGCGGCCAATGTGCTGATCGAAGACGGGATGATCACCCGCATCAGCGCCGACGACGTGTCGGCGCCGGACGCGCAGGTGGTGGATGCGAAAGGCATGACCCTGATGCCGGGCATGATCGATTGCCACGTGCACGTGGTGGCGTCGTCGTTCAACCTGGGCCGCGTGGCGTCCTTGCCGAATGCGCTGGCCTTGCTGCGCGCGCTGCCCATCATGCAGGGCATGCTGGACCGGGGCTTCACGTCCGTGCGTGACGCGGGCGGGGCCGACTGGGCGCTGGCGCAAGCCGTGCTGGACGGAACGGTTGATGGACCGCGCCTGTTCTGCTCGGGCAAGGCCTTGTCGCAGACGGGCGGCCATGGCGACTTCCGCCAGCGCAACGACGAACTGGACCCCTGCCCGTGCTCGGTCAAGATCGGCAACATCGGCCGCGTCGTGGATGGCGTGGACAACTGCCGCCTGGCGGTGCGCGAAGAAATCCTGAAAGGCGCGACCCAGATCAAGGTCATGGCCTCGGGCGGCGTGGCCTCACCCAATGATCCGATTCAGAACCTGGGCTTTTCCGAAGCTGAGCTGATCGCCATCGTGGAAGAAGCCAGCAACGCCAACACCTATGTGATGGCCCATGCCTACACGCCGCGCGCCATCTCGCGCGCCGTGCGCTGCGGCGTACGCACCATCGAACACGGCAACCTGGTCGACCGCGAGGCGGCCGAGGTGATGAAGGCGCACGGCGCGTACATGGTGCCCACGCTGATCACCTACGAAGGCCTGGCTAATGACGGCGAGCGCTATGGCTTGCCGCTGGATTCGGTGAAGAAGATCGCCACCGTGCGCACGCACGGCCTGAAGGCGCTTGAGATTCTGGACGAGGTCGGCGTGAAGATGGGCTACGGCAGTGACCTGCTGGGCGAAACCCATTACATGCAGGCGGACGAATTGTCTTTGCGCGCCCGCGTGCTGGGCAACGCCAAGGTGATCCAGCAAGCGACGCTGATTGGCGCCGAGATCCTGAATCAGCAAGGCCTGTTGGGCGAAGTGGTGGAAGGCGCCCATGCCGACCTGCTGCTGGTGGACGGCAACCCGCTGGACAACATCGAACTCTTGACCCAGCCAGATTCGTTGAAGCTCATCATCAACCGCGGCTTGCTGCACAAGAACACGCTGAACTAAGCACTGGACCCCGCCCTTGCGGGGCCAGGCCGACGGCGTCTGACGTCTGTCTACCCGTCTGCCCACCCCCGCCCGCTTTCACTTTTTTCCCGGAACTTTCTTCATCATGTATTCCGTATCGGACCGCCTAGAGCGGCTGCCGTTCTCCAGCTTCCATTTCCGGCTGCTGATGATCGGCGGCCTGGGCCTCGCTTTTGAAGCGCTGGACGCCGGCATCATTGCCTTCATCATTCCGTCGTTGCGCACGCAATGGGGCCTTTCCACCGGCCAGATCGGCTGGATCGCCAGCAGCACCTACGTGGGCTTCCTGGTCGGCGCGCTGTTCTCCGGCATTCTGGGCGACCGCTACGGCCGCAAGAAAATCATGATGTGGGCGTTGCTGCTGTTCTGCGTGGCGACCTTCATCAACGCGTTTGCCCGCAACTATCACGAGTTCTACATCCTGCGCATGATTGCGGGTATCGGCATGGGGGCGGAAGGCGCCATCATCGCGCCGTACCTGGCCGAGTTCGTCAGCAGCAAGTATCGCGGCCGATTCACGGGCGCGCTGGCGGGCTTCTTCTCGTTCGGCTTCGTGTTGTCGGCGCTGCTGGGTTACTTCATCGTGCCGTTAAGCGACGATGGCTGGCGCTGGATCATGATCATTGCGTCGGTGCCGGTGGTGTTCCTGCTGTGGTGGCGCAAGTCGCTGTTCGAGTCGCCGCGCTGGCTGGAGCACACCGGCCAAACCGCCGAAGCCAACCGCATCTGCTCGGCCATCGAAGCCGAAGTGCAGCAAAAGCTGGGCCGTCCGCTGCCCACGCCCGTCTCCACGCGCAAGGCCTCGTCCCAGCCTGCCCCGCAACAGACTGCCATGGCCAAGCTGGCCTCGCTGTTCTCCAAGCAGTATCTGGGCACGACGGTGCTGGTGTGGGTGTTCTGGATCACCGTGCTGTTCTGCTACTACGCCTTCCTGGTGTGGATTCCCAGCCTGCTGGTTGAGCGCGGCTTCACGATCACCAAGAGCTTCTCGTACACGATCCTGATTTATCTGTCGCAGATTCCGGGCTACTTCTCGGCCGCGTACTTCAACGACAAGATCGGCCGCAAGTACACGATTCTGATCTACATGCTGCTGTCGTGCCTGTCGGCCTTGGGGCTGGCGCTGGCCAGCGGCGAACAGCAAATCATCATGCTGAGCATGCTGCTGTCTTTCGGCATGAACGGCGTCATCGCGGGCCAGTACACGTACACCGCCGAGATCTACCCGACTTCCATCCGGGCAACCGGCATGGGCGCGGCGTCGGCCTTTGCGCGGATCGGCTCGATTGCGTCGCCCACCATCGTGGGCGTGGCGTACCCGGTGCTGGGCTTTGCCGGCGTGTTCGCCATGATGACGGCCATTTTGCTGGTGGGCGGCCTGGGCATTCTGTTCTTCGGCAAGAACACGCGTGGCGTGGTGCTTGAGGAGATCAACTGATGACGTCCGCATCGGCATTCGAACCGTGGGCCAGGCATGCGCGGGCCTTGGGGCAGGCCAGCAGCCGCGAGGCGCAGTGGAACGTGATCTCCGGCCTGCTTGAAGAAGCCTTCGGGCACAAGCTCTTCACGGCGCTGCTGTATCTGGAGTCGCATCAGCTGATGAAGCGGCTGTATACGTCCGACGAAAGCATCAGCCCGCTGGGCGGCTTCAAGGCCACCGGCAGCGGCCCGTGGTCGCGCCATGTGCTGGAGCAGGGGCGGCTGTATGTGGCCAGCAATGAAGACGATGTGCGCACGGTGTTTTCTGAAGCGCCGATGCTGATCGATCGCGGGCTGCAATCCGCGTTCAATATTCCGGTGCGTCACGAGGGCCGGGTGATCGGGTCGTTGAATATGCTGAGCGGTCGTCATGCCTATGACCACGCGGATCACGATCTGGCGGCGCTGATCGCGGGCGTGTGCGCGCCGGTCTTCATCGAGGAAATGCGCGCTGCCCAATCGGCGGCGGCCGAGGTCGACCGCGCCAGTCTGGACAGCGTCTAAAAGCGTTCCAGGGCAAGCCGTTCCTTGCCCTGGGCCACGCGTTCCCACGTGTCTTGTGCCGCGCCATTCTTCGCGGCCACCACCTCCGCCATGATCGATAACGCGATCTCGGCGGGGGTTTTGCTGCCAATGAAAATGCCGGCCGGGCCGTGCAGCTTGTTCAGCGCGGCCTCATCCAGATCGAAGTACTCGCGCAGCCGCGACCGCCGCTGAAAGCTGTTCTTGCGCGAGCCGATTGCGCCGACGTAGAACGCGTCGGATTGCAGCGCATCGATCAGCGCCAGGTCATCAAGCTTTGGATCATGGGTCAGCGCAATGACGGCCGTGCGCCGGTCGGGCCGCAGCCGCAAGATGACGTCATCGGGCATTTCACGCGTGAACGTCATGCCTGCATGCGTCCAGTCGTGGGGATGCGAGTCGCGGGGGTCGCAGACGATGATGTCAAAGCCCAGCGTCAAGGCGATCTGGCATAGATACCGGCTGGTGTCGCCAGCACCGATCACGATAAGCCGTGCGGTGGGGCCGAAGTGCGTGGTCAACGTTGTGGCGGTCAAGCTGGGTGCGCGGTCGGGCGGGCCGGCTTGCAGTGTGGCCTGCCCAGACGTCAGATCCAAGGTGCGCGCCACGCAGCGCCGCTTAACGCAGGCGTCCAATAGCTCGGGCAACTGGCTTTGCGGGCCGGCGCGTTCCATCACCAATTCCACCGTGCCGCCGCAAGGTATGCCAAAGCGCCGCGCGTCATCGGCCAATACGCCATAGCGCAGCACGGCGGGCGGCTGCGGGGCGCCGTGCATGTCTCGCACGCGCTCGGCCAGATCGTCTTCAATGCAGCCGCCCGACACGGAACCGGCCACCGCGCCTTGTGCGTTCATCGCCATGATCGAGCCGGGCGGCCGGGGCGATGAGCCCCACGTTCGCGCCACCGTGAACAGCCACACGGGAATGCCGGCCTGCATCCATTCCACGGCGTGGCGCAATACCAATAGGTTGATGTCGGTCATGCGTGGATTTCCGGTCGAACGTTCAGCCCGCCAGCACGGCGCGCACCGCCTCGGGCGTGAACGGGGCTTCGTAGAAGCGCCGCCCGGTCGCATCGAAAAGCGCGTTGGCAATCGCGGCGGGGCCTGGCACCGACGCCGATTCGCCCGCGCCCATGGGCGGTTCGTCTTGGCGCGGCATCTGCAACACGTCAATGGTGGGCAGATCCTTGAAGCCAATGATGGGGTAGCCGCCCCATTCGCGGCTGGATACGCCGGCTTCATCGAAGGCTACTTTTTCAAGCAGGCAGCGGCTCAACGTTTGCACGACGTTGCCATGGATTTGATGGCGCACGCCGTCGGGGTTGATCACCATGCCGGTGTCTTGCCCCACGACGATGCGTTGCACGCGGATGCGCCCGGTGGCTGCATCCACGCTTAGGTCGATGACCCAGGCGGCCCAGGCCGCGCCAAAGCCGGGGAATTTGCTATGTACGTAACGCGCATAGGCAATGCCCCGGCCATGCAGCACGCCATCCGCATCCGGCTTGCTGCGGCTGCCCGGTGTGCGCGCCTGCCATTCGGCGCGTTTGGCGGTGGCGTCGATCAGTGCAACGGCGCGCGCGTCGTCCAGGTTGCGCAAGCGGTAGTCGACCGGGTCGGCGCCGGCCGCCTCGGCCAGTTCGTCGATCATGCAGTCATGCGCGAAGGAATTGGGCAGCGCCGACACGCCGCGCAGCCAGGACGAGCGCACGATGGGTGCCATGTCGTGGCAGACGACGCGGCGGTTCGCGTAACGGTAGGGCGGCGCGGCGGTGCGGTCGCCCATTTCCAGCGTGCGCGGTTCGCCGGGCAGGGCGCCCGTCAGCAGCAGCGCCAGCAGCGGCGCGTCGTTGGACGGGTAGCGCACGGCGAAGTCGTAAGCCAGCAGCTCGCCTTGCGCGTCAATGGCCGCGCCCACGTCCATCAACTGCCCGGTGCCTTTGGGTTCCCATTGATGCTCTTGCTCGCGCGTGAGCTGCACGCGCACGGGTGCGCCCACGGCCTGCGACAGCAACGCAGCGTCGGCGCAGACGTCGTCGGCGCAATTGCGGCCATAACAACCGGCGGCCTCCAGACGGATCAGCTCGATCTGGCCTTCGCCCAGTTTCAAAAGGCGGTCTAGATCAGTGCGCAGCATGTGCGGGTTCTGCGTGCCGGTCCAGACGGTAAGCCGGCCGTCGCGAAAATCCGCCACGGCGCAAGACGGGCCGATGGATGCATGCATCTGATACGGCCACACATAGGTGCGGCGCAGTTGCGTGGCGGCGTGGGCGCAGACGGCATCCACGTCACCGTCTTCAATCAAGGGCCGCGCCTTTGACGGATTCGCACGGATGGCGGCGGCCAGATCGTCCAGTTGCGGCGCAGGCGGAACCGGCTTCCAGCGCACCTTCAGCGCGCGCATCGCAGCAATGGCCTGCTCTTCACAGTCCGCCACCACGCCGATGAAATCGCCCTGCGCCACTACCTGCACATTGCCGGGCAGATGCGCGACGGAATCCCGGTCCACATCGATCAGGCAACGGCCAATGAAGTCTCCGGCGTCGCGCCCGGGATGCGGTGGACGAATCACGCGGCCATGGCGCATGCCCGGCACGCGCACATCATGCACAAAGCTGAGTTCGCCGGCGGCTTTGGCGGGAATGTCCACGCGCGCCACGCCTTGCCCGACGATGCGGTAGTCGCTGGCGGGCTTCAAGCGGACGGGTTGATCTGGCGGGGCCAGTGTCAGCCGGATGTGCTGGCCGGCCAGCAGTTCACCGTAATCCAACTGGCGCGGGTCATCGTTGCTGCGCGGGCGCACCACGCCATCGCGCACGCGCAGCGCGTCACGCGGCAGGTTCCATTGTTCGGCGGCCAGCAGCATCAAGTGTTCGCGCGCTTGAGCGGCGGCGCGGCGCAGCGGAACCGCCGAGATCTGAATGCTGGCGCTGGCGATGGTGGGCCCTTGATTGGGCGCGGCGTTGGTGTGGCCCAGCACCATGTCCAGACGCGACATCGGCACGTCGATTTCTTCAGCGACGATTTGCGCAAGCGACGTGCGGATGCCGGTGCCCAGGTCTACGTGGCCATTGAAGGCCAGCACCCGCCAACCGGTGCCGCTGTCTGACACCCGGCTGCCATCGGCCACTACCGCGACGAAGATTTCTGGGGTGGCCTGAACATAATCCGTCGCGGTGCCGGGTTGCCCCGGCGCCGGCTTGGGCGGCGCGGTGGGCTCGCGCACGACGAGCAATGCGTCGGCATGAGCGAGCAGCGCGGGAGACAAATGGTGAGGCTGGGGCAGAGGCATTGGGGCAGGTCCAGGCCGGACGACGATTATGCCGGGTTCATCGAGCCGCCGGCATTAGGGAGTCCACCATGGCGTTCGTCTCTGACAGCGCTTGCTTCCACGGCATGACGGCGGCGTATTTCTGCGCCATGTCGAAGAGGTTGGCGTCGTGCGGACCCAGCGCGCGGTCACCGCAGCAGTCGGCCACAACCAGCGGCCGAAAGCCCGCCTGCATGGCGTCCACCACGCTTGCGCGCACGCAGCCGCTGGTGACGCAGCCGGCCACCAGCAAGGTCTGCACGCCGCGCTGCGCAAGCCAGGGCGCCAGCATCGTTCCGAAGAAGGCGGACGGCGTGCTCTTGCGCACCACGTATTCGCCGGGCGCGGGGGCCAGTTCGGGCACGATGGCGCTGTTGTGGCTGTGCTCTTTCAGCGCCAGCATGGCGGGCACTTTCAGGCAGAAAATGTTGCTGTCGGCATCGTCGTCCGAGAACACGATGCGGCTGTGCGCCACCGGCCAGCCCTGCGCCCGCGCATGCGCCAGCAGGTGCCGCGTTTGCGCGATGGCTTCGGGAATGTTGCCGCCGCCCAGCACGGCCGGGTCGGCAAAGCCATTGACGAAGTCAACGATCAACAAGCCGAAGGGGGCTTTGAGCGGCAGCGGCGTGCCGAAGCCCTGGCGGGAATAAGCCGAGATGTCGCCGGCAACGGCATCGGCGGGAATCGTTTGCGTGGAGGGGTTCATGGCGTGTCCTTGCGGCGGGCGGCGCGCGCCAGCCCGGGTTCGTCTTGCACCACGCCGCGAATCACGACGGGCTGGCCGTCCAGTGCGACGCTGCAATGGCGCATGGGGATGTCGATATGGCAGGCGGTATTGCGGCTGCCGCCTGCTTCGTTGTTGGGGCCCATGGACCACAGGAAGTTGCCTTCGAAGGCGCGCGCATCCATGCCGATATGCGCTTCCTTGTTGTAGTGCGCCAGCATCGACCACTGCGCGCGCGGCTGCAAGCCCCAGCCGATGTGCGACACGGCATAGGCTTCCGGGTCGTCATAGGCCGCCATGTATTCCTTCAGGATGTCGGCCTGCAAGCCGCCGTTGATGCGCGTGACATAGCCGCTTTCAATGACGAGTTCGATGGGGTCGGTCACGTAGTCTTTCATGGGCAGCAGGATGTCGCCGCGGTCCAGCACCACGCGGCCGTTGCTCTGGCCTTCGTTGGGCCACGTCAGCACGAAACCGCTGGGCCAGTGGTCCCAACGGCCGGGCTGGTCGACGAAACCGTACTCGGATATGGCCGGGAATTCGCCCAGCGCGCAGCGCAGGTCGGTGCCGGCGTCTGACGTGATGTGCATCTGCTTGGACGCTTCAATGCGGCGCGCGGCGGCTTGCACACGCGTGCGGTCAGCATCGGTAGGCACCAGCCGGCACAGCACTTCGGGCGGTTCGATGGCCAGCAGAATCTTGGTGCCGGTCTTCAGGATTTCGTGCTGCTCGGGTGAGAACAGCAGCGTCATCAAATCCAGAACCAGGTCGCTGGCCGTCAGCGCCGCGATGGCGGCCGGGTTGCCGGTAAGCGGCGTGGTGCCCAGATACGCCAGGGCGTCGCGGCTGATGGACTTGTCGGCGTTGACGGGCGGCAGGTCCAGGCGATTGACGCGGGCGCCCATGTCGGTGGCCGCGGCAATCGCGCAGCGCAAGGTTTGCGGATGCGTGTCGGCGCCGGTCAACACCGTGACGATCTGGCCGGCTTCCAAGCGGGACAGCGTTAGCACCTGCTTCCAGGCGTGAATCAAATCGATATCACTGACGGACATGGCGAATTCCTTAAGGCGGCAAAGTGAGAGGAAGAGGGCGCGTCAGTCCACCCGGGCGCCAAGGAAATCACCGAAGGCGGCGTAGAAGCCGGCTTCGTTGTCCCAGGGAATCATGTGGCCCGCGCCAGGCACGCGCACATGCTGCGTCTGCGGCGCCAAGCCTTGCCATTCCGCCACGTCGTCGTCACCGACCACGCCGCCTTTTTCGGCCGTCATCAACAGCAGCGGCACGGTGATGCGGGGAAGGTCGGCGTGGATGTCGTCGCGGCCAAAGTCTTCAAAGCTCTGCACGATGGCGGGTTCGTGGCAGGTATGCAGCCACTGCGCGCGCAGCTGGCGTTGCGCCTCGGTCCAGGTGGGGCAGAACGCCTTCATGTCTTCGGCGGTCATGCCGTGGGTGGCTTGCCGGATGGAGTCCACGTACCAGGCCAGATTGGCGGGGTAGGCGCGGCGGCCAGGGCCGGAGACGGGCGGGTCCACGATGACCAGGCTTTCCAGCCCCTGCGGTTGCTTGCTGGCTGCGCGTACGGCAATGCGGCCGCCCATCGAATGGCCGACGAGCGCGTAGCGTTGCAATTTCAAGGCTTGCGCGAACGCGGTGACGTCGGCGGCTTGCGCGTTAAGGCCGTAGTCCAGCCCGGGGCCGGAGGCCGACAGGCCGCGTCCGCGCACGTCGAGCACATAGGTGTCGAATTGGCGGCCCAGATGTTCGGCCACAAAGCCCCAGGTGACGGCAGGGCTGGTGATGCCGGGGATCAGGATGACGGCGGCGCGGCGCGCTCGGTGATCGGCCGTGCCGCCATAGCGCAGATAGTGTTGGCGGATGCCGTTGGCGTGTACCTGGCCGCCGTAGAGATAGGTGCTGAGGGTCATTGTGCGCTCCGGGAATAGGGGTACGCGCCCGAGAGCAGGGCGCCCGCGCCCGGCACCACCGGGTCCAGCCCCAATTCCTTCAGGATGGCGTAGGTGGTGGCGATGGAGGCCGTGAGCACGGGCTTGCCGGTTTCCGCTTCGACTTGCGACACGGCCGGCAGCGACGGCATTTGCACGCAGGCCGACAGCACGATCACATCGGCGTCGGCCACGTTCATGCCTGCGACGATGCCCGGCAGCTTGGCGGGGTCATGGCGGCCCACTTCCAGGTTGTCGGGAATTTCCAGCGCGCGCCAGTCCACGATTTCAAAACCTTCGGCGGCGATGTAGTCCATGACCAGTTCGGTCAGCGGCACCATGTAGGGCGCGACCAGCGCGATCTTCTTGGCGCCCATGACGTGCAGCGCTTCCACCAGCGCGCCCGCGCTGGTGATGACGGGCGCGGATGCGCCGTTTTCAGCGGTGCGTTCGGTCAGGCGCTTTTGCGAGACGCGGTGATAGCCGCGCCCCATCGCCATGATGGCGACCAGGCACGCGTAGCCCAGCACATCGACTCGCGCATCGCTGAGCTCCAGCGCGCAGCGGTCGCTCTCGGCGTCCATCGCGGCCAACTCTTCCTTCTGCACTTTCTTCATGCGCATGCGGCTGGAGTGGAACGTAAAGCGGTCGGCGGGGCGCAGCGACGAATGCGCCTGCAGCATGGCGGGCACTTCAGTTTCCATCGTCGTGTTCGAGCTGGGGACGATCTGGCCAATTCGGAATGTCTTCGTCATGTAGGAAGCCTTGAAAAGTGTCGGTCCTAGGGTTTTCGATAAATTCAAAAGAAGCGTATACGCTCTATTCTTGCAAAGAGCTAGACAGATGACCAGCCTACATTCCGTAGTGGTTTTCACCTAATTGCGTGAAATGTCGGCACTATTTTGGTGCTCTGTCTTGGGGTTTACGCTTGATCTGAAAATTCTGGTACCAAAAATTAAAGCGTGTACTTCATAATTTTCAAGCGTTCGCTTTTCTGGATTTTCAAAAAACAGCAAGGAGAAGTTCCGTGTCTACATCCCCTCGTATCGCCATCGTCGGCGCGGGTCTCGGCGGCGCCGCCACCGCAGCGCTGTTGCTCAAGGAAGGGCTTAATGTCCGCGTCTACGAGCAGGCGCCGGGTTTTTCGCGGCTAGGGGCCGGCATCCACGTGGGGCCGAACGTCATGAAGATCCTGCGCCGCATCGGCGTTGAGGACGCGCTTAACGCCCAGGGGTCGCACCCGGATTACTGGTACAGCCGCCACTGGGAAACGGGCGACATCCTGGCGCAGATTCCGCTGGGCGATTACGCCGTGAAGGAATACGGCGCGTCGTACCTGACCGTGCACCGCGGCGACTTCCACGCCTTGCTGATCGACGCCCTGCCCAAGAGCGCCGTTGTCTACGACAAGAGCCTGACGCGCGTGGAAGACAAGGGTGATGTGGTGGTGATGCACTTTGCCGACGGCACGTCGGAAGAGGCCGACATCGTGATTGGCGCCGACGGCGTGAATTCCCGTATCCGCGAAGAACTGCTCGGGCCGGAACTGCCCAAGTACGCGGGCTACCTGGCGCACCGCGCCGTGTTTCCCACGCCGCAGGTCAAGGCCGGCATGCTGCCGTTCGATGCTTGCGTGAAATGGTGGAGCGACGACCGCCACATGATGGTGTACTTCGTCACCGGCAAGGCGGACGAGCTCTATTACGTGACCGGCGTTCCCGTCGAACACTGGGACCTGAACGACCGCTGGCTGCCCAGCAGCAAGGATGAAATGCGCGCCGCGTTCAGCGGCTGGCATCCCACGGTGCAGGCGCTGATCGACGCCACGGTGGACGTGACCAAGTGGTCGTTGCTGGAGCGTGACCCGCTGCCGTTGTGGAGCCGTGGCCGCCTGGTGCTGTTGGGCGACGCCTGCCATCCGATGAAGCCGCACATGGCGCAAGGCGCGGCCATGGCCATTGAAGACGGCGCCATGCTGGCGCGTTGCTTCAAGGAAGTGGGCGTGAATAATCACGAGCTGGCGTTTGCGCTGTACGAAGCCAACCGCGCCGAACGCGCCAGCAAGGTGCAACGCATTTCGCACGACAACACGTGGCTGCGCACGAACGAAGACCCGTCCTGGTGCTTTGGCTACGACGTGTTCAGCGCGCCGCTTGTAGACCCCAAGTCCCGGGCTGCCGCCTGAGGCCGTGTCCGCCGCGCGGGCGCAGGGGCTTGCTCCCCAGCCCGCGTCGCGGCAACCTTCGTACCTTCCGAACTGCCGACATGCGTCACGCCCCATGGGATCTTCAGCCAATTCAAGCAGCGTCATTCCTCCGGTCCGCTTGACCGTCAACGGACGCGAATGCGCCGTGCCGGCCGCGCCCGGCACGGCGCTGCTGCACGTATTGCGTAACGATCTTGAGCTCAACAGCCCCAAGTACGGCTGCGGCCTGGGCGAGTGCGGCGCGTGTACGGTGCTGATCGATGGGGTGGCGGCGCGGTCGTGCGTCATCCCGGTCAAGGCGGCGCAGGGGCGGGCGGTGACCACGCTGGAAGGGCTGGGCACGCGTGAGCAGCCCGGTCCCACGCAGCAAGCCTTCATCGACTGCCAGGCGGCGCAATGCGGTTATTGCTTGAACGGCATGATCATGACGGTGGAAGCGCTGCTGCGGCGCAATCCCCATCCGACCGAAGACGCGATACGCAACGAGCTGCATCACAACCTGTGCCGCTGCGGCACGCATGTCGAGATCATGCAGGCGGCGCTGCGGGCGGTGCAGTTGCGGGCGGTGAAGGGCGAGCCCACGCAATGAGCGCCATTCCTTTCGACGCACCTTCGCACGCCGCCAGCCTGCCGGCCGCGCTGCCCGATGATCTGCTGCACGGCTTGGCGCTGCGTCCGCCCGAGGTGTTGTGGGATGGCGCGCGCTACCGCGGCAGCGTCTTGCAGCGGGTGCAATTGGCGGAAGTTCGTGCGCAGGCGGGTGTGGTGGCGGCGGTGCAGCGCACGCATTTCGCGGGCGTGGTGGCGGTGACGCCGCTCTACGCGCGGCAAGCGGCGGCGGCGCTGGCGCCGGTATGGCAGCGCTTGACGCCTGGTGCGTCCTCGCCGGCGTCCGATGCGGATGCGGATGTTGATGCTGTTGCTGATGCTGATGCTCTTCTATATGCACTGCAACCGCCACAATCTGAGCCGCCCGCTGGCGCAGGGGTGGTGGCATGGAGCGTGAACGGGCACACCCGCGTGTGGCTGCCGGCTTGCAAGGCGGCAACGCTGGCGTTGATCCGGCGCGAGCTTGCGGTGCTGCTCATGCAGCAAGACGCCGCGATCACGGTAACGGCGGATGGCGATGGCGCGCGCGTCATCGCCACAGACGCCTTGCATCCCTTGGACCTGATGGACGCCGCGGCCGATGCCGCGCTGCTGTCGCAGGCCGTGGGCCGGCCGGTGTGCGTGCCTTGCCAGTCGAGGGCGGCCGATGAGCTCGTGCTGCGCGTGTCGCAGGCGAAGGTATCGGTGGCTTCTGATGTGGGTTCTGATGGCGAGTCTGAGGTCGGCTCCGCTGTCGGCTCCGGTCTCGGTTCTGGTGTCGGCTCTGATGTAGCCGCAAGTTCGGCCGCTGATTCGGCGTCCGCTCGCGCCGCGATGTCGCCCTCCGCGCATGCAGCGGATGCGTTAGCCAACGTATGGGCTTCAGATGCGCCCTGGGCGGTGCGCCCCAGTCTGGCCCGCATGTTGAGCCAGCCTGGGCAGGCCAATGCGTCGGCGCACGCCACGGCGCGCAGCGATGCGCCCATCGCGTTCGGCAAGCGGGCTGCCGCGCCGCTGCATGCGAGCGTTGAGGCGTTGAATGCCGCGCAGGTGTTTGCGCAGGAAAGCTTGTGGCATGAGCAGGCCTTGGCCGTGAACGAAGACCCCGTGCAATGGCGGCTGCGGCACCTGCCCGAGGGCAGGGCGCGCGACTTGGCGCAGCAAGTCGTTGAGCAGGCGGGTTTGCCCGCCGCTGACCCGCCGCCCGCGCAGGCGGGCGTCCTGCGAGGCACCGGTTTCGCCACCGCGCAGGTGCAATGCACGGACGAATCCGGCGCGGCCCGCACGGTGTGGAGCGCCTGGGTCGCCGAGGTGGCCGTGCAGCCCCAGACCGGCCACGTCGATGTGACCCGCGTGGTCGCCGGGCATGACAGCCAGCATTTGCACGCCGCGCACAGCGCGCCGGTGCGCGCCGAAATAGAAAGCCAATCGCCGTGGTTGTTGGAGAACGCCCGCCGCTTGCTGGCCGCGCCACCCGCCTTCGACGATTGGTCCAGCCCGGCATGGCAGGGCGCGGATGACTCGTCCGGCGCGTTGTCCCCGTACGAAACTGCGCATGCACTGAGCCGCCGCGAGCCTGCGGGCGATGTCGTCACGCAAGGCCAGCTGGACGTGGACGGCGTGGTGACCTTGCCCGCCGCGGCGGCCATCGCCAACGCCATCCACCACGCCACCGGCGTGCGCCTTCGGCAAGCGCCTTTCGACGCCGAGTCGTTGCGCGTTGCGCTGGCCGGACGCCGCCCCGCGCGCAATGCCTTGTCGCGCGCCAGGAAGTGGCTGGCGGCAGGCGCGGCGGGGCTTGCAGGGCTGGCGGGTCTGGCCGTGACGTTATGGCCGATGAAGCCCGCGCTGCCGCTTACGGCCGGGCCGGACGTGTCGTTGTATTCGATGCGTGCCATCGAACGCGGACGGCTGGTGGCAGCCGCGGGCGATTGCATGGTCTGCCACACGGCGCCTGGCGGCAAAACCAATGCAGGCGGCCTGGCGCTGGACACCCCATTCGGCACCATCTACACCACCAACATCACGCCCGACAACGACACCGGTATCGGCCGGTGGTCGTACACGGCGTTCGAACGCGCCATGCGCCAGGGCGTGCATCAGGACGGCCGCCAACTGTATCCCGCATTCCCCTACACGGCCTACGCCAAGCTGAGCGATGCCGACATGCAGGCGCTGTATGGCTATTTGATGTCGCAGCCTGCCGTGAAGTCGGAACCGCCCAAGACGCAGCTGGCGTTCCCGTTCAATATGCGTCCCCTGCTGGTGGGCTGGAACGCGTTGTTCCATGACGCCACGCCGTTCACGCCCGACCCGTCGCGCAGCGCGCAGTGGTTGCGGGGCGCGTATCTGGTGGAAGGCGCAGGCCATTGCGCCGCATGCCATTCCCCGCGCAACGCGTTCGGCGCCGAGAAAACCGGCGTGCATTATCTGGCAGGAGGCGAGGCCGAAGGCTGGACCGCGCCCGCGCTGAATCAGTTGGCCAGCGGCCCGCGCGCCTGGAGCAGCGATACGCTGTTCCAGTACCTGCGCACAGGCTATTCGACGCAGCACGGCGTGGCGGCGGGGCCGATGGCGCCGGTCATTCATGGCCTGGCCGAATTGCCGGATAGCGACGTGCGCGCCATCACGACGTATCTATTGGACTTGCCCAAAGCGGGGCGCTCGCCTGCCGTGGCGGTGGGCGATTCGACGGCCTCCGCCGAGATACCGGGCGCTTCTGCCAAGATGCCCGCCGCCTCCACCGAGATACCCACTGCCTCCGCCGAGATACCCGCCGCCGCGACGATACATGCCCTTCAGGGCCGCCGCGCCAATGGTGAACGCATCTATCAGAACGCCTGCGCGGCTTGTCATGACGCAGGCAGCGGCCCCACGTTGTTTGGCGCAAGGCCGTTGCTAAGCGCAAACACCAACGTGCATGCCGCCACGCCCGACAACCTGATCCAGGTGATCTTGAACGGCATTCAGGAGCCCGCCGATGACGCGCTGGGGTACATGCCGGGATTCAAGGACAGCCTGAACGACCAGCAGGTCGCCGACTTGGTCGGCTATTTGCGGGAACGCCATGCGCCGCAAGAACCGGCATGGCCCGATCCCACGGCAACGATTAAGCGGCTACGCGAGCATGCGGAGCTGCACTAAGGAAACGCGGACATAACGCGTGCAGTTTTAGCGATGATCACATCAAGGGGTTTCATTTATGTCAGCTTCATTGGTTTCAGTGGACAAAGCCATTCAGGTGGCGGGCGTCGGCAAGTTCCAGTACCGGCTCTTCGTGATATTCGGATTGGTCTGGATGGCCGACGCCATGCAAGTGCTGTCCATCGGATTCTCCGCGCCGTCCATCGCGAAGACCTTCGGCATCACCGTGCCGCAAGCGCTTCAGAGCGGCACGTTCTTCTTTATCGGCATGCTGATTGGCGCGTTCGTGTTCGGCCGGATGGCCGACCGCATTGGGCGGCGTCCGGTCCTGATGATCGCCGTGGTCATCGATGCCTGCGCGGGCGTGGCCTCGGCCTTCGCGCCGGAATTCACGTGGCTGCTGTTCCTGCGTTTCCTGACGGGCATCGGCGTGGGCGGCACGCTGCCGGTGGACTACACGATGATGGCGGAATTTCTGCCCAGTGATCGCCGTGGCCGCTGGCTGGTGCTGCTGGAATCGTTCTGGGCCGTGGGCACGATCTTCCTGGCGCTGCTGGCGCTGGCTGCCGTGTCGTGGGGCGATGACGCCTGGCGCGTGATCTTCTTCGTCACCGGCCTGCCTGCGTTGATCGGCGTGGTGCTGCGCTTCTACATCCCCGAGTCGCCGATGTACTTGAATCGGAACGGCAAGTCAGACCAGGCGCGCAAGGTGCTGGAGCGTGTCGCACGCGTCAACCGCCGTGATGTGGAAATGCCCGCGCTGCAACCCGAAACGCCGGTGCACAAATCCATGTTCGCGCTGTTCTCGGCCAGCTACCGCCGCCGCAGCCTGGGCCTGTTCCTGGCATGGGCGCTGATCTCCATCGCCTACTACGGCGTCTTCGTCTACCTGCCGGTCAAGCTCAGCACCGAAGGCTTCGCCTTCATGCGCGGGCAGGAATTCCTGGTGCTGCTGGCGCTGGTGCAACTGCCCGGCTTCGCGCTGTCGGCCTATGGCGTTGAACGCTGGGGCCGCAAGCCCACGCTGATAGGCTTCCTGATCCTGAGCGCGGTGGGATGCATGCTGTACAGCCTGGGCACGTCGCCTGCGGTGGTGATCGGCTCGACCTTGCTGATGAGCTTCTCGCTCTTGGGCACGTGGGGCGCGCTGTACGCGTTCACGCCCGAGGTCTACCCCACAGACCTGCGCGCAAGCGGTATGGGCATGGCGGGGGCGGTCGCGCGCTTTGGCGGGCTGTTCGCGCCGGCCATCATCGCACCCATCATGACCAGCCACTTCACGATGTCGCTGGTGGTGCTGTCGAGCATGCTGGTGGCGGGCGCCGTCGCAATCTGGTCCGTGGATGTGGAGTCACGCAACCGGGCGCTGGATTGAGCTTGGTTTAATCATTCGTCACACGCCGCGGTGGGCCGCGGAGTGTGGGGATGAATGACGACGAATGACGACGAATGGCGATGAACAGGTCAGTCCTGTTCGTCGCCGTTCAGCATTTTGGTCAGCAGAAAATCCAGCGCCAGACGTTCGGCGGGGTTCAGATTGCCGTAGGTGCTTTCGGTGATCTGCTTGGCGAAGGGTTCCATTTCTTGAACCAGCGCCTGCCCGATGGGCGTCAGGTTGATCACAACTTTGCGGCGGTCGACCGGGTCGTGGTCCACCTGCACCAACTCACGCTGCTTGAGCCGGTCCACCACGCCGCGCACCGTAGCCTGATCAATAACCGTGGCCTTGACTAGGTCGGCCAACGAGCTCGCGCCATTGTCCCGCACCGAACACAGCACCACGAATTGCGCGGCCGTGAGTTGGGAATCGGGAATGTATTGCTGAAACAGCGCGGTGTGCCGTTGGTAAACCCGCCGCAGCAGGTGACCGATCTGATCAGAAAACAAATAGCCATCCGTGGTGGACGAGGACTTACCTTTTACGTTGCGCATAAGCCTATCCGAAGCGATGCAAGGGTCATGATGATTTTTGTCAACGGTACACGCTTTGAGGGGGGTGTGCCTGTAGCCAGAGGGTATGGTTTCTGAAGGGTTCTTTGAAGTAGGCGATGCCGCTTTCATTCACTTTGCCGCGCACCACGATCTCCTTTTCCCCCACGGCAATATCTTCGCCGTCCGAAGAATGGAATTTGACTTCGATGCAGTCGCCATACCGATAGCCCGCCGTTCTGACCACCAGGTTCAGATCCACGTAGTGATCAACTTCTTCGGCCGTTACCCGCGCGCCATCGGGGCCATTTGTCCAATAGAGTTCAACCGTCTTGGCGCCCGGCCGGACAGTTTGGACCCGGCAGGGCGGGGATGGGGCGTAGATGCGGATGGGCTCGGGGAGTGAAGCGGCGTTGTCAGCTGGCGGCTTATGGGGTGCCGCTTGCGTCGATGCACGGGGTGCGCCGGCCAGCCCACCCGGAGCGGACGGTTCCGCCATGCTTGAAGACGCCATGACGCTGACGGCTACTGCCCATAGGTGGTGTGAGAACTTCATGGTTTGCCGATGGGCCTCCGGGCGCTCTTGGCGGTATATGACGATGACGGGCGTGACCTCTTTCAGGGGCTGTGTTCCCTATGCGGTGCCGCCTGCATTCCCCGCTTCTAGCGGTGCGAGTGCATCGACCTTCGCGGCGACAATCTGGCATGCGGCCAGTAAGTCAGTGACGATACGCTCATCAATGTTCAGATCGCCCTCGTACTCGCCCAGGTTGCGGATGTCATGGCATTTCGACAAAACGCGCCACACCTCGGGCCCAAGGCCGAGCGTGTATGGCAAGAGCTGAAACACAAGATAGCGATTGGTGCAGCGATAACCTGTTCTACGCAGCGCTGCCAGGCACAGCGCATGGGCTGCGTTATAGGCCAAGTCGAAGCGGCTTTCGATCGAGAGCGACACATTGCATGCGTCGCGCAGCCTTGCATGCCCTGAGCGTTTCAGGCCTTCAAATTCCTTGAGGTCGGGAGGCTCGGGCTTCAGTGGTTTTCCTGGGCCGCTAAGCGTTTCAAATGGGGAGGTCACCGTCTCCTCCTATGATCCAGATCTTGGGCTGCGCCAGCACTCGAGTCAGGAAAGACTCTTGCGCCTTCACCCGTTTGGTGAATTCCTTGTGCGTCAGTATGGTCGGATTCACCGGCCTGCCAAGCGTATTACCCGCAGTCTCCAGTGCCGCGAATACATCACCGTAGCTGATGTCGTCACTAAGCAGCATCAGATCGATATCGCTGCGAGCGGTGTCGGTGTTTTTTGCAATCGAGCCGTAGACGAAAGCCGCGTGGATCTTCGGCGCCATGGGGGCGAGCGCCTCGCGTAGCGGCTCCGCCAAGCCGATCGTCTTTTGCACGATGGCGCAGAGTTCCGCGAAGATGGGCGAGTCTGGATTGGCTTGGTAGTGCTTCTGATTGCCGACCGCCTTCACCGTGACCAAGCCGGTCTGGGCGAGGGTGGCTAATTCGCGCTGCACCGCTCCCGATCCGCTAGCAACCCGCCCGATCACTTCGGTGGCGTAGAAGCTGCGATCCGGCTGGCCGAACAACAATCCCAGCACACGTTGTTTGGTGCCAGGAAAAAGCGCATCGGCGAGGCTGCTGTGCGAAGAAGGGGCTTTGGTTGATATACCCATATTGGGTGTGATTGTACCCATATTGGGAATGTTGGGAAGAAGGCATATCTTCAATGTTTCAACATGCGGCTTGGATGCGCAGCGCTGATGCAGCAATGAAAATGGCCTCTGCGTGCGCAGAGGCCATTAAATTTTCTGTAGAGCATTCTCGATTCGTACAACGAACTAGTCGAGTCCAAGCGCATCGTTCTACGCCGGTAAAAGGCGGAACGTAGGGCGGAATCAATGCTGGGAAACTAGCGTTGCGCAGTCAGAGCAAAACCGGCGAATGAATACTTGAGAGCTTTCTGGTGCCCGGGGCCGGAATCGAACCGGCACGCCTTGCGGCGGGGGATTTTGAGTCCCCTGCGTCTACCAATTTCACCACCCGGGCAAGGGGGTCGCGAACACGTCCAGATGACGGCTGCGGGAGAACGAAGACAGCGATTATATGCGGACTTTTGAAAATTGTCAGGCGGCCTGTTTTTTGGGCGGGCTGACGGGAGTGGATCAGGGCGTCACCAACATCACAATCCACCGGCAACCCCCCTCCACCCCAGCCCGCAATTACTTCTTTTCCGGCAGGAACCAGTTCATCACCAGCGCGCAGATGCCGCCGGTAGCCACGCCCGATTCCAGCACGCTTTTTACGGCGTGCGGCAGGTGCGACAGGATTTCCGGCACTTGCGACACGCCCAGGCCCAAGGCCAGCGACACGGCGATGATCAGCAGCGCGCGGCGGTCCAGCTGGATGCCGGCCAGGATGTTGATGCCGGATGCGGCGACCGCGCCGAACATCACCATGGCGGCGCCGCCCAGCACGGGCTCGGGTACGGCTTGCAGCACGCCAGCCACGCCCGGGAACAGGCCCAGCAGGATCAGCATGCCGGCAATCCACACGCCGACGTGGCGGCTGGCGATGCCGGTCAGCTGGATCACGCCGTTGTTTTGCGCGAAGACCGAGCTTGGGAAGGTGTTGAACACGCCGGCCAACAGCGAATTCGCGCCGTTGACGAGCACGCCGCCCTTGATGCGCTGCATCCACAGCGGGCCTTCAACGGGCTGCTTGGACACCTTGCTGGTGGCGGTGACGTCGCCGATGGCTTCCAGCGACGTGACCAGATAGATGATCAGCATCGGCACGAACAATGCCCACGAGAAGCCCAGGCCGAAGTGCAGCGGCACGGGAATCTGGAACAGGGCGGCTTCGCGCGCGCCGGTGAAGTCCAGGCGGCCCATATAGGCGGCGGCGATGTAACCGATGGCCAGCGCCAGGACCAGCGCGGTGCTGCGAATCCACACGACCGGCACGCGGTTCAGCAGGATGATCGTGCCCAGCACCAGTCCGGACAGCGTCAGGTTTTCCGCGCTGGCGAAGGTGCCGTTGGCCATGGCGCCGAAGCCGCCGCCCATGCTGATCAGGCCGACCTTGATCAGGGTCAGGCCGATCAACAGCACGACGATGCCGGTGACTAGCGGCGTGATCAGGCGTTTGATGAACGGCAGGATGCGGCTGATGCCCATCTCGACGAACGAGCCGGCGATGACGACGCCGAAGATCGCGGCCATCACGGCTTCAACAGGCGTGCCTTGCTTGACCATGACCGAGCCGCCCGCGATCAGTGGCCCCACGAAGTTGAAGCTCGTGCCTTGCACGATGAGCAGCCCGGCGCCCAGGGGGCCGAAGCGCTTGCACTGCACGTAGGTGGCGATGCCGGAGATGACCAGCGACATCGACACGATCAGCGTGGTGTCGCGGCTGCTGACGCCAAGCGCCTGGCAGATCAAGAGGCCAGGGGTGACGATGGGAACCAGGATGGCCAGCAAGTGCTGCAACGCGGCGACGAAGGCGACGGGCAGCGCGGGGCGGTCGTTGGGGCCATAGACCAGATCAGGGCTAGGCGCGTCGTCGTCGGCGCTGTGGGGGGCGGGTTGGGAAAGGGAGGCGGGTTGCATGGGCGGAAGGCCGGCCAGGTAGGGGGGTGGAGAGGAAAGTGCGGGATTTTAGCGGGGAAGGCCTGGGTTTGCCTGGGGAGTCATTGCCGCCGGCAATGGCGGCATGGGCTTGCTAGAATTTTGGGCCGCCACGGGGAATTCAAAAACGCCCAATGCTGAATCGCACGAGATGGATCGGAATTATCTTGGCCTTGGTTATCGCCGGTTTGCCGATGACCCTGTTGTTGCTGGTGCTGGACAACGATGATTACGCCGCCGCGGATAACGGGGAATCGTATCAGGGCAGCATCTACAAGCGTTATGAAGGCGCGATTTACGCCGCCGTGCCCAGCAATGGCTATTACCGGATGGATGAGGCCGACCCGGCCAGTTTCAAGGCATTTGACACGCCCACCTATGATGGCCGCCAGGCCGCCAGGGATAGCCGCCATGTCTATTGCGGCAATCTGATCTTGCCGGGCCTGAAACCCGCGTCGACGCAGTTTCTGGGCAATAGTTATTTCAGCGACGGCGGCGCCACGTATTACTGCGCGCTGTTCACCACGATCAATCGCGAGCTGGGCGCGGTGCGCGAGGTCTGGCAGACCCTTCTGTTCAGAACCGGACACGGCCCCAAGCCGCAAACCTATCTGCATCCGTTCACCGCCTTGCCCGCCAGCTCACAACCCTATCGGGCGTTGCTGGATCGGGATTTGGCAACGGATGGGTCGCGTGTTTTTTACGAAGGCCGCGAGATGCCGCAGGCGCAGCCGGCGACGTTGCGGCGTTTGCCGGCTACGCGGGATAGCCGCAAGCAGACCAGCGATGATTTCTTTGCGGATGGGCAGCGCGTGTATTTTCATGACACGATGCTGCCGCTGTCGGATGATCCGGCGCTCAATACCTTCAAGGTGGGCGATCTGGACCGCGAAGCCTATTTGCACGACCCGCGCGACGGCATGGTTTACGTGGGCGCGCAGCCCTTTGATGCGGCGCATGCGCCGTACCGGCTCTTGAGCGAGCGCGGCGAGCATATCTATCAGGTGCTGTTTGCCGGCAAGGACGGCATTTATTTCTTCAACAACCAAAAGCGGCGCATGGAGCGGGCAGGCGATGATCCGTTTGCGTCCGGGCGGTTTACGGCGATGTCTCCGTTTGTATACACGGATGGCAAGCAGGTGCTGTATCTAAAGGGGGAAGAGTCGTGGGGTTCGTCGCGGGGCGGCGGGGGCGGCTTGATTTCCCGGTCTACGCTGATCATGCGGCTGAACGACCCGCCCGCGGGCGAGTGGAAAAAACGGGGTGACGTTTATCACCGCTTCGGCTCGGTCTGGCAGAACGGTGAGCGGCTTTATTATTTTGATGAAACGGGCAACAACCAATTGGTGTCCAGCCCCATCTATCGGATTATGGACTGCGCGACGGCAGATTTTCTGTTGCGGTCGCAGCAGACGCTGGACATCAGAATGGACGATATCCGCAAGCTGATTCGCAGCGGAAAGCTTCAGGCGCCTGCGGGCCAGGAGCTGCTTGAGGCTAAGACCCGGTATCGCGGCTTTCTGTCACTGTTTTGAGGAACCCTTGAAAAGTGCGCGATAGCCCCCACTACAGTAGGGTTTCCCGGCTGCCGGGTAGTGCGACTGCAAGCGCAACTGCAAGCGCAACTGCAAGCGCCGTTGCGCCCGGGCATTGCGCCATTGTTTGTCCCTGATATTTGTTCCTGATATTCGTCCCTAATTTTTTCGACCTTCTCGTAAAACTATGAGCCAAACCGCCACGTCTTCCACGTCCGAAACCCTGGGGTTCCAGGCCGAGGTGAAGCAACTGCTGCACCTGATGATCCATTCGCTGTACAGCAACAAGGAAATTTTCCTGCGCGAGCTGGTGTCGAACGCATCGGACGCTTGCGACAAGCTGCGCTTTGAAGCCATCGACCAGCCCGAGTTGCTGGAAGGCAATGGCGAACTGGCCATTACGGTCAGCTATGACAAGGCCGCCCGCACGATCACGATTTCCGACAACGGCATCGGCCTGTCGCGTGAAGAAGCCGTGGCGAATCTGGGCACGATCGCGCGCTCCGGCACGCGGGAATTCTTCTCGCAGCTGACGGGCGACAAGCAAAAAGACGCGCAGCTGATCGGCCAGTTTGGCGTGGGCTTTTATTCGTCGTTCATCGTGGCGGACAAGGTCACGGTGGTGAGCCGCCGCGCTGGCGCCACTGACGCCATCCAGTGGGAATCCGACGGCCAGGGCGAGTTCACGATTGCCGCCGCCGAGAAGGCCACGCGCGGCACCGACGTGACGCTGCACCTGCGCGCCGACGAAGACGACCTCTTGAACGGCTGGAAGCTGCGCGAGATTCTGCGCCGCTATTCCGACCACATCTCCTTGCCGATCCGCATGGCCAAGGAAGAGTGGGACCAAGAGAAGGGCGAGCAGGTCAAGACCGAAGAACTGGAAACGGTGAACCAGGCCAGCGCCCTGTGGGCCCGCAGCAAGTCTGACGTCACGGACGAGCAGTACCGCGAGTTCTACAAGACCGTCTCGCACGACTACGACGACCCGCTCGCCTGGACGCATAACCGCGTCGAAGGCCGCAGCGAATACACGCAGCTGCTGTATGTGCCCAAGCACGCGCCCATGGACATGTGGGACCGCGACGGCCGTCATGGCGTGAAGCTGTATGTGAAGCGCGTGTTCATCATGGACGACGCCGACCAGCTGCTGCCGTCGTACCTGCGTTTTGTGCGCGGCGTGATCGATTCGGCCGACCTGCCGTTGAACGTGTCGCGCGAAATCTTGCAGGAAAGCCGCGATGTGCGCGCGATTCGCGAAGGCTCGGCCAAGCGCATCCTGTCGCTCTTGGAAGACCTGGCGGAAAACAAGCCGGAAGATTACGCCACGTTCTGGTCGGAATTCGGCCAGGTGCTGAAGGAAGGCGCGGGCGAAGATTCGGCCAATCTGGAACGCATCGCCAAGCTGATGCGCTTTGCGTCCACGCAGTCAGGCGACCAGGCGCAGACGGTGTCGTTCGCCGACTACGTGTCGCGCATGAAGGAAGGCCAGGACAAGATCTACTACGTCACGGCCGACACGTTCGCCGCGGCCAGCAACAGCCCGCATCTGGAAATCTTCCGCAAGAAGGGCATCGAAGTGCTGCTGCTGTCTGACCGCGTGGACGAATGGATGCTGTCCTACCTGCGCGAATTCGACGGCAAGTCGCTGGTGTCGGTGGCCAAGGGTGGCCTGGACTTGGCCGAACTGGCCGACGAAGAAGAAAAGAAGCATCAGGCCGAAGTGGCTGAAGACTTCAAGCCGCTGGTCGAACGCCTGCAAAAGACGCTGGAAGAGCAGGTCAAGGAAGTGCGCGTCACGCTGCGTCTGGTGGATTCGCCGGCGTGCGTGGTGGTGGGCCAGAACGAACTCAGCCCGCACCTGCTGCGCATGCTGAAGGCCGCCGGCCAGGAAGCGCCCAACGTGAAGCCGGTGCTGGAAATCAACCCGGAACACCCGCTGCTGGCCCGCATCCGCGCGGCGGATGACAGCGAGTTCGACCAGTGGGCGCGCCTGCTGCTGGACCAGGCCCTGCTGGCCGAAGGCGCGCAAATCGCCGACCCGGCCGCGTTCGTGAAGCGCTTGAATGCCTTGTTGCTGAAGTAAGCGGCAGGGGTTTAAAGGGAAGGGTGCCTGAGAGGGCACCCTTTTTTTTGGGGTCGGCGGGGCTGGGAGATGGAATATTCCCGATCGGTAAGTTTTTCTCCGGAGAACCCTCTTTAGCGTATAAAAATACCGATCGGTAATTTTTAATGGATTTCGCCCCTCAAACGCCCTAAAATTCCCGAACGGTAATTTTGGAGCGCCACGATGTCTACTGAGCCTGTGAGCTTTTCGTCTCCCGTGTCCATCCACACGGCCGCCGAGCTCGGCGAACTGGTCAAGGAAGTGCGCCGCGCCCAGGGGCTGCTGCAAACCGATCTGGCCGGTTTGTCAGGCACTGGCAACCGCTTTGTCGGCGAACTCGAACGCGGCAAGCCGACGCTGCAATTGCAGAAGGTGCTGGACATGTTGGACCTGCTCGGCCTGGAAGTTCAGGTGGTGCCGAAACGCCCGAGGCTGTCATGACGATGGGCGCCTTGGATCTGTATCAAGCAGAGCGGAAAGTGGGCCGCTTGTTTGACGAGCGGCCGCTTCGGTTCGTGTATGACGAATCCTGGTTGAGTCTGCCAGACGCACGTACGATTTCACCTGCGATCCCACTCGCAAGCGGTGATCACGCAAGCGATGCCGTGCATGCCTTCTTCGAAAACCTGCTGCCAGAAGGGCATATTCGCAAGTTCCTGCAAATCAGCCGACATGCGACGACCGTGTTCGGGCTATTGCGCAGCGTGGGGGGCGACACCGCGAGTGGCTTGACGATTCTGTCGCAGGGCGAGCGCCCCGCGCCACCGCATTACCGCGCCACGACTTGGCAAGCTGTTGCCGCACGGCTGAAGGACGCCGCCACGCCAGCGCTGGTTGCCGAGAATGCAGAAGGCGCGCGTATCTCTTTGGCTGGCGCGCAAGACAAGTTGTTGTTGACGGTTCTGGCTGACGGATCGCCCGCGATACCCGCAGGCTCCGCACCGTCATCCCATATCCTGAAGCCGGATATCGGGGGATTGAAGGGAGTATGGGCGTCGGCGTTGAATGAAACCTTGGTGATGCAATTGGCAGCCCAACTCGGCTTGGGCGTGGCAGAGGCTCATTATCAGTCCGATACGCGGGCCTGCCTGATCAAACGCTATGACCGCGTGCCGGATGGCCAAGGCGGCTTGCAGCGCTTGCATCAACTGGACTTGTGCCAATTGGCGGGCAAGCCATCTGATGTGAAGTACGAAGCGGATGGTGGCCCGTCGTTGCTTGACTGCCTTCGCTTGCTCAAACAGGTGAGCGTTGGGGCAGCGGACCTGAAGCGCTTTTTGCAGTGGGTGATTTTTAATCTGTGCGTGGGCAACAACGATAGTCACGCAAAGAATCTGTCGGTGCTGCAATTGCCCGACGGAAGGTATCGGCTGGCGCCGTTCTATGACTTGATGTGCACGGCGATGTATCCCGGGCTGTCGCGTAAGTTTGCGTTGTCGATTGGCGGCGAGAGGCTGCCGGGCCGCATCGCGCGCGGCCAGATCGAGGCGATGGCGACAGACCTGGGTTTCCATCCCCGTTATGTTTTGACGGTTACGCGAGCATTGATGACGGCGTTGCCCGCCGCATTGGATCAAGTGCAGGCGGCACTGCTGGCGCAGGCCGCCGCCGGCACCGAACGATCGCTGATCGAACGGCTGGGCAACTGGATCAGGACGAACGCCCGCAAGCACGCGCAGCGTTGGGAATAAGCACGGCGTCTAACGCCAGCGCGCCCTGGCCGTCGGGCAGCGCCAGCAGCGGGTTGATTTCTATCGAACTGAAATCATCGCGATGCGCGTGCGCGAATTGCGATAGCGCGGCCAGCGCATCGGCAAGCGCGCCGATGTCGCAAGGGGGCGTACCGCGTGCGCCTTGCAGCAGCGCATAGCCCTTGATTTCGCGGATCATCGCCATGGCTTGGGTGCGGTCAAAGGGGGCCAGGCGGAAGCTGACGTCTTTCAATACTTCGACGAACACGCCGCCCAGGCCGAACATGACGACGGGGCCGAAGACCGGGTCGCCATGCACGCCCACGATGCACTCCACGCCCTTGGGCGCCATGGGGGCGACCAGCACGCCGTCGATGCGGGCATCGGGGCGGTGGGAATGCACGCTGTCCAGGATGGCCGCGTGGCCGCGCCGCACCGCGTCTTCACCGGACAGGTTCAGCTTCACGCCGCCGACATCGCTTTTGTGCAGGATGTCTGGCGAGACCACTTTCAAAACCACGGGGCCTGATGCGCGCGCCGCGGCGGCGACGGCGGTGTCGGCGTCGGCGGCAAGCGTGCAGTCTGGCACGGGAATGCCCGCCAGGCGCAGGACCTCCATCGCTTCTACTTCGTTGTAGGTGTCGAAGATTGTTGTGGGGGATGGGGCGGCAAGGGCGGCGTCCGAAGGGGCTGCGACCGTGTGGCCCGCTACGCGCGTGTCGGCCAGATTCGCCACCGCGCCGATGGTCCGTATTGCGGCGCTGGGGTCGACGAACACCAGCGTGCCCAGGCGTTCGAGTTCGCGGCGGCGGTCGGGCGGGAACAGGGCGCAGATGGCGAGCGGCACGTCGGGATGGCGGCTGCGCATTTCGCGGGCGAAGGTTTCGAACGTGGGCCACAAGGCGTCTGATGACCCCGCCGCTGCCAGGAACACGGCCAGCGCGTCGTAGCGGCCATCGGCCAGCATGTCGTCGGCGGTGGCCAGCAGCAGGCCGGGTTCGGATACCACCTGGCCAGTGACATCGATAGGGTTTCGCGGCCCGGCGAACGGCACGCGCTCCAGCAGCCGCGCTTGCGCCAAGGCGTCGGGTTCGGGCAGCGACAAGCCGGCGTCTTCGGCGTCGTCCGCCATCAGCGCGCCGACGCCGCCCGAGATCGTGAAAATACCCAGGCGCTTGCCCTGTGGACGCTGCTTCCAGGTATCCAACGCATATCCCAGGTTGAAAAATTCCTCGATGGTTCGGGCGCGCAGCGCGCCGTATTGGCGAAAGAGCGCGTCGTAGACGGCGTCGTCGCCAGCGAGTGCTGCGGTGTGCGAAGCGGCCGCTTGCGCGCCGGCCTGCGTACGGCCGATCTTCGTCACGACGACGGGTTTGCCGGCGTCGCGCGCGGCGGCCAGTGCGCGGCGCAGCTTGGCGCCGTCGCGGCAGCCTTCCATGTACGCCATGATGACGCGGGTGTCGGCGTCGCGCGCCAGCCATTCGATGCAATCGGCCACGTCGATGTCGGCCTCGTTGCCGGTGCTGATCCAATGCGACAGGCCCAGGCCGCGGTCGCGCGCCATGCAATAGGCGTAGGCGCCGAACGCGCCGCTTTGCGACACCATGCCGATGCCGCCCGCGGCCACGGCGCCATTGGCGGGGGCGGGGGAAAACGTGGCGTAGACGTTGCGCCGCACATTCATGAAGCCCAGGCAGTTGGGGCCGAGCAAGCGGATGCCGCGTTCGCGCGCGATGGCGCACAACTGTTCCTGCATGTGCACGCCGGACGCGCCTGTTTCCGAGAAGCCCGATGTGAAGACGACTGCGCCGCCCACTTGTCCGGGCCGCGCGCGTTCCAGCGCCTGGGCGGCGTGCGCCGCAGGCACGGCCAGGATGACCAGATCGACGTCGCCGTCCAGCGCGGCCAGGTCGGGCGCGGCAGGCAAGCCTTGGATGACATCGGCGCGTGGGTTGATGGGCAGGATGCGGCCGTCATAGCCGTGCTGGCGCAGCAGGCTGACGGGCATTGCGCCGATCTTGCCTGGCGTGGCGGAAGCGCCCACCACGGCGATGCTGCCGGGGTTGAACAGGCGGGACAAAGAGGCGTCAGAAGGCGTGGTCATGGTCTGGGCGGAAAAGGTTTAGCAAAAGCGAAGCGGCAGCAGTGCGTCAGCGCAAGTGAATCAGGAAAACCTCACGACGCTGCGGCCGGTGCTGCCGCGTTCAAGCAGGGCGCTTAGCGCTTGCGGCAGATCCTGCGGTTCGATGACACGGGCAATAAGGTCCAGCCGCGACGGTCGGTAATCGCCCGCGAGTTTTTGCCATAGCGCGCGGCGCAGCGGCATCGGGCTGTTGGCGTTGATGCCCAACAGCTTCACCCCGCGCAGAATGAAGGGAATGACCGTGGTGGGCAGTTCCGCGCCGCCCGCATTGCCGAAGGCGGCGGCCACGCCATCCGGACGCAGGCTGGCCAGCGCATGGGCAAGCAGGCTGCCGCCCACGGAGTCGATGACACCGGCCCAGCGCGCGCGCATCAGCGGCTTGAGCGGAGCAGACAACGTCGGAGCAGACAAATTCGGAGCAGAAAAATCGGGCGGGGCGATGACCTCGGCCGCGCCCAACGAGCGCAGATAATCTTCGGCGCCGGGCTTGCCGGACATGGCGCAGACGCGGTAGCCGCGTTGGGTCAGGATGTCGATGGCGATGCCCGCCACGCCGCCCGTCGCGCCCGTGACCAGCACGTCGCCCTGATCAGGGGCCAGCCCGCAGTGCTCCATCCAATGCAAGGACAGCGCGGCCGTGTAGCCCGCAGCGCCCAGCACGGCGGCGTCGCGCAGGCTGATGCCGGCAGGCAAGGGCAGCACCCACTCATGCGGCACGCGCGCGTATTCCGCATAGCCGCCATCGGCATCCACGCCGATGCCAAAGCCGTGCACCACCACATGCTGCCCGGGCGCAAGCGCGGGGGCGGCGGAGCGCAGCACGGTGCCGCTTAAGTCGATGCCGCCGATGCGGGGGTACGCACGGACGATGTTGCCGCGCCCCGCTTGGGCCAGCGCGTCTTTGTAGTTCAGGCCGGCGTACGCGACTTTGATCACGGTGTCGCCTGCGGATAATTCGTCGATGGACAAGGTGTCGAAACGGCCTTGCGGAGGCGCGCCATCGGCGCCGCCATGCAGGCGATAGGCTTTGAATTGAAGATCAGACATCACCGCTCCAAAGAGGTCAGGCGTGCTTAAGAAACCGCCGCGCCAGCGTGGCGCGATGCAGTTCGTTGGCGCCGTCGTAGATGCGGAACGGGCGCATTTCCTGCCAGATCATGGCGACGGGCGTGTCGTCCGACAGCCCCACCGCGCCCATCATCTGCACCGCGCGATCGGCCACGCGGTTCACGGCTTCGGACACGAACACTTTGGTCATCGCGCTGTGCTGCTTGACCGATAAGCCCGCATCCATGCGGCTTGCGCAATCCAGCGTCATCAGCCGGCTGGCATGCAGATCAATGTGCGAATCGGCCACCATCGCCTGAATTTGTTGCAGGTCAGCCAGCCGCGCGCCGAAGGATTCGCGCTGGGCCACATACGCTTGTGCGGTTTCCAAGGCGCGGCGGGCGCGGCCGATGTAGCGCATGCAGTGCGATAGCCGCGCGGGCTCCAACCGCAGCTGCGCGTATTCCAGGCCGCGCCCGGGTTCGCCCAGCACGGCGTCGAGGCCGACTTCGCAGCCATCCAGTTCAATCTCGGCGTGGCCGCCGATTTGATACCCGGTGACCATGCCGATGTCGCGCACGACGCGGTAGCCAGGGGTGTCGGCAGGCACGATGAACAGCGTGGCGCCGACGCCGGTCTGCGCCAGCACCAGCGCAAAGTCCGCGCCCACGCCGCCGCTGATGAATTGCTTGTGACCATTCAGCACCCAACGCTGGCCGTGTTGCGTGGCGCGGGTGCGCAGCATGGACGGGTCGGAACCGGCCCCGGGCGCGGGTTCGGTCATCGCGAAGCAGGCGCGTTGTTCGGCGCGCACCAGGGGCCGCAGATATCTTTCTTGCTGGGCGGGCGTGCCTAAGCGCAGCAACGTCAGCATGTTGGGCTGATCGGGCGCGGCGCAGTTCAGTGCGGCCGGCCCCAGAAAGCCGCGCCCGGCGGCTTCCAGCACCTGAGCCAACGCGCGCCAGCCCAACCCCAGCCCGCCCCATTCCACGGGCAACTGCGGCGCATACAAGCCGGCTTCGCGCGCTTGGATACGCAAGCGCGCCACGCAGGCGTCCAGCGCGTTGACGTCGCGGGCGATGGCTGGGGACTCGGCGGGAATGGCGACGTCATCGACGAAGCGGCGCACGCGTTCGCACAGGTCCGCAATGGCGTCGTCGTCGGGATGATGGGCAGTCATGTGAGCCTTGTTTGACGATGCGCGCATTACTGGACGCGGGTGCCGGTGGATTGCACCAGCTTGCCCCACCACACGGTTTCATCCGCGATCTGTTTGGCGAATTCCGCGGGCGAGCTGCCCAAGGGTTCGGCGCCCAGTTCCTGGAAACGTGCGCGCAGCTGCGGGTCTTGCAATGCTTTGACGACGGCGGCATGCAGCCGGTCGACCACGGCAGGCGGCGTGTTGGCGGGCGACATCAGCCCTTTCCAAGCCATCACTTCGAAGCCGGGCATACCCGCTTCGCTGAACGTGGGAATGTCCGGCGAAGCCGTGGCGCGCGCATCGCTAGGCACCGCCAGCGCGCGCAGGCTGCCTGCTTTGACTTGCGGCAACAGCGCCGGCATGTTGTCGATCATGAAATCAATATGGCCCGCGACCAGGTCCGTAATGGCGGGGCCGGTGCCTTTGTACGGCACGTGCTCGGCTTGCAGGCCGGCCTTTTGCTTGAGCAATTCGCCGGCCAGTTGTGCAGGCGAGCCATTGCCGGGCGAACCGAAAGACAGCTTGCCCGGGTGGCTGCGTGCGTAGGCCAGAAATTCCTGTAGCGTTTTCACGGGCATCGATTTCGTCACGACCATCAGGTTGTGTTCGCGTTCGATGCAGGTGATGGCGGTCAAGTCCTTGGCCGGGTTGAACGGCATGTTGGCGTACAGGCTGGGGTTGATGACCGTCGGCCCGGCTGCCGCCAGCAGCAGCGTGTAGCCGTCGGGCGCGGCGCGCGCAACGAAGTCACCGCCGATGTTGCCGCCCGCGCCCGGCTTGTTTTCCACGATGACGGGCTGCCCCAAGATGGGGTGCAAGGCCTCGGCCAGCAAGCGGCCCAGGATGTCGGTGGACCCGCCCGGGGCAAACGGAATGATCAGCCGGATCGGCTTGTCGGGGTAGGCGGCCGCGGCCTGGGGCGGCAGCGCGGCGCAGGCAAACGCGGCGGCCAGGGCGCCAATCCACTTCGGCAGGTGCTTGTGCAGCATGTCAGTCTCCTTTGGTTGAAGGGCCGCCGGCTTCTTGTGGCTGCGGTCCCCGGGGTGTCGTCCAGGCCTAACGGCTGGGCGTGTAGCCTGCCTGCGCCAGCGTGTGGCGGGCGATGGTCAATTGATGAATCTGGCTGGTGCCTTCATACAGGCGGAACAGGCGCACGTCGCGATAGAAGCGTTCGATGCCTTGCTCGGCGATGTAGCCATAGCCGCCATGCATCTGCACGCAGCGGTCTGCCACCCGGCCGCACATTTCCGACGCGAAGTATTTGCAGATCGACGCGTTTAGCGTCACGTCCTGGCCGGCATCGCGTTCGCGCGCCGTTTGCAAGACCAGCGCCAACGCGGCTTGAATTTCTGTCTGGCAGTCGGCCAGCATTGCCTGAATCAACTGGAAGTCCATCAAGGGTTTGCCGAACTGTTCACGCTCTGCGACGAAGCGCATGGTGTCGTCCAGCATGCGAATGGCGGGGCCGATGCACAACGCGGCCAAGTGGATGCGTTGCTTGTTCAGCACCTTCATGGCGGTCTTGAAGCCCATGCCTTCCTGGCCGCCGATCAGGTTGGCGGCCGGCACGCGGCAGTTGTCGAAATGCACGGACGACACGGGTGAGCCCGCCTGGCCCATCTTGTCGTAGGGCTTGCCGGTGGACAGGCCCGGCGTGCCGCGTTCAACGATGAAGGCGGAAATGCCCTTGGCGCCGGGCGCGTCGGGGTCGGTGCGGGCCATGACGGTGAACAGGCCCGCAAGCGGAGCGTTGGTGATGAAGCACTTTTCACCATTCAAGACATAGCTGTCGCCGTCGCGCACCGCGGTCGTGCGCAAGGCGGTGGCATCTGAACCCGCTTTCGGTTCGGTCAAGGCGAAGCAGCCGGTCAGTTCGCCCGAGGCCAGGCGGGGCAGATAGCGTTCCTTTTGCGATTCGGTGCCATCGGCCACCAGCGCTTCGGAGCCGATGCCCGTGTTGGTGCCCACCCGTGCGCGAAACGCCACCGAGCATTGTGAAAGTTCGATCGCTGCGCGGATCAATTCTTCCGTGCTCATGCCTGCGCCGCCGTAGGCCTCGGGGATGGAATAGCCGAACATGCCTTGCCCGGCCATGGCGCGCACCAAGTCATCCGGCACCGCGTCCAGACGCGCCACTTCGGCTTCGCGCGGGACCAGCTGTTCGCGGACGAAGCGGCGCAGCGAATCGAGAAAGGCGGGGTAGCCGTCGGGGTCCCGGATCATGAGGTGTCTCCATTTTTTCTAGATGTCATAGCCGCCGGGGAAGGCAAATCCGACCCGCATCGACTGGGAATCCAGGCTAGCAAAGCGGCGCCGAATGCGAGACAAGTGTTTCGATATCTTGAACGGATAAATGCGGTGGGCAGGCGGCGTTGCTCTATGATCGTCGCCATGACCACGCCACCAGGCAGCCGCCATCCTGATCCTGCTTTCGCCACGACGCTGGCGCACGGCCTGTCGGTATTGCAGACCTTCCGGCACGGCGAGCCCGCGCTCAGCAATCGCGAACTGGCCGAGCGCACGGGCCTGTCCAAAGCCACGATCTCGCGGCTGACCGACACGCTGGTGCAGCGTGGCCTGCTGCGCTACGACGCCAGCCTGCGCCGCTACCGGCTGGGCACCGCGCTGCTGTCATTGAGTTACCCCTTGCTGGCCAGCATCAAGCTGCGGCAGCTGGCGCGCCCGTTGATGACGCGGCTGGCGAATGCGGCGGGCGGTTCAGCGTCGCTGGGCATGCATCACGGCGCGCACATGGTGTATGTGGAAACGTGCCGGGGCCATGACGCCGTGGCGTTTCGGCCAGACATCGGCGCCATGTTGCCGCTGCTGGCCAGCGCCATGGGCCGGGCGTGGCTGGCGCAGGCCGGCCCCGCCGAGGTGGACGCGCTGATCGCATCGTTGCGCGCGGCGGACCCGGCGGCGTGGCAGCGCCATGCGGCCGGCTGGGAACAGGCGCGCCGCGACTATGCCGAGCATGGCTACTGCGTCGCCGAAGGCGAATGGCACGCCGACGTGCATGCGGTGGCCGTGCCGATGCGCCGGCGCGTCGATGGCCAGGTGTTCGTGTTCAACTGCGGCGTGCCGGTGCGGCGGTTGCGCACGGGCGAGCTGCGTCATCGAATTGCGCCGCGGCTGCTCACCCTGGTTGCGCGCGTGGAGAGAATGCTGGAGCGCCAGGATGCCGCTTGAATCTTCGCCGCCCCGCGCCCCGTCCGGCGAGCGCGATTTCGCCACCACGCTGGCGCATGGCATCGATATCCTGGCCTGCTTCCGGGCAGACCGGCCCGAACTCGCCAATAAAGATTTTGCCGAGCAAACGGGCTTGTCCAAAAGCGCCGTAGCGCGCTTGACGCATACGCTGGTCGAACTGGGCTTTCTGCTGCGTTCGGGGCCGCCCGCGCGCTACCGGCTGGGCGCTTCGGTGCTGGCGCTGAGCTACCCCTTGCTTGCCAGCATGCAGATCCGCCAACTGGCGCGGCCGCTGATGAAGCAGCTGGCGGATCATGCGTGCGGTGCGGTGTCGCTGGTGGTGCGCGACCGGCTGCAAATGGTCTACGTGGAAACGGCACGGTCCAACGACGCCTTGCAGACCCGCCCCGACATCGGCGCGGCGTTGCCGCTGTTATCCAGCGCGGCCGGCAAGGCCTGGCTGTGCCGCGCGCCAGAGGCCGAGCGGGCGGCCGTCTTGAATCAGCTGCGCGTGGCCGATCCCCGTCACTACGCGGAACATTTCCCTAGCCTGGAGCCGGCCAGCCGCGATCTGGCGCAGAAGGGGTACTGCGGCAACAACGTGCAGTGGCGTCCGGATGCGTACGGTTTTGCAGCGCCCTTGTGCCGGCCGTATCAATCGCTGTTGTACGTGTTCAACTGCGGCGTGCCGTCGGGTGACGGCCCGTACCGTGCGCGCGCGGCCGATCTGGGGCCGCGGCTGGTGGGCTTGGCGCGCGAGACGGAGCGCTTGCTGGGGCTGACGTAGCCGCCTGTCATACGGGGCCGGCAGGGCGGCCGTCGCAGGGGAGGTGCGGGTTGGGTTGCGGGGGTTGGGATGCGCGGGTGGGACTGGTGTTGGGGACGGATGCGCCATGCCGCTGATTCGTGACTCCAAGTCAAAAGTGTTTGGCTGTCAGACGGCTTTTTCCGCAAAGGTGCTGCCGTCATACTGCAACCCTGTCTCCCCGATGCGCCCGCCATTCTGGCCGGCAACGCCCCAGGAACATCCTGCCGGCGCCGTCGAACCCAAGGAACCTGCATGAATCCGCAAGATACTCAACCGGTGAAAGCCGGCCTGCCGTTGTTGGCGCTCGCCGTCGGTGCGTTTGGCATCGGCGTGACCGAGTTTTCTCCCATGGGCCTGTTACCCGTCATTGCCGAGGGCGTGGACGTGTCCATTCCCAGCGCCGGCATGCTGATCAGCGCGTACGCGATAGGTGTGATGGTGGGCGCGCCGCTGATGACGCTGGCGTTCTCGCGCTGGTCGCGGCGCAAGGCGCTGATTCTGCTGATGGCGATTTTCACCATCGGCAACGTGCTGTCCGCGCTGTCGCCCAACTACACGACGCTGCTGCTGGCGCGTCTGGTCACAAGCTTGAACCACGGCGCGTTCTTCGGCTTGGGGTCGCTCGTGGCGGCCAGCGTGGTGCCGCGCCACAAACAGGCAAGCGCGGTGGCGACGATGTTCATGGGCCTGACCATCGCCAACGTGGGCGGCGTGCCGGCCGCCACGTGGCTGGGGCAGGTGATCGGCTGGCGCATGTCGTTTGCCGCGACGGCGGTGCTGGGCCTGATTGCGATGCTGTCCTTGTGGTTCGCGCTGCCGGCGGGTGAAGCCGGGCGCCGTCCCAATGTGCGCCATGAGCTGGCCGTGCTGAAAAGCCCCGTCGTGCTGTTGGCATTGTTGACGACGGTGCTGGGCGCGGGCGCCATGTTCACGCTGTACACCTACATTGCGCCGACGCTGGCGGACATCACCGGCGCATCGCCCGCCTTCATTACCGGCATGCTGGTGCTGATCGGGCTGGGTTTCACGCTGGGCAACGGCGTGGGGGGCCGCATGGCTGACCGCTCGCTGGACGGCACGCTGATCACGTTCCTGGTGATCGTCATCATCGACCTGCTGGCGTTCCCGTGGATCGCATCCACGCAAATCGGCGCGGCAATCTCGCTGCTGATCTTCGGTGTCGCGACCTTTGCGGTGGTGCCG
This sequence comes from Achromobacter sp. NPDC008082, assembly GCF_042957345.1. Classification (NCBI taxonomy): domain Bacteria; kingdom Pseudomonadati; phylum Pseudomonadota; class Betaproteobacteria; order Burkholderiales; family Alcaligenaceae; genus Achromobacter; species Achromobacter sp. NPDC008082. Next base: position 634,144 of record NZ_JBIBIB010000001.1, read on the forward strand.
CCCCTGCAAATGGGCGTGATGCGGGCTGCGACCGATGCGCCGGGGCTGGCGTCGTCGGTGAACGTGGGGGCGTTCAACCTGGGCAACGCCGTAGGCGCCGCAGCGGGTGGCGCGGTGATCTCGGCGGGCATGGGTTACGCGGCCGTGCCAATTGCCGGCGCCGTGATTGCTACGGCGGGGTTGGCGCTGGTGCTGGTGCAACGGGCAGGCAATGTGCGCCGCCGGAAGCTGGCCGTGCAGGGGTGCTGATTGGGGTAGTAGTAGAAAAAGGCCGCGCTAGGTAGCGCGGCCTTTTTGTTGTGGCGGGGGTTTCACTTGCCCGGCATCAAGCCTCGATCCGCTCCACCTTGCCCACCAGCAGGATGTACGACAGCGCGCCCAGCAAGGCCAGGGACGACACGTACACGATCGCGGGGGCGAAGCTGTCTTTGGATACCAGCAGGCCGATCACGATCGGGGTGCAGATCGATGACAGGTTGCCGACGAAGTTGAACACGCCGCCCGTCAGGCCCAAGAGGCGCACGGGCGCAAGCGTGGACACCAGCGACCATGTGATCGACGCCAGGCCATTGCCAAAGAACGCGACGGCCAGGAAGAAGATGACCCATGGCGTGGAATCGGTGAAGTTGGCGCCGATCATCGATGTGGAAATCAAGAGGCCCAGGATGATGGGCAGCTTGCGCGCCAGGCCGATGGAAGCGCCGCGGCGGATCAGGAAGTCGGACAGCACGCCCGAGCACAGCACGCCGATAAACGCCGCCAGGAACGGCACCGAGGCCAGGAAGCCGGACTTGATGAAGTCCATGCCGCGGTACTTCACCAGGTAGGTCGGGAACCAGGTCAGGAAGAACCACAGCGTGGACGTCAGGCAGAATTGGCCCAGGTACACGCCCCACAGCTTGCGCTTGGACATCACCAGCCCCAGATCATTCCAGTTGAAAGGCGCTTTTTTCGCTTTGACGCTGCGGTCCAGATCGACGACGCCACCGCCTTGCTGGATCAGTTCAATCTCCGCCGCGTTTGCGCCTTTGAACTGGCGCGGTTCACGGTAGATCAGGTACCACAGCACGCCCCACACGATGCCCAGCAAGCCGGTGCTGACAAACACCATGTGCCAGCCGTAGTGGTGTTGCAGCCAGGCCAGCACCGGCGTCAGAAACGCCAGGCCGACGAACTGGCCCGACGTGTAGAAGCCGATGGCGGTGGCGCGTTCCTTTTCCGGGAACCAGGTCGTGACGACGCGGTTGTTGATCGGGTAGGCGGGCGCTTCCAGCGCGCCGACGGCCAGGCGCAGCACGAACAGAATCACGAAGCTGCCGGCAAAGCCCATGAAGAACGTGGCCGCTGACCACAGGATCAGCGCGGCGGCGTACAGCACGCGGGGCGACACGCGGTCGACCAGCCAGCCGCCGGGGATTTGCATCGCGGCGTAGGTCCAGCCGAAGGCCGACAAAATCAAACCTTCATGCCAGGTGTCCAGGCCGAACTCGTCCTTTAAGGCGGGTGCGGCGATGGACAGGTTGCTGCGGTCCAGGTAGTTGATGACGACGGTGATGAACAACATCACCATGATGATGTAGCGGCTGCGCGTGGGCCGCTGGGCGGCTTGCAGGCCCGGGTGGGTGGCGGTGGACAAGGGGGTCTCCTCTCTCTTTTATCGGCTTACCACTCGGCGAAGCTGCCGTCGGCGTGACGCCAGATCGGGTTGCGCCAGCGGTGCCCCACGGCGGCGCGTTCCTTGACGTATTCCTCGTTGACCTCGATGCCCAGGCCGGGGCCTTGGGGAATCGCGACCATGCCGTCTTCGTACTTGAAGACTTCGCGGTTGCTGACGTAGTCCAGCAGGTCGTTGGCGGCGTTGTAATGGATGCCCAGGCTTTGTTCCTGGATGAACGCGTTGTAGCAGCCGGCGTCGATCTGCAAGCAGGTGGCCAGCGCAATCGGGCCCAGCGGGCAATGCAGCGCCAGCGCCACGTCATACGCTTCGGCCATCGCCGCGATCTTGCGGGTTTCGGTGATGCCGCCCGCGTGTGAGGGGTCGGGCTGGATGATGTCGACGTAGCCTTCGGACAGCACGCGCTTGAAGTCCCAGCGCGAGAACAGGCGTTCGCCCAGCGCGATGGGCGTGGACGTCAGCGGCGCCAGTTCCTTCAACGCTTCGTAGTGTTCGCTTAGTACGGGCTCTTCGATGAACATCAGCTTGAACGGGTCCAGCTCTTTCATCAGCACCTTGGCCATGGGCTTGTGGACGCGGCCGTGGAAGTCCACGCCGATGCCCACGTTGGGGCCGACGGCGTCGCGAACCGCAGCCACGTTCTCCAGGCACTTCTCGACCTTGTCGAAGGAATCGATGTATTGCAGCTCTTCGGTGCCGTTCATCTTCACGGCGGTAAAGCCACGGTCGACGGCGCTCTTGGCGGCGGCCGCGGTGTCGGCCGGGCGGTCGCCGCCAATCCACGAATACACGCGGATGCGGTCGCGCACGTTGCCGCCCAACAGCTGCGACACCGGCACGCCCAGATGCTTGCCCTTGATATCCCACAGCGCCTGGTCGATGCCGGCCAGCGCGCTCATGTGGATGGCGCCGCCACGATAGAAGCCGCCGCGGTACAGCACCGTCCAGTGGTCTTCGATGTTGCGCGGGTCTTTGCCGATCAGGTAGTCAGACAGTTCCTCAACGGCGGCGGCGACCGAGTGGGCGCGGCCTTCGACGACGGGTTCACCCCAGCCGACGATACCTTCGTCCGTTTCGATTTTCAGGAAGCACCACCGGGGCGGCACGATGTAGGTAGTGAGCTTGGTGATCTTCATGCTTGAGTCTCCTGGACGGAATAGGCGCGTTGCCAGGCCGCGACGAATGCGCGCGCGTTCTGGCCGACTTCGATGGCCGACAGGCCGGGTTTGTACAAAGCGGAGCCCAGGCCGAAGCCGCTGGCGCCCGCTTGGGCGTAAACGGAAATGTTGTCGGGCGTGATGCCGCCCACGGGCACCAGCGCAATCGGCGGGCGCATCACGGCGCGCCAGGCCTTCAACACGACGGGGCCTAGTTGTTCGGCGGGGAACATCTTCAGCACGTCGGCGCCGGCGGCAAGCGCGGCGAAGGCTTCGGTGGGCGTGGCGACGCCGGGGCAGGACGCCATGCCCAGCGCTTTTGCGGCGCGGATCACGGCGGGGTCGCTGTGCGGCATCACAATCAGTTCACCGCCCGCGTCCTGGATGCGGGCGCAGTCATCGGGGTTCAGCACGGTGCCGGCGCCGATCAGGCAGTCGATGGGCAGTGCGGCGCGCATGGCGCGGATGCTGTCCAAGGGGTCCGGCGAATTCAGCGGCACTTCAATCAGGCGAAAGCCTGCTTCGTAGAGCGCGTGGCCGATGGCCTCGGCTTCCGTGGGCTTGATGCCGCGCAGGATGGCGATCAGGCCGCATTGGGCCATGGCGGTTTGCAGACCGGTATGGTTCATGTGAGGTTCCTAGACGGATGCGGAAGAGGATGTCGAAGCCGAAGCCGAAGCGGAAGGCGATTCAGAAGGCGATCCAGAAGGCGATTCAGCCCGCGATTCAGAAGCCGATGCCGGCACGTGGGTATCTGGCGTGATCAGCCCGGCGCAGACGGCCAGGTGCCATAGGCCGCGCTCGGTGGCGTTCTGTGCTTGCTCGGGCGTGCCCAGGCCGTAGTGCTGCATCGCCAGGATGTAGCGCTGGCACAGCGCCGGTTCGCCGCAAAGCACGATGCGGGGCAGTTCGCCCTGCTGGCGCAGCATGTCGGCAAGCGCCGCGATTTCGTGGCCAATCAGCAGGCCCGACAAATAATCCGCTTGGGATTCCCCGGCCAGTTCGCCCGTCAGGCCAAGCGCGCGCGTGCTGAAGATAGTGGACAGCACACCGGCGCGGCCGGCCGGGGCGCCGGCCACTTTTACGCCGCGCTCAAAAGCCGCCATGTCGGCGGCGGGCGCGTCGCGCATCGTGCGGCCCAGGATGGTGTGGCCGCGCAAGGCGGCGTAGACCTCGCCGGTCATGAAGGTGTCGAAGTGCGTGACGCGGCCGCGGCGCGCGTTGACCCATTTGGAATGCGTGCCGGGCAGGCCGATCAGCACGCTGTCGGCGGGGTGGGTGTGGGCTGCGCCAGGCTGGTCGAACATCACGCCGAACACTTGGGTTTCTTCGCCGCGCATCACGTTGGGCAGGCCGTGGCGCTGGATCAGGCCGGGCACGATGTGCAGCGGGGTGGCGTTGGGGCCGGCGCCCGCGCGTTCGACCACGGTCAGCAAGGTGCCAATGCGTTCCAGGTCGACCGGCACGTCCAGGTAGGCCGCTTCCTTCCAGCCCTGCGCGCTGCCGACCATGCCGCAGGCGATAACGGGCAGGGCGGGTTCGGCGCGCAGCCAATCGCCGCAGGCTTGTTCGAAGGCCAATTCAAAGCCCGATGACGCGCCCGACGACGCCGTGCTCGCCGCGCCATCTTGCAAGGGCTGCGGCAGGCGCATGATGCCCCAGGGCAAGTGGCGGGTGTCCAGCGTGCGGCCGGTGGCGTCCAAGCGGTACGCGCGCAACGATGAGGTGCCCCAATCCAGCGCGATAAGCGCCGCGCGGGCAGGCGATCCGGTAGTCATCTGATCTGTCTCGTCTCTGGCTGCAATGCCCGTTTCCCTAAGCGCCTGAGGGCAGGTGTGGGCGGGAGGGCATGGCAGGCCTTGTTGTCTGAGGCGCGCCGGGCGCAAGAAATGCGTCGGGCGCGCGTTGCGAAAAATTCTAGATCAGCGCTTGAAAAATCTCAAAATATAGAATTTAATCCCACATATAGGGAAGAAAGGCCGGGCTTATGCCACTCGGAAGTTGCCCCTGGCGCCCGGCATCCCGGCGCCCGGCTATGCTTGCCTTCGTTGTTGTCCTTCGTTGTTGTTCTTCGTTGTCCTCCTTCGTTTTTGCTGCATAGCCTTGTTTCATGACCGCCATCCTCCCTGCCGCCAGCCCCCCGTCTCTAGACCCCGATGCCGCCGCGCCCGCTGGCACGCAAACGTTGATGCGCGGGCTGGCCGTGGTGCAAGCCGTGGCCGACGGGGCGCGCGACTTGAAGGAAATCTGCGCGCGCATTGGCGTGGCGCGCAGCACCACCCACCGCTTGGCCAGCTGCCTGGTGCAAGAGCGCTATCTGCGCGCCTTGCCCGGCGTGGGTTATGTGTTGGGGCCGAAGCTGATCGAGCTGGGTTTTCAGGCGCGTGAAGCCTTTCCGATGGCGACCTTGGCGCGCCCCTATCTGGACAGCCTGGCGGAACTGACGGGCGACACCATTCACCTGGCTGTGCGCGACAACGACGAAGTGTTGTATCTGGAGAAGATCCCCGGCAAGAAGGGCCTGGAGATGCGTTCGCGCGTGGGCCACCGCATGCCGCTGGCCGCCACCGGCGTGGGCAAGGCGCTATTGCTGGATACCGAAGAGCCGCAATGGAAGGCGCTGCATCGGATAGGCGCGCCGGTGTCGTCGCGTGCGCCGGGCGGGCAGCAGACCTGGGAAGCGTTCCGCGACCGCATGCGCGAGTACGCGGCGCAAGGCTATGCGTTTGATCTGGAAGACAACGAGCCGTCGATCCGCTGCGTAGCCGCGCCGGTGCGCGATGCGTCCAGCGGTATCGTGGCGGCGATCAGCGTGTCCAGCACCGTGCCGTATATGTCGCTGGAGCGGATGCGCGAAATGGTCGCCGTCGTGCAGGGCGCGGCGGCGGGCATTTCGGCGGAGATGGGCTGGAAGGTCGACCGCGGCTGAGTTATTCCAGCGGCAAGGTCAGCACGCCCTGCGGGGCGGGGCGCATCATCACGCGGCGATACCAGGCGGACAGCGCCGGCGTGTCGGGGCGTTCCATCGGCAGGGCCAGCCAGCGGTGGGCGGAGCAAACCAGCGCAATGTCGCCCATCGTCAGATGGCGGCCAGCAATGAACTCGCGGCCTTGCAGCGCCTGATCCAGGATCAGAGCGCGGGCGTTCGAACGCTTGATCGAATTTTCAATCGCGGCATGATCGCGCTTGTCTTGCGGCGTGCGGATCAGCCCCAGAAACGCGGGCCCCATGGCGCCTTGCCATTCGGTTGCCTGCCAATCCATCCAGCGGTCGGCATCCGCGCGCATGCACGCATCTTCCGGCCACAGCGTGCCCGCGCCGTAGCGCGCGGCCAGGTAACGCACGATGGCGTTGGATTCCCACAGCACAAAGCCGCCATCGTCGATGACGGGCACGGTGCGGTTGGGATTGAGCTTGGCGAATTCCGGCGTGTCGACCACGCCGAACGGCCCGCCAGCCGGCGTAAAGGTGTGCGGCAGGGCCAATTCGCGCACGGCCAGCATCACTTTCTGCACGTTGACGGAAGTCAGGCGTCCCCAGATCTTCAACATATCCAGTCCTTGAGTCATGTCAGGCGGGCGGCAATTGCCGCCGCGCAAAGCCACTGTCGCGCGAAAAACGCGTCCAGTTGAAAGCGGGCCCGGGGTCGGTCTTGCGGCCCGGGGCAATGTGTTCGTGCCCCCAGGCCGCAGCCAGGGGATAACGTGCGCGCAGCACCGGCGTCAGCTTGCGCAGCGCCACGTACTGTTCGTCGGCATAGGCCAGGGTATCCGTGCCTTCGAGTTCGATGCCGATGGAAAAATCATTGCAGCGTTCGCGGCCGCCAAAGCGCGACACGCCAGCATGCCAGGCGCGCTGGTCGGTGGATACGAACTGGATGATGCGCCCATCGCGGCGGATAAAGAAGTGCGCCGACACGCGCAAGCCGCGCAGCCGTTCCAGCCAGGGGTCCGAGGAATAGTCCAGCGTGTTCAGAAACAGCCCGGCCACTTCGGGGCCGCCAAACTGCCCGGGGGGCAGGCTGATGTTGTGCAGCACCAAGAGCGACACTTGCGCGCCAGCAGGACGCGCGTCGCGGTTGGGCGAGGGCATAAGGGTAACGCCGGGGGCGGGCGCCAGCCAGCCATGTCGATCCAGAAGCAGAGCCATGGGGGAGAACATGCGTGGTGAATCCAGCAGGCATTATGCCGTGGTCCCCGCTGCCTCCCAAATCTGGAGTGGGGACTTACTTTTTGCCCAAGGCCGCGTGCTCGGTGCTGCACCAGGTCAGCCCGTTTTGCAGCACCGCTTCGGAGCGCGGCAGGTGGATGCCGCAGTGGGCGCATCGCACCATGGACTCGGGCGCGGCCGGGGCAGGCGCGCTACGGCGGGCCTTGGGTGGCTCGCCTGCTTGCCGAGCCGCCGCCATGCGGGCGGCAATGCGGGCGACGAACAGCACCGCGATGATCAGAACCACCCAGAACAACAACTTGCCCACGTCAGCCTCGATGCAGAATCATTTCCAGCACGAACCGGCTGCCGGTATAGGCCAGAATCAGAAAACCAAAACCCGTCAGCGTCCAGCGCAGCGCCACGCGGCCACGCCATCCCCGGATGTGGCGGCCCACCAGCAGCACGCCGAACGTCAGCCACGACAGCAGGGTGAAAACGGTTTTGTGGTCAAACGGCAGGATCTTGCCCGTCAGCTTCATCGACGCAACCGACCCCGAGCCCACCGCCAATGTCAGCACGATGAAACCGATCCAGATAATACGGAACAGCAGTTGCTCTTGCACCAGCAGCGGCGGCTGAGAGTCCAGCACGCGGCCGATGATGCTGCGCTGGGCGGGGGCGTCCAGCGGCCGGTGCAGGTGGCGGTCAAGTAGCGCCATCATCATGGCGTGCAGGGCGGCGATGGTGATGAGGCCATAGGCGGCAAGGGCGATCAGCAGGTGCACGCGCAGCCAGGCGTCATTGGCGTGGGGCACGAATTGCCCCTGTGGAAACACGGCGGCCAGCGCGCTGGCGATGGCGGCGGCAGGCAACAGCAGCAATTGCAGGCCGTCAATGCGCACCAGCAGGCTCTCCAGCCAGAACACCACCATGCCCAGCCAGATGGCAGCGGACAGGGCAAGTGCCCACCCAATGAACAGATGCTGGGCGCCCAGCATCGATTGTTGCAGCCCGATTCCATGGAGAACCAGGGCTCCCAGCAGGCACAGACGGGCGATTTTGCCCGTCTGCTCCACTTCCCCGGCGCCGGCCAGGCGGACCCAAAGTGACCCCCCGAGCACTGCGTACGCCAAGGCAGCCGCTGTGTGAAATACAATGCCTAGTGACATAGAAACCGTTGTCTGGATGGGGCCTTGGGGTGCATGTCACCCGAAAGCGCAGAATCCGCGCCTGCGGCCACCGTTCAATCAACTAGTTTAAGCGGAAACGCCTCTCATGCTCGATAACCTAACTCAACGCCTTTCGCGCGTCGTCAAGACGCTGCGCGGTGAAGCCCGCCTGACCGAGGCCAACACCCAGGAGATGCTGCGCGAAGTGCGCATGGCGCTGCTGGAAGCCGACGTGGCGCTGCCCGTCGTGCGTGAATTCGTCGCCCGCGTAAAGGAAAAGGCGCTGGGCGAAGAAGTGGCCGCCAGCCTTAGCCCGGGCCAAGCCCTGGTCGGCGTCGTCCACAAGGAACTGACTGCCCTGATGGGCGGCGATCTCGGCGCCGATTCCAACGAATTGTCGCTGGCGGTGCAACCGCCAGCGGTCATCCTGATGGCCGGCCTGCAAGGCGCCGGTAAAACCACCACCACCGGTAAGCTCGCCCGCTGGCTGTCCGAAGGCCAGCACACACAGCACGGCCGCAAGACCGGCAAGAAGAAAGTGCTGGTGGTGTCCGCCGACGTGTATCGCCCGGCCGCTATTGACCAATTGAAGAGCGTGGCCGCACAGGTCGGCGTCGACTTCCTGCCGTCAGACCCCAGCCAGAAGCCCGAAGACATCGCGCGCGGCGCGGTGGACCATGCCCGCCGTCATCACTACGACGTGCTGATCCTGGATACGGCCGGCCGCTTGGGCATTGACGAGGCCATGATGCGCGAAATCCGCGCGCTGCATGATCTGGTCAAGCCGGTAGAAACGCTGTTTGTCGTGGACGCCATGCAGGGCCAGGATGCGGTCAACACCGCGCGCGCCTTCGCGGACGCGCTGCCGCTGACGGGCGTTGTACTGACCAAGCTGGACGGCGACGCCCGCGGCGGCGCGGCCCTGTCCGTGCGCCACGTCACTGGCAAACCGCTGAAGTTTGTCGGCGTGTCGGAAAAGCTGGACGGCCTTGAGCCCTTCTACCCCGACCGCATGGCGCAGCGCGTGCTGGGCATGGGCGATATCGTTTCGCTTGTTGAACAGGCGCAAAAGAATATCGACATCGCCGAAGCGCAGAAGCTGGCGGCGAAGATCAAGTCGGGCAACAAGTTCGACCTGAACGATTTCCGCGACCAGCTCGGCCAGGTGAAGAAGCTGGGCGACATGGGTTCGCTGCTTGAAAAGCTGCCGGCTCAGTTCCAGCAGGCTGCGGGCCAGCTGCAAGGCGGCCAGGCGGAAAAGCAGTTGCGCCGCACGGAAGGCATCCTGAATTCCATGACGGCCGCCGAACGCGCCAAGCCCGAACTCATCAAGGCCTCGCGCAAGCGCCGCATTGCAACGGGCTCCGGCGTGCCGGTGCAAGAGGTCAACCGCCTGCTGGCTCAGTTCGAGCAGATGCAAGGCATGATGAAGCAGATGAAGAAGGGCGGCATGGCAAAGATGATGCGCGCCATGGGCGGCATGAAGGGATTGGGCCGCTTCGGCATGAAGTAATAGGGCCCCCACGGCGCGCGCACTCTGTGCGCTTCCTGCCAAAAAAATGGCCAGACATTGCGTCTGGCCAAGCAATCGCGGCAGGCAGGGGGCGCCGCGCCGCGACACAATCCGGAAAACGCATGGGTGTTCTCCGGGTTGTTTGGGTTTGGTTGCCGCTTACGACAGCGGCGGAATGCGCAGGACCTGGCCCGGGTAGATCTTGTCGGGGCTGGTCAGCATCGGCTTGTTGGCTTCAAAGATCAGCGTGTTCTTCGCGCCCTGGCCTTTGCCGTATTGCGCTTCGGCGATCTTCCACAGGTTGTCGCCCTTTTGCACCGTGTACATCTTGGCTTCGGGCGTGGCCTGCTTCACCTTCAACTGGTTATCCACCGCGGCAACGCCGACGGTGTTGCCAAGCGCCAGGGAAATCTTCTCGGCGGCTTCGGTGCTTAGCGCCTCGCCGGCCACCGTTACCTTGTCGCCGTCCACCGTAATTTGCAGGCCATCCGCGTTCAGGCCGTGCTTATCCAGCTCTTTCTTCAACTCGTCTGCGGTCGCGGCCTTGGCCTCGCTGGCGCCGAAGAGTTTTTCCCCTACGTCCTTGATGAAATTGAGCAGACCCATAGTGTTTCCTTTATCGATGTAGCGGTGAGAAAACGATTGTCTTCAGGGCGCGCGGCCCACGAACATCTTGCGTACGATCCCGACGATCAAGGTCAGCACGGCGCCACCGATGCCGCCACCCACCACGTCCCCCGCAATCGCTGAAAGATCCAATCCTGCATTGCCTGCCGTTGCCGCGGCCCCCGCGCCGGCCGTGATCATGGGCGCCAGCCATGAGCCGCCCGCCAAGCCACCAATCGCGCCGGCGATGGTGTTGCCCAACGGACCCAGGTTGAACTGCTGGAGCATTTTTCCCAATCCGTTGCCGGCGGCTGCGCCTGCGACAAGCTGGATGAGAAGGTTGATGATGACCGCGGTGTTCATGATGCCTCCTTGCCCCGTGGGGCGATGTGCAACGTTAGAACAACAACACGACAACGTACGACGCCAGCAGCAACGATTATTACTCGCGTAAACGCCGCGAGACGAGGGGTTAACGTGTAACAGGTTGCTAGTCGCTTGCCAGACTACGCAACATTGCTCGTCACTTTGCAGGGCGCGTCGGGCGCGCGCCGCAATCCCCATCGTGCACATGGTGCCGTGCGTCATGAACGCTGCTGAAAATGCATAAGCAAAGGGCCGCTGAATCAGCGGCCCTTCGTGTTTGCAGCGGGTATTTGCGGCGTATTTGCGGCGCACACTCGCCGCGCAATCGTCAGTGCAATCAGCCTCCGCCCACCGCCACGACGATTTCTATCTGGTCGCCATCCGTCAGCGTGGTCTGCTCGTGCTGGCTTTTTGGCACGATCTCGCCGTTGCGTTCCACGGCCACGCGCTTGCCCGCATACCCCAGCGTTTGCAGCAGTTCGATCACCGTGGTGTCCAACGGAAATTCGCGCGCGTCGCCGTTCAACGTAATGTGCATATCAGGTCTCCTCACTGTTTTGCGTAGGCGTCGGTGGCGGCAATCAGGCGCGCCAGGGTGCCGGGTTCATCAAAGGCATGGCCCGCGTCAGGCACCAGATGGAACTCGGCTTCGGGCCACGCGCGGTGCAGGTCCCACGCGGTGCGCGCGGGTGTGCAGACGTCGTAGCGGCCCTGGACGATGGTGCCGGGAATGCCGCGCAGCTTGTGCGCGTCGCGGATCAACTGGCCTTCTTCCATGAAGCCGGCATTCACAAAGTAGTGGTTCTCGATGCGCGCAAACGCCAGCGCGGCGCGATCCGCCGCATGGCTTTGCTGATGGCGCGGGCTGGGCAGCAGCGTGATGGTGCTGTCTTCCCACTTGCTCCAGGCCTTGGCCGCGCGCAATTGCTCGGCGGCGTCATTGCCCGTCAGGCGCTTGTGATAGGCCGCCACCAGATCACCGCGTTCCGCTTCGGGAATGGGCGCCAGATATTCTTCCCAGCGGTCGGGGAACAGCCACGACGCGCCTTCCTGATAGAACCATTGGATCTCTGCGCGGCGCAGCCCGAAGATGCCGCGCACGACCATCTCGCTAACGTGCGACGCGTGCGTTTCGGCATAGGCCAGCGCCAACGTCGACCCCCACGAGCCGCCGAAAACCAGCCACTTGTCCGCACCCATGATCTCGGTGCGCAGCCGTTCGATGTCCGACACCAGATGCCAGGTCGTGTTGTTGTCCAGGCTGGCGTGCGGCGTCGACCGCCCGCATCCGCGCTGATCGAACAGCAGCACGTTGTAGCGCTGCGGATCAAACAGCTGGCGATGCACCGGCGAACAACCGCTGCCCGGGCCGCCATGCAGAAACACGGCGGGCTTGCCGTTCGGATTGCCCGACATTTCCCAATAGATCTGGTGACCGTCGCCGGTATCCAGCATGCCGTGGCGGTAGGGTTCGATCGGCGGATAGAGCATCAGGCGACTCGCTTGAAGATCAGGTCCCAGACGCCGTGGCCCAGGCGCAGGCCGCGTGTCTCGAATTTGGTCAGGGGGCGGTAATCGGGGCGGGGCGCGTAGCCGTCCGCCGTATTGGCCAACAGCGGTTCGCCGCTAAGCACTTCCAGCATCTGCACCGCGTAGTCTTCCCAGTCGGTGGCGCAATGGATGTAGCCGCCCGGCGCAATGCGGCTGGCCAAGAGCGACACGAACGCGGGCTGCAATAGGCGGCGCTTGTGATGGCGCTTCTTCGGCCACGGGTCCGGGAAGTACACATGCACGCCAGCCAGCGAATCCGGCGCGATCATGTCGCGCACGACCTCAACCGCGTCGTGCTGAATGATGCGCAGGTTCTGAATCTTGGAATCTTCAATGCGGCGCAAGAGCGAGCCGACACCGGCGTTGAACACTTCCACACCCAGGAAGTTGTCGTCCGGACGGGCCAGCGCGATCTTCTCGGTGGTCTCGCCCATCCCGAAGCCAATCTCCAGCACCGTCGGCGCCTGGCGGCCAAACGCGGCGGCGGGGTCCAGGCGGCGGGCGGCGTACGGAATGGACCATTCGCCCATCAAGCGTTCCAGCGCGGCCAACTGGCCCTGGGTGATGTGGCCGCGGCGATGCACGAAGCTGCGGATGTGCGTCGCGCCCGGGCTGTTCGGCGCGTGGGCGGTGCTGGCCAGCGCGGCCTGCGTCTCAGGGGAAACGGGAGCGGCGGCAGGCGCCGATGCCGAAGAGCCGGCGGTAGTGTCAGAGGTGTTCACGGAAGGCGTCGCGGGCGTGTCCGCGGAGGAGTTCGCGGGGTGGTTCGCGGAGTTAGGCGTATTCATAGCCCCGAATTGTAGTGGTAGCTGCGCCGGGGCGGAGTCGGCCGGATGGACTAAATTAGGGACGCATTTAATTCCGGGGATGAGGACCGCTGGCGGAGGATGCGCAAGGGGAAGCAAAAATCATCCGAAGATTCCAAAAATCCCGCGCTATAATCCTCGGCTCTGCCCCGGCCCTGCGCCGTGGCACGACACCCGAGCGGGTGTAGTTCAATGGTAGAACGGCAGCTTCCCAAGCTTCATACGAGGGTTCGATTCCCTTCACCCGCTCCAGCCCCCCCCTTCTAGAACGCTTCGCCGCCGATCACCCCGCATGGCTTTGAAAGTTGAACACTTTCCACTGATCGTCCTGGGTGCGCCGAAGTTCGAACGACATCATGCATCCCGATTCCGGGTCATGAAATTCCACCCATACCTGGTCTTGATCCAGCGGCACACCGTTTAACCAACGGCGCAGCCGGTTGCCATGGGTTTGTGGCGGGCTCCAGTACTTCAGCACGGACACGCGTCCGCAGAATTGGCGAGCCGCAACGGCGCGAAGTTCGTCGGTTGTGCGGCCGGTGTAGCCGTTCTTGAAGGTCAGGTCATAAGCGCGGTGCCAGTCTTCTGCATAGATGTCGCGGATAAACGCCGACGCCGCCGACGTGGCGCCCTGGGGTTCGTAGGGCGACTTCAGGATCTTCCAGCCCGCGCCAGCCAACAAGAGCAGTACCAGGGACAAGCAAGCAAGGGGCAGCCAAGTCCGGCGCCCATGGGCAATATCGCGGCTCACTGTTCAAAACCCTTCATCGCATGCGCGACGAATTCGGCCGGGCTTCTGGCAGACCCATCGTCGGCATCAACACCACCGCGCCAGCGTGTATCAACGATTTCATAGCGTCATCTCAAGTCAGTGCATCAGCGCCGCGAGATCGACGGCGAATCGCCAGCATCATCATTGATCAGCGCCAGCCTGTACAGCGCATCCTTATCCAGAATCGTCATTCCGCCGTAGTGCGTCTGTAGCACGCCCGCGCGCGCCAGCCTTGTCAGCGCCGCGTTGCAGCGTTGGCGTGACACGCCGCACAAGCTGGCGATTTCTTCCTGGGATATCTTCAACCGGCCCTGCGTATCCGCATGGCGTTCGGCGTCGAATTGCGCCGCTACGGCGCGGGCGACGGTGGTGTCCACATCCAGCAGCACGTTGCCGGTGTAGCTGGCCATCAGCCAGTTGACCCGCTGCGCCAGATGCATCGTCAACGCCTTCGTGAATTCGATGTTGTGGTTCCACAGCCGTTCGCAGGTGTCACGCGGCAGGATGACGATGCGGCTCGGGCGCAGCGCAATTACCTCGTATTCAAAGCGTTCGCGGCGCAGCATGGTGGCTTCGCCAAACCAGCTGCCGATGCTGAAGCCGGCCAGCGACAGGGACTTGCCATCCGCGCCCGGCGACGTCCATTTCACCAGGCCTTCGACCACGCCATACCAGCCCAGCGATTTCGAACCCGCGCGAAACAGGTATTCGCCCGTGGCGAGCGACACCGTGCGCAGTTCGGAGCGGACCAGGTTGCGCTCAAGCTCGGGCAGGCCGTTGTACCAAGGCACGACGCTCAACATTTTGTCTACCGGGCATAGGGCAGGCTTGCGCTTTGCGCCGGTTGTCTGGCTGCCTACGCTGTCGGGCGGTCCACGCATGTTTTCTCCGTTCAGCAGGGGTGACGGCGCTCAGGTAAACCCTAGGGCGCTTTGTCACCATGATGACTGTTCGCGCCAGGGGCGAGTCCCAGAATAGTTGAGGCCCAAAGCGTCCAGATCCACTCAAGACGCACAAGAGCCAAAAAACATAAGAGGAGACAGGTATGTTGTCAATGCCACGCATCAAGTCCGGCGCCGCGCTCGCCTTTGGCGTCGCCGCTACGATGTTGAACGCCACGGCCGCGCACGCGCAGATTTCGGACGATGTCATTCGAATCGGATTCATCACCGACCTGTCTGGCGTGTACTCGGGCCCCGATGGCCCGGGCGGGGCGGAAGCCATCAAGATGGCCATCGAGGAAATGGGCGGCGAGATCAACGGCAAGAAGATCGAACTCTTGACGGCAGACCACCAGAACAAGGCCGACATCGCGTCGGCCAAGGCGCGCGAATGGTTCGACCAGCGCGGCCTGGACATGCTGATTGGCGGCACCAACTCCAGCACCGCGCTGGCCATGTCGAAGGTGGCGGCCGACAAGAAGAAGCCCATCATCGTGGTGGGCGCGGGCGCACCGGCGCTGACCAACGAACAATGCACGCCTTACACCTTGAACTACGCCTACGACACGGTTGCGCTGGCGCGCGGCACGGGCGCGGCGGTGGTCAAGGCGGGCGGTAAAAGCTGGTATTTCCTGACGGCCGATTACGCGTTCGGCCATGCGCTGCAAGCGGATACGACGAAGGTGGTTGAGGCGGGCGGCGGCAAGGTGGTGGGGTCAGTCAAGCATCCTTTGTCGGCGAACGATTTTTCATCGTTCCTGTTGCAGGCGCAAAGCAGCAAGGCCGAGATTCTTGCGTTGGCCAATGCCGGCGCCGACGCCACGAACGCCATCAAGGCCGCCAACGAATTCGGCGTCACCAAGACGATGCGGCTGGCGGGCATGATCATGTTCATCAACGACATCCACGCAATGGGCCTGCCCGCCACGCAGGGCATGTACCTGACCGACAGTTGGTACTGGAACGCCTCGGAACCGACGCGCGCCTGGAGCCAGAAGTTCTACGAACGCCGCAAGGCCATGCCGTCGTCGTTGCAGGCGGCCGACTATTCCGCGGCGTTGCAATACCTGCGCGCGGTCAAGGCCACGGGCACCGATGATGCCGACCGCGTGCTGGCGTATCTGCGCGAAAACAAGCTGAATGACATGTACATCAAGGATGGCGTCGTGCGGCCGGACGGCCGTGTCGTGCACGACATGTACCTGCTGCAGGTGAAGACGCCGGAAGAATCCAAAGAACCGTGGGACTACTTCAAGGTGCTGCAAACGATTGACGGCAACGAGGCGTTTACCAAGCAAGCCGAAACGCGCTGCGCGCTGTGGAAGTGAACGGGAGACCAACATGGCAAAACGCAAAGTCATTGTGACCATCGCCCCGACCGGGGGCATGGCATTCAAAACCCAGAACCCGCATCTGCCGACCCAGCCGGCTGAAATCGCAGACGACGTTTACCGCTGCTACAACGCGGGCGCCAGCGTGGTGGCGCTGCATGCGCGCCGCCCTGACGACCAGGCCACGTGCAACGCGGCGATCTACCGCGACATGAACCAGCGCATCCGCGAGCGCTGCGACATCATCCTGAATAACTCCACCGGCGGCGGCGTGCATGGCGACATGGTGAAGGAAACGTCACCTGGCACGTGGGAAATCCTGTGGGAAGAGCGGCTGAAAGGCATGGATGCCGGCGCCGAGATGTGCACGCTGGACGCGACGACGCTGAACCTGGCGTTTGGCGACCGCGAATATCTGATGAACACGCCGCTGACCAAAGCGCGCGAGCTTGCCGCCGGCATGAAGGCGCGCGGCATCAAGCCCGAGTGGGAAGTCTTCAGCCCCACGCATATCCTGCAAGACGCCACCACGCTGATCGAAGAAGGGCTGGATGAGGGGCCGCACTTCATCAATCTGGTGATGAACGTGCACCGCAATTTTCAGAATGCGATGCCGTTTTCGCCGCGGCATTTGCAGATGATGGTGGACCTGCTGCCTAAGGACAGCATCTTCTGCGTCAGCGGCATCGGGCCGTCGCAGCTCGAGGCCAACATCAGCGCCTTGCTCTTAGGCGGCCATGCGCGCGTGGGCCTGGAAGACAACCTGTACTACCGGCATGGCGAACTGGCCACCAATGTTCAGCTGACCGAGCGCATCGTGCGCATCATCCGAGAAATGGACATGGAGCCGGCCACGCCTGCCGAAGCGCGCGAAATCATGGGCTTGCCGTTGAAAAGCGGTATCCGCCCCGAGTTCGCGCTCTGACGCAAACAACTTTTGACGAGACATCATGATTGAATCCTTGAATGGCAAGCGCGTCCTGATCACCGCGGGCGCGCAAGGCATCGGCTTGGCAATCGCCCAGAAATTCCTGGCCTCCGGCGCCGACGTGCATGTGTGCGATGTCGACGCCGCCGCCTGCGATGCCGCGCGCACGGCGAACCCGCGGCTAAGCGTCAGCGTGACCGATGTGTCCAGCGAAGCGCAGGTTGCGGAGTTGTTCAGCGGCTTGGCCGCCAGATGGGGCAAGCTGGACGCGCTGATCAACAACGCGGGCGTCTCCGGCCCCACCAGCCGGCTGGAAGACACCACGCTGGACGCCTGGCAGCACACGCTGGACGTCAACCTGACCGGCACGTTCCTGTGCGCGCGCAGCGCGGTGCCATTGCTGCGGGCGGCGGGCGGCGGCGCCATCATCAATATTTCTTCGGTGGCGGGCCGCTTGGGTTTTTCGCTGCGCAGCCCCTACAGCGCCAGCAAGTTCGGCTTGGCGGGCCTGACGCAGACGTGGGCCATGGAATTGGGGCCGTCCAATATTCGCGTCAATTCGGTGCTGCCGGGCGTGGTGTCGGGCGACCGTGTTGAGCGCGTTATTGCCGCCCGCGCGGAAGCCGGCGGCGTCAGCAACGATGCGATGCGTGAACAGCTGGTGGAGAAGGTTTCGCTGCGCCGCATGACCCGCCCTGAAGATGTGGCGAATCAAGTGGCCTTTCTGTGCTCCGACGAAGGCGCGGTCATCAGCGGGCAAAGCATCTCGGTCTGCGGCAACGTGGAGTACCTGGGCTAAGCGTTTTGGTGCGGATAGAATGGCCTGCTTTGATTGATTCAATCTTATCCATCAGGCAGACCGCATGGCCAAGGCTTTTGAACTGGACACGCTGAAGATCCGGCTGAACGACGCCGATCTTCAGCCGTTGGATCTGCACCAACGCATTCAACGGGCGCTGCGCGCGCTGATCCTGGATGGCGCGCTGGATGCGGGCGTGAAGCTGCCCGCCACCCGCACGCTGGCCACGTCGCTGGGGGTGGCGCGCGATACCGTTGAAAACGCGTACGTGCAGCTGCACCGCGACGGCTACATCGTGCGGCGCGAAGGGTCTGGCAGCTATGTGTCCGACACGGTGGGCGCGCCGCTGCGGGGCGCGGCGAGCCGGCGCGTCAAGCTTCAGGACGACAAGCGCGGCGTGCCGGAGCCGGGGGCCGGGCTGAGCCGCCGGGGCCGGATGATCTTCGATAGCGGCGGCGTGACCGACCAGCAAGCGGTCAAGGCGTTTGCCACCGGGCTGCCCGAGACGCGCACGTTTCCCACCGATGTATGGGAACGCTTGCAGCGGCAGGCGCTGAAAGACTATCGGGCCAACGTGCTGCTGCATGGCGACCCGCAAGGGGCCGCGCCGCTACGCAAGGCCATTGCCGCCTATCTGAATCTGGAGCGTGGCGCCAAGGTGTCCGCGGATCAGATCCTGGTGCTGAGCAGCACGCGGCAGGCGCTGTTTCTGTGCGCGCAATTGCTGGTGGACGCGGGCAAGCCCATCCTGCTTGAGAACCCTGGATACTTCGGCGCCAAGAAGGCGTTTGAAGCGGCCGAGGCGAAAATCGTGCCGATCGATGTGGACGGGGAAGGCATCCGCATGGATCTGCTGCGTGCGGATCGCAGCGGTGCAAACTGCGTGTACGTGACGCCGTCGCATCAGTACCCCACCGGTGCAACGTTGTCGTTGGCGCGCCGCCTGGAGCTGACGCGTTGGGCGGCCGAGCAGGGCAAGTGGATCATCGAAGACGACTACGACAGCGAGTTCCATTACGACGGTCTGCCAACCGCGTGCGTGCAGGGCGTGGACAAACATCAGCGCACCCTTTATGTGGGCACCTTCAGCAAGACGCTCTACCCGGGCTTGCGTATGGGCTATATGGCGTTGCCGCACGCGCTGGTTGGCGCCTTCACGCGCGCGCGCAGCATCATGGACGGGCATACGCCACAGATTCTGCAATTGACGCTGGCGCGCTTCATGGAAGACGGGCATTACGCGGCCCACGTGCGCGCCATGCGCAAGCTGTATGCGTCGCGCCGCGACGCCATGCTGCAAGCGCTGAACACGCATCTGGCGGATATCGCCACCGCCTTGCGTCCCGAGGGCGGCTTGCAGATTCCGTGTCTGCTTGCGCGCGGGTGGTCCGAGGCCAAGACCATCCGTCTGGCGGCGGCTGCTGGCTTGCAACTGCCGGGCTTGAGCCGCCTGTATGCCGGAGCGGAAAAGCGGCAAGGGTGGATATTGGGCTACTCCTCGTTGACGGCGCATGAGATCGAAACGTCCGTCAAGCGCTTGTCACAGGCGCTACGAAAGAAGTAGCTGCCCCACAAAGCCCAACCCCACCCCTTGTATTGCTATGGCTTGGCCGGGCTGCCCAGCAGCGCGCGGCTGCCGCCGTGTATCAGCAGGTGCGTCGTCAGCCCGGCGGCCAGCCCCCAGAATGCGCCACCCACGCCCAACAACGTCACGTTGGCCGCCGTCGCCAGAAAGGTGATGAGCGCGGTCTCGCGGGTGCGCGCATCAGCCATGGCATTGGCCAGGCTGCCGCCGATGGCGCCCAGCAGCGCCAGCCCGGCAAGGGTGGTGATGAAGGTCTTGGGCAGCACCATGAAAAGCGTCGCCAGGGTGACGCCGAAGGTGCCTACCAGCATGTAGAAGGCGCCGCAGGCCAGCCCCGCGATGTAGCGCTTGCGCGGGTCAGGGTGGGCGTCGGGGCCGGTGCAGATGGCTGCCGTGATGGCCGCAACGTTGAACGCGTGCGCGCCAAAGGGCGCCATCAGCAACGAGCCCAAGCCGGTGACGGTCAGAATCGGGCTGGCGCTGGTCTTGTATCCGTCATTGCGCAGCACCAGCATGCCCGGCATGTATTGCCCGGTCAGCGTGATGATGAACAGCGGCAGCGCAACGCCCAGCAGCGCATGCAGCGAGAAGCGCGGCGTTTCGAATACGGGCGTGGCAAGGCTGAGGTGGATGGCCGAGACGTCGATCCGGTGTTGCGCCAGCAGCATCGCGACGCCAATCACCAAGATGCCCACCACCGCAAAGCGTGAGGTATACCGCTTGAGCAATGCATAGCAAATCACCAGCACGATCACCAGCAAGGGGTCGGCGCTGGCGCCGCCAAATGCGTTGACGCCGAATTGCAGCAGAATGCCCGCCAAGAGGCCAGCGGCGATCCCGCCAGGGATCATGCGGACAAGCTTTTCAAACGCGCCGGAAAGGCCCAGAACGATGAAGCCCAGCGCCGACAGCATGTAGGCGCCGATCACTTCGCCATAGGGCGTGAAGGGCATCACGGTGGCCAGAAACGCCACGCCCGGCGTGGACCAGGCGGTGATGATGGGGGCTTTGTACCGGAAGCTGAGGAACGCTCCGGTCACGCCGACCCCGATGGATACGGCCCACACCCAGGACGTGGTCTGAGCGGGTGTCAGCTGCGCCAGTTCGGCAGCTTGGAAAACCAGGACGAAGGTGCCGCCGTAGTTCACCAGTACGGAAATCAGGGCGGCGACGGTTGGGGCGAAGAAGTCGGCGGGTTGCAGGCGTGCCGGCGTTGAATGCATGAATGACTCCACATTGCGTAGCGGCTGCAATGAGCGCAGCGCTATTCGACGCAAAGTGTAGGATTCAGGCGGACTGTTTATTCATGCCACTTTATGTGAAATTAACAGACCACTTTCTGCGCCCCTGTGGGTTTCTCGCCGGCCGCGCATAGTCCGGCTATCTACCCCTAACCCCTGACCCCGAACCCCTGACCCCGAACCCTTAACTCCGAACCCCTAACTCCGAACCCCATCACGTTCCCGTCAGTTTTCGGGCTTACCCGTCGCAGGCCAGTAGTGGCTGTCTGGCAGCGCCCGCGATCCGTAGATCGCCTGGCCCACGCGCACCACCGTTGCGCCTTCTTCAATGGCCAGTTCGAAGTCACCCGACATGCCCATCGACAACTCGGCCAGGTCAATGCCCGCCGGTGCGGTTTGGCGCAGCGTGTCGCGCAACTCGCGCAGGCGCACGAAGCACGGCCGTACGCGCGCGGCGTCGCTTGCAAATAGCGCCAGCGTCATCAGCCCTTTCACGCGCAGCGATTGAAACGCCGGCAACGCCTGCACGAAGGCGGCGGCGTCTTCCGGCGCCAGCCCGTACTTGCTGGCTTCGCCCGACGTATTGATCTGCACAAACACGTCCAGCGCGCGCCCTTCGGCCTGCAAGCGGCGGTCCAGCTCTTCGGCCACGCGCAGGCTGTCCAGCGCCTGGAATTCCGACGCAAAGCGCGCAACCAGCTTTGCCTTGTTGGTTTGCAGATGGCCGATGACAGACCAACGCAGGTCGGGCAGGTCGCTCAAGGCTTCCCATTTGGAATACGCTTCCTGCACCTTGTTTTCGCCCAGATAGCGGATGCCTGCTTCGTAAGAGAGCCGCACGCGTGCCGCGTCCACGGTCTTGCTGACGGGCAATAGCCGCACGCTGCCGGCGTCGCGGCCGGCGCGTTCGCAGGCTTGTGCGATGCGGCGTTGCACGGCGGCAAGGTTCGCCGTGAAGTCTTCGACCGTTTGGGCGGGCGGGTAATCCGCGTGCGCCAAGGCCTGGGTCGGTTGGGTCAAGATGAGTCTCCCGGTGCTGCTGAATGAATCCCGCCCGCGCGCGGGCGCGCGCAGTGCGTGCTGGAATTCTAGAAGCAAAGCGGCCTGACGTACCGGGCCACTTTTGCGCATTCCGCCATACCGCTATGAGCCGCATCTCTCAGGTGTTTGCCTGTCGCGCCGGGCGTGTTTTCAAGACTGAGTTTTTGCGCTGCGTCATCGTGTCAGCAACGATTCAGCCAGGAAGCCGCTTGTTACGCATTGCTGGGCTATCCGTGTAATACCCGGTTTTCGGGCGAAGGGCTTTTCCATAAACTACCGATCCACCCCGGAGTCGGCCTGCACCTGCATGTCGACCGCTATGACGATCCCCCAATAACGATTCCCCATAACGAGAACACCATGAGACAGTTTCTTCCCACCTTGGGCGCCGCACTGGTCTTGTCGCTGGGCGCGCACGCCGCGCTGGCCCAAGCGGCGCCCGCGACAGCGCCCGCCAACGCGCCCACCGCAGCCGCACCGGCCGCCACCGCCGTGCCGCGCGACCCCTTCTTCTGGCTGGGAGAAATCAACAAGGCCACCGCCGTCATCAACACCGATGAAGGGCTGTTGGACAAGTCCATGGCGCCGCGCCTGGCCGCAGGCGTGGCCAAGGTTATCAACGACGGCAACCAGCCCGGCGCCAAGCGCCCGGCCAGCGTCATCACCTTTGAACCCTTGCTGATCAAGGCGGCCGGCGAAGACGTGACCCTGCTGCATGCGGGCCGCTCCAGCCAGGACATGCACGCCACCTACCGCAGCGCCATCCTGCGCGACAAGCTGCTGGAACTGGCTGACCAGTTGAACAAGACGTCCGCCACGCTGGTGGAGCTGGCCGCCAAGCACGCCGGCACCGTCGTGCCGAACTACACCAATGGCGTGGCCGCGCAGCCCAACAGCTACGGCCACTATCTGCTGGGCCAGGCGGCGGGCTTGGCGCGCGACGCGCAGCGCATCCGCGAAGCCTATGTGCGCATCGACCGTTCGCCCATGGGCACCACCGTGCTGAACGGCACCAGCTGGCCGCTGGACCGCAAGCGTATGGCGCAGTACCTGGGCTTTGACGCGTTGGTGGATAACGCCTACGATGCCTCGCAGATCTCGTCGATGGACCAGCCGGTGGAAGTGGCGTCTATCGTGACCAGCATCGCGCTGCGCACCGGCAACTTCGTTGAAGACGTCATGACGCAGTACGCGCAGTCGCGCCCGTGGATTCTGCTGGAAGAGGGCGGCGGCAATACCTATGTGTCCAGCGCCATGCCGCAAAAGCGCAACCCCGGTTTGCTGAACGACACCCGCAGCGATGCGTCCACCGCCATCACCCTGGCGATGGGCCCCGTCATCCAGACGCACAACATCACGCCGGGCATGAGCGACCCCAAAGACGTGAAGCAGAATTCCGCCATGGTCGACAGCGGCATCTCGGCGCTCAAGCGTTGGGACCGGGTGCTCAAGGCCATGGTCATCAGCCCGGACCGCGCGCTGGAAGAACTGAACAGCGACTGGACCGCCTCGCAGGAACTGGCCGACGTGCTGATGCGCAAGTACAAGCTGCCGTTCCGCGATGGGCATCACTTCGCCTCCGAAGTGGTCACGTACGCCAAGACCAACAACATCAAGCCCTTGGACTTCCCGTATGAACAGGCTCGCCGCATCTACGCCGATGCGATGAAGGATTCCAAGTACGGCAACGAATTGCCGATGAGCGAGGCCGAGTTCCGATCCACGCTGGACCCGGTGGCCATTGTGAAAAACCGCGCCACCAGCGGCGGCCCCCAGCCGGCCGAGATGGACCGCATGCTGAAAGAGGCGCGCGAGCAACTGGCCTCGCAAGGCAAGTGGATCAAAGACCGCCGCGACCACATCAACCAGTCTTTGGCTGAACTGGACAAGAAGTTCGATGCGCTGGCGGCTAGCGCGGCCAATCAGGAAAAGCGCTGATCCGTCATGCCTGCATGGCGAAGGCGACGCACTTGATGCGTTGCGGTTTACGCGGAAGGCCTCGTTGGCGACGTCAACGAGGCTTTTTTTCTAGCACGGAAATTGGGGTGCGTCGCCCGGTTTGCCAGCTTCGACCCATGCCAGCTTTTTGGTCAGGAACGATACGGCATTCTCGATTTGACTCCGCTGCGCCTGCAATCGTTGAATCTGATTGCGCAATACCTCTGCCGTGCGCGTGGCCGATCTTGCACCGGCCTTGTACTCCCGCGTGAGCGCGGCAATCTCCGCAAGCGTGTAGCCCAGCGATTTTTGTAGTTGGATCATCCGCGCCGCTGCGACGTCATCATCCGAAAAAATCTGATAGCGGCTGCGGCCTCCCAGTGCGCTGCGCTTCGGCGCAAGCAACCCCTTGCCGACATAAAAGCGAACCGTCTCGACCGATAGCCCTGTCTGTTCTGCGAATTCGGATATCAACATGGGAATTCCTTGACCCTGTAGTTAACTACGCACTTATAACTGGCTTTTCTTTATCTCGGAGCCGGTATCGTGCGTTTACTTTCCACACCATTACCCAAGATTCGCCTGGGCGCAGACGGCCCGCTGGTGGGCATTCAAGGCTTAGGCTGCATGGGCATGAGCGAATTCTACGGGGCCACCGACCTTGCCCAGGCCCGTGCAACGTTGGACCAGGCCTTGGACTTAGGCGTTACGCTCTTTGATACCGCGGACATGTACGGCCTGGGCGCAAATGAATCTTTTCTAAGCGACTTTGTGAGAGGCAATCGGAGCCAAGTGGTGATTGCTACGAAGTTTGGCTACACGCGTACGCCTGCGGACCCCGATGACTGGAGCCTGTGCAATCATCCCGCGTACATCCGGCGGGCGGTCGAACAATCCTTGGCGCGTTTGAAGATTGATGTGATCGATGTGTATTACATGCACCGACGTACGCCCGATGTGCCGCTGGAGGAATCCGTTGGTGCGATGGCCGATCTGGTGGCGCAGGGAAAAGTCCGTGCGCTTGGCCTTTGCGAAGTCAGTGCGGACGAATTGCGGCGCGCGCATGCCATTCATCCCATTGCGGCGCTTCAATCGGAGTGGTCACTGTTTAGCCGGACCATCGAGCAGCAGGTGGTGCCGGCCGCCTCTTCGCTGGGCATCACCGTTGTGCCGTTTGCCCCGCTCGGGCGTGGGCTGCTGACCGGAAAGGGATTTTCCGCAACGTTGGCGGCGAACGATTCCCGCCGGAGTTTTCCGCGATTCCAGCGGCAGAACCAGGAAGCGAATGCGCAACTCGTGGCGACGCTGGACGCGCTGGCATTGCGCAAGGGAATTTCCAGCGCGCAGTTGGGCCTTGCCTGGCTCTATGCACGCGCCCGGCAGCTTGATGTGGCGCTGGTGCCGATTCCCGGCACGCGACGCCCAGCGCGGCTAAGCGAGAACGTTGGCGCGGCCAGTGTCTCGCTGACGGATGATGAGCTGGCCGCTATTGCTCCGTTGGCAGAGGCGGTTAAAGGGGCGGCGGTATGAAGGCCGCTGAGCGAAGTTCTTCCAGGCCCATCGCCCGGCTGATCGGCGGTTCGTAACCCAGTTCGCGGCGCGCCTTGGCGATATTCAGCGTTACCTCAACCGCCGAGGGCGCCAGCATCTGGCGCGTCACGGGAGGATGCCATCGACCGCCCGTGATCGCCGAGATGCGCTCGCTGACGGCGGCGACGGTGGTCACGAGCCAACGCGGGACCGCCTTTTCGGGAACCGTCCTTCCCTGGCTAATCAGCAGCGCGCTGATGAACGTTCGGAATTCGACGATGTCGGCATCGGTGATGAAGTAGCACTGCCCGGGCTGGCCATGCCGCAGGGCGCGTTCTACGCCGTGCACCAGATTGCCGATGTGCGTTGTTGACGTGAGATAGCGCCCGCCGCCGATCCACGCGAACTTTCCGCTGTCCACGGCTTGCAGCAATTGCGGCAACGCGGTGGTGTCGTCGCGGCCCCACACAAATCTCGGACGCACCACAGAGACGGCCACGCCGGCTTTGACGGCATCCAGCGCCACCTGTTCGGCTCGCGCCTTGGTGGCGGAATAGCCGCCCGCCGGTCGGCGCGGGTAAGGATGCTGTTCGGTGGCATCCACCAGGGGCGAGCCGTCCAGCAGTACGGACTCGGTGCTCAGGTGTACCGCGCGCGATACCCGCGCCCGTGCGGCGGCCGCGAAGACGTGGCGGGTGCCCTCGACATTCGTGTGATGCTGCGCCTGGGATGCAAGGCCATGCTGGGTATCCGCCGCAGCGTGGATCAGCGCGTTGCAGCCTTGCATGGCGTCGGCAAGATGCGGCGAAAACAGATCGCCTTCAACGGGCTCGGCCCCCAGCGCCAGCACTTGCCGGGCGGCATTCGCGCTACGCGCCAACGCACGCACTTGCGCGCCCTGTGCAACGAAATGGCGGATCAGGTTGCGTCCGACGTAGCCGCTGCCGCCGGTCAGGAACAGGCGATCAGCGCTTGGCACGAGATTGCTCCGCAGCGGGTTGATCGACCAGCGCCGCGATCTCCTTTAACAGGCGAGCGCGTTCCGGTTTGGAAAACGTGTGGAAATCCAGGCTTTCCAGCAGTTTCAAGCCCTCTAGCGCCAGGTAAGCGAGCAGTGCGCTGCGGGGCTCGGCGGCATCGTGCTGAAGCGACCGGATCACGGCCGCCTGGTTGGCCTGCATGATCTGCCGCAAGTCGCCGTCTTGGGCCAGTGCGGCGCACAGGTTCAACGCCACGGCGCGCTGTTGCGGAGGAAGAGGGTTGGCGGCGGCCGCAATGCGGCCGCGAACCGTGCGTGCGTCGGCGCCACTCACTTGCTCGGCTGCGGCAAGGTTGAATGCGTTGTCGCGCTCAAGCGCGCGCCGTACCAGTGCTTCGATCAAGCCCTGCTTGGATTTGTGATCGTAGATGACGCTCGCCTTGCTGACCCCCGCTTCGGTGGCTACGGATTCCAGTGTCAGTTTCGCCGCACCATCGCGCGCGATGACCGCTTCGGCGGCGTCCAGTAATTGGTCTTGATCGATGACTCGAGTACGTCCCATGATTGCACTATTTATTTCCGACCGGGCGGATATTAATTAAGTCGCCGAGCCGCGTCAACAGTTGAACTGCGGCCGCCTTAGCGCGCGGGCAACTGCTGGACCGCGTCCAGCACGCACCCGCGCAGCCAGCGGTGCGCGGCGTCGCCATCCATGCGGGGATGCCACAGCATCGATACGGTGAACATGGGCATCGGGAAGGGCAGCGGGAAGCTGTGCATCCCGGTGCGCAGGTTGCCGGTGTGCCGCTCTGGCACCGTGGCGATCAGGTCCGAGTGCCTGGCCAGCGCCAGCGCGGCGGAAAACCCGCCGACGGTGGTGGCGATGGTGCGCTTGCGCCCTGCGGCGGCTAGGGCATCGTCGACCGGGCCGGTCTCACGGTTGCGCCGTGACATCAGAATGTGTTGCGCGTTCGCGTAGCGCGCCAGCGTCACCTTGCCGCCGCTTAGCGGATGGCCGGCGCGCACGACGCCGATGAATCTGTCTTGGAAGAGTGCGCGCGTGCGCAGTTCGGGGCTGGCGGTGTCGCTGACCACGCCCGTATCCAGATCGACTTCGCCCTCGCGCAGCGGCGCGCTGTCTTTGTCCGCTTTCTGCATGAAGCGCAGCCTGACGCCGGGGGCTTCCCGGCCGATGCGGTTGAGCAGAATCGGCCCGACGTTTTCCACAAAGCCGTCGCTGGTTCGCAACGTGAAGGTGCGTACCAGGCGGGTCAGATCCAGCTGTTCGGCTGGGCGCAACACCGCTTCAACGTCTTGCACCAGCGTATGCACCCGGCCGCGCAGCTTAAGCGCCCGAGGCGTAGGGACAAGGCCGCGTCCGGCGCGCACCAGCAGCGGGTCGCCCGTGGTTTCCCGTAAGCGAGCCAGTGCGCGGCTCATGGCTGACGGGCTCAAGCGCAGCCGGCGCGCGGCGCGTGCGACGCTGCCTTCGTCCAGCAGCGCGTCCAGGGTGATCAGCAGATTGAGGTCGGGGTTAGCCATTGCGCAAACGTAGCATGGCGGCGCGTGGATGTGCACGCCGAAACATGGCGTCCCGTGCAGGTATTCAATGCAAATGCTGCGTCTTCCGCCTGATGACGCGCAAGCCTAGGATGGTTTCCAGCGAGCCATGTTGGCAAGCCATTCTTCTTCCAGGCCTGATCATGCAATCTTCTCTTCCCGCTACGCCTGCTTCCCGGCCATTACTGGCCTGCCTGTCCTTGGCGATGCTGTTGCCCGCGCTTGGCACCAGCATTGCGAACGTGGCGTTGCCGACGCTTGCGCAAACCTTCGATGCGGGTTTCGCCTCGGTGCAATGGGTGGTGCTGGCGTATCTGCTGGCCATCACCACGGTGATTGTCAGCGCAGGCCGCTTGGGCGATGTAATGGGCCGGCGGCGGCTGATGCTGCTGGGCATCGTCCTGTTCACGGCGGGCTCGCTGTTGTGCGGCGTGTCGCCGTGGCTGGGCGGGCTGATCGCCGCGCGTGCCGTGCAAGGGGTGGGGGCCGCCATCATGATGGCGCTGACGATGGCGTTCGCCAGCGTGGCCGTACCCAAGAACAAGACGGGCAGCGTGATGGGGCTGCTGGGCACGATGTCGGCCATCGGCACGGCGCTTGGCCCGACGCTGGGCGGCGCGCTCATCAGCGGATTCGGCTGGCCGTCGATTTTCCTGATCAATCTGCCCTTGGGCGCCATGGCGTTTGGGTTGGCTTGGCGGGTTCTGCCTCGTGACCCTGCGCATGCCGCTCAAGCCAGGGCGCGCTTTGACGCCACGGGCTCGGTGCTGCTGGCGCTGGGTATTGCCGCCTATGCGTTGGCGATGACGTCCGGCGGCGGCTTGGGCGCAACCCCCTTTGCGCTGCTGGCCGTTGCGGCGATCGCCGCCGCCATGTTCGTACGCGTACAGGCGAGGTCGGCGTCCCCGTTGATCCGGCTGGCGCTGTTTCGCGAACCGGTCTTGTGCGCGGGCGTGGCGACGAATGCGCTGGTGTCCACCGTGATGATGACGACGTTGGTGGTTGGCCCGTTCTACCTGGCAGGCGCGTTGGGCCTGGACGCGGCGAGGGTGGGGCTGGTGATGTCTTGCGGACCCGCCGTGGCCGCGCTGGCGGGTGTGCCGGCGGGCCGCAGTGTGGACCGGTACGGCGCGCAACGCGTGATGCTGGCCGGGCTCGCCGCGATGACGCTGGGCGCAACGTTGTTGCCGCTGGCGCCGTTGACGTTCGGCGCGGCGGGCTACGTGGTGCCGCTGGTCGTCATCACCAGCGGCTATGCGCTGTTTCAGGCGGCCAACAGCAGCGCCATCATGGCGAGCGCCGGGGCGGATCAGCGCGGTGCGGTGTCGGGCCTGTTGAACCTGTCGCGCAACCTGGGGTTTATTACCGGCGCCTCGTTGATGGGCGCGGTGTTCGCGTGGGCGTCCGGCGCGGGCGATGTGCGGATTGCGCCGCCCGCCGCGTTGGCGGCAGGCATGCGCGGCACCTATGCGGTGGCGGCGGTGTTGCTGGTGCTGGCCGTGGCCGTAGCCGCCATCGGCCAGCGCCGTGCGCGCGTGCCGGCTTAGAACGACACCATGTCGGCGGGGTTGATCAAGCCCCTGACGCCCAGCGCGCCCTTGATCAACGGAATCGCAACGGGCGACAAATGACGGCCCAGCGGAATGCCGGCGTGATCAAAGCGCGTGAGCATGGCGTAGTCATTGTTGCGGCCGGTCAGGTCGTCGCTGATGGCGCGGCCGATGCGCACCGTCTGCGCCACGCCGTGCCCGCTCCAGCCGTGCACCATGTACACCGGCACGTCGCCCGCGCTTTTGCGGCTGTCGGTTGCGCCGTTCAAGGTCAGGTCGCTGATGCCGCTCCAGGAATACTCCAGTTCGGGGTTTTCCAGTTGGGGGAACACCGTTTTGATGCGGTCGAGCAGGTAATTGTTGACGTCACGCGGCGACCACGAGTTGCCCGTGCCTTGCCCGCCAAACAGCAGGCGGTTGTCACGCACGGGGCGGTAGTAATCGATTTGCAGTTGCGTGTCGTAGACCGGCAGGCCGGAGGGGATCAGCGCGTCCAGCGTATGGCCCAGCGGCGGCGTGACGGCCACATAGGTGAAGAATGGCACGGTGGTGGCGCTGCCCGGCATGAACTGGAACGTGGCGCTGTGCACGGCCAACACCACGGCCTTGCTGGCCTTGAGCGCGCCCTGCGCCGTCTTCACCAGCGTGCTGCCCGGTGATTCTTCGATGGCTTGTGCGGCCGTGCCGTCATACACCCGGCCGCCCAGCTTGACGAAGGCGTGAATCAGGCCGCGCAGCAAAGCCAGCGGCTGCACCTGGCCGCCGCCGCTGTCGACGGCCGCGCCGAAGTAGATATCGGACTTTACGTGCTGCTCGTTTAACTGATGGCGGCCAATGATTTTGACGCTGTCATCGCCCAGGCGGCGGCGCGCATCGGCGTTGTCGACTAGCGCGCCCATGTGGCCCGCGTGCACTGCTGCCGTGATGTGGCCGTATTGGCGGTCGCAATCAAAGCCGTGGCGGTGGCGCAAACCGTCCACAGTTTCCATCGCTTCGACGGAAGCAAAGCGCCACAGCCGCTGGGCTTCATCGGGCGACAGATTGTCCAGCATGGTGCCGGCTTCCCAACGCGCCAGCCCCGGCGTCATCTGGCCACCGTTGCGGCCCGACGCGCCCGAGCCGATGTGGTCCTTTTCGATCAGCACGACATCTACCCCCGCTTCGGCCAGGTGCAACGCCGTGGATGCGCCAAGCAGGCCGCCGCCGATGACGACGACTTCGCAATGCAAATCGCCTGGCAAGCCGCCGAACGCGGGCCAGTCGGACAACGAGGCTTCGTAGTAGTTGGCGGGCATGGGATCGGATGCGGCGGCGTCGCTGCGCCAGTTCCAGATGCGGGGGTCGATGCCCAGCCGCGTGGGCACCTTGCGCGCGTCTTGCAGCAGTTCTGAAGGCGGGAGCATCGAGGCCGAGGGCGCAACGCTAGCGGGCGCCAAGGTCAGTGCGGCGGAAGGCTTAGGCCATAGGCCCAGCGCACCTGCGGCGCTTGCCGCGGTGGTGGCCACCGCGGTTTTAAGGATGAATTCACGTCGGTTCAGTGTCATGGCTACGGTCCTGGATTCAAAGGCTTTCGGCTTTCGGCTTTCGGCTTATGCCATCACCGGCGCGGGGCCGTAGCGGTTGCGTCCTTGTGCACTGGCGGGCAGCATGAAGGCCTGCAACAGCAGCGTTCCGGCAACGGGCAGCGCGTGCAGCAAACCCCACCAGCCGCTGCGGCCGGTGTCGTGCAAGCGGCGGATCGTCACGGCTAGTGCCGGCAGCAAGGTCAGCAGCAGAAAGCCCGCGGTGTACCAGCCGAACAGAATTTCGGGGTTGGCGACGGCGGCCGCGCGTTCGGCGGCGGAAATCGCGAGCACGGCCAGGATTTGAATCAGCACGAAGATCCAGTACTCCTTGCGCGAGGCGCGGCCGTTGAACACGGCGTAGTGTTTCAGGGCGTGCAGATACCACTTCATGGGGGTCTCCAGTTTGCAAAAGATGTGCGCCGGCCGCGCCAGCCAGGGCGCGCAGCGTACGAAGTCAATGGAAGCGGGGCGTGGCCCCGGGGGATCAGCCGGGGTGGCGCAGCGGATGCGCGCTGGCGGGATGGCCGCGCGGCGTGCGCGACGGCGGCGTCGCCAGTACGGCCAGGCGCAGCGCGTTGGGCGCGCCAATCAGCCGGTCGCCGTCTTTGGCTTGCCACAGCGTGCCGGGGCGGACACCGGGCGCGGTAGAGGTCACCACGCGGGAGTCTGCGTTCAGAACGAGCGCTGGCGTGCCGATATTGCGCAACGCCGGCAGCAGCATGCGGTCCAGCGTGGAGACCAGCACATCCACGGCCGCCACACCCGCGAACGCGTCGCGCACCAGCACCGGATGCGCGGCGGTGATGGTGTAGGCGCCGTTGCAGATGTAGTCCACGTACGGGCCTTCAATGATGGGGCGGTGGCGGCGGGCGGGCTCATCGAACCAGGCGAACGCGCGGAAGTCCAGCCGGCGGCGCGTTTCCTGATTGCGTTCCAGCTGCGCTTGCTGCAAGGATCGCCCCTCTTGGTGCCACCACTCCAGCGTCCAGTAGCCGTCTTCGGGGCCTTCAGGCGCGGCATAGCTGGCAAAGCCCGCGCCGTTGCACCAAGGGTTCAGGCGCAGCGCCACCTGGATGTGGGTCTGCAACGCGCGCCGCTGTTCGGCCGACAGCCGCAGGTCGCTGTCCGGGGCCGGCGTTTGGCCCGAAAAAATCTGGGCCGTGGCGTCCGCCAGTGCGCTTGCGGTGTTCTGCGCATCGTTCAAGACGCATTCCAGAATGCCGTTGGCGCGATCGATGTTTGCGTCTTCGTTCATCTGCCGTCTCCTCTGTGCCTGGGGGGGGGCGCTTTGTTCAGCCGTCTTTTTCAGTGGGCGTTGTCAGTCACTGCTGTTAGTCACTGTTGTCAGTCACTATTGTCAGCGGGTTTGTGGCGGGTTCGTGGCGGGCTTGCTGTCGGCTGTGGGTTCGGTTGCCCGCCCAGCGCATCCAGCCGCAGTTTGTGTTCCAGCAGGCAGTCCGTCATTGCACCGATCATGTCTTGCGCCCGTTCGCCGCTGGCGGCTTCGTCGCCGCGGGCCAACGCCTCTTGCAAGCGCCGGTACGCCGCCACGGCGTCGGCATGCAGCGTGGCGTCTTGATACAACGATGCCGCAAGCGGCGCCCATTCCGCCTGCACTTCCAGTTCCTGGTTCGCCAACCGGGCCGACTGCGCATGGCTGGCCAGCATCAGCAGGCAGCGCATGTCGGCCTGCGCGCGCGCTTGCGGATCGGCGGCCGCTTCGAACAGGTCGATCTGCTGAGCCAGCCGCTGGTGCTCATCCGGTGTGGACCGCTGCGAGGCCAGCCTGGCGCTGTGGCTGATCAGGGCGCAATGCAATTCGCCCAGGTCAGCCAGATCGCCCGACGTAGCCAAGCGCAGAGGATGGCGGTCACGCAGCATTTCCGCCGGCACGGGGCAGACGAAGCTGCCGCCGTTGCGCCCGCGGCGGGTGTCGATGAGTTGGCGCGCGCGCAGCGTGTTCAAGGCTTCGCGCACGGTCACGGGCGACACCCCCATCAGGCGCGACAGCTCGTTTTCGTTGGGCAGTTGCTCGTCGGCATGAAGCAGCCCCGCAACGATGGCGTTGCTGAGCCGTTCAACAACCTGATCCGAGCGCGTGCCTTGGCCGATGGGGGCATAGACGATGGCGTGGGCGGTCATGGGCGGACTCCGGGGCGGAAAAGAGAAACGTGCATCATGCCATGGGCGCCGTCAGAAGATGCCGTGAGCGTGCGCCGCCTGCCGGTCGTCCGGCACCGGCATGATGGCGTCCCAGAGTTCGGCGACCTTGCCGTCCTGGACGCGCCACAGTTCGAAGTACGCGTGGCGCGCGCCGCCGATGCTGCCTTCCGAATGCGTCAGCACGAAATCGCCTTCGGCCACGCTGCGGTGAATGCGGCTGTACTTCAGTTCCTGGCCGTCTTTGCGCAGTTGGTTCAGAAAGTCGATGACAGCCGTGGTGCCGTCGGCGATATCCGGGCTGTGTTGATGGAAGCCTTCGCCGTTGCCGTAGTCGCTGAATGCGGTGTAGTCGCCTTCAATCAGCGCGCGCTTGAAGAAGGCCGTGACGAGCGCGCGGTTGGCGTCGGTGTCTTGCCCGGCACGGGGTTGCGTCGGGCCGTCCAGCTGCGTGCGGCCGCTGGCGTTGGGCGGGGCTTCAGGCACCAGCCCGTCCCAGTGTTCGACGATCAAGCCATCGGCCACGCGGTAGATGTCAAAGCCCACCAGGGGCTCGGCATCCAAGCCCGTGTAGCGGCCGTGCAAGGCGACGAGGTCGCCATCCACCAGCACGCGATGCGCGTCGTACTGAATGGCGGGGTGGTCGTGCAGCAGCTTGAACAAGCCGTCGATGCCGTCCTTGACCAGCGCGGAGTGTTCGATGAACGCCGGCGAGAACAGGCGTTCCAGCGCACCCGTGTTGTGCAGGTTGAAAAGTTCATGGTGCGCACGGGTGACGAGCTCGCGCGTGCGGTCGGCTTGGGTGTGGAGGGATGTCATGGCGGGCCTTTAGTCGTGAGCGCTCATCACGTGCTTCACGCGCGTGTATTCCTCGAAGCCATAGGCGGACAAGTCCTTGCCGTAGCCGCTGCGCTTGAACCCGCCATGCGGCGCTTCGGCCACCAGCGGGATGTGCGTGTTGATCCATACGGTGCCGAAGTCCAGCTCGCGCGACAGGCGCTGGGCGCGGCCGTGATCGCGCGTCCAGACGCTGGAAGCCAGGCCGTATTCCACGTCGTTGGCTTTGCGGATGGCGTCTTCTTCGTCTTTGAACTTCTGTACGGTGATGACCGGGCCGAAGACTTCCGTCTGGATGGCTTCGTCTTGCTGTTGCAAGCCGGTGATGACGGTGGGTTCGAAGTAGTAGCCGGGGCGCGCGGCTTGGCGGCCACCGGTTTCGATGCGGGCATGGGCGGGCAGGCGCTGGATGAAGCCTTGCACGCGTTCCAGTTGCGCGGCGTTGTTCAGCGGGCCGTAGAGCGCGTCCTGGTCGTCCGGGTCGCCAAAGCGGGTGTCGCGCGCGGCGGCGACGAGCTTCGAGACGAACGCGTCATGCACGGATTCGGCCACGATCACGCGGGTGGCGGCGGTGCAGTCTTGGCCGGCGTTGAAGTAGCCGGTCATGGCGATGTGCTGCGCGGCGCGGTCCAGGTCGGCGTCTTCGAAGATGACGACGGGCGCCTTGCCGCCCAGCTCAAGGTGGGCGCGGGTCAGGTTGGCGGCGGCGGAGGCGGCCACTTGCAGCCCGGCGCGCACCGAGCCGGTGATGGATACCAGCGCGGGCGTCTTGTGCGACACGACTTTGGCGCCGGTGGCGGCGTTGCCCAGCACCACGTTAAAGGCGCCGGCGGGGAAGAAGGGCGCGGCAATTTCGGCCAGCAGCAGCGTGCTTTCGGGCGTGCTGTCGCTGGGCTTGAGCACGACGGTGTTGCCCGCCGCCAGCGCCGGCGCAATCTTCCACACGGCCATCATCAGGGGGTAGTTCCACGGCGTGACTTGCCCGACCACGCCCAAGGGTTCGCGGCGGATGCTGGAGGTCAGGCCTTCCATGTATTCGCCCGTGGCTTTGCCTTCGAGAAAGCGGGCGGCGCCGGCGAAGAAGCGGATCTGGTCCACGCACACGGCGACTTCTTCAGAGGCGATCAGGTGTTTGAGCTGGCCGGTGTTGCGGCTTTGGGCGTCGACCAGACGGCTGCTGTTTTCGGCGACCGCGTCGGCCAGTTTCAGCAGCGCCTGCTGGCGCGCGGAGGGCGTGCTGCGGCCCCAGGTCTTGAACGCGTTGCGGGCGGCGGCGTAGGCAGCGTCAACGTCGGCATCGTTGGCGTTGGGAGAGCGGGCGATCGGCTTGCCGGTGACGGGGCTGATCAAATCAAAGTACTCGGAGCCCGAGGACTCCGCGTATTGGCCGTTGATGAAATGCTTGAGGGTGGGCATCGCCATGGTCTTCTCCCGGTGGTTGGGATGGGTGGGTGGTGTCTCCAATAAATATATTCTCTGATGTTATAGGTATTAATTCTGCTGGGGTTAACCCGGTGGGTCGAAACCGTCAAAGGAGAATTCCAAGAAAAAGCCCAGGCGCGAGGCCTGGGCTTGATCGTTGATCGCCGACTGTCGATCGTCGATCGCTGATCGCAGATGCGAAGACGCTATTCCGCTTTCAGCCCCGCCTGCACAATCAGCGGCTGCCACTTCAGACGTTCGCTGCGCGCAAAGGCGGCCAGTTCGCCCGGCGTGCCGCCGCCCGGTTCATGCCCCAGCTCCAACAGCCGTTGCTGCACTTCGGGGCGCGCCAGAATCTTCGTCAGTTCGGCATTCAGCCTCTGCACGACGGCGGGCGGCGTGCCTTTGGGCGCGTACAAGCCATTCCACGCAATCACCTGAAAGTCTGGCAAGCCTTGGGCCGACACGGGCTTCACGCCCGGCAGCAGCGCCGATTCTTTCAACGACGTCACCGCCAGCGCGCGCAGCTTGCCGCCCGTGATGAACGAGCGCGCAGCGCTGACGGTGTCGATGCCGATCTGCACCTGGCCGCCCATCAGGTCAGTAGTGGCGGTGGCGGAGCCCTTGTAGGGAATGCCGCGCAGGCTGGACACGCCTTGCTGCTTGAGCAGTTCAAACACCAGCCGCGCGGTGGTGCTGGGCATGCCGACGTTGACGCTGTCGGTCTTGGCCTTGGCGGCGTCGCGCAAGTCCGCAAGGCTTGTGTAGGACGACGCAGGTGTCGTCAGCAGCACCATCGGAAACGAGCTGACCAGCATGATGGGTTCGAAATCCTTTTCGGGATCGAAGTTGGTGGACGCGTACATGTACTGGTTCAGCACATGCGTGCCGTTCGTGCCCATCAACAGCGTGTAGCCGTCGGGCGCGGCGCGCGCCGCTTCGGACGCGCCGATGTTGCCGCCCGCGCCGGGCCGGTTTTCAACGATGACGGCTTGGCCGAGCGCTTTGGCCAGGTACTCGCCCAGGTAGCGGCCGGCCACGTCAGTGCCTTGTCCGGCTTGATAGGGAACGATGATGCGGATGGGTTTCGAGGGGTAGCTGTCGGCCGCGGCCGCAGGCTGCGTGAACAGCAAGGACGCCGCTAGCGCGGCGATCAAGCGTAGTGTCTTCATGGTGGTCTCCTGGATTTTTTTATTGGCGGTCGGTCGTGTTGCTACGGCTTCGAAGGAGGCCTGCGTGGCAAGACGCCCAGTTCGCGCAGGGCCGCGATGTGGGTGTCGTCGAGGCCGGCCTCCCGGAGGACCTCGTCGGTGTGCTGCGCATAAGCAGG
This sequence comes from Achromobacter sp. NPDC008082, assembly GCF_042957345.1. Lineage (NCBI taxonomy): Bacteria > Pseudomonadati > Pseudomonadota > Betaproteobacteria > Burkholderiales > Alcaligenaceae > Achromobacter > Achromobacter sp. NPDC008082. The sequence goes on from NZ_JBIBIB010000001.1 coordinate 670,648, forward strand.
GGGCAGGCGGCGCAGGCGCGCGGGCGCATCCGACAGGCGCGTGGCCGCGCCGATGCCGTGGTAGCCGTCGCGGTCAATGCGCATGCCGCGGTGGCGCGTGTGGGCGTGTTCGAACGCTTCGGGCACCGTGTGGACGGGGCCCACGGGTACGCCCAACTGCATCAGGTCCTGGCAGACGGTGTCGCGCGCACGATGGGCAAGCGCGGCGTCGATGGCGGTGCGCAGCGCATCGCGGTGTTCCAGGCGCTGGCGGTTGGTGGCGAAGCGTTCGTCTTCCAGCAAGGGCGCCAGGCCGATGTAGTCGCAGAACTTGCGGAATTGGCGGTCGTTGACGATGCCCAGGAAGATGTCGCCATCGCGGCAGGCATAGCGGTCGTACGGCGCGATGTTGGGGTGCGCGCTGCCCAGCAGACCGGGCGTGCGCTGCGTGTGCATCCAGTTGGCGGCGTGCGGCACCAGCAGGCTGAGCGCGGTGTCATACAGCGTGGCTTCCACCCGCTGGCCGCGGCCGGTGCGTGCGCGGTGGTACAGCGCCAGCAGGATGCCCGCTTGCGCGGTGTAGCCCGTCAGGTGGTCCACGATGGGGATGCCGATGCGCGTGGGGCCGCTGGCGGCGTCGCCGTTCACGCTCATCAAGCCGCACATCGCTTGCAGGATGGCGTCGTAGCCCGGCAGGCCGCCCAGGGGGCCATCTTCACCGAAGCCGGAAATCGCGCAATAAATCAGTTGGGGAAAGCGGGGCTTCAGATCCGTTTCGTAGTCCAGCCCCCACTTGGCCATCGTGCCGGGAATGAAGTTCTCGACCAGCACGTCGGCGTCTTCCAGCAGGCGCAGCAGCACGTCGCGCCCTTCTGCGCGCGACAGGTCCAGGCCGATTGCGCGCTTGCCGCGGTTGACGGCGGTGAAGTAGGCGGCATCGCCGTCGGCATTGACGGGCGGGCCCAACATGCGTGTTTCGTCGCCGCCTGGCGGCTCGACCTTGATCACGCTTGCGCCCTGGTCCGCCAGCATCTGGGTGCACAGCGGCCCCGCCAGCACGCGGGAAAGATCGATGACCCGTAAGCCTTCCAACGCGCCCGGCGCGCGGGCGTTGGGGGCGTCGGGGGCGTGTGCAGCATGCTCCGATGAACCAGACATCATTGACCTCGTTATGGTCATGTCCGACGCGCGGGCGGCCAGCGCACGCACGCGATCATGGCAAGCAGCGGCGGCTGGTCAGCCGTCGGGGAAAACAAGCCGCTCCGCGCGCAATGTGCGCAGGGCGGCCCGATTACGTCACGCTTGAATCACACTCACATCACGCTGACATCACGCGCGGGTGGGCAATTCAACCACGCCGGAACCCAGCACGGACAATTCGTCGTCTTGGTTGCGGGCTTCCTGTTCGATTTCAACCAGATGGCGGCCGTCTTCAACGTACTTGCGCGTGACGCGGCCCTTGAAGAACAGCATGTCGCCTTCCGGGTTGTGGCGGCGGATTTTGCAGGTGGACTTGCGCAGAAAGCCGGCGTCGCCCATCCAGTTGGTCAGATGGTGCGTGAGCCAGGAATTGCGTTCGGGGCCGTAGTCATAGGCGCCCGGCGCGCCGACTTCCAGCGCGAATTCTTCTTCCCAGTGCACGCGTTCCGGCACGTCGGGAATGCCGAAGCGGTTGGTGATGCCCACGCCCGGGTGCGCGTCAATCAGTTGCCACGCCAATTTGTTGGCGCGGATGTACAGGCCGCCCCAGCCCTGCGCATAGGCGATGAAGCCGGTCACCGTCATCGGGCCTTTGAACATCACGGGCAGTTCTTCGCCTTCCTTCACGTCTTCCCAGTAACGGGGCGTGGCGCCGCGCACTTCTTCCTGCGCGTAGAGCTTGTAGGCTTCCTTGATTTCTTCGGGGCTGTAGCGGCGCGGTTCGCGGGCGCGCACTTCCTTGTACTTGCTGCCTTGCTCGCGGGCGTGGTCGCGTTCAGTGCGGAAGCACCAGCTGTCGGCCTCGGCCACCTTGTCGCCATCCTGGTTGAAGAAGTCGACGTGATAAATCTGCTGGATGGCGCGGCCGGCGAAGCGGGTCTGGTGTTCGATCAGGTTCTTCAGGTGCGCTTCGGTGGAGATGGTGTCGTTGCGCTTGACGGTCTTGTGCCAGGTCCAATCAGCGCCCGACCACATTGCATGCACGCCCGGCAGCCCGCCGACGTAGCCCGACACGATGCGGCTCGTGGAAAACAGGAAGCTGGGCAGCGCGATGATGCCGCCGTGCTGGGTCTTGGCCGCGTACTCCGGGTCAGACCACAAGGGGTTGTCGTCGCCAATGCCGTGGGCGTAGTGGCGGATGTTGTCGCGCGTGGCCTCGTAGCACCACGGCTCGGCGGTGGCGCCGATCTTCACGCCGATGCGTGCGCGCAGCTCGTCCAAGCCTTGCTCGGTGATGGTCGGAAAGCTACGTTCGATCTTGGTCTTGGTCAGCATGATGTCTCCTGGGGGATGGTCAGACGTGCGCGGCGGGCGCGGCGTTTACGGTTGATGCATCAGCGGTGGCAAGCTCTTGCTCCCGCAGTTTCCGGCGATGAATCTTTCCGGCCGGCGTCTTGGGCAGTTCAGGCACGAACACCACCTGACGCGGATACTCGTGCTGCGCCAGCTGGCTGCGCACGGCGTTCTGAATTTCTTCCACGAAGGCGTCGTCGCCCGGGCGGGCCGACACCACGAAGGCTTTGACGACCTGGCCGCGCAGCGCGTCCGGCACGCCGATGGCGGCGGCTTCGGACACGTCGCGATGCTTGAGGATGGCATCTTCGATTTCAACGGCGCTCATGGTCCAGCCGGCCGAGATGATGACGTCGTCGGCGCGGCCGCCATGCCAGAAATAGCCGTCTTCATCGATGCGCCCCAGGTCTTTGGTGGCGACCCAGGCATCGCGCCGGTACAGCTTCAATTCGCCGGTGACGCCAGGCGGGCAGGGCGCGCCGTTGGCGTCTTGCACTTCAACGCGCAGGCCCGGCACGGGTTTGCCGAGCGATCCGGGCTTGACGGTGAAGTCCGCCGCGCCGGGGTAGTTCACCAGGCACACGCCGATTTCGGTGGTGCCGTACATGCTGCACACGGGCCGGCCGAAGGTGGCTTCGACGAACGCGGACGTTTCGCTGTCGATGGGTTCGCCGGTGAAGGACACCTTGTCCAGGCGATAACGGTAGCGGTCTGCCGCGCCGGAATTGCGCATCATCCGGTAGTGCGTGGCGGCGGCCGAGATGTTGTTGAACGCGTGGTCCTGCAAGGCTTGCAGCAAGCGTTCGGCGTTGAACTTGCCGGCGTAGGCGCCAATGGTCACGCCCAGCGCCAGCGGGGCCAGCGTGCCATGCCACAAGCCATGGCCCCAGGCGGGCGATGACGGGCACATGAAGCGGTCGCCGGGGCGCACGCCGGTGCCGTACAGCGCGGCCAGCATCAGCGTGACGAGTGCGCGGTGTGTGTGCTTGACGGCGTCCGGCAATTCCCGCGTGGTGCCCGAGGTGTACTGAAAGATGGCCAGGTCGTCGGCCCGCGTATTGCAGGCGTAGTGCGTGGGGTAGCTGGCCAGTTTGCCCAGGAACGTGTCGTCAGCAATGACGACGCGCATGTCGTCCCCTGCCGAAACCATGGGCGCCTTTTCAGCGTTGGTCACCAGCATGCGGGGCTTGCAGTCCTGCACGCGCAGGCGGATGCCGTCGGGGCCGAACAAGGTGAACAGCGGCACGGCGATGGCGCCCATTTTCATCGCGCCAAACATCGCCACGTAGAACGCCAGCGACGGTTCCAGCATCACCGCCACGCGGTCGCCGGGGCGGATGCCTTGCTCCACCAGTGCGTGCGCAAATTGCGACGACAGCTGGGCGATCTGGCGAAACGTGTAGGTCTCATCACCGCCCGCCGCGCGCACCAGGATGATGGCGGGGTCGTCCTTGCCCGCATGCCGGTCGATGCATTCGTGGGCAATGTTCATCTGCTCGCGGTTGCCGTCGAACAGCTCCCAGAGCTTGTCCGAGGAGCAGAGCGCCTGGGCGTCCGCGTAAGAAGTGGTCTGGGTCAGCATCGTCATGTCGTCGTACCTGTGTGGGTTCGGCAATCCGTTGGGCAGACTATGCGCGCCGGCTTTTAAATTGTCAATGACGTCTATTGATTGTATATAGACAATTATAAGCGTCGCAAAACGGCGACGCCGCAGGCCCGGCAAGGTATGCTTGCCGCAGTAAAAATCGGAGATGCAGATGAGCGAAGCCAGTTCCCAGGAATCCCCCGCAGCCGCGGGGCCACGCGTGCGGCCCGTGCCGGCCGTGACGCGGTCAATCGCCATCCTGCGATTGCTGGGCCGGGGCGGCGCGCCGATGACCTTGAAGGCGATCTCGCAGGAACTGGACATGGTCACCAGCACCTGCCTGCACATCCTTCGCGTGCTGGTGGAAGAGGGCCTGGTGAAAGTGGATGCCGCCACCAAGCGCTATAGCCTGGGCGTGGGCATGCTGACGCTGGCGCGCAGCGTGATCGAAAGCAGTCCGTTCCCGGCCTTGGTGCAGCCCGTGCTGGACAAGCTGTCCAGCACGGCTAACGTCACGGCAATCGGTGTGGAAGTGGCGGGCAGCGAACACATGGTGGTGCTGGCGCTGTCGCGTTCGACCGCGCCGTTCCGTTTGCATGTGGACGTGGGCAGCCGTTTCCCCGCGTTGATCAGCGCAACGGGCCGCTTGGTGGCCGCCTTTTCGCCGCTGTCGGACAAGGAATTGGAACGGCGCTTCAAAGCCTTGCGCTGGGATCAGGCGCCGCAATACGCCGAGTGGAAGGCAGACGTGGACGCCGTGCGCCGCGATGGCTATAGCCTGGATCGCAACCACTACATCAACGGCGTTGTGGTGATTGCGGTGCCGGTCTTGGACAAGCACGAGCGCATGACGCATTCCTTGGTGGCCGCGGGCCTGGCCGAACAATTGGACGACGCGCGCGCCCATGCGCTGGCCAAGGAATTGCAGGCGGAAGCGCAGACCTTGTCGCAACTGTTGTCCGCGCGGAGTTGACGCCATGCATGCGCCACCCACCGCCGAATCGCTGGCCGCCGATGGCTGGCGTCAAAAGACATTGCCGGGGTTCGCGGGGCTGATCGGTCCTTTGTGGATGCGCAAAGAAGCGCAAGCGTGGGCGTTTGGATTGCTGGCGACGGAAGCCCATTTGAATCCCGCGGGCGTGGTGCATGGCGGCCTGCTGACCGCCATGCTGGATCACGGCTTAAGCGCCATCGCCTGGCAAGCGCTGGACCGCCGCCCATGCGTGACGGTGCAACTGGACACGCACTTTCTGATGCCGGCGCGCGCCGGCCAATTCCTGGAAGTGCGCGGCCAGGTCCTGCGCACGACCGCCAGCCTGGTGTTCATGCGCGGCGAATTAAGCGTGGCCAGCCACGTGGTGGCGACGGGCGCGGCGGTGTTGAAAGTGCTGGCTGCGGCGTCAGATCATTGATGTGCCGCTTTGCTTTGCCGCGCGGATATCTTTCCATAGCGTGACGCACAAGATCGCCAGAATGGCTGCGGATATCGCCGGCCAGATCAAAAAATAGGCGGTCAGCTACATATCAATCTCCTTGTTGTTGATGGGTTGTCGTTGGACGGGGTTTCACTGCGCGGCGTCGGCGGAAAGCTTTCCGGAAGGCGCTTTCATCATGGCTTCCTGCTCGTGATGAAACGACGTCACCCGGTCTGCCAGCAGCGTGAAATCAAAGCGTTCGCGGTTGCGCAAGCTAAGCGCCACGCACACGATGGCGCTGGCGCCGTAAGCGGTCAGGGACGCCAGCAGCACGATGTAGTCGCGCAGGTTGCCGATGAAGGCGGGCAGCATCACGATGGCGCCCATCGTGCCCACTGCAATCGCGGCCGTGCGGCCGAAGAAGCCGAACGTCATCAGCCCCAACACCACGCCGCCGCCCACGGCCGCGCAGATTTCAAAGCCCGCCGCGATCACGCCCGTCATGGGCAGCAGTTCGAAACGCACGATGGTGAACAGCGCCACGGCGGACAGCACCGAGCACACGAATGCGCGGTTGTTGACGCGGTCCCAGTAGAAGCTGGCGATCACCGGAAAGACGATGGCGCCCCACAACGCGCCTACGAACACCAGCATGACGAGGATGTCCAGCCGCAGGCTGGCGAAGATCACGCCAATCATCGTGGCGATGATCATGGTGGCGCGGCCCCACCACAGCATGCGGCGCGGGTCCGGGCGGCCGCGCGCCAGGTTCTTGGCGTAGACGTCCGTCATGACAATGGCCGACAGCGCAGCCAGATCGGAGTCCGCCGTGGACGACAGCGAGCCCACGACCAGCAGAAAGAACAGCGCGATGCCAAACGGCGGCAGGTAGGTGGACGCCATCTGCGGAATGATGTTGTTCATGTCGCCGTTGGCGGGTTCAAGCCCAACGAACAAGGCCAACAAGCCCAGCATGCCCAGCCCGATCACCACCGCGCCGTACCCGATGGTGGCCGTCAGGAAGGTGGGCTTGATCAAGTCTTCACGCACGGCGAATAGCCGTTGCGCGATGGTCTGGTTGCCAATGGCGTAGGCCAGCACCGCCACGAAGTAGGGCGCGCCTTGTTCCAGGATGGCTTTGGTCGAATAGAAGTCGGCCTGGTCGCTGTTCAAGCGCCACATGTTGGCTTGCAGCAAGTCTGGCCCGCCGGCGTTGAAGAAGATGAGCGGGATGATGATGACGGCGGCGATGATCATTGCCGCCAGTTGCGCGAAGTCGGTCATGACCGATGTGCGAAAGCCCGACCACAGCGTGTAAGACAGCACGCCCAGCCCGGCGATCAGCACGCCCTGGATGAACGTCAGCGGGCTCAGTATCGACACCAGCGCGCCTGCCGCGGTGAAGTTCACCATCAGGCTGATGCAGCTGCCCACAATGTTGGACACCGCCATGATCATCTGGCTGGACGTGCCGTGGCGCGCATGGATCACTTCGGCCAGCGTGTGCGCCTTGGGCGCCAGTTGTCTGAAGCGCTTGCCGAAGGGGTAGATGAACAGAATCATCAGCGCGCCCCAGAAGCCGTAATGCAGCGGGCCGGACAAGCCGTACTTGAATCCGGACGTGGCGCTGGCGTAGAAGGACGCCGCCCAGATCCAGGTGGCGATCATGCTGGCGGCCGACAGGCCAAAACCGACCGCGTTGTTCGACACCATGAAGCCATCCACGTTCTCGTGCTTTTCGCCAATGAATAGCGACATGAGAAACGTGGCGCCGTAGAAGCCGGCCAGCAACAAGATGGCCGTGGTGGCCGATAACTGGAAGAAAACACTCTCTTGCATCGTGTAGGTCCTTGCTCGTAGACGGCCAGGCACGAAACACCAATGATCGCGGCGCAGGGGTTGCACGTTTCGCGCGCGCGATCACATGCCTGCCCGCCCGGGCGGCGGATGGCGGCCCGGGGTGGACAAGACACAAGACACACCGTGATGGTGTCTTGCTGCGGCATTGGGCCGGCGCATCCTGGAAACGAAGACGTCGTTCGAGCGCGTGGTTTGAACGCGTGATTCGACGCCATAGCCCGAAGCCCTGGATGCAGGCGCAGCTCAATGCGGTGAGCAATGTTCCTGCTGGGTAAGCAGGTTTTTGTTCCGCAGCCGCCGGTATAAGCCGGGCGGCTGGGTGATGGTGTTTCGGCGCTGGCGCCGGGCCGCTGTGCGCGGCCGTGTGACGGGTGCCCTGGGATGACGACGCATCGTCAGGGTCCGGTGATGAGTAACAACAGCCCGAGAGTATAGGGACAGACGACGGCGGCGTCTACCCTTGAGGCCTGAAAAACCCGGGAAAAATAGGGGTTGCGAGCGATTGCTCGCAACCGGAGACGATCAATTCAGACTCAAAATCCGACGTTCGGCACGTGGACTCGCCCTTCCATCAGCACCCGCGCGCTGCGGCTCATGATGGCTTTCGTGACCTTCCATTCGCCGTCCACCAACTGCGCCTGCGCGCCCACGCGCAGCGTGCCGGAGGGGTGGCCGAAGCACACCTGATCGCGTTCGCCGCCGCCTGCCGCCAGGTTCACCAGCGTGCCGGGCACGGCTGCGGCGGTGGCGATGGCGACGGACGCCGTACCCATCATGGCGTGGTGCAGCTTGCCCATGGACAGCGCGCGCACCAGCACGTCAACGTCGCCTTCGCCAATGGCCTTGCCAGCGGATGATTCATACGCCTTGGGCGGCGCCACGAACGCTACCTTGGGCGTGTGCTGGCGGGCGGCGGCTTCTTCGATGGTTTTGATCAGGCCCATGCGCAGCGCACCGTGCGCGCGGATGGTTTCAAAGCGGGCGAGCGCCGCCGCGTCGCTGTTGATATCGTCCTGCAATTCCGTGCCGGTGTAACCCAGCGCCGACGCATCCAGGAAGATGGTGGGAATGCCCGAGTTGATCATCGTGGCCTTGAACGTGCCTACGCCCGGCACCTCCAGGTCGTCGACCAGATTGCCGGTGGGGAACATCGAGCCGCCGTCGCCGTCTTCGGCCGGGTCCATGAATTCCAGCTGCAATTCGGCGGCGGGGAAGGTCACGCCATCCAGTTCGAAGTCGCCGGTTTCCTGCACCGCGCCGTCAGTCATCGGCACGTGGGCGATGATGGTCTTCTTGATGTTGGCTTGCCAGATGCGCACCACCGCGATGCCGTTGGCAGGCACGCGGGCAGGGTCGATCAGGCCGTTGGTAATCGCAAACGGGCCGACGGCGGCCGACAGGTTGCCGCAGTTGCCGCTCCAGTCCACGAACGGCTGGTCGATGGAGACCTGGCCGAACAGATAGTCCACGTCATGATCGGGCTGCGTGCTTTTGCCGACGATGACGGTCTTGCTGGTGCTGGACGTTGCCGCACCCATGCCGTCGATCTGCTTGCCATAGGGGTCGGGGCTGCCGATCACGCGCATCAGCAGCGCATCGCGCGCGGCGCCGGGTACGCGGGCGGATTCGGGAAGATCGTCCAGCTTGAAGAACACGCCTTTGCTGGTGCCGCCGCGCATGTAGGTGGCGGCAATCTTGGTCTGGGGAGCATGGGCCATGGGGTTGTCCTGATGTCTCGGTGCGGATATGCGGATTCGGTGTGAAAGACTGGCGGGCGCGATGAGGCCCGCCCGTCAACGTCAAACTCAGCTGGCTTGCTTCGCGCCGCCTGCGGATTCGGCTTCCAGGAAGTCTTGCGCAAAGCGTTGCAGCACGCCGCCCGCGTCGTAGATCGATACTTCTTCCGCGGTGTCCAGACGGCAGGTGACGGGCACTTGCACGGTCTCGCCGTTGCGGCGGTGGATCACCAGCGTCAAGTCCGCGCGCGGTTTGCGTTCGCCGATGACGTCATAGCTTTCGGTGCCGTCCAGCGCCAGCGTCTTGCGGTTCACGCCCGGCTTGAATTCCAGCGGCAGCACGCCCATGCCGATCAGGTTGGTGCGATGGATGCGTTCAAAGCCCTCGGCAACGATGGCTTCCACGCCCGCCAGCCGCACGCCCTTGGCGGCCCAGTCGCGCGACGAGCCCTGGCCGTAGTCGGCGCCGGCCACGATGATCAGCGGCTGCTTGCGGTCCATATAGGTTTCGATGGCTTCCCACATGCGCATGACCTGGCCTTCCGGTTCCACGCGCGCCAGCGAGCCTTGCTTCACGCTGCCGTCCTCGTTCGTCACCATCTCGTTAAAGAGCTTGGGGTTGGCGAAGGTGGCGCGTTGCGCGGTCAGGTGGTCGCCGCGGTGGGTCGCGTACGAGTTGAAGTCTTCTTCGGGCAGGCCCATCTTGTCCAGGTATTCGCCCGCCGCGCTGTCCAGCAGGATGGCGTTGGATGGCGACAGGTGGTCGGTGGTGATGTTGTCGCCCAGCACCGCCAGCGGCAGCATGCCGCGCAACGTGCGCTCGCCGGCCAGCGCGCCTTCCCAGTAGGGCGGACGGCGGATGTAGGTGCTTTGCGGGCGCCAGGCGTACAGCGGGCTGACGCCGGCCTTGCGGTCATCCTGAATGCCGAACATCGGCGCGTACACCTTGCGGAATTGTTCCGGCTTGACGGCGGTCTTGACCACGGCGTCGATCTCTTCGTCGCTGGGCCAGATGTCTTTCAGGCGGATTTCCTGGCCGTTCTGGTCCAGGCCCAGCACGTCGCGTTCGATGTCAAAGCGGATGGTGCCAGCGATGGCGTAGGCCACCACCAGCGGGGGCGAAGCCAGGAAGGCCTGCTTGGCGTAGGGATGGATGCGGCCATCGAAGTTGCGGTTGCCAGACAGCACGGCGGTGGAATAGAGGTCGCGGTCGATGATCTCTTGCTGGATCTTCGGGTCCAGCGCGCCCGACATGCCGTTGCAAGTGGTACAGGCAAACGCCACCACGCCAAAGCCCAGCGCTTCCAGGTCGGGCAGCAGGCCGGCTTCTTCCAGATACAGCTGCACGGCCTTGGAACCGGGCGCAAGCGAACTCTTCACCCAAGGCTTGCGCGTCAGACCGCGCGCCTTGGCGTTGCGCGCCAGCAGGCCGGCGGCAATCACGTTGCGCGGGTTGCTGGTGTTGGTGCAGCTGGTGATGGCGGCGATGATGACCGCGCCATCCGGCATCAGGCCGGGTTCGTTTTCCACCACGCCCGAAATGCCGCGCGCGGCCAGATCCGACACGGGCAGGCGGCGATGCGGGTTCGACGGGCCGGCCAGCGTGCGCACGACGGTCGACAAATCGAAACGCAGCACGCGTTCGTATTCGGCGGTCTTCAAGCTGTCGGACCACAGGCCCGCCGTCTTGGCATAGGTTTCCACCAGCGCGATCTGTTCGTCTTCGCGGCCGGTCAGGCGCAGGTAGTCGATGGTCTGCTGATCAATCGAGAACATCGCGGCGGTTGCGCCGTATTCGGGTGCCATGTTCGAGATGGTGGCGCGGTCGCCTAGCGTCAGGCTGGCGGCGCCTTCGCCGTAGAACTCCAGATACGCGCCCACGACCTTTTCTTTACGCAGGAATTCGGTCAGCGTCAGCACCACGTCGGTGGCGGTGATGCCGGGTTGCGCACGCCCCGTGAGTTCCACGCCGATGATGTCCGGCAGGCGCATCCACGACGCGCGGCCCAGCATCACGTTTTCCGCTTCCAGGCCGCCCACGCCGATGGCGATGACGCCCAGCGCATCCACGTGCGGCGTGTGGCTGTCGGTGCCGACGAGCGTGTCGGGGAACGCCACGCCGTCTTGCGTGTAGATGACGGGCGACATCCGCTCCAGGTTGATCTGGTGCATGATGCCGTTGCCCGGCGGCACGACTTCGATGTTGCGAAACGCCTGCTTGGTCCAGTCGATGAAGTGGAAGCGGTCTTCGTTGCGGCGGTCTTCCACCGCGCGGTTGCGGGCGAAGGCGTCGGGGTCGGTGCCGTCGAATTCCACGGCCAGCGAATGGTCCACGATCAACTGCACCGGCACAACCGGATTCACCTTGGCCGGGTCGCCACCTTTTTCGGCGATGGCGTCACGCAGGCCCGCCAGGTCCACCAGCGCGGTCTGGCCCAGGATGTCATGACAGACCACGCGCGCCGGAAACCACGGAAAGTCCAGGTCGCGGCGGCGTTCGATCAGCTGCTTTAACGCATCGGTCAGCATGGCCGGGTCGCAGCGGCGCACCAGGTTTTCAGCCAGCACGCGCGACGTATAGGGCAGGCCGGCGTAAGCGCCCGGCGCAATGGCTTCGACGGCGGCGCGCGCATCGAAATAATCCAGGCGGGTGCCGGGCAGGGTCTTGCGGTACGAGTGATTCATCATGCCTCCGTGCGCTGCTGCTTGCTCTGCGCGATCTGTTGTTCGATGTTGATGCGCGACACACGGATGTGCCGCCGCATCAGGATTTCAGCCAGCTCGCCATCGCGGTCGGCAATGGCGTCAAGAATGCGGTGGTGTTCGGCGTAGGCCTGGCGCGGCCGGTTGGGCGTGGTCGAGTACTGGATGCGGTACATGCGCGCCAATTGATAGAGCTCGTCGCACAGCATGCGAAACAGCATCTGGTTGCCGCTGCCCTTGACGATGCGATAGTGGAAATCGTAATCGCCTTCCTGCTGGTAGTAGCCCAGCCCGGCTTGAAAGGCCGCGTCGCGCTCGTGCGCTTCCAGCACGCCGCGCAGTTCAGCGATTTCAGAGGGCGGCATGCGTTCGGCAGCCAGCCGGCACGCCATGCCTTCCAGCGATTCGCGGATTTCGTAGAGTTCGGACAGCTCTTGCTGCGACAGCGACACAACGCGCGCGCCCGCATGCGGTACGCGCACCAGCAGCTTCTGGCCTTCAAGCCGGTGCAGCGCCTCGCGCAGCGGCCCGCGGCTCACGCCATGGATGCGCGCCAGCTCGGGCTCGGAAATCTTGCTGCCCGGGGCGATCTCGCCTTTGACGATGGCGGCCTGGATCTTCTTGAAGATGTGATCCGACAGCGTTTCACCATCGCCCGGCGGCGTGCCTGGCAGGGTCAGCACTTTGCTCATTGTGTCAACAATCTATCCGGTTTCAGGGGTAAAAATCGGGATAAAGCGTTCTTGGACGCCAGATTGTCAACAATTTAACGTGCAAGCGCCGCCGGCGCAAGCGGCTGGGGAGGCCGCTTGCGCCGGAGGGGTCAGCTGGGTTCGCTACCGCTTGTGGTGCACCTCCTGCAAGCCGTAGACCTGTACCGGCAACCCAACGTGCCGCGCCTTCAGTTGCAGCGACAGGTATTGCGAGTAATGCCGCGACTGATGCAGGTTGCCGCCGTGAAACCACAGCCCTTCCTGCTGCGTGGGCTTCCACATGTTGCGCTGTTCACCTTCCCAGGGGCCGGGGTCTTTCGTGGTGTCTGAGCCCAGGCCCCAGCACTTGCCTACCTTGTCGGCGACCTCGGGGCTGATCAGGTCGGCCGCCCAGCCGTTCATCGAGCCATAGCCGGTGGCGTAGACGACCAGGTCGGCGGGCAGCGTGACGCCGTTCTTCAATACGACGGCTTCGCGCGCCAGGTGGCTGACGTCGGTGCCGGATTGCAGCTTGATGCTGCCGTCGATGATCAGGTCGCACGCGCCTACGTCGATGTAATAGCCCGAGCCGCGCCGCAGGTACTTCATGAAGAGGCCGGAGCCGTCGTCCCCCCAGTCCAGCATGAAGCCGGCCTTCTCCAGCTTGGCGTAGAACTCCGCGTCGCGCTCGCGCATCTGTTCGTACAGCGGAATCTGAAACTGCGCCATGATCTTGTACGGCAGCGACGCAAAGGTCAGGTCCGCCTTGCGCGTGGTCATGCCGTTGGCCAGCGCCTGTTCGGAATACAGCCCGCCCAGCCCGATGTCCATCAGCGAATCCGACCGCACGATATGCGTGGATGAACGCTGCACCATGGTGACGTTGGCGCCGCCTTCCCACAGCGCGGCGCAGATGTCATGCGCCGAATTGTTGGCGCCGATCACCACGACGTTCTTGCCGCGATACGCATCGGGACCGGGGTGCTGCGACGAATGCTGCTGTTCGCCCCGGAACTCGTCCTGACCCGGAAAGCGCGGAATGTTCGGCTTGCCCGACATGCCGGTGGCCAGCACCAGCTGCTTGGGGCGCAACACCACGGGCTTGCCCTCGCGCAGCACCGTGACTTCCCATTCCTGTTTCGCGTCGTCATAGCGTGCCGACTCGCAGACGCTGGACGTCCAGTAGTTCAGCTCCATCACCTTCGTGTACATCTCGAGCCAGTCGCCGACTTTGTCCTTGGGCGCGAATACGGGCCAGTTTTCGGGGAAGGGAATGTAGGGCAGGTGGTCGTACCAGACCGGGTCGTGCAGGCACAACGACTTGTAGCGCTTGCGCCAGCTGTCGCCCGCGCGTTCGTTCTTTTCGATGATGATGGTGGGCACATCCAGCTGGCGCAGCCGCGCGCCCAGCGCAATACCGCCTTGCCCGCCGCCAATGATCAGCACATAGGGCTGGGTTTTGTAGCCCAGTTCCGCGGCTTCCTGCTCGCGCTTTTCCAGCCAGGTCTGGCGTTCGCGGCTGCTGCCGTGTTCGGCGCCCTTGGGGCGGCGCGTGCCGCTGGGTTCTTCATGGCCTTTCAGTTCGGACATGGTGGTCAGCAGCGTCCAGATCTTGCCGTCTTTCACGCGGATATGACCGTAGCCGCGCGCAAGATTCGTGTCGATATGCAGCCAGGCTTGGAGCAGGCCGCCGTCGTCGGACACGGCTTCGCGTTCGTCGCGGGTGAAGCGCACCGGCTCCACTTGCGACAGCTGTTGCGCGAGCATGTCGCGGATCTGGCCGCGGCCTTCCAGTGTGCGCAGGTTCCAGCTGAAAAGTACCAGGTCGCGCCAATAGCATTCGTCCTGGAACAGGCCGGCAACCGCATCAATCTCCTTGTTGCCCAATGCTGTGTTCAGGCGGGCGAGCACCGCGTCCAGGGCGGCATCGGCGGGGTCTGTCTGCATGTCTTGTCTCCTTGCCCGAGGCGGGCGTTGTGGTCATGGCGGATGGCTCCGTCCATTGACGCCGCAGCCTGTGCCGGCCGGTGGGCGTCAAGACTGCACACGCAAATGCCGTGCCAGGTGTGAAGGTCTGTCGAACGCCCGGCGCGGCGGGGCGCACGCGATGCGGCGGTGGGGCGTACTGTGGCAACACGCCTCACCTGTTGCAGCACGGTGTGGCGCCCGGCGCTGACTTTGCGCCTGACTTTGCGCCTGGTTTTCGCCTAACGCTTCAGACCATAGCGCCGCATCTGGCGGTGGACGGTGGAGCGGTCCATGCCCAACTGCCGCGCTGCTTCCGACACGTTGCCGCCACAACGGGCCAACGTGGCGCGCAGCGCCGCTTCTTCCGCACTGGCCGCCATGCCTGCCGGCGAAAACGTTTCCGGCAGATCTTGCGGCGTGATGACGCCGTCTTCGCACAAGGCGGCGGCCACCGCGATGACGTTGGCCAGTTCGCGGATATTGCCCGGCCACGCATGCGCCTTCAGCGCCAGCAGCGCGGCGGGCGACAGCACGGGTGCGCCGGATTCGTCTTGATGGCGCGCCAGCATGCGGGCAATCAGCCAGTCCAGGTCTTGGCGCTCGCGCAGCGGCGGCACGGTCAGCGTAGCGGCGTTGATGCGGTAATACAGGTCTTCGCGAAACCGCCCCTGGCGCACCTGTTCGCCCAGGTCGCGATGCGAGGCCGACACCAGCGACAGGCGCACCGCGCGCGGCGCGTTGGCGCCGATGGGCGTGACTTCGGCTTCGGCCAACACACGCAGCAAGCGGCTTTGCAGCGCCAGCGGCATGTCGCCGATTTCGTCCAGGAACAAGGTGCCGCCGTCAGACGCTTCGATCAGGCCCTTGCGGCCTTTGGGCGCGGCGCCGGTATACGCGCCGGGCAGATAACCGAACAGTTCGCTTTCGATCAGGGATTCGGGAATGGCCGCACAGTTCACGGCGACAAAGCTGCCCGGCCGGCGGCTGTCGTCGTGAATGGCGCGGGCCAGGTATTCCTTGCCCACGCCCGTTTCGCCTTGCAGCAGAATGGGCAGCCCTTGGCGCGCGAGTTTCGCGGCCCGCACTTGCAGCGCCGCCATCTTGGCGTCGCCGCCGTCCAGCCCGCGCAGCGCGGACGGCGTGGCGCGTACGGCGACCGTAGCGCCGCGCAGGTGGCGGTTCGGTTCAATGGCGTGCGCGAACAACGCGTTGCCGTCGCGGGCAACGATCAGGCGGTCTTGCGGCGCGTGGCCGCGCGTGTAGTGCGGCAGGTCGTCCAGCTGCACATCAAAGAAGCGGGTCACGGGCTGGCCGATCAGGCCGGCAGGGCTGCGCCAATCCAGCCCGGCGGCGCGCGCCAGCAGCTTGGCGCCGGAATGCGTCATGCCCAGAATGCGGCCAGACCCGTCCAGCGAGATGGCCGCTTCCGGGTCCACGTCCAGAAACTCGGGCGACCGCGCAAAGCGCAGCACCCATTCATTGCGTGTGCGCGCCATCAGGTTGGCCAGTTCGATGCGGCGCGTGGTGCTGTTGACCAGGTGCAGCGCCAGGTTCTGGCTGGTCTTCAGGCTGGGCGAGCTGAGCAGCGAAATGTCCAGCACGGCGGCCAGTTCGCCATCGGCGTTGTAGATGGGCGCGGCGGTGCAGGACAGCGGCGTGTGCGTGTTGTCGAAGTGATCGGTCTGGTGGATGGTCAGCGCTTCGCCGGTTTCCAGGCAAGCGCCCACGGCGCAGGTGCCGGCGCGCGGCTCGGACCATTCAGACCCCAGGTACAGGCCGGCCTTGCGCAGCTTGTCGGTTTGCAACGGGTCGCCCAGGAATTCCACGGTGACGCCCTGGCGGTCGGCCAGCAGCAGCACATAGTTCTGGCCCGCCACCTGCTTGAAGAGATGGTCCAGCCCGCTGCGTGCAATGTTGATCAGCGCTTCGGATTGTTGCCGGTGTTCGCGCAGCCGGCCGTCAGGCACGATGTAGGCTTCGCACGCCTGGGCGGGGTCCAGCTGATATTGATCCAGGCAGCGCAGCCAGCTGCGCACCACATGCGCATCGCGCTGTGTGGGGCGGCCGCGGCCTACCTGTTCGATCTCGCGGATATGGGCGGAATGCAGGGATTCCTGACTAGGCATGTCGTCTCCATGTTGCGCCCGATCTGCGCCGGATCAACAAGTCAGCATGCCCAGAGACGGACCCGCTTGTAAATGGTGGTTATCCAGCGGTCTCGCTGTCCATCGAACGCAGCGCCTTGGGAATGGGATAACGCTTGCCGTCAAAGCGCAGCGTATGGCGCGTCTTGCCCTGGCTGACGGTTTTTTCAGAACAGCCGTCTTGCTGCACCGCGGCACGGCTGGCGGAGTGCGAGTCCGTGAGCACCACGTCGCGCCAACCCTTCGTTTGTGCGGTGCCCATGGCCAGGCTGACCGCGCGTTCCTTGAATTCGCCCGCGCAGGTGGTGTCCCATTGGCCGGATGAGCGGTTGACGCTCAGGCCGTCGAGCACCAGGCGCAATTCGTTGTCTTCCACGGTGAAGAGCCGCAAGCTGGTTTCATCAAAGGGGTTGGCGCGCGAGGCGCCTTGGCGTTCGATGCGGATGCCGAAGGCGCGGCGGTCTGCGGTGACGTCGTAGCGCGCCGTATCGAACGACAGGCCGTCGATGCGCACGGCGTCATCCGACATCAGATCCACCAGCGTGCGGCGCTGCTGCACTTGCAGCGTCTGGCGGTCCAGCACCAGCACTTCCAGATCGCCTTCGTGGCCGTTTTCGGGGTCGGGCGTGTCCTGCATCAACGGCACCGCCACCAGCAGCAAGTCCGGGTTGGCCGGCCAGGCCTTGCACGCCACCGCGAACGGCGCGCCCACATCCGCGTCAGAAATCGTCACGATGGCGTGGCCTTGCTTTAGGCGAATGCGGCCTTCGTGGTCGGGCTGGTCGTGGTTTTGATATACGGTGCGCACGATGTCGGCCGCCTGAGGGCAGGGGCCGCCTGCGGCTTGCGCCACGCCGGTCAACAGGGCGGACAAGGTCAGGGCGCCGGTCAGGCAGGAAAGGGGGCGGGGCATCGTGGGCGGGCAGGGACGAAGAAGACCGAATTCTAATCAGGCCGCCTGCCGCCGTAACCCCCCTTTCGCTACGGGCCGCTACAGATCGCTACAAGTCGACCCGCACCTTGCCCGCCTGCACCAGTCCGGCCACGTCGCGGATTTCTGACAGCAACGCCTGTTGCAACTGCTGGGGCGTGCCGCCGGTGGGCTGGAACCCCTGTTCGGCCAGCTTGGCGTGGACGGCGTCGGTTTGCAGGGCGCGGTTGATGCCCTGGTTCAGCGCCGCAATCGTCGTGTCCGGTGTGCCAGCGGCGCAGTACGTGCCGAATTGAATCTGCGCATCGAATCCGGCGTAACCGCTTTCGGCGACGGTGGGAATGTCGGGGTATTTCGTCAGGCGTTCGCGGCTGGTCACCGCCAGCACGCGCAGCCGGCCGCTTTTCAGATACGGTTCGACGGCGGCAACGGTGGCCACCACCAGCTGAATCTGGCCGCCCAGCAGGTCCGTCATCATGGGACCCGTGCCGCGATACGGCACATGCAGCATGTCGATGCCGCAGGCGGCTTGCAGCAGCTCGGTCGCCAGATGCTGCGGCGTGGCGTTGCCGGGCGAACCGAAGGTCAGCCCCTTGGGCTCGCGCTTGGCCTGGGCGACAAGTTCAGCCAGCGTCTTGGCGGGCAGTGCGCTGTTCACGGCCACCATGTAGGGCGAACGCGCAATCGGGCAGACGGGCGCCAGCTGTTTCAACACCTCTTCAGGCGGACGCGCGTAGTAGCGCACCGACGGCACCAGCCCCGCAAACAGCAGCACGCTGCCGTCCTTGGCGCCGTTGGCGGTGTAGTCGGCGCCCAGCATGCCGCTGGCGCCAGGCTTGTTTTCGACGACCACGGAGCGGTCCAGTGCGCTTTCTAACGTGGCGGCGATGACGCGGCCCAGCACATCGGTGCCGCCACCGGGCGGGAAGGGCACGATCACGCGCAACGGCGCGTCGCGTGCGGCGGCGTAGCGGCTTAGCGATACGGCCAACGGCGCCGCCGCGGCCAGGGCCAGGTGCTTCAAAACAGTTCTGCGATGCATGCGGTTGTCTCCATCTCCGCCCGTCGGGGCGTGTGCCGATCGTCTCTATCAGGCGGACGATTCAGCGGTGGCCGGCTGCTGGGCCGGCAGTAAAAAAGCGTGCAGCGCTGCGGCGACGACGGCGGGGTCCTCTACCGGCAGCATATGCCGTTGGCGGTCGATGACGCGGGCGCGGCTGTCGGGCAGCGCCCGCGCCAGGCCGCGCGTCATGCGCGAGGTGGACCCGACGTCGTGCTCGCCCGTCATCGCCAGCGTGGGGCAGGCAATGTCGGGCGCGGCTTGCGCCAGGAGCTGATCGCCTTCGGCGAATAAACGGTAGGCGGCCAGGAAATTGGCGCGGTCGTTTTGCACCAGCCGTTGGCCGATGGCTGCTACCCGCTCGGGCCGCGCCGCCTGGAACGCCGGCGTGAACCAGCGTTGCAACGAGACTGCGGCGGCGGCTTGCACGTCTTGCGTGGCGGCGGCGTCCAGGCGCGCCATCACCGCTTGCACCTCTTCCGGCGTGCGCTGGAACACCGTGCTCAAGAGCACCAGCCGCTTCACGCGTTGCGGCCGGGCGGCGGCATAGGCGCCTGCAATCAAGCCGCCCATGGAATAGCCCAACACGTTGGCGTGCTTCCAGCCCGCCTGATCCAGCTCGGCGTCCAGCTGCGTGATGAAGTGCTGGATGTCGGCCGCGCCGGTGATGCCGGGCGCCGCGCCATGCCCAAGCAGGTCGTAGCGCAGCACGTCGAAATCGGCTTCCAGGTACGGCACCAGATCATCCCAGAGCGTATGGTCCAACCCCACGCCATGCAGCAGCACTAGCGGCGCGCCACGGCCGGAACGGCGGCGGGGCGCGCTCATTTCGATTGCGCCTCTTGCGCCAGTTCCTGCAAGTCGGAATAGCGGTTGCCAATGCGGTGATGCGGCCGGCCAGAGGTCGCGGCGCCCAGCGCGATGACGATCTCGTCCGGAGCCGGCGCGTCGGCAATGTTGGTTTGCACGGTCAGGTAGTGCGAGCGCAGGCCTTCGTCTTGCTTGTGCATCAGCGGCACCGAAATCACGCAGCCAGGGCCGCCGCGCATGTTGGTGAAGCTGAGGTAGCTGGTGCCGCCCACGGCATTGCGATACGCATTGCCAAAGCGCAGCGTGTGAATCAGCGCGGACGCGTGTTCGACTTCGCCCGCCGTGCCCACCACCGCGGCCTTGCCATAGGCTTCGATCTGATCGGCCGAGCCTGCCTGCCGCAAGATTTCTTCCACCAGCAGCTCGCCCAGCGGCGGGGCGTTTTCCAGAATCTGCGGGCGCAGGTCTTCCTGGAAGGGCAGGCCGGCCCACGGGTTACGAATCACGGCGGCGGCCACGATCATGATCAGCGGCCGATCCGCCGCCTTGCCGCCTTCGATCAGGGTCTTCTCGACATAACTGACAATCTTGCGTACTTGCAAAGCCATTCCGGTGCTCCCGTGCATGTGGATAACGATGGAGCCATTGTTGAAGCGGCAGCCGAATTTTGACAATCCAAATTAACGTAAGTTAATTTCGGAAAACCTGAATTCCACCTTGGCCGCGTCATGCCCGCTCCGCTGAAGATCCAACACCTGCGCCAGTTTTTGCTGGCGGCCGACCATGGCAGTTTCCGGCTTGCGGCCGAAGGCACGCATCGGTCGCAAGCGGCGGTGTCGGCCGCCATGCAAGACCTGGAACAGCAGCTGGGCGCGCCCCTGTTTGAAGCCGGCAAGCGCGCGCAGCTGACGCCGCTGGGGCAAGCCGTGGCGCCCCTGTTTCGGGAACTGCTTGCCACGCACGACCGTGTGCTGGATGCGGCGCGGCAACTGGGCATGGGCCACACGGGCCCGGTGTCGCTGGCGGTGATGCCGTCGCTGGCGGATGAGTGGCTGCCCAAGCTGTTGGAACGGTACGCCCGCCATCATCCAGACATCCGAATCCGGGCGGTGGATGAGTCATCGCAGGATGTGCATCGCTTGGTGTTGAATGGCGAGGTGCAAGTCGGCGTGGCGGGCCAGGTGCCGCGCACGGCCGAGGTGGCGTTCACGCCGGTGGCGCGCGATGCGTTCGGGCTGGTCTGCCGCAAGGGGCATGCGCTGGCGCGCCGGCGCGGGCCAGTGCCGTGGTCGGCGCTGGAAGACGAACGGCTGATCGGCAACGCCACCTTCGACACGCTGAAGCACCGGCAACTGGGCCGCGGCATCGATGACCCCGCCATGATCGTGTCCAACCGCGCGTCGCTGCTGGCCAGCGTGGTGAGCGGCCTGGGCGTGACGGTGCTGCCGGTGCTGGCGCGCCCTTCAGTCGGGTCGGGCCTGGCGTTTGTGCCCTTGGCCGAACCCACGGTGGAACGCATCGTCGGCGTGCTGACCCGCAAGGAAGAAACGCTGCTGCCGTCGGTGGCCGCCATGCATGCGCTGGCGTTGCGGTCGCTGGCGCAGTTCACGCGGCGCAAGGGGGCGGACCTGGTGTGAGGGCGCTTGCCGCCAAGGGGGCCGGCTCCTAGGCGTTCCGGTCTCTAAGGGGGCGAGCGCCTGCGCATTCCCGCTTCTACGGGTTCCAGCTCCTAAGGGTTCCTACCCGTTCACGCGCCGCGAAGCCCAGCTTAATGAAACCTTAATTGGCAGCCGCTGGGCGCTGCGTCAGAGTGCGCTTCAGAGAAAACGGCCGTCAGATGCCGTCTCGGCCGGTGAGTCCATCGGCCGCATAGTCAGCCCCGCACAGCACACCCTATCGAAAGAAGCCCGGGACACACCGGGTGGCTTGCTATCGGCCGTCGCCTTCTGGCGGCGGCTCCCCCCGTTGGTCCGAGGAGACAACAATGAGCAAGAGCTGGAAGACGTTTGCAGGTGCGGTGGGCGTATCCATGTTGATGGCGGCCGGGGCGCAAGCCGCGGACCCGCCGCCCGACATCAAGCTGATGCAGTTGTCGGTCGGCAAGATCGAGCTGGACAAGGGCTTCATGACCGCCATGGTGGACGTGGGCACGAAGATCAAGATTCCGGTGCCGGCATATGTGATCCAGCATCCGCGCGGGTTGGTGCTGTTCGATACGGGCATGAACCAGGCCACGGCCGATGGCAACTGCGCCAATTATTGGGGCCAGGGCCTGTGCGGCGCGTTCAACTCCATTCAGGGCCGCGACGAAGTGGTCGACCGCCAGCTGAAGGCCGCGGGCTTTGACGTCAGCGATGTGAAGTACGTCGTGTACTCGCACTTCCACCTGGACCACGCCGGCAACATCAAGATGTTCCCCAAGGCCAAGCACGTTGTGCAAAAGGCCGAGCTGCGCGCCGCCTGGTGGCCCGAAAAATTCCAACGCGCCGCCTATGTCATGAAAGACTTCGACACCACGCGCGACTACGACTTCATCCAGGTCGAAGGCGACTTCGATTTGTTTGGCGACGGCACCATCGTGCTGCTGGACACCAAGGGCCACACGCAAGGGCACCAGTCGTTGCAGGTGAAGCTGAAGAACACTGGCACGGTGCTGCTGGCGGCCGACGCCATCTATACCGGCGAAAACGAGGCGGGCGTGATTCCGGGCATCACCTGGAATACGGCGGCGTCGATGCTGGCGATTGACCGGCTCAAGCAGATCCGCGATGCGCGCCAGGGCCAGCTTTGGTATAGCCATGATGCGGAGCAGCATGCGCAGAACGCCAAGACGAAAGTCTTCGACTGACGCACGGCATCGAAGACCCGAAGCCCCCTCATCGCCAACCCCGACCCAAGGCGCCCATGCAGCCGGCTGTTGCTTTGCACGAGGTCTGCAAGTCGTTCGGACCGCGGCAGGTCCTGCATTCCCTGAGCCTGTCCGTCAGGCCCGGGGAAATTGTGGGCCTGCTGGGGCCGAACGGCAGCGGCAAGACCACGACCCTGCGCCTGATGGCCGGGTTCTACACGCCCGATAGCGGCCGCATCACGATCCGGGGGCGCGAGCCGGCTCGCGGCCGTGGCAACGCCGACATCGGCTATCTGCCGGAACGCGCGCCGCTGTATGACGCGCTGACGGTGACGCAGTACCTGGAGTTTGGCGCCGGCGTGAAGGTGGCGGGCGGGGCGCGCGCGCGCCGCCAGGCCATCGAACGCGCGATCGACGGCTTTGACCTGCAAGGCGTGGTGGGGTCTGCAATAGGCCGTTTGTCCAAAGGCCAGCGCCAGCGCGTGGGGCTGGCGCAAGCGGTGTTGAATGATCCGCCTGTGCTGCTGCTGGACGAGGCCACCAATGGCCTGGACCCCGTGCAGATTGTGGAGGCGCGCGCGATGATCCGGCGATGCGCCGAAGGGCGCGCCGTGGTGTTCAGCAGCCACCTGATGCAAGAGGTGGAAGCGCTGTGCACGCGCATCGCCATCCTGCGCCAAGGCCGGCTGGTGGAAGACGCCGCGCTGGGCCAGGCGCAGGCCGCGCTGCAATTGCAGCTGGCGCTGCCGCTTGCGCGCCACGCGGCGTTGCAGGCGGCCTTGTCGGCCTGCCCGGGCGTGCGTGGCGTGGACGCCATCGAGGGAGAGGGCGGGGTAAGCAAGTGGCGGATCAGTTGGGAGACGTCTCGTGGCGCAACCGGCGCCACTTCCACGACCGCAACCGGCGCCGCTTCCGACACCGCAGCCAGCCACGCCACCTGCGACGCCACCTGCGACGCCGTGCTGCGCATCGTGCTCGCGCATGCCGAAGTGCGGGCCGTGCTGTCGCTACATGACGCCGTCGAAACTCGCCTGCTGGCGGCCCTGGCGCCCAACGATCCCTTGCTACGGAGGCGGGCATGAAAGGCTTTGCCGCGTTGTACCGGAAAGAACTGCGCACCGACTTCGGTTCGCCCGTGGCGCTGGTGGTGGTGGCCGTGTTCTGGGCGCTGTCCGGCTACTTGTTCAGCTTCAACCTGTTCTTTGTCAGCACCGGCCAGATGGTGACGGCGTTTCACAACATGACGATCCTGCTGATCCTGGTGATGCCGCTGGTCAGCATGCGCGCGTTTGCCGAAGAGGCGCGGCAAGGCACGCTGGAATTGTTGCTGACCTTGCCGCTGTCTGACGCAACGTTGGTGGCGGCCAAGTATGCGGCCGGCTTGACGATGCTGGCCCTGATGCTGGCGGGCACGACCGCCGCCGTGCTGCCGCTGGCGTGGTACGGCCAGCCCGACTACGGCCCCATCGTGGGCGGCTACATCGGCGTATTCCTGTACGGCGCGTTGTTCCTGGCGATAGGCATTGCCGTGTCCAGCGCCTGCACCAATCAGATTGTGGCGGCCAGCGCCACGTGGGGCATCCTGGTGCTGCTGTGGTTCATCGACTACCCGGCGGCGCTGGATGCGTTTCCCGCGTTGTCGCCGTTCTTTCAAGCGCTGTCATTGTCGGCGCAGCATGTGGACTTCATCCGCGGCGTGCTGCCCGGCCCGGCTACGGTCACGCTGGCCAGCGTGGCGGTGCTGGCGCTGATGATCGCCGCCGTCAACCTGAAGCGCTGGAGGATGCGATGAGCGCGCATTCCTCTTCACGCGTGCGCCGCGCGGGCAGGCGGTTGCTGCTCTGGCTGCCGGTGCTGGCGGTTGCCGCGCTGCTGCTGGCGCTGAACCTGTGGACATCCCGCCATCTGGGCCGCGTGGACCTGACGGCGCAGCGGCTCTACAGCCTGGCGCCAGAAAGTGTCGAAGTGGCGCGGCAGATCAAGCAGCCCGTGAACGTGACGTGGTTCTACGACCTGCGCAACAAAAGCATGGTCGACGCGCTGGAGCTGCTGCGCCAGTACGAACACGCCAACCCGCTGATTCGCGTGCGCGGTGTAGACCCGGCGCTACGCCCGGCCGAGGCGCGCGAAGCTGGCATCCAGTTTGCGGGCAGCGCGGTGCTGGCGTCCGATGACCGCAAGATGACGATCAACGGCGGCACCGAAACCGACTTCACTAATGCGCTGATCCGCATCAGCCAACGCGGCGCGCAGACGGTCTGCTTCACGCAAGGCCATCGCGAAGCCATGCTCAACAGCCTGACGTCGCTGGACGATCTGGAAGACCATGGCGACGACGAAAACCTGGTCACGCGTGTAGAGGTTCATGAGCAGCACGGCATGGCGATGGCGCGTAACGCCTTGCAGACCTTGGGGTTCGGCACGCGCAGCGTCAACGCAGGCAACTTGACGCAGGCCTTGCCGTCCTGCTCGGTGGTGGTGGCGGCCGGGCCGCGCACGCCCTTTGGGGAAGACGATGCGCAGGCGCTGCGCCGGTGGACGAATGCCGGCGGCAAGACCTTGCTGCTGCTGGAACCGGACACGCGCCACGGGCTGGACGCGTTGTTGGGCGACTTCGGCATCGCGCGTCCGGCGGGGGCGCTGGCAGACCCGGGCAGCCACTATCGCAACGACCTGGGCAGCCCCGCCGTCAGCGATTACACGCGCCACAAGATGACGCGCGGCTTGCCGCTAAGCTTCTTTCCCGGCGCGGCGGGCTTGGAACCCGCGGGTGACGGCTTGCCGCCCGGCGTGGTGGTGACGCCGTTGGCGCAGACATCCAGCCAGGCGCACCTGCCGGGTCAGCCGCCGTCGCGCTACACCTTGATGGCGCTGGCTACCCGTAACGCGCAGGCGGCCAGCAGTGACGGATCGGCGCGGCCCACGCTCTTGGTGGCGGGCGATAGCGACTTCGCCACCAACCGCCATTTCGCCACGCTGGGCAATGGCGCGCTGTTCACCAGCGCGGTGACGCTGCTGGCGGGCGAAGACGCCTTGCTGACCATCCGGCCCCGTCATTACGAAAACCGCCGCGTCGAACTGACCAATAATCAGATGCGCACCGTGTTCTGGACCAGCACGGTGGCCTTGCCGCTGCTAGCGTTGTTCACGGGACTGCTGCTGTGGTGGAGGCGGCGGTGAGCGTCAATCGAATGCCCGCACGCATCGTCTGGCCGCTGCTGCTCGCGGCGGGCATCGCGCTGTCGGCGTGGCAATGGCGCGAAGCCACGGAGTCGCCCGCCGCGCATGGCGGCCATTCCCATCTGCATGACGACACCGGCAAGCCCGCACGCCTGTACGCGTGGAACGCGGACCAGGCTGCGCGCATCACCTTGTCCACCCCCGCAGCCACGTTGACGCTGACGCGCGGGGCCAGCGGATGGGCCGCCACGCCAGCGCACACCCGCACAGCCTTTGACGCCGCCGGCTTTGTCTCGCTGTTTTCCCAAGCGCGCAGCGACCGCATCCTGAACCCGCACCCCGGCGAATCCTACGGCCTGGACCCGGCCGCCCTGCGCATCGCCATCGACGACGCCCAAGGCGTTGCGCTAGCCCGAATGGCGGTTGGAGCCTTGGCGCCAGATGGACTAGGCCGTTATGTGCAATTGCCCGGCGAAGCGCAGATCCGCATCATCCCTGACTACCAGACGCGTGCGCCCTTGGCCGCAGTGATTCAGGTAAACCCGTAGTCGCAGGTTGTGATTCACGCCGACTCTATCGCTTGTGAAACCCGGCTTGCACAAAGATAAATAGGCGCTGAAAAAGGGTCTCCCTATACTTCGTTTCCACTATCGGACGAGTACGAAACGCGGCGGCAGCCAACCCTCGGACTCCTCCACATAAACGCCTTCCGGCCCGTTACGCAGCGCATCGCGAACAGGCACGGCAAGGTCCATAACGAGACAAGGGCGCGCGATGCGCGTCCAGGGCGACACGCCCGCATCGCCCCGCAGGGCGCCACGTTGCCGCGGCAACGCGGCGGGTTTGCGGCAGATGCTTAGCGTATTGGGAGAAGACGCTTGACCTTGGATCTATTGCCTCTCGCCTTGGTGGACGGCGTGGCATATGCCAGTCTGCTGTTCCTGGTGTCGATGGGGTTAACCCTGGTGTTTGGCGTGATGGGCATTTTGAATGTCGCCCATGGCGCGTTCTACGCCTTCGGGGGTTACGCCGCCGCCAGCCTCGTCATGTTTCTGGCGCCCAAGACCGACTCCCCATTCCTGCTGTTTGCCGCCTTGTTCGTGGCCGCCATCGCCGTGGGCCTGGCGCTGGGCAGCATCATGGAGTTCGTGCTGATTCGCCGGGCGCAAAACTACGACCCCATTCTTAAACTGCTGATCACCTTCGGCGGCTTCCTGATGCTGGAAGACATCCAGCGCCTGCTCTGGGGCGCGCAGCCCTACAGCGCCAGCGAAGTCGTGAACCGGTTAGGCAATATCGAAATTGGCGACATCACCTACACCACCTATCAACTGGTGGTGGTGCCGGTGGTGGCGGTGCTGGCTTATGTGTGCCTGGAATTTTTCCTGCGCCATACCAAGCTGGGCAAGCAGACGGTGGCCACCACGCACAACCGTGAGGTCGCGACGTCGTTGGGCATCAACGCCAAGAAGATCGGCTACGTCACCTTTGTGATCGCCACCATTCTTGGCGCGCTGGGCGGCGCGTTGGCTGCGCCCACCACGTCGCTGGTGCCGGGCGCAGGCACGGACATGACGGTGCTGTCGTTCGCCGTCGTCGCCACCGCCGGCCTGGGGCAGATCACGGGCGCGCTGATTGCCGCGCTGCTGATCGGCATCATCCGCGCCATCGCCGTGTACGCCGCGCCCGAGCTCGAAGTCGCGGTGCCGTACATCATCATGGTGCTGGTGCTGATCATTCGGCCGCACGGCCTGTTCACCGTCGCCCAGGCCCGGAGGATCTGATGAAAGTTGCCGTACTCAGCCTTGTGGCCGCCGTTGCCACGCTTGTTCTTGGCTACACCCTGTCGTGGACCATCACACCTATCGTCATCGGCCTGACCTACGCGATTGCCGCGCTGGGCGTGTCGGTGATGGCTCGCGCGGGCCAGATCTCGTTTGGCCACGCGATGTATTCCTGCATCTCGGCCTACACCGTCGCCTTCCTGGCGCGCGCCATGCCGGGCGCCGATGCGCTGGTGCTGATTCTTGCGGGCGTTGCCGCCAGCTTCCTGGCCGCCATCGTCATTGGCCTGTTCGTCGTGCGCTATCGCGGCATCTTCTTCGGCATGCTGAACCTGGCGCTGAGCATGGTGTTGTTCGCACTGCTGGGCAAGCTCTATACCTTGACGGGCGGCTCCGACGGCCTGCGCATCGTGCGCCCGACCATGGCGGGCATCGTGATGGAGCGCGAATCGTTTGAACGCGCGCTGCTGGTGCTGACGCTGGTGTTGTCGATGGTGCTGGCCTGGTGGGTGCAGCGCTACTTCCGGTCGGGCAGCGGGCAAGCCTTGTCGGCCATCAAGACGAACGAAACGCGCATCGAATACCTGGGCTTTTCCGCGTACTTCATCATGTGGAAGGGTTACCTGCTGTCGGCCGTGGTGGTGGGTTTCTCGGGCGCCATCCTGGCCCTGATGCAAGGCCTGGTCACGCCGGAAATCGGCTCGTGGCTGCGTTCGGGCGAATTCGTGTTCATCACCATTCTGGGCGGCGCCGGCCATGCGGCGGGCGCGTTCCTGGGCGCAGTGGGATTTGAATCGGTGAAGCTGGTGTCGGCGGCGTACTTCCCCGGCCTGTGGCAGTTCCTGTTGGGCCTGACGCTGATCCTCGTGATCTTCATGTTCCCCACTGGCTTTGTGGGCCAGATCATGAAACGCATCGCCACGCAGAAGCGCGACCGCGCACGCGCTCAGGCGCGCGCCAACGCCACGCTGCAAACCCGCGTGCCGGTAAGGAACTGAACATGAAACCCCTGATTCAAACGACTGACCTGTACCTGGCGTTCGGCGGCGTGGTGGCGGCGGACAACATCAACTTCGAATTGCACGAAGGCGAACGGCTGGCCGTCATTGGCCAGAACGGCGCGGGCAAGACCACCTTCATCAACATCTGCACAGGCTATCTGGCGCCGTCCAAAGGCAAGGTGTACTTCGACGGCCGCGACGTCACGGCCATGGCGCCGCGCAAGATCGTGCGCCTGGGGCTGGGCCGTTCGTTCCAGTTGCCGCAGTTGTTCACCGAGCACACCGTGCGCGAATGCGTGCAGATTGCCGCCGCGCGCCGCAACAAGGAACTGAGCTGGTTCCGCTCGCTGGAAAGCACCATCGACGAACGCGAAGTGGACGCCACGCTGGACCTGGTGGGCCTGTTGCCCGAAGCCGATGAAGCATCCATCGAACTGCCCGAAGGCAAGCGCAAGCTGCTGGATGTGGCGATGGCGCTGGCCTTGCGGCCCAAGCTGCTGATCATGGACGAGCCCACCAGCGGCGTCGCGTCCGAAGACAAATTCGCGCTGATGGAAACCGTGATGCACGCGCTGGATGAACGCCGCGTGACCAGCTGGTTCGTCGAGCACGATGTGGACATCGTGTCGCGCTACGCCACGCGGGTGGCGGCCTGGATAGCGGGCAAGGTGGCCGCCGACGGCTCGCCCAGCGAAGTCTTGAATAACCCGCAGATCAAAAGCGAAGTGCTGGGGGCCTGAACCATGTTGAATCTATCGGCCATCAACGTCGACCTGGCGGGAAACCGCATCCTGCGCGACGTCAGCGCCAGTTTCGAAGCATCCAAAACCATCGGCATCGTCGGCCGCAACGGCGCGGGCAAGACCACGCTGTTGCGCACCATCATGGGCCTGACCAAGATCAAGTCGGGCAAGATCGCCTTTGATGGCGCCGACCTGACCGCCATGCCCGGCCACAAGCGCGCCGCGCTGAAAGTGGGCTACGCGCCGGAAGACCGCGTCATCTTCCCGACCATGACCGTGGAAGAAAACCTGAACCTGCCCTGCGAAGTGCAGGGCCAGTCCAAGGCCGACATCGCCGCGCGCATCGCCACGGTGCTGAAGGTGGTGCCGCAGCTGGAACCCATGCTGGGCCGGTCGGGCTCGGCGCTGTCGGGCGGGCAGGGAAAGATGGTGGCGCTGGCGCGCGCCATCATGGTCGGCACCCGCCTGCTGATGCTGGACGAACCGTTTCAGGGCCTGGCCCCCAAGCTGGCGCGTGACTACACCGAGGCGCTTGGACGGCTGAAAGAACTGCAACCCGAGCTGTGTGTCGTGATCACCGAATCCAACGTGAAGCTGTTGGGCGACATCCCTGACCAGATCTGGACGATTGAGCGCGGCTCGATCACCTTGAATTGAATTCCCGGAGAGACATTCCATGACGCAGATGATTATCGACGGCCGCAAGGTCGACGCCCAAGACGGCCGCAGCATCGACGTGGTCTCGCCCGTCGATGGCGACGTATTCACCACCATTCCGCGCGGCCAGGAGGCCGACGTGAACGCCGCCGTCAAAGCGGCGCGCGCCGCGTTGGACGGCGACTGGGGCCGCATGACGGCGCTGGACCGCGGCCGCCTGCTGCTGCGTCTGGGCGAATCCGTGCTGGCGCACCACGAAGAGCTGGCGCAACTGGAATCGCGCGACACCGGCAAGCCGATGTCCACCGCACGCGCCGACATCACCGTGCTGGCGCGCTACTTCGAGTTCTACGGCGGCGCGGCCGACAAGGTGCATGGCCAGACCATCCCGTTCCAGAAAGACTATTCGGTTCAGCTGATACGCGAACCGCTGGGCGTCACCGCCCACATCATTCCCTGGAACTACCCGGCGCAGATGTTTGGCCGCAGCGTGGCCCCGGCTTTGGCCATGGGCAACGCCAGCGTCGTCAAGCCCGCCGAAGACGCGTGCCTGTCGATCATCCGCGTGGCGGAACTGGCGCTGGAAGTGGGCTTTCCCGCCGGGGCATTGAACATCGTGACGGGCCTGGGCGAAGAGGCGGGCGCCAGCCTGTCGCGCCATTCGGATATCAACTTCATCACCTTCACGGGGTCGAACGAAGTGGGCGTGCTGATCCAGCAAGCGGCCGCCGTCAACGCGGTGAAATGCGTGCTGGAGCTGGGCGGCAAGTCGGCGCACATCGTGTTCGACGATGCCAAGTTCAAGCTGGCCATTCCCGCCATCGTCAAAGGCATCGTGCACAACGCCGGCCAGACCTGCACCGCGGGCAGCCGCCTGCTGGTGCAAAAGGGCATCTACGCCGAATTCATGAACGCGCTGGCCGAGGAATTTTCGAAGGTGCGCGCGGGCACGCCGGACATGGACCTGACCTGCGGCCCCGTCGTCAACAAGGCGCAGTTCGACCGCGTCAACCGCTACATCGCCAAGGGCCTGGCCGATGGGCTGAAGGTAGCGGCCGAAGGCACGATTGCCGATGGCGTGCCGGCGGGCGGTTACTTCGTCAAGCCGACGTTGTTTGCCGCGCCTTCGCATGACAGCACCTTGCTGACCGAAGAGATCTTCGGGCCGGTGCTGGTGGCGCTGCCG
Source organism: Achromobacter sp. NPDC008082 (assembly GCF_042957345.1). Classification (NCBI taxonomy): domain Bacteria; kingdom Pseudomonadati; phylum Pseudomonadota; class Betaproteobacteria; order Burkholderiales; family Alcaligenaceae; genus Achromobacter; species Achromobacter sp. NPDC008082. The sequence goes on from NZ_JBIBIB010000001.1 coordinate 701,423, forward strand.
TTTGATACCGAAGCCGACGCCATCCGGCTGGCCAACGCCACCGACTACGGCCTGCTGGGCGCAGTCTGGACCGAGAACGGCGGACGCCAGCAGCGGGTTGCGCGCGGCATCAAATGCGGGCAGGTCTACATCAACGGTTTTGGCGCGGGCGGTGGCGTGGAACTGCCGTTTGGCGGCGTGAAGAAAAGCGGCCACGGGCGCGAGAAGGGCTTCATCGCCCTGGAAGAAATGAGCACGACCAAAACGTTGATCCAATTCTATGGCGAGTGATCGCCGCGCAATCTTCGGAGTCTAGTCATGAGTCAGTTGCAAGGTAAGGTCGCCATCGTCACGGGCGGGGGCAGCGGTTTCGGCGAGGGCATCGTCAAGCTGTACGCCAAGGAAGGCGCGAAGGTCGTCATCGCCGACATCAACAAAGAAGCCGCCGACCGCGTGGCGGCCGAAGTGGGCGCTGCGGCCGTGGCCGTGAAGGCCGACGTGTCCAGCCGCGCGGATATCGACAACGTCGTGCGCGTGTGCCAGGACACGTTCGGCTCGGTCGACATCGTCGTCAACAACGCCGCCATCACCCACAAGAACCAGCCGATGCTGGATGTGGATGAAGCCATGTTCGACCGCATGTTCGACATCAACGTGAAGTCGATCTATCACATGGCGCAAGCCGTGGTGCCGGTCATGCGCAAGCAAAAGCACGGCGTGATTCTGAACATCGGGTCCACCGCCGGCATCCGTCCGCGCCCCGGCCTCAGCTGGTACAACGCGTCCAAAGGCGCGGTGAACGTGCTGTCGAAATCCATGGCCGTCGAACTGGGCCCGGACGGCATCCGCGTGAACGCCATCTGCCCCGTGATGGGCATTACCGGCATGTTCGAGCTGTTCATGGGCTTGCCGGACACGCCGGAGAACCGCGCCAAGTTCGTCTCCACGATTCCGCTGGGCCGCTTCTGCCAGCCGTCGGACGTGGCGGCGGCCGCATTGTTCCTGGCGAGCGATGCGGCGGAATTCATCACCGGCGTTGAGTTCCCGGTGGATGGCGGTCGTACCGTCTGATTGATTCGGATCGGCCGGCGCGCGCCGGCCGTCTTTGACCTACCAGGATGTCAGGCGCATGAAAATCAAAGCGGCGTTGTTGCGCAACGTAGGGGTGGAAGGCCCCTACGCCCAGACCCGGCCATTGACCATCACCGAGATCGAACTCGACCCGCCCGGTACGGGCGAGGTGCTGGTGCGGATCAAGGCCGCTGGCTTGTGCCATTCGGACTTGTCGGTCATCAACGGCGACCGCCCGCGCGGCGTGCCGATTGTGCTGGGGCATGAGTCGTCAGGCGAAGTCGTAGAGACTGGCCCTGGGGTCACCGACCTGAAACCCGGTGACCATGTGGCGATGGTGTTCGTGCCCAGCTGCGGCTGCTGCAACCCCTGCATGGAAGGCCGGCCCGCGCTGTGCGAGCCAGGCGCCGCCGCCAACACGCAAGGCACGCTGCTGGGCGGCGACCGCCGTCTGCACATCGGCGACGAATACATCAACCACCACACCGGCGTGTCCTGCTTCGCGGAATACGCAGTGGTGTCGCGCCGGTCGTGCGTGAAGGTCAATGTTGAATTGAGCCACCGTGAAGCCGCATTGTTCGGCTGCGCCGTGCTGACCGGTGCGGGTGCAGTGCTGAACCGCGCGCGCATCAAGGCAGGCGACACCGCCGCCATCGTCGGGCTGGGCGGCGTGGGCTTGTCCGCCTTGCTGGCCGCCGTGGCGGCCGGCGCGCGCCGCGTCGTTGCGGTGGATCTTAGCGACGAGAAGCTGGCGTTGGCCCGCGAACTGGGCGCCACCCACGTCGTGAATCCCAAGCAGATCAAATCCGACGACGACCTTTTCGATCTGGCCGGCGGCCGCGTGGACTACGGCTTTGACATGGCGGGCGCCGTGCCCGCGTTTGAGACCGCCTACAAACTCACCCGCCGCGGCGGCGCCACCGTCACGTCGGGCTTGCCCAACCCGAAGTTGAGCTTCCCGTTGTCGCTGTCGCAAATGGTGGGCGAAGAGCGCGACATCCGCGGCAGCTACCTGGGCTCGGGCGTGCCGGCCATCGACATCACCCGCTACATCGACCTGTACAAAGCCGGCCAGCTGCCGGTGGACAAGATGATGGGCAAATCGTTTTCGCTGGACCAGATCAACGAGGGGTTCGATCACCTCGCCACCGGCGGCAGCCTGCGCGACGCCATCGTTTTCTAAGGGCATAGACCCGACTACAACACTGGAGACAAGACCATGAAAACTTCAAGACTGGCTGCCCTGTTAGGCGCCACCCTGCTGTCAGGCTTCACGGCGCTGGCCAGCGCCGCCGACAAGCCCAAGGAACTGAACATCGGCATCTCGACCTTCCTGTCGGGCTCGGCCTCGGTGTTCGGCGTGCCCGCCCGCGACGCGGCCGAGATCCTGATTCAAGACATCAACGCGGCAGGCGGCATCGATGGCGTCAAGCTCGTGCCCAGCTACATCGACGAAGGCGGCGGCGGTGAAAAGCTGCTGTCCGAATACCGCCGCCTGGCCGAAGGCGGCACGCGCGTGATGCTGTCGGCGATCTCCAGCGGCCACTGCAACATCGTGGCCCCCGTCGCCGAAGACCTGAAGGTGCTGAACGTGCTGTGGGACTGCGGCACGGAGAAAGCCCTGGAAGGCAAGAAGTACAAGTACGTGGTCCGCACGCAAGCCAACGCCACCACCGAAATGGTCGCGCAGGTGCTGTACCTGATGAAGGTCAAGCCCGACTTCAAGACGATTGCCATCGTCAACCAGGACTACGCCTGGGGCCGCGATTCGCGCGACATCTTCCTGGCCGCGCTGAAGAAGTTCAAGCCCGACGTCAAGGTCGTGGCCGAGATGTTCCCCAAGTTCGGCGCCGCCGACTTCTCCACCGAAATCAGCCGCCTGCAAGCGCTGCGCCCGGACGTCATCGTATCCACGTCGTGGGGCGGCGACCTGGACAACTTCGTGCGCCAGGCCTCGCAACGCAACCTGTTCAAGAACTCCACGTTCGTACTGTCGCTGGCCGAAAGCTCGCTGGAGCGCTTGGGCAATGCCTTACCCGAAGGCGTTTACGTCGGCGCGCGCGGCGACCACTACTTCCTGCACCCGGAAACCAAGGACGATCCGCAGCACCAGGCGTTCGTGAAGAAATTCCACGACAAGACGGGCGCCTATCCGATCTATTCCGTCTACCACATGGTGCAAGCCATCCAAGGCCTGAAAGCCGGCTACGAGAAAGCCATCAAAGACAACAACGGCGCTTGGCCCACCCCGGAACAAGTGGCCGCCGCCATGCATGACGTGACCTTCAAAGGCTATGGCCGCGACGTCAAAATGCACCGCGCCGACGGCCAAGGCCTGGAAGCGCAACTGTTCGGCGTGACGAAAAAGAGCGACAAGTACCCGTTCAAGGTGCTGGCCGACATCACCATCGTGCCGGCGGAACTGGTCACCCCGGGCGTGGCGGACACGTCGATGGAGTGGATCGACAAGAGCTTGACGCCCGATGTGCTGAAGAGCGACCAGATCAAGGTGTACGCGAACTGAGCAAGCGGTTTTGTGTGTGCAGGGACTCCCCGGCGAGCGATCGCCGGGTTTTTTTTTGGCGTAGGCGAGGTGTGAGTTTTAGGCTACGAGCGTCCCAACGGCAGCGCCGCTAGCGCTTCCTTGAAATCCGGAAACTCCTTCAGATATTCCGGGCTGTTCTCCGCCCGCTTCACCATCCGTTCATCCACCGTCAAATTCAACACCGTCTCCCCATCCCACACCCTTGGCCGCTTCTTCACATGAATCAGCACCTTCTCCGTGAACTCCTTGTACGAATCGTGCGGTTCGCATTGGTCGTAGTCCGTAGATATCCGCTGCACAACCCCCGCCTCTAACCCCACCTGCCGCGCCTTTTCCTGCAACCATGCCGCAGGCAATGTCTGCAAGCTCCCGTCCCGATATCCGCCACCGATATCCGAATGCGCGCCAATAAACCAGCGCTGCTCAACGGGCCTGTCCGCCGGGCGCGGTTCCGACGTGGCAAGCCTTGTCCACAACGTCGGAAAGTACGGTTCGCGATACTCGTTCGTAGCAATCGCGTGATAGGCGTGATGCACGTGATTACTCAGCTCGGTGTCGTGAAAGTTATAGAACTTCGAGAATCCGGGAAACGAAATCCCGCCGACGGGAATGCCTAAGCTGCCCACGGTGTCCCAGACGCCGACAAAGTGCAGGTCGGTCTCGCGCGAGAATTGCGCGCGAAACGAGAGGGCGTCGATGGATGAGGGCAGGCAGTCGTCGCGGTATAGCGCGTAGGCTTCGGCGACGTTGTCTTCAGTGGGGTTTTTGAGCAGGCCGCATTTGCGCACCATGCCCGCCAGGCTGCGAGCGGAGTACGCGCCGCGGCTGAAACCGAATAGAAAAATGTGGTCGCCGGGTTCCTGGCGTTGGCACAGCCATTGATAACCGTGGCGGATGTTGGCGGATAGCCCTGCGCCGAATGCGCCGCCCAAGAACTTGTCGACGGCGGTCCACAGGCCGTGGCCTTGTGTGCCGACGCCTTCGATGTATAGGGTTTCCTGCGTGCTGGTTTCGGGCGCGGCTTTGTAAAGCTCGTAGGCGTTCGTGCGGTCGTTGGGTTCGTTCCACGTGCCATCAAAGAAGATGGCCAGATTCTTCACCATGTTCAGCTCCCCACAGATCGAGTCTTGCGATACATCTGCTGCTGGCTGGGATGATGCCCGCGTGAGGCACGCTATCACGGTGCTCGTGCGTTTGCCGTCCAAGTGGTTTCCCTGCTGAAGGGATGTACACCGCTTTTTGTACTAGTCGGAAGGCGGTGTAAGCGCGGCTGGCGCTGCGCCATGGGCGTGGGGATAACTAGTGGGTGAGGTAGTAGAACTAGATAAAACGTCGCCATCCGATTTTGGATGGATGGTATCCCAGAAGGGTCGGATGGCGGCTGATTGCAAGCTGGGTATTGAGCGGGGATTCGGTGTCAGACTGCAATGTTGATCGGGCGGAATTGCAGTCTGACACCGAAAAAATCAAAGCTCCAACACCACTTTCCCACCCCCGCACGCACGCGAACAGCACGCCATCATCTTGTTATTCGCATCCCGCTCTGCGCGGGTCAGCACGACGTCCCGATGATCAATCTTTCCTTCCAGCACCCGCACTTCGCACGATCCGCAAAGGCCTTCTTCGCAATCGCTTTGCACATCGATATTTGCGCCGCGCAGCGCCGTCAGTAATGTCTGATCCGCGGACACGTTCAAAACGATGCCGGAATCCTTCAGCACCACTTCAAACGCCTGTTCCTTCGACGGGTCCAACGTGCCTAGGGTGGAATGGAAGTGCTCGACTCGCAACGCATCCTCTGGCCACGATGCGCAGCAGCCCGCCAATGCATCCAGCAAGCCTTGCGGCCCGCATGCATAGATTTGCGTGCTGGCGTCGGGCTGGGACAGCAGCGCCGCGTAGTCGGCGCGGGTGCCTTCGTCTTTCACGTGGGCATGCATGCGGTCGCCGTGCAGGGCCGTTAACTCGTCCAGCATCGCCATGCACGCGCGCGACCGGCCGCTGTAGTGCAGTTGATAATCCAAGCCCAGCGCCTTTGCGCGCCGCGCCATGGCGCTGATGGGGGTGATGCCAATTCCCCCGGCAATCAGGATCAGCTTGCCCGCCGCTTCGTTCATCCGAAAATGATTACGCGGACCCCGGATGCGCAGGCGCGCACCGGCAACGGCGTTGGCGTGCATCCACGCAGAGCCGCCCCGGCCTTCGGTTTCCTTCAGTACCGCAATCTCAAAGACGCCCGCGTCCGCAGGGTCGCCGCACAGCGAGTACTGGCGCGACAAACCGGTATCGCCGCATTCCACATCAATATGCGAACCCGGCGTCCAGCGGGGCAGGGGCTTTCCGTCGGGCGAGACCAAGCGCAAGCGCACGATGCCGTCAGCGGCTTCGACCGCGCTTTGCACGATGACCGGCCGTGTGATGGCGTGCGATGAGGGCTCGCCGATGCGTACCGGGTGTTGATCGTTCAGCAGTTCGGGCGACGCCAATTCAGGGTTTTGCGTGGCGTCCCATTCCACCCACAAATGTTCCGGCCCGCGAAACGAGGTGTTCGGCACATACGTAAAGGCTTGTTCCGACAGCTTCATGTGCGGCAGCCGGCGCGTGAGCTCTTCCAGGAAGATCTGCATTTCCATGCGGGCCAGGTTCTTGCCCATGCATTGGTGCGAGCCGTAGCCAAAGGTGAGCTGGTCGCTGGCGTTTTCGCGGCGGATGTCGAAGAGGTCGGCGTCGGCGAATTGGCCTTCGTCGTGGTTGGCCGATGACGTGACGATCAGCAGTTTTGATCCCGCCGGAATCGGCACGCCGGCGATCTCGACGTCGCGCGTAGCCAGGCGGCGCCAGGCGGCCACCGAGCCGTTGTGGCGCAGGCATTCTTCGACGGCGTTGGGGATCAGGTCGGGGTCTTCGCAGATTTCGCGCCAGGCGTCGGGGTGTTGCAGCAGCAGCTTGATGGCGTTGGCCGACGCGTTGGCGGTGGTTTCGTGGGCGGCGACGATGCCGGCCATCATCATGGAATGCAGATAAGAATCGGTGACGACATCCGGGTGCGTCTGTTGCTTGCGCAAGCCGTATTGCATCCAGCCGGGGCCGGACGGGTCCTGGCGCATCTTGTCCAGGATCTTGCCGGCCAACTGCCAGAAGTTGCCGACGGCGTGCGCCACCGCAACTTGTTCTTCGGGCTTTGGACGGCCCCAGGTGTTGACCGTGTGCGCGATGGAATATTGGCGCAGCAGGTCCATGTCTTCTTCCGGCACGCCGAGGAAATGCAGCGCCACGGTCAGCGGCACTTCCCACAGCATCTGGTCGACCAGATCGGCGCGGCCATCGTTGATGAAGCGGTCGACGTATTCGCGGGTCAGGCGACGCACCATGGGTTCGTGATGCTTCAGTTCGTCGGGGGTGAACGGGTCCATCAGCACACGGCGGCGCGGCATGTGGGCGGGTTCGTCTTCGTTCACCAACGTGCGGTTCATGGCGTAGCCATAGGACGCCAGCACGGCGTTGGCTTCGGGGCCGGTGGGGGTGATTTTTTCCAGCGCGATGGACGGGCTGAAGGTGAGGTTGTCGCGAAAGATGGCCTTGATGTCTTCGTACCGCGTGACCACCCAATAGCCCAGCTTGGGGCTGTAGAACACGGGTTCCTGGTCGCGCGCCCAGCGCACGTACTCGGGCGGATCTTGCTGATAGCCGTCGCCAAAGGGGTCGAACTCGGCCGCGCGCGCGCTGACCGGACAGCCGGTGGGGCTTTGCATCGCGGCAAGCGCCGCGTGGTCGATGGGACAGCCCGACGGGCGCGAGGAGGAGGGCGATTGGCTCATGGAATCCTTCCGTGTATTCGTGTTGCAGCGGGCCTGCCCCGCGGGCGAGGCAGGCCGAAAACGCTTAGTCCAGCGTGATGTGCAGGTCGCTGATCAGCTTTTGCCAGCGAGCGCGTTCGCCCGTCAGTAGTTCCGCATATTGCGCGGGCGTGTTGCCGACCGGCTCGATGCCGAACTCGACCAGGCGTTGTCGCGTGGCGGGGTCATTGATGGTGGCGACGACCTGCTTGTTCAGCGTGTCGATCACCGCTTGCGGCGTGCCAGCTGGCACGACCACGCCCACTTGCGCGGCGGCTTCCACGTTCTTCAGGCCGATTTCGGCGAAGGTGGGCACGTCGGGCAATTGCGCGAGCCGGGTCGGGTTGGCCACGGCCAGGGCGCGGACCTTGCCGCCGTTGATGAAGCCTGCGCCCGCGGCCAGGTCCACCATCATCGCGGGGATCTGGCCGCCGGCCACGTCCGCCAGCGCGGGCGATGCGCCGCGGTACGGCACGTGCGTCATGGTCAGGCCGCTTTCTACTTTCAGCAGTTCCATCGCCAGGTGGTGCGGGCTGCCGGCGCCGGCCGAACCGTAGTCCAGGCCGTCTTTGCGCGACTTGGCTTCAGCCAGAAACTCTTGCACCGTGTTGACCTTCATCGCGGGTCCGACGACAAGAATCATCGGGAAGCGGCCCATCAGCGTGACGGGGGCCAGGTCTTTCGCGGGGTCGTATGACAGCTTCTTGTACAGCGCCGGGTTGAACACCAGGGTGCCGTTGTCGGCAGACAGCATGGTGTAGCCGTCGGCGGGCGCGCGGGCGGTTTCGGAGGCGGCGATGGCGGTGTTGCCGCCCGGCTTGTTCTCGATCACGACCGGCTGGTTCAGGCGGCCCGTCAAGCCCTGGCCGATGCTGCGCGCCAGGAAATCAGAACCACCGCCCGCAGCGTAAGGCACGATCCAGCGCACGGGCTTGGACGGATAGGCGGCCGGGGTTTGCTGGGCCGACGCGCCGGTACAGGCCAGCAGGGGCAAGGCCAAGAGGGCGGTCAGGATGGGGTGCTTCAAGGTGCGCATAGGCTGTCTCCTTATTGGGATAGCCTGTTGGCATCCCTTCTTTTGCGTAAATCATATACGCAATGCGTAATTTTTCAAGAAGGGTTAACCTTGGCTCCGTCCTTGGACAGCGTGTTCCGCGCTGCCAGCGAACCTGTTTACCTGGAGCCGCACCCCGATATGAGTCAAGCCGTCCCGCCGCCCGAATCGTCTGCCACCGATTCCGATCAGGAATCGGCCGCCAGCCCGCGCGCACGCCGTCAGCGGGTCCAGGCCGCCGAGACCGGCATGGTGGTATTGAAGGGCCTGGCCCGCATGGGCGGCCGCGCAAGCCTGACAGCGCTGGCGGCCCACGTTGGCGAAAGCCCCGCCAAGGTGCACCGCTACCTGATGAGCCTGATCGCCGAGGGGCTGGTGGACCAGGAGGTCGCCACGCAGCAATACCACCTGGGCCTGGAAGCGCTGTTCGTGGGCGTGGCCGCCATGCGTCAGGCCGATCCCTTACGAATCAGCGAACCCGCGCTGATCCGGCTGCGCGAAAGCCTGGCCGTCACGTGCTTCATCGCGGTGATGGGCAACAAGGGGCCGACCATCGTTCGCTTCGAGGAACCGGGCCTGCCGATTACCGTGAACGTGCGCGTGGGGTCGGTGCTGTCGATGCTGTGGTCGGCGACGGGGCGCGCGTTTTTGGGTGCGCTGGACGAAGCGCCGGTGCAGCAGATGGCGCTGGCGGAACTGGCGGACGCACCGCAGGAATTGCGCGCGTTGCTGGACCATGACGATCCCATCGGCGTATTGCGGCGTGACGTGCGCGCGGCGGGTTGTGCGACGGTGAAGGACACGAATCTGCGCGGGATCAGCGCAGTGTCCGCGCCCCTGTATGACCACACCGGCCGGCCCTGCGCGGTGCTGACGGCGCTGGGCGCGACCGGCGGCTTCGACGTGTCGCCGGGCGGAAAGGTGGTGGCGGCGGTGAAAAAAGAAGCGGCGGCGGCAAGCGCTGCGCTGGGGTACACGGGGTAGCGAGGCCGCCGCGCGGCGCACCGGCTTTTGGAGTATGTTGCGCGCTGGGCGCGGCGGGCGGGTTCGACGTCGCGCCGCTACGCCAATCCGCATCGAAGGACATCATGGAACGTCTTGCCATTCTGGGCGCCTTGCACGAAGAAATCGCCGACCTGCTCGCCGCGATGGACCCGGGCGCGGCCGTACACCGCATCGCCATGCGCGATTTTCACGTGGGCACGTTGTGGGGCACGCCCTGCGTGATCGCGCTCAGCCGCATCGGCAAGGTGGCGGCGGCGGCAACGGCAACGATCGTCATCCGGGAATTCCAGGTGTCGCGCGTGATCTTCACGGGGCTTGCGGGGGGCTTGCATGCGGACGTGGACGTGGGCGACGTGGTGGTGGCCAGCACCTTGATGCAGCATGACATGGACGCGCGGCCGTTGTTCGATCAACACGAGATCCCCTTGCTGGGGCGCGTGCAGTTTGACGCGGATGCGGCCTTGAGCCAGCAGCTGTATGACAGCGCGGCACGCTTTGCAAGCCAGCGCGACATGCCCGTCGTACCGCCCGGCGCAACCCTTGCCAAGCCCCGCGTCCACCAAGGCCTGATCGCCACCGGCGATGTATTCGTCAGCCATAACGACGATGCGCAGGCGCTGCGCAAGCGCTTGCCCGATGCGTTGTGCGTGGAAATGGAAGGCGCGGCGATGGCGCAGATCTGCTATGAATTCGGCATCCCCTTCGCCGTGATGCGCGTTATTTCCGACCGCGCCGACCATGCCGCAAAGACCGACTTCACCGCGTTCCTGCAAAACGTGGCGCGGGTGTACACGGCCGGTATTCTGGAACCGCTGTTGAGGTCGGGCGTGTGGTCGGACGGCTGATGCCCCACGAGCTGCGCTGACCGTTGCGCGAGAGTTTGGCGCTACCCGCCATCCGTTGGTGGGGGCCAACTGGCCGCGTACGCCGCCCGACAAAACAGATATGCGATTCAGCGCATAGCGCCGCCCAGGCGCCGCGCCTACCATGCTCCAAACACAAGAAACAATGTTCGGAGACAGCATGAAGATCGCAAGTGCGCTGGTGTGGGTTGGCCTGGGTTTGGGTCTGGGCTTAGGGCTGACCCCGTTGACGCCGGCCATGGCCGGCACCTACCCCGACCATCCGGTCCGGATGATCGTGCCCTTCCCCGCAGGGGGCGCCACCGACCTGATGGCCCGCGCGCTCGCGCAGGGCTTGGGAGAAAAGCTTGGGCAGGCCGTCGTCGTGGAAAACCGGGGCGGCGCGGGCGGGTCGATCGGCGCCGAGGCCGTGGCCAGTGCGGCGCCCGATGGCTACACCTTGCTGTATTCCACGATGGGCGTGTTGACGATCAACCCGTCGCTGTACGCCAAGCTGCGCTACGACCCGCAGAAAAGCTTTGCGCCGATTTCGATGACGAATCTGACGTCGAATCTGCTGGTGGTGAACCCGGAATTGAAGGTCAACTCCGTGGCGGAATTGGCGGCGCTGGCCAAGCAACGGCCGGGTGAACTTACGTTCAGTTCGTCGGGCAATGGCACCACCAGCCATCTGGCGGGCGAAATGTTCAAGTCGACGGCAGGCGTCGATATCCGCCACATCCCGTACAAGGGCACGTCGGGCGCCATCAATGATTTTCTGGCTGGGCGTATCTCGATGATGATCGATACGTCGTCCAACTTTATCGAACAGGTCAAGCAGGGCAAGGTGCATGCGCTGGGCGTGACCAGCCGGAAGCGGTTGCCGGCGTTGCCCGACGTGCCGTCGATTTCAGAATCGCCCGGCTTTGAATCCTACGAAGTCAGCTTATGGTCAGGCGTGCTGGCGCCCGCCGGCACCCCTCGCGCCGTCATCGACAAGCTGAATCAGGACATCAAGGCGGTCATGACATCGCCGCAGATGGTCGAACGCATGGCCGCTTACGGCATCCAGACCACACACAGCATGCCTGAAGCGTTCGCCGCGCAAATCCAGACCGACACGGCGAAGTGGGCGCAGGTGATCAAGCAGTCCGGGGCGCGCGCGGATTGAATGCGGCGCTGCCGGCGCGACGTTTGCCATGCGCTTCGCGCGACGACTTCCACGGGAAATCCAATGACTTCGATGATCCGATCCCTGCTTGTGGCGGCCCTGGCCACGTGCGCGTTCACGCCCCTGGCCCAGGCGGCGGCTTACCCTGACCATCCGCTGACGCTGATCAACCCCTATGCCGCGGGCGGCCCGGCCGATGTGGTGGCGCGCAGCTTAGGGCGCGCGCTGGAGAAGCGGCTGGGCCAGCCGGTGGTGGTGGAAAACAAGCCGGGCGGCGGCGCGTCCATCGGCACGGGTTTTGTGGCGCGCGCCAAGCCGGATGGCTACACGCTGTTGCTTGGCACCTCCGCTGGCCATGTCGTCACGCCCTTGATGCAAAAGACGCCTTATGACGGCGTGGACGGGTTTGCGTTTTGTTCGGTAGTGGCGGTGCAGCCGATCATGTTGGTCGTGAATCCGTCGCGCGGCATCGACAGCGTGGCGGCGCTGGTCGAACGCGCCCGCGCCGAGCCCGGCAAGCTCAGCTACGGTTCGGCCGGGGTGGGCGGCGCCACGCATCTGGGCGCTGAACTGTTCCAGCAAAAGGCGCACATCCAGCTGAACCACATTCCCTACGCGGGCGCGTCGCCCGCCATCAATGATGCGGTGGGCGGCCAGATCGATCTGGCCATGCTGAACCTGTCGGCCAGCTTGCCGTTCATCCGCCAGGGCCGGTTGAAGGCGCTGGCTTATGCGGCCGACAAGCGTTCGGCCTTGTTGCCGGACGTGCCTACGCTGGAAGAAGCCGGCATCCCGGGCGCGCAGGCGGCCACGTGGTACAGCCTGGCGGCCCCGGCAGGTACGCCGCCCGACGTTGTGCAGCGCCTGAGCGATGCGGTCAAAGCCGTGAACAGCGACCCCGACTACCGCCGCGTCATGCAGGAACAAGCCATCGAGCTGATGGCGCTGTCCCCGGCGGATGCCGACGCCTATGTGCGCCGCGACCGCGCCGACATGCAGCAGTTGCTGGGCTCCTTGGGGCTGCTGGCAAAATGACGCAGATCTTTCCAGCCCCCGCGCGCAAGGCGATGCCACGATGAACTTTGACTTCAGCCAGCTGGCCTCGTCCGATGCGTTCAAGCTGCTGTCCAGCGTGGTTGTGCCGCGCCCCATCGCGTGGGTGGTCAGCCAGTCGGCAACCGGCGACATCAACGCCGCACCTTTCTCGTTCTTCAATGTGGTCAGCAGCGATCCGCCGATTGTGGCGCTGGGCATCGGCCCCCGGGGCGGACAGTTAAAGGACACGTCGCGCAACATTGTGGACACGCGTGAGTTCGTGATCAACCTGGTATCCGCCGAGCTTGCCGAACAGATGAACCGCACCAGCCTGGACTATCACGCCGACGTCAACGAATTGGTGCGTGCCGGTCTTGCGACCGAGCCGTCGCAAACGGTGGCGCCGCCGCGCATCGCGCAAAGTCCCGCCGCGCTGGAATGCAAGGTCTGGCAAGTGATCGAGGCCGCGCCGCAGCGGGTGATTGTGCTGGCGCGCGTGGTGGGCATGTACCTGCGCGATGACGCGCTGTTGAACCGCGACCGCTTCTACGTGGACACGCCCGCCTTGCGCTTGCTGGGCCGCATGCATGGCGCGGGCTGGTATGCGCACACCAGCGATCTGTTCCAGATGCTGGCGCCGGACGCGGCGAACGACCCCGCCGTGCGGCCCGCGCAGGGGCATTGAACCCGTCAGGATTAGACTCAACGAATCAGGAGCTGAACGATGAAACTGCATTGGTCGCCACGGTCGCCCTTTGTGCGCAAGGTGATGATTGTGTTGTACGAAACGGGCATGGAAGACCGTGTGACGCCGGTGCGTACGCCGGTGGCCATGGACAAGCCCAATCTGGATCTGATTCCGGACAACCCCTTGATCAAGTTGCCGACGCTGGTGCTGGACGATGGCACGCCGGTGTATGACTCGCGTGTGATCTGCGCCTATCTGGACGGTCTGGCGGGCGGACGCTTGCTGCCCCGCGAGCCGCACGCGCGGTTGGTGGCGGAACGCCGGCAGGCGCTGGGCGATGGCTTTCTGGATGCCTTGCTGCTGTATCGGCAAGAGCGCAACAAGCCTGTGGAAAAGCAGACGGCGGCCTGGCTGGATGCGTTCGCGCTGAAGGTGCGCTCGGTGCTGGCGGCCTTGGACGCCGAGGCGTCTGCGTTGGCGTCCACGCCCTTTGATCTGGGCCTGATCGCGATCGGCTGCGCGCTGTCGTACATGGACTATCGTTTTCCTGACATCGCCTGGCGCGATGGGCATGACGCGCTGGCGGCATGGCATCGGAATTTCTCCGAACGCCCGTCGGTCGTGCGTAGCCAACCCGACGAAACCCCTTAACCAAGGACGATGATGAGCCGTATCCCGCTGCCTTCTCCTGACAGCATGACCGACGACCAGAAGCGCGTGTACGAGAAGATCGTCTCGGGGCCGCGTGGCCGCCTGGTCGGCCCCTTGCGTGCGGCATTGCACAACCCAGAGCTGGCCGAGCGCTGGCAGGCGCTGGGCGCGTTGCTGCGCTTTGGCACCAGCCTGCCGCCGCGCGTCAGCGAACTGGCCATCGTGGTCACGGCGCGCCGCTGGAACAGCCAGATCGAATGGTATATCCATGCGCAGGCGGCGCGCGCCGCGGGTATTTCGGATGCCGTGATCAATGCCATTCAGGCGCGCACGCAGCCCGTGTTCGATACGCGCGATGACGAGGTGGTGTATGAGTTTGCGCGCCAGCTGCAAGAGACGGGGCAGGTGGAGCCTGTTCTTTACGCGCAAGCCGTTGAGCGCTGGGCGGCGGTGGGCGTCGTTGAACTGACGGCCGTGATCGGCTACTACACGATGGTGTCCATGACCTTGAACGCGCACGAGATTCCCATGCCGGACGACGCGCCCGCGCCGCTGGACACGCCGCGCGAAAACGGTCAGCCGGCATTGAGCGCCATGCCGCCGCTGGCGCGCAAGGAGCCATCATGAGCGCGCAAGAAGCGGTGATGAACGCGGAAATGCCGCGCATGCCGGTGGCGCCGCAACACGCTTTGCCTGCCCTGGCCTGCGACACGCACTGCCATGTGTTCGGGCCGTATGACCGGTTTCCCTTGCAGCATCCCTCGTCTTACGCCGCGCCGGACGCGCCGGTGGATCGTTACCTGCGCATGCTGGACACGCTAGGGGCGGCGCGCGGCGTGCTGGTGCAGCCGGCCCCGTATGGGGTGAACCCGTCGGCGCTATTGGATGCGCTGGCGCAGGGCGGTGACCGGCTGCGCGGCATTGCGGTGGCCGATCCATCGGTGACGGATGCGCAGTTGCAGGCGATGGTGGACGGCGGCGTGCGCGGCTTGCGGTTTCTGGAAGCGCGCGATCCGGCCGGCAATCTGTTTCCCGGCAGCGTGGGCTTTGCGCAGCTGGCGGCGCTGGCGCCGCGCATGAAGCAGTTTGGCCTGCACGCGCAGCTATGGGCCCCTTGCGATGCCTATGTGCGGCATCTGCCCGCGCTGGCGGCGCTGGACGTGCCCATCGTTATTGATCACCTGGGCAGTGTGGTGCCGGCGCGCGGGGAGCAGGACCCGGCTTTTCAGCTGTTGCACCGCCTGCTGGCCGAGGGCCGCATCTGGATGAAGCTGACCTTGTGCCGGGTGGGCGCTGCGCCCGGCTATGAGAACGCACGCTACATACACGACGCATTCACCGCTGCGAACCCGGATCAGGTGTTGTGGGGATCGGATTGGCCGTTCGTTCGGATGGGCGCATCCGCGCCGTCGGCGGACGCCTTGGTGGATGTGGCGCATGCATGGCTGGGCAGCGACAGCTTGCGCAGAAAAGTATGGGTGGACAACCCGGCGCGGCTATACGGTTTTGCCTAGGCTTCCCGCGCCAGCCATCACGGGCTGGCGTGCCACACGCCTTCGCCGCCGATCTCACGCACCAGCGTTTCAATCTGCGCCGCCACTTCCATAACGGTGCGCCCCGGCCCTTTCGAACGCGAAAACGCCATCGAGATAATGCGGCCCATGGTGGGATCGCGCAGCGCGGCAATGCTGAGCCGGCCTTCCTGCACCTCTTGCCAGACGGCGTGCAGGGGCAGCACGGTGTACATCTTTTCGTGCTCGACGATGGACTTCATCAACGGCAGCGAGTCCGCCTCGATCAGCGGCGCAATGGTGATCTTGCGCGCCCGCGCCAGCCCATCCAGCGCATTGCGCAGGCCGTTGGGGGCGCCCGGCAAGATGAAGGGCAAGCCATTGAGCTGGTCGAACGTGACCTCGCCGGATTGCGTGCGCGCGTCGCCCGCCGCGCCCACCAGGTAGGAATCCACGTAGGCCAATGCCTGTTCGCCGGGCGGGCATTTGTCGCCATACCGGTACAGGATGGCGATGTCCACGCGGCTGTCGGTCAGCCACTCTTCGATCTGGCCGCTGGAACCCTCCAGAATCTTCAGGTGCACCTTTGGGAATTCTTTGCGCAGCCGCGAAAACAGGCGGCGGATGAGCGGATGCGCGGTCGACGGCAGCAGCCCCAGCGTCACTTCCCCCGCCGGTTCGCGCGCCTGCCCATTGAGCTCCAGCTCCAGCCGCTCGGCGTCATTGAGCAGCGTCTGCACCAGCGGAAACAGGCGCTCTCCCACTTCGGATAAATGCACGCCGCGCCCCGTCCGGTTGAATAGCCGCGCATTGCATTCACGCTCCAATGCGTTGATGCGGCGGCTAAGCACCGATTGATCCTGGTCCAGGTAGAGCGCGGCGCGTGTGATGCTGCCGAGTTCCGCAATGGCCAGGAACGCCCTCCACTTGT
Organism: Achromobacter sp. NPDC008082; assembly: GCF_042957345.1. Lineage (NCBI taxonomy): Bacteria > Pseudomonadati > Pseudomonadota > Betaproteobacteria > Burkholderiales > Alcaligenaceae > Achromobacter > Achromobacter sp. NPDC008082. Next base: position 717,742 of record NZ_JBIBIB010000001.1, read on the forward strand.
GCAGATCGGCGGTCAGGTCCAGGCTCAGGCCAGTGGCTTTGGCAGAAGGCATGTTCGGCAGTTCACGGTTAGGGGCGCAAGCAACGGCATAAGCGTACGGCAAAGCGCACGGCAATGGGTCATTCCAGCCCCAGCTTGCCGCGCCGGATGACCTCGCCCCATTTCTTTGATTCCGTTTCCATCAGCGTGCGGTACTGGTCGGGCGTGGTGGCCGCGGGGATGGCCCCCTGGTCGATCATCTTCTGGCGCAACGCCGGGTCCGCCAGGGATTGGGCGATGGCGTCGGCCATTTTGTCCACGATGTCTTTGGGCGTGCCGGTGGGCGCGATGATGCCGTAGTTCGATTCCACGATCACGCCGGGAAAGCCGGCTTCGCGCGTGGTCGGCACATCAGGCAGGCCTTCGAAGCGTTCGGGGCTGGCCACGGCCAAGGCGCGCAGCTTGCCCGCTTTGATAAAGCCCAGCGCGGCCGACGCATCGCCGGGGAACATCTGCACCTCGTTGGACAGCAGCGCCGTCACGGCCGGCGCTGCGCCCTTGTACGGCACATGCATGATGTCGATGCCGGTTTGCTGCTTCAGCAATTCGCCGCCCAGATGCGGCGTGGTGACGTTGCCGGCGGAGCCGTAGTTGATCTTGCCAGGATGCTGCTTGGCGTCATTGACGAAGGCGGCCAGCGTCGTGTCGGGCAGCGCCGGGTTGACCATGATCACCTGCGGAATGCGGGCAACCAGCGACACATACTGGATGCTGCCCACGTCGTACGGCACCTTCATGACGTGCGGCAAACCAGTAATGGCGCCCGGCACGCCAAAGCCGAACGTGTTGCCGTCGGGGGTGGCGCGCACGGTGGCGTCCACGCCAATGGTGCCGCTGGCGCCGGCCTTGTTTTCAATCACGATGGTCTGGCCCAGCCGTTTGCCCAATGCGGGGGCCAGCAGGCGGGCCAGGTTGTCCACCGAGCCGCCGGGCGGATACGGCACGATCATGCGGATGGGCTGGCTGGGCCAGGGTTGGGCGGCGTGCGCCGCGGGCAGCAGGGCGGCGCCCAATAGTATTGCCGCCACCGTCAGTGCGGGTGCTTTGTGCATGGTCTCTCTCCAGGTCGCGCCGGGTCGTGCCGGCGCCATGTTGTTATGCGCCGTCCAGGCCCAAGACCTGTTTGGCGTAGATGTTGCGTTGAATCTCGTTGGTGCCGCTGAAGATGGTGGCGGCCAGTGCGTTGATGTACGGCGCCAGCGGTTGGACGCCGCTGTTGCCATAGCCCAGCCGCATGTCGGCGCCGCCATATTCGTCGGCAATCTGGATCAGCAGCGCACCCAGGCGTTCGTGGGTTTCGGTGGCCCAGATTTTCAATAGCGACAGCTCCGGCGGCAGCGGCCGCCCGGCACGGGCCAGGTCGGCGAACACGCGGTACATGGCGGTCAGGTCGGCGCTATCCAGCCGCAGCTCGGCGAGCCTGTCTGTGAATGCCGGGTCGGCCAGCAGGCCGCGTTGCCGCGCAATGCTGAAGAGTTGCTGCAACGCATGGCTGGCATGCTTGGGGCTGCCGCTAAACAGCCGTTCAAACCCCAGCAGCGCCTTCGCGATGGTCCATCCCGCATTCAGTTCGCCCACCACGTTCGCACGCGGCACGCGGACCTGATCAAAGAAGACTTCGCAGAATTCTTCATGCCCGGACAAGGTTCGAATCGGGCGGCGGCTGATGCCGGGCAGGTTCAGATCCACCAGCAGAAAGCTGATGCCCGCCTGCTTCTTCACGCTCTTGTCGGTGCGGACCAGCATGAACATGTGGGTGGCGTCTTGCGCCAACGTTGACCAGGTCTTTTGCCCGGTCACGATGAGGTCGTCGCCGTCCGCCACCGCTTCGCAGCGCAACGACGCCAGATCGGAACCGGCGTTGGGTTCGGAATACCCCTGCGCCCACACGGCCTCGCCCGACAGAATGCCCGGCAGAAAGCGGGCGCGCTGTTCGTCGGTGCCGTAACGGATCAGAATCGGGCCCAGCATCACCAGGCCTTGATCGGGAGCGCGCGCCACGCCATAGCGTTCGGCTTCTTCGATGAACGCAATCTGGCGGGCGGGCGATAACGCCATGCCGCCGTGTTCGCGCGGCCAGGACGGGGCAATCCAGCCCTGGCGCGACAGCGTGAAGTACCACGCCTTGATCTCGTCCCAATGCAGCCGCCACGGAACGTGACGCAGGTGCGCCGGATAGTGCGCGCGGAAGAAGCGGCGCAGCAGCGCGCGGAATTCGGCCTCAGGCATGCCATTCCAATCGGCATCCTGGGGAAAGGGCGCGGCGGTGTCGTCCGGTTCGCCGGCGTTATCCGCCAGCGGGGCGGGGTCGTCCGCCAATGCGCCGTAGCGCTGGCGGTGGGCGGTGGCGTTGCCCAGCCAGGCGGACAGGTGCAGGGCGCTGCGGAAGTGCAGGCTCACATCGCATTCTTCCGTGTAGCCGATGGCCCCGTGTAGCTGGATGGCCAAGCGTGAGGCTTCCAGCCCGGCGCGCGCCGCGCGTGCCTTGACGCGGCTGGCCGCGGCCTGACGCGCAATGATGGCCTGGGGCGTCTCGGCCAACGCGTTCAGCGCGTCTTGCAAACTGCTTGCCGCCAGTTCAATTTGCGTTGCGGCGTCTACCACGCGGTGTTGCAACGCTTGAAACGACGACAAGGGTTTGCCGAATTGCTGGCGCGTGTTCAGGTAGGCGACGGTGTCGGCGAGCACCTGCCGGGCCACGCCGATCAGTTCTGCGGACTGCATCAACCGGCCGTAGTCCAGCGCGTGGTCAACGGCGTCCATCACGTCATGGCGCGCCACAAGCGCGTCTGCGGACACCGTCGCGGACTCAATGCTCAGGTGGCAGGCCGGCGTGCCGTCGGCGCGCGTGTGCAGGTGCGCCGTGATGCCGGGGGCGCCGGCTTCCACATAGAACAGCGCGGTGCCGTGTTCGCCGTCGGCCGTCACCAGCCAGCCGTCCACACCTTCGCCGGGAATGACGTGGCGCTTTTCTCCGTTCAGCACGTAAGCGCCTTCGCGCGCCGTGACGCTGACTCCAAATGCGCCTGCCGCTTCGCCGGCTTCCAGCTGGCCTTCTGTCTCTTGCCATGCCACACCGATGATGCGCGTGCCGGCGCATACATCTTGCAGCAGCTGATCGCGCAGCGTGGAACCCGGCGCCGGATCAATGCGCGTCAGCAGCGCGCTGGTGAGCACGCCTGCGCCCACCAGCGGCTCGGGCAATTGCGCGCGTCCCGCTTCTTCCATCACGGCCGCCATCGCGTGCCAGCCCAAGCCCAGGCCGCCAAGCGCTTCCGGCACGCTCATGCCGACCCAGCCGGCCGCGGCGATCTCTTGCCAGTAGTCCCGGTCTGCGGCGCGCGCGGCCCGCTTTCTTTGGCGCTGATCGCGCCTGGAGAGCAGGTCGCGTGCGCTGTCGCGAATGGCTTCGATGAGGTCGTGGTCAACGGCGTTCATACGATGCCCTCCGCGTGCAGGCGGGCGATCTCGTCGTCGGACAACCCCAGTTCCGCGCGCAGCACCTGCGCGGTGTGTTCGCCCAGCAGCGGCGGGGGCAGGCCGGATGTGATGGGCGTTTCGGAAAAATGAATGGGGTTGTTGATAACCGGCATGGCGCCAAGCTCGGGGTGGTTAACGCTGCCCAGCACCTTGCGATGCCGCACCTGCGGGTCTTCAAACACCTGGTCCATCGTATAGATGGGGCCGCAAGGCACGTTGGCGGCGGCCAGCGCGTCGTTCCACGCTTGGGCGGTGCGCAGGCGCATCGCCGGTTCGATCAGGCGTGACAGCTCGGCTTGCGCCGCGGCGCGCAAGGGGTTGGTCAAAAAGCGCGTATCGTCAGCCAGCTCGGGCAGCCCGATAACCTTGCAGAAGCTGCGGAATTGCGAGTCATTGCCCACCGCCACCATTAGATGGCCATCGCTGCAAGCGAACGCGCGAAAAGGGGCGGTGATCTGCGACGCCGAACCCATGCGCGCAGGCAATTTTCCGCTGGCCAGATAGTTCATGCCGATATGCGAAATTGCGGCAATCTGCGCGTCCAGCAGCGCCAGATCGATATGCTGGCCCACCCCCGAAATCTGGTTCCTGTGATGCAAGGCCGCGAGGATGGCGGCCACCGCGTAGAAGCCCGCGGTCAAGTCCGACACGGAATAGCCCGCCTTCACCGGCCCCGCGCCCGGCTCGCCATCGGGCACGCCTGTGACGCTCATTAGGCCGCTCATGGATTGGAAGATCGGGTCGTAGCCGGGCAGGTGGCTGTACGGCCCTGTCTGGCCGAAGCCGGTGATCGAGCAATACACCAGCCGGGGATTTATCGCCGACAGCGCGGCGTAGTCCAGCCCATAGCGGCGCAGGTCGCCCGCTTTGAAATTCTCGATCACGATGTCGGCGGTTTGCGCCAGCCGGCGCACCAGCGCCTGGCCTTCCGGCCGCGAGATATCGATCGTCAATGATTTCTTGCCGCGGTTCATCGCCACGAACGACGAGGTTTGCGGGCTGGCTTCGCCGTTGCGGCCGGGCATCGGATAGCCTTGGTGCCGGACGTCGTCACCGCGCCCCGGGCGTTCCACCTTGATCACGTCGGCGCCAAAGTCCGCCAACATTTGCGCGGCCCAGGGGCCGGAGAACACGCGGCTCAAGTCCAGGACTTTTACGCCTTCTAGCGCACGGGTCATCTTGTCTCCTTAGCGGCCTTGGAAGACCGGCGCGCGCTTTTCCAGAAACGCACGGCGCGCTTCCTGGGCGTCTTCGGTTTTGGCGATGGCGGCCGTCATGTCCTGCTCGTACCGGTAGCCGTCGCGCAGGCTCATGTCTTCGATGGCGTTCAGCGTCTGCTTGGCCAGCACGCTTGCCAGCGGGCTCTTGGACGCCAGTTCGCGCGCCAGCTCCATGGCGCGGTCCATCAAGGCGTCGGCGGGAACCGAGGCTTCAACAATGCCCAGCCGGTAGAGCTCATCGCCATCAACCCGCAAGCCGGTCAGCATCATTCTGCGCAGGCGCGAATGGCTGAACAGCCGCATGCCGTGGCGGCCGCCGCCCAGCAGGCCGACATTGATTTCCGGCAGGCCCACCACCGCGGTATTGGCGGCCAGCAAGATGTCGCACGACGCCACGATGGCCAGGCCCGCGCCCAGCGCCGCGCCATTGATGGCGCCGATGACGGGCTTGGCGCATTCGCGGATGGCGTGAAAGCACTCGCGGGTGCGGCGCGAATGCTGCGGAAGATCTCCCGGCCCTTTGATCGTGGCGGCACGGGTCTTCAAGTCGGCGCCGGCGCAGAACGTTTTGCCTTGCCCGGACAGCACCACAGCGCGGACCTCGGGGGTTTCAGAGATGCGGTCCAGCACCCACGACAGTTCGTTCATCATCTCGGTGCTCAACGCGTTCACCGGCGGGTTGGCAAGCAGGATGATGGCGACGCCGCCGTCTATCGAGACGTCAAGCGCGGTGTAGGGGCCGGCGAGATTTTCCGGGTAGGTCATGAAGCAGTCTCCGTTTGATTTATATGATCTTGCGGTCGCGGAAATCCTGGATCTGCTTGGCGCTCATGCCCAGTTCCTCCAGCACTTGTTCTGTGTGCTCGCCCAACAGCGGCGGCGCGCGATCCACGCGCAAATCCGATGTCGCGAAGCGCAAGGGGTTCATCACTTGCGGCACCGAGCCGGCAGCGGGATGCGGCAGCCGGCGCAGCATGGCGCGGTGCACGACCTGCGGGTCTTCAAACACTTCCGGCACCGTATTGATCGACCCCGCCGGCACGCCCGCCTGCTTCAAGGCCGCCAGCCAATGCGCGCGGGGTTGCGCGGCGAAGATGGCGTCCAGGATGGGGTCCAGCGTGGCCTGGTTCTTCACGCGTTGGCTGTTGGTGACATAGCGCGGGTCTTGCGCCAGCGCATCCTGGCCCAGCAGGCGGCACAGCGTGGCGAACTGCGCGTCGTTACCCACGACGATCACAATGTCGCCATCGGCGCAGGCGAAGGTGCGTTGAGGCTGAATGTTGGGATGCGCGGTGCCCGTGCGGCGCGGCACGCGATTGCCCAACAGAAAGTTCATCGCCTGGTTGGCCAGCAGGCCGACCTGCACGTCCAGCATGGCCACATCGATGTGTTCGCCCTGGCCCGTTTGCGACCGGCGCAGCAGCGCGGCGACGATACCCAGCGCGGCGTAGACGCCTGTGGTCAGGTCCACAATCGGCACGCCCACCTTTTGCGGCCCGCCGCCCGGCTTGTCGTCGCGTTCTCCCGTGACGCTCATCAGGCCGCCCATGGCCTGGATCAGAAAGTCGTAGGCGGGTTCCGCTGCGCGCGGGCCGGTCTGGCCAAACCCCGTGACCGAGCAATACACCAGGCGCGGGTTGATTTTGGACAGCGATTCGTAGTCCAGGCCCATGCGGGCCAGCGTGCCGACTTTGTAGTTCTCAAGCACGACGTCCGCGTCACGGCACAGCTCCTTGACCAGCGCCTGGCCTTCGGGCGTCTGCAAGTCCAGCGTGATGGAACGTTTGCCACGATTGGTGGCGATGAAATAGGCACCGTCGGTGGTGTCCTGGCCCTGTTCGTCTTTCAGGAACGGCGGGCCCCATGACCGGGTGTCGTCGCCCAGGCCTGGCCGCTCGACCTTGATGACGTCTGCGCCCAGATCGGCCAGGATCTGGCTGGCCCAGGGGCCGGCCAGAATCCGGCTCAGGTCCAGCACTTTCACGTTTGATAACAGCGGCTGCAAAGCCTTCTCCTTGACGCCTGTGATGTACAGGTAGTCTAGGATTTCAAAGGCGAGGCGGGATGCGCGTGGCGCGCAAAGCTGTTATGCGTGCCGCGCCCCGGCTGCACTTGGCAGGCGGGGCGCGGTGAGGTCAGCGGCCGGTATCCGGGTAGTCTGGGCCGGCGTCGTGAAAGCCGCCGCTGCTGTAAGGATTGACCGCGCCGGGGTGGGGCGGGCCGCCGTTACCGGGCGCGCAGCCGCTGAGCAACACAGCGGTGGCAAGCAGGGCTAGCAAATGCTTCAACGTGGATGTCATGGAGGTCTCCTGCGGCTGCCCCTCAGCAGGCGCGTCGTGCGCAGCGTATGCAGGAGATTATAGGCGCGGCTCAGTTCTCAAGCGCGGGCGCCAGCAGCGCAAAGGCCTTGGCCTGGTTGTTCGCGTTGGACAGCAGTTCCGCCATCGACACGCCATTGCGCGGGTTCAGTGTCAGCGTGATCGAACGCTTGTCGCCGCTTGCAAAGTTGGCGGCGGCCTTGCAGGCGTCGTCGTTGTCTTTGAAGCCGGAGAACGACTTTTGGTCGTAGCAGCGCTTCTTGCTGTCGCTGACGAGCTTGTCGAATTGCTTGGCGCGCTGCTTGTCGGGGTTGCCGTCGCCGGGCGTGGCCGTCAGGTTGTAGCGCTTGTAGAGTTCGATGCTGCGTTTGACGTGGCCGTCGTCCTTCACCGACAGGCTGCCCGTCTTGATGCGCATTTCGGCCAGCGGGGCCAGCGTGCGGTCAAGGCGGCCCATGCCCATCAAACCCATCATGCCTGCGGCGGCCAGCGCCGAGCCGTCTTCGGCCATGGCGACCGCGGCGTTGACGCGGTCCAGGTTCAGCGACAGTTCAGCGCTTAGCGCCTCGGGCTGTTCCAGGTTCAGATGAATCTCGGCGTCGTCGTCGTCGCGGTCGTAGTCCCAGCGCACGCGCAGGTTGGCGGGCGGCAGGTCCAGCTTGCCGCCCTGGCGGGCCAGATCGGTCTGGCTCAGCACGCTATAGCCGTTGGGCAGCGCGGCGCCTTCGATCGTGACGTCGCCGCTGCGGCGGTCGGCGGTATTGCGCAGGCCGCTGATCTTCACGGTGTCGATCAGCGCGATGGGCGACGCCATCGGGCCGATCGTGACCTGCTTCAGTTTGGCGGACCCAAATGGGGACGCTGAAATGCTTTGCCAGTGCACCATGTCGCGCTGGCCGGTCTTGTCCAGCAGCGCCACGATTTCGTCTTCCGCCTTGCCGGACGCATACGCGCCCATGCCCCACCAGGCGGCAGCCAGCACCACCACGACACCGCCTGCGATCAGGCCATTCTTTTGTTTGATCATTGCGTTGCTCGTCTGGCGGTTAGGGTTGGGTCGCTTGGTCGATCACGGCCTGGGCCTTTTCAGGCGTCCAGTCCGGCAGGCCCAGCATCATGCGGGCGCCCACCAGCGGGTCGTTCAGGTCGGCGCAGCCTTCCTTTTGGCACGCGACGGGCGCGGCCTGGCCCAGCGTCAGCAGGGTCAGCGGCAGGCCCTTGTCGTCCTGGCGCTTGGCGTCCAGCGTGATGTCACCCGGCACCAGATACCAGCCTTCCTTCATGGCCTTCTGTCCGGGCAGGCGCATTTCGTAGGGCCAGTCGGCGATGGCGTCGTTGTCCTTGTGATCGTCCACGTGGACGACCATACGCACCGCCGCCCTGCGGCCGGCCATCAGCGAACGGTAGTCGCCGCCCGTCAGCAAGTCGTAGTGCACGTCGCGCTGCATGCGTCCCAGGATGCCCTTGGGATCGCTCTTGGCCTGCTCCACCAGGTTTTGGTATTGACGCAGGTGATCGCGTTCCTGGTTGGCCAGGCGCATCAGTTCTTCGCGCTTTTTGCGGGCCAGCATTTCGTCGCGCTTGAACAGGTAGTTCTGTGCGTATTGCAGGTTGTAGCGCCATTCGCCGCGCGGCTTGCCGGTGCGCCAGTCGGTGGGGCGGTCGGCGGTGATCATGTAGAGCAGGTGCTCCATCTGGTCGTCGATGGCGCCCTGCTGGAAGTTGTCCGAGAACACGATGCGCGCGTTGCCGGCGTCGGGCATGGCGGTACGTTCCAGCACGCGCAGCGCGCTATCCACGGCGACCTTGATGTCGGTGGCGTTGCGGAACACGTCCGCGCTTTCGGTGACGACGTCGATGCGGCTGACGCGCCATACGTCCAGGCCGGTGCCATACGACAGGCGGTCGCCGCGCATCAGATAGTGCGAGCGGCTGGCGGGGTCGCTGTCCATGTGGAACCACAACGTGCCGTTGTCGTTGACATAGGCCAGGCGCGCGGCGGCGACGGGCGAGGTGAACGGAATGCCGGACACGACCCACACGTCATTGGTCTGCCCGATGCGGGCGCCGTCCGAACGTTCCAGCCGCAGACGGCCCTTGCCCGTGGCGTAGCCGTCGGGGCCGCAGGTCAAGCCGTCGGACTTCAGCGTGATGTATTGCGCGCCTTCACCCAGGCGGAAGGTCGACACGACCTTGCACCCGTTCTGATCCGGCATGGTCTTCAGCATCTGAGTGCCGGCCAGCGCAGCGGCGGGCGACGGCGGCGTCCAGCCATTGACCGCGAAGGCGGTTTGGACGGCGGGGGCCGGAGCCGGGGCGGGGGCGGCCGCAGGAACTGGAACTGGAGCTTGAGCTTGAGCTTGAGCTTGAGCTTGAGCCGGAGCCGGAGCCGGAGCCGGAGCCGGAGCCGGAGCCAGGGCGGGGGCCGGTGCGGCAGGTTCCGCCGCGGCAGGCGCCGGAGCAGGCGCTGCGGCAGCTTGCCATTCAGGAGCGGGTGCCGGCGCCACCGGCGCTTGCGCGATCGGCGCGACGCTGGCGGGAGCGGGGGCGGGGGCGGATGCCATGGGCGCGGGCGCTTCCGCCTGCACGGGCGGTGCGGCCACAGGCGCAGCAGCGACGGTAGCCGGCGCTTGCGGCGACATCGCCGTGGGGGCAATCGCGGGCGCTGCTTCAGGGGCGGTCACTGCCGGAGCGGCAATCGCGGGGGCGGTTGACGAGGCGGGGGCGGGAGCAGGTGCAACGGGAGCAGGTGCAACGGGAGCAGATGCAACGGGAGCAGATGCAACGGGAGCCGGGGCCACCGGCGCCGCCGCCACGGGAGCCACCGCAGCTGCCGCCACCTGCATCGCCCAGCCATTGGCCTTCGTGCTGGTGCCGTCCGCGACGCGGGCGCCGGCATTGTTGACGCTGGTCCAGCGCAGGTCGACGGCTTGGGGGCATTGCTTGCCGAGCAGCACGCCGATCTTGGGCAGCAAACGGCCCAGTGCGGCGGCGTCGGGGGCGGCGCCGTACACGGCGCGCAGGTCAAGGTGCGGACCGCACCAGGGCGAGCCCGTGGCGTGGTCGATGAATATTTCGATGTTTTCGGCTTTGGAATATGCCAGGCGATACGCCTCGGCGTGCGCTGGCAGGCTGCCAACACTGGCGGCGATTGCCGCGGCCACGCAGACCTTCTTCATGCTTCGAGCCTCGCCCTGTACGGATTGGTTTACAGTATAACATTGCGAATCATTTGGAAATAAATGATACGTCCGTCAGGAATGTTCCTATTCGGGTAAATATCGCGCTAAATCAAGGGGTTAGTGAATGGCTTCAGCATTCGTCGGATGGGTTTCAGCAAAATTGGCAAGCAGGTCCGATGTCAGCCGTTCATTTGGCGCAATAGTTTCTGTAACAGCCGTGTTGGCGTTGACGGGCTGCGTCAGCACCGGCTCGGGCAAGATGGGCCTGGATTTCGGTGAAGTGCTGGCCAAAGAGCAGCAGGTGTTCACCGTGAATGGCGAGCGCGCGGCGCTGCGCAAGTACTACAACGATTCCTACGACATCAAGTTGTATGGCCAGAAAAAGGTCATGGAGCTTGAGGTCAAGGGTGCGGCCATGATGGTGGCCAATGTGTCCGAAGTGCCGGGCGCGACGCTGATCACGCTGGACGTGCCGGAGCTGGGCTGCAACCACGTCTATCACGTGTACCGCGTGTCCGGCACGCAATCGTCGAAGTGGCAAAACAGCTATCGCAGCTGCGAAGGCCCGCTGTCGTTCAACGTGGCCAATGGCCAGTGGACCGCGCGTCAATCCGTGAAGCCCGCCGTCGGCACGCCCTACATGCTGGTTTATCAAGACGGCAATCTGTACACGCGTCCGCTGGAAGTCACCAAGCCGCGCGCGCCGGCCAAGCCGCGTCCCAAAGCGCCGCCCAAGGCCAAGCCCGCCGCTCCCGTGGCGGATGCCGTAAATCTGGACGATGTGGCGGCGCCCGCGCCGGCCGCCGCCAACCTGGACGAGATCGACGCGCCGCCGCCGGGCAAGATCAACACCAGCGGCCTGAAGGCGGACACGGCCAGCGAAGTGAAGATGAAGGACGAGAAGTAATCACGGCTTTGGCAAAGCGATGGCGGACCCGCGCTCCGGGAACCGTCATCCCGGAGCCGCGATCTTAGAGCCGGGATCTCAGACCCCCGATCTCAGACCCGCGATCTCAGAGCCGGGATCTCAAACCCGCGACCCCTGAACCGCCGTCACGCCGGGCCACCCGCCACGGTCTTGCGCTTCGTCCGGGGCTTGTCGCAGCGCTGCCGATACGCCTTCACCGCGTCGGACTCCGTCGATTGGAAGTAGGGGTGCGGGTACTGCACGTCGCGCATCGCGTCGTGCAGGCGCCGGCCCCACACGCATTGCGCCTGGGCTTCGTCCCACAAGCGCACCGCCTGTGACCGCTGGCCGTGACGCCATAGCGCCAGGCCATAGTCGGCCACAAGTTCTTCGTTGCGCGACAAGTCGCGGTACGACGTGTGCAGCAGCCGCAGGCCTTCGTCGGCGTTGCCGCGCAAGCTCAAGATCCAGCCCAGCGTGCCTTGGTTGTACGCGTTAGGCCCCTGCACCTGAATGGACTGCCGCGCCTGGGCTTCGGCTTGCGGCAGATAGTCAGGAAAGTCCGCCAAGTAGTACGCAACGTTATTGGCCCAGTCGTTGTCGTCGGCTTGGGCGGCGCGTCCGCGCTTGTTCTGGCGCTGTTGCAGCGCTTCTGCATCGGCCAGCGCCAGGTCCGGCATGCCCAGCAACTGCTCAAGTTCCAGCCGGTCGCGCAACAAGCCGGTATCGACAGGTTTGAGCGATTCCGGGAAGCGCCATGTTCGCGCGCGCAGCAGCCACTCGCGCGCCTCATCGGTGCGGCCGGTCATCAGCAGCAGATGCGCCACGTCCAGTTGGCGCTGGGGCGTTTCGGCGCACTGCATGCTGTCCATTAATTGCTGCGCACCTTTCGCATCGTTCTGGCTGAACTTGCGGTTGATGGCGTCCAGCTCGTCGAAGCACTTCCGGTTGTCTGTGACGTTGGATTCAATGGACAACGATATCGGCACGGCCGGCACGTCGTGGCTGAAGTATGCGGTCGCGCCTTGGCGCGTGGTGTAGCCCAGGTCGACCCATTGCTCGCCCCAGCGCTGATGCATGGTCAGGATGTAGGGCCACGCGGCTACGGGTTCCTTCTCGCGGCTGGAGGAGTGCAGCTGGAAGAAATGGCCCCACGCGCCGTCGCCTACGCGGCGGATCAGCGTGAAGTCGTCGGGGTCGTGTGCGTTCTCGGTCCAGACCCAGGCGGTGCGGCCGTCGGCATCGGTGACGCCATGCAAGATGCCGTCCTGGCTGGGCGTGTTGGAGATGGATTCCTGCTTGCCCGTCAGGAACAGGCGGTAGGGCGTGTTGGGGGCGGGCGCGGCGTCGCGGTTGTTCAGCAGCGTCAGCGTCAGGGTCTGGCCGTGCGGGCCTGCGCCGTATTGCGCCATACCGGCGGGCGGTTCGGCGGCCGGTTCGGCGGGGGGGGCCGCGTGTGCGCCAAGCGGCGTCAGCAGCGCGGCGGCGGCCAGGAACAACGGAGTCAAGCGGTGCTGCATCGAAGGTGTCATGGAAGCTGCGAAAGGCGGTGCCAGGGGGCCGGGTTTTTCGGCGAGCCCGATTGTGTCACGAACGCGCTACCGCGCCAGCTGCGCCTTGATGAATGCGCTGATCGCGCGGGTCTCGTCGTTGTCCGCACCCACGTCCGCATTGATCTGCGCGTGGTTGCGCGCTACGCCAACGAGCTCGGCCTGGCCGCCTTGCGCGGTCAGCAAATCCGCGTAGCGTTGCGCGCGACGGCAAGGGTCGGGGCGCAAGGTCGAACATACGAAAAGCGCGGGCGGTTGTACGCCGCGCAGTTGCGCCGCAGGCGAGGCCACGGCCCAGCGCGCGGGGTCGGCGCCGAAGGCCTCGTCGTAGAACGGGGCGTGCGGGCGGGGCATGACGTCCAGCAGATCAAACCCCGCGCCATCCAGGATGACGCTGGCCCGCCAGAGCGGCGCGCCAGTGCGTTGCCGCATGGCGTCGTCGGCGGCCAGCAGCGTCAACAGATGCCCGCCCGATGAATGGCCCATGACGATCATGTTGGCCGGGTCGGCCTGCCAGCTTGGGGCCTGTTGCGTGATCCAGGCGATGGCGCGTCCCAGGTCTTCGGCTTGCGCGTCGGGGCGCGCCTGGGGCATCAGCCGCGTGTTGACCGACACGATGGCGTAGCCCTGGGGCAGCCAATGGGCAAGCTTGTTGTCGACGACTTCGGCTGCGGCCTTGTCGCCGTTCTTCCATGACCCGCCATGCACGATGACAAGGATGGGGGCGGGGCGCGCCCGAGGGGCGTCGGGCAAATAGACGTCGGCGATCTGCGCCGCGTCTGGGCCATAGCGCTGGTCCGTCAGCGCGGCGGCAGAGGCCAGCGCGGGCAGGGCGATGGCCAAGGCCAGGGCAAACAGAGAGTGGCGTAAGCGGGGCGGGCGCATGGTGTGCAGGGGGCGAGGGAACGCCGAACACTGTAGCCCGAGGTGCGCCGGCGGGGGAATCCTCTTTACACGGCTCATCGTTACGCGCGCCGTCCCTTGCCGTTCAGACCTTCAGCGCGTCGCCACAAGCTGTGGCATGCTCCGGCCCTTGTGGCGTCGGGCGCGGCCCGCAGGCTTGCCCGTCCGCGTTTTCTCCGTCCGCTTTTGCCCCGTCCTGATCCCATGCGTTCCATGCCGAAACTCCTGCTCCGCGTTTGCGACTTCCTGCTGCTGGCGGGCGCGGCCGCGCTCTTTGGCGCTTGCCTGACCTCGTTGCTGACCACGGACACGTACGGCTGGGTGGTTCCCGATGCGCCCTATATCTATACGGCGCGTGACTTTTACGCTGACGCCGCGCTGGCGGGGCTGGCCGGCCTGCTGGTGCTGGTGGTGGCCGAGCGATTCGCCGCCGCCCGCCAGACCCCGGCCTGGCGGGTGGGGTTGACGTTCCTGGCGGCGCTGCTCGCCCTGTACCTGGCCCCGCCCGCGCCGGTTGTGTTCGGCAATACCTGGGCATCCGGCGAGGCCACGCGCGAATTGTTTCTGGCGCAATGGCGTCTGGTGCTGCCTATTGCCCTGGCCGTGACGGCGGCGCGGTGGGTATTACGCCGCGTGTTTGTCCGCTGAGGCCCGCTGCGGCCCGCTGAACCTGGCCGCGGACCAACAAACTCGCCGATACGCGCCTCCACCCCGTCGTGGCCCCCATTCACCCTGCCCGCCGACCCGGAATTTCATCGAAATGTGGGGCATTTGCGCTAGGATTGACGCCACAAATTCCCGCCTGCCCTGGAGAAACCCCGCATGACCTCCCTTGCCTCGTTCGACATCACCAAGAAGTGGCCCGCCCAGCATCCCGACCGCCTTCAGCTGTACTCGCTGCCCACGCCCAATGGCGTGAAGGTGTCGATCCTGCTGGAAGAAATGGGGCTGCCTTACGAGGTGCATCGGGTCAGTTTCGATACGCAAGACCAGTTTTCGCCCGAGTTCCTGTCGCTGAGCCCGAACAACAAGATTCCGGCCATCCTTGACCCCAATGGCCCCGATGGCAAGCCCTTTGCGCTGTTCGAGTCGGGCGCCATCCTGATCTATCTGGCCAGCAAGAGGGGCCAGTTCATTCCGGCGGACACGGCCGGGCGCTATGAAACGCTGCAATGGGTGATGTTCCAGATGGGCGGCATCGGCCCGATGTTCGGCCAACTGGGCTTCTTCCATAAGTTCGCCGGCAAGGACTACGAAGACAAGCGCCCGCGCGACCGCTACGTGGCCGAATCCAAGCGCCTGCTGGGCGTGCTGGACAAGCGCCTGGAAGGCCGCGACTGGGTCATGGGCGACGAATACACCATCGCCGACATCGCCATCCTGCCGTGGGTGCGCAACCTGGTCGGCTTCTATGGCGCGGGGGATCTCGTCGAATTCTCGCAGTTCAAGAACGTGGCTCGCGTGCTGGAAGCCTTTGTCGCCCGCCCGGCCGTCGCGCGCGGCCTGACCATTCCGCCCGCGCCGTAACGGCAGCACCGAGCCCGCCATGGAACTGCGCCAACTGCGTTACTTCGTTCGCGTCGTTGAGGCGGGCAGCATCGGCCGGGCGGCCATGTCCATTGGCATGGTCACGTCCGCGCTCAGCCAGCAGATCAGCCGCCTGGAAGGCGAGTTGTCGACGCGGCTGTTGCAGCGCAGCGCCAGCGGCGTGGTGCCTACCGATGCGGGCCTGGCGTTCTTTCGCCAGGCGCAGCTGGCTCTGCGCCATGCGGATGACGCGGTGCAGGCCGCGCAACAGGCGCGGCTGGCCGGCCACGTCAGCGTGGGCCTGCCTTCCACCACCGCCGCCATTCTGGGAGCGCCGTTCCTGCAAGCCATGAACGCGCGCTATCCCGACATCCGGCTGCATCTGGTCGAGGCGTTGTCGGGCCATTTAAGCGACATGCTCAACGGCCGCCTGCTGGATCTGGCCATCGTGTTCCACACCGAGTCCGCGCGCCGTTGGAGCGTGATGCCTTTGCTGGACGAACCCCTGTTTCTCTGCGCGCACCGCGACATGCCGGGGCTGCCGGCGGGCGGCGCATCGGGCGCCGCATTGGGCACCACCACGCGGCTGGACGCCATCGCGCACTTGCCGCTGGTCCTGCCCAGCGGCCGCCATGGCCTGCGGGCGCTGGTCAATAACGCGTTTCAGCAACTGGGCCAGACGCCACGCGTGGTGGCTGAAGTGGATGGCTTGTCATTGCTGATGGACGTGGTGCAGCTGGGCAACGCCGCCACCATCCAGCCCAGCTCGGCCACGGCGCGCATCGCGCCCGGCCAGCTGCACATGGCGCGCATTGAAGACGCGCATCTGTTCCGCCCCAATTTGCTGGCCAGTTTGTCGGACGACGAGCTCTCGCCCGCGGCGCTGGCCGCCCGTCTGGTGCTGGCCGATGTGTCGCGCACGCTGGCGCGCGAGGGCAAATGGGCGGTCGTCGCCCTTCACGAATCGTGAACACCCGTTGACGCCTGCCTGATATCGCGCGCACCGCCCGCTGGGTACAGTCGGCCTCTTGAATTGGGGACGATGGCATGGTGGACGTCTTGGTGGTGGGAGGGGGCAATGCGGCGCTGTGCGCGGCCCTGATGGCGCGCGAAGCGGGAGCCAGCGTGATGTTGCTGGAGGCCGCGCCGCGTGAATGGCGTGGCGGCAATTCGCAGCACACGCGCAATTTGCGCTGCATGCACGATGCGCCGCAAGACGTGTTGATCGACGCGTATCCCGAAGAAGAATATTGGCAAGATCTGCTGAAGGTCACGGGCGGGCTGACCAATGAGCATCTGGCGCGCCTGGTCATCCGCGAATCCTCAACGTGCCGCGATTGGATGCGCCGCCATGGCGTGAACTTTCAGCCGCCGCTGTCGGGCGCGCTGCATGTGGCGCGCACCAATGCGTTTTTCATGGGCGGCGGCAAAGCGCTGGTCAACGCCTACTACCGCAGCGCCGAGGCGCTGGGCGTACAGATCCGCTACAACGCGCCGGTTGATTCGCTGGAGCTGGAAGACGGCCGCTTCAAGGCCGCGCGCATCGGCGACGAACGCATCGAAGCGCGCGCCTGTGTGCTGGCCGCCGGGGGCTTTGAGTCCAACCGCGAATGGCTGCGCGAGGCCTGGGGCCAGAACGAACGCGGCGAATGGCCGGCCGACAATTTCCTGATCCGCGGCACGCGCTTCAACATGGGCGTGCTGTTGAAATTCATGCTGGATGCGGGCGCAGACCGTATCGGCGACCCGTCGCAATCCCACTGTGTGGCGATCGACGCGCGCGCGCCGCTGTACGACGGCGGCATCTGTACGCGCATTGATTGCGTGTCGCTGGGCGTCGTGGTCAACCGCGACGCGGTGCGCTTCTACGACGAAGGCGAAGACTTTTGGCCCAAGCGCTACGCCATCTGGGGCCGGCTGACGGCGATGCAGCCCGGCCAGATCGCCTATTCCATCATCGACGCCAAGGCCGTCGGCCGCTTCATGCCGCCGGTGTTTCCGGGCGTGAAGGCCGACACCTTGCCCGAGCTGGCGCAAAAGCTGGGCCTGGACGCCGCCACGTTCGAGAAGACTTTGCGCGACTACAACGCGTCCTGTCGCGTCGGCACGTTCGACCACACCGCGCTCGACGACTGCCACACCGAAGGCGTCACGCCCGCCAAGACGCACTGGGCGCGCCCCATCGACACGGCGCCGTTCTACGGTTACGCGCTGCGCCCCGGCATCACCTTTACCTATCTGGGCCTGAAGGTGGACGACACCGCGGCCGTGCGCTTTAACGATGTGCCTAGCGACAACCTGTTCGTGGCCGGCGAAATGATGGCCGGCAACGTGCTGGGCAAGGGCTACACCGCTGGCGTGGGCATGTCCATCGGCACGGCGTTCGGCCGCATTGCCGGCACCCGCGCCGCCGCCGCCGCGCGCCAACAGACCCTTGCAAAGAGCACCCCATGAAGCAGCTTGAAGCCCTGGCCCGCGAGGCGCAATCGTTTTCCCAAGCCGATGCGCAGGGGCGCACGCCACCTCAATCCGGCGGCCAGCCCGCCATGACCGAGCAACCCGTCCGATGGGTGGGCAAGAACGCCAAGCCGCAAGCGGACGCGTTGACCGGCGATGAAACCGAAGTGGCGCGCGTCATGCAAATCTGCAACGCGTGCCGCTATTGCGAAGGCTTCTGTGCGGTGTTTCCCGCCATGACGCGCCGCCTGGAATTTGGCAAGGCCGACCTGAACTACCTGGCCAACCTGTGCCACAACTGCGGCGCCTGTCTGCACGCCTGCCAGTACGCGCCGCCGCACGAGTTTGCGGTGAACGTGCCGCAGGCCATGGCCAAGGTCCGCATGCAGACCTACACCGACTACGCCTGGCCCGCCGCGCTGGGCACGCTGTACCAGCGCAACGGCTTGACCTTGTCGCTGGCCACCGCGGGCGGTCTGGCGCTGTTCCTGGTGCTGGCGGTGCTGATGGCGGGGGGGCTTTTTCACGCACCCATGGCTGGCAATTTCTACGCCGTATTTCCGCACAACACGCTGGCGCTGATGTTCGGCGTGGTGTTTGGTTTTTCGATGCTGGCCTTGGGCGTGGGCGTTACGCGCTTCTGGCGCAACGTCAGCCCGGGGGCGGCCTCCGGCGCGGCGGTGGCCGAAGCGGCGCACGACGCGCTGCGGCTGCGCTACCTGGACGGCGGCCACGGCAAGGGCTGCAACAACGCGGACGACGCGTTCACCTTGTGGCGCCGGCGCTTTCATCACTTCACGTTCTACGGCTTCATGCTGTGCTTTGCCGCCACCTGCGTGGCCACGGCGTATCACTATCTGCTGGGCCAGCAGGCGCCGTATCCGTTCTTCAGCGCGCCGGTACTGCTGGGTACGGCGGGCGGCATCGGGCTGTTGATTGGCCCGGCCGGCCTGCTGTGGCTGAACATCAAGCGCCACCCGCAACAAGGCGACGCCGCGCAAAAGCCCATGGACCGCGGCTTCATCCTGCTGCTGTTCTTGACCAGCGCCACAGGCCTGGCCTTGCTGGCCGGCCGGGATGGCAGCGCAATGGCGCTGTTGCTGGCGGTGCACCTGGGCGTCGTGATGGCGCTGTTCCTGACGCTGCCTTACGGCAAGTTCGCGCACGGTATTTACCGCTCGGCGGCGCTGCTCAAGTGGTCGATTGAAAAGCGCCAGCCCAACAAGCTGCAACTGGGGTCTGACTGAACGGCCCCGCCCGTTGCGGCAATGACGGCGTCCTGTGAAGACGCCGCACTTATCACAACCCTGGAGACAACCATGTTCCTGATCCGACTGCCCGCGCGCGCTGCGCTGGCCGCCTGTCTGCTGCCGGCCGTGCCGGCGGCGTACGCGCAAGCCTTTCCTTCCAAGCCCATCACCTTGGTGGTGCCGCACTCAGCGGGCGGCACGTCAGACATCCTGGCGCGCACGGTGGCGGCGGAAGCCGCCAAGACGCTGGGCCAGACCATCGTTATCGACAACAAGGGCGGCGCCAACGGCACCATTGCCGCCAAGCAAGTGGCCTCGTCCGCGCCGGACGGCTACACGCTGCTGCTGGCCACGGCCAGCACGCACGGCATCAACCCGTCGCTGTACTCGCGCATTTCGTATGACGCCGTGAAAGACTTCACGCCGGTCACGTTGCTGGCGACGGTGCCGAATGTGTTGGTGATCGGCCCCAACGTCAAGGCCGCGAACGTGCAGGAACTCATCACCTACATACGCGGGCAGGGCGACAAGACGAACATGGGGTCGGCGGGCGCCGGCACGCCGGGCCATCTGGCCGGCGAGATGTTCAAGAGCGCGGCCAAGCTGCAATTCACGCACGTGCCATACAAAGGCGGCAGCCCTGCCATTACCGACTTGATCGGCGGCCAGATCGACTTCATGTTCACGACCATTCCCGGCGTGTTGCCGCATGTGAAAGCGGGCGCCTTGCGCGCGCTGGCGGTGACGTCACCTGAACGTTCCCCCGCCATGCCCGATGTGCCCACGATGGCCGAATCCGGGCTGCCCGGCTTTCAGGCTGTGTCGTGGCACGGCGTTGTGGCGCCAGCCGGCACACCGCCTGACGTGGTCAACAAGTTGAACGCGGCATTGAGTGGCGCGCTGGCGGCCCCTGCGGTGAAGCAGCGCCTGATGGAAGAGGGCGCGGCCGCCTCCAACTTGAACACGGCCGCATTCGGCACGTTCATCCAGGCCGAGATCGCGGCCTGGGCGAAAGCCGTAAAGGACTCGGGGGCGACGGCGAACTGACGCGCGCGGTGAGCGCCGCGCTTACCCTTTAGCGCTTAGCGCTTAGCGCTTAGCCCTTAGGTCTTAGCCTTTAGCCGTTAGCCATTACCCGTTCGCCATCAGCTTGCCCAGCGTCGCCATCCCTTGCTCCATGTCGTCGTTCCATGGATGCCCATGGTTCAGGCGCAGGTAATTCGCGAATGCGCCTGACGCTGAAAACAGCGGCCCCGGCGCAATGCTGATGCCGTGGTCGAGCGCGGCGCGGTGCACCTTCAGGGTGTCGATGTGCGCGGGCAACTCCACCCACACGAAGTAGCCGCCGGTGGGCCGCGTGGCGCGGGTGCCTTTGGGAAAGTGGCGCGCCACTGCTTGCAGCAGCTCGCCCTGCTGTACCGCCAGCGCTTGCCGGAATTGCCGCAGGTGGCGGTCAAAGCCGCCTTTTTCCAGATATGCCGCGATGGCGGCTTGGGTGGGCGCGGCAGTCGCCAAGCTTGTGGTGAGCTTGTTGCGCATGATCTGCCGCGTGTAGCGCCCGGCCGCCACCCAGCCCACCCGGTAGCCGGGCGCAAGCGTCTTTGAAAACGACGAGCAGTGCATCACGATGCCTTCCTTGTCGAACGCCTTGGCCGGGCGCGGGCGCGTGTCGCCGAAGTAGAGCTCGCCGTATACGTCGTCTTCAATCAGCGCCACGCCGTGCCGCGTCAGCAGCTTGACCAACGCTTCTTTCTTGGCGTCGGGCATCAAGCTGCCCAGCGGATTCTGAAACGTGGTCATCAGCCAGCAGGCGCGCGGGCGGTGTTGCAGGATGGCCTGTTCCAGCGCTTGCAGGTCGATGCCTTCGCGCGGATGCGTCGCCACTTCGATGGCGTGCAGCTGGTTGCGTTCCAACGATTGCAGCGCGGCGTAGAACGTGGGCGACTCCACGATCACGGCGTCGCCCGGCTGCGTGACGGCGGTCAGGCACAGGTTCAGCGCGTCCAGCGCGCCGTTGGTGATGATGATGTCGTCTACCGGCACCGATAGGCCGTCGGCCAGATAGCGCAGCGCGATGGCGCGGCGCAGCGCGGCGTCGCCGGGGCTCAAGTCGTCGATCGAACCCCACGGGTCCAGCCGTTGCACGGTGGACGCCATGAACTTGGCCAGCCGCCCGTAGGGCAGCAGCGACGGGCTGGGAAAGGCGGAGCCAAACGGCGTCATGTCGCGCCGCAAGGTGGCGTTGAGCACTTGCAGCACGTTGTCGCTGACGTCCACCGGATGGCGGCCCGCGCTGGCGCTGGACACGGCATCCAGCTCGGGCAGCGCCGTGTGCGGCGCGCGCAGCACGTAGTAGCCGGAGCGGTCGCGCGCACGGATCAGGCCGCGCGCTTCCAACAGGTAATAGGCCTTGAACACGGTGGACGGGCTGACCCCGCGGCTGGTGCTGGTTTGCCGCACCGAGGGCAGGCGGTCGCCCACTTGCAGCAGGCCCGATCGGATCGATGCGGTGATGTCTTCGGTCAAGCGTTCATAGCGCTTCATGGCGGTTCCGTGAGGGGTAGACAGCGCGGTCAGGCCGACATGCCGATGGCGCGCATGACCAGGCGCAGCGCATAGGCGGCGGCCCCCAGCGCGGCGACGCTGGCCGCCCAGATCATGGCCAGCCACAGCAGGCGGCTGCGCCATGAAGGCAGCGCGGCCGGATGCGGGGAGGCGGAATCGGAAGCAAAAGCAGAAGCCGCAGCAGAGGTGGAAACGGAAGCAGCAGAAGTAGAAACGGAAGCAGTTAGGGGGGCCATCAGTGGAACTCCTCGCCAACGCGGACCTTGCCGCGGAACACGTAGTACGACCAGGCGGTGTACATCAGGATAATCGGAATGATCAGCAAGGCTCCCACCAATGCGAAGCCCAGGCTTTGCGTTGGCGCAGCCGCCGTCCAGATAGAGATATCTGGCGGAATGATGGCGGGCCAGATGCTGATGCCCAGGCCGCTGTACGCCAGGAACACCAGCGCCAGCGACAAGAGGAACGGGCCGGCGGACGGCGCGCCGCGCACGCGGCGGATCAGATCAAAGCCCGCAGCGGCCACCAGCACCGGCACCGGGATGAACCAGAACATGTTCGGCAAGCTGAACCAGCGCTGCGCGATGTGCGGCTGCGCAAGCGGCGTCCAGGCGCTAAGCACCGCGATGACGGCCAGCAGCGCCAGCGTCAACGGCTGCGCGATGCGGCACATGTGGCGGTGCAGCCGCCCTTCGGTCTTCATGATCAGCCACGTGCAGCCCAGCAGCGCATAACCCGCGACCAGGCCCAGGCCCGTGAACATCGAGAACGGGCTGATCCAGTCCCAGGCCCCGCCCGCGTAGGCGCGGCCCACAACGGGGATGCCTTCGATGTACGCGCCCAAGGTCACGCCCTGGAAGAAGGTCGCGCACACCGAGCCGAAGACGAACGCGCGGTCCCACAGCGGGCGGTGGTGTTCGTCGGCCTTGAAGCGGAATTCGAACGCCACGCCGCGAAAGATCAGCCCCAGCAGCATGAAGACCAGCGGCAGGTGCAGCGCGCTCAAGATGACGGAGTATGCCAAGGGAAACGCCGCCATCAGGCCCGCGCCGCCCAGCACCAGCCAGGTCTCGTTGCCGTCCCACACGGGGGCGACGGTGTTGACCATGACGTCGCGTTCGTCGCGGTCGCGGATCAGCGGAAACAGGATGCCGATGCCTAGATCAAAGCCATCCATGATCACGTACATCATCACGCCGAACAGGATGATGACGGCCCATATCAATGCAAGGTCGATGCCCATGGCGTCAGACTCCGGTATGCGTGCGGGGCGCCGGCTCAACGCCAGCAAGGGTGGACGCCGCGGACAGCGGGCGCGACGGCTGGCGCGGCTCGCCGGGGCCGCCGGACAGGGGCGCATGCCCCGGCGCAGGAGCCGGCCCCATGCGGATCAGGCGCAGCATGTACGACACGCCGGCGCCAAACACCAGCAGGTACACCACCACGAAGAGCGCGAGCGTCAGCGTCAGTTCACCCACGCCATGCGGCGTGGCGGCGTCGGCGGTGCGCATCACGCCGTAGACGATCCACGGCTGACGGCCAATCTCCGTCACGTACCAGCCGGCCAGCATCGCGATGACGCCCGACGGCCCCATCCACAGCGCGAAGCGTTGCAGCGCGCGCGAGTCATACAGCCGCCCGCGCCAGCGCGTCCACAGCGCCCAGCCGGCCAGCAGAATCATCAGCATGCCCAGCCCCGCCATGATGCGGAACGACCAGAACACGATGGTCGCGTTGGGGCGGTCTTCGGGCGGATACGACTTCAGCCCGGGGAACTGGCCATCCCAGCTGTGCGTCAGGATCAGGCTGCCCAAGCGCGGCACGTTCAGCGCAAAGCGGGTGGTTTCGCGCTCCATGTCGGGAATGCCGAACAGCGTCAGCGGCACGCCCGCGCCCGGCTCGTTTTCCCAATGGCCTTCGATGGCGGCGATCTTCGCGGGCTGGTGCTTCAGCGTGTTCAGGCCATGGAAGTCGCCCACCACCGCTTGCAGCGGCGCTACCAGCAGCAGCATGCCCATGGCCATTGCAAACATCTTCTTCACGGCGGGGCTGCGGTCACCGCGCAGCAGATGCCACGCGCCGGACGCGCCCACCAGCAGCGCCGTCGCCAGGAACGCGGCGATGCCCATGTGCGCCAGCCGGTACGGAAACGACGGGTTGAAGATCACGGCCAGCCAGTCGGTGGGCACCACGCGGCCATCCAGAATTTCGTAGCCGGCTGGCGTCTGCATCCAGCTGTTGGACGCCAGAATCCAGGTGGCCGACACCAGCGTGCCCAGCGCCACCATGATGGTGGAAAAGAAGTGCAGGCCCGGCCCCACGCGCGACCAGCCAAACAGCATCACGCCCAGGAAGCCGGCTTCCAGAAAGAAGGCGGTCAGCACTTCATAGGCCAATAGCGGCCCGGTCACGCTGCCGGCGAAATCGGAAAAGAAGCTCCAGTTGGTGCCGAACTGGTACGCCATCACCAGGCCGGACACGACGCCCATGCCGAAGTTGACGGCGAAGATCTTCGTCCAGAAGTGATAGAGGTCGCGATACACGGTCTTGCGCGTGCGCAGCCACAGGCCTTCCAGCACGGCCAGATAGCTGGCCAGCCCAATGGTGATCGCGGGAAAAATGATGTGAAAAGAAATGGTGAAACCGAACTGAATTCGGGCAAGCAATAGCGCGTCGCCATGCATAACGGTCTTCCTGATGAACAAGTGTCCTACCCCTGCGACAGTAGATCCGCCGCGCGTTGTAGTACAGATTCAGAAAGCCGTTAAAAAAGCAGATCAGTTGATGGGGAACGACCCTGAATTCCCGGCGTATACAGGGCAGGACGCTGTGCTATCTGATTTTGTCCCGCGCCGATTTGATATGAAAAAACAGCACAGATGGGTGCAGGCCAGGGAAAAGGGGCTATGAGTGGGGCTAAGCCTGCGCCCGGTTCACGAGGACGGGCCATTCGGCTACGATGGGAGCCCGCCGTTGGAACCCCCGACGTTTGCCGCAGGCCGCAGTCCTTCGCCGCAGAGATACCCCGATAGTCATGAGCATTACCAAAACGAAGGGCACGTCCAGTAAAGCCCAGGCCTTGCCGCACCGCATCCGCGACCAGTTGCGCTACGAAATCCTGACGGGCGCCTTGCCCGCAGGCACGCCGCTCAAGCAAGACGCCTTGGCCACGCGCTTTCAGGCCAGCCGCATTCCCGTGCGCGAAGCGCTGCGCCAGCTGGAAACGGAAGGGCTGGTGGCGTATCACCTGAACCGGGGCGCGGTGGTCATCCGCATGGACGTGGACCAGATCTGCGAGCTGCTCGACATCCGCATCGCGCTGGAAGGCTACGCCGTGCGCGCGGCTGTGCCGAACATGGCGCGGGCCGATCTCGATACGCTGGAAGCCATACTGAAAGCCTACGACGAGGCCGATTCCGTTTCGCAATGGGCGGAGCTGAACCGCCGTTTCCATCTGGCCTTGTGCGCGCCCGCAAACAACACGCGCCTGCGCCGGCTGATCGAGGAATACGGCCTGAACACTGACCGCTACACGCACGAGATGATGTCGCAGGCGACTGGCAAGGAAGGCCCGCAATCGGACCACTACCGCATCCTGGAAGCCTGTAGACAGCAGGACGGCGCGTTGGCCGCGCGCTTGGTGGAAGAACACATCCTGGAAACCAAGAAGAACCTGGTCGCCATGCACCGCATGCGCCAAGACGGCTGAACGCCCGCCGGGCCAATACGCCCGGCAGGCCCGCACCAACCGCCGGCAGGCAAGCGCTTAGGCCGCGCGGCCTCCCAGATACAGCTCGCGCACCTGCTCGTCGTGCATCAACGCGTGGGCGTCACCCGTGATGGCGACCGTGCCCATCGACAGCACATACGCGCGATCCGAAATTCGCAGCGCTTCCATGGCGTTTTGCTCCACCATCAGAATCGTCACGTTTTCCTTGGCGCGGATGCGTTGGATGGCTTCGAACACTTCGCCCAGCGTCTTGGGCGACAGCCCGGCCGAGGGTTCATCCAGCAGCAGCAAGCCGGGCGAGGGCATCAGCGCGCGCGCCAGCGCCAGAATCTGACGTTCTCCGCCCGACAAGGACGCCGCCGGCGCATTCAGTTTGCGTTGCAGTACGGGGTAGTGCTCGCACAAGGTGCGCACGCGCGCCTCGCACTGGCTTTTGTCCAGCGCATTGCCGCCCACCAGCAGGTTCTCGTGCACCGACAACGCGGTAAACACGTTCTCGGTTTGCGGCACGAAGCCCAAGCCATGGTGCAGGATTTTTTCGTGCACGGGAAAGCGCGAGATGTCCTTGTCGCCCAGCATCACGCGGCCGGTGCGTGGCTTCAGATAACCCGCGATGGTCTTCAACAGCGTGGATTTACCGCAGCCGTTCGGCCCCAGCAAGGTCACGATTTCGGCCTTGTTCGCGTACAGCGAAATGCCGCGCAGGATGTCCACGTCGCGCGTGTAGCCGGCGACGACGCTATCGACTTCAATCATTTTTTCGCTCATCACGCGACTCCCATGCGCAGCACGGGCGCAGCCGTGGCGCCGGCGGCAGGCTTGGCTGCGGCGCCGCCCAGATACGCTTCCAGCACACGTTCGTTGGATGCCAGTTCATCGGGCCGGCAGTCCGCCACGATGTGGCCACGGTCCAGCACGATGCAGCGGTGGCAGACTTCGCGGATGAAATGCATGTCGTGTTCGACGATCACGATCGTCATGCCCGCTTCGTTCAAGCGCTGCAAGGCGCCGACGATGTCGCTGCGCAGATTCGGATGCACGCCCGCGGTGGGCTCGTCCAGCATCAGCATGCGCGGATGCGCCATCAGCGCGCAGACGATGCCCAGCAGCTTCTTCTGTCCGCCCGAAATGGCGGCGGCCGACAAATCGCGCACCGGGGTCAGCAGCAGCTGGTCAAGCAGCGCATCGGCTAGTGCCCGCGCCCGCGCTTCCGCCTGGCGCGCGCTGCGCGAGCCGAACAGGTTTTCCCACACGCCGTGGTGGGCGGTCGAGGCCGCCATCGCCACCTCGGCCACCGACATCTTGCGCGGCATCGACGGCAGCTGGAACGTGCGGGCGATACCGGCTTGCACGATGCGGTGCGCGCTCAACGTGTCGATGCGTTGGCCTTCGAACGTGACGCTGCCCGCGTCGATGGATTCAAAGCCGGTAATGGTATTTAGCAAGGTGCTCTTGCCCGAGCCGTTCGGCCCCAACAGGCCCACGATTTCGCCAGGGCGTATCGAGAAGCCCACTTTTTCCAGCACGCGATTGCCGCCAAACGCCTTGGCCACCGAATCGACCTGCAATGCATAAGGGGTGGTCATGGCATCTTCCTCATCTTTTCCGGCAGCAGCCCTTCGCTGCGCCACAACAGGCATCCCAGCAAAATGAATCCGATCAGGCCCAGGCGCAGCGCGCCGGCAATGTCGGAGCCAAAGCCGAATGCGTCCTTGGCGAACGGCACGAGCGTGTAGGCGGTTTGCACCAGCACCACGCCCAGCACCACGCCCGATACGTTGCCGATGCCGCCAATCATCAGCATGGTCCAAAGCAAAAAGGTTTCGGAGGCCAGCAGATAGTCGGGGCCGACAAAGCTCATGTAGTGCGCGTAGAGCGAACCCGCCAGCGCCGTGACTGCCGCGCCCGCCATGACAGCGCGCGACTTCAACGACATCAGGTCGTAACCCATGCAGGCGGCAAGCTTGGGCTCTTCGCGCATCACGCGCAGCGCGCGGCCATAGCGGCTGACCGCCAAGCGGCGCAACAGCACGGCGGCGGCCGCCGCCAGCACCAGCACCAAACCCAGGAACGCCAGCGCGCCGCGCTTGCCGTCCATGCCGCCGAACACGGCCGGGATGCCGCTGATGCCCTGCGCGCCATTGGTCAGCCACAGTTCGTTGGTGGCGATGGTGCGGATGATTTCGGCGATGGCCAAGGTGGCGATGCCCCAGTAGTCGGCGGCCAATTGCTTGCCCAGCCGGGCGATGCCCCAGCCCAGGGCCATGGCGACGGCCACGCCGGCCACCGCGCCCAGCGCCGGATGCCAGCCGGCATGCACGGCAATACCGGTGCCGTACGCGCCAATGCCGGCGAACGCGATGTGGCCAAAGTTCAGCAAGCCGGCCAGGCCCGCCTGCAAGTTCAGCCCCAGCGCCATCAAGGCAAAGATGGCGCCGAAGGTCAGGGAAGACACCAGAAAATCAAACACGGCGCACCTCGCGGTCAAACAGGCCGTAAGGCTTGAACAGCAGCGCCAACAGCAGAATCAAAAACGATGCCGCGCTGATGTAAGCCACAGGCAGGAAGGCCACCGGCTTGGCGTAGAGCCAGCCGAAGTTCAGGTTGGTCACCAACGTTTCGGTGAACGCAATCAGGAATGCGCCGGCCACTGCGCCCAGCGGGTTGCCCAGGCCGCCCAGGATGGCGGCGGCGAACACGGGCAGCAGCAGGTCAGAACCCAGGTTGATGTGCGCGCCGGTGGACAAGGCCAGCAGCCCGCCGCCCAGCCCGGCCAGCGCGCCGCTGCAAAACGCCACCTGGCAGGTGATGCGCGAGGCGTTCAGCCCGCTGGCATCGGCCAAGGCGGGGTTGCACGACAGCGCGCGCATGGCGCGGCCGGCGCGCGTGTAAAACAGCAGCAGCGTAAAACCCGCGAGCAGTACGGCGGTAGTGGACACGGCGGCAATTTGCGTCACGGTGATGCTGGCGTCACCCAGGCGAATGGGGGATGCCAGCGGCAGTTTGAACATCAGCGGAAACGAGCCCGCAATGCCCTGGCAGAACGCGATCAGCAGCATGGACAACGCCAGCGACCCGATCATGGTGATGGCGGGGCCGGCGCGCAGCAGCCGCTGGAACACCAGCAGGTGAAACGCCAGCGCCAGCGCGCCCGTCAAGGCGCTTGCGGCCAGCAGCGCCAGCGGCAAGGGCAGGCCCAGCGTGCTGAGCGCATAGGTCAGGTACGCGCCCACCATGGCGTATTGCACGTGGGCGATGTTTGGAAATTTGACCAGCCCATACACCATGCTCAGGCCCAGCGCGATCAGCGCCAGATCCGAGCAGCGTAGGAGCGTGTCGACGAGAATCTGGATCATCTTGTTGACTCGAAAGACCGCAGGAAATGCCGCAAGCAATGCGGCCGGAAAAAAAGCCGGAGCCGCTCCCCGGCGGCTCCGGCCAAGCCCTTATCAACGCGTGACGATCTTGCCCTGATCGGACTTCAGCTTGGCGTACGGCGGGTCCACGCGCTGGCGGTCGCTGTCGAACTTGATGAAGCCGGTGACGCCTTCGTAGCCCTTCTGGCCCAGCTGGGTCAGCGCGGCCTGCACATCGGCCGGGGCGGTGGACTTGGCCTGGTTCATGGCGGCCGCGGTCAGCAGCACGGCGTCATAGGCGTAGCCGGTGTATGACGTCTTGAAGCCGTCCTTGTAGCGGGCCTTGAACGCTTCGGCGTATTCGCGGCCCTTGGGGCCCAGCACCGAACCCACTTCCATGCCGATCTGGCCTTGTGCGATATCGGCTGGCGTGTCGCTCAGGCACATGCTCAGCAAAATGCCGTACCACGGCGTCTTGCGCAGGCCCAGTTCAAAGGCTTCGCGGTTGATTACGGCCGATTCCTGGCCGTAGGCGGTGTAGATGTACGCGTCGGGGTTGCTGCGCGACATCTGCTGCAATTCGCGGCGGTAGGTGGATTGGCCGGCCGTGTACAGCACTTCGGTCACGATCTTGCCGCCCAGCTTTTCAAACTCTTCCTTGTAGCCGTGCGCCACGCCCTGGCCGTAGGCGTTGTTGGGCGCAATGATGGCGACGTTGCGGTAGCCCTGGTCCCAGGTGTCTTTGGCGGAAAAGCGGTTGCCCTTGTCTTCCAGGCCGATCAGGTTGAAGGACGTGGCGCCCAGGTCGCGGATCTTGACGCTGGTGCTGGCGATGTTGATGTGCGTCACGCCTTCCTTCACCAGGTATTGGCCCAGCGGGATGGAGATGCCCGACGAGTATTCGCCGATCACCACCGGCACCTTGTCCACGCTGACCAGCTTGCGCGCGGCGTTCAGCGCCGTGGTGGGGTTGCCGCCCGAGTCTTCGATGACCACCGCGAACTTCTTGCCCAGCACGCCGCCGTCGGCGTTGACCTTGTCGACGGCCAGATCCACGGCGCGGCGCACGTCTTCACCCACGGTGGCGTTGGCGCCGGTCAGCGACAGCACGGCGCCCATCTTCACCGTTTCCTGCGCCTGCGCGCCGGCGCCGGCCAGCGACAACATGAGGCAGGTAGCGCCCAGCAGCGGGCGGACATTGAATTGCATGGTGTTCCCCTCGAAGGATTGCCTGGCCAGCGTCTGATGCGCATGCGGCCGGCGGTGCTTGGAAAGCCAGGGGCAGTGCCCCCGGCCCACAGACGAGGGCAGGTTGTGGATACCAAAACAACAGATTGCATCCAATCCTGCTCAAGTGGATGCAAATATACGAGGCGGCTCGCGTCACAACAATATGGGGTTAACCCGTTACTTGCTGTTTCAAACGACGTTTTGATTTGCGGGTTGCACCTTTGTCCCCCGGTTGAAACAACAGCGCCCGCCAACGTTTCCGGTGGCGGGCGCAGTGAAGGGGAATCTGGGGCAGGGAACCCGGGGGCAGGGAATCAGGGGCAGGGAATCAGTACATATGCTGGCCGCCGTTCATGGCCACGTTGCTGCCCGTCATGAACCCGGCGGCGTCGCTGCAAATGAACGCCACCAGCGCCGCCACTTCCTCGGGCAGCCCAAGCCGGCCCACGGGAATCTGCGGCAGTATCTTTTCCTTCAACACCTCCTCGGGCACCGCCTGCACCATGCGCGTGTCCAGATAGCCGGGCGACACGGTGTTAACGGTGACGCCGCGGCTGGCCAGCTCCAGCGCCAGCGACTTCGTGAAGCCGTGTATGCCGGCTTTTGATGCGGCGTAGTTGGTTTGCCCGAACGCACCCTTGCTGCCATTCACGGACGAGATGTTCACGATGCGGCCCCAGCCGCGGTCGGCCATGCCGCCGCACAAGGGTTGGGTCATGTTGAACATCGAATCCAGATTGCTGTGCATGACTTCGGACCAATTCTCGAAGCTCATTTTGCGCAGCCGGGCATCGCGCGTGATGCCCGCGTTGTTGATCAGGATGTCGATCTGGCGGCCGTCGCGTTCCAGGCGGGCCATCAATGCCTGGCACGACGCGTAGTCGCCCACATCCACCTGATAGATATCGAAGCGCCGCCCTTGGGCCGCTTCTTCGTCGGCCCAGGCGCGGGTGGCGGCCTCGCTGGCGTGGTAAGTCACTATGACGTCGTGGCCCGCTTCGTGCAGCGCCAGCGCGATGGCCCGCCCCAGGCCGCCGCCGCCCGTCACGAGCGCCGTGCGTTTAGCCGTCATGATGGCCTCCCGGCTGGCTGGCGTCGCGCAGGGCCGAGCATGCCGCGGCCATCTGGTTGGACATCGTCGACCACATCTGGGTCAGCGGCGACGCGCCAACGGCCATGCCGGCGCCCGTGGCGGTTTTGAACCAGGTGCTCATGGCTTCGCCGACGCCGGCCGCCAATGCGGCTTGTTCCTCAAGCGCGGCGTGCGTGATCGCCTGGCTGGCTTCCAGCTGGCTTTGCCATCGCTTGCGCGTCACTTCGCCCAGCGCGGGGGCAATCTGCTGCCAGTCGCCGCCATGAGCCAGCGGGCCCAGCGTAGACAGGTATTGCGCGGCGTGATCATCGGTCAGGCGCCGGCCCAGTTCCATCCAGCGTTGCTGGCTCTCTTGCGCAAGTTTGGCCAGCCGTTGGCAATAGGCGGCGTTGGCGCCGGCGATGCCTTGGGGGGCGGGAGCAGTAGTCTTATTCATCATCCGTCCTTTTATAGAAGTGGTAAGGGGAAACGAATCAGTCCCTCAAGCCATCTGGCTCAGGGTCTTGCGAAAACGCGCCAGAGAGAACGCGAATAGAACGGCGCCAATCAGCGTCAGCGCCAGGAAGGGTTGCCACACGACGCTGAATCCCGCGCCGCGATAAAGAATGGCCTGGCCCAGCTCCACGAAGTGGGTCGTGGGTGCGGCCAACATGATGTTCTGCACGAAGTCCGGCATGCTCTCGCGCGGGGTGGTGCCGCCCGACAGCATTTGCAGTGGCAGCAGCACCAGCACGAGCAGCATTCCGAACTGCGGCATGCTGCGTGCAAGCGTGGCCATGAAGATGCCCATGGAAGTGGTCGCGAACAAGTGCAACGCGGCGCCCACCAGGAACAGCGCCACCGATCCTTCGATCGGCACGTGCAATAAGCCACGCACGACGAACGTCAACGATAGCCCAGCCGACACCAAAACCACCAGCCCCATGGACCACACCTTCGCCACCATGATTTCGGTGGGCGTCACGGGCATGACCAAAAGGTGTTCGATGGTGCCGTGTTCCCGCTCGCGGATCAGCGCGGCGCCGGTCAATATGATGGACAACATCGTGACGTTGTTGATGATTTCCATCATCGCGCCAAACCAGGCCTGCGTCAGATTGGGGTTGAACCGCATGCGCACGGCCAACTCGACGGGCAGCGCCGTGGGCGCGCGGTAGCGCTTGACGAATTCATTGATCTCGTCGGTGACGATCTGCTGGATATAGCTGCTGCCGGTGAACGCCTGGCTCATGCGGGTGGCGTCCACGTTCAGCTGAATTTCGGCGGGCCGACCGGCCAATACGTCGCGTTGAAAGTTGGGCGGAATGTTGACCGAAAACGTATAGCGGCCCGCGTCCATGCCGGCGTCCGCCTGCGCTGACGTGATGGTATCCGGCGGCGTGAAATGCGGCGGATAAAACGCCGACGTGATGCGCGCCGATAAAGGCGAGGCATCTTCGTCCACCACCGCGATGGGGGCGTTGTGCAGCGTTTCCGGCACAGCGGTGGCGGCGGTGTAGATCATCAGCGTGAACGACACGCCGATCAGGATCAGCATCATCGGGTCGCGCGCCAGGCTCCACAGCTCTTTCACGCCCAGACGGTAGATGTTGGCCAGATGCCGCATTTCAGGCCTCCTGCTTTTTCAGCAACAGCACCGACGCGCCCAGAATGACCGGTATGGCGGCCAGCAGCGGCCAGAACGAGGTTTGTAGATCTGTAAACCCCAGCGCCTTGCTGAACACGCCGCGGCTGATCGTCAGCATGTGTGTGGCCGGATAGACCTGCCCGATCAGCCGCCCCATGCCTTCCAAGGACGACACCGGGTTCAGCAGCCCCGCGAATTGCACTGCGGGCACCAGCGTGCCGATCATCGTGAAGAACAGCGCCGCGATCTGGCTGCGTGTGAAGGTGGACGCCAGCAGGCCGATCGCGGTGGCCACCACGTTATAGATCAGCGCGGCCGCCAGCAGCGTCATAAAGCTTCCGGTGATGGGCACCCCGAACAGCGTCACGGCCAGCAAGGTCATCAACAGAAAATTCAACATGGCCAGCGCCACATACGGCGCCTGCTTGCCCAGCAGGAATTCCAGCCGCGTCACCGGCGTGACGTACAGGTTGATGATGGACCCCAGTTCTTTTTCGCGCACGACGGCAAGCGCCGTCAGCATGGCCGGCATCATCAGCAGCAACAGCGGAATCACGGCCGGCACCATGGCGGGCAGGCTGCGCACGTCTGGGTTATAGCGAAAACGCGTTTCGATGCTGACGGCTTGTTGCGCGCTGGCGCCCAGCCGTTCGCGCGCCTGCTGCATCAGCCAGCCTTGATGCATGCCCTGCACATAGCCGCGTATGGTTTCCGCGCGCTGCGGCATGGCGCCGTCGATCCACACGCCGATCTGTACGGCCTTGCCGCGCGCGACGTCGCGTGCAAAGCCTTGCGGAATCTCGATCGCCAACGATAGTTCTCCGCTGCGCATGCGCGCGTCCATCTCGTTGTAGTCCGCGATGGGCGGCTGTTCGATGAAGTACCGCGAGCCAGAAAGATTCAAGCTGTAGTTGTGGCTAAGGCTGGTTTGGTCGCGGTCCATGACGGCATAGCGCAGGTCTTCCACATCCAGGCTGATGCCGTAACCCATCACGAACATCAGCAGCAAGGAGCCCGCCAGCGCCAAGGTGGCGCGCACCGGGTCGCGGCGCAGTTCCAGCGTTTCGCGCCACATGTAGCTCAGTGCGCGTTGCAGGCTGAAGCCATGGCGGGGGGCAGGCAGCGGGTCGGGCTGCGGGGCAGGGGCGGCGTCTTGCGGTGCGGCGCTTGCCGCGGTGCCGGCCCCCGCATCGATCAGATACGCAATGAACGCTTCTTCCAGCGTCTTCGCGCCGCGCATCCGCGTGATCTCGGCAGGCGACGCGCTGACCAGCACCTTGCCCGCATGCATCAACGACATCCGGTCGCAGCGCTGCGCTTCGTTCATGAAGTGCGTCGAGATGAAAATCGTGACCTGGTCCTGCCGGGCCAGCGCAATCAGCAAGCGCCAGAACGCATCGCGCGCAACAGGGTCCACGCCAGAGGTCGGTTCGTCCAGGATTAGCAGCTCGGGTTTGTGCACCATGGCCACCGCCAGCGATAAGCGCTGGCGCACGCCCATGGGCAGGCTTTCCGGCAAGGTGTCCAGCACATCGCCCAACTCGAATCGCGCGACCATATCGTCCACGCGCGCGGCGATATCAGCTTCTGGCAGATGGAACAGGCGCGCATGCAGCACCAGGTTCTGACGCACGGTCAGCTCGCCATACAGCGAAAATGCCTGCGACATATAACCCACGCGGCGGCGGGTATCGATGTTGCGCGGATCGACCTCCTGGCCGAACAGCCAGGCCTGGCCTTCGCTTGCGGGCAGCAGGCCCGTCAGCATTTTCATGGTGGTGGATTTGCCGCAACCGTTCGATCCCAGGAAGCCGAAGATTTCGCCACGGCGGATGCGGAAGTTCACGTGGTCGACCGCCACGAAGTCGCCAAAGCGCATGGTCAGATCGCGCGCCTCGATGGCGATTTCGGCATTGTCGTCCAATGCCAGCGGCACAATTTCCACCGGCTTGTGGCCCCGGCGTTTGGCTTCGGGCAGCAGTGCGATGAAGGCGGCTTCCAGAGAATCCGCGCCGGTGCGCTGCGTCAGCTCAAGCGGCGTGCCGGTGGCCAGCACGCGGCCGTCGTCCATGGCGATGAGCCAGTCAAAACGCTGCGCTTCGTCCATATACGCCGTGGCAACCATCACGCTCATGCCCGGGCGTTCGCGGCGTATCTCGTTGATCAAGTCCCAGAACTGCGCACGCGCCAGCGGGTCGACGCCGGTGGTGGGCTCATCCAGAATCAGCAGGTCAGGGTCGTGGATCAGCGCGCAGCACAGGCCCAGCTTCTGCTTCATGCCACCCGACAGCTTGCCGGCGGGGCGCGACAGAAAGGCCGACATGCCGGTGCTGCGCGTCAGGCTGTCGATGCGGCGGCGGCGCTCGGCCTCGTCGTGGCCGAACAGGCGGCCGAAGAATTGCAGGTTCTCCTCCACCGACAGCGTGGGGTACAGATTCTTGCCCAGGCCTTGCGGCATGTAGGCGATGCGTGGGCAGACGTCGTCGCGGTGCCGGGGGTTGGCCATGTCGCCGCCCAATGCCTCGACGCGGCCTTCCTGCACGGCGCGCGCGCCCGCCACCAACGCCAGCAAGCTGGACTTGCCCACGCCATCGGGGCCGATCAGGCCCACCATGCGGCCGGGTGGAATATCCAGCGTGATGCCGTCCAGCGCCACGGTGCTGCCGTAGCGCAGGCGCACATCGGATAGCCGGACGACGGGGGCGGCGGCAGGGGCGTCCATCAGGGCACCCGGACTTCAAGATTGGCGGGCCAGGCGGCGTCGGCATCCAGCTTCAGCCAGGCGATGCCCGGCAGGCCCGTCTTCACCTGCGTCAGATGTTGTTGCAGCAGCGCGGGGCTGATCTGCGCCTTGACGCGAAACATCAGCTTTTGCCGTTCGCTGGCGGTTTCCACGGTCTTGGGCGTGAACTGCGCCGTGCTGGCCACGAACGACACCTTGGCCGGAATCACGTATTGCGGTGCGGCGTCCAGAATGATGCGCACGTCTTGGCCCAGCGCCACGCGGCCGGCAGCCTGTTCGGGCAGGAAGAACGTCATGTAGACGTCAGACAGGTCGACCATGTTCAGCACTTTGCCGCCAGCGCCCAGCACTTCGCCCGGTTGCGCAACGCGGTACTGCACGCGGCCATCGCGCGGGGCGCGCAGCTCGCTGTCGGCGATGTCGGCGTCGATGCGGGCAATGGTGGCTTGCGCAGCGGCGATGGCGGATTGCGCGCCCACCTGCGCGGCGCGTGCGGCGTCGATTGCGGCCGCGGCGGCCTTGACTTGAGCGCGGGCGGCCTGGGCGGCGGCCTGCGCGCTGCGCACGCGGGCGCGGTCATCGTCCAGTTCCTGAATCGACGACGCGCCTTCCTTGGACAGCGTTTCCGAGCGCGCCAGGCGGCGGCGCGCGGCGTCGGCTTCGCTGTCGCGTTGCACCACGACGGCTTCGGCGGCCAGCTTGTCGCTTTCACGCTGCGCGACCTGCGCCGCGGCGCTGGCCGCGCTGTTGATGGCTTGCTGATGCTGTGCGCGCGCTTCTTCGCGCTGGGCATTCAGCGTATCGATCTGCATGCGGGCTAGCGGCTGGCCGGCTTTGACGAAGTCGCCTTCAATCACCAGCACATCGCTCACGCGGCCGGCCAGTTTGGTGGCGACGTCGATCTCGGTGGCTTCGATGCGGCCGTTGCCGCTGATGAAGCCTGCTCCCGGTCCGGTGTCGGCCAGCAGCCGCCAGCCGGCGTACCCCGCGGCAGCGATCGCCAGAACAATCAACACGGGAATCAGTTTTCGGGTGGGCAAAGGCATGACGGGTTCCTGGATTATTCGGGGGTAGAGGCAGCGGTGGCGAGCCCCGCGGCTTGGGTGCCGCCGCCCAGCGCGGCGTACAGGCCGACCCGGCTGGACAACAGCGCACGCCGCCGTTGCACCAGGGTCTGCTGCGCGGCGAGCAGGTCGCGCTGCGCGTCCAGCACTTCCAGATACGGAGACGCGCCGTGCTCATAGCGCAGTTGCGCCAGCCGCGCGCGTTCGCTTTGCGCGGCGACGGTGGCGCGCAGCACCTCCACTTGTTCGGCCAGCCAATGGCGCGCGGTCAAGGCGTCGGACACGTCGCGAAACGCGCTCTGGATGCTCTTCTCGTAGGTGGCGATGGCTTGGTCCCGCCGCACCTCGGTCAGATCCAGCGTGGACTGGCGGCGGCCGGCGTCGAAGATCGGCAGGCTGATGCTGGGCGCGAAATTCCAGGCGCGGCTGCCGCCAGAAAACAAGCCATCCAGCTCGGCGCTGGCGGTGCCGAATGCGCCAGTCAGCGTGATGCTGGGCAAGAAGGCTGCGCGTGCGGCGCCGATGTTGGCGTTGGCGGCTTGCAGTTGATGTTCGGCGGCGACGATGTCTGGCCGGCTGACCAGCAGGTCCGACGGCAGCCCTGCGGGCAGTTCGCGCATGACGGCGTTGTCGTCCAGTTGCGTGATGTGCGCGGGCAGATGCAACGGTGCGCCCACCAGCAGTTCCAGCGCGTGGGCCTGCGCGGCGCGGGTCTGTTCCAGGTCGGCGCCCAATGCGCGCGCTTGCTGCCACAAGGTCTCGACTTGGGTCAGGTCAAGTTTTGATATCGCGCCCACTTCGAAACGGCGGCGGAAGATGCGCAATGACTCCGCGCGCGAGGCGATGGTTTCGCGCGTGAGCGCCAGCCGTTCATCCAGTTCGCGCAGCGTCAGGTAGCTGTCGGCCACCTGCGTGATGAGGCTGAGCGTGGCGGCTCGCGCCGCGGCGTCGGACGCCAGGTAGTTCTGTAATGCGGCGTCTTTCAGGCTGCGCACGCGGCCCCAGAAATCCAGCTCCCAGGTGGCCATGCCAACGCCTGCTTGATACTGGCTGCTGATCTGCGGCTGGCCCGTCAGGTTCAGATCCCCCGGCACGCGGCTGCGCGTGCCGTCGGCCTGGACGCCGATGGTGGGGAATTGATCCGCGCGTTGAATGCCATACAGCGCGCGGGCTTCTTCAACGCGCAGCAAGGCGGTGCGCAGGTCGCGGTTGTTCGCCAGCGCGCTGTCGATCAGGCCGTGCAGGACGGGGTCGGAGAAATAGGTTTGCCAGGCGATGTGCGCGGCGGCGTTGCCATGTGGCGCGGGGTCGGAAGCAGCTTGGGGGGTGGCTTGCGGGGTGGCTTGAGATGCCGCGGCCTGCGTGGCTTGCGTGGCGGCGCCGGACGCCGTGGACTCCGCGTAAGCGGCGGGCACGGGCAGAGCAGGGCGGGTGTAGGGCGGCGCCATGGACACGCAGCCCGCCAGCAGCACGCATAAAGCGGCGGGGGCGGCGCGCAAGGCGCTCAGGGTCTTGGCCGGATACGGGCGGCGAGTCATGCAAGGGTCTCCAGCGCGAGGGCGCCGGGTGCGTCCGGGGCGGCGCGGCTTGTGGCTTGGCGTTCGGACGGACCCGATGCCAGGGTCATGCATCCATTGTGCCCAGCGTGCGCGACGCGTTCCTTGATGTGGGTCAAGTTATCGACTGACCAGTCGGTTTTTAATATCCGGGACTTGCAGGGGAATTCGCTATGAGCGTGCAACGCTGTCGTCTGCCTCCTGCCGTGCGCGTTGGGCACATCCTGGACGCGGCGTTGCAGGAGTTTTCACGCGCGGGCTATGCCGGCGCCAGGATGGAAGACATCGCCGTGCGCGCCGGCCTGTCCAAAGGGGGGCTATACGCGCACTTCACCAGTAAGGAAGGCGTCTTCGAAGCGTTGCTCGCGCGCCATCTGAACCCGGCCCGGCTGGACGTGGACGCGGTGGTGGACGGGGCGTCTTCGCCGCGCCATCTGGCCGAGCGCATCGTGAACCACCTGTACGCGTCTTTGAGCGACCCGGCCATGGCCGGCACCATGCGCCTGCTGCTGGCGGAAAGCGGGCGCGTGCCGCACCTGGCCTCTCGTTGGCGGCGCGAAACCGCTGATGCGTATCAGTCAGACATTGCGCAGGTGCTGGCGCGGGCGCGCAAGCGGGGCCTGTGCGGCACGTGTCTGGCGGTGGAACATCCCTGGCTGCTGCTGTCGCCGATTGTGCATACGCTGGTCATGTCGGCGCTGATGGGGCCCGAAGAAAAGATGAACCTGGCCGTCCGCCGGCGGGCGCACATAGCGTTGATCCAGCGCTTGCTTGAATCGGCGGCATAATTTTGCGGCTTCAGTCTGCGGCATGAGTCTGCGGCTTGAATCTGCGGCGTGACCCCACGGCGTGAATCCCCGGCGTGAATCGGCGACGGGGCAGGCAAGGCGCTGCGTAATCGCTTCTTGACGCTGCGCCGCGCTTGGTGTCCTATCCCTTTCAGGATGGTTTTGCACATTGACTGAATTTCCAGCGAGGCGGCTTTGACGACATCAGGAATGACGGTTCGTGTGCCGTCCTGGCGGTATTTGCCAGTGGCATTTGCGTTGATGCTCCCCGTTGTGTTGTGCGTGGCCTGGTCTTGGGTGCATGCCAAAAACGAACGCCGCAACGAGGCCGAAGCCGCCGCGCAGATTGTTCGTGTGCAGGTGGAGACCATTCTTTCGCAAGCGTGGTCGGTGCTGGACCGGGTGGCCGAGTTGACGCCGCAGCCTTGCGCTGACGTGCTGCCCTTGCTGCAACGCTGGAGCGCGCTGAACCCCTATTTCCGCGCGCTGATTCTCGCCAGCAGCGATCACATCTATTGCTCATCGGTGATTGGCGCCGTGGACTTCTCGGTGGGCGATTTCCGCAACTGGCCCATCGACGCCTCACCTGACCGCTGGTTGTTCTCGGTAGCGGGAACGCCGCTGGCGCCGGACCGCCCCGCGATCCTGCTGGGCAAGCCAGGCGCCCCGGGCTATAGCGGCGCGGTGGCGCTGGACGGCCGGTACGTTCTGGACCTGCTCAATGCGGTCGCCTCGCGGGGTCACTATGGGCTGGAGCTGATCGTGGGCAAGGGCGCGCCCATCCGCAGCGAATCCTGGAAGGCGTCCAGCAAGGGCGTGGAGCTCGTCTACGACGAAGTCACCCGGAACAACGGGCGCGTTGCGCTCACCATCAATGTCCGCGCCCCGGCTGAAGGCTTGGTGACCGCGTGGCAGCAACTGCTGCTGAGCTATCTGCCGGTTGCGCTGCTGATCGGCGCCGGGCTGGCGTTTGCCGCGTACCGCTTGCAGGTCAATCGCCTGTCATTCAAAGAACAGCTGCGCCGCGCCATGCGCGCCAACGAGTTCCAGGTTTACTACCAGCCGGTGTATGGGCAACTGACGGGGCAGTGCGAAGGGGTCGAGGCGCTGATGCGCTGGAACCGCCCCGGCGTGGGCTTCGTGCGGCCCGACATCTTCATTGCGGCGGCCGAGGCCGAGGGCATGATCATTCCGCTGACCCAGCATCTGTTGCGGCTGATCGAACGGGATCTGCAAACGTGGGACACGCCGCCTGACTTTCACATTGGCGTGAACATTGCGCCCGAACATCTGTCTGGCACGACGCTGGTGTCTGACATCCAGGCTTTCCGCGCGAATGTCGCCGCGCGCAAGCCGCTGATCGTGCTGGAAATTACCGAACGCAGCCTGATTGCGGACAACGGCCAGGCGCGCCGCAATATCGATGCGCTGCGCGCCGATGGCGTGCGCGTCGCCATCGATGATTTCGGCACGGGCCATTGCTCGCTATCGTATTTGCAGAAGTTTCCGGTGGACTACCTGAAGATCGACAAGGGCTTCGTGCACGCCATCTTGCCCACGGGCGAAGAAGCGCCGGTGCTGGATGTGATCATCACGCTGTCGCATCGGTTGAATCTGGCGGTGGTGGCGGAGGGCGTCGAAACGCAGGTGCAGTTTGATTACCTGACGGCGCGCGGCGTGGCGTTCATTCAGGGGTACCTGTTTGCGCGGCCCATGCCGTCCGCAGATTTCGTGCGGTGGTATGTCGGGCATTCGCCGCCCGGGGCGGTTGCCGCCGCGGCGCAGCGCCCGGTCACGGATGCTCCTACCGCGGCTTGACGATCCTTCCGGACGCGGCTTGACGAGCGCCCCGGATGCGGCTCAGGACGGCGTCACGGGCGGTGTCACGGGCGGCGTCGCCGACTTGGCGAAGAACAGATCCGTGATGGCCTGGCTGTCCATCGGTTCGCCATTGATGGCGCGCGTCAGCAGTTCGGCGCCCAGCAACTGCACCGAGAACACCATGTCAGGATGCACGCGCCGGATCTTCTCCAGATGCTTGCTGGTGTTGACCAGCGCCACCGTCTTCGCGCCGCCTTCGCCCGTGGCTTCCTTGGCCGCCAGCACGATGAACGCATTTTCGGCATCGTCATCGCGCAGCGCCAGCACATAGCGCGCGCGCGTCACGCCCGCATTGCGCAGGATTTCCACGCTGGAGGGGTCGCCTTCAATCAGGTCGGTGGCGGCGGGGTATTCGTGCGGCGTGCCAACGGGCACGATGACGGTCACTTCCTCGCTGCGTTGGCGCAGCCCGTTGTAGACGCTGAGCGCCAACGGCGTCGCGCCTGCGATGATGATGTGGTTTTTTCTCATGGCGGTAGAGAACCTGCCTTTGACCAGCCGTTTCAGATTGCCGCCGATCACCGGCCCGGCGATGGCGCTGATGGAGGTGGCGAACACCGTAATGCCAAGGATGATAATCGACGCGGTGAACAGCCTGGCGGTGGTGCTGTGCGGCGTGATGTCGCCATAGCCCACGGTGGACATCGACACGATGGAAAAGTAGAACGCAGTGCCGGCATCCAGCACAGGCGGATTGAATTCGTTGCCCAGGTAGAGCGTGCCGAAGATGGCGTAGATCAGCAGCGACAACACACTGACCAGCGCGAACAGCGAGCCTGCGGTAACGCTTGCGCGGTCAAAGCGGCGCCAGTATGCGATCAGCGCAATCACCAGCACCAGCGTGTAGATGCCCAGCCCCGCGCGGCCAGCGTCACCCAGAATCGCGAATGAGCCGATGCCAATCAGCAGCACCAGCGAGAACGCCCACGCGATGCGCGCTTTCAGGATCAGGCCGATCGCAATGACCTGCAACCCTACGCCGAGCACCAGGCGCGGAATCTCCAGCAGGCCCACCACCCGCATGACTTCGTGCCAGTTATCCAGCGCCAGCCAGAATGAGTATTCGCGCGCGCGCACTTCGCGCAGCACCGGGTGCATGAACGCATAGCCGTCCAGCGCAACAAGAATCGCCAGGCACCAATTCGGCGGAAACAGCGATAGCGCTTTGCGCAGGCGCTGTTTGAGGGAGTGGGTTGTGGTGGGCATCAGTGTGGGAGCGTGTCCTTTTGTCCGTATTTTAGGACGTTGCGCAACGGGCTTTGCTATGCCAAATAGGTATAGAAGGCTATCAACAAAGAATTACTGGAATCGGGCGGCAAGTCCTAAACTTCCTTCATCACGCGGCTATCCAAACGGAAAACCGCTGATACGGGCGGTAAGCCAACCAGTCTTCATTGGATGGTGTGACGCCCGGGCGTTGATCACGTTGCAGCTTGTATGGGGACTAGAGACCCCGCACAGGTTCACGGTTGGACCGTGCGTGAGCAGTATGAGGCACGAATGTTGGAATCGCGTGATCCAGGTAGAAGGCATCAGTGCCGGCTGATGACTCCGGGTTCACGTGTTGTTTTAGCGCGGCGTCTTACCTCTCGGGGGCAGCGCCGCGTTTTTTTCGCCTGTTTTTTTCGCCTGTTTTTTCGCCTGTTTTTTCGCCTATACGATGCGCATGTCCCGCATCGCGGCGCGGCCGCTTCAGTCCGCCGCGCCGGCATCCGCGGTTTCGCGGCGCCAATCTTCCAGCGCGTCCAGCCGGCCGTCTTCCCCCATCTCCCGATAGTCCAGATCCAGCGTAATGTCTGCGGCGAACATATAGCCCCAGCCATGCACCGCGCGAATCGGCAACGTCATCTGATTGGCGGCGGCCTTGCGCCGCAAGCGGCTGATCATCACATCCACGAAGCGGCGGCGCGTGATGCCGCTGTCGGCGTCGTCTGCGCCATCGGCATAGAAGGCGTCGCGGCTGACCTTGCGGTCTGGCGCCGTCACCAAGCGGGAAATGAAATCGCGCTCGCCGGTCGTCAGGCCCAGCGTGCGGCCCGTGGGGCTGATCAGCGTCCAGCCCTTGTTCGCCAAGCGCCAGGTTTCCTGAGCGGGTTCGTCGGCTTGCGCGTCCGCGGCCGCTTCCATGCCATCCATGCCGACCGCGCGGCGTACCAGCGCTTGGAGCACCGCGGCCAACTCCAGGCCCGTGACATCGGGCGGCAGGCAGGCATCCGCCCCGCACAGCAGCGTGCGGATTCGGCTTTCGGCGTCGGCGAAGGCGGCGATGGCAACGATGCCCAGCCCGCGGTCCACGGCGCGCAGGCGGACGGCGGCGTTGTGTATATCTGAAAGAGGGGCCTCCAGCACCACCAGCGGGCTGGGTCGGCGGGAGTAGCGGTCGTATACGTCTACCAGGTCCAGGCAGCGGCGGACGCAGAAGCCCAGGTGAGACAGGGCGTCCACGAGCCTGGCATGCCTGGCGTCGTCGGCTCCGAGGAAAATGACATCCAGCGTGTTATTCATTGATGCTTCCAATGAGGTGGCGCGGCATGGGGGCGGCGCTTGAGGGGGAAGCGCGCGGCGTCAGCAGTCCCGCCATGCCCCTCTCTAAGCTCCGCGCCATGACGAGACCGTCTGGCGGTGTTGTTGGTATGGAGGCGAGAGGTCCGGACGATTGCCGTTCCGACGCATGGGCCGTAGGCCGCTGGTGACCCGATCCTGCCTGGAAGTCACGCCCGTGTTTCATTTAAACACGGGCGTGTTTTTTTGTGAAGATACGTTTCTGTAGTTTCTGATGGTAACTTCAGCTTGCCCCAGCCCGCTGGGAAAGCGCATGAAACAGTGTTTGTTTTCGCCTTTGCGACGGAAAATTATTATGTATTACCGATACATTATTTTCTATTTTCTATCTCGCAATACCCATAAACTTCGTGCGGTCTTGTGCCCGTGTAGGGCACGCGCACGCACGCCCGCATCGGCGGGCTTTTGCTGGCTTACTGCGGTAAGTCAATGACAGGCTTGGTTTTTTTCGGGAAGCTGCTGCTGGCAATGGGCATGCTCGTGACGCGCAAACTGGCGGACAAGCAGGCAAATGTTGCGATGGACGGATTAGCCCGGAAATTCGGGTGTAATCCGTTTATTTGCCGCCAGTATTGAGATGTTTTAATCAAATAAATAAATTCATATTAATGTCTCAGGTTGATCGATTGGACACGTTTAGCCATCGTCTGCGCAACGCAAGAATGCTTCAGGGATGGACTCAAAAGGACTTGGCGGTCGCAAGCAACCTGTCGCAAAGCGCCATTGGCAACTACGAAAGCGGGCAACGCTTGCAACCCTCTAGCGATGCGCTCATCAAGCTGACCCGCGCATTGCGCGTCAGCCCGATGTGGTTGAGCACCGGCGAAGGGCCGATGCTGAATTCCGGCTATGCCGAGCCGCCGCCCGCTGCCGTCAGCGGGGTGCAGTCACCGCCCGCCTGGCCTTTCGAGTCGGTGTCGTACGCGACGTATGCGCGTTTGAGCTCGCAGGAAAAGCGGCAGATCGAGCTGGTGCTGGCAGCGTATATCAAGGCGCGCGGCGAATAGTCCCGATGGGTTGGGCCGCGCTGGGCGGACGCCGCTGCGCGTCCGGCACCGTCGTCTGCACGTCGGCGACCGGTTTGCCACGGTTGCGCAGGCGGCTGCGCAAGCGTTCCACCGGGTCCGCAATCAAGCCGTTCAGCAAGGCCGAAAATCCGATACAGCCCGCAATCACCAGCGCTGAAAACAACATGGGCTGGTGCATTTCAACGTCGTTGAGCAGCCAGCTGAAGAACATGATGACCAGCGAATGGCAGATATAGATCGGATAGCTCAATTCGCCGATTGCCTTGTCCAGCCGGTGACGCGACTGAAACAGGAAGGCCAGCGGCAGCAGCGCCGCAAATAGCAGGACGGCCATGGCGTCGCGCACCGTGTGGTTCAAGCCAATCGAGAAATGAATCATGCAGTAGACGACGAGTACGGCGGTGCCCAGTTCAGGCAGCCGGTTGAAGCGGCGGGTCCAGGCTTTGCAGCGCGGCAGCAGCACCTGGTGGGACAGCGAGCCCATCAGGAACAGCGCCAGCTCAGTCGGGAAAAAGCGGTAGGTCCACGGGTCGGTCAAGCCAATACCGGTCACGATGAGCACGCCGCGTAACGCCAGGGACGCGGCCAGCAATGCCAGCAGCCGGCGCGGCGAGCTCAGCACAAAGGGCGCAACCAGATAGAAGCTCATCTCAACGCCCAGCGTCCACGCCTGCGGCACCAGCAGCCCTTGATACAGCGGCACCTCGCTATGCGCAAAACTGCCGGTAAAGGACAGGGCCGAATGCTCGATGCCAAAGAACATCAGCCAGTCCTGGCCGAAGATGAACAGGTTCGACAGCACCAGGAACAGTTCAGCGGAAAAGGGCAGGGCGTCGTAAAAGCGGAAGAACGCGCCGCCGGACACAACGTGGGCGACAAGCGTCATGGCGGCCACCGCCAGATAGATGGGGAACAGGCG
The DNA here is from genome assembly GCF_042957345.1 of Achromobacter sp. NPDC008082. Taxonomy (NCBI): domain Bacteria; kingdom Pseudomonadati; phylum Pseudomonadota; class Betaproteobacteria; order Burkholderiales; family Alcaligenaceae; genus Achromobacter; species Achromobacter sp. NPDC008082. The sequence continues at coordinate 762,717 of NZ_JBIBIB010000001.1, forward strand.
CAGGAAGCGATTCGCGTAGAACTTGCCCGTGGCGCCCTGGTAGGTGTCCGTGGCCGTCAGCACATACGAAATCAAAAAGCCGGAAATCACATAAAACAGCTGCACCGCCAGCCGGCCGCCGACAAGGTGGTCGGCGTAACCCCCCCCCAGGTGGTCCAGCACCACTGATAGCGCCAGTAAGGTTCTTAAAAAGCCCATCGCCGTGTCTCCCGGTAGTCTTATCGTTTTGGCCTCGTGGGCCGACACCTGCGTCTGCAAAACTGCTGTGATCCGCTTCTATCCCTGTGCTGCCAGGGGCGGCCGGATGCGTGGTCTGCACTGATTCTGCGCGCCGGTGAAGCGCGCCGCCATGCGGCATTCGATGCAGCACCCTGCATCATCAGCGTTAGCGCCGGAACGGGAATTGCTGCTTTTGGATACGGCTGTAGGGGGGAGAACGCGGGACGATCTGGCCCGGCCCCGGTTACAGTCGGGGGTGTGAAATTCAAAGGAGTCTCAACCATGCTTACCCATATGTCTTCGCGTTGCCGGCTGCTATGCCTGAGCCTTCTGACCGTGGCGCTGGCGGGTTGCGCGGGGTCCACCGGGGGCGCGCGCCCGGAAGGCGCCGCCGCGGCCAATGCCGCAAGCAGCAAGGATTCTCTGGCGCAGACCAGCTGGGAGCTGGTGCGCTGGACGCAAAAGGGCGGCGCGCTGCGCGACATACCGCATGGCGACAACGGCGAACCGGTGCGCCTGACCTTCCTGGCGCAAGGCAAGGAATACCGCGCCAACGGCTTTTCGGGCTGCAACCGTTATATGGGCACGTACAAGCTGGAAAGCGGCAAGCTGTTCATTGATGCCCCGGCCACGACCCGCATGGCCTGCCCCTCCCCGGAGCGCGCCAAACTGGAAGCCGACTACCTGCGCGGCCTGACCGCCATCGACACGTTCACCTTGGATAATGGCGGCGCCCCGCGGCACCTGACGTTCAATCTGCGCGGTGGCGATGTCCTGGAGTTTGAGCGCCGCCAAGATCCTCCGACCCCGTAAAGCCATTGAGACGCCGTAGTCCTGATAAGCCCTAAGCACTGAGGCCCTAAGCACTGAGGCCCTAGGTACTGAGGCCCTAAGTACTTAGGTTCTTGGCCGAAGCCCTGTCTGTCCCTACGCCCTGTAAGCCCCGTATGCCTCGTAACGACTCCCTTTACGCCCCTGGACATTCCAGGACGTCCCATTCCAACTTGCTGCGCTGGCTAGCGCCTTGCGTGTTGTCGGTTGGCCTGGCCGCCTGCGCCTCGTCACCGCCGCGGACGGCGGACGGACAGGACCCCCGCTTCCAGCCGGCCTCGGCGTCCGACATCCTGGCGCAGACCAGCTGGGATCTGGCCCGCTGGACGCTGCCGGGCGGCGGCCTGCGCACCATCCCGCATCCGTCCACCGACTCCCGGCCGCTGACCGCCAGTTTTGTCCACGACCAGGGCGCGCCGCGAATGTCCGGGTTTGCCGGCTGCAACCAGTACAACGCGCCGTACACGGTCGCCAATGGCCAGTTGATCGTGCGGGCGAACCCGGTTGCGACGATGATGGCCTGCGCGCCGCAGAACATGAAGCTGGAGCAGGACTTCCTGGCCGGCCTGACCCGCATCACCGCCACGTCGGTCGACAACACCAACAACCCGCAGCGCATGACGTGGGTGCTGAGTTCGGGCGACACGCTGGACTTCGGCCGCCGCGCCGACCCCGTGGCGGGCGGCAGCGCGGGTCCGACGAAGCTGGTCTACGTGAACGCCGAGCGCGTGCCATGCAGCGCCGGCGCTGGCCGCGCCATGTGCTACCAGGTGCGCGACAGCGCCTCTCAGCCCTGGCAGCTTTGGTATGGCGACATCACCGGCTTCAATTTCCAGCCGGGCATCCGCTACCGGCTGCGCGTGGTCGAAGTCGCCGACCCGTACCCGCCCGCCGGCGCCTCGACCGTGCGCTGGGTGCTGGACGCCGTGATCGAGCAGGAAATCGTCTCGCGTTGAGCAGGATCAAGGCGGGCGCCGGGCGGGGCGGCCCGCCCAGCGATTACTATTACGGGCTTCGCCGTCCGCATTTTCTTGCTTTGCCATGACTTCCGTCGTCAATATCGCCGCCTACAAATTCGTTTCGCTGGACTCCCTGCCCGAGCTGCGCGCCCACCTGCTGGCGCTTGCCGGCGACGGCGCGCTCAAGGGCACCATCCTGCTGGCCGAAGAAGGCATCAATCTGTTCCTGGCCGGCTCGGCCACTGGCATCGACACCTTCTTGCAGGCGCTGCGCGCCGACGCGCGGTTTGCCGATCTGGAAGTCAAATTCAGCCATAGCGAAGGCGTGCCGTTTCGCAAATTGCTCGTCAAGATCAAGCGCGAAATCATCCGCATGGACCACCCCACCATCCGCCCCGAAGCGGGCCGCGCGCCGGGCGTGGACGCCCGGACGGTGGCGCGCTGGCTGGAGCAGGGCGTGGACGACGCCGGACGCCCCGTGGTCATGCTCGACACCCGCAACGCGTTCGAAGTGGACGAAGGCACTTTCAAGAACGCCATCGATTGGCGCATTGACCGCTTCACGCAATTCCCCGCCGCCGTCCAGGCGCACCGCGCCGAACTCGAAGGCAAAACCGTCGTCAGCTTTTGCACCGGCGGCATCCGCTGCGAGAAAGCCGCCATCTACATGAACGAAGCCGGCATCCCGAACGTGTACCAACTGGACGGCGGCATCCTCAAATACTTCGAGGAAACGGGCGGCCCGGGCTACGAAGGCAAGTGCTTCGTGTTCGACGAACGCCACTCGCTGGACCCGGGGTTGGCGCCTAGCAAGTAATGCTTGCTGCGGTCGATACGGACGTCACTTCGTCTGATTTGCCGTGCCGTCCTGCCCACTAGCGCAAGCTGGCGCAGTACCGTTCCCATCTGGTAATGACCAATCAGGAGGGAACCATGACCACGCCCCGAATTCCATGCCGCACGGTCGCTGCGAAAGCACGTCGCCGTGCGTATCTGCGACGCTTCGTCCTCGCCGCCGCAACGCCGCCTAACGCGATACGGCGCCGATCAATCGTGGATCTGCTCGCGATGCCAGGCGCCGCCGGCATCGAACTCGAATTTCCATTTCGCCGCCGTCCTGCGCACGCTGCGAGTCGTGTGTGACGTTCATCTTGGATACGAACGTGGTGTCAGAGCTACGCAAGGTGCCGTTGGGTAAGGCCTATGCACCGGTCGCGCGGTGGGCAGACAGCGTGGATATCTCTGATCTCTATGTGTCGGTGATGACTGTCCACGAACTTGAAGTCGGCGTGCTCCGCCTGGAGCGCCGTGACCCGCTTCAAGGGGCGGTGCTTAGAAAATGGTTTGAGCGTCATGTCTTGCCGGCCTTTGATGGCCGGGTGCTGCCCGTCGATGGCGCGGTTGCACTGCGCGGCGCGCAACTTCACGTTCCAACGGTCCAGCCCTTGTCCGACGGCCTGATCGCCGCAACCGCCCTGGTCCACGGCATGACCGTTGTCACACGAGACACTGCTGATTTCCTGCCTTGCGGCGTCAACGTCCTCAACCCGTGGCAAGGCGAAAGCCCGGTGCCGGTCAGGCCATAAAAAAGGCCAGCTCGCGGATCTTGCGCGAGCTGGCCTCTTTGGCCGTGCGGGGAGTACGCGATCAGCGCACGCGCATGCCGGGCTTGGCGCCGGGGAACGGTTCCAGTACGTAGATGCCGGCGTCGACCGCTTCGTCCGCGTGGCTGGCGGCCAGCACCATGCCTTCGGACACGCCGAACTTCATCTTGCGCGGGGCCAGGTTGGCGACCATGACGGTCAGCTTGCCGATCAGGTCTTCCGGCTGGTAGGCCGACTTGATGCCCGAGAACACGTTGCGATGGCGGCCTTCGCCCACATCCAGCGTCAGGCGCAGCAGCTTGGTCGAGCCTTCGACGTGTTCGCAGTTGACGATCTGCGCAATGCGCAGGTCGACGCGCGCGAAGTCGTCGATAGAGATCGTCTCGGCTACCGGTTCACCGCCCGGCACCACCACGGGGGCGGCGGGCGGCTCGAACAGGTCTTCCAGCATTTGCGGTTCGACGCGTTGCATCAGGTGCTTGAACGGGGCCACGCGCTGCGGCAGCACGGCGGCGTCGGCCCAGGTGAACGGGGCTTGCGCGCCAAAGAGTTCCAGCGCGACGCGCTCGGCCAGCGACGGCAGCACGGGAGCCAGCATCACGGACAGCGCCTTGAAGCCCGCCAGCGAACGCGAGCAGATGTCTTGCAGGGCGGCCTTTTGCGCGTCGTCCGCGGTGGCGATGCCCTTGGCCAGCACCCACGGCTGGGCCGTGTCGAACGCCTGATTGATGCGGTCGGCGTAGGCCATGATTTCGCGGATGGCGCGGTTGTATTCGCGGGCCTCGAAGGCGGCGCGGATGGATTCGGCCTGCTCGGCGTATTCCGCCGACAGAGCGGCGGTGTCGCCCGAATAGCCCAGCACGCCGTCGAAGTGCTTCGTGATGAAGCTGGCGGCGCGGCTGGCGATGTTGACGTACTTGCCGACCAGGTCGCTGTTGACGCGGGCGATGAAGTCTTCGGGGTTGAAGTCCATGTCTTCGACCCGGGCGTTCAGCTTGGCGGCGATGTAATAGCGCATCCATTCGGCGTTCATGCCGATTTCCAGGTAGCGGAGCGGCGAAATGCCGGTGCCGCGGCTCTTGGACATCTTTTCACCGCTGACGGTGATGAAACCGTGCACGTTCACGGCGTCCGGCGTCTTGCGGCCGGCGAACTTCAGCATGGCGGGCCAGAACAGCGCGTGGAAGTACACGATGTCCTTGCCGATGAAGTGCACTTGCTCGGTGGTGCCGTTGGGGTCGAGCAGCGCGTCGAAATCCAGGCCCTTGACCTCGCAGTACGACTTCAGCGACGCCAGGTAGCCCACCGGCGCGTCCAGCCACACGTAGAAGTACTTGCCCGGCGCATCGGGAATTTCGATGCCGAAGTAGGGCGCATCGCGCGAGATGTCCCAGTCGCCGAGTTTAGCTTCGCCGTCTTCGGCGCCCAGCCATTCGCGGGTCTTGGCCAGCATTTCGGGTTGCAGGTGCTTGCCGCCATTGGCGTTGGAACCCGTCGTCCATTGCTGCAGGAATTCCACGCAGCGCGGGTCGGACAGCTTGAAGAAGAAGTGGTCGGACGACTTCAGCACCGGCGTGGCGCCGGTCAGCGCCGAGTACGGGTTGATGAGCTCGGTGGGCGCGTAGACCGCGCCGCAGACTTCGCAGGAATCGCCGTATTGGTCTTTCGCGTGGCACTTCGGGCATTCGCCCTTGATGTAGCGGTCGGCCAGGAACATGCCCTTGACCGGGTCGTAGAACTGCTCGATGGAGCGGGTTTCGATCAGGTTCTGGGCTTTCAGGGCACGGTAGATGTCGTGCGACAGCGCCACGTTCTCGGCGGAATCCGTGGAATGCCAGTGATCAAAACGGATGTGGAAGCCGTTCAGGTACTGCGGTCGTTCGGCAGCGTACCGGGCGACCAGCGCCTGCGGCGTGATGCCTTCTTTTTCGGCCTTCAACATGATCGGCGCGCCGTGCGCGTCGTCCGCGCCCACAAAGTGCACCGTGTGGCCCGCCATTCGCATCGAACGAACCCAGATATCAGCCTGGATGTACTCCATGATGTGGCCGATGTGGAAAGATCCGTTGGCGTAGGGCAGCGCTGTGGTGACAAAAAGGGTGCGAGACATGGTTGTCGACAGAGGTTGAGGGGAAAAGGGATTAGCCGGCCATTTTAGGACAACGGCGAAGACGTGCCCGCGTGAGTGTCCGGGTAGGCTTTGCGCTAACGACACAACCCGCCGATCGCAGGGCTGCGAATCAGGCGGGTTGAAGGGGGCACGGCCAAGGCGAAGACGGCGGGCGGCTGGGGCAATAAGCCCTGGCGGCTTACCAGGCAATGGCCGGCTTGCGCCGCGGGCGGCGCAAGCGCTACGGAAATGCCGCGCTTAGCGGATCTCGCGGGCTTCGACGTCGATCACATCGCCACGCGGTTGCGTGGCGAAGGGGGCGGTGGCGGTCTGGAACGGTCCCGGGCGGGCGCCTTGGCGCTGGCTCCAATAGGCGCGAACGCCGAAAGGTTTGCCGCGCACCTTGGCGACCACATACAGGATCGCCACGGCGAGAGCCGTGGAAAGCATGAAGACCAGCGCCATCGCCATACCGATCAAGGCCAGGGCGGCGAATAGGACGGCACGGAAGAAGCGGATAAGTGTGTTGGTCATGAAGGTCGGATGCAAAACGCAGCGAAAGGTTCCCGCGTATCCGCTATCCTTTAGGGGATGGCGGCCCGCAGAAGCCGCGCTGCCTACGGAACCATAGTGACATGAGTATAACGATAGAACACATCCGCGCTGCGCTGCGCGCCGCGCAAGACCCGAACACGGGTTTGGACCTGGGCGTTTCTGTAAAAGATCGTGACATTCAGCTGGCGGGCGCTCGCGTGGCCCTGACGCTGGAACTCGGTTATCCCGCGGACAGCGTCCGCGAGCAGATTCAAGGCATTGCCGCCGCCGCGCTGGCCCAAGCCGGCGTGGCCGATGCGCAAGTCACCGTGACGTGGAAAGTGGCCGCGCACGCCGTGCAGAAGGGGCTGAAGCCGCTGCCCAACGTGCGCAACATTATTGCGGTGGCATCCGGCAAGGGCGGCGTGGGCAAGAGCACCACCGCCGTCAACCTGGCCCTGGCCCTGGCGGCCGAAGGCGCCAAGGTCGGGGTGCTGGACGCCGATATCTATGGCCCCAGCGTGCCGACGATGCTGGGCATTTCCGGCCGTCCGGAAAGCCTGGACAACAAAAGCATGGAACCGCTGACGGGCCACGGCCTGCAGGCCAATTCCATCGGCTTCCTGATTGATGCCGACTCGCCCGCCATCTGGCGCGGCCCGATGGTCACGCAGGCGCTGGAACAATTGCTGCGCCAGACCAATTGGCGCGATCTGGATTACCTGATCGTCGACATGCCGCCTGGCACGGGCGACGTGGCCCTGACGCTGGCGCAGAAAGTGCCGGTGGTGGGGGCGGTCATCGTCACCACGCCGCAAGACGTGGCGCTGCTGGACGCCCGCAAGGGTTTGCGCATGTTCCAGAAGGTGGAAGTGCCGATCCTGGGCGTGGTGGAAAACATGGCCATCCATATCTGCTCGCAGTGCGGGCACGCCGAGCACATCTTTGGCGAGGGCGGCGGCCAGCGCATGGCCGAGCAATATCAGACGCCGTGGCTGGGCAGCCTGCCGTTGACGCTGGCGATCCGCGAACAAACGGACGCTGGCACGCCGACGGTCGTGTCCGATGCGGGTAGCGAAGCGGCTGCGCTTTACCGCGGCATTGCAAGAAAGCTGGCAGCGGGCGTGGCGGCGCTACCGCGCGACATGGCCGGGAAATTCCCGTCCATCGTTGTGCAGCAGCCGACCTGAAGCATGCGGTGGGCAGCCCGCGCCTTTTTGGCAGGACTTTGCGTAGTGTCGGGCGAGGCGTTGGCCAAGCGCCCGGAAATCATCGTGGACCCCGGTGGCGTGCCACCGGCCGCGTTGCAGGCGATCACCGAGGCGGTGAATGCCATTGCGCGCCTTGCCGAAGACCAGGACGGCGGTGAAATCAGCCGCCTGCGCCGGCGTGCGCGCGACGCCACGCTGGCTGCGCTGGCCACGCAGGGCTATTTCGCGCCCAAGGTAACGCTGGAAGCGGGCACCGATATCGGCGGGGAAACCTGGGATATCGGCATCGTGGCCGGAAAGCGCACGACCGTTTCGTCCGTCGACCTGACCTTCACCGGCCGCATCACGCGCCCCGAATACGCGCAACGCGTACAGAAGCTGCGCGACGACTGGCAGCTCAAGGCGGGCCAGCCGTTCATCAATAGCGATTGGAACAAGGCCAAGTCGAACCTGCTGGACGAAGTGTCCACGCGGGATTTCATGCTGGCGCGCATGACGGCCTCGCAAGCCGAGATCATGGCCGACACCGCGACAGCCGCCTTGCGCGTCACCATCGACAGCGGCCCGCAGGTCCGCATGGGTGAGCTCAATACCGAAGGCTTGAAGCGCGTGCCAGACAAACTGGTGCAGCGCTATGTGCGCTACTCGGTGGGCGCCGCCTACGACCAGAACCGGTTGGACACCTGGCAGCAGGATCTGCAATCCACCGCGTTTTTCCGCGGCGCTTTTGTGTCGCTGGAGCAACCCGGCGCCACGCCGCAGCAAGCCCCAGAACCGAATTCCGACCGCGCCCGCGCGCCGGGCTCGAAAGACCTGGCCGCCGCGACGCCGGCCGGCGACCCGTCGGTGTCCGGCGCGGTGCCGCCGCCGCCCGCCGTCTATGACTCCGATGGCGAAGTGACTTTGCCCGTGCAGGTGCGGGTGGTGGAAGCGCCGCCCAAGCGTTTCACGGCATCACTTGGCGTGGACGACGAAGCGGGCGTGCGTGTGGAATCTTTGTACCGGCAGAACGTCGTGTTCGGCCAGCCCGTCACCATGGAAACCGGCTTCAGCGTCGACCGGCTGCGCCAGCGCGCCTACGCCGACTTCCTGCTGCCGCCCACCGAGCGCGGCTACAAGGATTCGTTCGGCGTTTTGGCTGACCATTCCGATATCCAGGGGCTGGAAGTTACGCGTTACGCCTTGGGGGCGACGCGCCTGCAAGAGCGCAAGGGCGCGGGCGACAGCCGGGTCGAATACGAAACCCGCTGGGGCCTGCTGCTGGCGCAGGATCACGTGAAGATCGACGGCGGCGACGAATACACGCTGCCCACGCTGACGGCAACGGCCGAATGGCTGCGCCGCGATGTGGATAACAAGTACGACCCGCGCGAAGGCAACCTGATCGCAGTGGGCGGCGGCGTAGGTGTGACGCTGGATACCGGCGAACCCTATACCCGCGCCCGGGTGCGCGCCCAGAAGTGGTGGCCGATTGGCAAGCTCGATGTGTTGACCGTGCGCGGCGAAGTCGGCCGCGTGTGGTCAAACAGCAAGGTGCAGGTGCCTGACGATTTCGGATTCCGCACCGGGGGCGCACGTTCGATTCGCGGCTACAAGTATCAAAGCATCGGCGTGCAGCGCGACAACGCGGTGGTGGGTGCGCCCACGCTCGTCGTCGGCAGTGTGGAGTACGACCACTATTTCAATGAGCGCTGGGGCATGGGCGTCTTCGTGGACGCGGGCGATGCCGCCGAATCGTTCGGCGATATGTCGATGGCCGTGGGCTACGGCGTGGGCGCGCGCGTGCGCACCCCGGCCGGCCCGCTGTTCCTGGACCTGGCCTACGGCCAGCGTGAACGTGACCTGCGCTTGCACTTTTCGTTGGGGATCGCGTTTTGACCGTGTTGCGCAAAATCCTGCGCCAGATTCTGGTGTGGTGGTTGCCCGGCCTGGCGATGCTGGCGCTGCTGGCCTGCGGCTTCGTGTTCTGGCTGGTGGGTTCGCAAAACGGCACGCGGCTGCTGCTGACGACCGCCGCCCAGCAACTGAACGGGCAGGCGCTGGACGTGAAAGGGTCGTTGCTACGCGGCGTGAGCGTCGGCAAGCTGAACCTGGATGTCAGCGGCACGTACATCGACATTACCGACCTGAATCTGGACGTGCATTGGCGCGCGTTGGGCGACCGCCTGCTGCACGTGCGAGACGTGTCGGCAGGGTCGGTCCATGTGGCGTTGACTTCGTCGCCCGAGACCGCGCCCGCCGAAGAAAATGGCGAGCCGTTCTCGCTGCCGTCGCTGCCGGTGGATATCGCCATTGACCGCATCGCGCTGGGCGATTTCCAGCTGGATCAGGACGGGCAGCCTTTGCCCGTGACCTTGGGCGCACTGAGCGCCACGTTCGCAGCGGGGAAGCAGGGCGCGCAATTGCGCATCGCCAACCTGCGCGTGGGACACGAAGTGGGGCAGGCCGACGTGTCGGGCCAGGCCGAGCTGCAGGCGCTGGCCGACCCCTGGCCGTTTGCGGCGCGCCTGGATGTGACGGCGCGCGGCACAGGCCCCGATTCCCCGCTGTGCCAGGCTGACAAGCTAAGCGGCGTGTTCGATACGCGTCCGGCGGCGGGCAAGAACGCGGACGCCAAGGCTGATCCGAGAGCCAAGGCTGATCCCAAAGCCAAGGTTGATCCCAGGGCCAAGGCTGATCCCAGGGCCGACGCCCAGCGCAAAGGCGATCCTAATACCAAAGCCGATCCCAAAGCCGGCCCCAAAGCCGATCCCAAGGCCGATCCCAAGGCCGATCCCAAGGCCGGCCCGAAGGCCAAGCCGTCTTCTCAAACCAAGCCCGGCTCGCCGTCCGAACTGGCGGGGCCGCCTGCGCCCGCTTGCCAGGTCGTGCTGCGCGCTGACGCGGCGGGGTCGATGGATGGCATTCAGGCCAAGCTGGACGGCGCGGGCTCCGGCCTGCTGCTGGATGTGGTGGCGGACCTGGCGCCCCGCACGGCGCTGGTCCTGCGCAGCGCCCGGGCGAACGCGCAACTGCCTGATAAGTCGACCCTGACCGCGCAATTCGATCTGCAATCCGACGCCGCGCAAGGCGCCGGACGTGACCGCATCGCCGGCACCATCAGTGCGCAGCGCCTGGATCTGGCGCCCTGGCTGGGGGATGCCATCCCGCCCGCGGTCCTGACCGTACGGGGTGATGTGCAGGCCGATATCGAAAACCTGAGCCAGCTGCGGCACGCCGCTATCGACCTGCGCTTCGAGGAAGGCACACGCTGGAACAAGCAAGCGCTGACGGGCGGGCTCAAAGCCCAGGTGGATATCGCCGCAGCTGTCGCAACCGCGACCGGGACTTCGACCCCAACCAGCACCGCCGCCAGCACCGCCGCCAGCACCGCGACTGCCACCGCACCCAGGACCGCACCCAGCACGGCAGCCAGCACCGTAGCCAGCACCACACCCAACACCGCACCCAACACCGCGACCTCCCCCGTACCCGCCACCAACACCGCCATCGACCCGCTCGCCGGGTTGCGCATTCATGGTCTGGATGTGGACCTGAAGCTGGGCCGAAACCGGGTTCAGATAAACGGCGAAATTGACGCTCGGGATGGCGTGGTGAACCTGGACGCCCAGGCGCCGCAGTTGGACGCTTTCTGGCCTGGCATTCCCGGTGGCGCCGAATTAAAGGGCAAGCTTACCGGCACGATGGCCGCGCACCGGGGCGAACTGGCCGCCGGTTACACCCCCGCCAAGCCGCGCGCGGGCGTGCTGGGGCAGGCGCCGGCCAAGGCCAATATCGTGTTCACCGGCGCGTGGGGTCAAGGCCCGGCCGGGCAGCCCGACGCCGCCTTGGTGGGCTGGCGCGGCGCCTTCTCCAAGCTGACGGCAGACACCGCCGGGTTCGCCGTGTCGGTCGACCGGCCGGTGACATTGGCCTTTCTGCCATCCGCCGTTGCGCCCCAATGGCAATGGCAGGTCGGCCAGACCGCATTGAGCCTGACGCTGCCGGGCAAGGAACGCCTGACGCTCGCGCACCAGGGGTCGCGTGGCGGCGGCAAGCGCTGGGAAACCGCAGGGCAGGCGGACAATCTCGTCATCACCGCAGCCATGGCGCGGCAAGTGATCGGCGCGGTAGACCCCGAGGCCGCCGCCAAGCTGGGCAAGGGTCCGAGCCGCGTGAACGCCGTCATCCCCGACGGCCAGCGCCGGATCGCGCTGGATCTGCTGTGGGACCTGAAGTTCGACGGCCGGCTGGGGGGCAAGGCCCGCATCACCCGCCGTGAAGGCGATTTGCTGATTCCGGGCGACCCGCCGATTCCGCTGGGCCTGAAGGCGCTGGTGCTGGACGTGACCGCCACGCCCACCTCCGCCAACGCCAGCCGTCTGGACGCCAAGCTCAACGTGGCGACCAACAAAATGGGCACCATCAACGGCACCGGCACCGCCGTGCTGCGGGTGGACGCCAACGGCGCCATGGCGCTGGACGAACGCCAGCCGCTGCGCGCGAATCTGGATGCGGACATCGCCGACCTGGCCTGGGTCAGCCTGTTCGTGGGCGATTCGATGGAAGTGGGCGGCGCCGTCAAAGCCAACTTGCAAGCCCAAGGCACGCTGGCCGGCAAGTGGTCGGCCACCGGCACCATCCGTGGCGACAAGCTGCGCGTGGTGCGCATCGACGACGGCGTGCGCCTGATTGACGGCACCTTGTCGGCGCGTCTGGATGGCGACCGCCTGGTGCTGGACAGCCTGCGCTTTCCGGCGTCGTTGCGGGTGATGCCGGCCGAATGGCGCACCAAGGAATGGATCACGACCAACCCCGAGGCCAAGGGCGGGTACGCCGAAGCCAAGGGCCAGTGGAACTTCATCGATGGCGGCGGCGACATCAAGCTGACGCTGTACCGCTTCCCGGCGTTGCAGCGCTCGGACCGCTACGCCATGGTGTCCGGCACGATCGACCTGAAGGCCGCCATGCCGCGCATCGAAATCGTGGGTGACCTGAAGGCCGACGCGGGCTGGTTCAGCCTGGAAATCCTGCAAGGCGTGCCGTCGCTGGACGACGACGTGAAGGTCGTGCATGCCGGCCAGGACCCCACCGCCGTCTCCACGCCCCTGCAAACCAGCATGAACCTGAAGTTCGACATGGGGCCGCGCTTCTACATCACCGGCATGGGCCTGGATGCGGGGCTGCTGGGGTCCATCCAGATCATGCTGAACGACGGCCGCCTGACGGGCGTGGGCCAGTTGCGGACCCGGGGCGGCGGCATCGAGGCCTATGGCCAGAAGCTGCGCTTGAGCCGCGGCACGCTGACTTTCCAGGGCCGGCTGGACAATCCGATTCTGGATATCGAGGCCCTGCGCACCGGCGAACAGGTGGAAGCCGGCGTCAAGGTGGTTGGCACGGCGCAGCGCCCGCGCATTGACCTGGTGTCCTATCCGGATGTCAGCGACGTGGAAAAGCTGTCGTGGCTGCTGCTGGGACGGGGGCCGGATGAAAGCGGCAGCGATGCCGCCCTGCTGGTGTCCGTGGGCACCGCGCTGCTGGGCGGCGGCCAGCCGTTCTATAAGCAGTTCGGGCTGGACGACGTCAGCGTGCGCACGGGCGCTTTGGGCAGTTCGGGCAGCATCCTGCCCGACCGCACCGTGGCGGGCGACGTAAACCGGGACAGTGACAGCCAGTTGGCGACGCAATTCCTGGTGGCCAGCAAGTCGTTCGCCAACGGCATCACGCTAAGCGTCGAGCAGGCGCTGGCGGGCAGCGACACGGTCGGCCGCGCCAGTTACCGGCTGGCGCGCGGGCTGTCGATCGACCTGAAGGGCGGTTCGGTCAACGGGATTGCGCTGGTCTACCGGACCTTCTGGGGGAACTGAGTAAAATGGGCCCCATTCCATCCCCTTTAGCACCATTCCCACCATGAGCATCAAAAGCGACCGCTGGATCCGCCGCCAGTCCGAAGCCGGCATGATCGAACCCTTTGAACCAGGGCAGGTCCGCACGGCCAATGGCGGGCGGATCGTTAGCTACGGCACCAGCAGCTACGGCTACGACGTGCGCTGCGCCGACGAATTCAAGATTTTCACGAACATCAATTCCACCATCGTCGACCCCAAGAATTTCGACGAAGGCTCGTTCGTGGACTTCAAGGGTGATGTTTGCATCATCCCGCCGAACTCGTTTGCGCTGGCCCGCACGGTTGAATACTTCCGCATTCCGCGTAGCGTCCTGACGATCTGCCTGGGCAAAAGCACCTATGCCCGCTGCGGCATCATCGTCAACGTGACGCCGCTGGAACCCGAATGGGAAGGCCACGTCACGCTGGAATTCTCGAACACCACGCCGCTGCCCGCCAAGATCTACGCTGGCGAAGGCTGCGCGCAGATGCTGTTCCTGGAAAGCGATGAAGTGTGCGAGACGTCTTACGCCGATCGTGGCGGCAAGTATCAAGGCCAACGCGGCGTCACGCTGCCGCGTACCTGAGTCCTTAGCGTCGTGGCGCGGGGGCAGGGCGCAGGTAATCGATGTCCCATTCGCTTTCGCCGGTCTGGATGAATCCGTGCCGGCGGTAGAAGCGGTTGGAATCGCTGTCGCGCAACGCGCCTACCGACACCGGCAGCCCCTGGCTGTCGGCGTCTTGCAGAATCTTTTGCATGACCTGGCTGCCCAGGCCCGCGCCTTGCGCGGCGGGCGTAATGTACAGATGGTCCAGCCGCAAGCCCTCGCCGTCCGGCCGCAGGGCATAAAACCCCACGCGTTGTCCGCTGCGTTCGATCCACCAGGTGTGTTCGGGCCGGAAGGTGCTGCGCAGCCGCGAGCGGGCGCGTTCAGGATCAAAGCGGCCCAGCCGTTGCAGGCTGTCGCGCATGGCCTCGATGCGCACGTCTGCCAGCGCATCGAAATCGGCATGGGATACCGCTTGGAACCGCAAGCCGTTGTCCGCCAGCTCGTCATAGCCCCGGCCCAGGAATTGCAGGATGCAGATGCCGTGGCCGTAGGGGTCGCTCAGGTGCGCGATGCGGCCCCAGGCGTGGGTGGACGCCGGGTCTTCCAGGCGGGCGCCGGCGGCCACGGCCTGGCTGACCGCAAGGTCCACGTCGTCCACCACCACGTCCAGGTGCACGGGCGTCCAGTGGCGCGCGTAGTCGCGCGTCTGGCCGGTGGCGCTGGCGGCCGGCGTGCCTGCGGCTTTTTCCAGCAGATAGATGGGAGCGCTTGCCCCAAGCATTTCCGCCGCCTTCGGCCCCAGCCGCCGATGCAGCGTCAAGCCGAATGCGCGGGCGTAAAAGTCGATGGCGTGTTCAAGATCAGGCACATCGATATTGACCAGGAGCTGCATGGGGTCTTTCCTTCGGAAGTATTCCTTGGGCGGGACAAAAACATATCACGAGCGCTGCGCCAGGGGGATGCGGCTAAAGAAACCGCCAGGCGCTACCGTAAAAAGAATATATGTGTTTGCCGATTTGGCGACGTCATCTCTGCAAGCTGAGCAAGGCCCCGACCCCCGTGCGTTACCCCCATATTCCCTGGCTGCCCCTGTTGTTCTATCCCGCGCTGCCAGTGGCCGCCGCGGTCGGCCTTATGCTGTGGCGCGAATGGCCGCCCGCGTTGACGCTGATCGTGCCGTTCGTGCCGTGGGTGATGGCGCTGATCGGCGCGGCGATCTGTCTGATGTACCAACGCTCGCAGACGATGGCGCTGATGCTATGCGTGCTGGCCGCCACCGCCATCTGGCCCGCGCTCGCGCGGCAAGCGCCGTGGGCCTTGGGGCCCGCGCTGGCCTGGTGGTCGTTGGCGTACACGATCAATGCGCTCTGGTCCGAGCGGTCCAGCATGTGGCTCGACATGGTGCTGCGCGTGGCGCTGATGGCGGCGGGCGTGGCGGCGATTGCGCTGGTCGGCAAGGATGGCCTGACCGATGTGTTTGGCACCATAGCGTTGCAGGGCAAGCTTGCGCGCCTGGGCGTGCCTGTCGAAGCGCTTGTGGGGCTGCTGATGACGGGCCTGACGCTGACCCTGCTGCTGTTGCGCTATGGCCGCCCGCAGCAGGCGGGGCAATGGCTGGGCTTTGTCTGCATGGCCTGGGCCTTGCCGCGTGGCGCGGAACATCCCATTGAACTGGCGTTGATGTCGGCCGCGGCGCTGACGGCGCTGTGCATCTCGCTGGCGCACGAAGGCTTTCACATGGCGTTCCGCGATGAGCTCACCGGCCTGCCGGGCCGGCGCGCGCTGAACGAACGCCTGCAACGCATGGGCCGCGTCTACACGTTGGCGATGGCCGACGTGGACCACTTCAAGGCGTTCAACGACACGCACGGACACGACGTGGGCGATCAGGTGCTGCGCATGGTGGCGTCGCAACTGCGCCGTGTGCCGGGCGGCGGGCAGGCCTACCGTTATGGCGGCGAAGAGTTCACGCTGGTGTTCCCGGGCAAGACCGCCGCCGAAAGCATGCCGCATCTGGAAACGGTGCGGCGCGCCATCGAGGCCTATCAGATGCGCTTGCGCGACAAACCCGCGCGCCCCAAGGCGGACCAGGTCGGCCTGCGCCGCCGGGGCGGACGCGGCGGACGCAATTCGCGGCCGTTGCGGGTCACGGTCAGCATTGGCGTGGCGGAACGCGGCGACGCCTTGCGCGCGCCGGACGCGGTCATCAAGGCGGCTGACCAGGCGCTGTACAAAGCCAAGGACGGTGGCCGCAACCAGGTGTGCGCATATGGCGCGCGCCGCAGCAGGGCGGCGGGCTGAGGGGCTGGCCTACTTTCCCGCCAGCGCCAGCGCCATCAGGGTTTCGTCGTAGAGCGCGTCGTTCACGCACAGCGCTTCGCGTTCGCGCCCGTATTCAACAAAGCCCAGGCTGGCGTACAGCGCCGCCGCCGCCTTGTTGTTGGCGGTGACGCTCAGCTGCACCTGGCGGATACCGCGCATGGTCTGGGCATGGGCGATGGCCGCATGCATCAGCAGCCGGCCCAGCCCGCGTCCGCGCTGCGCGGGGGCCACATACATGCTCCAGATGTGCGCCTTGTGGCGCATCTTCAGCTTGCGCTGACGGCCCACGCCCACCATGCCAGCCAGCGTGTCATCGACGAACACGCCAAACATCGCGCCATCATCTAGCGGCGTGATCCACCCGCGGATGTCCTCCAGTGTCAGCGTGTGTTCCTCTTCGTAACTTGATCCAAACGATTCGGGCGTTTCCACCAGCGCGTCCAGGCGCAATTGACGCAGGGGCGCGGCATCCGGGGCGGTCAGACGTCTGACAAGCGGTTTAGGCATGGTTGCACAGTGTTGGGAATACGGAACGGTCGGGCGGTTTGGGCAGTATAGGCGGGGGGTGCTTGCCTATAATGGCCCTATTGCCGCTTGCGGTTTTCACAAAGGAGCCAACGATGTTCGGTTTCCTCAAGATAAACCAGGACGCCAATCTCGACGAAGTGCAGGAAGCTTTCGTCGCCAGAGTGGCAGACGCTGCGCAAGACTTTGTCGAAGCCGCCGGGACAACCGGCGCTGTACTGGACTACTCCCTGTCCAGTGTCCATGCGCTGGACGACGCGCTAGAGGCCGCCCACCTTGGGACCTTGCCTCTGACCCCCATGCAAACCGTTGGCGCCGCCGCCTACCTGTACGAGGTCGGACGCCGCGCGCATGGCGGCTTGTACGAAGTGTGCGACGACGAAGACCCGGTCGTGCTGGTGTGCGGCGACCCCGGCTCCGAAGTCTGTTTTGGCGCCATCGCCAAGGTCGAGCGGCGCATCCGGGACGGCGCCACCGAGTCCATCCCCGCCTACTTCGAACAGTTCACCACCGCCTTGCAGACCGGCGAAGCCCGCACCATCCGCTAGGTTTGCTCCCCCCGGCGCCGTTGTCTCTGTGCTGAAAGCGCCCGCTTTTGGCGCGATGACAACGGCTGTGCATGCCTTCTGGGGATTTCCCGTAGGACTGTAAGAAAAACAGCCCTACAATTCCGCCATTCCCGCTTCCCGGCGGGTGCTCGCGCCGTCTGTCATCAGGCGGATTTTTACTAGAAGTACATTCGGGCTGCGAACCGCGTCCGATCCCGCCTTGCCCCCAGGAGCGCCTGCATGAAATTCCGCTTCCCCATTTTCATCATCGACGAGGACTACCGTTCGGAGAACGCGTCCGGTTTGGGTATTCGTGCCTTGTCAGCTGCAATCGAGGCCGAGGGCGTCGAGGTGATCGGGGTGACCAGCTATGGCGACCTGAGTTCGTTCGCGCAACAGCAAAGCCGCGCCAGCGCCTTCATCCTGTCGATCGACGATGAAGAGTTCGACGTGGATTCGCCCGAAGACGTGGCCAGCGCAATCAAGAACCTGCGCATGTTCATCGGTGAACTGCGTTTCCGCAACGCCGATATCCCGATCTATCTGTACGGTGAGACGCGCACGTCGGAGCACATTCCGAACGACATCCTGCGCGAACTGCACGGCTTCATCCACATGTTCGAGGACACCCCCGAATTCGTGGCGCGCCACATCATTCGCGAAGCCCGCAGCTACGTGGATTCGCTGCCGCCGCCGTTCTTCCGCGAGCTCGTCAAGTACGCGCAAGACGGTTCGTATTCCTGGCACTGCCCCGGCCACTCGGGCGGCGTCGCGTTCCTGAAGAGCCCGGTAGGCCGCATGTTCCACCAGTTCTTCGGTGAAAACATGCTGCGCGCCGACGTCTGCAACGCCGTGGACGAACTGGGCCAGCTGCTGGACCACACCGGCCCCGTGGCCGAGTCCGAACTGAACGCCGCGCGCATCTTCCACGCCGACCACTGCTTCTTCGTGACCAACGGCACGTCGACGTCGAACAAGGTGGTGTGGCACGCCAACGTCGCCGCGGGCGACGTCGTGGTGGTGGACCGCAACTGCCACAAGTCGATCCTGCACGCCATCACGATGACGGGCGCAATCCCGGTGTTCCTGCGCCCGACGCGCAACCACCTGGGCATCATCGGCCCGATTCCGCTGGAAGAGTTCCACCCGGACAACATCCGCAAGAAGATCGAAGCCAACCCCTTCGCGCGCGAAGCGGTGAACAAGAATCCGCGCATCCTGACGCTGACGCAAAGCACGTACGACGGCGTCATCTATAACGTGGAAATGATCAAGGAACAGCTCGGCAGCTACGTCGACACGCTGCACTTTGACGAAGCGTGGCTGCCGCACGCGTCGTTCCACGAGTTCTACACGGACATGCACGCGATTGGCCAGGACCGCCCGCGCAGCCAGGACGCGATGGTGTTCGCCACGCACTCCACGCACAAGCTGCTGGCCGGTATTTCGCAGGCCTCGCAGATCATCGTGCAGGAATCCGAGACCCGCAAACTGGACCGCAACGTCTTCAACGAGGCGTACCTGATGCACACGTCGACCTCGCCGCAGTACGCGATCATCGCGTCGTGCGACGTGGCCGCCGCCATGATGGAGCCGCCGGGCGGCACCGCACTGGTCGAGGAAAGCATCCGCGAAGCGCTGGACTTCCGCCGCGCCATGCGCAAGGTGGAATCGGAATTCGGCAAGAACGACTGGTGGTTCAAGGTCTGGGGCCCGAACCGTCTGGTGTCCGAAGGCATCGGCAACCGCGACGAATGGATTCTCGAAGCCAACGACCACTGGCACGGCTTCGGCGAAATGGCCGAAGGCTTCAACATGCTGGACCCGATCAAGGCCACGGTCATTACCCCGGGGCTGGACATGTCGGGCAGCTTCGGCGAAACCGGCATCCCAGCCGCGCTGGTGTCCAAGTACCTGACCGAGCACGGCGTGGTGGTGGAAAAGACCGGCCTGTATTCGTTCTTCATCCTGTTCACCATCGGCATCACCAAGGGCCGCTGGAACACGCTGTTGACCGCGTTGCAGCAGTTCAAGGACGACTACGACCGCAACCAGCCGCTGTGGCGCATCCTGCCGGACTTCTGCCGCGTGCATCGCCGTTACGAGCGCATGGGCCTGCGCGATCTGTGCCAGGAAATCCACGAAGCCTACCGTGCGCGCGACGTCGCCCGCCTGACCACCGAGATGTACTTGAGCGACATGGTGCCGGCGTTGAAGCCGTCGGACGCCTTTGCCCGCATGGCGCACCGCGAAGTGGAACGCGTAGACATCGACAAGCTGGAAGGCCGCGTGACGGGCGTGCTGTTGACGCCGTATCCCCCGGGCATCCCGCTGTTGATTCCGGGCGAACGCTTTAACCGCACCATCGTGCAGTACCTGCAATTCGCGCGCGAATTCAACGAGCGCTTCCCGGGCTTCGAAACCTATATTCACGGCCTGGCCGATGAAGTGGGTCCCGATGGCGAGAAGCGCTACTACGTTGATTGCCTGATTGAAGAATAAGGCCCGGCGGGTCTGGAGTGTCGATGTTTGATGTAGCCGTACTCGGCGCCGGCGCCGCTGGCATGATGTGTGCAGCGGTCGCCGGCCAGCGCGGCTTGCGCGTGGTGCTGGTCGACCATGCCGAGCGCCTGGCGGAGAAGATCCGCATTTCCGGCGGTGGCCGCTGCAACTTCACCAACATCGGGGCCGGACCCGCCAACTTCCTGTCCGACAATCCGCATTTCTGCCGCTCGGCCCTGTCGGCCTACACGCCGCAGGACTTTCTGGCGCTGATGAAGCGCCACCATATCGCCTGGCACGAGAAGCATCGCGGCCAGCTGTTCTGCAACGATTCCAGCGAATCCATCATCGACATGCTGCGCGCCGAGTGCGACGCGGGCAATGTGCAATGGCGCATGGGCTGTTCGGTGGCCGAGATCGGCCAGGGCGAAGCGGGCTTCGAGCTGCGCACGAGCCAGGGCGTGATCCGCGCAGCCAAGCTGGTGGTGGCTACCGGCGGCATGGCGATTCCGCAATTGGGCGCCACCGATTTCGGCCTGAAGATTGCGCGCCAGTTCGGCCTGAAAGTGGTCGAGCCCCGGCCAGCGCTGGTGCCGCTGACGTTTGACCCCGTGCAGTGGCAGCCCATGTCCGAACTATCGGGCGTGGCGTTGGAAGTAGGCCTGCACACGGGGCAGGGCAAGACACGCGGTGAATTCCTGGAAGACCTGCTGTTCACGCACCGGGGCTTGTCAGGCCCGGCGATCTTGCAGATTTCCAGCTACTGGAAACCCGGCGAGCCCATCGTGATTGACCTGGCGCCTGGCCGTGACCTGGCCGAAGAGCTGCTGGCGTCAAAATCCGGCAACCGCCAGCAGGTGCATACCGTGCTGGCGGGCCTGTGGCCCAAACGGCTGGCCGACCGCTGGCTGCATCTGGCGGAGCAGGGCGGCAAGCCCGGCCTGGCGGCATTGCGCCTGGCCGACGCGCCCGACAAAACGTTGCGCGCGCTGGCGCAAGACATTCATCAATGGACGCTCGTGCCCAGCGGCACCGCCGGCTACAAGAAGGCCGAAGTCATGCGCGGCGGCGTGGATACGCGCGGGCTGGATCAGAAGTCCATGCAGGCCAAGACCACCCCCGGCCTGTACTTCATCGGCGAAGCGGTGGACGTGACGGGCTGGCTGGGCGGCTACAACTTCCAATGGGCCTGGGCCTCGGGCGTGGCCTGCGGAAAGGCGCTGTAGATAGCGGGCGAGGGGCGTGCCAGGGGCTTGAAGGGCAGGCCCGGCGCCCCGCCGCATGCTGCATATCATGGTCGGAATTTCACAATGCCATTGTGATATCAAATAAAAATACATATCATTTATGTTTTCGATATTGACTGCTGCTCTCCATCGGGAGGGCGAGTCCGACGGAGACATGCATGGCCTACACCCTTCCGACCCTGCCGTACGCGTATGACGCCCTGGAACCTCACATCGATGCGATGACGATGGAGATCCATTACAGCAAGCACCATCAAACCTATGTCACCAGCCTGAACGCCGCGCTGGATGGCGCCGGACTCAGCACCGACGAACCCGTCGAAGCCCTGGTGGCCCGCCTGGACCAATTGCCCGAAGCTATCCGCGGCGCGGTCCGCAACCACGGGGGTGGCCATGCCAATCACAGCCTGTTCTGGTCAGTGATGTCGCCTGAAGGCGGCGGCGAACCCGACGGCGCGCTGGCCGCGGCCATTGAATCGGAATTGGGTGGCCTGGCTGCCTTTCGCGACGCCTTCACCAAGGCGGCGCTGACCCGCTTTGGCAGCGGCTGGGCCTGGCTCTCGGTGACGCCCGCCGGCAAGCTGGTGGTGGAAAGCAGCGCCAACCAGGACAGCCCGCTGATGCACGGCAATACGCCGATTCTGGGCCTGGACGTCTGGGAACACGCCTACTATCTGAAGTACCAGAACCGCCGCCCTGAATATATCGGCGCCTTCTACAATGTCGTGAACTGGCCCGAAGTGGCTCGCCGCTACGCGGCCGCAAAGGGCTGAGCCCGTCTCTCTGAAGGAGGGCAGCGGCCTTATGAATACCTTCAGCCGTCATCGCGTGCGGCCAGCGGCCACAAGCATCAGTGTGTGGACGCTGGCCGTCATGGTGTCCTGCCTGGCGCTGCAACAGCTCTGGGTGCATCTGGACGAGCATGCGCCGCACGTGGCTGACGCGCTGCTTGGGGGGCTGGTCGCCGCAGGCGCGACCGCGCTGGGCACCTTGCCCATCCTCTTCGCCCGCACCATCCCGCAGAAAGTCCAGGACAGCATGTTCGGCTTTGGCGCGGGCGTGATGCTGGCGGCCAGCGCGTTTTCGCTGGTGGCCCCCGGTATCGCCGCCGCCAAAACGCAAGGCATGGGGCCGTGGGGCGCGGGGCTGACGGTGGGCGCCGCCATCTTGCTGGGCGCGGGCGTGCTGCTGATCATGGACCGCACCCTGCCGCACGAACACTTCATCAAGGGCCGCGAAGGCATCGAAGCGCATCGGCTGCGCCGCACCTGGCTGTTTGTGTTTGCGATCACGTTGCATAACCTGCCCGAAGGGCTGGCCATTGGCGTGGGGTATGCGGGCAGCGACCCGGTACGCGGCACCGCGCTTGCCACGGGTATCGCCATCCAGGACATTCCCGAAGGGCTGGTGGTGGCGGTGGCGCTGCTGGCGGCCGGCTACAAACGTGCGTTCGCCGTGGCGCTGGGCATGTTGTCCGGGCTGGTCGAACCGCTGGGCGCCGTGCTGGGCGCCGCCATCGTCGGGTTCTCGACGGCCATGCTGCCGTGGGGCCTGGGCTTTGCCGCAGGGGCCATGTTGTTTGTCATCAGCCATGAAATCATTCCCGAATCCCATCGCAAGGGGCACGAGGTCTACGCCACCTGCGGGCTGATGCTGGGCTTTGTTTTGATGATGCTGCTGGATACCGCGCTGGGATAGCGCGCTTGATTTTTCGGTTTTCGGCGCAGGGCTTTCGTTGTATGCTTTCGGCGCTGTCATGCATGTTTGCGGGAGAGAGCGGCTGTTTCCACGAATCAGCCGCCGCCGAAGGCGCAATTCGCCCAGAATCGCTCAGGTAACCGATACCGCACAGGCTTGCCCCGTCCCGGTTTTCACCGTGTGGATGCGGCAAAACAGTACTCTGGAGAGACCTGGCGCCGGCCCTGAACAAGGGACATATCGCGCAGCCCAGGCGCCGAAGGTGCAAACCCGCCACGCGGGGCAACTCTCAGGCAAAAGGACAGAGGGGCGGAAGATTCAGCCGTAGCCGTGCGGGCGCAGTCCGCTTGTCACGACCGGCATTCCGTAACCCTGGCAACTGATTGCCGTCCCGGAGTTTCCGCGCATGTCCGCAACCCTCAAACGCACCCCGCTGGCCGAAGAACATATCGCCTCCGGCGCCCGAATGGTCGATTTCGGCGGCTGGGATATGCCCTTGGCCTACGGCTCGCAGCTCGAGGAGCACCACGCGGTGCGCCAGGACGCCGGCATGTTCGATGTATCGCACATGCTGAACGTTGACGTCACCGGCCCCGACGCCTTCGCCTTCCTGCAACGCCTGGTCGCCAATGACGTGTCCAAGCTGACCGTGCCCGGCAAGGCCTTGTACAGCTGCATGCTGAACCCGCAAGGCGGCGTCATCGACGACCTGATCATCTATTTCTTCGCTGCCGATGAATGGCGCGTGGTGGTCAACGCCGGCACGGCCGACAAAGACATCGCCTGGATGCAGCGCGTGAAGCAGGCCGGCCAGTTCGACGTCACCATCGCCGCGCGCCGCGATCTGGCCATGGTGGCCGTGCAAGGCCCCAACGCCCGCGCCAAGGTCTGGGCCGCGCGCCCGGCATGGCAAGCGGCTTCCGAAGCCCTGACCCCGTTCGTCGCAGCCCGTGTTGGCGGCGACACGCTTGTGGCCCGCACCGGCTACACCGGCGAAGACGGCTTTGAAATCGTTCTGCCCGCGACTGAAGTCGTGCAGCTGTGGCGCGACCTGGCGGCGCAAGGCGTGCGACCGGCGGGCCTGGGCGCGCGCGATACGCTGCGCCTGGAAGCCGGCATGAACCTGTACGGCCAAGACATGGACGAGCTGACCCAGCCCGATCAGGCCGGCCTGACCTGGACCGTGTCCTTGAAGAACGCCGAGCGCCGTTTCATCGGCCGCGACGCCCTTGAACAGTTCGCCACCCCCGCCACCTTCATCGGCCTGAAGCTGCAAGAGCGCGGCGTGATGCGCGCCCACATGGCTGTGCGCACGCCGGCCGGCATGGGCGAACTCACCAGCGGCACCATGTCGCCCACGCTGGGCGTGTCGATCGGCTTCGCCCGCCTGCCGCAAGGCGTGCGTCCGGGCGATACCGTCGAGGTCGACATCCGCGGCAAATGGGTGCCCGCCCTGGTCTGCAAACTGCCCTTTGTCCGTAACGGCAAAGCCGTCGAACACTCGTAAACTCGAAGCTTCGCGCGAGCCGCCTGCCCGTTCCGGGCACGCGCCGCCCGCGCGAGGCGCGCAACACCATTCATCTACCCGCATTCCCTCAGGAGTTCCCATGAGTCTGCCCACCGATCGCAAGTACACCTCGTCCCACGAATGGGTCAAAGCTGAAGGCGACGTGTTCGTCGTCGGCATCACCGACACCGCCCAAGATCAATTGGGCGATCTGGTCTTCGTTGGCGACGTGAAGGTTGGCGCCAAGTTGAACGCGGGCGACACCGCCGGCGTGGTCGAGTCCGTCAAGGCCGCCTCCGACATCTACGCACCCGTCGAGGGCGAAATCGTCGCCTTCAACGAAGAGCTGGAAAACAACCCCAACCTGATCAACGAATCGGCCTTCACCGCCTGGATCTTCAAGATCAAGCCGGTCAACGCCGCTGATGCCGACAAGCTGCTGGACGCTGCCGGCTACGAAGCTGTCGCCAACGGCTAAGCCGTTTCGAGGCTGGCCCGCCGCCCGTATGGCGCGCCGGCCTCGCAACCTGCACCACCACCCCGAGATTCCCCCATGTCGCGCGCCCTAGACACTCATACCGACTTCATTCCCCGCCACATCGGCCCTTCCGACGCCGACCAGGCCGCCATGCTCAAGGTCATTGGCAGCTCCAGCCTGGACGCCCTGATCGAAGAAGTCGTGCCCCCGAAGATCCGCAGCCAGGCCCCGCTGGCGCTGCCGCCCTCGCGCAGCGAAACCGACGTGCTGGCCGAGCTGAAGCAGATCGCGGGCCGCAACAAGGTCTTCCGCAATTACATCGGCCAGGGGTACTACGGCACGCAGACGCCCAACGTCGTGCTGCGCAATATTCTTGAGAATCCCGCTTGGTACACGGCCTACACGCCGTATCAGCCGGAAATCTCGCAGGGCCGTCTTGAAGCCCTGCTGAACTACCAGACCATGGTCGCCGACCTGACCGGGCTGGACATCTCCAATGCCTCGCTGCTGGACGAAAGCACCGCCGCCGCCGAAGCCATGACGCTGGCCCGCCGTGGCGCCAAGTCGCAGAGCCCGGTGTTCTTCATCTCGCGCCATGTGCATCCGCAGACCATTGAAGTCGTGCGTACGCGCGCCGAAGGCCTGGACATCGAGATCACCGTCGGCGACGAAGCCGAAGGCTTGCCCGAGTGCTTTGGCGTGCTGCTGCAATACCCGCACAGCACCGGTTCCGTGTCTGACTACCGCAAGCTGGCGGACGCCGCGCACGCGCAAGGCGCGGTCGTTGCGTGCGCCACCGACCTGCTGGCGCTGGCCCTGTTGGCCGCCCCGGGCGAGTGGGGCGCCGACATCGCCATCGGTTCGGCCCAGCGGTTTGGCGTGCCGTTCGGTTTCGGCGGCCCGCATGCGGGCTTCATGGCCTGCAAGGACGCCTTCAAGCGCAACATGGCCGGCCGTCTGGTCGGCGTGTCGAAAGACGCGCAAGGCAACCCGGCGATGCGTCTGGCGCTGCAAACGCGCGAACAGCACATCCGCCGCGAGAAAGCCACGTCCAACATCTGCACGGCCCAAGTGCTGCTGGCCGTGATGGCCGGCATGTACGCCGTGTGGCACGGCCCGGCCGGCATCCGCCGCATTGCCGAGCGCGTGCAGCGCAGCACCGCCATCCTGCGCGCCGAACTGGTGAAGCTGGGCGTGAAGGTCGTGAACGACACGTTCTTCGACACGCTGCTGCTGGAAACCGGCCCCGCCACCCCGGCCATCCTGACGGCCGCCGAGTGCGAACACATCAACCTGCGCCGTGTTGACGGCGCGCGCCTGGCGGTGTCGCTGGACGAAACCGTGACCGTGGCCGACCTGCAAGCGCTGGTCAACGTGTTTGCCGCCGGCCTGGAGCGCGATGATGTCGAACTCGACATCGACGCCCTGGACGCCGCCGCCGCCAGCGGCATCCCCGCATCGGTCGCCCGCGAAAGCGCCATCCTGAAGCACCCGGTGTTCTCCAGCGTGCAATCCGAAACCGACATGCTGCGCTACCTGCGCAAGCTGGCCGATAAGGATCTGGCGCTGGACCGCACGATGATCCCGCTGGGTTCGTGCACGATGAAGCTGAACGCCACGGCCGAGATGATCCCGATCACGTGGCCCGAGTTCGCGTTGATCCATCCGTTCGCGCCCGCCTCGCAAAGCCAGGGCTACAACGAGCTGATCGACCGCCTGTCCGCCGCGCTGTGCGAAATCACCGGCTACGACAACATCAGCCTGCAACCCAACTCGGGCGCGCAAGGCGAATACGCCGGCCTGCTGGCCATTCGCGGCTATCACCAAGCCAACGGCCAGCATCAGCGCAACGTCTGCCTGATCCCGTCGTCGGCCCACGGCACCAACCCCGCGTCGGCGCAACTGGCCGGCATGGACGTCGTGGTGGTGGCGTCGGATGCCAACGGCAACGTGGATCTGGCTGACCTGCGCGCCAAGATCGAACAGGTCGGCGACAAGCTGGCCGCGCTGATGATCACGTACCCGTCCACGCACGGCGTGTTCGAAGAAGCCGTGACCGAAATCTGCGATCTGGTGCACAAGGCGGGCGGCCAGGTTTACCTGGACGGCGCCAACATGAACGCGATGGTCGGCGTGGCCCAGCCCGGCAAGTTCGGCTCGGACGTGTCGCACCTGAACCTGCACAAGACCTTCTGCATCCCGCACGGCGGCGGCGGCCCCGGCGTGGGTCCCGTGGCGGTGCGCGCCCACCTGGCGCCGTACCTGCCGGGCGTGGTGAACGAGCAGGGCAAGCTGCCCGGCGACGCGAAGGTGGGCCCGGTCTCGGCCGCGCCGTTCGGTTCGGCCGGCATCCTGCCGATTCCGTACGTGTACATCGCGCTGATGGGCGCCGACGGCCTGCGCCGCGCAACCGAAGTCGCCATCCTGAACGCCAACTACATCGCGACCCGCCTGCGTGACCACTACCCGGTCTTGTACGCAGGCCGTAACGGCCGTGTGGCGCACGAGTGCATCCTGGATGTGCGCCCGTTGAAGGAAACCAGCGGCATCAGCGCCGAAGACATCGCCAAGCGCCTGATGGACTACGGTTTCCACGCGCCGACGATGAGCTTCCCGGTGGCGGGCACCTTGATGGTCGAACCCACGGAATCCGAAGGCGTCGCCGAGCTTGACCGCTTCATCGACGCGATGATTTCGATCCGCGAGGAAATCGCTCAGGTCGAACGTGGCGAACGCGATCGCGAGGACAACGTCCTGAAGAACGCGCCGCACACCGCCCAGATGCTGCTGGCCGAAGAATGGCTGCACGACTACCCGCGCCAGCAGGCCGCCTACCCGGTGGCGTCGCTGCGCGAGGCCAAGTACTGGCCGCCAGTGGGCCGTGTGGACAACGCCTACGGCGACCGCAACCTGGTCTGCGCCTGCCTGCCGATCGAAGCGTACGCATAAGCCGGGCGCGCAAGGGCTGACCCGCTCAGCCCGCGTCAGGCAATAAAAAACCCCCATCGAAAGATGGGGGTTTTTCTTTGGGGCCGGGCGCGGCGCCTGGTGATTCCCCAGGCGCGGCAGGCTTACTTGGCTGCTGCTGCGCCCTTGGCGACTTCGTTGAAGTCTTCAGCAATGCTGATGAACGTGTTCAACAGGATTTGCAGGTTGTCCTTGCCGATCCCGCCTTCCGCGTTCATGTCCATCTGCAGCACGGCCTGGTTCTTGTCGTCCAGGTACGCGCGCGTCCAGCGGTATTCCTGATTCCAGCTGTTGATGGCCTTCAGCGTCACCGGCTTCTTGGTCTTGTACGTGGCGGTCATCACCAGGTCCAGGCACTTCTCGGTGAAGTCGTTGCACAGGAATTCCAGGCGCAGATCGCTGGCGCCGGTGGTGCCGGCGTCCAGCACCAGCACGGGGCCTTGGTCGCCGTCGGTCTTGTTGACCGTGTAGCCCATGTCGTCCAGCAGGCTGCTGACGGTGTCCAGATTGAAGTCCTGCATCACGCCGGGCAGGGCAGGCGTGGCGCCTTCGGCCGGCTCGTCCTGGCCCATGCCGGGCACGGATTCGTCTTCGTCGTCGTGGTCCATCGAGCCCATGCCGGCTGCGCCCAGCAGGCCGCTGAACAACTCGTCCGCGGGAATTTCCTTGCCGTTCAGGTTGCCCATGCCGTCCGCGAACGTGAACTTGCCGACGATGTTGTCGCCGTCGTTCTTGCCCACGTTGAACATCTCGGCCATGCCCGACATCTGGCGCACGGTTTCGTCGGCTTCCTGGGCGGCCTTGTCGGCGGCGATGCCTTCCTTCTTGATGGCGTATTGCGTGACCAGGTCCTGCACCATCGGCTTGGAAATGATCAGCGTGGCGTCGATGCGCTTGATGGCCTTGACCGCAATTTCCTGCGGCGTCAGGTTCTTGACGTCAGGCGGGTTGGCCAGGTCCAGCGTGAAGTTCAGCTTGCTTTCGCCCTTGGCGGTCTTCCAGCTCAAGGGGTCGATGCTGAACGACGGGTTGCCCGCCAGCAGCTTGCCGGCGCTGTCCAGCAAGGCTTCAACCTGCTCGTCCTTCAGGCCTTCGTCTTCGGTATGCGCCATGTATTGGCGCATCAGCTGGTTGTACGTGTCGGACAGGGTCTTTACGGCCTGGCCGTCCAGCTTGGCCAGCTTGATCACGGCCTGGCCGTTACCCAGCGGCACGTCGTTTACCGTGATGTCGCCCGTTTGGTAGGCGGCTTGCACGTTGATCGACTTGTCGTCTTCGGACAGCTTCACGCCGTAGCCGAAGTTGTCCAGCGACACCTTCATGTCATCCGACTTCTTCGTGACGTCGATGCGCTTGATCTTGATGTCGGAGTCACCCATCGACACGCCGAACTTGCCCATGCGGCTGTTGACGTCCATCGTCATGCCGGTGATGGCCATCACGACCGGGTCGTAGCTCTTCGTGCCGTCGATCGCCAGCTTGTCCATCACGGCGTGCGCGGTGACGGCTTCCAGCGAACGGTCAAACGTGCCCGTGATCACCATGCCGCTGAAGTCGATCGTGTTGTCTTTCACCGCGGTCGACACCGGCGCAATCTTCGACGTCGAGCTGGTGGTGCCGCTGTAGCTGACCATCGCGTCGCTGATCAGCGGCGAGATGTCTTTGGTCAGTGCGAACACTTCCTTCAGGTTGTCGGTCTTGGCGATTTCGGCGTGCACGTACGCCAGCTTGGGCGCAACGGCGCCGCGCGACAAGGCGGTCTTGGGGAACGGGCCGTGTTCAATGACGGCGTCGAACTCAATCATGCCGGCCGGCATGGCGTCCAGGCTCTTGTCGTTCTTCACCAGCGACAGGCCGTAGCGAGCCTGGGTCGAGAAAAGGCTGCGCTCGTACTTCAACTGGTCAATGCGCAAACCGAACAGCGGCGTCAGCTTCGCCAGTTTTTCGTTCGCTTCGGCCAGATGGCGCTGCGAGCTTTCCTCGATCCGTTTGCCGGTGTACCACGTGGCGCCTATCCAGCTTCCCGCTCCCACAATGACCACGCCGAGGGTGATCGCTACGCTCTTTTTCATCGTTCTGCTTTTTTCGTTGATTATCGAGTCATATCCGGCAGACGGGGCATTGCGCCGTCGCGTCCTGGTCGCCAGGGGCGGCTGCCGGTATACACGTTATTCATCGGCCTGTAAGGGCCCGCGCCGGAGTATACCGAGGCGCGCCTGCCGGGAAGCGTGCGCGCAGTTACCGAAGATTTCAAAATGAAAGGCCGGCGTGGGGCGCCGGCCTTATTGTCGACAATCCGTCCGATTCAGCCGGATATCAAAGCGGGTCCAGCGGGTAGATCGGCCGGCGCACGTGCTTGAAATCCAGCTGGCTGTAGTCGGACGTGGTCACGCCCACGCCCGTGCATTCGATGACTTCGGTAGCCATCTCCGAGAAGCCCGCGCGCCAATGCACCCGGCTCTTGAGCACCACGTAACGCTTTTGCAGCGGGTCGATGCCGGCCGACAGCAGGCAATTGATATCGAACGGTTCCTGGTGGCGCGACACCACCACGATTTCTACCCGGCCCGTATCGATGACAACGGTAAGCCCCGTGTCGTTACGCACGCCCCGGTACATCGGGCCGCGGTTGAGATACACGCCGTCAAACACCAGCTTGACGCGGCCCGTCACGTCCAGCGGTTCACTGGGTTCCTTGATGGCGGGCATGGGTAGCTTGCCGCCCAGCTTCAAGGTGATGGTCTTGCCGACGCCCGCGGCCGCCGCCTGCAACGCGGCTTGCGGGTCGCAGATGGCGTAGAACACCACGTTCTCCAGTTCCTGGCGCAGCACTTCGGCCAGCACGGCAGTGGTGTCCATGGTGCCGCCGGAGCCGGTGTTATCGAAGTGGTCCAGCAACACAACCGGGCCTTGCTCGATCTGTTTGGCGCGCGCGATGGTGGGCGCAAGCGGTTCCGGGTGAAACACCCAATCGGCGCGGCCGGCCCAGGCGCGTTCCAGCAGTTCGTCGCGGTACTTCTGCGCGTCTTCCCGCTTGCCGTCCGTACAGACGACGGCGCTCAAGCCCGCTTCGCGTATGTCCGCATGCGGAAAGCCCACGAAGACGGACGCCGCCAGCACGCCGTTGGCTTCCAGTTCCTTGCAGCGTTCCTGCAAGGGTTTGTTGGGTGCGGCATGCGTGCCTTGGCACATGATGTGCGGCAGCATCGGCTTGTTGGCCCAGCTCATCACGGGTTTGATCTCGCCCTTGAGCGTGCGGACGATAACGTTTGCCGCGCGCACGCCGGCCTCGCGGATGTCCACGTGCGGATACGTGTGAAAGCCGCTGATGACGGTGGCGTTGTTGACGATGTCGTCGTAGATGTTGGCGTGCATGTCCAGCGTGACGGCGACAGGCGTCTTCGGATCGATTTCGCGCAGGCGGCGCAAGAGGTCGCCTTCCGCATCTTCCACGCCTTCGGCGACCATGGCGCCGTGCAGGTCCAGCAGAATGGCGTCAAAGCCGCCCAGCTTTACCTGGTCCAGCACCAGCTTGCACAGCTGCTCGTGCGTTTCGGCGCTGGTGGGGCCGCTGGGCCAGGACTCGGCCGCCACGGGCACGACCATTTCTGCGCCCTCGCGGCGGGCCACTTCGATATAGCCGCCCAGTCCGCTGTCCGTGTTCTCGTAGGCCTTGATGGCGCGTTCGCCAGCCAGGATGTCGGGGCTGCCGCGAAAGAAGCGTTCAAGCGGGGTCGGCACGGGCGAATAGGTATTCGTCTCGTGCTTGATCATTGCCAATAGCCAACGCATGGGAATTCCTGTGGGTTGCTGTGGAAAGTCAGTTCTTGGGCGGCTGCGGCCACGGGTGCTGCGCGGGGCGCATCTGTTCCCAGGCGCGCGCCACGCGTAAGACGCCCAGTTCGTCAAAGCGGGCGCCGGCGATTTGCAGACCGATGGGCAGGCCAGCCTTCGTGTAGCCGCAGTTCACCGACGCCGCAGGCTGCTCGCTCATGTTGAAGGGCAGCGTGAAGCCGATGTGGTGCATGGTGGTGGCGACTTCATTGGTGGGCGACGGCCATTCGGCGTTGTACGCCACCACGGGGGCCACGGGCGACAGCACGTAATCGAAGGGCGCGCAGGCGGCAACCGTCTTGGCGCGCACGTTCAGCGTTTCGTAGTAGCTGCGGAACACGGCCTCGCCGCTTTGGCCGCCGCCGCTTTCCGCCCAGGTGCGGATGAACGGCAGGATCTTGGCGCGGCGCGCTTCAGGCAGCGCGGCCAGGTCGATGGCCGAGCGCGTGCGCCAGAAGCGGTCAACGCCTTCGAGCATGTCGGGAGTCATCCACGGCAGCATCGGCGTCACGATGGCGCCGGCCGCCTCGAAGGCGCGGGCGGCCGCCTGCACGGCGTCGCGCACTTCCGGGTCCAGCGTCAGGCCGCAGCCCGCGTCCATCAACAGGCCGATGCGCAAGCCGCGCACGTCCTGGTTCAGGTTCAGCCAGTCGAAGTCCTGGAAGGGCAGGCTCATGTGGTCGCGCGCGTCGGGCTGCGACAGCACGCCCATCATCAATGCGGCGTCGGTGATGGTGCGCGTCATGGGGCCGGCGCAGCGGCCCATGAAGGGCGGGTCGATGGGAATGCGGCCCAGGCTGGGCTTGAGCGTGGCGATGCCGCACCAGGCGGCCGGCAGACGGACCGAGCCGCCGATGTCGGTGCCGATGTGCAGCGGGCCGTAACCTGCGGCGGCCGCGGCGCCCGCGCCCGCGCTGGAGCCGCCCGGGTTCTTCGTCAGGTCCCAGGGGTTGCGCGTCAGTTCATGGAAGCTGGACAGGCCGGATGACAGCATGCCGAAGTCGGGCATGGTGGTCTTGCCCAGCAACACCGCGCCCGCTTCGCGCATGCGGGCAGCGGGCGGCGCGTCGGCAGCGGCCGGTGTCAGTTCGGTGGCGGCCGTGCCCAGCGGCACGGGCGTGCCACGGGTGGCGATGTTTTCCTTGATGGTGGCGGGCACGCCATCCAGCGAATAGCCGCCGGCCGATTGGGGCTCGCCCTTCATCCAGCGCGCTTCCGATGCGCGCGCCATTTCCAGCGCGCCTTCCGGATCCAGCGCGTAGGTGGCCTTCAGGTGCGGTTCCCAGCGCTCGATGTGTTCCAGCACGGAGCGCGTGGCTTCAACGGGCGAGAGGGTCTTGTCGCGATACGCTTGCAGCAGTTCCTGGGCGGACAATTCATGCGGTTGTGGCATCTCGGTTCCAGTGTTGCGAATGAGGGCAGATCGGGGAAAGCCAGGGCTATGGCGCCGGCGCGGCAGCCTGCGCCAACGTCGCCGCAACGGGCCGGAAGTTGCGGAAGTCCCAATCGCGGCCGGGGGCGGCGTCGATCAGGGCGCGGGTGTATTCGTGACGCGGTTCGGTCAGCACCGTTTCGGCGGAGCCGGTTTCCACCACCTTGCCGCGCTGCATGACCATGATGGTGTCGCAAATCTGCGCGGCCACGCGCAAGTCGTGCGTGATGAACAGCACGCCTACGCCCGTGCGCTGGCGCACTTGCTCCAGCAGTTCCAGCACCTGCGCCTGCACGGACACGTCCAGCGCGGACACGGCTTCGTCGGCCACCAGAATTTCCGGGTCCATGACAAGCGCGCGCGCGATGCAGATGCGCTGGCGCTGGCCGCCCGAAAATTGGTGGGGATAACGCCGCATTGCGTCGGGGCTCAGGCCCACAACGGTTAGCGTTTCGCCTGCGCGCTTCAAAGCCTGTTCGCGCGGCATGCCGAAGTTAAGCAAGCCTTCGATGATGGATTCACCCACCGTGCGGCGCGGGTTCAGCGACCGGTACGGGTCCTGGAACACGATCTGGATGCGGCGGCGCACGGGGCGCAGCGCCGAGCCGGACAAGGTGCTGAGATCTTCGCCGCCCATCATCATGTGGCCGGCGGTGGGTTCGATCAGGCGCACGATGCAACGCGCCACCGTCGATTTTCCCGAGCCGGATTCGCCCACGATGCCCAGGATTTCGCCTTTGCGCAGCGTCAGGTTGACGTCGGTGGCGGCGATGACGTTCTGCGCGGCCTTGCGTGAAAACAGCGAGCTTTTGCCGCCATAGGTGCGGCCCAGCCCCTTCACATGCAGCACCGGCTGGCCGTCAGGCGCGTCGCGCCGCAGCGGCACCAGGCTCGGCACGGACGACACCAGACGCCGCGTGTACGACTGCTTGGGTTCGGCCAGGATTTCATGGCGGGTGCCGCTTTCGATCAGGTCGCCCCGATTCATCACCACGATGCGATCCGAAATTTCCGCCACCACGCCGAAGTCGTGCGTGATGAACAGCACGGCCGTCTTGTGCTTGACTTGCAGTTCCTTGATCAGCGCCAGAATCTGCTTTTGCGTGGTCACGTCCAGCGCGGTGGTGGGTTCGTCGGCGATGAGCAGCTTGGGTTCAAGAATCAGCGCCATCGCGATCACGATGCGCTGGCGCTGGCCGCCCGACAACTGATGCGGATACGCATCGAAGATGCGCTCGACATCCGGCAGATGCACCGAGCGGAACATGTCCAGCACCTTGGCGCGGCGTTCGGCGCCGCTCATGCTCTTGCGATGCAGGCGCAGCACTTCGTCAACCTGCTTGCCCACGGTATGCACGGGGTTCAGCGCGGTCATGGGTTCCTGGAACACCATGGCCATGCGGGTCGCGCGCATTTCGCGCAGGCGGCGCTGCGATGCGGTGGCGACATCTTCGCCTTCGACGCGGATGGAACCCGCGCTGATGGAAAGGACGCCCGGCGGCAGCAAGCCCATCACGGCCAGCGACGTGACCGATTTGCCGGAGCCGGATTCGCCAACCACGCACACCGTTTCGCCGGCGTGCACGTCCAGGCTCAGGTTGCGCACCACGCGGTTGCCCGCGCCGGCGACTTCCACGGACAGGTTGCGGATGGCCAGGATGGCGGACGACGTATCGCCCGCAGGGGGAGTAGGGGAGTAGGTCATCGGCATCAGATCCTGCGCACCATTTTCGGGTCCAGCGCATCGCGCAGGGCGTCGCCCAGGATGTTCACGCTGAGCACCGTCAGCGACAGGAACAGGCCGGGAAAGAGAATCAGGCCGGGCAGCATGCGGAAGTACATGCGGCCTTCGGACATGATGTTGCCCCAGGATGCGATCTCGGGCGGGATGCCCGCGCCCAGGAAGCTCAAGATGGCCTCGGTCAGCATGGCGGACGCGAACACGTACGTGCCTTGCACCGTCAGCGGCGCGATGGTGCTGGGCACCATGTGGCGCCACAGCAGCAGCGGCAGCGGCGTGCCCAGCGCCAGCGCGGCTTCCACATAAGGCTCGCCGCGCACCGTCAGGATCTGCCCGCGCACCAGCCGCACCACCCGCGGAATTTCGGGGATGGTGATGGCGACCAGCACGGTCGTGATGCTGGCGCCGGTTACGGACACCAGGGCAATCGCCAGCAGGATGCCGGGAATGGCCATGATGGCGTCCATCGTGCGCATGATCAGCCCGTCCAGCGAACGGAACCAGCCGGCGATGACGCCGATGACCAGACCAATCACCACGCTGACGACGGCGGCGCCCAGGCCCGCAATCAGCGAGATGCGCGCGCCATAGGCCACGCGCGACCAGACGTCGCGGCCGAAGGCGTCGGTGCCGAACAGGTAGTCGGTGAAGGGTTGCTTCAGGCGTGCGCCCGGGTTGATGTAAGTGGGGTCGACCGTGCCCAGCAGCGGCGCGAACACGGCGATGGCGACGATGGTGGCGAGCACCACGAGCGCCAGCATGACCGGCCAGCTTTTCAGGCCCTGGCGGACTTGCCGCCAGGCGGTAGTGTGAGGGTTGCCGCCTCCGGGGAGGTCGGCAGCCGCTTGCGCAGCGGCATCGGTTGGCGTGTGCATGGCTCTTCCCTAGTATCGGATGCGCGGGTCGAACACCGTGTAGGCGCAATCGACAACCAGATTGATGAACACGTAGACGAACGCGAAGAACAGGGTCAGGCCCTGAATCACGGGGTAGTCACGCGCCAGCACGGCTTCCACCACCAGACGGCCCAGGCCGGGGATGTTGAACACCGATTCGGTCACGACCACGCCGCTGATCAGCAGCGCGATGCCCAGGCCCACGACGGTGGCGATGGGCACGGCCGCGTTGCGCAGCGCGTGGCCCAGCAGCACGCCGGTTTCACCCAGGCCCTTGGAGCGGGCGGTGCGGATGAAGTCTTCGCCCATGACCTCGATGACGCTGGTGCGCGTGATGCGCGCAATCAACGCCACATAGACCGTGGACAAGGCCAGCGACGGCAGGATGAGCCGGTGCAGATAGAGCCAGAAGCCCTTGTCCAGCGGCGCATAGCCCTGCACGTTGAACCAGCCCAGCTTGATCGCGAACAGCCAGATCAGCAAATACCCGGTGACGAACACCGGCACGGAAAAGCCCAGCACTGAAAAGCCCATCACGGCGCGGTCCAGCAGCTTGCCCTGCCGCCACGCCGCCAGAATGCCCAGCGGAATGGCCACCAGCAGCGTAAAGACCAAGGTCAGCACCGCCAGGCTCAGCGACGGCTCAAGGCGTTGTGCGATCAGTTTGGTGACCGGCACGCCCGACATGAGCGAGGTGCCCAGGTCGCCTTGCAGGAGCTTGCCGCCCCAGATGAAGAACTGTTTGATGACCGGTTGATCCAGGCCCATCGTCTGCCGTATCTGGACGATACGTTCAGGCGTGGCGCCGTCGCCCGCCATGATGATGGCCGGGTCGCCCGGGCTGAAACGCAATATCGCGAAGACCACCACCGCGACCATCACCAGAACGGGGATGGTCGCGAGGAGCCGGCGTGAGACAAATGCCAGCATGTATTTCCCCCTGAACTGCTTGCCCCTTTACGGAGCTTTCTTGACGTTCCAGAACGCAAAGACCGGTGCATGCACCAGGCCGGAGAGCTTGGTCGAATAGACGGTGGGCACGGACATCTGGCCCAGCGGCACGTACAGGCCTTCGTCGATGCCGATGCGCTGCAATTCGTCGGCGATCTTCTTTTGCTCGGCGGGGTCGGAAGTCAGCGCGAACTTCGTGCGCAGTTCTTCCACTTGCGGCATGTCGGGCCAGCCGAACCAGGCGTTGTCGCCGTTGGCGGCGGCGGGCGCGGAACGCACCGGGTCCATCACGTCAGTGGCGTACCAGTTGGTGTTGTGGATGTTCCAGCCGCCTTCGGCCGGTGCGGCCTTGGAGGCGCGGCGGGTCGCCACGCTTTGCCAATCCATCGCAGCCAGGTTGACGTTAAAGCCCGCCTTGCGCAGCGCTTGCGCCATCACGACGGGTTGCGCGGACAGCGTGCCCACGTCGGTCGCGTGCATGACGAGGATGGGCGTGTTGTCGTAACCCGCTTCCTTCAGCAGCGCCTTGGCCTTTTCGATGTTCGACGGAACGACGACGTCCTTGCCAATATCGCTTTCCATCGGCGTGCCGCAGCCCCACAACGAGGCGCAGGTCTTCCAGTACTTCGGATTGCCGACCAGGGCCTTCATCACGTCTTCCTGGCCGATCGCGTACATCGCGGCCTGACGGATCTTCTTGTTGTTGAACGGCGGGTGCTTGAAGTTGAAGCGGTACATCGTGAAGTAACCGACCGGGCTGAGCGATTCTTCCTTCAGGTCCGGGTTGCCTTCAATCATCGGCAGCAGGTCATACGGGAACTGTTCGACGAAATCGATCTCGCCGCCCAAGAGCGCGTTGGCGGTGGTGAGCGCATCAGGCATGACGTCCCATTCCACCTTGTCCACGTTCACGACCTTGCCGCCGGCCAGGCCGCTTGCGGGTTCCTTGCGCGGCACGTAGTCGGCATTCTTGGCGTACACCGTCTTCACGCCCGGCTTGAACTCGATCACCTTGAACGGACCGGAGCCCGTCATGTCGGTGATGGGCTGGCCGATGGCCTGTTCGGCGATGCGCTTGGGCATCATGAACGGCGCAGTGCCGGTGGGCTTGGACAGGGCGCGCAACGCCAGGTCCGTGGGTTCCTTCATGACGATGCGAAAGCTGTTGTCGTCGATGACTTCGATCTTGTCGGTGAACTTCAGCAAGGTGCGGCCCATGCCGTCGCCTGCGGCCCAGCGCTTGATCGACGCCACGCAATCTTCGGACGTGACGGGCTTGCCGTCGTGCCATTTCTGGCCGGCGCGCAACGTCATCGTGTAGGTCTTGCCATCCGGCGAGACGTCCCACTTCTCAAGCATCTGGGGCTGGATCTTGTTGTCGGCATCGGTGGCCAGCAACGTGTCGTAGATCATGTAGCCGTGCCACGTCGTGATGTACGCGGTGGTGGCGTGCGGGTCGGTCAAGCGCAACGGCGAGTGCATCACAGACTTGATGACGGTTTCGGCGTAAGCGCCGTGAGCCATCATCAGCGTTGCACCGGCCAGCGCGGCCGCTCGAACAAACTTGAGCATGAAGGTTCCCCTTGAAGCGGTGTGAGCGGCGCGGTCGGCCGCTACGTCGTTAACGCGCCGCTCGATGGCGGCGTGCGAGGGTCAGGCTGTTGCGGGCAGGCCGGAAAAGACC
Organism: Achromobacter sp. NPDC008082; assembly: GCF_042957345.1. Classification (NCBI taxonomy): domain Bacteria; kingdom Pseudomonadati; phylum Pseudomonadota; class Betaproteobacteria; order Burkholderiales; family Alcaligenaceae; genus Achromobacter; species Achromobacter sp. NPDC008082. Next base: position 800,934 of record NZ_JBIBIB010000001.1, read on the forward strand.
GGCCCGCAAGGCGCCATTCTGATGCCGGGACGCAACCGTGTCCATGGTTGTTTTGCCGCATCCATCAGCATGGAGCCAGGGGCGGCGCACACCAGGATCGTGTGCGAGATGGACGTGAAATCCGCGCGGAAATGCGCGGAACTCTTCACCACCAGAATCGCGGCGCGCGTGGGTTCAACCCCCGCGAATCGGAACATTTCCTGGTCGGCCATCTGCACCTTGTTAGAGGCGACGATGATGCGTACGCCGCCGATGCGCAGGCAGGCGCTGGGGCCCAGGTCCATGTGAAATCCGCGGTAGAACGCGCCGTGCGTATCGAAGCGTCCGTCTGAAGTTTTCTCGACAATGAATTCGGTGTCCAGCGGTTCGTCGTCGGGAATACCCGAGTGTCCACCTAGTGCAATCCGAACCTTGTTTCCCACGCCTGCACGATGCGCGGCCAGCGCTGCGGCAGGGTCAACAATCAGACCAATCGCCGTGTCGCGCGCATCGTGCCGGATCAGGGCGCGCAGCATGCCGGTGGTGTCGGAACTGCCGCCTGCGCCGGGGTTGTCTTGCGCGTCGGCGATGACGACGGGTTTCGTGGCGTCGCGGGCCAGCCGCATGGCTTCCTGCACGGCTTCGTCGGGCGTGTAGAGCTTGCCGCCAAAGTCGCGTTCCGCGTTCAACACGGCGCGCGTCATTTCATCGGCGGCGGCATCGGCATCGGCTTGCGTGGCGCCGTAGGCCCACACGGTGGGCGCGCATTCGGGGAAGTCTGCCGCCGGAAAACCGGTGGCGAAAGACAGGCTTGTTGCGCCGCGCGTTTCGATCTCGCCCACCAGCGCATACAGGCTGCGCGACGGCTCGATGTCGGTGGATTGCCAGCACAGCGAAATCAGATAGGGCAGGGCGCGCAACGCCGCATACGGGCGCGGCACGCCGGCCAGACGCAGGGACAGCAGCGCGGCGGCGCGTTGCCCGGTCTCGGCCATGTCGATGTGGGGATACGTGCGATAGCAAACCAGCGCGTCGGCGTGGGCCACCATCTTGCGCGTGACGTTCGCGTGCAAGTCCAGGCTGGCCACAACAGGCACATCCGGGCCTACCAATTCGCGCACGCGCTTGAGCAGCTCACCTTCGCCGTCATCCAGATGCTCGGTGACCATCGCGCCGTGCAGATCCAGGTACACGCCGTCCAGCGGCAACGCCACCGACAGGCCTTGCAGGATCATGGCGCTGATGCGTTCGAACGCGTCTTTGGTGACCAGGCCGGACGGGCTGGCCGCCGCCCAAGTGGTGGGCACGAGCGTGTGCTGCGCCATGGCTTCGATGAAGCCGGCAACAGGGATGTTCGCACCTGCTACCGCCTGAAACATCGCGGGGCCGCTGACTAGCTTGGGCCAGCCTCCGCCTTTTTCTGCAAAGTCTTCCCACGTGGCGCGCGAAGGCGCGAACGTATTGGTTTCATGCTGAAAGCCGCCTATCCCGATGCGCATCAGGCATCCCCTTGTGTTGTGTGTTGTTGCTGTGTCGTATTGCTGGGCGGGCGCGGCCGTGGCCGCGCCCTGTGCTCAAGCTGGGTAATGCGTCCTTCTGACTGTCTGGTTGAAACGGTGTGGAGCGTAGCCGGGGATTACTTCGCCACGGGCATGGTGAATTCCGCGCCCTTGGCGATGCTGTCCGGCCAGCGCTGCATCACGCTCTTGTAGCGCGAGTAGAAGCGGATGCCTTCTTCGCCGTACGCGTGGTGGTCGCCAAACAGCGAACGCTTCCAGCCGCCAAACGAATGCCAGGCCATCGGCACGGGAATCGGCACGTTGATGCCGACCATGCCCACCTTGATCTGGCGGGCGAATGCGCGCGCTACGCCGCCGTCGGACGTGAAGCACGCCACGCCGTTGCCGAACTCATGCGCGTTGATGAGTTCGACCGCGCTGGCAAAGTCGGGCACGCGCACGATGCACAGCACGGGGCCGAAGATTTCTTCGCGATAGATGTTCATCGTGGGCTTGACGTTGTCAAACAGCGTGCCGCCCAGGAAGTAGCCCTTTTCGTTGCCCGGCACCTTCAGGCCGCGGCCGTCCACCACCAGATCGGCGCCGGATGCGATGCCGTCTTCGATGTAGCCCACGACCTTGTTGCGATGCTGCGCGGTGACGAGCGGGCCCATTTCGGCATCCGGCTGCATGCCGTCTTTGACGACCAGCGCCTTCACGCGCGGGGTCAGGCGTTCGACCACCTTGTCGGCCACGTCGCCCACCGCCACGGCCACGGAAATTGCCATGCAGCGTTCGCCGGCCGAGCCGTAGGCCGCGCCCATCAGCGCGTCGGTGACTTGGTCGAGGTCGGCATCGGGCATCACCACCAGGTGGTTCTTCGCGCCGCCCAAGGCTTGCACGCGCTTGCCGCGCTTGGTGCCTTCGGCGTAGATGTATTCGGCGATGGGGGTCGACCCCACGAACGACAGCGCTTCAACGTCCGGATGCGCGATCAGCGCGTCAACGGATTGCTTGTCGCCATGCACGACGTTGAAGACGCCCGGCGGCAGGCCGGCTTCGGTCAGCAGTTCGGCCAGGCGCAGGGACGCTGACGGGTCGCGTTCAGAGGGCTTGAGCACGAAGGTGTTGCCGCAGGCGATGGCGACGGGGAACATCCAGCACGGCACCATCATCGGAAAGTTGAACGGCGTTACGCCGGCCACCACGCCCAGGGCCTGGCGCATGCTCCAGTTGTCGATGCCGCCGCCGATCTGGTCGGAGTACTGGCCCTTGAGCAGTTGCGGAATGCCGCAGGCGAATTCCACGATTTCGATGCCGCGCATCACTTCGCCCTTGGCGTCGGAGAAGACCTTGCCATGTTCGCGGGTGATGAGTTCAGCCAGTTCGTCCTGGTGCTGATCCAGGAGCGCCTTGAAGTTGAACAGGATGCGCGCGCGCTTGAGCGCCGGGGTTTCCGACCAGGCCGGGAACGCCGCCTTGGCGGCGGCGACGGCCAGCGACACGTCTTCGTTGGAGGCCAGCGGAATCGACGAGCAGATCTCGCCGGTGGCGGGGTTGAAGCCATCAGCGTAGCGGCTGCTGCGGCCTTCGTAGTGTTGGCCGTTGATGAAATGAGGAATCTTCTTCATGGTGCGGAGGCTCGAAGCGGAGTTCTTTAAAAACGCCCGAGGGCGGCCATCGGCCGCCCGCGGGATTGGGTCAGGATGCGCGGCAGGGCCGCGTGGATTGGGTCACCATCTTGGGCTTGTGGTCAGGCTCAAGCGACCTCTTTCAGCACCTTGCCGATCTGCTCGAAGATCTGGCCGATCTGTGCCTCGTCGATGATCAGCGGCGGCGAGACGGCGATGATGTCGCCGGTATAACGCACCATCAGGCCGTTGTCGAAGCACTTCTGGAACACTTCGCCTGCACGTGCGCCCGGCGCACCGGCACGCGGAGACAGTTCAATGCCGGCGACCAGGCCCAGATTGCGCACGTCGATGACGTGCGGCGCGCCCTTCAGGCTGTGCGCGGCTTGCTGGAAGGCGCCAGACAATTCACGGGCGCGGGCGAAAAGCCCATCGCGGCGGTAGATATCCAGCGTGGCCAGAATGGCGGCCGCGGCCAGCGGGTGCGCCGAATAGGTATAGCCGTGGAAGAATTCGATGCCGCCCGCGGGGCCGTTGACGATGGCGTCGTGGACTTCGCGTTTGACGGCCACCGCGCCCGCCGGCACGGCGGCGTTGCTGACGCCCTTGGCCATGGCGATGATGTCCGGCGTGACGCCGAAGAATTCCGAGGCAGTGGCGGCGCCCAGGCGGCCGTAGGCGGTGATGACTTCGTCAAAAATCAGCAGGATGCCGTGCTTGGACGTGATCTCGCGCAGCTTTTCCAGATAGCCCTTGGGCGGAATCAGCACGCCGGTCGAGCCCGCCATGGGTTCGACGATGACCGCCGCGATGGTGGACGCGTCGTGCAGGGCGACGATGCGTTCCAGTTCTTCGGCCAGGTGCGCGCCCCAGGCAGGCTGACCCTGGGAGTAGGCGTTCTGCTCCAGGTTGTGCGTGTGGGGCAGGTGGTCGACGGCGGGCAGCAGCGCGCCCGAGAACGTTTTGCGGTTGGTCGAAATGCCGCCGACCGAGATGCCGCCAAAGCCCACGCCGTGGTAGCCGCGTTCACGGCCGATCAGGCGGGTGCGCTGGCCTTCGCCGCGGGCGCGGTGGTAGGCCAGGGCAATTTTCAGCGAGGTGTCGACGGATTCGGAACCCGAGTTCGTGAAGAAGACGCGGTCCAGCCCTTGCGGCATCAGGCCGGCGACGGCGGTGGCGGCTTCGAAGGCCAGCGGGTGGCCCAGCTGGAAGCCTGGCGCGTAATCCATGATGCCGGCCTGGCGGGAGATCGCGTCGACGATTTCCTGGCGGCCGTGGCCGGCGTTAACGCACCACAGGCCGGCGGTGCCGTCCAGAATCTGGCGGCCATCGGCCGACGTGTAATGCATGCCTTTGGCCGTTGCCAGCATGCGCGGGTGCGCCTTGAACTGCTTGTTGGCAGTGAAGGGCATCCAGAGATGAGACAGATCGGGCAACTCGGCGGGGGCGTTCATGGCGGCTCCAGGGTAAGGACAAGCGGCGGGTCTGCATGTATAGGGCGCAGCCGCCGCGATTCGAATGATTCTGGTACGTCCTACGGGGAATGAAAATATACGATCTGCGCAAAGGCCGCTAACTGTATAGTCACGAGTGGCCCAACTGTACAGTTATCCCCGTGATTGATTTCCAGCCCAACCGTGCCCGTGGACTCGCGCCGACGCTCGTCGAGCAGCTGGTCGCGGCCATTCTGCGCGCCATCGAGGAACAGACCCTGCGTCCGGGTATGTCCCTACCCTCGGTGCGCGAGTTTGCCCGGCAGTACGGTGTCAGCACCTTCACGGTGGCCAGCGCCTACAGCCGGCTGGTGTCGCTGGGCTGGCTGGCGGCGCGGCCCGGCGCGGGCTACCGGGTGGCCACGCCCGACGCGCCCGCGCGCCGGGGCGAGCCGCTGTCATGGGAGCCGCCGCGGCTGAATGCCGGCTGGCTGCTGTCGGACATCTTTGCGGACCATTCCATCCCGATCAAATCGGGTTGCGGCTGGCTGCCCGGTGAATGGCTGAATGAAGAAGGCATGCACGTGGCGCTGCGGCATATGGGGCGCGTGCCGGCCATGCGTATCGCCAATTACGGGCATCCGTATGGCTACGCGCCGTTGCGCGAGACCATCGCGGCCACGTTAAGCGCGCAGGGCATGGACGTGGAGGTGTCGCAGGTGCTGCTGACCCAGGGCGTCACGCATGGGCTGGACATGGTGATCCGCACGCTGCTGCGGCCGGGCGACACGGTGGTGGTCGAACAGCCCGCCTACGCGAACCTGTTGCAGATGCTGCGGCTGGCGGGGCTGCGCGTGGTGCCGGTGCCGCGCACCGTGGACGGACTGGATTGCGACGCGCTGGAGCGCGTGGCGGCCCAACACCGGCCGCGCGCGCTGTTCATCAACACCGCGTTGCAGAACCCGTCGGGCGCCAGCATCGGCATGGCCAACGCGTTCCAGATTCTGCAAGCGGCCGAGCGGCATGGCTTGTGGGTGATTGAAGACGATATCTCGCGCGAGCTGGCGCCGGGCGTGACGCCGATGCTGGCGGCGCTGGATGGCGCGCGGCGAGTGGTGTATCTGGGCGGCTACTCCAAGGTCATCAGCCCGTCGGTGCGGGTGGGGTATGTGGTGGCGCATCGTGATCTGGTGCGTGACATTGCGCGCACGAAGATGGCGGTGGGGCTGACCTCGCCCGAAATCATGGAGCGCATCGTGCACCAAGTCATTCGCGAAGGGCGCTACCGGGCGCACATCGCGCGCACGCGGGAACGGCTGGCCGGGGCGCACACCGTGGTGGCCGAGCAGATGCGGCAGCACGGATTCGACGTGTATGGGCGGCCCCAAGGCGGCCTGTTCCTGTGGGCCAAGGTGGCGGGAGAATGGCGGACGCGCGGCGCGAACGGCCTGGCCGAATTGGCGCTGAAGGACGGTATCTGGCTGGCGCCGGGGTCTTACTTTGAAGTGGATGAAGCCGATACGCCCTGGGTGCGGTTCAATGTGGCGTATTCAGAGGCGCCGGCATTGTGGCGGTTCATGAGGAATGCGGGGGCGGTTTGATGGGCGACGCAGCGCCGGCGTGCGTCGTTCGCCCGCGCTGCGCTGCTTTTTGACCCGCAAGCCCCGTCAGGCGCCCGCCCGCTCGTAGGTCACAAAATCGTAGTCATACCCGTTTTCCGCCGGCTGCTTTTCGCGTGCGGTTTCCTTCCATTGGAAGGCGGGCAGCAACGGGAAAAACGCATCGCCTTCCACGTCGGCATGCACTTCGGTTGCCAGCACCCGCGCGGCCAGCGGCAGCGCGTGCGTGTAGATCTGCGCACCGCCAATCACGAAGGCTTGAGCCACATCGCCGCAGGCGGCAATGGCGGCTTGCAGGGTAGGCACGACGGTGGCGCCCGTAGCGGCGAAGTCCGGGTTGCGGCTAATGACGATGTTGGCGCGGCCCGGCAGCGGGCGGCCCAGTGACTCCCAGGTCTTGCGGCCCATGATGATGGGGTGGCCCAGCGTGCTGCGTTTGAAATGCGCCAGATCGCCCGGCAGTTTCCAGGGCAGGGCGTTGTCGCGGCCGATGGCGCGATTGGTGGAGTAGGCGACGATCAGGGTAAGGCTGGCGGGCATGCGGGCTTGCTACGGTTGGGGGCGGGCCGGGAGTCGGCCAGCGCAACGGCGTAAGCGTAGCAAATTCCGCCGCCCGGTCAGGGCCGGCCCCCGGTCAGGCCGGCCTTATCCCCCCCGCTTCAACCCACCGCGTGTTCCAGGAATTCCGTGGCCGGCATCGGGCGGCCCAGCAGGAAGCCTTGCAGCGAATCGCAGCCCAGGCCCGTCAGGAATTTCTGTTGTGCGGCGGTTTCCACGCCCTCGGCCACGATCCGCAGGTTCAATTGCTGCGCCAGCGCGACGATGGCGGACACAATAGCCGCGTCTTCGTTGTCGTTTTCCAGCTGGTTCACAAAGCCGCGGTCGATCTTCAATTCGGTGGCGGGCAGGCGCTTCAGATACAGCAGGCTGGAATAGCCGGTGCCGAAGTCGTCGATGGAAATGGTCACGCCCAGCCCCGACAGGCGCTTGAGCACGGCCAGGCTGGCTTCGGCGTCGCGCATGGCGGTGGATTCGGTCACTTCCAGGGTCAGGCAGGCGGGCGGCACATCGTGGCGCGCCAGCGCCGAGCGCACGGTTTCCACCAGGCTCGCGTGGGCGAACTGCAAGGCCGAAATGTTGACGGCGATGGTCCAGTGGCCTTGGCCGGCGTTGATCCATTCGCGCATCTGGCGGCAGGCTTCGTTGATGACCCATTCCCCAATCGACAGGATCAGGCCGGTCTTCTCAGCGGTGGGAATGAACTGATCCGGCCCAACCAGGCCGCGCGTGGGATGGTTCCAGCGCAGCAGCGCTTCGGCGCCCATGATGGGGCCGGCGGGCGCTTCGTACTTGGGCTGATAGTGCAGCACGAACTGGCCGCGTTCCTGCGCCAGCCGCAGGTCGTGCAGCAATTCGATCTGTTCATGCGCGTCCGCGTTCATGGACGGCTCGAAGAAGCTGTAGCCGGTGCCGCCCAGGCGCTTGGCGTGATACATCGCGGCGTCGGCGTTGGTCAGCAGTGTATGGGTGTCTTCGCCATCGTTGGGGTAGATGGCGATGCCCACGCTTGAGGTCACCAGCACTTCGTGGCCATAGACCATGACGGGGCGGGCGATGGCTTCGATCAGGCGGTCGGCCACGTTGGCGGCGTCGGTGGGTTCGATGACTTCGCTTAATACGATGAATTCGTCACCGCCCAGGCGGGCAACGGTGTCCTGCGTGCGCAGCGTCTGGCGAATGCGTTGGGCCAGGTCGATCAGCAGGGCGTCGCCGGTGTGGTGGCCATACGCGTCATTGACCGCCTTGAACCCGTCCAGGTCAAAGAAGAGCACGGCGAAATAGCCTTTGCGGCGGCTCGCGCTTTCAATCGCCTGCTCCATGCGGTCTTCAAGCAGGATGCGGTTGGGCAGCTTGGTCAGCGTGTCGTGCAGCGCCAGTTGCACCAGCTCTTCGTTGGCTTCGGCCAATGACGAGGCCAGCGCCGACGTGCGCGCCTCCAGCCGGTTGTCCAGCACGGCCACGACCAGGGCAATGGCCAGCACGCTCAGCGTGACGGCGGTCACGGCAATGGCCAGCCAGCCGGCCGAGATGCCGCCATCCGCAGCCATGCAGATGCTGCCCGCCGGAAAGCCCGCGGCTTCCATGCCCGAATAATGCATGCCCACGATCGCGATGCCCATGACGACCGATGCCAGCGGGCGGGACAAGGCCACGCGCGGGCCGTCATGGCGCAGCCGGTACGTAATCCACAGCGCGGCGCCCGAGGCGGCCACGGCGATCACGATCGACAGCACGAACCACTTGGCATCGTAGATGATGCCGGGCGCCATCCGCATGGCGGCCATGCCCAGGTAGTGCATCGCCGCGATGCCCGCGCCCATCAGCAAGGCTCCGGCCGCCAATCTGGGCCAGGGCAGTTCATCCTTGCAGACTATCCAGAGCGCGAAGGCGGAGCAGCCGATGGCGATGGCCAGCGACAAGGCGGTCAGCGGCAGGTCGTAGCCCATGGGGATGGGCAGATTGAAAGCCAGCATGCCGACAAAGTGCATGGACCAGATGCCGATGCCCATGGCGAACGCACCGCCCGCCAGCCAGTAGCGCGCAGCGGGCAGCCCGTTCGAGGCCCTTACGCGATTGGCCATGCCCAACGCCGTATACGACGCCAGGATGGCGACCCCTAAGGATACGAGGACGAGCGAAGGGTTATAAGTTCCAACGAGCATGTGTGGGGTCCTGTCCTGAGCGCTTACTGCGTCGCGCCGGCCTCAAATCAAATCAATTAGTAGTCAACCGTTGCAATTGGGTCGCAAGACACTGCTGCAGTCGACGCTGGCGATTTACGTACTCTCTTGTCGGGAAGGGGGATGCGGCAAGCAATGCCTGCGGTCGGCGCTGCCGGAAGTGCCGCGCAGCATCGCGGCAAGCGACAGGCGCGGCGCGGCATGGGCCGGTCGGAAGCCAGAGCGCGAACGAAAAACCAGACGCGCGTCCGTGGCTAAGGGATGGGTTATACCGAAATCGCGCTTCCAGAAGCTCACCAATCTTCACTTAAGGCCGACGAGCGCGGCAAAACCGCCGCGCCTGCGCCAGCGGCGGTTGGGGGGCGCGTACCGGGTTGCCGGAGTCGGCAAGCCGGGCGCGATCTTACACGGCCATGGGCGCGGTGAGGGGGGCGTGATGCGTGTAGCCGGACAACGAGAAATCGCCCGGTTCCACCTTTTCCAGCCATTCGGGTTCGTAGCGGCCCGTGACGGCGAAATCGGGGATGCGATCAGACAGCACCAGCTTGGGCGATTCGTACGGCTCGCGGGTGAGCTGTTCGCGCAGCATCGGCAGGTGGTTTTCGTAGATGTGCGCGTCGCCAATGAAGTAGGTGAACCAGCGCGGGGTGTAGCCCGTCAGGCGGCCCACCAGGTGCAGCAGCGCAGCGCCTTCCGTCAGATTGAACGGCGTGCCCAGCCCGACATCGTTGGAGCGGATGTACAGGCAGAGCGAGATTTCGCGCGTGCTCGCGTTGGGCAGGAATTGATAGAGCAGATGGCAGGGCGGCAGCGCCATTTCTTCGATCTGCGCCCAGTTCCAGCCGTGGAACAGGATGCGGCGGTCGCCCGGGCGTTCGTGGATGGTGTCCAGGCATTGACGCAACTGGTCCACCGCCTTGTACATCAGCACCTTCGGCACGCCGCCTTCGTTCAGGTCGGCGACTTTGGCGTAGCCGCGGGACAAGGCGTCTTCGATCTGGGCCGGGCGGCTGGCGTCCAATACTTTATAGGCAGGCCACTGGCGCCATTGCACGCCGTACACGGGGCCCAGGTCGTCCGGGCCTTCGCGATACGGGTTGGCCAGCCACTGGCTGTTCTCGTTGGCGTTCTGGTCCCAGACCTTGCAGCCCAGTTCACGGAATTCCGCGGCGCTGCGCGAGGCCCGCATGAAACCCACCATTTCGCCGATGGCCGACTTGAAGGCCAGCTTCTTGGTGGTGACGGCGGGGAAGCCTTTTTGCAGGTCGAAGCGCAGCGACGCGCCCGGCATGCTGATCGTGCGGATGCCCGTTCGGTTTTCCTGCCACGAGCCGGTGTCCAGGATGGATTGAACGAGGTCTAGATATTGTTTCATGGCGGTCCTCAGGCAGCGGCGGGCGCTTCCTGCGTGTCGACGATTTCAACCGAGAACGTCATCGCCGCGGTCTTTTCCAGCATGGCCGAGGCCGAGCAGTACTTCTCGTGCGACAACTGCACCGCGCGTTCAACGGCGGCTTGCGGCAGATTGCGGCCGGTAACGGTGAAGGCGAAATGGATGCGGGTGAAGACCTTCGGGTCGGTATCGGCGCGATCAGCCTGGAGCTTGACACTGCAACCCGTGACCGCATGGCGGCCACGCTTCAGGATCAGCACGACGTCATAGGCCGTGCAGCCGCCGGTGCCGGCCAGCAGCATTTCCATCGGGCGGGGGGCCAGATTGTGTCCGCCGCCATCTACAGCGCCATCCATCACGGCCACATGGCCGCTGCCGGTGCTGGCGGTAAAGAGCATGCCATTGGGGCCGCCCCAGTCGATCGTGCATTCCATTTCGAGTGTCCTTGAGCTTTGAGCGCAGTCAATGGCTGATGATACCTGTTGCGTACAATTCCAGGCACGAGAGCCCCGCCCCGCATCAGGGGTGTGCGCGCCAGTCTTCTCGAGGAGTAGTCCATGTCCACCGCCTTGCCCCGATCCGGCCCTGTTTCCTTCCTGCGCCGGACGAGCCCCCTGGATGCCTTGCTGGCCGAAGCCGACCGCGCGCTGCGCGTGCTGTCCAACAGCGCCACCGCCGGCAGGCCCTATCCCGCCAAAGCCCCCGAAGCGCCGGATACCCTGTCCGCGCAGGAAAAGCGTCACGCGGCCGGCTTGATGCGGGTGAACCATGTGGGCGAAGTCTGCGCGCAGGCGTTGTATCGGGGGCAGGCGTCGGTGTGCCGGGACCCCGCGCCGCGCGCGCTGCTGCTGAATGCGGCGTCGGAAGAAGTCGACCACCTGGTCTGGTGCAACGAACGGTTGACCGAGCTGAACAGCCGGCCCAGCCTGCTGAATCCGGTCTGGTATGCGGGGTCTTTCGCCATGGGCGTGCTGGCCAGTGTTGCCGGCGTGCCAAAAAATTTGGGCTTCATGGCCGAAACCGAGCGGCAGGTCGAGGCCCATCTGGAAGAACATTTACGCACCTTGCCGGTGCAAGACGAACGCTCGCGCGAGATCGTCCGAAAGATGAAGGATGACGAGGCCGAGCACCGCGCCAGCGCCGAGCGGGCAGGGGGCGTGCCGCTGCCGGGCCCAGTAAAGACGGCTATGCGCGCCATGTCGAAGGTCATGACGACGACCGCATACTGGATCTGAAATTGGCCGTTGCCAAAATGTTGCAGTGCGCAAAATCCGCAACGTTGTGGTGCGCGGCGCACTGATCTGGTGCAAAAAACAGGGTGGGATTACCCGGTGCCATTCAGGGTAAATCCCCAAGGGGTTTACCCATTCGGCAAAAACCCTTTTTTTGGCTAGACCTACTGTTTGTGCGGGTCTTCAGAGGGTCGGATTGAAATTTGCGGCAAAAACGCAACGTGAAATCCGGCCTGCTAAAGAGATTAAAAAAATTCTTGCAACGCACAAAAAACCTCGGTACTATTCACTCATCGGATGTTGAAACGCAGTCGGCGCGGTGCAAAACCCCGACAGCGCAGCGAGCGGAAGTTCAGCTCCCAACATGCCACGGTTGTCTCCTCCACCCTCCTCCTTTGGTGGATTTAGCCCGAGATCTCACGATCTCGGGCTTTTTTTTAAGCCGAAATAATCCGTCCCTATTTATTCGGGGCGCGACACAGCCAGCGCGGCCAATCCACATCTCCTCCCTATGGCGGCATCCGCGTTTTCCCTGGGATATTTCGCGTGTTCGCGGGCGGAAAGATCTACAATCCTTCGCATGAAACCTGACCTTCCGCGCGTTCGCGGTGTTGTTGCATCCGCCCCTTCCCGGCCACGGCGGGTTGGCGTTCGAACGGCCCAAATTCGGGTGTTACGTTTCGTGCCTGTGAATTGCACTTCCTTATCGCTCCCATATATGGGCGTTACACCTGCCCCCGATAATGGCGGGCCTGTCTCGATAGACCAACCAGAGGTGATCTTGTGACCTGGCTGTACATATGCGTGGTCGCGTTCCTTGTTGGCGGGGCGATCGTCTGGTCGGAACGCTGGCATGGCCGTTTTACCGGCGACAGCGACCTCAATAAACCGCAAGCCAACCATTCTCGCGCCACGCCTCGCGTCGGCGGTTTGGCCGTGCTTGCCGGCACGCTGCTGGGCCTGCTTGTGCTGGGTCCCGCAAACATGACCTTGACCTGGCTCTGGCCGGCGCTGTTCGTTGCCGCCTTGCCGGTGTTCGTCGCGGGCTTGCTCGAAGACATCACCAAAGATATCGGCGCCAGCAAGCGTTTGCTGGCGGCCTTTTTGTCGGCCGCAATTGCGTGGTGGCTGCTGGGCGGCGTCAGCCGTGTCGGCATGGCGCCGGTGGATTACGTGCTGTCCTATTGGCCCGTGTCGCTGCTGTTCACCATGTTTGCGGTGGGCGGCTGTACGCATGCGCTAAACATTGTTGACGGCATGAACGGCCTGGCCGGCATGGTCGCCACGTTGATGGCGGTGTCGATCAGCCTGGTGGCGCTGCAAGTGGGCGACGTGCCGATCTTCCTGATTTCCGCGGCCTTGGCCTCGGCCACGTTGGGCTTCCTGGTTTGGAACTTCCCATTTGGCCGCGTATTCCTGGGCGATGGCGGCGCGTACTTCCTCGGCTTCATGCTGGCGGAGCTGGCCGTGTTGCTGGTGGTGCGCAACCCGTCGGTGTCGCCGTTCTACGCACTGGCCGTGCTGTTCTACCCGGTATTCGAAACGGGCTTTTCGATCTGGCGCCGCCGCTTCAAGCGCGGCGTGCCGGTCGATCAGCCGGATGCGCTGCACTTGCACCAGCTGGTGTTCCGCCGCCTGGTGCGTGTGACGTTCAGCCGCGGCCGCCGTCATGCCGTGCCGGCGCTGTGCAACGCGATGGCGTCGCCCTACATGTGGGTGCTGGCGTTGATCGGTTTGGTGCCGGCCACCATCTGGTGGGACAACGCCTGGGCGCTCTGCGCCAGTCTGGTGGTGTTCGCCAGCGTCTACATCTGGCTGTATGCGCGCCTGGTGTCCTGGCGCCGTCCGGGATGGCTGCTCTTGCCGTCCGTTTTGAAGACCTCGGATTAGTTTTGAGCGCCCCGGTGGTTGCCGCCGGGGGCTCGGTTATCAATCACCCGACCATATTTAAAATGCCGTAGTCGGTCTACGGTGAAGGGAGAGTTATGTTGCGAATTCAGGATGTGAAACTCGCTGTCGTTGGCCTTGGCTACGTCGGTCTGCCGCTGGCGGTGGAGTTCGGCAAAAAGCGCTCGGTCATCGGGTTCGATATCAATACGCGCCGTATCGACGCATTGAAAGCGGGTCACGACCACACGCTGGAAGTCAGCGATGAAGAGCTGGCCCAAGCCGCTCAGCTGAGCTTTACCGCCGACCGCGCCGAACTGGGCCAGGCCAACGTGTTCATCGTGACCGTGCCCACGCCGATCGACGAATACAAGCAGCCCGACCTGACCCCGCTGGTCAAGGCCAGCGAAACGATCGGCGCCGTGCTCAAGCGCGGCGACATCGTCATTTATGAATCGACCGTGTATCCGGGCGCTACCGAAGAAGATTGCGTACCGGTGCTGGAACGCGTGTCGGGCCTGAAGTTCAACGTGGACTTCTACGCCGGCTACAGCCCCGAGCGCATCAACCCGGGCGACAAAGAACACCGCGTCAGCACGATCAAGAAAGTCACTTCCGGCTCCACGCCCGAAGTCGCCGAACTGGTCGACCAGCTGTACAAGGAAATCATCACCGCCGGCACGCACAAGGCGTCCAGCATCCGCGTGGCCGAAGCCGCCAAGGTGATCGAGAACACGCAGCGCGACGTGAACATTGCGCTGATCAACGAACTGGCCCTGATCTTCAACAAGATGGGCATCGACACCGAAGCCGTGCTGCAAGCTGCCGGCACCAAGTGGAACTTCTTGCCGTTCCGTCCGGGCCTGGTCGGCGGCCACTGCATTGGCGTGGACCCGTACTACCTGACCCACAAGGCGCAATCCATCGGCTACCACCCCGAGATCATCCTGGCGGGCCGCCGCCTGAATGACTCGATGGGCGGCTACGTGGTGTCGCAGCTGGTCAAGGCCATGACCAAGCAACGCATCCATGTCCAAGGCGCGCGCGTGCTGGTCATGGGCCTGGCTTTCAAGGAAAACTGCCCCGACCTGCGCAACACGCGCATCGTGGACATCGTGCGTGAACTGGGCGACTACAACGTGGACGTCGACGTGTACGACCCGTGGGTCGACCCGGAAGAAGCCGTGCATGAATATGGCCTGACCCCGGTCGCCAAGCCCGAAGAAGGCAAGTACGACGCCGTGATCCTCGCGGTGGCGCACAACCAATTCAAGGCCCTGGGCGCCGAAGGCATCCGCAAGCTGGGCAAGGCGCAACATATTCTGTACGACTTGAAATACGTGCTGTCGCCCGCCGAATCCGATCTGCGTCTGTAAGGATTGCGCCATGACCACACGTTTTGAGACCCTCAAGCAGGAACTGTCGGCCGCGCCGCGCAAGTGGCTCGTCACCGGCTGCGCCGGCTTTATCGGCTCCAACCTCTTGGAAACGCTGCTGAAGCTGAACCAGACCGTCACCGGCCTGGATAACTTCGCCACCGGCCACCAGCGCAATCTGGACGAAGTGCGCACCTCGGTGTCGCCCGAGCAATGGGCGCGCTTCAACTTTGTTGAAGGCGATATCCGTGACCTGGCCGCTTGCCAGCGCGCCGTGGAAGGCGTGGACTTCGTGCTGCACCAAGCCGCGCTGGGTTCCGTGCCGCGTTCGCTGAAAGACCCGATCACCACGAACGAGGTCAACATCGGCGGCTTTCTGAACATGCTGGTCGCCGCGCGCGACGCCGGTGTGAAGTCGTTCGTGTACGCCGCGTCCAGCTCCACGTACGGCGACCACCCGGCCTTGCCGAAGGTGGAAGAGAACATCGGCAAGCCGTTGTCCCCTTACGCCGTGACCAAGTACGTGAACGAACTGTATGCGGACGTGTTCGCCCGCTCGTACGGCTTCGAAACCGTGGGCCTGCGCTATTTCAACGTGTTCGGCAAACGCCAGGACCCGGATGGCGCCTACGCCGCCGTGATCCCGAAGTGGACCGCCGCGATGATCAAGGGCGACGACGTCACCATCAATGGCGACGGCGAAACCAGCCGCGACTTCTGCTTTGTGGATAACGCGGTGCAAGCCAACCTGCTGGCGGCGATGGCCCCGCCGGAAGCCCGCAACCAGGTCTACAACGTGGCCGTCAGCGGCCGCAGCACGTTGAACGACCTGTTCGGATTCCTGGTCAAGGCGCTGGGCAATCAAAGCGTGAACTACGCCAAGAAGCCGGTGTACGCCGACTTCCGCGCGGGGGATGTGCGCCACTCGCAGGCCGACGTCAGCAAGGCCGGCCGTCTGCTGGGCTATGCGCCGTCGCACACCGTGCTGCAAGGCCTGGAAGTGGCCATGCCCTGGTACACGCAATTCCTGCGTTGATTTGAAAGCACTTCTCCGCAAACTCGGAAACATCCACCCGGACCATCAGCGCATCTTCAAAGGCGCGTTCCGGGTGGCGGTGTTCCTCTTGTTGGGCAAGGCCGCCGGCGCCATCAAAGAGATGGCGGTGGCGTATCGCTACGGCGTCAGCGACGCCGTGGACGCCTACCAGTTCACGATGACCATGGCCACCTGGCTGCCGGTCACGATCGTGGGCGTGCTGTCGGTGGTGTTGATTCCGGTGCTGGTGCGCCTGAACCGCGCCGAGGACGCCGAACGCAACCAATTCATCAAAGAGCTGCAAGGCTGGGTCGCTGCTGCCGGCATTGCGCTGGCCATTGGCACGTGGTTCGCGTGGCCCTACGTGGTCGACGCGCTGGGCAAGGGCTTGCCCGACCGCGTGCGCGGCATGACGGGCGACCTGCTTGTGGCCTTTGCCCCGGTGTCAGCCCTGCTGCTGATCGCCGGCATCAGCGCCGCGCGCCTGCGTGCGCATGAGCGCCACGTCAACACCTTGCTGGATAGCGTGCCCGCCGTGGCGACGCTGGCGTGGGTGATGCTGGCCGTAAGCGCCGATGGCGTGGGGCCGCTGCTGTGGGGCACGCTCGTCGGCTATGCGATTCAAACCGTGTGGCTGGCCTGGCTGGCTGCCCGCGCCGACAAGGGGTTTTGGGGCGCACCCAGTCTGACCTTGCGGTCGCCGCACTGGCCCGAACTGATGGGCGCGGCGGGCGTGATGCTGATCGGGCAAGTCGCAATGAGCTTTGTCGGCCCCCTGGACCAATACGCCGCGGCCAACCTGGGCGCCAACGCCAACGCCACGCTGGGTTACGCCAGCCGCCTGCTGTCGTTGTTGCTGGGCATAGGCGCCGTGTCGGTGGGACGCGCTGCGCTGCCGGTGCTGGCCGACGTGCAAGCGCGCGGCGATACCGCGCGGGCGCGCAGCATGGCGCTGAAATGGTCAGTGCTGATGGTGGGCGCGGGCGCGGCCGTCGTGGCGATCGGCTGGGTGCTGGCGCCGTGGGGCGTGTCCGTGCTGTTTCAGCGCGGCGCATTCACCGCCGAAAATACCGAGGCTGTTGCGCATGTGTTGCGCTGGGGCCTGCTGCAATTGCCGTTCTACTTCGGCGTGCTGATCCTGGTGCAATTGCTGGCCAGCCAGAACCGTTACCGCATCATGGCCGCCATCGCCGTGGCCAATTTTGCGTTGAAGGCCGTGTTGAACACTGTGCTGGCGCCCAAGATGGGCGCGGCCGGCATCATGCTGGCGACCAGCCTCATGTATGTGCTGTCTTACGCGTGCTACCTGGTGGTGGCGTTGCGCAAGGCCGAACCCAAGGAGGCCGATTGAATGTCCGACGCCGACTCCGGCCGCGCGCTGCGCGTGCTGCTGTTCATCCATTCGCTGCATGGTGGCGGCGCTGAGCGGGTTGCCGCCGACCTGAGCGCGCATTGGGCCGAGATGGGCCGCGAGGTCATGGTGGTGACCCAGGCCAGCGCCGATGGCGACGTCTATACGCTGCATCCGAACGTGCGCCGCGAAGTGCTGCACACGGCGGGCGAGGGCGGCGGCCTGCGCGGCATCTGGAGCAATGTGCAGCGCGTGCGCGCCTTGCGCCGCGTGATCAAGGCGTTCCGCCCGGACATCGTGCTGGGCATGATGACAACCGCGTCCGTGCTGTCCGTGCTGGCCGCAAGCGGCCTCGGGTGCCGCGTGATCGCAACCGAACACACCCATCCGCCGTCGCAAACCCTGTCCGGCTTGTGGCAGCGCCTGCGCCGCATGACGTATCCGCGCGCCGCGCGCGTGGTGGCGTTAACGCGCGGCACCGCAGACTGGATCGAACAACACGTGCCGGGCTCGCAACTGGCCGTTATTCCCAACCCCGTGCACTGGCCGTTGCCGCGGGCCGAACCCGTGTTGACGCCGGTATCGGGCGACGGCCGCAAGCGCCTCTTGGCGGTGGGCCGCCTGCATGCGGACAAGGGCTTTGATCTGTTGATCCAGGCTTTCGCCACGCTGGCGCCATCGCATCCGGACTGGGATCTGGTTATTCTGGGCGAAGGCGATGAACGCCGCGCGCTGCAAGCGCAGGTCGCCAACGCCGGATTGGACTCGCGCATTTCGATGCCTGGGCGCGCCGGCAACGTAGGCGACTGGTACAACAGCGCAGACCTTTATGTGCTGACGTCGCGCTTCGAAGGCTTGTCGAACACCTTGCTTGAATCGATGGCCAGCGGCTTGGCCGCGGTCTCGTTCGATTGCGATACCGGCCCGCGCGAGATTGTGCGCGAGGGCATCGATGGCGTCTTGGTGCGCCCCAACGGCGACGTGCCGGCGCTGTGCAAGGCGCTGGCGGATGTGATGGATAACGACGCAGGGCGCCAGCGGATGGCGCAAGCAGCAACCGATGTGCGCGACCGTTTTTCGGCCGCGCGCGTGCTGCAACAATGGCAAGAACTTTTTGACGGCGTGCGCGCGTCGGGCCGGTAGGCCCGCCCGGCATGCCGTTGCTACGGTGACCACGAGAACTTCATCATGTGTGGAATAGTCGGAATTTGGGGCCCCATCGGGAACAAGGAACGCGTGCTGGCGGAAAGCTGCCGCCGCATCCGCCACCGCGGGCCGGACAGCAACGGTTTCTGGGAAGACCCCGAAGCCGAGCTGGCGCTTGCGCACGTGCGCCTGGCGATCCTGGACCTGACCGAAGCCGGCCACCAGCCCATGACGTCCGCGTGCGGCCGCTATGTGATGGTGTTCAACGGCGAGGTCTATAACCACCTGGACATCCGCAAGCAGCTCGAACAATCGGCGCTGGCGCCGTCGTGGCGCGGGCATTCCGACACCGAAACCCTGCTGGCCGGGTTTACCGCGCTGGGCATCGAGGCCACGTTGCAGGCCGCGGTGGGCATGTTCGCCATCGCCTTGTGGGACCGCGCCTCGCGCAAGCTGATGCTGGCGCGCGACCGCATGGGCGAAAAGCCGCTGTATTACGGCTACTCGGGCGCCGAACTGGTGTTCGCTTCCGAGCTGAAGGGCTTGATGCCCATCCCCGGATTTGGCCGCGACCTGAACCGCAACGCGCTTGCGTCGTTCATGCGGCACAACTACATCCCCGCGCCGCAATCCATCTATCAAGGCATCGCCAAGCTGCCGCCGGGCACGTGGGTGGAATTCACCGCCGATGACACCCGCAGCCGCCGCATGCCCGAGCCCCGCGTGTACTGGTCGGCGCGCGACGCCGCTGACGCCGCCGCGAAATCGCGGCTGACGTTTGAGTCTGACGCGCAAGCCACCGAAGCGCTGGAAGCCGTGTTGTCCAAGGCGGTCGGCGGGCAGATGCTGTCTGACGTGAGCTTGGGCGCCTTCCTGTCGGGCGGCATTGATTCGTCGACCATTGTCGCGTTGATGCAGGCGCAAAGCGCCCAGCCCGTGCGCACCTTCGCGATCGGTTTCCACGAGAAGGGCTACGACGAGGCGCAGCACGCCAAGGCCGTCGCCAACCATCTGGGCACGGATCACACCGAACTCTACGTGACCGCCGCGGATGCGCTGGCAGTTGTGCCGTCGCTGGCGGACATGTATGACGAACCGTTCGCAGATTCGTCGCAGATTCCGACGTCGCTCGTCACGAAGATGGCGCGCCAGCACGTCACCGTGGCCTTGTCGGGCGACGGCGGCGACGAACTCTTTGGCGGCTACTCGCGCTATTTCCGCGTGAACAAGTGGTGGCAGCAATGCGAGCAGGTTCCTGCGCTGTTGCGCAAACCCGCCGGCGCACTGCTCACCGCATCAACGCATCTGCCCGGGCGTGGCGCGTGGCGCGGCAAGGTCGGCAAGCTCGGCGAACTGTTGCGCACCGATTCGCGCGGCGATTTCTATCGCCACTTCGTGTCGTACTGGGCGGACCCGTCCAAGGTCGTCAAAGGCGGCGTTGAACCCGT
This sequence comes from Achromobacter sp. NPDC008082, assembly GCF_042957345.1. Taxonomy (NCBI): domain Bacteria; kingdom Pseudomonadati; phylum Pseudomonadota; class Betaproteobacteria; order Burkholderiales; family Alcaligenaceae; genus Achromobacter; species Achromobacter sp. NPDC008082. The sequence goes on from NZ_JBIBIB010000001.1 coordinate 820,705, forward strand.
CTCGGAGTTTGCGCGGGCCATGCAAGGCACGACCTTCGAAGCCATGATGAAGTTGGACACGGTGACCTACCTGCCCGACGACATCCTGGTCAAGGTTGACCGCGCCGCCATGGCCGTCAGCCTGGAAACGCGCGTGCCGCTCATCGATCACCGCGTGTATGAATTCGCCTGGAGCCTGCCGCATCAATACAAGGTGCGCGGCAACACGGGCAAGTGGCTGCTGCGCCAGGTGCTGCATCGCCACGTGCCGCAAGCGCTGGTGGACCGCCCCAAGCGCGGCTTCGCCGTGCCGCTGGCCGCATGGCTGCGCGGCCCCTTGCGGGAATGGGCGGACGCGCTGCTGGACCCGGCGCGCTTGCGCCAGGAAGGCTGGTTCGAACCCGAACCCATTCTGCGCAAGTGGCGCGAACACACGTCGGGCCATCGCAACTGGGACAGCCATTTGTGGGGCGTGCTGATGATGCAGGCCTGGCTGGATCGTTATCGTGCCGCACCAGATCAAGGGGGATCTATTGGGAGTTTTTGACGAATGAGAATATTGATGCTGGTCAGTTCCATGCATGCGGGCGGCGCCGAGCGGGTGGCTGCCACACTCGTCAGCGCATGGGCCGAACGCGGGGATGCCGTCACCTTGACGCCCACCTACTCGTCCAAGGGCACGTGTTTTTACCCCTTATCGGACAAGGTTGAACTTGCCTGGCTGGCCGATATCGCCGGCACGCGGGCCTCGGGCGGGCTGGCGGCGTTCAAGCGCCTGATGGCGTTGCGCAAGCACATCCGCGACACCAAGCCTGATGTGGTGGTGTCTTTCCTGACCAACGTCAATGTGGCCGCCATCCTCGCCACACGGGGGCTGGGCGTGCCGCTCATCGTTTGCGAGCGCACCAATCCCGTCGCCGAAACGACCACGGGTTCCGTGTGGCGCAAGCTGCGCCGCCTGCTGTATCCGCGCGCCGACATGGTGACGGTGCAGGCGGAAGACACCGCCGGCCCGTTCTCGCGTCAGGTGCCGGGCATCAAACGCCTGGCCGTCATTCCCAACCCCTTGCCCGCGCCCTTGCTGGACGCGCCGCGCGTGCAACAGCGCGAGGACGGCGGCCCGCGTGAACTGCTGGCCATGGGGCGTCTGGTGCCAGACAAACAATTCAATTTGCTGATCGACGTGTTTGCGCAATTGGCGCCCTTGCATCCCGATTGGAACCTGCGCATCTGGGGCGAAGGCCCCGAGCGCGCGGCGCTGGAAGCGCAGATCGAGCGCCTGGGCCTGCAATCGCGGGTCAGTCTGCCCGGCCGCACCGAAACGCCCTGGGAAGAATTGGCGCGCGGGCAGGCGTTCGTGCTGAGTTCGCTGGTGGAAGGCTTTCCGAACGTGTTGCTGGAAGCCATGTCGCTGGGCCTGCCGTGCGTGGCGTTTGACTGCCCCAGCGGCCCGCGCGAAATGACGCGTGATGGCCAGGATGCATTGCTGGTGCCTGCCGGCGACAGCAATGCGCTGCGCGATGCGTTGCAGCGCGTGCTGAGCGACGTGTCGTTGCGCCGTCAATTGGGCGAGCGTGGCGCCTCGGCCGTGCGCCATCGTTACGCGCTGGAAGCGGTGCTGTCGGAATGGGACGAACTGTTCGAAGCGGTGCGGGAGGGGCGATGAGCACCCCCGCGCTGCGCGTGCTGCACGTCATCACCGGTCTGGGGCAGGGCGGCGCGGAATCCGTATTGCTGCGCCTGGCGACCTATCCCGATGCGGGGGTGGAACACACCGTCGTGTCGCTGACCGATGAAGGGATCTACGGCGAGCGTCTGCGCGCGGCCGGCGTCGCGGTGCATGCGCTAGGCATGAAGCGCGGACGCGTCAGCCTGGGCGGCTTTCTGGCGCTGCGCCGGCTGATCGCCGACGCGCGCCCTGATGCGGTGCAGACGTGGATGTACCACGCCGACTTGATTGGCGGGCTGGCCGCGCGGCTGGCGGGCGTGCGCGCCATTGCGTGGGGCATCCGCAATTCGGGCGCGCATCTGGAACGCAGCAGCCGGTCGGCGCGCATCGTATTGCGTGCGTGCGCGGCCTTGTCAGGCAGCGTGCCTCGCGCCATTGTCTGCGCCGCGCAGAACGCCGCCGAGCGCCATGCCGAAAAGGGCTATCGGCGCGACCGCATGGTCGTGATTTCCAACGGCTATGACCTGTCGCGCTATGCCCCCGATGCGCAGGCGCGTTCACGCGTGCGGGCGCAATGGGGCTTGTCGGAAGACGCGCCGGTGATCGGCTGCGTGGCGCGCTGGGACCCGCTTAAAGACCACGCCAATCTGCTGCGCGCCGTGGCTGCACTGGTGCGCGATGGCCGTGACGGCGGCCTGCGTTGCGTGCTGGTCGGACGCGGCATGAGCGCCGACAACCCCGAGCTTGCCGCGCTGATCGACAAGCTGAACCTGCGCGACCGCCTGATACTTGCCGGCCCCAGCGACGACGTTCCCGCCGTGATGAACGGCCTGGACCTGCACGTGTTGTCCAGCTGCGCCGAAGGCTTTCCCAACGTCGTGGCGGAAGCCATGGCCTGTGGCGTGTACTGCGTGGTGACCGACGTGGGCGACGCCGCCTATATCGTCGGCGACACCGGCGTGGTCGTGCCGCCTGAACAAGCCGAGGCGCTTGCGCGCGGCATCGAGACCGCCTTGTGCGACGTGGCTGCGCGCGGCCATGGCCGTGCAGGCGAAGCCGGCCGCGCCCGCGTGCTGGAAAATTTTGACCTTGCCCGCATGGTGCAACGTTACATCGCCGTATGGCGCCGCATTTCTGGAGTCCAGGCATGAGCAGTCGCCGCCTGATGTTTGTCGTCAATAACCCCGCGTTCTTCATGTCGCATCGCGTGCCGGTGGCGCTGGCCGCGCAACGCGCGGGGTATGACGTGCATGTGGCGACGATGGACGGGCCCGCCGTGGCCGACATCCAGGCGCTGGGCATGACGCACCACGCCATTCCGATGACGCGCAGCGGCAAGCACCCCTTGCAGGAGCTGGGCACCTTGCTGGCGTTGTTGCGGCTGTTTCGCCGCGTGCGTCCTCACGTGGTGCACCTGGTCACGATCAAGCCCGTGCTGTATGGCGGCATCGCCGCGCGTCTGGCGCGCGTGCCGGGCATGGTGGCCGCGATTTCCGGGCTGGGCTTCGTGTTTCTGTCCCAATCGCTGAAGATGCGGATGGTGCGCTCGGTGGTGGCGCGGCTGTATCGCGTGGCGCTGGGCCATCCCAACAGCCGGGTGATTTTTCAGAACACCAGCGACCGCGACAAGCTCAAGTCGCTGGGCGCCGTGCGCGATGAGCAAGTCGTCATCATCCGCGGCGCAGGCGTGGACCTGAATGCGTACCGCGCCTTGCCCGAGCCGCCCGCGCCGCCTGTGGTGGTGACGATGGTGGCGCGCTTGCTGCGCGACAAGGGCGTGCAGGAATTCGTGCAGGCCGCATCGCTGCTGCGCGAACGCGGCGTGCCCGTGACGATGCAATTGGTGGGCGGCGTGGACGCCGGCAATCCGGCATCCGCCACGCAGGCCGAGGTCGAGGCCTGGCAACGTGAGGGGGCGGTGCAGGCGCTGGGCGAGCGATCGGACATCGCCGAGCTGTACGCGGCGTGCCACATCGCCGTACTGCCCTCGTACCGTGAAGGGCTGCCGAAGTCACTGATCGAAGCCGCAGCCTGCGGGCGGGCGGTCGTGACGACCGACGTGCCAGGCTGCCGCGACGCCATCGAGCCGGACGAGACCGGCTTGCTGGTGCCGGTGCGCGATGCGCGCGCACTGGCTGACGCCATCGAACGCTTGGCGGAAGACGCGGCGCTGCGTCAGTCCATGGGCGCAGCGGGCCGCGTGCTGGCGGAACGCGAATTCAATATCGAGCGCGTCGCCCGCATCCATGTGGAGCTGTACGACGCGCTCAGCGGGTGATCCGGCTGAACGCGTAGGGCGTGCTGCGTGCAGCACGCCGCATGGCGCACGCCGAGCGGGGTGGTCCTAGTGGCGACGCGCCATCGCGTCGATCCAGAAACGCGTCGACGGGTCTTGCTGGCCGGGTTGAGGCGCATCCAGTTCGCGCATGATGCTCTTGGCCAGCACCTTGCCGAATTCCACGCCCCATTGATCGAACGGGTTGATGCCCCAGATCACGCCTTGCGTGAACACCTTGTGTTCGTACAAGGCCAGCAGCGCGCCCAGCGTGTAGGGCTCCAGGCGCGGCAATACGATCAGTGACGACGGGCGGCCGCCCGGGTGCACGCGATGCTGCGCCAGCAGCCGCGCGCGCGCCGGGTCGCGTTCCGTGGCGGAGGTTTCCGCCAACGCTTCCTCGAACGATTTTCCGCGCAACAGCGCCGAGCGCTGCGCCAGGCAATTGGCGATCAGCAGCTCGTGGTGGCGCGCGTAATCGTGGTCCGGCTGTTCGCACAGGATGAAATCCACGGGCGCGCCCGTCGTGTCCTGATGCAGCCATTGGAAGAAGGTGTGCTGGCAGTCGGTGCCTGACATGCCCCAGATTGCAGCGCCCGTCGGCACGCCCACGGGGCTGCCATCGGCAGTGGCGACCTTGCCCAGCGATTCCATTTCCAGCTGCTGCGCCCAAGGCACCAGGTGATACAGCCGCGAATCATAGGGCGCGATGACGAGCGAGTCATACCCCAGCACGCTGCGGTTCACGACGCCCGCAAGCGCCATTTGCACCGGCGCGTTGTCGGCCAGCGGCGCGGTGCGGAAGTGTTCGTCCATGGCGGCGGCGCCGGCCAGCAGCTGGTCGAACGCCTCATTGCCCAGCGCCAAGGCGATGGGCAGGCCAATGGCCGACCAGAGCGAATAGCGCCCGCCCACCCAATCCCAGATCTGGAAGATGTGGTCGGGCAGAATGCCCAGGTTCAGCGCGGCTTCCACGTTGGCGGTAATCGCCACAACTTGTTTGATCGGGTCAGCCACGCCCGCGTCGCGCAGCCAGTTCATCGCCACTTCGGCGTTGGCCAACGGTTCGGTCGTGGTGAACGATTTTGATGCGACGATGACCAGCGTGTCGTGCGGGTCCAGCCGGCTCATCGCGTCGGCCACCGAATGCGAATCGACATTCGACGCGAAGCGGACTTCGCGGCGCGCGCCGCCATGGCGCAGCGCGCGGGTGACCAGGCGCGGCCCCCAGTCGCTGCCGCCGATACCCAGATGCAGCACGTAGCCGTAGCGGTCGGCGGCATCGGCCTCGCGCACGAATTCGCGCAGCCGGTCGCGTTCGGCCTGCACGGCGCTGGCGACTGCCGCGGGCGGCTCCGCCGCGCGCAAGGCGGTGTGCCAGGCGGCGCGGCCTTCCGTCCAGTTGGCGTGGCCGCCGTCGAACAGCAAGGCGCGCGCGGCATCGAAGCCTTGCTGCGCCAGCAGTTCGCCGCCCGCCGCTTGCAAGTCGGTTGAGTGGGCCTGGGTGCTCAGGTCCAGGCGCAAACCGGGCGCCGGGATCAGCCGCAAGTGCTCGCCGCGCCGCGATGCGGCGTGCGCCGCTGCGGTGAAGCGTTGCCAGGCGGGGCTGTTGGGCAGTGACATGGACGGCTCAGAACGGCAGTTTGGCGTCTGGCGCCAGCTTGCCCAGTTCGCGGCGGAAGTCGGCCTGGATGCGCGCCAGCGCCTCGGCGTTTTCGGCCTCGAAGCGCAGCACGACTACCGGCGTGGTGTTCGACGGACGCGCCAGGCCGAAGCCGTCGGCGTACTCGGCACGCACGCCATCGATGGTGATCACGCGGCGGGCGTCGGGGAATTGCCCCTGGTCCTGCAAGGCTTTCACCAGCGTGAAGGGCTGGCCTTCTTCCATCTCCAGCTTCAGTTCGGGCGTGGACACGTCTTGCGGCAAGGCTTCCAGCGGCGCGCACGGGTCGGCAAAGCGCGACACGATTTCCAAGAGGCGCGCGCCCGTGTAGAGGCCGTCATCAAAGCCGTACCAGCGTTCCTTGAAGAAGATGTGGCCGCTCATTTCGCCCGCCAGCGGGGCGCCGGTTTCAGCCAGCTTGGCCTTGACCAGCGAATGGCCCGTCTTCCACATCAGCGGCGCGCCGCCTGCGGCTTCGACCGACAAGCCCACATGGCGGCTGCACTTCACGTCATAGATGATCGTGGCGCCGGGGTTGCGGTCCAGCACGTCGCGCGCGAACAGCACCAGCTGGCGATCCGGCCAGATGATCTGGCCCGACTTCGTGACGACGCCCAGGCGGTCACCGTCGCCGTCGAATGCCAGACCGAGTTCGCAATCGGTCTCGGCCACGCACTTGATCAGGTCTTGCAGGTTCTTGGGTTCAGCGGGATCGGGGTGGTGGTTGGGGAACGTGCCGTCCACCTCGCAGAAGAGTTCGGTCACTTCGCAGCCCAGCTCGCGGAACAGCTGGGGCGCGACCGCACCGGCCACGCCGTTGCCGCAGTCGATCGCGATTTTCATGGGGCGGGCCAGCTTCACGCCGGAGGCCACGCGCGCGATGTAGGCGGCCACCAGATCCAGCTGGCGGCGCACGCCTGCGCGCTCGGCGGGCGCGGGGCTTGCGCCGTTCATGGCGGCGCCCAGCGCCTGCACGTCATCGCCGTACAGGGCGCGTCCGCCCATCATCATCTTGAAGCCGTTGTACTTGGGCGGATTGTGGCTGCCCGTGATGGCCACCCCCGAGCCGCACTGCATGATGTGCGTGGCGAAATAGACCAGCGGCGTCGGCACCATGCCGATGTCCACGGTGTCCACGCCGCCTTCGAGCATGCCTTCCTGCAACGCCATGGACAGCATGTCGCTGCTCAGGCGGCCATCCCGGCCCACCACCAGCGTCTGCACGCCTGCTTCGCGCGCGCGGCCGGCCAGGGCCACGCCCAAAGCGCGCGCGAACGATGCGTCGATCAGGTCCGGCACGGTGCCGCGGATGTCATAGGCCTTGAAGACCGAGGCGGGAAACTGCGACTTGTTATTGCCCACGACGATTCCTTGATAAGGGAGTTGCAACGGGGGATTCGGCCGGGACTAATGGAAAACCCGAATGCCGACACCCGCCTGAAAAGAGGGTCAAGGTGTGAATTATCCTCCATCGGCGCATGCGCCTTCATCCCTCGGGCGGAGTAGGGCGTCTTAACGGTGGCGCGCGCCCTGGTTTGGTGCGTGGCGCGGCCGGATCGCCTTGATCCGGTGCAGCGTGCGGCGGGCGCAAAGGCCCTGTCCCAGGGGCGCGGCCGTGGCATGGAACTTGCTCGTCATCCGAAGGTGATACGCTTGCGCTGCAAGTAGAAAGACCGGGAGGGGCCATGGGTGCCAAAGTATCTACTGTCATGTCATCGGGAGGCGCCACCAGCCGGCGAGGCCCCCCCACGGATTTCGCCGGGCCAGCCGCTGGCCGCGAACGCCGGCTTGATATCCATGTATTCCACTCAGACGCCGGCGAATTGTCGTCCGGCCGCGCCTGGGAGCGTTCTGTCTGGCGCGACGCGCGCGTGCTGATCGCCGAATGCCCCGCGCCGCAACTGCCCGCTTCCATCGAGGCCGCGCTGCGCGCCGTGGCCGCCGATGTCGCGCGCGATCGCGGCTGGCAGGGCATGGGCACCGTGGCGTTCGCGCTGGATGACCGCAGCGGCGTGTTCAGAGTGATCGGCGCCGATGCGCAGCCGCACAGCGGCTCGGCCGTGGTCAGCCACGATCCCGACAACGCGCATGCGCTGGAAATGCGCATCGACGGCTGCGTGGACCGCCGCCTTCCGTGCACGCGCCTGCTGGTCTGCGGGGCCACCCGTGGCGAGGCGCTGCGCCGCGCGTACCGGGCGCTGTCGGAAATGCCCGGCCCCGCCGGCGTTGACCGGGCATTCCTGATGAACCGCATCGCGTCCCGCGCCTACTGCTCGGGCCTGACCGGCACGCGCCTGGACCAGGCTGTCGGCTAGCGCGGCGCTTCGGCCCGCGCAATTCCGCCCCTACAATAGTCCGCACATCCCTAGACCCGCGCCTGGGCGAGACCAGGCCATTCTTGTGCGGCTGCTATGACATTGCTGAGCGATCTTCAGTCCCTCCTGGGTTTCACCCATGTGTTGACCGGTGTGGATGCCGAGTCCTATGTGCAGGATTGGCGCCGCCGTTATCGGGGTTCCGCGCTGGCGGTTATACGCCCCGGGTCCACTCAGGAAGTGGCCGACGCCGTGAAACTGTGCCTGCACCACGGCGTGCCGGTGGTGCCGCAAGGCGGCAACACGGGCCTGTGCGGAGGCGCCACGCCCGACGATTCCGGCCGCGCCGTGGTGTTGTCCACCGCCCGCCTGACCGCCATCCGCAACCTGGATACCGACAACGACACCATCACCGTGGAAGCGGGCTGCATCCTGCAAGCCGTGCAAGAGGCCGCCGCCGCGGCCAACCGTCTGTTCCCGCTCAGCCTGGCGGCCGAAGGCAGCTGCACCATCGGCGGCAACCTGGCCACCAACGCGGGCGGCACGCAGGTGCTGCGCTACGGCAATACGCGTGACCTGGCGCTGGGCCTGGAAGTCGTGACGGCCGATGGCGAAATCTGGAACGGGCTGCGCGGCCTGCGCAAAGACAACACCGGCTACGACCTGCGCGACCTGTATATCGGCAGCGAAGGCACGCTGGGCATCATCACCGCCGCCACGCTGAAACTGTTTCCCCGGCCCGTGGCGTCGTGCACCGCGCTGCTCACGATCGACACGATCGACCATGCCGTGGAATTGCTGTCGCGCGCACGCACCGGTTTCGGCGCCGCGTTGACGGGCTTCGAATTGATGAGCGGCGCGTGCCTGCAAGCCGTGGTGCGGCTGTTCCCGCAGCAGCGCCTGCCCTTCGAAGGCGCATCCGCCGAGTCGCCGTGGTTTGCGTTGCTTGAGTTGTCCGACAGCGAAAGCGAAGCCCATGCGCGTGAACGCTTCGAAGCCGTGCTGGGCCAGGCCATTGATGCCGGCCTGGTCGACGACGCCGTCATCGCCGCCAACGTGGCCCAGAGCAAGGCGCTGTGGCACTTGCGCGAAAGCATTCCGCTGGCCGAAGCCGAGCTGGGCAAGTCGGTCAAGCACGACGTGTCCATTCCCATTTCGTCCATCGCCGGCTTCGTGCACAAGACCAATGCCTTGCTGCAAGCCCGCTTTCCGGGCGTGCGCCATGTGATCTTCGGCCATCTGGGCGACGGCAATCTGCATTACAACGTGGCGAACGCCGCAGGCCAGACCGAAGCCGAGTTGCTGGCCCTGCAAAGCGAGATCTACGGCGTGGTGCATGACAGCGTGCATGCGTACAGCGGCTCGATCAGCGCCGAGCACGGCGTGGGCCAGCTCAAGCGCGACGAACTGCCGCGCTACAAGAGCCCCGTCGAACTTGCGCTGATGCACCGGATCAAGCGTGCGCTGGACCCGCAAGGGCTCATGAACCCGGGCAAGGTGCTGCAAGGCTAGGCGGCGTGGTCCGCTACCCCCTGCTTTTCCTATTCCACACGGAGCCTCAATGATGGCAGTCAGTCCCGCAGCAGGCGCGAATCATCGGGTGCTGATCGTTGAAGACGATCACACCATCGCCGGCAACCTGTTCTCGTTTCTGGAGGTGCGAGGCTTCTTGCCGGATGTGGCCTACACCGGGCACGCGGCGCTGGCTCGGCTGAAGGAACAGCGCTTTGACGCGCTGATCCTGGACATCGGCTTGCCGGGCATGGACGGCAACGCGGTGCTGCACGCCTTGCGCAACGAACGGCGCGTGGATGTGCCCGTGCTGATCCTCACCGCGCGCGACAGCCTGGAAGACAAGCTGGCGGGTTTTTCCCATGGCGCCGACGACTACCTGACCAAACCCTTTGCGTTGCTTGAAGTCGAAGCGCGTCTGCTGGCGTTGATCCAGCGCGCCAAGGGCTCGACGGTGGATTCAGTGCGCGTGTTCGGCCCGGTGCAGTACGACACGCGCAGCCGCGCCGTATCGGTCAATGGCACGCCCGTGCATCTGACGCGCAAGGCGGGCCTGATCATGGAAGCGCTGATGCGCGACCCCGGCCGGGTCGTGGCGCGTGAAGAGCTGGAGTCCATGCTGTGGGGCAATGAGCCGCCGTCCTCCGACGCGCTGCGCAGTCAGGTCCATCTGCTGCGCCGCGCACTGGCGGATGCCGGCTTTGACGGCATCGAGACCATGCACGGCACCGGCTGGCGCCTGACGCTGGGCGGGGCGTCGGCATGACGCGCGCCGCCACGGGTACCTTGACGCAGCGCGTGGTGTGGGCGCTGACGGGCACGGTTGCCTTGTTCGTAACGGCGCTGGCGCTCTTGGCCTACCTGACTTTCGACCAGATGGAAGACGATCTGGTCAACGACATCCTCAATACCGAAATGGACCGGCTGGTGCAGCACGCGCGCGCCAGCGACGAATTCCTGCCGCGCCAGGGCGCGCGCGAATTGGGCGGATCGATGCGCGCCTGGATGAGCGTGGACGGACAGCGTCCGGCCGGCATTCCCGACGAAGTGCTGGGCCTGGATAGCGGGCTGCACCTGATCGAACCTGGCGCCTACACCTGGCACGTGATGGTTGCCGAGACCGGACGCGGCAAGGTGTATCTGCTGTACGACGCGACCGACAACGAAGAGCGCGTCCACGATTTCGGCCTGATCGTGTTGGGCGTCGGCGCCATTTGCGTGGTCGGCGCCTACGCATTGTCGCGGCGCGTGGCCACGGTGGCGGTGGGGCCGCTGTTGGACTTGACTGACCGTTTATCGACCTGGGCGCCCGGGTCGCCCGACATGGCCGTCACCCGCGACGACGAGGCCGGCCGGCTGATCGAAGCCTTCAATCGGGTACAGAACCAGGTTGACCGATCCATCGCCCGCGAACGCGAGTTTGCGGGCAACCTGAGCCACGAGGTGCGCACGCCGCTTGCCGCCATTCGCTCCGACAGTGAACTGATGTTGCTGACGCAGGCGCTGACGCCCGACCAGCGCACGCGGCTGACGCGTGTCATGGAAAACGTGGACGACGTGATCGTGTGCCTGGAAAGCGCGCGGGCCGTGGCGCGCGACCAATTGCTGCCGCCCGCCCCGGTCGATATCGCCGACTGCATGGAAGACGCCTGGCGCGGTTACGAGGTTCAGGCGCAAAACGCGGGCCTTCGTTTCGACAACCAGATCGCACCCGGCCACATCCTTACGCTGGACCGCTACGCCTTGCTGACGGTGCTGCGCAACCTGGTGCGCAACGCGGTCGAGCATGCCGCCCCGGCCACGCTCACCACCCGGTTCACCGACCACGGCGTGCTGGAACTGAGCGACGATGGCAAAGGCATCGCCGAAGCTGATCTGCCCTTCCTGTTCCGCCGCTACTACAGCGGCCGGATGCGGGACTCCAGCGTCGGCGCGCATGACGAGACCGCGCGCGGTTTGGGCCTGGCCATCGCCAAGCGCGTGTGCGACATGCAGGGCTGGTCGCTGACGGTGGAGTCGTCGCGCGAACCCGCAACGCGTGGCACGCGATTCTCGTTGCGCTTCGCGGCGGAGGCAGGCGTTGCGCCCAAGACACAAGAGCGAATTTGACGATTTTTCGACTGTCCGCGCTCTAAGCTTTCCGCTTGTCCGACGCGTCCCCAGTCCATTGATCCATGTCGTCCCCCTTGCTGTCCGCGGCGCGTGCGCCGTCGCCTGCGTGGTACCTGAGCACGCAGCTCGCCGGCGTCACGCTGATGCTGGCGTGCCTGGCGTGGTGGGCCAACGCCTCGGGCATGGATCTGCGCATCGCCCGCGCGCTGTTTGACCCCGCCCTGGATGATTTCCCGTTGCACCTGAATCGCTGGTTCGATCTGTTCGGACATCGCATGGTGCTTGCGCTGCCCATTGGCGTGGCGTTGGCGGCGGTGGCGGCGGCCGTGGCAAGTTTTCGCATCCCCGCCCTGCGTCCCTGGCGCGGCGCGGCGCTGGCGCTGGCGGCGACGTGCCTGGTCGGGCAACTGGCGGTGAACCAGCTCAAACACCACACGACTCTGCCGCGTCCCTATGACCTGGAAACGCTGGGCGGCTATACGCCTTACCCCCTGCATTGGTGGACGTGGGCGCGTGCGCGGTCCGGCGGCGCGTTGCCCAGCGGCCACGCGGGTGCGGGCTTTTCGATGCTGACGCTGTACTTCGCAGGCTGGGCGTTGAACCGCCCGGCGTGGCGCTGGTGGGGGCTGGCCATTGGCGTGTCCGCAGGCGTTGCGTTTTCTGCGGTGCGCATTCTGCAAGGCGCGCATTTCCTGAGCCAGACGCTGTGGTCCGCCACCTTGCTGTGGTTCCTGGCGGCGCTGTTCTTCTACCCGGTGATCGTGGGCCGAGCCGCTGCGCGCGGCCCGGCCAGGGGAACACGGGTTCAGTTGAGCAACACCCCCGGCAGCCATAGCGAAAACGCAGGCACGTAGGTCACCAGCGCCAGCGCGGCCAGCAGCGCGCCGTAAAAGGGCCAGATCGTACGCATCACGGTGCCTACCGACACGCCGCCGATGGCGCACCCCACGAACTGCGTGGTCCCAACCGGCGGGGTATTCAAACCCAGCGCGCAATTCAGCAGCATCACGATGCCGAACTGCACCGGCCCCATGCCGTACTGCATGCAGATCGGCAGGAAAATCGGCGTGCAGATCAGGATGGTGGCGGCCATGTCCAGAAACGTGCCCAGCACGAACAGGATGATGTTGACCATCAAGAAGATGGCCCACGGGCTGGTCGATACCGACGCCATCAATTCGCCTGTCTTTTCCGCCACGCCATAAAAGCTGATCAGATAGCCGAAGGTGGCCGAGATGCCAATCAGCAGCAGCACGACGCCGGTTGTCTTGACGGCCTTGCTGGCGGCCCGCACGAACTGGTCCCACGTCAGCGAGCGGTACACGAAGATCGTCAGCGCCAGGGCATACAACACCGCCACCGCCGCGGATTCCGTTGCGGTGAACACGCCGCTCAGGATGCCGGTGATGATCAGCACCACAACGAACAGTCCGGGCGTTGCAGCGATCAGCGAGCGCAGCACGATGTGCCATCCCGGAAACGTGCCCGCCGGATACCCGCGGCTGCGCGCCACGAAGTAGGCGGCCGCCAGATTGCACAAGGTCAGGATCAGCGCGGGCACCACCCCTGCCGCGATCAGCGCTGCGATCGACACCTTGCCGCCCGCCGCCAGCGTGTAGATGATGATGTTGTGGCTGGTGGGCATCAACGCGCCGACCAGCGCCGCATGCGTTGTGACGTTCACCGCGTAGTCGGCGTGATAGCCCTCGCGCTTCATCATCGGGATCATCACCGACCCCATCGCCGACACGTCCGCCACGGGTGACCCCGACACGCCGCCGAACAGCGTGCACGCCACCACGTTGGACATGCCGAGCCCGCCGCGCACATGCCCCACCAGCGACTTCGCAAACGTCACGATGCGGTCGGCGATGCCGCCGTAAAGCATCAGTTCGCCCGTGAAGATGAAGAAGGGAATGGCCAGGAACGAAAACGCGTTCATGCCCGAGGTCATCTGCTGGAACGCCACCTGCAAGGGCAGGTCTTCGACCATGATGGCGGTGATGGACGACAAGCCAATGGCGAACGCCACCGGCACGCCGATCACCAGAAACCCCATGAACGTAAAGGAAAGCAGTGTCAGCGCCATGCCGGTACCACCTTATGGTTGCGCAGGATGGCGATGATGTGCTCAAGCGAAAAGAGCGCGATCAGGGCGCCAGACAGCGTCGCGGGAATGTATTTCCAGGCGTTGGAAATGCCCAGGTTGGGGATCTTGTAGGCCGACACGGATTCCGCCAGCATGCCGCAGTTCCAGGCCATCAGCACGCCAAACAGCAGCACCAGCAGATGGATGAAGATCCGCAGCCGCCGCTGGCCCGCTAGCGGCAAGGCGTCCAGCAGCGATTCAAAGCCGATGTGGCCCGCATCGCGCACGCCCACCGCCGCGCCCAGCATGGTGACGTACAGCACCAGCAGCAGCGCCAGGCTTTCGGCCCAGGTGGGTGTGCTGTTGAGCACGTGGCGGCCAAAGATTTGCAGGCTGACGGCGATGATCAGGCAGACGAGCCCGAACACGCTGGTCCACATGCAGGCCCGGGCAATCCACGCGCAGACGCGCGTGTAGACGTCCAGCGGAGCGGCAAGGGCTTGCGCCCCGCCTCCCTGGGTCAGATCAGGTTCATTCGTAGGAGTGGCCAACATGATGTCCTCACTGGACAGCCTGGATCTTCGCGACCAGGTCTTTCATCTCGGGCGTGGTGACGAAGCGGTCATACACCGGCTTCATCGCGCCCTGGAACGACGCCTTATCCACTTCCACGATCTGCGACCCGGCCTTTTCCACCACCGCGCGGGATTTCTGCTCGCGCTCGTCCCACAGCTTGCGCATATAGGGCACGGATTCGCGCGCGGCCTCACGCACGATCTTCTGGTCTTCGGGCGTGAGCTTGTCCCACTGCCGCTTGGAATAGATCAGAATTTCGGGCGTCATCGTGTGCTCGGTCATCGAATAAAACTTGGCGACCTCGTAGTGATGCGCGCTTTCGTAGCTGGGGAAATTGTTTTCCGCAGCGTCCACCAGCCCGGTCTTCAACGATGTGTAGACCTCGCCCATCGGCATCGGCGTGGCGTTGCCGCCCATCGCTTCAACCATGGCCACAGACAGGTCCGATTGCTGCACGCGTATCTTCAAGCCCTTGGCGTCGGCCAGCGTTTTGATTGGCTTGTTGCGTGTGTACATCGACCGCGAACCGCTGTCGTACCAGGCCAGCCCGACAAAACCGGCGGCTTCGCACGAGCGCAGGATCTGGTCGCCGATTTCGCTGTCCAGCACTTTGTGCAGATGCTCCTTAGAGCGGAACAGGAAGGGAAGCGACGGCACGCGCGTGGTCTGGCAGATGTTGTGCATGGCGGCGCTGGACACGCGCGCCATGGCGAGCGCGCCCATCTTCACCTGTTCGATCGAATCGTCTTCGTTGCCCAATGCGCCGCCGGCATACACCTTGACGGTGATGCGGCCATTGGTGCGTTGCTTGACGAGTTCACCGAACTGGCGCACGGCCTGCACGGTGGGATAGTCGTCGGGATGGATGTCGGCGGATCGCAGTTCGGCGGCGTGAGTGGCGGGAATCAGCGTCAGCAAGGCAGCCGCCGCCAGGATGGCGCGGGTCAGGGTGGGGCGCAGCATGTCTACCTCCGGTTGGAGTACGGCGTTTCGTTAAGGGCCGGGTTGGCCTCGAAGCTCTATGTGTACAGACCTACTTTGCGTGGGGCGCGGGACGATGCGGGCGCTCCGGTCGGGTGCTAACCGGTGCTTGCGGTTTCCTCCAGGCCCTGCGCGCCGGGGCGCAGCGCGAACACGCCGCCATCGGGCGCGCCAGGGGCGGCGTTCGCGGGGCGTATCGATGTGATGAAGAGGGTGTCCATGGCCGCGCCGCCGAAGGCGCACATCGCGACCTTGGCGGCGGGCACGGTATAGGTGCGGTCGAGCTTGCCGTCGGGTGTGTAGCGGTAGACGCGGCCGGCGTCGTTGCCGCAGATCCAGTAGCCGCCATCGGTGTCCACCGCCGCGCCGTCGGGCCGGCCTGCGGGCAGGGCGTCGATGAAGGGGCGGCGGTTGTGCGGTGTGCCGGTGTCGGTGTCGTAGTCAAACGCCCAAACCCTGGCGCGCGACGGATGCGAGTCCGACAGGTACATCGTCTTGCCGTCCGGGCTGAACGCCAGGCCGTTAGGCACGATCAGGTCAGACAGCAGCACCGCCACGCCGTGGGCGTCATAGCGGTAGAGCTTGCCGGCTGCTTGCGCCAAGCTCATGTCCATGACCATCGTGCCGGCCAGGAACCGGCCTTGCCGGTCGCAACGCCCATCGTTAAAGCGCATGCCGCCGGCCGCGTGGTCCACCGCAGCGATCCGTTCAGGTTGGCAGGGCGCGCCCGCTTGCAGGGGGCCGCAGGCGTATAGCCCGTCTTCCATCGCCAACAGCCAGCCCGCGCCACGCGGCGCGATGCAGCCCGCCATCTGCGGCAACGCCCATGCTTCAAACGTGCCGCGGGATGGCGACCAGCGGTGCAGCGTTTTGCCGGGGATGTCGGTCCAGGTGTAGGCCTGGTCGGCGGCGCGCCAGACCGGGCTTTCGCCCACACCGCAAACCAGATCCCCGATACGTTCGGCCAGGGTGGACATGGTGGCGTTTACTTGG
This sequence comes from Achromobacter sp. NPDC008082, assembly GCF_042957345.1. Classification (NCBI taxonomy): domain Bacteria; kingdom Pseudomonadati; phylum Pseudomonadota; class Betaproteobacteria; order Burkholderiales; family Alcaligenaceae; genus Achromobacter; species Achromobacter sp. NPDC008082. The sequence goes on from NZ_JBIBIB010000001.1 coordinate 836,869, forward strand.
AGGCGGGGGGAAAGGGAAACGGGCCGGCCTTGACGAACGCGCCGCCTTGATAGCGGGCGGCGGGGTCATCGGCTGCAAGCGGCGGCTGCGCTTCCACTTGCGCGCGGAAGCGCTCGGAAGAATCTTTGGGGACGAACCCCAGTACTTTCGCGGCGTTGTCGCTCCACCAGCGGTCGCGGTTGGCGGACGCGCCGTAGACGATCAGATGGCCCACGCCGGGGGTGAACAGCGCGCGGGTGACCAGGTCGGTCAGGTCGTCGTAGCTGAGCCACGTGACCATCATGCGGCGGTCTTTGGGTTCGGGAAACGATGAGCCGATGCGCAGGCACACGGTTTCGATGCCATAGCGGTCGAAGTAGAAGCGCGACAGGTGTTCGCCGTAGGCTTTGCTCAAGCCGTAATAGCCGTCCGGGCGCAAGGGGACGTCGGCGTCCAGCTGCTGCCCTTGTTCGTAGAAGCCGATGACGTGGTTCGAACTGGCGAACACCACGCGTGGAACACCGTGCAGGCGAGCCGCCTCGTACAGGTTGTAGATGCCCTGGATGTTCGCGGGCAGGATGACATCGAAAGGCTGTTCTACCGAGACGCCGCCCAGATGCACAATGGCGTCGACTCCTTCCACCAGTTTGGACACGGCGGTGGCGTCGGCCAGATCGCAGGGCAGGGTTTCTTCGCCGGGGGCGGCGGGGCCTACGTCCGATAAGTCCGACACGCGCAGCAGATCCGCGTGGGCTTTCAAGCGGGGACGCAACACCTTGCCCAGGTTGCCGGCGGCGCCGGTCAATAGCAAACGATGGCAGCGAAATTGGGCAGGCGGGGTGTTGACGGTTCGGTTCATGTCGCAACGCTCGGTGAAAGAGACGGATATCCAGGCAGATACTCATGCGGATGAACGTCCAGAAGCCTGTGCAGAGGCGGGGCGATCTGGTACGTTGTCGTACAACCTGCGCAAAGTATAATTAGCCCCAAATTTCAGCGTCAAGCTTTGTGCAATCAATTTCGGACTACATCCCGTGAACGCTCCAGTCGATACCTCTGTTCTGCCGCAGCGTCGTCCCCGAAATCTGGCCCAAGGCCTGGTGGAAAGCATCTCGGAACGCATCCGCAGCGGCAACATCCGCCCGGGCGACAAGCTGCCCACCGAATCCGAAATCATGCGTCAGTTTGGTGTCAGCCGCACCGTCGTGCGCGAGGCGCTGTCGCGCTTGCAAGCGTCGGGTCTGGTTGAAACGCATCACGGTGTCGGCACGTATGCGCTGGAGCCCAACGGCAGTGGCGACTTCCGCGTCGACCCCGCCGACATCGCCACCGTGCGCGATGTGCTGGTGCTGCTAGAGCTGCGTATCTGCCTGGAAAGCGAGGCCGCGGGCCTGGCCGCCATACGCCGCAGCGACACGCAGCTGCAAGAGATGCGCCGCGCGCTGGACCTCTTTCGCAGCGCGTTGGAAAGCGGCGGCGACACCATCACGCCCGACTTTCAATTCCATCTGCTGATCGCGCAATCCACCGACAACCGTTATTTTGCGGACCTGATGTCGCACCTGGGCTCGGCCATCATTCCGCGCACGCGCATCAACTCCGCCAAGTTCGCGCAAGAAGACCGCGCCGCCTATCTGGCGCGCGTGAATCTCGAACACGAAGACATCTACAGCGCGATCATGCGGCAAGACGCCGAGAGCGCCCGCGCCGCCATGCGCACGCACCTGAGCAACAGTCGCGAACGCTTGCGCCGCGCGCAATAGGGCGATGAATGGGCCCGCGTCAGATGCGGCCCTGTTTGTGAAATACGATGTCGTACAACGTTTGAGGTCGGGCATGGCGTCACGCCCCACGTTCACCGGACGCGGGCGCCACGCTTCCGTCAAGCCCGACGTCACGCTCCCGCCACGCTCACGTCATGCCATCCGCCGCTGATGGGCGCAAAACCGCGTTAATCTTTGCCCGTTTTCATTCCGGACGTTGACGCAGCATGGCTTTGCTAGGCACCCCCCGCGGCATTCTTTCATCTGAAACGGCGAGCGCTCGCTATTTTGGGAGGGCCGCCGCATGCGCCGCCTGACACTTCGATTCATCCTTGCCGTTCTGGCGCTGCTGACGCTGTCGCGTCTGGGGCTGTCGTTCTGGATGTGGGACCGCGTGCAAGCCGCTGGCGGCCTGTGGCCCGTGCTGCTGGGCGGATTGCGGATCGACGTCTGCCTGCTGTCGATGGTGATTGCGCTGCCGGCGGTGTTCTCGCCCTGGTTCGGGCACCGTCCTTTGGCCGCCCGCATCACCGCATGGTGGTTCCGCATCTGGTGGATGCTGTATGTGCTGCTGGAAGTGTCCACGCCGCAGTTCATCGCTGAATACGACACGCGCCCCAACCGGCTGTACTTCATCTACCTGCTGAATCCGAAGGAAGTGGGTTCAATGCTGTGGCAGGGCTATAAGGGCGTGCTGCTGGCCGCGTTCGTGGTGCTGGTGGTGGCGGCATGGCTCGCCGTGAAATTGTTCCCGACACGTGCGCGTGCACCGCGGGACCCGTTCATGGCGTGGTGGAAGCGCCCGATTGCATCGTTCGTGATTCTGGCGCTGGTGTTCCTGGGCGCGCGCGGCACGCTGGAACATCGCCCGATCAACCCGGCCAAGGTGGCCTTCAGCTCGGACGCCATGGTCAATTCCTTGGCGCTGAACTCGCTGTACAGCGTGTTCGATGCGGCCTATCGCATGCGCGACGAACGCTCATCCGCCGCCATGTATCCGAAGATGCCGGTCGACCAGATGAACGCCATCGTCCGCGAAAAAGCCGGCCTGACCGGCGCGCCGCTGGACCCGCGCTACCCCAGCCTGCACGAACAGATTGCCACGGTGCGCCGCGACAAGCCGTTGAACGTGGTCATCATCTTGCAGGAAAGCCTGGGCGCGCAATACGTCGGCAGCCTGGGCGGCCGCGACCTCACGCCCAACATCGACCGCCTGTCGAAAGAAGGCTGGATGTTCCACCGCGCCTACGCCACCGGCACGCGCTCGGTACGCGGCATCGAAGCCGTCACCGCCGGCTTCCTGCCCAGCGTGGCCGACGCCGTCGTCAAACTGCCCCGCTCGCAAACCGGCTTCTTCACGCTGGCGCAGGTGCTGGGAAAACACGGCTACCACTCACGCTTCGTGTACGGCGGCGAATCGCACTTCGACAACATGCGCGCGTTCTTCCTGGGCAACGGCTTTGACGAAGTGATCGACCGCCCCAAATTCGTGAACCCGGTGTTCGAGGGGTCATGGGGCGCATCCGACGAAGACATGTTCAACCAGGTTGACCGCCTGTTGCGCGCCGACGGCGACAAGCCCGTTTTCACCCTGGCGTTCTCGGTCAGCAACCATTCGCCGTGGGAATACCCCGAAGGCCGCATCAAACCGGTCGGCGACCCCGCCACGGTGGACAACACGGTGCGCTACGCGGATTGGGCGCTGGGCCAGTTCTTCGAGAAAGCCAAGCAGGCGCCGTACTGGAACAACACGGTGTTCCTGGTCATTGCTGACCACGACTCCCGCGTGTACGGTTCCATCCCCGTCCCCGTCCGCCACTTCCAGATCCCGGCAATGTTCCTGGGCGCAGGCATCACGCCGCGCCAGGACGAACGCCTGGTCAGCCAGATCGACATGGCGCCCACGCTGTTGTCGCTGATCGGCCTGGACAACGTGAACCCGATGCTGGGCGCCGACCTGACCCAACGCGACCCCAACCGCGCGATGATGCAATACGCAGACAACTTCGGCTATTTGCAGGGCGACAAGCTGCTGGTGCTGGAACCCGCCAAAGAACCCAGAGAGTTCAAATACGAGGCCGCTCCCGTTGGCAAGGACGAGGTGTACGACCCCATCGTGCCCGCCGACCCCAAATTGACCGAAGAAGCGCTCGCCCACGCGTTGTGGGCAAGCTGGGTCTACCGAGAAGAAAAATACCGCCTGCCTTGAAGTGAAGGCTGGCACGCGCAAGGTAGTGCCCACCACGCGCCACCGTTTCCCCACAGTAAAACGCGGGGGCACTAGCAAACCACGCACCGCATACGCGAAGCGAACACCAAGCGAGCGGCCACCATCGCGTATGCCGATTGTGGCCGCCCGCGCGGCCGCAATTCGGCGGGCCCCGCAGCACTCGTCACTAAGGCACACCCTAGCAGCGCAACGACCCAAGACGGCGGCAGCACGTCGGCGCGGTGGCCCTGGCGGCGTGCAACCTCGATGCGCCCGAGGGAATCTGAAGGAGCCCGCCAACGGCGGGTGACGAAGATGACAACGGGGCAGTCCGGAGCGAAGGCTCCGGACCGCAATCGTGGGCGCACGCCGCCAGCGCCACCGCGCCGATGGGCGGCCTACATCAACCTAAGCCGCCAAAAAAAACCAACCTCAACCCCGCGCCGGCAACACCACCCCAGACGCTTCACCAAATCCAACCCTCGGATACCCCGCCTTCTCGCAAGCCGCCCGCATGATCACCTGATCCCCATCCTGCAGGAACGTCCGCTTCTCCCCCCACGGCAGATCAATCGCCGTCTTCCCGCCGTTGCTCAGCTCCAGCAACGACCCGGCTTCCGACGGCTGCGGACCCGACAGCGTGCCCGTACCCAACATGTCGCCCGGTTGCAGATTGCAGCCGTTCACCGTGTGATGCGCAATCAGCTGCGCCACGTTCCAGTAAGCATCCCGGAAATTGCTGCGTGACAGCGACACCGGCGGCAGCTTCGCCTCACGCGATTGCGCGGTCGTCATCAGCACTTCCAACTGCACGTCATACGCACCCTTCGCGCGGTTTGCATCGGATGCCAGATACGGCATCGGCTGCGGTTCCGAGGGGCCTCGATTCCACTGCGTACGGAACGGCTCCAGCGCTTCCATCGTGACAATCCACGGCGAAATCGTCGACGCGAAATTCTTCGACAGGAAAGGCCCCAGCGGCTGGTATTCCCACGCCTGAATATCGCGCGCCGACCAGTCGTTCAGAATGCAAAGCCCGAACACATGCGCGTCAGCATCGCCCAGTTCGATGCGCTCGCCTTGCGCATTGCCCGTGCCCACAAAAATGCCCAGCTCCAGTTCGTAATCCAACCGCGCGCACGGGCCGAATTGCGGCGTTTCGCCTTCGGCAGCGGGGCGCGTCTGGCCAACCGGGCGCGGGAACTTCTGGTCCACGCCAATGCTCGATGCACGGCCGTGATAGCCGATCGGCACCCACTTGTAGTTCGGCAGCAGCGGGTTATCAGGACGGAATTGCTTGCCGATTGCCGTGGCGTGGTGCACCGAAATATAGAAGTCGGTGTAGTCGCCAATGCGGGCAGGCGTCGTGTATTCGGCGTCAGCCTGCGCCACCAGCAACGGCTCGACCGTGGCGCGTAGTGCTGCGCCTTCACGCAAAGCGCGCGACAACGCCAGACGCAGCGCGCTCCAGTGCGGCTGGCCCAACGCCATCAGCGCGTTCAGGCTGTCTGCCGAGCAGGCGGCCAGCGCTTCAGCGGCCAGACCCTCGAACGGGGCTTTCGCGGCCAGTGCGGCCAGGTCCAGAATCTGGTCCCCGATTGCAACGCCCGGGCGGAATGACTCTTGCGTGCCCTTGCGGCGGAACGCGCCATACGGCAGGTTTTGCACCGGAAAATCCGACGTGCCGGTATTGGCGCTGGCGATCCAGCTCTTCAAGGACGGATCGTGGGTTTCGTTGATCGTGGTGGTCATGGCTGCGTGTCTCTTCTGTAATGGTGGGAATGGGAATGCCGAAATACGGTATCGCTGAAATGCCAAAACGGCGATGCGCTGTTGCGCACCGCCGTGGAGGGATCAGCGCGGGGCTGCCGTCACGCCTTCGTCGGGTCGAAGTGCTTCACGATACCCTGCCAGCACCGGTAGTAGTCGCCCTGCAATTCTACTGATGCCAGCGCTTGCTCCGTCGGGCGGATGACGCGGCGCGTTTCGAACATGAACGCCATCGTGTCACGGATGTAATGCGCGGCGTGCGTGTCGGCGTGCGAGGCCTTTTCAAAGGTCTCGGCGTCGGGGCCGTGGCCGCTCATGCAGTTGTGCAGGCTGGCGCCGCCGGGGGCGAAACCATCGGCCTTGGCGTCATAGACACCTTGGATCAGGCCCATGAATTCGCTGGCCACATTCCGGTGGAACCAGGGCGGACGGAACGTGTTTTCCATCGCCAGAATGCGCGGCGGGAAAATTGCGAAATCCATGTTGGCCGTGCCCGGGGTGTCGGACGGCGCGGTCAGCACCGTGAAGATCGACGGGTCCGGGTGATCGAAGCTGATCGAGCCGATGGTGTTGAAGTGGCGCAGATCATATTTGTACGGCGCGTGCGTGCCGTGCCAGGCCACCACGTCCAACGGCGAATGGTCGATGGACGCGCGCCAGAAGCCGCCCGTGAATTTGGCGATCAATTCGAAATCGCCTTCCACGTCTTCATACCAGGCCACCGGCGTCTTGAAGTCGCGCGCATTGGCCAGGCAGTTCGAACCGATGGGGCCGAGTTCCGGCAAGCGCAACGCGGCGCCAAAGTTCTCCAGCATGTAGCCGCGCGCCGTGCTGTCCAACAGCTCGACGCGGAAGCGCACGCCGCGCGGGATCACGGCAATTTCCAACGGCTCCAGATCAATCAGGCCCAGCTCGGTGGCCAGACGCAGACGGCCTTCTTGCGGCACCAGCAGCAGCTCGCCATCCGCGTTGTAGAAGAAACGGCCCTGCATCGAACGGTTGGCCGCGTACATGTGGATGGCCACGCCGCTTTGCTCGTCGGGGCTGCCGTTGCCGCCCCACGTCTTCACGCCTTCCAGGAAGTCGGTGGGCGCATCCGGGATGGGCATCGGGCTCCAGCGCAACTGATTCGGCGTCACCGGGCCGTGGCCGAACGTGCTTTCCCAGCCCGCCGCGCCGCCGAACGCTTCGAACGGCTTGTGCTGCGCGCCCGGGCGAATGCGGTAGAGCCACGAGCGGCGGTTTTCGTTGCGGGGGGCCGTGAAGGCCGTGCCGGACAGCTGTTCGGCGTACAGGCCATAAGGGCATTGCTGCGGCGAATTGCGGCCCACGGGCAGCGCGCCGGGCAAGGCCTCGGTGGCGCAGTCGTTGCCGAAACCGGTCAGATATTGCAGTTCCATGGAATCCTCCTGGGTGGCGGCGCGGTGCTTGGCCGCGCGATCGGTATGGGGGGGCTGTGCTGGGCGTACCCAGGGCCGATTCGCCATTGTCGGAAAAAACGCCCGCTACGGCTACGGGAATGCAAAAATACAGACTATAAATTTTGTGAATAGTAGGAGGCGTGATGGCCGAACTGCGCGATGTCGATCTGAACCTGTTGATCTTGTTTCAGCACCTGCTGGAAGACCGCAACCTGTCGGCCGTGGCGCGCCGCATGGATTTGACGCAGCCTGCGGTCAGCAACGGCTTGCGCCGTTTGCGCGACGCGTTTGGCGATGAACTGTTCGTGCGCACCGCACAAGGCATGTTGCCCACGCCGCGCGCGCAGCGGCTGGCCGGCCCCGTCAGCGAAGCGTTAACCGTGCTGACGCAGGCCTTGCAAGATCAGGATGTGTTCGACGCCGCCACCAGCACGCGGCGCTTTCGCGTGGCCATGACGGACGTAGGCGAAATCCACTTCATGCCGCGCCTGATGGAAGTGTGCGTGCAGGTTGCGCCGCACGTGCGCATCGATTCCGTACGAGTACAAGGGCCGGACCTGCCGCGTGAAATGGAGTCGGGCCGCGTCGATCTGGCGATCGGCGCGTTCGACGAAATGGGCGCGGGCACGCTGCAACGCATGCTGTTTCGCCAGGGTTACGCAACCTTGTTCCGGCAGGCGCATCCGACGGCGCATGCAGGCATGGGCATCAAGGCGTTCCGGGCGGAACGCCATCTGATCGTGTCGCGCGCCGCGCCTTACGGGCAGGTCAATCAGTCGATGGAGCGCGCGGGCATCGTGCTGGCCGAGCACTTCAGCGTGCCGCATTTTTCGGCCGTGCCGTACATCGTGAGCGCCACGGATTTGTTGGCGACGGTGCCTGAAAAGCTGGCCGCCAGCGCCGCGCCGCCGTTCGGCCTGCGGTTCATGACCCCGCCCGTAAAAGTGCCTGCGCTACAGACGAACCTGTACTGGCAGCGCAGGGTGGACCGCGACAGCGGCAACCAATGGCTGCGCGCGTTGATCGTCAATACGTTCGCGGTGGGGGCGTAGGCTAGGTGGTCGTCACCGATGCCCGCGCCTGCTGCAACGCTTCGCGTAGCAGCGCGACATCGCCCAGATGATTCGCCAGCAGCAGAATCAGCGCCGCGTTCAGTTCCTGGCTTTGCTCGTTGGTCAGGTCGCGGTGCGTTTCGATCAGCGCTTCGTAGAAGTCGTCCGGCGAGCTCAGATTGGTTTCAGTAATCAGCATGATGGGATGACCTCTGGATTCACGCGTGGCCCGTCGCGCGTTTTACGGCGGCGGCGACGGCTTCTGCGTTGAACGCGCGCCAGCGCGCGGCGATGTGCTGGTCGGGGCGGATCAGGTAAGCGGTGCCGGGTGCGGCGTCATAGCGCTTGGCCAGGCACCCTTGCACGTCCGTCACCACGGGCAGGTCGGCGGACAAGCCCGACACGTCGCACTGCGCGCCTGCTACCAGCACGGCCTTGACGGGCACCGGCGCCATGCGCAGCGCGTGCAAAGCGGATTGCACCTCGCGGCTGGGCAGTGCGCTGTCACAGAACACGGCCAGCACAAAGCCGCCGTCCAGTTGCGACAGCCACCAGCCGTCATCGCCTTGCGTGGCGACAGGCGCGTCCAGCGCCACCGCACCGGGCACCATGCGGCCCGTGAACGCGTCGGCATCCGGCGTGTTCAGCGGTGACGCGGCGTAGGTTGCGGGCAATGACAAGCGGCCGCTGTTGACCAGCGAACGCGCGAACGGATGCGTCTTCGCCAAGTTCAGCACCGCGTTGCGAAAGCTGCGGCTGATGTCGCTCTTGGGGGTGATGAAGTCTGTGGCGCGCGACGAATTCAGGATGTTTTCGTCGGCGGCGAATTCGCGTTCGGCGCTATAGCTGTCGATCAGCGTATCGGGGGCCAGGCCCGCCAACACCAGCTTCAATTTCCACGCCAGGTTCTCCGCATCCTGCACGCCGCTGTTGGCGCCGCGTGCGCCAAACGGTGAAACGCGGTGCGCCGAGTCTCCGGCGAACACCACGCGGCCGTGGCGGAATTTGTCCATGCGTTCGCACGCAAACGTGTAGACGCTGACCCATTCCAGATCGAACTGCGCATCAGGGCCGAGCAGGGCGCGGATGCGCGGCAGCACGTTCTCGGGCTTGACGGCTTCAACGGGGTCGGCGTTCCAGCCCAGCTGGAAGTCGATGCGCCAGACGTTATCGGGCTGGCGGTGCAGCAGCACGGATTGGTTGGGATGGAAGGGCGGATCGAACCAGAACCAGCGTTCGGTCGGGAAATCGGCTTTCATCTTCACGTCGGCAATCAGGAAGCGGTCGCGGAAGATGCGGCCGTGGCTTTCCTGGCCGATCAGCTTGCGCACCGGCGAGCGCGCGCCGTCGCAGGCAACAAGCCAGTCGGCGTGCAGCGTGTACGGGCCTTCGGGGGTGTCGATCGTCAGGTCCACGCCGTCATCGGCTTGCGTGACGCCGGCGACTTTGTTCTTCCAGCGCAGGTCGATATTCGGTTCCTGGCGCGCCTGCTCGTACAGATAGCCTTCGGCGTAGTACTGCTGCAGGTTGATGAAGGCGGGGCGGCGGTGGCCGGGTTCGGGCAGCAGGTCAAAGCGCCACACTTCCTGTTCGCGGAAGAACACCTTGCCCACATTCCACGACACGCCTTTGTCGATCATGCGCTGGCCGACGCCCAGGCGGTCCCAGATTTCCAGCGTGCGCTTGGAAAAGCAGATGGCGCGCGAACCTGTGGACAAGCGGTAATCGTCGTCCAGCACCACCACGCGCACGCCCTGGCGGGCGAGGTCCAGCGCAGTGGTCAGGCCGACCGGGCCGGCGCCCACCACCACCACTTGATGGCGCGGCGCGGCGCCGGCGCTTTGGTCGGCGTGCTTTTCATAGGCGAACTCCATCGCCTGAAAGTCGATGTCTCCCACGGTTGTCTCCTGTGTGGGTCACTTTGTTTTTATGCGCGAAGCCGCGCGCCGTCTTGCGACGCGCGTCTTCGGTTCTTGCCAAATTCCAGTTCGGGCAGGGCCGTCTTCAGCGGCCCGTGCGCCTTAACCTTCCAGCTGCGCCCACATTTCCAGATCGCGCTTGTCGGTCCAGATGCGCGGGTGGGTGTGGCCGGTGGCCTCGTCGTAGGCGCGCGACACGTCAAACGGCATGCAGTGGTCAAAGATCACCCAGTCGCTGTAGCGCGGCTTCATGAAGTCGTAGACCTCGCGGTAGATCGTCTTCAGGTCTTTGCCTTCGGCCACACCGCGGTTAACCGCGCTGTACAGGTCGGTCAGGAAGGCGCGGGTGCCGGCCAGGCCCTGGCGGACTTCGGTGGCGCTCTTCAAGGCGGGGCCGCGTCCGGGCACCATCTTTTCGGCTTCAAAGCCCGACAGCGCGTCCAGCGTGGTGGGCCAGTCGCGGAAGTAGGCGTCGCCGCAGTACGGGGTGGACTGGTATTCGACCAGGTCGCCCGCGAACAGAATCTTCTGTTCGGGCAGCCAGGCGATGGTGTCGCCCTTGGTGTGGCCGCGGCCCACTTGCAGCAGCTTGACTTCCAGGTTGCCCAGGTTGACGGTCATTTCGCCCTGGAACGTCATCGTCGGCCAGACCAGGCCCGGCGGAATCGATTCCGCGTTGCGGAACAGGCGGGGGAAGCGGCCGATTTCGCTGGCCTTGTCTTGTTCGCCGCGTTCGACGATCAGGTCGTAGGTGTCGCGGCTGGCCAGGATTTCCTGGGCGTTGTAGGCGGAAGCGCCGAACACGCGCACGGCATGGTAGTGCGACAGCAGGATGTATTTGATCGGCTTGTCCGTGACTTCACGGATACGGCGGATGACGTCTTGCGCCATGACCGGGGTGGCCTGGGTGTCGATCACCATGACGGCCTCGTCGCCGATGATCACGCCCGTGTTGGGGTCGCCTTCGGCCGTGTAGGCATAGGCGTTGTCGGACAGTTTTTCGAACGAGACGACCTTGTCGTCCATATCGGCGTGCGAGGCGAATTGCTTGCTCATGGAGGCTCCTTCCACTGTTATAGGAATAGGTGTGTGGAAGGAATATAGCGTGGCGTTAGTGTTTGTGCAATACGTTCGCTATAAACAAACGGCCCTGTTTTTACAGGGATTTCCCGAGGGTTTTCGGGGACTTATGATTCAGTTCCTTTGGCATTTCGGGCAGTAATACGTGGCGCGCTGGCCCTGGACGAAACGGCGGATCGGGGTGGAACACACCCGGCAGGGCAGGCCTTCGCGTTCATAGACGGCGGCATGGATCTCGAAGTAGGCCCCCGGTTCACCGGTGGCGCCAACGTAGTCGCGCAGGGTGCTGCCGCCAGAGGTCAGGGCGTCGGCCAGGGTGGCGCGCACCATGTCGGCCAGCCGCTCGCAGCGCGCAAGCGACAGCTTGTTGGCCGGCGTCTTCGGGTTGATGCGCGCGCGGAACAGGGACTCCGATGCGTAGATATTGCCCACGCCCACCACCGCCATCCCGGCCAGCAGCACCTGTTTGATGGCGGCACTGTGGTTCTTGAAGTGGCGATGCAGCCACGCGCCGTCAAAGCGCGGGTCGAAGGGTTCGATGCCCAGCTTGGCCAGCAGCGGGTGGGCGTCGATAGGGCCGTCGGCCTCGGGGTGCCACAACACCGCGCCAAAGCGGCGGGGGTCATGCAGGCGCAGCACGGCGTCATCAAATATCCATTCGACGTGGTCGTGCTTGCGCAGGAATTCACCGGGCGCCACGCTGCGCAACGACCCGGACATGCCCAGATGCACGATCTGGGTGCCATGTTCAAAGCGCAGCAGCAGGTATTTGCCCCGGCGGGCGCACTCCAGAACGGCGCGGCCGCCGATCAGCGCAGGCAGATCCGGGGGGATGGGCCAACGCATGCGGGGTTCATGGACAACCAGACGATTCAACGTCCGGCCGGTGATGACGGCGTCGATTCCGCGACGCGTAGTTTCGACTTCAGGCAGTTCCGGCATGAGCCAGTGTAAGATCATCAATTGCGTGTACGAAGATTGTGCCATCAACCGGACGGGCCGCGTGAAGTCGTCTTTCAAACAAATGAATATCGGGATCGCCGCGCTGGCGCTTGCGCTGGCAACAGGTTTTGCGCTGCCAGCCCAGGCGGCCGACAGCCGGACGCGTGATGCGACCGGGCCACGTATGGCCCCGCAGAACCGCCAGCCTGAAACCGAGGTGATCCGCCTGCGTCCGGGCCAATTGCCCTACGTATCACTGACCGCCGACATCTTCTATCGCGTCCTCGCGTCGGAGATCGCCGCCCAGCGCGGCATGTACGGCACGGCCGCCACCACCATGGTCGGCCTCGCCCGGGACACGGGCGACCCCCGCCTGGCCCGTCGCGGCCTGGAATTCCAGCTTGCGGGCGGCAACCTGCCCGGCGCGCTGGACGCGGCCCGGGTCTGGGCGCGCCTGTCTCCCAACGACGTCGAGGCCAGCTCCACCGAGCTGGCGCTGGCCGCCGCCAACGGGCAGACCAAAGGCCTGGCTCAAGCGTTGCGCAACCGTATCGACGCTTCGCGCGACAAGCCGGCCGCCATCGGCCAGGCCTTGGCTGTGCTGAGCCGCCTGAACGACCGCCGTCTGGCGCTGCGCATCCTGGACGAATCCCTGAGCGACAGCGTGCGCAAGCTGCCGGCCGCCCATCTGGCCCTGGCCGACGTGGCCTCGGCCGCGGGCGACTACGAGCGCGCGGCGCAGGAATCCCGCGCGGCGCTGGCGGCAGACCCGAAATCCGAAGCCGCCGCCCAGCGCGTGCTGGAGTACGGCTCGAAGGTCGACCCGCAACGCGCGCAAACTGAAGCCCGCGCCTATATCAACCGCAACCCCAGCGCCCGCAAGGTTCGCCTGATGCTGGCCGGCCAATTGGCCGACAGCGGCGACTACAACGGCGCACTGGCCGAATTGCAGGCCATGTCCCGCCGCTCGCCGGAAGATTTCGACCTGCTCTTCATGCAGGCCCAACTGGCCTACAAGGCGGGCCAGTTGCCGCAGGCGAAGACGCTGCTTCAGCAATATCTGGATGTGCAGCAGCAACGCCAGCGCGCCACCGTGCCGGGCGCAACCGACGCCGGCGCCGCCGCCGCCGACGCGCATGTGCTGTTGTCGCGTATTGCCGAAGACCAGGGCCAGTACGACGAAGCCATCAATGAGCTGGGCCGTATCGACGACCCGACCCTGCGCTATTCCGTGCGCATGCGTCAGGCGGCGCTGCGCGCCAAGAGCGGCCGCGTCGACGACGCGCTGGCCATGATCGACTCCGCAGGCCCGCAGGATGAAGAAGAACGCACGCTGGGCGTGCTGACCAAGGCGCAGATCCTGCGCGACGCCGACCGCGTGGGGCAAGCCGTGACCACGCTGGAAGCCGCCGACCAGGCGCTGCCGGACACCGTCGAAATCAAATACGAACTGGCGATGCTGTACGAACGCCAGAACCGTCTGGCCGATCTTGAACGCATGCTGCGTCAGGTCATCGCGCTGGACCCGGACCATGCGCATGCCTATAACGCGCTGGGCTACACGCTGGCCGACCACAACCAGCGCCTGCCCGAAGCGCTGGACTTGATCACCCAGGCGCTGGAACTGTCGCCCAATGACCCGTTCATTCTGGACAGCATGGGCTGGGTCAAGTACCGCATGGGCGAATCGGAGTCCGCGGCGGAATACCTGCGCCGCGCCTACAGCGTGCGTCCGGAAGCCGACATCGCCGCCCACTTGGCCGAAGTGCTGTGGTCCCAGGGCAAGCGCGATCAGGCCACTGAACTGCTGCGCGCCGCGCTCATGAAAGATCCCAAGAACAAGACCGTCCGGGACGTCGTCAAGCGTCTGGGAGTCAATCTGTGACGGCAGCGGTGCAACGTATGACGAGGGCGGCGTCCTGGCTGCGCTGGGCGCTGATGGCGATGTTGGCCATGGCCCTGGCCGCTTGCACCACCACGCCCAAGCCGATTGAAGGCGCCAGCGCCGATGCGTTTTCGCGCATCGGCCGCTTCGCGATTACCGTGAATGAAGAAAGCGGCAAGCAGAACGCCGTGCAGGGCGGGTTTTCGTGGTCAGACGATGGCCGGCGCTATGTGCTGGACCTGACCAACCCCTTGGGTTCTACCGAAGCTCGCGTCGAAGGCCAGCCCGGTTCGGCCAGCCTGACCAAGGCCGACGGCACGCGTCTGACGGCCGATAACCCTGACGCGCTGGCGGAAGACGCGCTGGGCAGCAGCATGCCGGTATCGGGCTTGCGCGACTGGTTGCGCGGCAAGCTGCCGGCTGACCCGGAAGCCACCGAGATCAAGCGTGATGATCTGGGCCGCCCCACGGCCTTCGAACAGGGAGGCTGGCAAGCCAACCTGTCGCGCTATGACACGAAAGGCCCGCAGCTGCTGGTGCTGCAACGCCAGGAACCGGGCCGCCGCATCATGGTGCGGTTGGTCGTGAACCAGCCCTGATCGTGAATCAACCCTGACCGGCCGCCGTCAGCGCACGGCGGGCTGGCTGCGGGGTTCGGGGTTGTCGCGCGCAAGCGTCCGGTACAGGCTTGCCATGTAGCACAGCAGCACCACTGAAAACGGCAAGCCGCAGAGCACCACCGCAGTCTGCATGGCATTGAAGTTTCCCGCCAGCAGCAGGCCAATTCCCAGCATTGTCGTCAGCGCCGCCCAGAAGATGCGCAGCCAGATGGGCGCGTCGCGCCCGGCGTCGGCGTCGCGCGCCGACAGGTTGGCGATCATCAACGTGCCCGAGTCCACCGGCGTCAGGAACAGCATGAACGACATCACGACGCCCACGGCGGCGACGAGTGTCGTCATCGGCAAATATTCCATCAGCGTGTAGAACGCCATTGGCGGATTGGTCATGGCGGCGTCGCCCAGGGCGGCTGCGCCGTGGTTCATCACCAGATCAATGGCGGTGTTGCCGAAGATGGACAGCCACGCCAAGGTGAAGCCCAGCGGCACCAGCATCACGCCGAAGATCAATTCGCGAATGCGCCGCCCGCGTGAGATGCGCGCGATGAACATGCCCACGAACGGCGCCCAGCCGATCCACCACGCCCAGTAGAAGATCGTCCAGGAACTGGTCCAGCGCACGGCCTTGAGGTCATACAGATACAGGTCGAAGCTTTTGCCCAGGAATGCGTTCAGGTAGTCGCCCAGGTTTTGCACCAGCCCGTCCAGCAGCAAGCGGGTGGGGCCTGCCAGAAAGATGAACAGCAGCAGCAGGCACATCAGATAGGTGTTGATGTTGGACAGCACGGCAATGCCGCGCTTGATGCCGAGCGCCGCCGCGCCCGTGGCCACGGCCATCATGATGATCACGATGGGCGCCTGCACGACCGCCGTATTGGGCACGCCCAGCAGATACGTCAGCCCCGCGTGCAGCAGCAGTGCGCCCAGCCCCAGGTTCGTCACCATGGACACGATGGTGGCCAGCACGCCAAAGCCGTCCACGGCATGCCCCACGCTTCTGGGCAGCGGCCGGTTCAACAAGCCCTGCAACGGCGAGCGCAGCGCAAGCGGCAGGTGGCGCCGATACGCGAAGTACGCCAGTGCCGTTGCGGTCAGCGCGTACAGCGTCCAGCCATGAATGCCCCAGTGCAGAAACGTCAACGTCAGCGAGTTGCGTGCGGCTTGCGTGGTGCCGCCTGCGCCGGTGGGCGGCAGCAGGAAATGGTCCAGCGGTTCGTACACGCCGTAGTACACCAGCGCGATGCCGATGCCGGAAGAAAACAGCATCGACACCCAAGATAGATAACTGAATTCCGGGGACTCGTCGTCATCGCCCAAGCGCAGCGCGCCGTGGCGCGATAGCGCGAGCCAGAGCGCGAAGCCTACGCTGGCGGCCATCGCCAGCATGTAATACCAGCCGAAGTGCGCCGCCACAAACCACTGCGCCGTCTCCAGCCAAGCCTGCGAGGCATCGGGGTAGGCGATGAGCAGGGCGCCGATCAGCAGCACGGCGCCCGATGCCGTTAGGAAAACGATGGGGTTCGTGTGCGCGAGCCACCCGCGCCTGACTGGCGCGGCCCCTGGTTGTTGCGTCGTGCTGTCCCCGTCTTGTTGCACCGCCGTCTCCCCGTCTGGTGGTACTGCCTGGGTGCTGCGTTGTGGTCATTCGATGTGAACTGCGGCGGCCGCTGCTGGCTGTTCTGGTGATGGTTCTGCCGCATGGGCTGCTGCATGGGTTGCTGCAAGGGTTGCTGCATGTTCCGGTGCAGCTTCCGCCGTCGTTTGGCGGATCGCTTGGCGGACCATACCGGTTTTATATTGAATGATCAATCAATATAAACTAGACTTCCTCGCAACCTGGCGGACCGCCTTCCGGCCCCGCCCACCGTCACACCAGGAACCGCGCCCACCATGCCAAAAGTCGGAATGCAGCCCATTCGTTGCAATCAACTGATTCAGGCCACCCTTGATTCCATCGATCAGGTTGGCTTGGCGGAAAGCTCCATCGCCCACATCGCGCGCGCGGCCAAGCTGTCCACCGGCATCATCAGCCATTACTTCGGCGACAAAGACGGCTTGCTGGAAGCCACCATGCGCGAACTGCTGCGCAACCTGCGCGATTCCGTCTCGCGCGCCCGCGCCGCCGCAGCGCCTGATGCGCGCGCCCAGTTACGCGCCATCGTCGATGGCAACTTCGTGCCAACCCAAGTCTCGGGCAGCGCCATGCGCGCCTGGCTCACGTTCTGGGCGGCCAGCATGCACCAGCCGCGCTTGCGCCGCTTGCAGCGCGCCAACGACCGCCGGCTGTACTCCAACCTGTGCTGCCAGTTTCTGCGCGTGATGCCGCTGGCCGATGCGCGCATCGCAGCGCGCGGGCTGGCCGCCATGATCGACGGGCTGTGGCTGCGCGGCAGCCTGATGGGCGCAGCGGTCATCGGAGACCCCGCGCGCGCCATTGCTTACGACTATGTAGACCTGCTGCTTGCTCGCAGCCAATCCGGGGGCAGTCCGGCCTTGGGCCCGCCCTCACTCTGACGACAGGACGGACCCTCATGCCCTTGCCTATCCAACAGCTCTACATCCACGGCCGGCGCACCAACGCCATCAGCAGCAAGACCATCACCACGGTGAATCCCGCCAACGGCGCGGTCTTGGCGGAAGTGCAGGTGGCCGCCCGGCAAGACATCGACCGCGCCGTGGCCAGCGCGCAGGAAGGGCAGAAGGTCTGGGCGGCGCGCACGCCCGCGCAACGCTCGCGCGTGCTGCTCAAGGCGGCGCAGTTGCTGCGCGAGCGCAATGACGAATTGGCCGAACTTGAAACCCTGGATACCGGCAAGCCACTGTCGGAAACGCGCTTGGTGGATATCGCCACGGGCGTCGACGTCATCGAGTATTACGCCGGCCTGGCCGCCGCTGTCGAAGGCGTGCAGGCCCCGCTGCGCGAGACCAGTTTCTTCTACACCCGGCGCGAACCGCTGGGTGTCATCGCGGGCATCGGCGCGTGGAACTACCCCGTTCAAATCGCCATGTGGAAGTCCGCTGCCGCGTTGGCGACGGGCAACGCGATGGTCTTCAAGCCCGCTGAAATCACGCCGTTGACGGCGTTGCGGCTGGCAGAGATCTACACGCAAGCCGGCTTGCCCAATGGCGTGTTCAACGTGGTGCTGGGCAGCGGCCGCGAGATCGGCGACTGGCTCACCAGCCACCCCGGCATCGCCAAAGTATCGTTCACCGGCGGGGTCGATACCGGCAAACATGTCATGGCCACGGCGGCGAAATCATCGCTCAAGAGCGTCACGCTGGAACTTGGCGGCAAGTCTGCATTGATCGTAATGCCGGACGCCAACGTCGACCGCGCAGCAGACATCGCCGTGATGGCCAACTTCTTCAGCTCGGGCCAGGTCTGCACGAATGGCACGCGCGTGTTCGTGCATCGCTCAATGAAGGCCGAGTTCGAAGCCGCCGTGCTGGTGCGCGTGGCGCGCATCCGCGTAGGCGAGCCTTGCGACCCGCGCACGAACTTCGGCCCCCTGGTCAGCTTTGCGCACATGGACCATGTGCTGAGCTGGATTGAAATCGGCAAGCGCGAAGGCGCCAATCTGCTGGCAGGCGGCGTACGCATGATCGAAGGCGCGCTTGCCAAGGGCGCATACGTGGCGCCCACCGTCTTCACGGACTGCCACGACGGTATGGAAATCGTGCAGGAAGAGATCTTCGGCCCCGTGATGAGCATTCTTGCTTTCGATGACGAAGACGAAGTCATCAAGCGCGCCAACGACAGCCGTTACGGCTTGGCGGCGGGCGTCGTCAGCAATGACCTGAATGCGGCTCACCGCATCGCGCACCACTTACAGGCGGGCATTTGCTGGATCAACACGTGGGGCGAATCGCCCGCGCAGATGCCCGTGGGCGGCTACAAGCAATCGGGCATCGGCCGCGAAAACGGCTTGGCCGCGCTGGCCGAATACACGCAGACCAAGTCCGTGCAAGTCGAACTGGGGCCATTCGCCTCTGTCTTCTGACCCGGCTCGGCGCTTCATTGCCGCAGGTCGCGCCGGGCGGTCACGCCTGGCGTTCCGCTTTCCGTGTGCATGGGGGAGAAGACGATGTCCATCAAGAAGGAGTACGACTACATCATCATCGGCGCAGGTTCCGCCGGGAATGTACTGGCAGCACGCTTGACCGAAGACCCCGGAACCACCGTGCTGTTGCTGGAAGCCGGCGGCCAGGATCACCGGCTGGATTTCCGCACGCAGATGCCCGCCGCGCTGGCCATGCCCTTGCAAGGCACGCGCTACAACTGGGCCTATAAGACTGATCCCGAGCCGCATCTGAACGGCCGCCGCCTGGATTGCGGACGCGGAAAAGGGCTGGGCGGCTCATCGCTCATCAACGGCATGTGCTACATCCGCGGCAATGCGCTGGACTATGACCACTGGGCGCGCATCGATGGCTTGGCGCATTGGGATTACCTGTCGTGTTTGCCGTA
The DNA here is from genome assembly GCF_042957345.1 of Achromobacter sp. NPDC008082. Classification (NCBI taxonomy): domain Bacteria; kingdom Pseudomonadati; phylum Pseudomonadota; class Betaproteobacteria; order Burkholderiales; family Alcaligenaceae; genus Achromobacter; species Achromobacter sp. NPDC008082. Next base: position 855,974 of record NZ_JBIBIB010000001.1, read on the forward strand.
CTTCAAGAAGGCCGAAAGCCGCGATGTGGGCGGCTGCGATTATCACGGCGATAGCGGGCCGGTCAGCGTCACCACCCCGAAGGCGGGCAACAACCCCTTGTTCGCGGCGATGGTGCAAGCGGGTACGCAGGCAGGCTATGCGTCAACGGATGACGTGAATGGCTATCGCCAGGAAGGCTTTGGGCCGATGGATCGCACCGTCACGCCGCGCGGGCGGCGCGCCAGCACGGCGCGCGGGTATCTGGATCAGGCGCGCCGGCGCACGAACCTCACCATCGTCACGCGCGCGTTGACCGATGTGATTCTGTTTTCCGGCAAGCGCGCCGTGGGCGTGGCCTGGCAGCAGCATGGGCAGCATCATCGCAGCCATGCGCGACGCGAAGTGCTGTTGTGCGCGGGCGCGATCGCGTCGCCGCAGATCCTGCAACGCTCAGGCGTCGGCCCCGGCGCGTTGTTGCGTGACGTGGGTGTGCCTGTGTTGCACGAGCTGCCCGGTGTGGGCGCGAACTTGCAAGATCACCTGGAACTCTACGTGCAGGTGGAATGCAAGCTGCCCGTTTCCTTGGCGCCGTCACTGAAGCTGCACAACCAAGCGAAGATCGGCGCGCAGTGGTTGTTCATGGGCACGGGAGTGGGCGCCAGCAATCAGTTCGAAGCCGGCGGCTTCATCCGCAGCCATGACGATTTTCCGTGGCCAAATCTGCAATATCACTTCCTGCCCGTGGCCATCAATTACAACGGCTCTAATCCGATCAAGGTGCACAGTTTTCAAATGCACGTGGGATCGATGCGTTCGCCCAGCCGGGGGCGAGTGCATATCCGCTCGCGTTCACCGCAGGATCATCCCAGCATCCTGTTCAACTACATGTCTGACGCGCAGGACTGGCGTGAATTCCGCGCGGCGCTGCGCATCACGCGTGAGCTCTTTGCGCAGCCCGCATTGGCGCCCTACGCGGGCCGCGAAATCTCACCCGGGGCGCATGTGCAAAGCGATGCTGAACTGGATGCGTTCGTGCGCGCACGGGCCGAAACCGCGTATCACCCGTCATGCTCGAACAAGATGGGGGCGGCATCGGACCCGATGGCGGTGGTGGACGGCTACGGCGGCGTGCATGGGCTGCAAGGCTTGCGCGTGATTGATGCGTCGATCATGCCGGACATCGTCACGGGAAACCTGAACGCGCCGGTCATCATGATGGCGGAAAAAATTGCCGACCATCTGCGCGGACGCACGCCGCTTGCCCGCGTGGAGGTGCCGTACTACACGGCAGACGGCGCTGCGCGTGGCTAGAATGGGGGCTTGTCCCGCATCGGTTGTTTTTCCGTGACGCTCTACGACGTACCCGCTCCCGCGAAGTTGAATCTGTTCCTGCATGTGGTGGGCCGCCGCGCCGACGGCTACCACCTGCTGCAAACGGTTTTTCGTTTCATTGATCTATGCGACACGCTGCACTTTGATGTGCGCGCCGATGGCGTCATCAGCCGCGCCGCGGAATTGCCGGGCGTATCGGAAGCCGATGACCTGACCTTGCGCGCGGCGCATGCCTTGCAGCGCGCCACCGGCACGCGGCAGGGGGCGCAGATCGCGCTAGAGAAGCGCATTCCGCAAGGCGGCGGGCTGGGCGGCGGGTCGAGCGACGCCGCCACCGTGCTGATCGCGTTGAACAAATTGTGGGGTACGGGCCTTACGCGGCGCGAGCTCATGACACTCGCCTTGCCGCTGGGCGCGGACGTGCCAGTGTTCGTGTTCGGGCAATCGGCGTTCGCAGAAGGCGTGGGCGAAGATCTCACCGCGATCACGCTGCCGGAACGGGCTTATCTGGTGGCGCAACCGGACACGAGCGTGCCGACCGTAGGAATATTTTCAGCGCCCGATTTGACAAGGGATTCTTCTTACATCACAATAGCGGACTTTCTTGCTTCGCCAACATTTTCCTTCGGGAAAAATGATCTGGAGCCGGTAGTTCACCGTCTTTATCCTGAAGTTTTCAGGGCATCGCGGTGGCTTGCAGAACAGGGTTACCCTGTACGCATGTCGGGATCAGGCGCATGTTTATTCGCCGAGTTTTCCGAACTTTCTGAAGCCGTTTTGGCAAAAGCAGAAATATCCGCTATAATGCGCGGCGCTGTTGAAACAAACAGCACAACGCATCCACGGTTTCGGTTAGTGCAGGCTTGTACTGGTTTAACTGAACATCCGTTGCGGAATTGGATTGCAAGATAGTTGGGGAGTCGCCAAGCTGGTTAAGGCACCGGATTTTGATTCCGGCATGCGAAGGTTCGAATCCTTCCTCCCCAGCCAACCGAATACATAAAAAAGCTGTTGAACACGCCTGTAAGACACTGGCCCGGGTTCAGCAGCTTTTTTATTTTCCGGGTCCGCTGGTGTTTTCACCCCGCATCACCTCGTTAGTGTCTTAAAACGACCATCGCATCATCCATCATGGCAAACGATAGCTTCATGATCTTCACGGGCACGGCCAACACTCGGCTGGCCGTGGACGTAGTCAACCACCTCGATATGTCCCTGGGCAAGATGACCGTCGGTCGCTTCTCGGACGGCGAAGTGATGGTCGAAATCAACGAGAACGTGCGTGGCAAGGACGTCTTCGTCCTGCAGCCCACCTGTGCGCCCACCAATGACAACCTGATGGAAATCATGGTCATGGTTGATGCCCTGCGCCGCGCGTCGGCTGGCCGCATCACCGCCGCGATTCCCTATTTCGGCTATGCCCGCCAAGACCGCCGCCCGCGTTCGGCGCGCGTTGCGATCTCGGCCAAGGTGGTGGCCAACATGCTGCAAGTGGCTGGCGTTGACCGTGTCCTGACGATGGACCTGCACGCTGACCAGATCCAGGGTTTCTTCGATATCCCCGTGGACAACATCTACGCCGGTCCGATTTTGCTGGGCGACATCTGGCGCCGCAATTTCTCGAACCTGGTCGTGGTGTCCCCGGACATCGGCGGCGTGGTTCGCGCCCGCGCCCTGGCCAAGCAACTGGAAGCCGACCTGGCCATCATCGACAAGCGCCGCCCGCGCGCCAACGTGTCGGAAGTGATGAACATCATCGGTGAGGTCGACGGCCGCACCTGCATCATCATGGACGACATGGTCGACACCGCCGGCACGCTGTGCAAGGCGGCCCAGGCCCTGAAAGACCGCGGCGCCGGCGCCGTTTACGCCTATTGCACGCACCCCGTGCTGTCGGGCGGCGCCATTGACCGCATTGAAGCGTCGGAACTGGACGAACTGGTCGTCACCGACACCATCCCGCTCTCCGAGCAAGGCCAGGCCAGCGGCAAGATCCGCCAGCTGTCGTGCGCCGCGCTGCTGGGCGAGACCATCCTACGTATCTCGAACGCGGAATCGGTCAGCTCGCTGTTCGTCGACTGACGCCTGGGGCGTCAGCCGGGCCACAGCCCACCTGAGTTTTTGCACCTTGCTGGTCGCGGCAAGGCGCAACCAACACGGCGCGCATGTTGCGCGCCGTGCCGTTAACTGGTGAAGCCTCTTCACCTTATTTTGTTTTTGGAGTTTTCCATGAAATTTATCGCCACTGCGCGTAGCGTCCAGGGTTCGAGTGCGAGCCGCCGCCTGCGCCGCGCGGGCCGCGTTCCCGCCATTGTCTATGGTGGTACGGCTGCCCCCCTGAACATCGAACTCGACCACAACGAGATCTACCACGCCCTGCGTAAGGAAGAATTCCACGCATCGATCCTGCAAATGCAGCTCGAAGGCGCGAAGGAAGAACAAGTTCTGCTGCGTTCGGTTCAATGGCACGCCTACAAGCCGCAAGTCCTGCACGTGGACTTCCAGCGCGTGGACGCCAACCAAGCCCTGCGTACCAAGGTGCCGCTGCACTTCGTGAACGCTGAAATCTCGCCGGCCGTGAAGCTGTCGGGCGCCATCATCAGCCACGTGACGACCGAACTGGAAATCACCTGCCTGCCGAAGGCTCTGCCGCAATTCATCGAAGTCGACCTGACCAACATCCTGGCTGGCGCTTCGATCCACCTGGCTGACATCAAGCTGCCCATGGGCGTGACGTACGTTCCCCACGGCGGTGAAGACAACCCGCTGCTGGCTGCCGCCATCGTCAAGGGTGGCGCTGCCGCCGCTGACGACGAAGCCGAAGCCGCTCCGGCTGCCTAAGTCTTGTCGGAAAGCCTTCGGGCTTTCCGCGGCTTATGCTCGAAACCCTGCGTGTGCATTTGCATGCGCAGGGTTTTTTGGTTTAAACACCCTCCATCATGTCTATTCCCATACGCCTCATTGTGGGATTGGGTAATCCCGGTCCCGACTACGAAACCACGCGGCACAACGCCGGCTTCTGGCTGGCCGACCACCTGGCGGACGACTTGCGCACTTCTTTTGCGCTTGAGAAATCTTTTTTTGGCATGGTGGCCAAGTCGCGCCTGGGCGCAGACAACGTGCTGCTGCTCAAACCCATCACCTATATGAACAAATCCGGCCAGGCGGTCGGCGCGCTGGCTCGCTTCTACAAGCTGGAGCCAGAGCAGGTGCTGGTGCTGCATGACGAACTGGATCTGTTGCCGGGCCAGGTCAAGCTGAAGCAGGGCGGCGGACACGCCGGCCACAACGGCTTGAAGGATATCCAGGCGGTGCTGGGCAGCCCTAATTTCTGGCGTCTGCGCATTGGCATCGGCCATCCGCGCACCTTGAACCTGGCGCAGCAGGTGGCGGACTTCGTGCTGCATCCGCCGCGCCGCGACGAACAAAAAGAAATCGAAGCCGTCATCGACCGTTGCCGCGCCGTGGTGCCGGCGATGCTGGCCGGTGATTTCGCGCTGGCCACGCGCCAATTGCACAGCGGCAACGTCGCCTGATGCTTCAGCCCAAGCCGCCTTCCGCCGTTGGCAAGACGCGTTTCCGTGACGAGGCTGCGGACTTCTGGCGCTTTATCCGCCATCCGCGTCCCGCATCGCGGCTGCCGGGGCGCACGACGGGCAGCGGCCTGTGGGCGGATTGGTGGCCGGGCATCCGGCCGGGCCGCTTGCTGGCGTGGGCGGGTTTGCTCTGGGCGTTGAATCTATTTGCGCTGGGTCCGGTCGCCGTGATGGCGGCCGGCCTGGGCGGCGCTACGCATCGGATCGATCCCGCCAACCTGCCGTGGCTGACGGCCGTGCTGTGGGCGCCGCTGGTCGAAGAGATGCTGTTTCGCTACGGCTTGCGACGGCCATTGCAGGCGCTATGGCTGGTGCCTGCGCTGATGCCCGTCGTGCTGTATGGCCCGAAGCTGTGGACGGGGCTGCTGTTAGCCGCATTCGTCATCCTGGCTATCTGGGGAGCACGCGGCCGCGCCGCGCCGCTTGCGGGCTGGAACACGACCTGGCGGCGCTATTACCTGACGCACTTCGGCTTGGTCTTCCATTTGATCGCGCTGACGTTCGCCGCCGTTCACCTGACCAACTTCGTCTACAGCAAGACGCCGTATTGGCTGATGCCCTTGCTGGTGCTGCCGCAATGGCTGACCGGGCTGGTGCTGGGCTGGATGCGCGTGCGCCGCGGCATCGGCGCGGCCATCCTGCTGCACGCCACGTTCAACGCGGGCCCCATTTTGATGATCTGGGCCGTCATGCGCTGGGCGCCGTCCATCGCCAAATAGCGGGGCCGCATCCCCCTGCTGGCGAAAGAGCCGATTGCCCCGCCCGGGGTAAACTAGAACGTTAACGATCAATACCGTACTTACACAGGATTCCCATGGCTCTGCAATGCGGCATCGTCGGCCTGCCCAACGTTGGCAAATCGACTCTCTTCAACGCTCTGACCCGCGCCGGCATCGCCGCCGAGAACTATCCGTTCTGCACCATCGAACCCAACGTCGGTGTGGTCGAAGTGCCGGACCCGCGTCTGCAGAAGCTGGCTGAAATCGTCAAGCCCGAACGCATCCTGTCCGCCACCGTCGAATTCGTCGACATCGCGGGCCTGGTTGCTGGCGCAAGCAAGGGCGAAGGCCTGGGCAACCAGTTCCTGTCGCACATCCGCGAAACCGACGCCATCGTCAACGTTGTGCGCTGCTTCGAAGATCCCAACGTGATTCACGTGGCCGGCAAGGTCGACCCGATCGCCGACATCGAAGTCATTGAAACCGAACTGGCCCTGGCTGACCTGCAAACCGCTGAAAAAGCGCTGCTGCGTCATCAGAAGACCGCGCGTTCGGGCGACAAGGAATCGCAGCGCATCGTGGCCGTGCTCGAAAAGTGCGTGGCCCAGTTGAACGAAGCCAAGCCGATCCGCGCGCTGGACCTGACGACGGAAGAACAGGCCGACATCGCCCAGCTGTGCTTCATCACCGCCAAGCGCGCGATGTACGTGGGCAACGTCGCTGATGACGGCTTCACCAACAACCCGCTGCTTGACCGCCTGACCGAATTCGCCGCCGCGCGCAACGCGCCGGTGGTCGCCATTTGCGCCGCCATCGAATCCGAAATCGTGGACCTGGACGACGCCGACCGCCAAGCCTTCCTGTCCGACATGGGCATGGAAGAGCCGGGCCTGAACCGCCTGATCCGCGCCGCCTTCAAGCTGCTGGGCCTGCAAACGTACTTCACCGCTGGCGTGAAGGAAGTGCGCGCCTGGACGGTCGCCATCGGCGCCACCGCCCCGCAAGCCGCCGGCGTCATCCACACCGACTTTGAACGCGGCTTCATCCGCGCGCAAACCATCGCGTACGAAGACTACATCACGTACAAGGGTGAACAAGGCGCCAAGGAAGCGGGCAAGATGCGCGCCGAAGGCAAGGAATACATCGTGCAAGACGGCGATGTGATGAACTTCTTGTTCAACGTTTAAACGCGTGATCAACGTCTGATCGGTTTTTCCTGCCCGGAAAATCCCTCCGTACCGGGTCATCCACCACAATCGCCAGGATGAAACCTGGGGTTGCCGTGAACAGGCTCAAAAATCGCCGCATGATTGCGGCGATTTTTTTTGCCTTCAGCATTCCCCGGGGGGTGGCGTGGCTCTCGCCGTCAGCGGGGACGTGTCTGGATCATGCGGCCGCGGATGTGCTGATCCTGCAGCACGCATGCAAGCACGCAAGCACGCAAGCACACACGCACACACGCACACACGCACACACGCCAGCGTTCACGCGCGGTCTTTGTCGCCGGCGGCCTGCACGAAGTTGGTTTCCAGCACGGTCAGCACGCGGTTCAGCGTGTCGATGTCGGTGGCTGACAAGCCCTTCAACGATGCTTCAAAGAAGGCCGCGCGCTTGGGCAGGGCCTCGTTCACGACCGCCTGGCCGGCGTCGGTAAGCGTGGCGTTGGTCAGGCGGTTGTCTTGCGCGTCCACGGCGCGCGAGATCCAGCCCAACTTCTGCATAGCCTGCAATTGCCGCGTCAAGGATGCGGGGTCCAGGCGGCAGCGTTCGGCCAGATGCTTTTGCGAACAAGGTCCGCATTCATGCAGCGCCAGCAGGATGCGCCAGCGGGGCAGGGCGTGGCCCACCTTGCTGCTGAATGCGCTTTGCATGACGCGATACGTCTGCCCCATGTGCTGAATGACTTGCAGGCCTTGTTGTTGTTTGGGCAAAAGCTATTCTCCGACGCTGGCCGGCTCCGCTTTGGGAGGCCGCGCCAATTGCACCAGGGGCACGCGGCGCACGCACCACAGCGCGAAGATGGCGACGGCAAGCGCGATGAGCTGCCCTTCATGAATGGCGCCCACCAACGCAACCCGCGCGATCTCGATCAGCGACGTCCCGTCCTGGCCTTGATGCGCCAATTGTGCCAGGAACTGGGTCTGGGCCGCCGGGTTCACCAGCATCTGCGGGTCGTTCAGTTCGGGCAGCCATTGCGCGGAGGCGCCATGCAGCGTGGATTCCACGCCGCTGAAATAGCTGTGGCTGACCATCGTGCCCACGACCGCCGTGCCCAGCATGCCGCCAATCATCCGCAGCGACTGCAACAGCGCCGTGGCGATGCCCAGATGCGTGCGGCCCGCCGTCTGCTGCGCGAACACGGTCAGGTTGGGCATGATGAAGCCCATGCCCAGGCCGGCCATCAGCATGTAGGCGGCGATCAGCCCATGCGACGTATAGCTATGCGTGGTGACAATGCCCAAACAGGACAGCGCCATCAGCATAAAGCCCGCGTACAGCATGCGGTTGGGGTTACGGATGCGCGTGATGATGCGGCCGTTGATGATGCTGCCCACCGTGATGAAAACGACCATGGGCGTGATCAGCAGGCCCGCATCCTGGGGCGACAGCCCAAAGCCGCCTTGCAGCAGCAGCGGCGCGTAGAACAGCAGCGAATACATGGTCACGCCCACCAGCAGCGCTAGCGTGAAGAGCGTGGCCAGGCCGCGGTTGCGGAACATGTCCAGCGGCAACAGCGGGTGCGGGCAGCGCTTTTCCCACCAGATCAAAAGCGCGAACGCAGCGATGCTGCCCACAGCCAGCAGCACCAGCGCGGTGCTGAAGCCTTCTTTGGGCAGCAGTTCAACCAGCAATTGCAGGCTGCCCAGCGCCAGCGCGATCAGTACCGCGCCTTGCCAATCCAGCCGGACCTTGCCCGATGTGTGGTTGCGCAGATGCGGCAAATAGCGCGACACGAACCACAAGCCCAGAATGCCGATCGGTAAGTTCACATAGAACACCGAGCGCCAGCCGTAGTGTTCGGTCAGCGCGCCGCCCAGCGTCGGCCCCACGGCGTTGGCGATGCCGAAGGCCGAGCTCAGCATGACCTGCCAGCGCAGCCGCACGTGCGGGTCCGGGAACAGATCGGGGATGGACGCGAACGCGGTGCCCACGAGCATGCCGCCGCCAATGCCTTGCAGGGCGCGGGCCAGCACCAGCGTGAGCATGCTGTTGGCCGCGCCGCACAGCACCGAAGCCAGCGTGAACAGAATGATGGCGGCCACCACGAAGGGCTTGCGTCCGTAGTAATCGCCCAGCCGTCCGAAGATGGGCACAGTGATGACAGAGGTCAGCAGGTAAGACGTCGCTACCCATGCATACAGTTCGAAGCCCTTGAGTTCGGCCACAATGGTCGGCAACGCGGTGCCCACCACGGTCTGGTCGATAGCGACCATCATCATGACGAAGCACATGCCCAGCATGGCAAGCAGGGTTTGCCGGAAAGGAAGCATCTGGCCGGGCGAGTGTGGGGTACTGGGGGCGGGGGCGGACATTGTTGGATGCATCAATAATTGATTGATCAATTATTCTAGTCCTACAATCCGCCAGACAGAAAGCCGTCAGCTGAAAGCGCCGTTTTTGGGGCTTTCAAGCATGTGATTTGTCCGGTTTTTGGTGTCATGACCTGACAAGTCATCGCGAAGGCGGCCTGATTTGTTACGATAGCGAAATCTGCACGCTGGTCATGCCAGCGTCTTCAGCAGGCCTTCCTTGGTAGATCCCCCGTTTTTAGCGCCGCAGCTTCGGGCTTGCGGCAGTAGCGAGGACTCGCCCTAAAAGGCAGATAGCTCCAAATTGGCGCGTGGTTTTCCACCGCTACAGCACCACCCCCGCGCCTGGCGCGGTGGGCGGCATTCAAGGATTTCCAGTCGAGGTACCGACGGGGCGGCAATGAAAACGTGGTTCAAGCGCATTTTGATAGGCCTGGTGGTGTTGGTTGTCGTGGCCGTCGTTGGCCTGGCCATCTTCTTGCTGACGTTCGACCCCAACGCGTACAAGTACAAGCTCGAAGAGCTTGTGCAGGAACGCTATCACCGCACACTCACGATCGATGGCGAGATCGAGCTTTCGCTCTTCCCGCGCATTGGTCTGTCGGTGCAGGGCGTGTCCCTGTCCGAGCCCAATAGCCCCGACACCTTCGCGTCCATTGAAAGCACCCGCCTGGCGGTGGCCGTGTGGCCGCTGCTGTCCAATAGCTTCGTGGTGGACCACGTGGCCATCAGCGGCTTCAAGGCGCGAGTGGTGCGCGGCAAAGACGGCCAGTTCAACTTCAGCAACCTCGTGGGCGGCGCGTCCGCCACGACGACGGCGCCGTCCAATCCCGCTGAAGCGCTGGTAGGCGCGGCCCAGACCGCGGCCCAAGTCATCACCAGCGGCACCTTGCCCGCGTCGCGCAATAACATGCAGATCGACATCGCCGGGCTGGACTTGAAAGACGGCGAAGTGCAGTTGCAGGACGAGATTTCGGGCATGGCCGTGGCGGTTACGCGGATCAACGCCAACACTGGCCGCGTCACGTTCAACCAGCCTTTCGATGTGCGCCTGACCGCGCGCGTTGAAGGCGGCAACCCGCGTGTGGACGCCAACCTGACCGGGCAGGCCCTGCTGACGCTGGACCCGTCCGCCAAGCGCTACGCCGCCCAGAAACTGGACTTGCGCATGGACGGCAAGTTGCCGGGCGCCGAAGCCAAGAGCCTGGCGATGCGGGGCAACCTGGCCTTCAACGGCCAGAAATCGGCGCTGGATGTGGCCGGCCTGGAAGTCGTTTTCCAGGGTGATATCACCGACCCGGCCGCGCGCGCCACCGGCGTGGAAGCCAGCGTGGCCATGCCCAAGCTGTCGATCGACCCGCACAAGAGCCAATTGCAGATTGAAAAGCTGGCCGTGCGCGCCAAGGGCGGTTCGGCGGATGGCCCCTTTGAGCTGGCGGTGGATGCGCCGGCGCTGAATATTTCGCCCGCCTCGGCCACCGGCGAAGCCCTGACCGGCCGCGTGCGCGTTAGCGGCCTGGACGCCAGCTTTGGGTTGAACGGCATCAGCGGCAACGCCGCCGAGCTGGACATCAAGGAAGCCAAGGTGGACAGCACGTCCAAGAATGGCGACCGCGTGGTCAAGCTGAACTTTGCGTCGCCGCTGACCTTGAACCTGCTGCAACGTAGCGGCGGACTGGCGGCGCTGCGCGGTGACGTCAACATCACCGACCCAGGCCTGCCCAAAGGCAGCCTGCAAATTCCGGTGATCGGCAGCCTGAACGTGGACCTGCTGAAAGATCAGGCCACCAGCAAGATCAACGCCGTGCTCGAAGGCGGCAAGTTCGACTTAAGCGCCGACATCACCAAGCTGTCCACCTCGCCCGCCGTGAACTTTGCGCTGGCCGTGGACACGCTGGATCTGGACAAGCTGGTGCCACCCGTTGTGGCCGCGCCCGCCAAGCCGCCCGCTGATGGCAAGAAGGACGATTCCAAGCCGGCGCAACCGCCCGCGCCCGCCGCCCCGGTAGACGACACGATTGATCTGTCGGCGCTGATTGGCCCCAGCGTCAACGGCACCTTGAAGGTGGGCAAGCTCGTCGTGCGCGGCCTGAAGGCCGACGACGTGGCCGCCGCCGTCAAGCTGGACAAGGGCAAGCTCGACATCTCCAGCCTGACTGCCGGCCTGTACGGCGGCAAGCTGGCGGGTGCGTTGTCGGTGGACGCGGCGCAAGGCAATCAGCTGGCCACGAAGATGTCGCTGGCGGGTATTTCGATTGAGCCCTTGCTGATGGACCTGGCCAAGCAGAATGTGCTGAGCGGCACCGGCAGCCTGGCGCTGGACCTGAAAACTGCGGGCGCCAACGCCTACGCCATGAAGAGCGGGCTGGGCGGCACGGTGCAAGTGCGCCTGCGCGATGGCGCGGTCAAGGGCATTAACCTGACGCAGACGCTGCGCGAGCTGAAGGCCGCCTTCACGGCGGAATCGCAGAACGAAACGGTGCCGGCCGACACCAGTAAGCAGACCGAATTTTCGGAGATGGACGCGGACCTGGCCTTCACCAAGGGCGTTGCCGCCGTGAAGCGCTTGAACGTTGTGTCGCCGCTGTTGCGCGTGACGCAGGGCGACCCCGCCAACATCGACTTCGTGAAGAACGAGCTCGATCTGGTGGCGCGCGCACGCGTCGTCAACCCGGCTGCGTCTGACGACGGCAAAGAGCTCATCGACCTGAAGGATGTGACCATCCCCGTGCACGTCAAAGGCCCGTTCGACAAGCCCACCTATACGCTGCTGTGGAAAGACGCCATCGGCGGCATCCTCAAGCGCAGCCTGGAGAACAAGCTGCGCGAAGCCGTTGTCGGCAAGGGCAAGAACGGCGCGGCGGTGGACAAGGCGCTCAAGGGCTTGTTGGGCAAATGAGCACCGACCACTTCCAGCCCATCGCGGAATGCGGCGTCACGCCGCAAGCCACTGCGGCCGCCTATCACCGGCAATGGCTAGTCGCCAATGATTCCGGCCAGTGGCTGAACCGCGAACTGTGTCCCAAGCTTGCCGACGTGTCGGTGGAGCTGCGCCTGGGCTATCTGGTGCTGAAGGCGCCGGGCATGCTGCGCATGGATATTCCGCTGGACGTCATTGAAGACGACGACAGCGTGCGCTACAGCATGAAGGTGGGCGAGCAGACGATTGACGTCGTCGACGAAGGCGAACTCGCCGCCGCGTGGATTTCAAATTTTGTGCAGGTGCCTTGCCGCATCATGAAAGTGCACCCGGATACGCCCGTGGCCGCCTGGCCGGCGTAATTTTTTTTAAAGCGCGCGGCGCTTTCCGAGCGGCCGGCGGGGCGGTTTACGCGCCGGCCCGAACCCGCTTGTATTCAAACGCGGCATGCGCCAGCAGGCCCGCCGCCAGGCCCCAGAAGGCCGACCCAATTCCCCAGAAACTGAAGCCTGACGCCGTGGCCAGCAAGGTGATGAGCGCGGCTTCGCGCCGTTGCGGGTTGGCCATGGCGGCGGCCATGCCGCCCATGATGGTGCCCAGCAAGGCCAGGCCGGCCAGCGCCGCCAGCAGCGCGGCAGGCAAGGCCTGGAAGAAGACGGCGACCGCACCCGCGACGAGGCTCAAGCCCACATAGCCCAACCCATACGTGGCGGCGGCGATATAGCGTTTGCCGGGGTCGGGATGCGCTTCGGGGCCGGTGCAGATGGCGGCGCTGATGGCGCCCATGGTCACGCTGTGCGCGCCAAACGGGGCGGCCAACAAGCCCAAGAGGCCCGTGGCGGCAACCAAACGCGACGCAGGGGGGCGATAGCCCGCCGCTTGCAGAATGGCCAGGCCGGGCAGGTTTTGCGACGCCATGGCCACCACAAACAAGGGAATCCCCAAGCTGACCGCGGCCTTCGCACTGAAGGCGGGCGTGGTCCAGACGAATTCGGTAAGCCGCCAGTCCAGCAGGTTCAGCTGCATCAGGTCGAGCGCGAACGCCAGGGCGACGGCCACCGCCATCACCACCAGCACGGCGTAGCGCGGCGCCCAGCGCCGGCACAGCAGGTAGGCGGCGCACATCGTCAGCACCAGCGCCGGTTGCTTGCTGATGTTGGTGAAGATGCCCATGCCGAAATTAAGCAGCACGCCGGCCAGCATCGCGGCGGCGACTTCGCCGGGGATGCGGCGCAAGATGGGGTCGATCCATCCGAACAGGCCACAGGCCAGCGTCAGCCCGGCCGCCAGCACGAACGCGCCAATGGCTTCATTGAAGGGCACGCCCGCCAGCGCCGTCACCAGCAAGGCTGCGCCGGGCGTAGACCACGCCATGACAATCGGCAGACCCGTGCGCAGGCTGTAGAACGCGCCGCCTAAGCCCAGCACCAGACTCAGCGATCCAATCCAGGAGCCGATGCGCGCCGCGTCCAGCCCCGCCGCGTGGCCCGCCTGCACCATCAGCACGGCGGTGCCGCCGAAGCTGACCAGCACGGCCACGAGGCCAGCCGCGATCGCCGACGCGGAGATGTCGCGGCGGGCGTGGTGGGAAGCGGGGGGAAGGTTGATGCCTGGCTGTGTGGCGTCGCTCATGCGGCACCGGTCAGGCGGCGGTACTTGGCCATGAGCTGTTCCTGGCCTTCGTTCCATTGCGGGTGCAGTTCAATGCACTCCACCGGACACACCACCTTGCACTGGGGTTCGTCGTGATGGCCGACGCACTCCGTGCATTTGTCGGGATCAATGACGTAATAGTCATCGCCCATGGAAATTGCGTCGTTCGGGCACTGGGGCTCGCAAACGTCGCAATTGATGCATTCTTCGGTGATGAGCAGGGCCATGATGGGCAGCAGGGTAAAGCCAGAGGCGGCTTGATTGTACCGCTGGGGCGCAAAACGCAAGAAGGGCGCAAAGTGCGCCCTTCAAGGATGGTGCCACGCAGGCGGATCAGCCCGGCCAGGACTGCTCGCGGCGTTCCTTGGCCTTTTCCTGCAACCAGCGTTCCACGGACGGGAACACGAACTTGCTGACGTCGCCGCCCAGCTGGGCGATTTCGCGCACGATGGTGCCCGAAATGAACTGGTATTGGTCCGACGGCGTCATGAACAGGGTCTCGACGTCGGGCAGCAGGTGGCGGTTCATGCCGGCCATCTGGAATTCATATTCAAAGTCGGACACGGCGCGCAGGCCGCGCACGATGACGCGGCCGCCCTGGTCGCGCACAAAGTCCTTCAGCAGGCCGCCAAAGCTCTGCACTTCGACGTTGGGGTAGTGGCCCAGCACTTCGCGGGCGATTTCCACGCGCTCGTCGATGCTGAAGAAAGGCTTCTTGTTGCGGCTGTGGGCGATGCCCACAACGACCTTGTCGAAAAGCGTGGCCGCACGGCGGACCAGGTCTTCGTGGCCCCGGGTCAGCGGGTCAAAAGTGCCGGGATATACAGCGATGATCATGCGAGCTCCGTACCGTTATTAGTGGTGTACACCATCCTCCGAAGCTCGGATTATTGATCTATTTGCGCAATGCAGCAAATTCAAGCAGGTGGTAGTGGACCGCGCCTGCCTTGTCCTGGCGCAAGATCTGAAATCCTTCGGGGGCTTCGATGGGGGTTTCCGCCTCGACGTAGACTAGCCCATGCTCGTTAAGAATACCCGGCAGGATCGGCCACAGGCGCGGCAGCCAGCCCTGTCCGAAGGGCGGGTCCAACAGGATGAGGTCAAATCGGGACGCATCCATCCGTTCGGCGACCTGCATCGCATCGCCCACATGGATGCGTATCATGTCGGCTTTGAGCTTGTCGCGCAGTGTCCGCAGCGCGGACGCGGCGGTCTTGTCCCGCTCGACCATCTGCACATGCGCCACGCCGCGTGACGCCGCCTCGAAACCCAGGGCGCCGCTGCCGGCGAACAGATCCAGTACCTGTTTGTCGGCGAATTCGCCGGCCCACAGATGATTCAACCAGTTGAACAGCGTCTCGCGCACCCGGTCGGGCGTGGGGCGCAGCGTCTCCACGTCGGGCACGACGATGGGGGTGCGCCTGTATTGGCCGCCGACGATACGAATATACTTGTTACCCATGTTTAGCCGCTTCTTCAAGAAAAAATCCCCTCCGCCCGCCGCGCCGGCCCAGCCCGCGCCGCCGCCAGAGGTCGTGGACGCCGTTACCGCGCCCGTAACACCCGCCGCCGCGCCGGTCATTCCTGCACCGGCACCGGCTTCCGTTCCTGCTGCCGATCCGATTCCGGCGCCGGTTTCTGCGCCGGTTTCGGCTCCGGCTTTTGCTCCGGTTTCTGCTCCGATTCCTGCTCCGGTTTCCGCGCCAGTTGTTGCCCCGATTGCCGCACCGGCACCGGCACCGGCGCCAACGCCTGCTCCGGTTTCGCCGCCGGTTTCGCCGTCAGCAACCGCGCCCATCGCGCCGGCGCCGATGGCGGCGCCCGCGCCTGTCGTTACCGCGCCGCCCGCGGTCCCGGCAATGTCACCTGCGCCGGCAGCACCGCCCGCAGCGGCTGTCGAACCGGTACGCGCCGCTGCGCCCGTCGCAGCTCCAGCGCCTGTACCTGCCGCGCCCGCTCCGATTGTGACGCCTGCGCCTGTCGTCGCCGCACCCGCACCCGCACCAGTACCCGCCGCAGTCGCACCAGCCCCAGCCCCTGCACCAGCCCCCGCACCAGCCCCAGCTGCCGAGGCGCCCAAGAAGGCGTCGTGGCTGTCGCGCTTGAAGCAGGGCTTGTCGCGCACCGGTCAAAGCATTGGCGGCATTTTCATCGGCGTCAAGGTCGACGAAAACCTGTTCGAGGAACTCGAATCGGCGCTCATTATGGCCGATGCGGGCCTGGAGGCCACCGAGAAGCTGCTGACCGCGCTGCGTGCGCGCGTCAAGAAAGAACGCATTGAAGACCCGGCCAAGGTCAAGACGGCGCTGCGCCAACTGCTGGCCGATCACCTTCGTCCGCTGGAGCGCGGCTTCAATCTGAACAGCGCCAAGCCGCTGGTGGTGATGATTGCCGGCGTGAACGGCGCGGGCAAGACAACGTCTATCGGCAAGCTTGCGCACACGTTCCAGCGCCAAGGCGCCAGCGTGCTCCTGGCCGCGGGCGATACCTTCCGCGCTGCCGCCCGCGAGCAGCTCGTGGAATGGGGTAGCCGCAACAACGTCAGCGTGATTTCGCAGGATGGCGGCGACCCCGCCGCCGTGGCGTTTGACGCCGTGAACGCGGGCCGCGCGCGCGGCATGGGCGTGGTCATGGTGGATACCGCCGGCCGCTTGCCCACGCAGCTGCACCTGATGGAAGAGCTGAAGAAGATCCGCCGCGTCATCGGCAAGGCGGATGCGGCCGCGCCTCATGAAGTGCTGTTGGTGGTGGACGGCAACACGGGTCAGAACGCCTTGGCGCAGATTCGCGCGTTTGATGCGGCCATCAATCTGACGGGGCTGGTCGTGACGAAGCTGGACGGCACCGCCAAGGGCGGCACGCTGGCTGCCGTGGCGGCGGGCAGCCAGGGCGTGCGCCCGATTCCGGTGTACTGGATTGGCGTGGGTGAAAGCCTGGAAGACCTTCAGCCCTTCGTCGCGGACGAATTCGCCGCGGCGCTGCTGGCAGACTAATCGCCAACGGATGGCCGATTGATCGTCAACGAACCGCCGGCAGATCATTCACGGATCGCCGGCGGACGTCTTACTCTACCTTCCCCATCGCCGGATCGCTGATGGCATCCTTGCCCGTCTCCATGCGTCCGGCGAAGCGGCGCTGGAAGGCGGCGTAGCCATTGCAGGCGACGGCAAAGTCATACCACTGCCCGCTGTCCGTGACGGGCCAGCTCAGTTCGCCGACCTGGCCCGCGTCCACCGTGACCGTCCACGGCCCATCGCTGCGATACGCCATGGCCTGCACCGTGAACGTGCAGGCCGCGCTGCCCTTGTTGTGCAGCTTGACCTGCATCTGCGGGTCGTCGCAAGGCACATAGCAGACCTGGATCTCGGGCTGCGTTCCCCCGGTTTGCATTAGATCGCCCGCGAAGGCGCGGTGATAGCCGTTGGGGCCAAGCACCCACAAGTCGTACTTGCCGCTGTCGGCGGACACGTCCCAGACGTCGTCCAGCGACTTGCCGGCCTCGACCACATAGCGGCGCGGGATGCGGTCCAGATGCAGCTTGTCGTACACATGGAAGACGGCCGCCGTCTTACCCGTGCTGGCGTTGGCGAATAGCAATTGCACGCGGTTTTCGCGTGCCGCTTCGCGCGCGCTGGTGTGCAGCTCGTAGGGCAGGGCGCGCGACGGGCGCGTGCCTTCTGCCTGCTTGGCCAGCGTCTGCTGCGCGGGAATCGCGATGGCGGGCTGCGCTTCCTGCCAGGTGGTCAGACCGTCTGCGTCCGTCTTCGTCGTGCGGCCCGGCAGCGTGGGCATGCTGGCGCTGTTGGGCGACACGAAATTCAAGGTGGACGTCAGGTCGCCACACACGGCGCGGCGAAACGCGCTGATGTTGGGTTCGACGACACCGAAGCGTTGCTCCAGAAAGCGCAGCGCGGACGTGTGATCGAACACTTGCGAATTGACCCAGCCGCCACGGCTCCAAGGCGAAATCACCCACATCGGCACGCGCATGCCGGGGCCGAAAGGCTTGCCATCGGCGGTTAGCTGCTTGGGCGTGGCGGGCGGATACGTGAAGTACTCGAACGCCATCTCGGCGTCCGACAGGGTGGACTTGCCAGCCAGCGTGCCGTCGTCGTTGCGCGACGGCGCGGACGGCGTGGGCATGTGGTCGAAGAAGCCGTCGTTCTCGTCGTAGGTGACCAGGAACACGGTCTTGCTCCAGACCTCGGGCGACTGCGTCAGCGCGTCCAATGCCGCCTGGATGTACCACGCGCCCTTGGCCGGGCTGGAGGGGCCGGGGTGTTCGCTGTAGGCCGCGGGCGGAATGATCCACGACACTTCCGGCAGCGTGCCGTTGGCGACGTCATCGCGCAGGCTTTGCAGGAAACCGCCGTCGGGCATGGTGTTGCCGAAGCCCTTGGCCAGCGGGCTGAACTGGTCGTCGATGGCGGGGTTGTAGGCCGGGCCGCCCTGGTTCGTGACCTGGCGGTCAGCCGGCATTTTTTCGATCTCGGCGCGCCAGTGCCGAAAGCTCATCATTTCGTTGCAGCCGAAGTTGTCGGGGATGTTCTGGTAGACCTTCCAGCTGACGCCGGCGGCTTGCAGGCGGTCGGCGTAGGTCGTCCACGTCCAGCCTTCGGTGGACGGGCCGACGTCGGCGCCGTCGTTCATTTCATTCATCACCACCGACACGTTGTCGCCCGACGGGCCGTTGGTGCCCGTCCAGAAGAACAAGCGGTTCGGGATGGTGCCGGCGTGCATCGCGCAGTGGTAGTTGTCGCACAGCGTGAAGGCGTCGGCCAGCGCGCGGTGGAACGGCACTTCGGCGGTTTCGTAATAGCCCATGGACAGCGGCTGCTTGGCGCTGGGCCACTTGTTCATGCGGCCGTGGTCCCAGGCTTCCTGGCAGTTTGGCCAGGAGTGCGGCGTGCTGCCCGCGCGCTGCGCGTTGCCCAGCGCCGCGTCCAGGTGATAGGGCAATTCTTCGGTGCCGTCGCTGCGTGTCTGGTGGAATACGTTCTTGCCGTTGGCCAGCGGAATAGGGAAGCGGTCACCAAAACCGCGCACGCCCGGGAACGTGCCGAAGTAGCCGTCAAAGGAACGGTTTTCCAGCATCAGCAGCACAACGTGCTTGACGTCCTGGATCGTGTCCGTGGGGCTGCTGGCTTCAATCGCCAGCGCGCGCCGGATGCTGGGCGGGAACATCGACAAGGCGCTGACGGCGGCGGTGGCCCCCAGCGTGGTCTTGAAGAACTTGCGTTTGGATGCGTCGAACGACATTGGCTGTGTCTCCTGTGGGTCTGCGATGAACGGGCTCATGGGGCGCAATGCGTGGCGCACGCCGCGGGGGGCGGGGCGGGCGTCGTCGGCGTCGTGGAAGGAGCGGGGTCGTCCGAGTCGTTGTCATCACCGCCGCAAGCGGACAGCGTGAACACAAGCGACAGGGCGCAGAAGGCCAACAGGCCTCGTCTTGCATGGGCGAGCAAGGGGGAAGTGGTTTCCATGGTTCGGTCTATGTGGATGGGCTGACGGCGCGCAGGGGCCGTTGCCGTCACAGAGGACGAATGCCGGGCGGATGCTGCGGGCCACGAAGGCGCCCGGCGCGTGTTGGCCGGACGACAGCGATCCAGTATTGGTGCCACGGATGTCGTTAACTTGACAGCAAGCTGACCCGTTGCTGTCTATGGCCCCTTTTTTGAAACGCAGTGCGAGATGCGTGTCGAGGTGCAAGCCGCGCCAGCGGCTGTCGTGAAAATGGGGTAGTGCGGGCGCTCGCGCATCCGACCTGACGCGGACGGTCGCGCGCCTGAGTTAATGCTGGCGCCCGCGCGCCTGACCTACGCTACTTCCAGAACGGCTTGCTCTTTGCCAATTCCTCGAACGCCTTTTGCGCTTCAACCGCCAGCTCTTCCAGGCGCGCGCTGATCCAGCCCAGCGCAAACCAGGCTTGCGGGTGCGTGGCCGTACACGACTCGTAGTAGTCGCGCGCCACCGCCAGATCATTGATTTCGCCCAGCACGTCCTGCACCTTGGACAGCAGTTTGCGATAGCCGCGCAGCTTGGCTGCGGGCAGCAACGATTCGGCGAACGCCAGGCTGTAGCGCAGCCGCTTGCCGCGCTTGCGCAGTTCGTGGCGTGTGGGGATGTCGAGCGTGGCGAATTGCGTGCCTTGCTCCGCCACCTTGCTATGCCAGCGATGCAAGCGGCGCGCCAGCTGCTTGTGCAAGCGTTGCGGGTCGGGTTCCGGCGCCAGCATCGGGATGATGGTGGGCTTGACGCTCGGCCCAGCCGCGCCGCCTTCCAGGCGGATCGCGGGCTCGGGCGCGGCGTCGCTGGGCGTGCCGTTGGCGATCGTCATGCCATCGTTGGCCGGCACGGCAGGCGGCACGTCCAGGCTCCATTCCAGCAGCTCAAGCAGCCAGGCTTGAAAGCTCTTGCCGCCCGCGATGGTTTGCGCGTCTTCTTCAGGCGGCGCGGCTTCCATCGGAATCACGGGCATGCCGGCGCGGATCAGCGCGGGCGCCACGGTTTCGTTCAACACGTCTTGGTCGCGGTTGGCGCCGAACGCGCCGAAGTGCGTGCGCGCGCCTTGCAGCAGCGCGTCTGGCACCGGCGCCATCCAGCCGTCGAAAAGTTTCCACGCCGAACGCAGCCGGCGCACGCCCACGCGCAATTGATGCACGTGTTCGGAGTTGCCGGCGCGGTACACGCCTTCGGTGTCCACTTCGGCCAGCACCGAGGCGTTGCGCGCGATCTGGTCCAGGCATTCGGCGGCGATGCGGCCCATTGCTTGCGACGGCTTCATGTCGTCGCGCAGTTTGACCGAGCCCGCCGTGCGCGGCGCCCAGAATTGCGCAATGGCTTGCGCCCGGCGGGTTTCCAGATCGTCGCCAGGAACCGCGTCCACGTCGGCCAGGCGCTCCGCCAACTGCGCCAGCGCATCGCCGCGTTCGGACTTGCTGCGCGGGTCCAGCACCAGGCTGTGGCGCTGCTGCCAGCCGCGTGCGGTGGCGAAGATGGCGGCGGGGCGGCCGGACACGAGTTCGAATTCCAGTTCGGAAATGGGCAGTTCCAGCGCGCCCGCGCGCAGGATGCCGGTGTCGTAGGCGAGTTCCACCGTGCCGTAGCGCGTGCGCACCTTGCGCAACAGGCGCTGCACGTCGGTTTCATGACGCAGGCCCAGTTCGCCTTTGACGGCGGCCAGCGCGGCTTCGACTTCTGTGCCGGCGTAGACCGACAAGTCCAGCACGGGGCCGGGGCGGGGATGGTTCAGTTCGATGCGCGTGATGGCGTTGATGCCCGGCATCTTCAGCGTCTGCACCCAGTCGCGGCCTTCCTGGCGCAAGCGGATCGCGATGCGCGCCCGCGCCAGTTCGCGTTCCGGCGTGTCGAAATACATGGCATGCAAACGGATGCGCGTCGCTTCACGTTGCTTGATTTCGCGCAGCACGGCCTGGCGGGACGCCGTGGGCACGTGCAGCTTCAATTCCTGTTCCGACATGGCGGTGAGTGTCCAACGGCAAAAGCCGAGATCTTAATCAACCCGGGGGCGGGATTTGATGACCGTTCATATTTTGTTCACATTGAGCATAGACGTGTTCGCAATCGCCGGACAAGCTGCACCGCAACCGCGCGAAGAAAAAAGCGCCGCCCCTTTTCAAGGGCGGCGCCAAGGAGCGCTGGTCAGGGGAAACCGAGCAGCGTTAAACAGGGACGCGGTTAACGCACGCGTATCGGGAACACGGTGCGCGATCCGCACGACAAGATCGGCATCGCAAGATTCGCACTACAAAATCCGCTTGCGCGCCTGAGTAATGATGATTTCGGCCAGCACCACCACCACGAAGATCGCGGCCAGCACCAGCGCCACGCGATCCCACTGGAACAGGTTCAGCGCGGTGTCCAGCGCCATGCCGATGCCGCCTGCACCCACCAGGCCCAGCACGGCGGATTCGCGCACGTTGATATCCCAGCGCAGCAGCACAATCGACCAGAACGCGGGGCGAATCTGCGGCCAGTAGGCATACCACAGCACCGAACCCTTGCTGGCGCCCGTGGCGGTCACGGCTTCGATGGGGCCGCGCTGCGCTTCTTCGATGGCTTCGCCCACCAGCTTGCCCACGAACCCGATCGAGCGGAACGCAATGGCCAGCGTGCCGGCCAGCGCGCCGGGTCCGAAGATGGCGATGAACAGCAGCGCCCAGACCAGCGAATTGACCGAGCGGCTGGACACCAGGATCAGCCGGGCCAGCATGTTGATGGTCTTGCTGGGGGTCAGGTTGTTGGCCGCCAGCAGGCCCACCGGCACCGCCATGAAGACGGACAGAATGGTGCCCAGGGTTGCGATGTGCAGCGTTTCGATCAGCGCGTTGTGCACGCCGTCGGGGTAGTACGCCCAGTCGACCGGCCACATGCGGCGAAACAGGTCGGCCATCTGCTCGGGGGCGTCATACAGGAACTCCGGTATGACTTCCACGCCGCGAATGGCTTGCGCAATGGCGGCCACCACCAGCAGATACAGCGCAAAGCGCAGCAGCCGCTGGCCCATGCTGTAGCGTTGCCACACGCGCGGCGAACCGGCGGGGTTCAAGGTAGAGGCATGGGTGTTCATTCTTCCACCTCCGCCTTGCGGGCCGCCGGCGGCTTGCCGGCGCTGATGCCACGCGCGCCGGCAAAACGGCCTTGCAGGATGCGGTCAAAGCCCAGGTTGTCCAGGAACACGGCGCGCACGAAGCCCGCAATGATTTCGCCCAGCATGATGATGGCGATCAGCGTCAGCAAAATGGCGCTGACGAAGTCGTAGTCAAAGCGCTGGAAGGCCGAGAACAGCGTGCCGCCCACCCCGCCCGCGCCCACGATACCCACCATGGTGGAGTTGCGCAGGTTGGAGTCGAATTGGTAAGTGGCAAAGCCGATGAAGCGCGCGAACACCTGCGGCAGCACACCAAAGATGATCACGTTGGCGAACGACGCGCCGCTTGCGCGCACCGCTTCCACTTGCTTGAGCGATATCTCTTCGATGGCTTCGGTGAACAGCTTGCCGATGAAGCCGATGGAGGCCACCGTCAGCGCCAGAATGCCCGCCAGCGCCCCAAAGCCCACGGCCTTGACGAACAGGATGGCAACGATGACCGGGTGCAGCGCGCGGCACAAGGCCACGAGCGAACGCGCGGGCCACGACACCCAGGCTGGCATCATGTTGCGCGCGCCCAATAGGCCCACGGGCAGCGCGAACAGAATGCCCAGCACCGACGCCAGCACGGCAATTTCCAGGCTTTCCGCAATGCCCTTCCACAAGGTGGCGGGCTTTTCGAAATTGGGCGGGAACATGCGCGAAAGAAACGTCGAGGCATGCCCCATGCCGGTTTCAAAGCGCGCCCAGCTGAAATCCAGCTGCGCGCCGGCATAGACGGTGTAGATCAGCAGCAGCACCAGGCCCGCTTTGGCGCGCCCGGACATGGCGAAGGGGCGGTTGCCCCGCGGGTGGGTCATTCCAGCCAAGACTCGCCTCCGTAGATCGTCTTGAGCATGGTGGCGTCCAGCCCCTGGCCGTCGCCGTCATAGACCACATGGCCGCCCGACATGCCAACGATGCGGGTGGCGTAGCGGCGCGCAAGCTCCACGTCGTGAATGTTGACGATGACGGGAATGCCGGTGGCGCTGCCCTGCACGGACAGCAGCTCCATGATTTCAACCGAGGTCTTCGGGTCGAGCGACGACGTCGGCTCGTCCGCCAGCAGCAGTTGCGGGCGCTGCATCAGCGCACGGGCGATGCCTACGCGCTGGCGCTGTCCGCCCGACAAGGCATCCGCGCGCTGGTCGGCAAAGCCCGCCAGGCCGACGGTATCCAGCAGCTTGTAGGCGTGCTCGATATCTTCGGGTTCAAAGCGGCGCATCCAGGCCTTGAGCGCCGAGGTGTAGCCCAGCCGGCCCGTCAGCAGGTTTTCCATGACGGTCAGGCGTTCAACCAGGTTGTATTCCTGGAACACCATGCCGATGCGCCGGCGCGCGCGGCGCAGCGACGCGCCACGCACACGGGCCAGGTCCACGGCGCCTTCCTGGGACTGCAATACGATCTCGCCCTGCGTGGGCTCGATCAGCCGGTTGATGCAGCGCAGAAGCGTGCTCTTGCCGGTGCCG
Source organism: Achromobacter sp. NPDC008082 (assembly GCF_042957345.1). NCBI lineage: Bacteria > Pseudomonadati > Pseudomonadota > Betaproteobacteria > Burkholderiales > Alcaligenaceae > Achromobacter > Achromobacter sp. NPDC008082. Next base: position 879,823 of record NZ_JBIBIB010000001.1, read on the forward strand.
GAAGGGCCGATGATGGCGGTCAGGCCTTGGCCGGCGATTTCAAGGTTGATGCCATTGAGAACCGGCCGGCCGGCCCGGTATTCCTTGACCAGGCCGGAAATGCGTAGCGACGTCGTCATGCTGGATTACTTCTTGCTCTTGGCGGATTCGCGGTCGTAGGCGGCGCGGTTGAAGCTTTCGCCACCCGATTCAGCCACTTGGCGGACGATGGCCCAGTCCTTCTGATAGGTCACCGGATAGAAGCGGTCGGCGCCATCAAAGGCCTTCGACATTTCCGCGGGGAAGCGGTAGTCGTAGAAGCACTTGAGCATCTGGTCGCGGAACTTCGGCTCCAGGTCATGCGCGTAGGCGAACGACGAGGTGGGGAATTTTTCGCTTCGGTAGATCACGCGGAAGTCGGCTTCCTTGACCTGGCCGCGTTCGATCATGCGCTTGAACACGTCGGAGGCCACGGCGGCGGCGTCGTAGTCGCCCGAGTTCACGCCCATGACGGACTGGTCGTGCTTGCCCGAAAAGACCACCTTGTAGTCCTTGTCCGGCGTCAGGCCTTCCTTGGGGAACAGCGCCACGGGCGCCATGTGACCGGAGTTCGACGACGGGGCGGTGTGCGCGAGCTTCTTGCCCTTCAGGTCGGTCAGCTTCTGATACGGGCTGTCTTTCTTGACGATGACGATCAGGTTGTAGCCCTGGAAACCATCGGCATACCCCTTCACGGCAAACGGCACGGCGCCGGCAATGTTCACGGCGAACGCGGTGGGGCCGGTGGAAAAACCGCCCACGTGCAAGCGGCCCGAGCGCATGGCTTCGATTTCGGCGGCGTTGCTTTGCACTTGATAGAACACGACGCGCTTACCCGTGCATTCAGACAGGTGCTTGGTGAAGGGCTTGAAGATGTCTTCGTAGACCGCCGGGTCTTCCACCGGGGTGTAGGTGAACACCAGCGTGGACGGGGTCTTCTGCTTGGACGCGTCGGTGGGCGTATCCGCCACCAGATCCTTGTTGGCGTCGCAGTACATCTGGTCGAGATCACCGCGGTTCGAGCAGGTGTCGGCGGCTTGGGCGGCCGTGCCGCCAACAGCGAACGCGGCCAGGGCGGCCGCTTGCAATAGACGCATCGCGTGCATGGTTTGTCTCCTCTTGTGGGATGAATTTGAATATTTCCTGAATTCAAACACACAAGAGGGGACAGGACACTCGGGAAAGTCCCTGCCTTTGTTTTCGACTTTTGTTCGAATTGTTCGTTTTATGTTCGTTTTTTTGCGAACAACCGGGCTGAAGTCTTAGTTTCTCGCCCTAGTTCCGATACCCCAGCTTGCGGGAAATCTCTTGCGCGCAAGCCAGCAGCGGCCGGGCGATGGCGCCGTCCCAAGCAACGTCGAACAATCCCGTGGGACCCAGGCTGGTCAGCGCCAGGACGATGTTGCCAGTGTTGTCGAACACCGGCACCGACAGCGCGTCCACCCCGGGCAGCGGGTTGCCCAATGCGCGGGCCATGCCGTGCACGCGGATGTCGGCCAGTTGCGCCTCGATGTTGGCGCGCGATGCCTTGCGCGGGGGCGGCACGCTGGCAATGACCGCCGTGTCGCCTTCTTCGCGCGCAATGTAGTGCTCGCTGACCTTGGGCGGCAGCCAGGCCGCAAACACCAGGCCGGTGGCCGTGTGCAGCATCGACATCACCGTGCCTTTGCGCATGTTCACGTGCACGGGGTAGCTGGCTTCGGTCATGTGGATCATCGTGGGGCCGTGCGACCCCAGCACGGCAATGCCCAGCGTGTGGCCGATTTCGGATTGCAGCGTGGCGATTTCGGGCATGGCGATGCGCACCGGGTCCAGCCGTTGCAGGCTGACCAGCCCCATCTGCAAGGCGAAGGGGCCGAGCTCGTACTGGCCGGTAATGGCGTCCTGCTGCACCAGCCCCACGCGGATGAAGCTGACCAGATACGGGTGGGCCTTGGCGGACGTCATCCCGGCGCCCGCGGCCAGGTCGCGCAGGTTCAGGGGCTTGCCGGCGTCGACCAACGCGGACAACAGCGGCACGCCCACTTCGATGGACTGGATGCTGCGGCGGCCGTCATTGGCGGCGGCAGAAGAGGAAGGCTTGGTGGTGGCCACGGGGTGTCTGCCCTTACGCCGGTTGGCTAGCGGTTGCCTGCGACGGCTGGCGCGCCGCCAGCAGCCGGTTGGCCATTTCAACAAACCCGCCGCCGCCGTGAAACGCGGCCACATAAGCCGGGCGGTCCGTCAGGCGATGCAACTGGGCCTGAATGTTGGCCACGCCGACCGAAATCGGGAAGTACGCGAACATCGGCTCGTCATTGGGCGAATCGCCGATGAACAGCGTGCTGTCCAAGGCGCTTGCGACATCCTGGCCGAATTCGCGCTGGAACATCGTGCGCGTCATGGTCAGCTTGTCGTAGTCGCCAAACCAGCCGTTCACGTGGATCGAGCTGACTTTGGCTTGCGCCCCGGCGTCGTGGAAGATCTGGACGATCTTGCTGATGGCCGCATCGGGCAGCGCAGGCACGTCTTCGCAGAAATCAATGGCCAGGTCGGCCACGCGGTAGTCCTGGTCGCTAGCCACGGCTGCGCCCGGCACCTCGGCCAGGACGCGATCACGGATGGCGTCCAACCGCTTGCGGCTGGCCTGGCGCGACGCGGCGTCCGTCCAGTAATGCGTGGTCATGCGGCGGGCCTTGCGGTCATACGCGTAGTAGAACGCGCCGTTTTCCCCCACCACGGCGCGCACGGGCCACATGCGGGCGATGTGGTCGCACCAGCCGGCCGGGCGGCCGGTAATGGGCACGACCTGAATACCGGCCTGTTCCAGGCGCTCCAGCGCGGCGTAGGCGTCGGCCGGCAGGCGGCCTTCGGTGGTCAGCGTGTCGTCGATATCGGTCAACACGACGCGAACCGCCGCCGCGACGTTCAAGGGCATGGCCGCAAGGGCTTGCATGAGGTTTTTCCTTCGATTTATAGGGGGATCTCCGGGCGAAAGTTTAACCGGATGCCCCCGCCGGGCGGCCTTCTGGCGGGCGAATAGGGATTCTGGCGCCGAGAGCGGTAAAATCCGGGCTTTCCCGCCTGGTTTGCGTGCCCGCCATGTCCGTCCAGTTGTCCTCTTTGCCCGGCTCCGAGCCGGAATCCTTCGGCATCGCTTCGGTTGCCGAGATCATCGCCGAGCTGCGTGCCGGCCGCATCGTCATCCTGGTTGACGAAGAAGACCGTGAAAACGAGGGCGACCTCGTCATGGCCGCCGAATTCGTCACGCCCGAAGCCATCAACTTCATGGTCACCCACGGCCGCGGCCTGGTGTGCCTGACCCTGACCGAAGAACGCTGCCGCCAGCTGGAATTGCCCATGATGGCGGCCCGCAACGGCACGCGCTACGGTACCAATTTCACGCAGTCGATCGAAGCCGCCGAAGGCGTCGAGACCGGCATTTCGGCCGCCGACCGCGCCCGCACCATTCAAGTGGCCGTGGCGCGCGACGCCAAGCCGGCTGACCTGGTCCAGCCCGGCCATATCTTCCCGGTGCGCGCCGTGCCTGGCGGCGTGCTGGTGCGAGCCGGCCACACCGAAGCCGGCTGCGACCTGACGGCTATGGCCGGCCTGACGCCCGCCGCCGTCATCTGCGAAATCCTGAAGCCGGACGGCACCATGGCCCGCTTGCCGGACCTGGTGGAATTCGCGCGCCAGCACAACCTGAAGATCGGCACCATCGCCGACCTGATCCAGTACCGCAGCGAACACGAATCCATCGTCAAGCGCGTGGGCAAGCGCCCCATGCAAACGGCCTGGGGCACCTTCGAGGCCGTGGCCTACGAAGACGCCGCCACCGGCTCCGCCCATTTGGCGCTGGTGCATGGTAACGTGACCCCCGACGTCGAAACGCTGGTGCGCGTGCACGAGCCCGCCTCGGTGCTGGACGTGCTGGACACCGGCGCCAGCCCGCACAGCTGGGGCGTGGCGCAGGCCCTCGAAGCCATTGCCGCATCCCCCGCGGGCGTCCTGGTGCTGATGAATTGCCAGTCGTCCACGGAACACCTGTTTGGCCAGATTGCCGGCTGGAACGATCCGAAGGCCCAGGCTGCCGCCGCCGCCAGCACCGACCGCTTCGGCTTGCGCACCTACGGCATCGGCGCCCAGATCCTGCGCGACCTGAACGTGGGCCAAATGAGGCTGCTGGCCCGGCCGCGCAAGATGCCCAGCATGGCCGGATTCTCGCTGACCATTACGGGTTACGATTGCGACCCGCAGAATACTCCCGCAACACACTGAAGGCCGACACATGAACCCTTACATCCTTACCCCCGACCTGAACGGCGAAGGGCTGCACATCGGCATCGTACGCGCCCGCTTCAATGAAGAAATCGGCCAAGCCGAACTCGAAGCGTGCCTGAAAGAACTGGCCGAACTGGGCGTGGACGAACGCGACGTCATGGTCGCCACCGTTCCCGGCGCCCTGGAACTGGGCGTGGCCCTGTCCCACATGGCCGAAACGTTTGAATTCGACGCCCTGATCGCGCTGGGCGCCGTCATCCGCGGCGAGACCTATCACTTTGAAGTGGTCAGCAATGAAATGGCCACGGCAATCACCCGTATCTCCCTGGAAACCGGCATCCCCGTCGCAAACGGCGTTCTGACCGTCGACACCGACGAGCAGGCGCAAGCCCGCGCCGCCGGCAAGGGTCGCGATTGCGCCCAGGTGGCCGTTGAAATGGCCAACCTGGTGGCGGCGCTGGAACCCGAGGAAGAAGACGAAGACGACGAAGACGAGGACGAAGATTTTGACGACGAAGAAGACGACGACCAGCGCTGATAGCGCGGCGCAAGCCCGCGCCAACGCGCGCAGCGCTCGCCGCCGTGCACGCGAATTCGCGCTGCAAGGCGTGTACGCGTGGCTGCTGCGCGGTGGCGAAGGCACGCAGGACGCCGGCGAGATCGACGCCCATTTGCGCGACACCGAGGATTTTTCCGAGGCCGACGCGCAATGGTTCAAGACCTTGCTGCACGGTGTTCTGCGCGAAGCGCCCACGCTGCGCGAGCGTTTCACGCCCTATATCGACCGCCCGCTGGCCGAGCTGTCGCCCGTTGAGCATGGCATCCTGCTGATCGGCAGCTTCGAACTGATTCATCATGTCGAAGTGCCGTACAAGGTCGCCATCAACGAAGCGGTTGAGCTGGCCAAATCGTTTGGCGGCACCGACGGCTTCAAGTTCGTCAACGGCGTGCTCGACAAACTGGCTGCCGACGTGCGTGCGAACGAGGTCCAGGCCGCGGCGCAGCAACGGCGCTGAACCGGGGCTTGACCGCCTGTCGAAGGGGTCAGGCGCATGCCGCCCTGCGCGCACCCTCATCCGGTGCGGCAGGCGCGGCCTGCGCCTGACCCCTTCGGCTTTTGATAATTGTGCCGGCGTGCCTGCCGGGTTTTCGGAGTTGCCGTGGCGTCCGAATTTGATCTGATCGCGCGCTATTTCACCCGCACCGCGCCCGCGGGCTTGCTGGGCGTGGGCGACGATTGCGCGCTGTTTCCCGTGCCGCCCGGCGAGCAGGTCGCCACCAGCACTGACTTGCTGCTGGAAGGCCGGCACTTCTTTCCCGACGTGGACCCGCGCGCGCTGGGCCACAAGGCCCTGGCCGTGAACCTGTCGGACCTAGCCGCCATGGGCGCGCGCCCGATCGGCTGCGTATTGGGGCTGGCCTTGCCGCGTCTGGAAGAACCGTGGCTGGCCGCGTTCGCGGAGGGCTTTCACGCGCTGGCCGATGCCCATGGCTGCCCGCTGATCGGCGGCGACACCACGCGCAGCGCGCATGACCTGGCCATCAGCGTCACCGTGTTCGGCTCGGTGCCGGCCGGACACGCCCTGCGCCGCGATGGCGCAGAAGCGGGCGACGACATCTGGGTGTCCGGCGAACTGGGCGCGGCCGATGTGGCCTACCGTCTGCTGGATGGCCAGTACGCCGCCAACGACGCCTTGCTGGCCGCCACGCGCGGCGCGCTGGAGTGGCCGCAGCCGCAAGTGGCGCTGGGTCTGGCGCTGCGCGGCATTGCGCATGCGGCGATCGACCTGTCTGACGGCCTGTTGCAGGACCTGGGCCACATCCTGGCGGCCAGCCGGCTGGGCGCAAGCCTGGACGAAGCGAGCATGCCGGTGGCCCCCGCCGTGTCCGCTATGGACGAAGCGCCGCGCCGCCGTGCGGTGCTGGGCGGCGGTGACGTCTATCAGTTGTGCTTTACCGCAGCGCCAAGCAAACGCGACGCGGTAGAAGCCGCCGCCCGCGCAGCGCAGGCCCGCGTCACCCGCATCGGCCAGACGCGGGCGCAGCCCGGCGTGCTGGTGCGGGACGCGCAGGGCCAGCCGTTGACCGAGCTGCCTGCTGGCTTCGACCACTTTCCCGCGTCCTGACCTGGACCCAAGGCCGGACCCAGACCCAGACCCTGACTCAAGCCCAGACCCAAGCCCAGACCCAAGCTCAAGACCAGACCCAGACCCAGACCCAGACCCTGATCCGCCGTCATCGCCGTCTTCGATCCCTCTAACTCCGCCCAGTATCCATGTCCTCTTCCGATAAGCCCTCTGTCTCAATGCGCGAACGCTCGCGGGCCGTCTACCCCGCACTGTCCTGGGTGTGCCGCGACCCCGGCCGTTTGATCGCGTTCGGCTTTGGCAGCGGCCTGATCCGGCCGGCCTCGGGTACCTGGGGCACGTTGCTTGCCTGGGGCATCTGGGTGGCGGCGGCGCCCGCGGCGTCGGACCTGGCCATCGGCGTCTTCCTGGCGCTGGCCTTTTTATACGGCTGCTGGGCCTGCCATCGGGTGGGCCGTGAACTTGGGCAGTCGGATCATGTCGGAATGGTCTGGGACGAGATGGTGGCGTTCTGGCTGGTGCTGTGGCTGACGCCCGCGGGGTGGTTATCGCAGTTGCTGGCGTTTGCGCTATTTCGCACGTTCGACATCGTCAAGCCGCCACCCATCAAGTTTTTTGACGCCCACATCAAGGGCGGCTTCGGCGTCATGTGGGACGATATCGTCGCCGCCGGCTACGCCTTGCTGGTCATGGCATTGATTGCACGCACAGGAGTCTTGGGATGATCGAACCGCAAGAAACCCCCCGTTCGAATTTGTCGGCGGAGCAGTTGGCGGAAGCCACCATCGTGGGTCTGGCCGAACGGCTGGGCGACGCCATGCGCCGCCATGGCTGGATGTTGGGCACGGCAGAGTCTTGCACGGGCGGCCTGCTGGCGGGTGCGATGACGTCAGTGGCCGGTTCCAGCGACTGGTTCGAGCGCGGCTTCGTCACCTACAGCAACGACGCCAAAGTGACCGAACTGGACGTGTCGCCCGATACCCTGCATCACTTCGGCGCGGTCAGTGAGCCGGTAGCGCTGGAAATGGCTAACGGCGTGTTGCTGGTGTCACCCGCCGCGCACGTGGCCGTGTCCACCACGGGCATCGCCGGGCCGGGCGGCGCCACGCCGGGCAAGCCGGTGGGCATGGTGTGCTTTGGGTTTGCGATGCGCGTGGGCGAAGGCATCAGCAGCCGCGCCGTCACGCACGTGTTCCCCGGCGATCGCGCGCAGGTGCGTCACGCGGCGGTGGAATTTGCGCTGCGAGGGTTATTGGAATTCTTGGGCGCGCCGGTGAACCGCCGCTAAACGGCACTGAGCAACGCGACATGCCGCCGAACGGCGCTAGCGCTACGCCGCGCTGAAAGAAAAACGGGTTGCACGCATGCAACCCGTTTTTTGGCGACGACGCAGCGATCAGCGCACCGCGTTGATCGCATCGCGCAGGCCCATGGCGGCGCGGCCGGCGGCCTCGCGCCAATCGTCGCCGCCGCTGGCGTAAATGATGGCGCGTGACGAATTGATCATCATGCCGCTGCGGGCGGCATTGGCGCCGGCGTTCACGGTGGCGGTGATGTCGCCGCCTTGGGCGCCGATGCCCGGCACCAGCAGGGGCAGGGCGTCGCCGATGCGCTGGCGAACCGCCGCCAGCTCGTTCGGGAAGGTCGCGCCCACCACCAGGCCGCACTGGCCGTTGGCGTTCCACTTGTCGGCCACCAGGCCCGCCACGTGCAGGTACAGCGGCTCGCCGTTATCCATCTTCAGGAATTGCAGATCGGAACCGCCGGGGTTCGACGTGCGGCACAGCACGATCACGCCCCGGTCACGCCACGCCAGGTAGGGCTCGACCGAGTCCAGGCCCATGTAGGGGCTGACCGTCAGCGCGTGCGCCTGATAGCGTTCGTAGGCTTCGCGGGCGTAGTTTTCGGCGGTGGAGCCGATGTCGCCGCGCTTGGCGTCCAGCACGATCGGCAAGTCGGGGTGCTTGTCGCGGATGTGCTGGCACAGCGCTTCCAGCTGGTCTTCGGCGCGGTGCGCGGCGAAGTACGCAATCTGCGGCTTGAAGCTGCATGCGTACGGCGCGGTGGCGTCGACGATGTCGCGGCAGAACTGGAAGATGGCGTCCGGCTTGTCCTGCAATTCGCGCGGAAAGCGTTGGGGGTCGGGGTCCAGGCCCACTTGCAGAAGCGAGTTGCTGGTGGTCCAGGCGTGTTCGAGTTTTTGCAGGAAATTCATGGGGGAGTTCAGTGCAGTTTGACCCGGGGGCGCGTGCGCCGCATGAGCAGGCGAGCCAGGGCCAGGGAGGCGGTGCGTGAGATGCCCAGCACCGCTTTGTGGTGCATCAGGTGCAGGCTCATGTACATCAAGCGCGCCAGTGTACCGCTTACGAACAGTCCCCGTCCGGCGAGCTTGCCCATCAGGGAGCCCACGCCCGCGTCCTGGCCCAGCGACACGAGCGAGCCGTGATCCTGGTAGACGTAGGGGCCGGCGGGTTCCGCCGCGCGGCGCAGGCGGGCGGTGAGCTTCTTGGCCAGGTAATCGGCCTGCTGGTGCGCCGCTTGCGCGCGGGCAGGCACGGTGCGGCCGTCGCGCCACGGCACCGAGCAGCAATCGCCCAGCGCCAGGATGTGCGGGTCGGCCGTTTCCAGCCGTTCGTTGACTTCCAACTGGCCCAGCTTGTTCAGCGGCAAGTCCAGGTCGGCCAGCAGGGCGGGGCCTTTGATGCCGGCCGCCCACATGCACAGCTGCGCGGGGAATTCGCGGCCGTCGGCGGTCTTCACGCTGTTGGCCGTTACTTCCGATACGCGGCACGCCGTTTCCACGCCGATGCCAAGCTCGGTCAGCCGGTTGGTGGCGGCTTCCGAGATTTTCTCGGGCAAGGCCGACAGAATGCGCGGCGCGCCTTCCACCAGCGTGATCGCCAGGTCGCGTTCGGCACGGAAATTGGGCAGGCCGTAGGCGCTGACCACATGGCTCGCTTCGGTCAGCTCAACCGCCAGTTCCACGCCCGTGGCGCCGCCGCCCACGATCACCAGGTCCAGCCGGGCCGACGGGTTGCGCACCTTGGCCAAGTCCACCTGCGCCATGGCTTTCAGCATGGTCAGGCGGAATTGTTCGGCGTTTTCTGTGGTGTCCAGCGTGACGGCGTGTTCGGCCGCGCCGGGGGTGTTGAAGAAATTGGACGTGCTGCCCAGCGCCAGCACCAGCGTGTCGTAGCCGAGGTCGCGGCGCGGCAGGACTTCCTGGCCCTGCGCGTCGTTCACGGCATCCACCACGATCTGGCAGCGCGTGCGATCCACGCTCAGCAAGCGGCCCTGCGCGAACGAAAAGCCGTTCATGTGGGCCAGCATCAGATAGGACAAGCCTTCCTGGTGGATATCCAGCGTGCCGGCGGCCGCTTCGTGCAGCGACGGCTTCCAGATATGGAAGGGACGGCTGTCGACCAGCGTCACGTGTTGCCGGCCGTGAATGCGGCCGAGCTTTGCGGCCAGTTCCAGGCCGCCTGCGCCACCGCCAACGATGACGATGCGCTCAGAGGGTGCTGACGTCGAATTAGGCATCATGGCTCCCAGTATAAAGAGCGGCGCACCCCCCATGGGGCGCCACCCGTGTCAATGCATGGCGAAACGGCTGATGGCAACGCCTATCCAGACCGCTCCGGCGAAGATCAGCAGTAGCATCACGGCTGCGCTGCCCAGGTCCTTGGCGCGCCCCAGCAAGGGGTGGCGTTCCACGGACAAGGCGTCGGCCAGGGCTTCGATGGCGGAATTCAGCAGTTCCGCCGCCAGCACCATGATGACCGTGCCCACCAGGAAAAAGACCTCGACCGTGGTCCGCCCCAAAAAGAACGCCGCCGGAATCATCAGCACGGCCAGCGCCAGTTCCTGGCGGAAGGCCGCTTCGTATTTGACGGCGGCCTTCAGGCCCTGCCAGGAATAACGCAGCGCATTCAAGATGCGGCGCGCGCCGCCGCTGCTTTTAAAGGGCGAGTGTTGCGGGTCGTGGGTCATGGTTGCGAAAGAGGGCCGGGTGTGGCGGCTTTTTAACAGATAAGGGTTGCCCGCGTGATGCGAAGCAGGGCTATGGGCAAACCCTAATTGTGACCCAACGACAGCAGGCGCAGGATTCTGGTCAATTGGTAAGGCCACTTTACCTTTTCGTCCTGTCAGCCAGCTGTATCCCCAAGGCTTCCCGCCCCATGCCGATTCAGACCATCGAGCCGCGACGTTTGTACCGCCAGATCGCCGACCAGTTGCGTCTGCTGATCGAGGCGGGCGAATTTCCCGTGGGCGCGCGGCTGCCGCCCGAGCGCGACCTGGCGTTGAAGCTGGGCGTGTCGCGCCCGTCGGTGCGCGAAGCGCTGATCGCATTGGAAGTCGAAGGCTGGGTCGAAGTGCGCATGGGTTCCGGCGTGTACGTGCAAAGCCTGACCGGCGCGCCGCGCGCGAGCCTCACCGCCGAAAGCCCGCTTGAAACCATCCGCGCCCGCTGGACCATCGAAGGCGAGCTTGCCGCCCAAGCCGCCCGCCACACGGCGCCGGCGCTGGTCGATGGCCTGCTGGAAGCCGTAGGCGCCATGGAAGAAGAAGCGCGCGCAGGCTACGTGCCTATCCGCGGCGACCGCCTGTTTCACTTGCGCGTGGCCGAAATGGCCAACAACGCCGTGCTGGTGCGCGTCGTGGGCGAACTCTTCGACGAACGCCACAACCCCTTGTCCGTGAAGCTGGGCGACTACTTCGAAAACCCGGACAGCTGGGCCGTCGCCATTACCGAGCATCGCCGCGTCATCACCGCCATCGCGGCGGGCGACGAAACCGCCGCGCGCGCCGCGATGCATCACCATCTTTCCTGCTCGTTCGACCGCCTGACCGCCAGCTGGCCAGGCGGGGCCGAGACGATGCGCGTGGATAGCAAAGAGCCGGCGGCGTCGTGACGCCACCGGGGAACCGTAGTCGCAGTACGTAGGTGCAACCTGTAGGTGATATCCCGATGTGAAACATAAAGCGGGCCGGCTCACAACAACATCCGCCGCGTCCGTTACCTCAGAGAGAGGAGACAACATGAATCGAGGCAACGCTATCAAAGTGCTGTTTGCCGCCGTCGCGCTGGCCGTCAGTGGCAGCGCGCTGGCGCAAACCAAGCTGAAATGGGCGCATGTGTACGAGACTTCCGAACCCTTCCACACCTCGTCGGTGTGGGCGGCGCAAGAGATCGAGAAACGCACCAACGGCCGCTATCACATCGATGTCTACCCCGCCTCTCAGCTGGGCAAGGAGAACGACATCAACCAGGGGCTGACGCTGGGCACGGTGGACATGATCATCTCGGGCTCCAGCTTCGCCGCCAAGAGTTTCCCCCGCATTGGCGTCACCTACTACCCCTACATCTTCCGCAACCCCGAGCACCTGATCGCCTACACCAAGAGCGACATCTACAAAGAGCTCACGCGCGGCTACGACGAAAAAAGCGGCAACCACATTGTCGCCACCACCTACTACGGCACGCGCCAGACGACGTCGAACCGGGCCTTCACCAAGTGCTCGGAAATGAAGGGCATGAAGATCCGTGTGCCGGACGTGGCGGCCTACCTGGCCATGCCGCGCGCCTGTGGCGCGAACACCGCGCCCATTGCGTTCGCCGAGGTGTACCTGGCCTTGCAGAACGGCACGGTGGAAGCGCAGGAAAATCCGCTGACGACCATCGAAGCGAAGAAGTTCTACGAAGTGCAGAAGAACATCATCCTGACGGGCCACATCGTTGACCACCTGAACACGGTGATCTCGGGCAAGTTGTGGAAGAGCTTGTCTGATGAAGACAAGAAGATCTTCGCCGAGGTCGCGCAGCAGGCCGCCGAAAAGGCGTCATCCGAAGTGGCCGACAGCGAAAAGAAAATGGTCGAGGTGTTCAAGAAGCGGGGCTTGAACGTGGCCGAGGTCAACGTCGACGACTTCCGCAAGACCGTGCTTGAGAAGGTGCCGTTCGAGCAGTACGGCTATCAGAAATCGGATTGGGAAAAGATCCAGGCGGTGAAGTAAGCCGCGGCGGCGGGCCGAGTTGGCCCGCCGTTGTTGGTCACCGTTGTTGGTCAACGTTGTTGGCCACCGTTTGACACCCGACGCCCGACACCCGATTCCGATCAGGGGAACCTCATGCACGTGAACGCAAAAGCGGCGCCCATGGCGGCCGTCAACTCTGGCCCGGCCGCAGCGCCCGGCCACGCCGCGGCCCCGCCCGGCCCGCACCAGACATCCGTCGACGAGATCGTCCAAAGCTTCGAAGAGGCCGACCATCACGAGGTCAGCCTGGCCGGCTACGCGCCCGAAGACTGGATCTGCCTGGCGATGTTCTGGATGATGGCGGCGCTGGTCTTCCTGCAATTCTTCTCGCGCTACGTGCTGAACGATTCGTACGCGTGGACCGAAGAACTGGCGGTGTATTGCCTGATTGGCGTGGTGTTCCTGGGCGCGGCGATGTGCGTGCGCGCGTGCCGCCACATCCAGGTGGACTTCCTGTACCGCTACCTGCCCAAACCCGTCGGCCGCGTGCTGTCTACGCTGATCGACGTGCTGCGCACCGCCTTCTTCGGCTATGCCGTGTGGCTGACCTATCGCTACATCGTGCTGGTGGGCGACGAACCCATGACCACCTTGTTCTGGAACAAGTCCTACGTGTACTGGGTTGCGCTGGCGGGCTTCGTCATGATGTTCCTGCGGTCCCTTCAAGTGTCCGTGCAGAACTGGCGGCAGGGCTATTCGATTCTGGAGAACCCGGCGGCCTACGAGTCGCTCGACTGAACGGCGCGCCGCGCCAGACCCTTATGTATCCGCAGTGCCATTCCAGGAGCGACTCATGGGCACACTGATTGGAACCTTTTTGCTGTTGATGATTCTGGGCCTGCCGGTGGCGGTGTCCATGGCGGGCGCATCGCTGTTGTTCGTATTGATATCGGGCAGCGTGCCGGATGTGGTGGTCGCGCAGCGCATGATTGCGGGCGTCGAATCGTTTCCCTTGCTGGCCGTGCCGTTCTTCATTCTGGCCGGCAACCTGATGAACATCGCCGGCATCACCGGCCGCATCTATAACTTCGCGGTGGCGTTGGTAGGCTGGATGCGCGGCGGGCTGGGGCAGGTGAACATCATCGGCTCGGTGGTGTTTGCCGGCATGTCCGGCACGGCGATTGCCGACGCCGCGGGGCTGGGCACCATCGAAATCAAAGCCATGAAAGATCATGGCTACGAAACGGAATTCGCCGTCGGCGTGACGGCGGCCTCGGCCACGCTGGGCCCCATTATTCCGCCGTCCTTGCCCTTCGTCATCTACGGCATGATGGCCAACGTGTCGATTGGCTCGCTGTTCCTGGCGGGCTTGTTGCCCGGCGCGGTGCTCACGATCTTGATGATGCTGACCGTGGCCTATTACGCCCGCCGCAACAACTGGGGCGGCGACGTCGCGTTCAACTGGAAGCGGCTGGGCGGCGCGGGCCTGGAAGTGCTGATCGTGCTGTCGTTCCCTTTGTCGATCTGGCTGATGACGCTGGCCGGCGTGTCGCCCAATGTGGCTACCGGCATTTCATTCGTGGCGCTGCTGGCGCTGGATTGGCGCTTCAACTTTTCGGCGGTGATGGCGTTGATGGCCCCGGTGATCTTGATTGGCGGCATGACGCTGGGCTGGTTCACGCCCACCGAAGCGGCCGTGGCCGCGGTGATCTGGGCGCTGTTTCTGGGCCTGGTGCGCTATCGCTCGATGACGTTCAAGACCTTGGCCAAAGCCACTTTCGACACCATCGAGACGACCGCGTCCGTGCTGTTCATCGTGACGGCGGCCTCTGTCTTCGCGTGGCTGCTGACCACCACGCAGGCCGCGCAAACGCTCACCGACGCCATCCTGAGCGTGACGCAGAACAAGTGGGTGTTTCTGCTGATGGCCAACGTGCTGATCCTGATCGTTGGCTGCTTCATCGACACCATCGCGGCCATCACTATTCTGGTGCCGATCTTGCTGCCCATCGTGTTGAAGCTGGGTATCGACCCGATCCACTTTGGCTTGATCATGACCTTGAACCTGATGATCGGCCTGCTGCATCCCCCAATGGGCATGGTGTTGTTCGTGCTGGCGCGGGTGGCGCGGCTATCGGTTGAACGCACCACGATGGCCATTCTGCCGTGGCTGGTGCCGCTGTTCGTGGCGCTGATCGCCATTACCTACATCCCGCAGATCACGCTGTGGCTGCCCACCGCCATGGGCATGGCCGGCAAATAAGGAGCGCGCACTCATGTCGCAAAGACTGCAAGGCAAGACCGCCATCGTCACCGCCGCCGGCCAAGGCATCGGCCGCGCGGTCGCGGAAGCGTTTGCGCGCGAAGGCGCGGATGTGCTGGCCGTAGACATCAATGCCGACGCGTTACGCACGTTGTCGGGCTGCCGCACCCAAGTGGTGGATGTGACCGACGGCCGCGCCATTCAAGCGTTGGTGGAGGGCGCGGGGCCGGTCAACGTGCTGTTCAACGGCGCGGGCTTCGTGCATGCCGGCACCATCCTGGATTGCGATGAAGACGCGTGGGATTTTTCGTTCAACTTGAACGTGCGGTCCATGTACCGGCTGATGCGCGCCTGCCTGCCCGGCATGCTGGCGCGCGGCGGCGGCTCGATTGTGAACATGGCGTCGGTGGCGGGCAGCATCAAAGGCGCGCCGAACCGCTGCGCATATGGCGCCACCAAGGCCGCCGTCATCGGCTTGACCAAGGCCGTGGCCGCGGACTTCGTCGCCCAGGGCATCCGGTGCAACGCCATCTGCCCCGGCACGGTCGAATCCCCATCATTGCGGCAACGCATCGACGCGCAGGCGCAGGCCAGCGGCCAGTCCATCGCCGCCGTCGAAGCCGCGTTCACCGCGCGCCAACCGATGGGCCGCATCGGCCGCACGGAAGAAATTGCCGCGCTGGCGGTGTATCTTGCCAGTGACGAATCCGCCTTCACCACCGGCACCACGCAGGTGATCGACGGCGGCTGGTCCAACTGACCGCACCCATTTTTCGCAACAAGGAACCGATATGAAATTGATGCGTTATGGCGCCAAGGGCGCCGAGAAGCCCGGCCTGATCGACAAGCAAGGCAATGTGCGCGACCTGTCTGGCGTACTGCCCGACATCACCGCCGACACGCTGGCCGGCGCGCGTCTTGCCGAGCTGCGCGCGTTGGACCCGGCATCGCTGCCGCTGGTGGCCCACCCCGGCCGCGTCGCGCCGCCGTGGCGCGGCATGGGCAAGTTCATCTGCATTGGCCTGAACTACGCCGATCATGCCGCGGAATCGGGCCTGGCCGTGCCGGCGGAACCCGTCATCTTCATGAAGCCGACGTCTGCGGTGGTGGGTCCGAACGACCCGGTCGTGCTGCCGCAGGATTCCGTCAAGACGGATTGGGAAGTGGAGCTGGGCGTGGTCATCGGCGAACGCGCGCGCTACGTCAGCGAGGCCGACGCGATGAAGCACGTAGCGGGCTACTGCATCGTGAACGACGTGTCGGAACGGGAATATCAGATTGAACGCGGCGGCACGTGGGACAAGGGCAAGGGCTGCGATACCTTCGGCCCCATCGGCCCGTGGCTGGCCACGGCGGACGAAATCCCCAACCCGCAAGACCTGGAGATGTGGCTGGAAGTGAACGGCAAGCGCTTTCAGAACGGCAGCACGCGCACGATGGTGTTCGGCGTGGCGCAACTGGTGGCCTACGTCAGCCGCTTCATGACGCTATATCCGGGGGACTTGATTTCAACCGGCACGCCGCCCGGCGTGGGCATGGGCCAAAAGCCTGCGCCCGTGTACCTGAAGGCGGGCGACGAAATGAAGCTGGGCATCGCCGGCTTGGGCGAACAACGCCAGCGCGTGCACGCCTGGGACCCGGCGCTGATCGATGGGTAGCCCACACTGATCCCACCGCGCAACGCACCCCTTAACTTTCCGGAGATCTCATGTCCCACGCAGACATGGCAGTGATACGCATCCACCCGGCGGACAACGTCGTGATCGCGCGGCGGCAGCTCGTCAGCGGCACGCGGCTGGAAGGCGAAGGGGTGACGGTGCAAGGGCTGGTGCCGCCCGGCCACAAGGTGGCCGTGCGCGCCATCGCGGCGGGCCAGCCGGTGCGCCGCTACAACCAGATCATTGGCGTGGCGCGGCAAGACATCGCGCCGGGCCAGCATGTGCATACGCAGAACCTGGAGTTCTCGGCGTTTGAACGGGATTACGCGGTGGGGCAGGGCGCGCATCCCACCGACTACGTGGCGCAACCCGCCACCTTCGACGGCATCGTGCGCGCCGATGGCCGTGTCGCCACGCGCAACTACATCGGCATCCTGACAAGCGTGAATTGTTCGGCCACGGTTGCGCGCGCCATCGCCGACCACTTCCGCCGCGACATCCACCCTGAAGCGCTGGCGTCCTGTCCGAACGTGGACGGCGTGGTGGCGCTGACGCACGGCGCGGGCTGCGCCACCGGCAGCGAAGGCGAACCGCTGCGCGTGTTGCGCCGGACCTTGGGCGGCTACGCGCGGCACGCCAATTTTGGCGGGCTGATGGTGGTGGGGCTGGGCTGCGAAACGAATCAGATCGGCGGCCTGATGGAACAAGAGGGCTTGCGCGAAAGCGGTTTGCTGCACACCTTCAACATTCAGGACACGGGCGGCACGCGCAAGACGGTGGCGCGCGGCATTGAACTGGTGGAGCAGATGCTGGAACAGGCGAACCAGGTGCGCCGCCAGCCGGTGCCCGCCAGCCACCTGACCGTTGGCCTGCAATGCGGCGGGTCTGACGGCTATTCGGGCATCAGCGCCAACCCGGCGTTGGGCGCGGCGGTGGACTTGCTGGTGCGCCACGGCGGCACCGCGATCTTGTCCGAAACGCCCGAGATCTATGGCGGCGAACACTTGCTGACGCGCCGCGCCGAAACGCCGGCCATTGCCGACAAGCTGCTGGCGCGCGTGCGCTGGTGGGAAGACTACTGCGCCCGCAACGATGCCGAGATGGACAACAACCCGTCGGCCGGCAACAAGGCGGGCGGGCTGACGACCATTCTGGAAAAGTCGCTGGGCGCCATCGCCAAAAGCGGCACCACGAACCTGACCGACGTGTTCGAGTACGCCGAACCTGTGCGCACGCGCGGGCTGGTATTCATGGACACGCCGGGCTACGACCCCGTGTCCGCCACGGGCCAGGTCGCGGGCGGCGCCAACCTGATCTGCTTTACCACCGGACGCGGCTCGGCCTACGGCTGCGCGCCCGCGCCGTCGTTGAAGCTGTCGACCAATACGGCGCTGTGGCAGCGCCAGTCGGACGACATCGACATCAATTGCGGCGAGGTGGTCGACGGCGCGCAAAGCGTGGCGCAGATGGGCGAACGGATCTTCCAGCTGATGCTGAAAACCGCTTCCGGGCATCGCACGCGCAGCGAAGAACACGGCTATGGGCAGAACGAATTCGTGCCATGGGCGTTGGGCGCGGTGATGTAGCGGCGGCATCATGGGCGTCGCCGTTGCATTTGGTCACTGTCGCGGTGTCGAAGAAAACGGCGTCTACGGATATCCTCATCCGCGCGCCGACTGGCCGGTCATCCGACAGGTGCATGGCGCCTTACGCCATTGGTCAACCATGCTTGAACGTTTGAATACGGAGTCGTTGCCGCGCCTGCCCGCAGACGTGGAAAAACCCCTATATGATCGCAGCCGCTTGACGCCCGGCATCGTGCATCTGGGGCTGGGCGCCTTTCACCGCGCGCACCAGGCGGTGTTGACGGATCTGGCGATGCAGGCCAGTGGTGATTTGAGCTGGGGCATTCTGGGCGTGTCGCTGCGCAGCGCCGCCACGCGTGACGCGTTGACGCCGCAAGACGGCCTGTACACGCTGGCGCTGCGCGACGGCGGCCCCGACGGCAGCACGCGCGAACAGCTGCGTGTGGTGGGTTCGGTGCTGCGCGTAATGGTGGCCGAAGAAGACCCCAACGCGGTGTTAGAGCGCATCGCGTATCCGCAAACCCGCATCGTGAGCCTGACTGTGACGGAGAAGGGCTACAGCCACGAACCCGCCACCGGCTACCTGCGCTGGGACGACCCCGACATTCTTCACGACCTGGAAAACCCGCATCGCCCGCGCAGCACGATCGGCATCCTGGTGTACGGCCTGGCACTGCGCCGCGAGCGCGGCTTGCCGCCCGTCACCTTGATGTCGTGCGACAACCTGCGTGCCAACGGCGACATGCTGCGCAGCCTGGTGCTGGCCTTTGCGCTGCGCGTGGATGTGGCGCTGACGGCGTGGATCGACACGCACTGCACGTTTCCGAATTCCATGGTCGACCGCATCGTGCCGGGCACCGATGACGAAGACCGCCAGCGCATCACCGGGCGTCTGGGCGTGGAAGACGCGTGGCCGGTGGTGGGCGAGCCCTATCTGAACTGGGTAATCGAAGACAAGTTCGCCGCTGGCCGGCCCGCCTGGGAAACGCAAGGCGGCGCGACCTTCGTGCGCAACGCCGCGCCCTACGAGCGCTTGAAGCTGCGGATGGTGAACGGCCCGCACTCCACCTTTGCCTATCTGGGCGCGCTGCTGGGGCACAAGACGATCAGCGAATCGGTCCAGACCCCTGAGCTGCGCGGCTTTGTCGACGCGATGATGCGGCTGGAAATTGCGCCCACGTTGAAGGGCATTCCGGACAGCGGGCTGGAGGAATATCGCCGCCGCTTTCTGGCGCGCATCGCCAACGCGGCGCTGCGGCATCCGACGCCGCAGGTCGCCATGGACGGTTCGCAAAAATTGCCGCAACGGCTGCTGGACACGATCCGCGACCGGCTGCGCACGGGCGACGACATCCAGCGCCTGACGCTTGCGGTGGCGGCGTGGCTGCATTACCTGCGCGGGGTCGATGAGCAGGGCGGGCGCTATGTCATTCAGGACCCGCTGGCGGCGCGTCTGGCCAAGCTGGTATCGCGCGCCGAGGTGGCGGCGCGGGCATCGGCGCCGTCGGCGGCCGCACACCGCCGGGCGATGGTGCTGGCGAGCTTCAAACCGGTGTTCGGAGAGTTGGGCAAGTCGCCCGAATTCGTCGAAGCGCTGGCGACCCATCTGGAAACCCTGCGCGAGCATGGCGTGATGCACGCCGTGGAGGCCGCAACCTAAGGAGCGCTGCATGCATGCGGAAAGCCGAGTGGACGCCGTTGAGTGGGAACGCTGGGGCAACGATTGCCTGCGCGTGCAGGGCTTTACCGATGATGATGCGCGCTGCTTGACGGCCAGCTTGGCGCAGACCAGCCTGTGGGGCATTGATTCCCATGGCATCGCCCGGCTGCCGCATTACCTGAACCGCGTCGCGCACGGCTCCATCCTGGCGCGGCCCGACATGCGTATTGAGCGCACAGGCCCCGGCACCGCGCAACTGCACGGCGGCAAGGGGCAGGGCATTGTGGTGGCGCACCGCGCCAATGCGCTTGCCATCGAACTTGCGCGCGAGGCGGGCATCGCGGCCGTCGGCGTCAGCGATTCTTCGCACTGCGGCGCTGTTGGCCTGTACAGCCGCGCGGCGGCGCGCCAGGGCTTGATCGGCATCGCCTTCACGCATTCAGATTCAATCGCCGCGCCTTTCGGCGGCCATCAGGCGTTCTTCGGCACCAACCCCATTTCGCTGGCGTTCCCGCGCGCGGGCGCCGAGCCGCTGTGCCTGGACATGGCCACCACCGCCATTCCGTGGAACCGCGTCATGAACGCGCGGCGCGACGGCGTGGCCTTGCCGCCGGGCGTGGCGCTGGACGCGCAGGGCGGTGATTGCACCGACGCGGAACAGGTCCGTGCGTTGCGGCCGTTGGGCGGCGAGGAATACGGCTACAAGGGCTACGGGCTGGCGATGATGATCGAACTGCTGTGTGGGCCGCTGAACGGCAATCCGTTCGGCCCACATATTTCGCCGATGTACGCCGAGCTGAACCGGCCGCGCGAACTCGGCGCGTTCTTCATCGTGATCGACCCGGCGCGCTTTGCCGGCGGCGCGGCGTTGGCGGGTGTGGTCGCGGCGATGGCGATGGAGTTGTCGCAAGCACCGGGCACGCCACGCCTGCCGGGCGACCCGGAAGCCGCCGCGCAGCGTGAACGCCAACGCGACGGCATCCCCGTGCCGCCTGCGTTGTGGGATGAGATGCAGGCGTGGAGCCAGCGGCTGGGAGTGGCGTTGCCGGCGCGGCGACTGGTGCCGCGGGGGCCGGTGCCGCAGCGGCCTGCGCCCTAAGACAAGAACGTCGGCGGGAACGCCGGCCCAATGCCTCGGTGCAACATCGCGTCAGACGCCCAGGTATTGCAGCAGCCGGGGCTCGTCATCCAAAAACGCCTGCGACGATCCGGTCCATGCCACGCGGCCCTTTTCCACGATGGCGTGATGGTCGGCCGTGGCCAGCAGCGGTTCCAGGTTCTTGTCGATGCACAGCACCGCCAGCCCCGTCTGCTTCAAGGTGTCCAGCGCGTTCCAGATTTCTTCGCGCACGACAGGCGCCAGGCCTTCGGTGGCTTCGTCCAGAATCAGCAGACGCGGGTTCGTCAATAGCGCCCGCCCGATGGCCAGCATCTGCTGTTCGCCGCCCGACAGATGGCTGCCCAGGTGGCGCGCGCGTTCCGACAAGCGCGGGAACAACGCGTAAACGCGTTCCAGCGTCCACGGTTGGGCCGCGCCCTGGCGGTTGTGGGCGGTGGCGACCAGGTTTTCGCGCACCGACAAGTTGGGAAAAATATGGCGGCCTTCAGGTACCAGGCCGATGCCGCATTGCGCAACCTTATAGGCGGGCAGCCGGCTGATGTCGCGCCCGTCGAACGTGATGCTGCCTTGGGTGGCGCGGGTCAGCCCCATCACCGTTTTCACGGTGGTGGACTTGCCCATGCCGTTGCGGCCCAGCAGGGTGACGAACTCGCCGGGGCCGATATCCAGGTCGATGCCGAACAGCGCCTGGCTGGCGCCATAGTGTGCGGTCACGCCGCGTAGCGATAGCAGCGCGCTCATGCGGCGGCCTCCTGCTTGCGTGGGGCGCTGCCGCGTTCACTGCCGCGCCCGCTGCTGCGCTCCCTTCCGCGTCCGCTGCCGCGCTCACTTCCGCGTTCACTGCCCAGATAGCACTCGCGCACCTGTGCATGGTTGCGTATCTCGTCCGCCGTGCCGCAGGCCAGCGCGCTGCCGTAAACCAGCACGGTGATGCGATCAGAGAGCGCGAAGACGGCTTGCATATCGTGTTCCACCAGCAGAATCGTGTAGTGCCCGCGCAGTTGCAGCAGCAGGCGCGTCATGGCTTCGGATTCGTGCTGGCTCATGCCCGCCATCGGTTCGTCCAGCAACAGCAGCGACGGTTGGCAGGCCAGCACCATCGCTAGCTCCAGCTGCCGCAACTCACCATGTGCCAGCTCGCCCGCCGGGGTGTGGGCGCGGGCCGACAAGCCGGCAAGCGTCAGCGCATCGTGGGCGGGTTCGGTCAGCGCCGCGGTGGACAGCACGGGCGTCCAGAACCGAAAGCTGTGGCCGCGCCGCGCCTGCACCGCCATCACCACGTTTTCCAGTGCGGTGAAGGGTTTGAAGACGGACGTGATCTGGTAAGAACGCGCCAGCCCATGGCGTACGCGCTTTTCCACCGGCATGCGCGTGATGTCGCGGCCGTCGAGCAGCACGCGTCCGCCATCGGGCCGCAATTCACCGCTGAGCTGGCCGATCAGCGTGGTCTTGCCCGCGCCGTTTGGCCCGATCACCGCATGCAGTTCGCCCGGGCGCACATCCAACGATAGGTTGTCGGTAACGGTCAGGCCGCCATAGCGCTTGACCAGATTGTCGACTTGCAGCGCGGCGGTCATTGCGTTTCCCCTGACGGCGTGCGCAGGGGCGCGGTGCGCTTGCGCCACGGCGTGTCGCGCAAGTTTCCGTACACACCGCGGCGCGACACCAGCACCACGCCCACGATCAGCAGGCCCATGATCAGCATCCAATGGCCCGTCAAGAGCTTCAAGCCTTCTTCCAGCAGCAGGAACGTCAGCGCGCCGACGACCGGCCCGAACAGCGTGCCGATGCCGCCCAGCACCACCATCACGATCAGCTCGCCGGAAGTCGTCCAGGCCAGATAGGAAGGCGACACGTACATGGTCAGGTTCGCCAGCAATACACCGGCCACGCCGCAGATCATGGCTGATATCACATAGGCGGCCAGCCGGTAGCGCAAGGTGGGAAAGCCCAGCGCGCGCATGCGCCGTTCGTTGGCCTGGCAACCGCGCAGCACCATGCCGAATGGCGCATGGATCAGGCGATGCATCAGCCACAGCACGGCCAGCATCACGCCAAACGCCGCGTAGTACAGCGCCAGCGGCGTATCCAGCCGGAAGAGGCCGAAGTCGCTGCCAGCGAACAGCGACATGCCGTCGTCGCCGCCAAAGCCATCCAGCCCCGTCGCCAGAAAATAAAACATCTGCGCAAACGCCAGCGTGATCATGATGAAGGCGATGCCGGACGTGCGCATCACCACGTAGCCGCTGACCAGCCCAACGACGGCGCACGCGCCGAGCGCGCCCGCCAGATGCAGCCAGCCGCTTTCAATGCCGTAGTGCGACATCACGCCGACGGAATACGCGCCCAGCCCCAGGTACAACGCGTGGCCAAAGCTGACCATGCCGCCAAAGCCCAGCAGCAGATTCAACGCCAGCGCCGCCACGCCGTAGACCAGCACGCGGCCAAAGAGCGCCAGCAGAAAGGGTTCGCCCTGCCATTGCGCGTAGGCAGGCACCAGCGCCAGCAATAGCAGCAGGGCGGTGGCGACGAGGGTGCGCGCAGAGAACGAAAGCATGGTGTTCTCCTTATCCGTGCTTGACGGGAAACAGGCCTTGCGGCCGCATGGCCAGCACCAGCGCCATCACGACGTAGATCAGCATCGACGCAATGGCCGGGCCTGCCGCGTTGGCGGCGGCGGGCGGCAACGCGGCGCGCAGCAAGGTCGGCAGCAATGCGCGGCCCAGCGTGTCGATCAGCCCCACCATCAGCGCGGCCAGAAACGCGCCGCGCACCGAGCCGATACCGCCGATGACGATCACCACCAAGGTCAGGATCAGAATAGGTTCGCCCATGCCCGTTTGCGCCGACAGGATCGGCCCGGCCATCAGCCCGGCCAAGCCCGCCAGCACCGCGCCCAGCACGAACAGCAAGGTGTTCAGCCGCGCGATGTTCACGCCCAGCGCGCCCACCATCATGCGGTCGGTGGAGCCCGCGCGTATCAGCATGCCCAGCCGCGTGCGGTGAATCAGCACATAGCAGCCGGCCGCCACCAGCAAGCCCACCACGATGATCAGGAAGCGGTATAGCGGATACGTCACGCCCAGAATGTCGATGGTGCCCGACAACCACGACGGCAAGCCCATGCTGATGGGCGCCGGCCCCCAGATGATGCGCGTGAGTTCGTTGAAGAACAGGATGAAGCCGAAGGTGGCCAGCACCTGGTCCAGGTGGTCGCGCGGATACAGGCGCGCCAGCGCGATGCGGTCCAGCAGCAGCCCCAGCGCCGCCATGCCCGCGATGACGGCGGCGGCGGCCAGCAGGAACGAGCCGGTGTGACGGAACACGGTGGCCGCGATGAACGCGCCCATCATGTAGAGCGAACCGTGCGCCAGGTTGATGAAGTTCATGATGCCGAACACCAGCGTCAGGCCGGCGGCCAGCAGAAAAAGCAGAATGCCAAGTTGCAGGCCGTTCAAAGCCTGCACCAGCAGCAGCGTCGTCGACATGGCAATTACTTCATGACGCACTGGGCGGCGTACTGGTCCGAGACTTTGGCCAGGTCGGAAAAGATCGGGCCTTTGTTCACGAACGCCACCTTGCCATCCGCGCCCGCTTCGACGTCGGCGCGGAAGAAGCCGGCCACGGGGAAGTGATTGGGCTGATAGCGGAATTCGCCGCGCACCGAGGAGAAGTCTGCGGCTTCCATGGCTTTGCGCAAGGCGTCTTTGTCGTCGGTCTTGCCGCCGGTTTTCTTCAGCGCCGAGCCGATCAGCTGCGCGGCATCGAACGATTGCGCGGCGTAGCTGGACGGCTCGCGGCCATACTTCTGGCGGAACGCCGCGGCAAACGCCTTGTTGGCGGCGTTGTCCAGATCAGGCGAGTAGGGCACGTTGGTGACGGCGCCCAGCGCATCCTTTTGCAGCGCGGGCAGCGTGGCGCCGTCGATGGTGTCCACCGACAGCAGCGGAATCTTGCCAAAGAGCCCCGCCTGCCGATACTGCTTGATGAAGTTCACGCCCATGCCGCCGGGAAAGAACACGTAGGCGGCGTCGGGCTTGGCGTCGGCCAGCGCGGCCAGTTCCACCGAGTAGTCGGGCTGGTTGACCTGCGTGAACACTTCGTTGGCGATGTCGCCTTTGTAGAAGCGCTTGAAGCCGGCCATGGCGTCTTTGCCGGCCTGGTAGTTGGGCGCCAGCAGATAGACTTTCTTGAAGCCCATCTGGTTGGCCATTTCGCCGCTGCCTTCGTGGCGCTGCGTGTTGTTCCACGACGTTGAGAAGAAGTACGGCGAACAGTCTTTGCCGGCCAGATTGGTGGGACCAGCGTTTGAACCCACCAGGAACACGCCGGCGCTGGTGACCGGGCGCACCACGGCAAGCATGACGTTGGAATACACCACGCCGGTGATGATCGGCACCTTGTCGCTTTGCACCAGTTTGCGCGCGGCCTGCACGCCCACTTCGGGTTTGAACTGGTCGTCTTCCTTGATGATCTGCACGGGCACGCCGCCCAGCTTGCCGCCGCCTTGGTCCACGGCCAGCATGAAGCCGTCCAGCTGGTCTTGGCCGAGCACGGAGCCGGGGCCGGTCAAGGTCGTCAACAGGCCGATCTTCACATCGGCCAGGGCCGTGGCCGATAGCGTCAAGCCCACAACCGCGGCGGCGGTCAGCATGGAGGTGCGAGTCATGATGGTTTCCCTTGAGTTGCCGTGTGTCACGGTCGTGGTGTGGTGCTGCGTCGGGTTGCGTTGTGGCGGGTTACGTTGCGTTGAGCTGAGCGTGAGGCGTCAGGCGTCAGGCGTTCAAGCCGAAGAACGTCATCGTGTTGCGAAATAGAATCTTCTGCTGCACGCCCGGCATCAGCTCGGCATGCGTGACCAGGCGGCCGACTTCCTGCTCGCCCAGCGGGTAGGGGTAGTCGGAACCCAGCAGCACGCGGTCTTCGCCCATGACGTCGATCAACAGGCGCAGCGCATGCGGGTCAAAGACGGCGCTGTCGGTGTAGAAGCGGTCGGTGTAGGACGAGGGAAGTTGCGGGCAGTCTTCGCGGACGATGTCACGATGCCGCCACGCGTTGTCGACGCGGCCCAGCAGGAACGCGAAGCTGCCGCCGCCATGCGCGAAGCACAGCTTCAGGCTGCGGGGAATGCGTTCAAACGCGCCCGACAGAATCAACGACAGAATGCCCAGCTGCGTTTCGGCGGGCATGGCGACAAGCCACGGCAGCATCCATTTCTTCATGCGGCCGTCGGTCATCATGTCCCACGGATGGACGAGCACGGGGATATTGTCGTGGGCGCAGTGGATCAGAAACTGCACGAGCGTGTCGTCGTCGAGATCGCGCGGGCCGACGTGGTTGCCGATCTGCACGCCCAGGTGCCCCGCGGCGCGGGCACGCGTGGCTTCCTTGCAGGCCAGGTCCAGGTCTTGCAGCGGCACTTGCGCCAGTGCTTTCAAGCGCGTCGGCGCATGCGCGCAGTGTTCCAGCGCCAGGTCATTCATGCGCGCCGCCCAATCGGCTGCTGCCTGTGCGGGGTAGGTGTAGCCGAACATGATGGGCGTGGCGCACAAGATCTGTATGTCTACGCCGTGGCGGTCCATCTGTTCGATGCGCAGCGCCGGGTCCCACAAGGTGGCGTCAACGGGGCGGAACGGCCGGTCGCCCGCCATGATCTGGCCGGTGGCGCCGCCGCCGTCGGGGCGCAGCCAGGGCGCGTTGACCGGATCAAGCGCCGCCGCTTCCTGCCGCGTGATGGGCGGAAAGAAGTGGGCATGCATGTCGATTTTCTGAATCATGGGAACGGCTTCGCTGGGTGGAGGGCGCTAGGCGGGTGTGGTGTTCTGGGTGGGTTCGGGCTGCGGTGCGTGGCCTTTGCCGGGGTGGACTTCACCGCAGCCGGGGCAGGTGCGTTGCTCGGTGCTGGCGTAGAAGGCCTGGAACAAGGGCGGCAGGTCGGTGACGATGCTCTTTAGCTGCACTTCGACGCGATGCACGAGGTGGCCGCAATGCGGGCAATACCATTCGAAGCCGTCCAGCATTCCCAAGGGGCGCTGACGTTCGATGACGAGACAGGCGCTGTCGGCTTCTGGGCGTTGCGGGGAATGGCGGACGTGTGGCGGCAAGAGGAAGATGTCGCCTTCTTTGAGGTCGACACGTTCGGGTTTGCCGTCGACCCAGAGCGAGAGCCAGGCGTTGCCTTTGACCTGGTAGAAGAATTCTTCCAGCGGGTCGTCGTGATAGTCGGTTCGATGGTTCGGGCCGCCCACAACGGTGACGATGAAGTCGGCGTCTTGCCAGATCTGCTGATTGCCAACCGGGGGTTTCAGGAGATGCGCGTGGTCTTGAATCCAGCGCTGGAAATTCAATGGCGGGCCGTAGGCGGGCATTTCTGTCTCCGGGTGGGGGATAGGAGGGAGTCTAGGCGGCGGGGCGCGTTGGGGGTAATAGAAATTGTCGGGGTGGGTATTCTGGTTTTCTATTGCGGGTTTTCCTTTGGTTTTGTGTTGGTTTCTTTTTTAGGGCTTTGTGTTTGGGGTCTTGGGGCGCGGTGTGTGGTGTGGGCTGGATTCGGGTTCTTTAGGCGCACTGTGCTTTGGGGGCCTGGGGTGCGCGGGTCAACGATTGCGGTCCGGAGCCTTCGCTCCGGACGGCCCCGTCGTCATCTTCGTTGCGGCCTGCGGCCGCTGCCTTCAGATTCCCTCGGGCGCATCGACTCCCCGCGCACCCCAGGCCCCCAAAGCACAGTGCTCCGCTAGCGGCAATTTCACGATCGCGGGGCAGAGTTGTGTGCTTAGGGTTCTGGCCGCCGTTGGGGGGGGGGAAGATCTTGCGGGGCTTGCCCCAGGCCGGCCGCGCGGGCGGCCTTGTGGGGCGTCGGCGGTGTCTTGCGTCGGGAGGGGGTGCGCTACTCGCGCTGCGCTGCGATGGTTTTTAGATATTCCACCAACCGCTGGCACGCTGGGGTCATGGGTCTGTCGGCCCGGATGGAATAGCCGACGTCGCCGAAATCTCCGAAGACCTCGGTGGGCAGGCGGGCTAATAGTCCCATCGACAGAAACTGCGCCGCAGCGTCATACGGAATCAATGCCAGCGCGTTGCTGTGCATCAGGATGCCGATGTTGGTCAGCAGGGATAGCGACTCGACGTGGCGGGTGGGCAGGCGCAGGCCGGCGTCGAAGAAGGTGCGTTCCACCGAGGCGCGTAGCGGGGAGGTGGGGGCGGGCAAGATCCAGATGTGGTCGATCAGGTCGGCCAGTGAGATGTCTGGCGCGGTGGCCAAGGGGTGCTGGGCGCCGACGACCAGGCATAGCGATTCGCGGTAGAGCTTGTGGTGGTCGACGGCGACGCCGGAGATGGATGCCATGTCGGCGCCGGGCAGGCGGCCGACGACGATGTCGACGTCGCCGGTGGCGAGTGCGGGCAGGAGCTGGGCCGAGGGGCCTTCGCGGACCGTGACTTGAATGCCGGGGTGGTCGGTCATCAGGCGGGCGATGGCTTCGGGCAGCAGTTTGGCGGACGCGGCGATCAGCGTGCCGACGACGACGTGGCCGCTGGCGCCGCCCAGGACGGCGTCGATGTCATCGGCCATGTAGCGCACTTCGGCCAGCATGGCGTGTACGCGGCGGCCCAGCACCAGCGCGAGTTCGGTGGGCGTGACGCCGCGGTTCGATCGTTCGAAGAGCGTTGACCCAAAGAACGCTTCCAGGTCGTGGATGGCTTTGGTGACAGTGGGTTGGGTCAGATGCAGTTCACTGGCCGCGCGCGATAACGAGCGGCGCGCCAGCACGCGTTCGAAGATCTGCAACTGATGCAGTTTCAGCTTGTGGCTGAGCGCGTTGGGCGTGATGCGAAAGTTCGACATGCCTGCGGTCGCCCGGGCGGCGCGCCGCGAGCCATCGTCCTGTGCTTGGTGTGAACACGAAATGCCGTCGCCCATCATGCATGCGCCGCGTCGACTTGTGGCTAACGCGCCAGCGGTTTGTAGGCGACCGCCTTGATCTCAATCAGCAATTGCGGGTGCGGCAACTGATGCACCGCGACGGTAGTGCGCGCCGGGCCATCGGCGTCGAAGAACTCGCCGTAGACGTGATTGTATCCACCGAAGTCGTTCATGTTGACCAGGAAAGTACTGATCTCGACAACGTCGGCCAGCGTGGCGCCGGCGGTGGCGAGGATGTCCTGGATGTTCTCGATGACGGCGCGGGTTTGCACGCGGATGTCGAGCGTGGTGGTGCCCATGGCGTCAACTTCAGCGCCTGCGATGCGGTTGTCGGGCAGGCGTGAGCTGGTGCCGGAGACGAACAGAAAATCACCGGCGCGTTTGATGTGCGGATATTTGCCGCGGGGCGTGGCTTTGCCGGCGACGACGGTGGCGCGGGTGTTGGTATTGGGCTGGCTCATCGTGCGTTCCTTTGCGAGTTGGGATCAGAGCTTGATGCAGACGTTGGTGGGTTCGGTGTAGAAATGCAGCGAGTGGCGGCCGCCTTCGCGTCCGATGCCCGACAGGCCGCTGCCGCCAAACGGCGTGCGCAGGTCGCGCAGGAACCAGCAGTTCACCCAGGCGAGCCCGACGTTCATGGCTTGGGCCACGCGGTGTCCGCGCGTAAGGTTCTGGGTCCAGACGGCGGCGGCCAAGCCGTAGCGCGTGTCGTTGGCCAGGCGGATGGCTTCGTCTTCGGTGTCAAAGGGCGCGATGTGGCAGACCGGGCCGAACACTTCTTCCTTGATGCAGCGCGCGTTTTCGTTCAGGCCGGTCCAGATGGTGGGCTGAACGTAAGCGCCCGCGTCGCGCGCGTCGCCAAACACCGGCACGCCGCCGCCCGCGACAACGGTTGCGCCTTCTTCGCGCGCCAGTGCGAAGTACGACAGCACTTTTTCGCGATGCTCGCGCGAGACCAGCGGGCCCATTTCCGTATCCGGGTCCATGGGCCAGCCGATGCGCATGTCTCGGGCGCGCGCGGCCAGCGTGGCCACGAAGCGGTCGTAGATGGGGCGTTCAACGTAGACGCGTTCGGTGCACAGGCAGACTTGCCCGCAGTTGGCGAAGACCGAGCGCGTAACGCCATCCACCGCCGCGTCGAAGTCGGCGTCGGCGAAGACCAGCGCGGCGTTCTTGCCGCCCAGCTCAAACGACACCGGCTTCACGCCGGCCGCGACCGCGCGCATGATGGTGGCGCCCGTGGCGGATTCGCCGGTGAACGTGATGCCGTCGATGTCCGGGTGCGACGTGATGAATTCCCCCGCCGAGTCCGGCCCGAACCCGTGCGCCAGGTTCAGCACGCCGGCAGGCAGCCCCGTGTCGTGCGCCACTTCGGCCAGCAGCGTGGCCGTGCTGGGCGTGACTTCGGACGGTTTCATGATGACGGTGTTGCCAAACGCCAGCGCGGGCGCGACTTTCCACGTCAAGAGCAGCAGGGGCAGGTTCCACGGCGAGATCACGCCGATGACGCCTAGCGGCTTGCGATAGGCGTAGTTCAGCGCCTGCCGGCCGTCGGGCGTGTCGGTCATATAGCTTTCCATATCCAGCGTGCGGGCCAGTTCCGCGAAAGCACGGAAGTTGGCGGCGCCGCGCGGAATGTCGATCTTGTTGGCCCAGCTGACGGGCTTGCCGGTGTCGCCGATCTCGGCTTGCAGGAAGTCGTCGAAGCGGCGCGTGATGCCGTCGGCCAGCGCCAGCAGGTGATCGGTGCGCGCCGCCACGGACAGGCCCGCCCAGGCCGGCAGCGCACGGTGCGCGGCGGCGACGGCGCGGTTGACCTGATCGCGGCTGGCTTCGTGCACCTGGGCGATGCGTTGCCCGTCAACCGGGCTGTGTTTGTCGAAGGTGGACGCGCCGTCTTCAAAGCGGCCGTCGATGTAATTGCGCAGTTGGCGGATCGTCACGATCGGGCCCCTTGAATGGTGTTCGGGTCTGACGGGAATCAGGTATAAATAAATACGTATACGTACTAATTGTTCGGATAATAGGCAGCGCGCCTGCCCAAGTCAATGCGCATTTGCGAGCGGGGCAGCGCCTACAATCGCCAAGCGTCTTACCCTGGGAAGCCCCATGAGCTCTACTGTCCGACCCGCCTCGCCCCGTGCTTTGAAGTCTTTCGATCTGACCCAAGTGGCGTCGCACCTGCTGCGCCGCGCGCACTTTCGCGCCGAAGCGTTGTTCGTGCAGGCGTTTCCGGACGAAGACCTGACGCCGCGCCAGAAAGCCCTGCTGATCACGGTGTATCAGAACCCCGGCGCGACGCAGAACCGCATCGCCGAGTTGATCGCGCTGGACCGCAATTCGTTTGCCGAGATGATGGCGCGCATGACGGCCAAGGGCTATGTGCGCCGCACACGATCCGCCGAAGACGGGCGCGCGTATGCGCTGGAAATCACGGATGCCGGCGTGGCGCTGCTGGCGCGCATTCTGCCGCAAGATGCCGAAGTCGAGGCGCAGGTGCTGGCGCCGATTCCTGAAGAACTACGGCCAGTGTTTTTGAAATGTCTGCGGCTGATGGCCGGCCTGGAATCGCAGGAGCCGGCCTGATTCGGCTTTACGCGCCGGGCGGGCGTGTTGTGGGGGCGGAAGACGGGGGTGAGGAAGGGGACGCGGAAGGGGACGAGGAAGGGGACGACGAAGGGGCTGAACCAGGCGGCGTTGAAGGCGACGAACCAGGCGGCGTCGAAGGCTGCGACGTAGGCGTCGGCGCAGCGGCCGAAGCAGGAGTCGAAGCAGAAGCCGAAGCAGGGGCCGACGGCGGCGCCGGCATCGTGCTCTGTGCTGCGGGGGGTATGGCCGCCTTGCCAAACCGCACCGCGAATTGCCGTGTAAACACCGCGCCAAAGAAAAAGATCTGCGCGGAATAGTAGATCCACAGCAGCAGCGCAATCAGCGACCCGGCTGCGCCGTAGGCCGACACGGCGGCACCCCGGCTCAGGTACAGGCCGATCCCCCACTTGCCGACCAGGAACAGCGCGGCCGTCACGATGGCGCCCGGAATCACGTCGGGCCAAGAGATCCTGGCGCTGGGCAACAGCTTGTAGATCACGGCAAAGAGCGCGACCACAATGGAAAACGAAAACAACGTCGACAGCCAATCCGCCACCGTCGCGAAGGTGGAGGCCATCCACAAGTCGCCATAGAATTTGCTGGCCGCGCCAAGCGCGGCGTTGACGGTCAGCGACACCAGCAAAAACAGCGCCAGCACCAGCACCAGCCCAAACGACAGCATGCGGCTGCGCACCATGCCCTGGATGCCGCCTTTCTGGTTGGCGGGCACATCCCACAAGTCGTCCAGGCTGGCCTTGAGTTCGGCAAAGGCCGTGGTGGCGCTGAAGATCAGCACAAAAATGGAAATCAGCGCCGCAATCCAGCCGCCGCCGGATTCATGCGCGCTGGCCAACACCGTCTGGATGACTTCCGCGCCGCGTTCGCCTGTCAGGTCGCGCAATTGCGTGAACAGTTCCGACCGCACGGCCTCTTCGCCAAAGAACGCGCCAGCCACGGCGATCACCAGGATCAGCATGGGCGCCAGCGAAAACACCATATACAACGCCAGCGCGGCGCCTTTGCTGGACGCGCGGTGGCTGGACCACTGGTTGGCGGAATCCATTAACAGTCCGCCGATCTGAGACGGACGCAAGGCGCGCAGGCTGTGGGGAAGTCGCATAAGGCAGGGCGGCTTGGGGCTGGGAAGCCTTCATTGTAGGGACGCATGCGCGCAGGCGAAACCGCCAGATTGTGCGCAAACGTGTTCGCAAGTCACTGAAGCAACAAGGATTAGCCTCATCAACACGCGCCGCCACAAAAAGAAAAACCCCCGGGCGAAGGTCCGGGGGTCTTTCGGGATACTGCATTCCCCGGCTTGGCGCCGGGGAGGCCTTGCAAGGGAAGCGGGACTTAGAAGTCCATGCCGCCCATGCCGCCCATGCCACCCGGCATGGCCGGGGCAGCGGGCTTGTCTTCGGCCAGTTCGACCACGGCGGCTTCAGCCGTCAGCAGCAGGCTGGCGACGGAGGCAGCGTTTTGCAGGGCGGTGCGGGTCACCTTGGTGGGGTCCAGAACGCCTTGCTCGACCAGGTCGGTGTACTCGCCGGTTGCAGCGTTGTAGCCGTAGTTGCCCTTGCCGTTCAGCACGTTGCTGACCACGACGCTGGCTTCTTCGCCGGCGTTCGTGACGATGGTGCGCAGCGGCTCTTCCACAGCACGCAGGATCAGCTTGATACCGGCGTTCTGGTCAGGCGTGTCGCCCTTCAGGTCAGCGATGGCTTGCTTGGCGCGCAGCAGTGCAACACCGCCACCAGCCACAACGCCTTCTTCCACTGCAGCGCGGGTAGCGTGCAGGGCGTCTTCGACGCGAGCCTTCTTTTCCTTCATTTCGACTTCGGTGGCAGCGCCAACGCGAATCACGGCAACGCCGCCGGCCAGCTTGGCCACGCGTTCTTGCAGCTTTTCACGGTCGTAGTCGGACGTGGCTTCTTCGATCTGGATGCGAACTTGCTTGACGCGAGCTTCGATCGACTTGCTGTCGCCAGCGCCGTCGATGATCGTCGTGTTTTCCTTGCCCACTTCGATGCGCTTGGCTTGGCCCAGTTCAGCCAGGCCGGCCTTTTCCAGCGACATGCCGGTTTCTTCGGAGATCACGGTGCCGCCCGTCAGGATGGCGATGTCTTCCAGCATGGCCTTGCGGCGGTCGCCGAAGCCCGGAGCCTTGACGGCGGTGGTCTTCAGGATGCCACGGATGTTGTTCACAACCAGGGTGGCCAGCGCTTCGCCTTCGACGTCTTCTGCGATGATCAGCAGCGGACGGCTCGACTTGGCAACTTGCTCCAGCACGGGCAGCAGGTCACGGATGTTGCTGATCTTCTTGTCGAAAATCAGGACAAACGGATCTTCCAGCACGGCAACTTGCTTTTCCGGGCTGTTGATGAAGTAGGGCGACAGGTAGCCGCGGTCGAATTGCATACCTTCGACGACGTCCAGCTCGTTTTCCAGCGACTTGCCGTCTTCGACGGTGATGACGCCTTCCTTGCCAACCTTGTCCATCGCGTCAGCGATGATCTGGCCGATGGAGGAATCGCTGTTGGCCGAGATCGAGCCGACTTGAGCGATTTCCTTGCTGGTCGTGACCGGCTTGGATTGCTTCTTCAGTTCGGCGACGGCGGCGGCGACAGCCTTGTCGATACCGCGCTTCAGATCGATCGGGTTGAAACCGGCGGCAACGTACTTCAGGCCTTCCATGACGATGGCTTGAGCCAGCACGGTGGCGGTCGTGGTGCCGTCACCGGCGTTGTCGGAGGTCTTGGAAGCAACGTCCTTGACCAGTTGTGCGCCGATGTTCTCGAACTTGTCCTTCAGTTCGATTTCCTTGGCGACGGACACGCCGTCCTTGGTCACGGTCGGGGCGCCGAACGAGCGCTCCAGCACGACGTTGCGACCCTTGGGGCCCAGGGTGGTCTTAACAGCGTTGGCGAGAACATTCACGCCACGGACGATGCGCACGCGGGCGTCGTCACCGAACAATACTTGCTTGGCAGCCATTTCTTAGCTTCCTTCGAAAATTCGTTTGAGGCGGGGTTTACTGAACCACGGCGAGGATTTCGTCCTCGCGGATGACGAGCAGTTCTTCGCCATCAACCTTCACGGACTGGCCGGCGTACTTGCCGAACAGAACCTTGTCGCCAGCCTTCAGGTCGACCGGCAGAATCTTGCCGTCTTCGGTCTTCTTGCCGGGGCCGACGGCCACGACTTCGCCTTGATCAGGCTTTTCTGCGGCGCTGTCGGGGATGACGATGCCCGAGGCAGTCTTGCGCTCGTTTTCGAGGCGTTTGACGATCACGCGATCGCCCAGGGGACGCAAGGCCATGAGGAACTCCTGTTTGCTTAAAAAGTGAATGATCAGTTAGCCCCGGGAGGGCTGTTAGCACTCACCGGTGTCGAGTGCTAATTATAGGGATGATGTTCCGGGGTTCAAGGGGGGGAGGCTGCGCTGTTACATATTTGGGTGGGTGGGCCGATAGCGGCGTATCGGGGACGCACCCCGTGTCGAAATTCATCTAACTCGGGATTTACGTCATCCAGTTTGGGAATCGATAATTTTCGATATACAAGCGCTGGCACGGCCTCCAGCCCGATTTCACCCCTGAAGGTCCGATTTCCTGAGTCACCACAGTAGGGCGATCCGCCGTTCTCCGCGGTATGGTGCCTTTGCCTGCGGCTAGCACTGCGACGTGTCAAACGACGCCCGCCAGTACCTGCTTTGGCCGTGTACGCCAAATACTGCTGCCAAACCACGGTCGCTCTCTACCTGGTCTGCTATTGGACGACGGGCCGCTTCCGACCCATTACGGCCATTGGTCTAGATAGTTTGATCGGCTGCAATGCAGCGATAGTGGACCTAGCCTGCGGAACAGTTCGGGACAGCCATCTGAGCCGGCTTGAGTTAGTTGCTAGCCGCCGAACACGTTCCGATGCCTGTACGCCTACGGCACGGTAAACCAGTCGCGGCTAGGCAAACCAAGTGCAACACGTTCTCCAACTGAGGGGGGGAGTGGCGACACTGCTCACACCTCATCCGGCAAGAAAGGGTTGCAAACATGGGACATCTTTGCAGCGGCCAAGCTATATCGTCTGGACTGCTGGTCCCAGAAGGCTCGTGCCGACTTTAGAGAGTGCCGTCAAGTAGGTCCAGCATCAGGCAGATGTGATGTTCTAGCTGCAGAACCTTGTTGGTACCGAGTCCGGGGAAATGGCTCGCTGCGACGTGATTGGCGTACCCGTCTAGCGCGAAATTTGTGCCGAATTCCTTGGGGCGGGTCTTCGCAGCCTTCACGAGCTTGCGGGCGGCCTGGAGGAACTTGTCTTCGGTGCTCCCGACATCCTTGTCGGTGTCGTCAGACACGAAGTGCTCAATCCATACGTCGCTGGACTTGTGCTTGTAGATGGCGTGAATCGCTACGGCCGCAGGCTGACCGCCACCTGGCGTGAATGCCGAGCCAATGGCTGCATAGTCGCCGAACCCCACCCACGAGGGTTTGAACGTCTTGTACCGGTCGGTGAAGAGTTCAGCGCCGTCGTAGTCGGAGTTGCGGTCCAACTTATTGAAATAATCGCGGATGTCAACCCGCCTGGCAGACGGCAGGAGCGTCTGCTGAGCTACGGTCATCTTCTCGTTCAACACGATGTGGAAACGCACGTTCGCATCGGCGGCAAGCGTCTTTAGCTCAGCGTCAGTCAAGGCCGGGCTTGAGTAGGCTAGTGCGACTTTTCGCCCGGCAAAGCGCTTGAGGAAGGACGAAACATGGGCGAGCGTCGTAGTCGAGACGCATCGGAAAGTCGGCAAGATGGAATCGTGCTCATCAACGACCTCCAGGACCTCTTTAAGCCATGCTTTTGCCTCGTCCTTGGGCTTCAACTCATGCTTGTCTGGGTTGAGGATGACTGCCAATGTTTGACCGGCCTTGCCGAACTCCTTGATGCATCTAGCAAGGTCTGAGCTATTGCGCTTGACCGGCTCTATCACCGGCACCAGAGCCTCGAGCGACCTATGGTCGTCCAGCATGGCGCGCAAGGCTAGGAATTCGGAACGACGCCCATAGACAAACGGGAAATACATGACACCTCCCCCAATCTCGTATCCGTTACGAAATCTAATAATTAGGAGGTAAATGTAATGGGACTAAATGGATTCGGCAAGGGCATCCAAAAGGCGCTGTCGCTTAGGTCGTGAAAGCGGCGTCTCGTACGCCAATACGCGAAGGCTCTGCGGCAGGGAGGAAACGAACGCCACCGAATCTTCGTCAGTCGTGCGCGCACGCATGGTGGAGACGAGTACCTTGTGCGCTTGCGGACTAGTCAGGCGGCAGAAGAGCTGCTCGTAGTGCTGATGGAGACGCCCATTGGGCATCGCTGGCTGAGGCCCGAAGTGTTTGTGAACCGCGTCCATGTACTCTTGACGGCGCAGCATGCGGAAGACGACCGCGGTTTCAACGCGAGAAATGTCACGGACGGACTTACGCACCTCTCGGAGGCTGCCCTTGTCGGTAAGGCAAAGGATGCCCACACGTTCGTCGACCAATGATGCGTAGCGCCGGGCGAGGTCTGGATGTGTCACCACGTAGACGCTATCGAAGGCTCGAAGATACGCAGGTGTTTGCGTGTTCAATCGTCGATGGCTGTCGTATTCGGTCTTGACCTCGTAGGCCGTCGAAGTTCCGTTGAAAACAGCCACATCGATGATGGAACCAGCGACGCCGAGCTCGATGCTCATGCTGGAGGTGCGAGGGCTATGCCTGCCGAAGACAATGCGGTTGGCAATGGCCGCCTTGTACACGTACTCGCAGCGGAATTCCTGTCCCAGTTCAGCAAGCGATGCATCGAACAGATCCGCTACGGAGGCGTCGTGCTTGGCTGTCCGCACACCTAGCCCCGCGAGTCGCTTCGCGACGTGCTTCGCCGTTCCCCGCCGTGCGATGTCATCAAGCACAGGTCGGGAGAAGATGCGGGCAATTAGGCGGGAGCGTTCGGTTTCGGTCATGGAGAAGGGTGGTGTCGCTCAGGATCCAATGTGAGAGCGACCGCTTAAACGCGCCACCAAACCTCGCGGCGCAGCCGCAGAGTGTAGCTTTTAATGGGGAAGCCCGCGACTGCTCGGTGGCCCAAGGAGGTTGTGGGGCGAGGCTCTAAAGCAGGGGCGCTTGCCAACCTTTTGACTGGTGAAATCCCCTAGGACGGAATGACTGCTACCAGCCTGAAGCGGGCACTCAGCCAAACTTTCCAGTGACCGCTCCAGGCCGCTGGCAGACGTTCGTCAACCGCGTCTAGCTCACAGCCGTTGTAGGGTAGGGCAGGCGCACTGGCATGGGGGCCTCGAGATGTGATGGTCCCAATCATCACCCAAGTTCAATGAACTTTCTGGGGAAGAATGCGATGTTCAATGAACCACTGCGGCCAAAGTGAATGAACCAAATTTCGCTAAGTCCATGATTTACAACATGCCGAGTTTCCACCTTCAATGAACCTCGCCATGGAGGTCCAGTTTCGTGTGTCACGCCTAGGGTGATGTCGCTTTAAACCGGCCCTCATCGATGTAGCGCTTGAACACCTGCCACGGGTTCAAGGCATGCGAGAGCCAACGTTGCACAACTTTTCGACAAACGGGAAAATCGACCGCTTGGCCCACCCTATCCGTGGCCGCAGACTATTCAGGAGTGAAGGACGTGCGCAACCCCGTTCTCGCGGCAATACCGACCGGCATCATCGAAGGCCGGTGCCGGCAAAGCGCTCAAGGCAAACACGCGATCCTGCATGCTGTAATCTGCGCGGTCCTCGCCAGCGCTCCTTTCCTGCAAATCGACGCCGCCTATGCCGCCGGCTTCGACTGCAAGGCCGCGAAAACCCATGTCGAACATCTCATCTGCGCCGAACCATCGTTGTCCAAGCTGGACGATCAGGTGAAGGAGCTTTACGACAAGATTCAGGCCGAAACCGCTGGCCGTGACGGTGAAAGCGGTGAATGGCGCGATCCTGTAGCGAAAGAGCAGACGCAATGGCGCACCACCGTGCGCGACCGTTGCCCCGACGCCGCCTGCCTGAAGTCCGCCTACGTGGACCGCATCGCTGCCGTGAAAAAGAACTGGGCAGAGGCGCTGCGCGCCGCAGGCAAGTAATACGCGAAGCCCTCCGGGGGGGGCGAATTTTGCTATTTAAAAGCATCCTGTGGGGGCCGAAGTAAAAGGGAGCCGCCCTGTGTCCGATCGCCGGTTCGATGGCGCTGCAGTGATCTCACCAGGCCGAGATCGAAGCCGCAGGGCGGCTTGCCGATATCGCAAACTTCCAAGCTAAGTGACGCTTTCACAGCAAAATCTCAACTTAGGTGATCACCCGATCCCAATGCCAGAGATTGAAGGCTTCTAACCCGTTGAATACGCTGCCGTCCTGGTTTCCTATTTCGCGCAGTTCTCCACCAGAAAGGCCTCCACCCCGGACTCCATACCGGCACCGCACGAAATCCGGAGGGGCTGATCAAGCTTGTTTTCTCTTCAATACTGATACCGCATCGTCAGCATGACGCTGCGCGGCTGGCCGTAGTAGTTCTGGCGCGAGCCGCCGCCGAGTTTTTCGTAGTAGACGCGGTCGAAGACGTTGTCGACGGTGAGGGTGGCGTCGAAATGCCTGTTGTAGCGGTAGCCGACCTGGGCTGAGAGGGTGGTGTAGCTGCCCTGATCCCAGCGGACATTGCCGGTTTGCTGGTAGAAGCCGCTGTTGTAGCGCACGCCCGCGCCGACCGAGAAGCCTTGCAACTCGGGTTGGCTGAAGTGGTAGCGGGTCCAGAGGTTGATGGCATGGCGCGGGGTGATCTGGCTGTATGCCATGCCCTGGGTGGCTGCGGGGGCCTCAAGGTATTTGGTGTTGGTGTACGCGTAGCCGGCGGTGATTTCCCAGCCGGGCAGCGGGGAGCCGCTGACTTCGGTTTCGAAGCCCTGGCTGCGCACTTTGCCCGCGGCGATGGAGAAGAGCGGGTTGTCCGGGTCGGTCATGGCGCGGTTGCGGTCCACGATCTGGAACAAGGCGGCGTGGGTGTTCAGGCGGCCGTCGAGCAATTCGCCTTTAAGGCCAGTTTCCACCTGACGGCCGGTGCGCGGCTGGAGGGTGGAGCCTTGGGCGTTGGTGGCCGTCTGGGGCTGGAAGATGTCGGTATAGCTGACGTAGGCCGACCATTGGGGGGTCAGATCGAAGATGAGGCCGGCGTAGGGCGAGGTGCGCGCGTCGATGCGGTCGACATTCTGGCTGAAGTCGCCGAAGTACACGTTGTCGCTGCGGGCGTCGTTTTTCCACCAGGCCAGGCGCGCGCCGACGACGAGCTTGAGCGGGTCGGCCAGCTGCAGGTTGGCGCGCGTGTAAAGGCCGAATTCGCTGACACGCCCGTCGCTGCCGTTGACCTGCTCCATGTCCGGCTTGGGCATGTTGGTGATGGGCTGATAGATGTTGGTCGGGAAGATCGAGCCACCCCCATAGGTGAAGTTCTTGTGGGTGTAGCTGTAATCGGCGCCGATCAGCAGCGAGTGTTCGCGCCCGAAGGCCTGGAAGGGCTGGTTCAGGTTGAGGTCGGCGCCGGTTGTTTTCCAGTGGTTGCGGTAGGACCAGGCGATCAGGTTGGTGTTGCCGGTGGCGGGGTCGACAGCGCGGTTGGGCCAGGTGAAGTCGCGCACGGGGGTGTCGGTGTCGCGATGAAAGACGCCGGCCTTCACGCGGCCGCCGCCATCCAGGCGATGCTCGAGGTCGGCGAAGAGTTCGGTGGTTTCTTCTTCGATGCGGTTCCAGTCGGCGCTCAGGTTGGTGGAGCGCCGCACGTCGAGCAGGCCGCCGTCGGCGTAGGCCGGCAGGCCGAAGGCAGGGGTGGCGCGCATGCGCTGGTGGGTGATGCCGGCGGCAACGGTGGTGCGGGACGTCAGGTCGGCTTCGACGATGCCGTAAAGGGTCGGGCGCTGCGACTCGACGCGGTCGACGAAGGAACCGCGGTCTTCGTAGGCGGCGATGAAGCGGCCGCGCACCTTGCCTTCGCTGTCGAATGGGGTGCTCAGGTCGGCGACGGCGCGGTAGTAGTCCCACGACCCGACGCTGGCTTGGGCGCTGAAGGCGAAATCTTGCAGGGGCCGCTTGCGCACCAGGTTGATCGAGCCGCCGGGTTCGCCGGTGCCTTGGTAGATGCCAGCGGGGCCGCGCAGGACTTCGATGCGGTCGTAGATGGCCAGGTCGAAGCCCGGCGACAGGTTGCCTGCGCCAGCCGGGGTGGACAGGCCATCGACCTGGAGTTTGTCCAACGAGTAGCCGCGCGAGATGAAGCCCGACATGCCGCCGCCGGTGCTGAGCGTTTCGACGGTGACGCCGGTGACGTTGCGCATGGCGTCGCCCAGGCTGTTGAGGTTCTGGTCGTCAAGCTGCTGGCGCGTGATCACGGACACCGATTGCGGGATGTCTTTCAGGCGCTGCAAGCCCTTGCCGATCGTGACGGCTTCGGAGGCGTAGGAGCCGGTGCCTTCGCTGGTGGCGCGCTCCGCCATGCCGGTGACGGTCACCGGAGCGAGTTCGGTGACGTTGGACTCGCGCTGCAGGGCATAGCCCCCGGCGCCATCGGACACCACACGAAAACCACTGCCGGCCAGCAGGCGATCGAAGCCTTCCTGCACACCGTAGTTGCCGCTCAGTCCGGGGCTTTGGCGGCCGGCAAGCTGGGCCTGGTCGAACACCAGTTGCACGCCCGCGGCCGCTGCGTAGCTGGCGAGTACCGAGCTCAAGGGGCCGGCGGCGATGGCGACCGGGCGGGCCTGTGCGATGGCCGGCAGGGCCACGGCGCCGGCCACCAGGGCGCCGCATAGCGCCGACAACATCCAAAGCTTGCGCGGGCCCAACCCGGCGTGATTGCGTGCAGTCACTCTTTCGTCCTTTCAGTCATCTGGGGAAATTCGCCCGCCGAAGCGGTGTCAATTCCCTAGCCGCACGAGAAGGAAAAAGTGCTCATGTCCGACAAATTTTTTTTTACGTGGGGCCGACCGTTACCCAATAGGCGCTGACGCGCCGCACCTTGACCGGCAGTCGCGCGGCCAGCGCACGCAGGGCTGCGTCGGTGTCGCGGACCGAAAGCGCGCCCGACAGGCGCAGGCCGGCGACCTCGGGGTCGCAACGCAGCACGCCGGGACGGTAGCGGCCCAGCTCGGCCACCACATCGGCCAGACGCTCGTCGCGCACCACCAGCATGCCTTGCCGCCAGGCGGTATCGTCGTCATTGGCGGGCAGGGGCAGGTCGATGCCCGCCTCGGTAAATCGGGCGGATTGGCCGGCCTCCAGCCGCAGCGGCTGACCATGACGCGGGCGGATTTCGACGGCATGCTCGAACACGGCAGCTTTGCAGGCGTGCTCGTTCAAGCGCACGCTGAAGCGCGTGCCCAGGGCCTGGACGTCGCCGTGCGGCGTTTGCACGAGCAGTGGCCGGGCCGCGTCCTTGCCGGTGGTCAGCAGCAGTTCACCGGCCACGAGGACAAGCCGGCGCTCAGTGGCCGTGAAACGCACATCCACGGCGCTGCCCGTATTGAGCACGACGCGCGTGCCATCGTCCAGCACCCAATCGCGCTGTTCGCCCGTCGCCGTGCGCAGGTCGGCCGTCCAGACCGGAGCTTGCCGCCAGGTGATCCAGCCGGCCGGCAAGAGCAGCCCGCCCGTGATCAGGGCGCGCACGACCGAGCGGCGTCCGCGCGAACGCAGGACGTCGTGGCCGATGCTGGCAGGAACGCGATCGAAATGGTCCAGCACCCGTTCGGCGCGCGCCCAGGCCTGCGCGTGCGCGTCGCTCTGGGCCAGCCACCGCGCGAAAGCCTCGCGGGTATCGGCATCGGGGGTGTCGTAGCGCAGACGAATTACCCAGTCGGCCGCCGCGTCCAGCAGCGCGCGGTCCATCGCGCCATCGGCGGCGCTCATGTCGCGACCGCCATGCATGCCGTCAGCGCCTTGTGCAGATGGCGGCGCACGGTGATAAGCGGCTTGCCGGTGCGCGCGACGATCTCGGCCAGCGTCAGGCCCTCGAGCTGAGCCAGCAGGAAGATATCGCGCGTGACGGCGGGTAGCCGGCTCAGCATGGCGTCGATCTCGATCAGGGTCTGGATGATGATGAGGCCGGTCTCGGGCGACGGCGCCTGCGGCTCCGGCAAGTGGGCCACCGCTTCCAGGTAGGCCTCCCGCACGGCGCGGCGCCGCCAGTGGTCCACCAGCAGGCCCTTGGCGATATGGGTGATGAGGGCGCGCGGCTCCTCGCGCAACACCGTGCCCTGACGGCCGGCCATCAGGCGCACGAACGTGTCCTGCGCCAGGTCGGCCGCATCGCTGGCGTCGCCGACCTTTCCGCACAGCCACCCCCGCAGCCAGCCGTGATGGCGGCGGTACAGGGTTTCGATCGCAGGGAGGGTGAGCGGGTCGGGCGTGGACAAGATGCCCGCAAGTCTAACTAATAAGAATGAGAAAGACTATCAATGCGATTGTGGTGCGGCGTCTGTGCAACATTGCTCGCTAAGTTTTTGACTGAGTGGCCGTAGCGGTTCC
Organism: Achromobacter sp. NPDC008082; assembly: GCF_042957345.1. Classification (NCBI taxonomy): domain Bacteria; kingdom Pseudomonadati; phylum Pseudomonadota; class Betaproteobacteria; order Burkholderiales; family Alcaligenaceae; genus Achromobacter; species Achromobacter sp. NPDC008082. The sequence continues at coordinate 922,505 of NZ_JBIBIB010000001.1, forward strand.
ACGGCCAATGACGCGTCGACTGCTGGCGTCCCACCATTTGAGATTCCAAGCCCGATCCTCTGTCGCCCGGCGTCTTCTCCGCTTGATAGCCCTGTGGATGCTGCTCCAGAATGAACACGTGTCCATTTTGAGTTGGACCGTGATCGGAATCGGGAGACTCCATGTATATCAGCGAGCAACTGCTCAACCCGGACGAGCGCCGACTGCGCTTGTCGACTCAACTAGGCGTGCAAAGCGTCGTTCTGGACAACCGTGGCACAGAGTTGGTGTCCGCACGCGGCGGCGTCAGTGAATGGGACGCGGGCAAGCTGACCCAATATCGGAAATGGGTTGAAGGGTTCGGCCTGAAGCTGGATGTGTTTGCGCTGGACGTCGGCTCGATTCTTTTGGATTCGATGGTCGACCTGGATAGCGCCAAGCGGCAGCGGGCCACCCTGGCCGCCAATATTCAAAAGGCGGCCGATGCAGGCATCACTTGCCTCAAGTACAACGTTCAGATGGTTGGCATCACGCGCACGGGTCTGAAGCCGGGACGCGGCGGCGCGCAGAATTCAGGGTTTGTTTACGCCGAATATTCTTCTGATGACGATCGCAGGCATTCGTACTGGGGCGTCGGGTATCCCAGTAATCAAGAAGAGGGGGGATCGGCGTCGGCGCTGCTATGCGGCCAGAAGATGGCGCGCGACGTGCCGCCGGTCACCGAGCGGGCGGGCTGGGATGCCATCGAGTTTCTGGTTGAAGGCTTGGTGCCCGCGGCCGACAGGGCCGGCGTGCGGCTGGCGTGCCACCCGCATGATCCGGCGTATCCCATTGGGGGGCTCAATGGAATTGAGCACGTGATGGGGTCGGCCGACGGGATACGCCGCTTCCTGGCCTTGTCCCCAAGCAAGAACCATGGACTCAACTTCTGCCAAGGGACGGTCGCCGAAATGTTCAAGGAACCGGCGGCCCATATGATTCCCGTGATCGAGGAGTTCGCCTCCACGGGCCGTATCTTCATGGTGCACTTTCGCAATATCCGCGGCGGCTATCTCGACTTTCAAGAGGTCTTTCCCGACGAGGGGGATGTCGACATGCTGGAGGCCGTCAAGGCCTACCGCAGGGGCGGATACTCCGGGCCATTGTGCCCCGATCACGTGCCTGTTTCTGACATCGACGAAGGGCGCGAGCGGTTCATGGCGTTCGCGCTGGGCTACACGCGCGGCCTGTTGCAGGCGGCCGGCGTGTGGTCGGCGCCTGGGCGTTAAGCCGCGATGGCCGAATCCAACGCGCTGCGCAGCCAGCGGTGGCTCGCGAATGACGATTTCCGCACCTTCAATCACCGTAGCCGCTTCATGCAAATGGGCTACGAAAGAAAAGATTGGGAAGGCAAACCTATCGTCGCCATCATCAACAGCTGGTCGGAGTTCAACCCCTGCCACATGCATTTCCGGCAGCGGGTTGACGATGTCAAACGCGGCGTCTTGCAGGAGGGCGGCTTTCCGTTGGAGATGCCTGCCATGTCGCTGAACGACGCGCTCGTCAAGCCGTCGGCGCTGCTCTACCGCAACATGATGGCGATGGAAGTCGAGGAGATGATCCGGTGCTATCCCGTGGATGCCGTGGTGCTGATGGGCGGTTGCGACAAAACCACGCCAGCCATGCTGCTTGGGGCGATCAGCGCTGGCGTGCCCGCCATCTTTTTGCCTGCGGGGCCGATGCTGCGCGGCCATTCACGCGGCAAGACGCTGGGGTCGGGATCGGACGCGTTCAAATTCTGGGATGAACGGCGCGCTGGCCTCATTTCCGAGGCGGAGTGGGACGGCATCATCAGCGGCATTGCGCGCAGCCCTGGCACTTGCATGACGATGGGAACGGCCAGCACGATGACCGCCATTGCCGAAGCATTGGGCATGTCGTTACCCGGCGCTTCCAGCATTCCGGCCGTGGACGCGGCTCACCAGCGCATGGCGGCAGAGACGGGCCGGCGCATCGTCGCCATGGCGCACGAGGACCTGCACCCGGGCAGGATATTGACCCGCGAAGCCTTTCTGAACGCCATCACGGTCGCCATGGCGATGGGCTGTTCAACCAACGCCATCATCCACCTCATCGCGATGGCGCGTCGTGCCGGCCAGAGACAGGTGGGGCTGGATGATTTTGACCAGATCAGCCGCCAGGTGCCGGTCATTGCGAATATCCGGCCCAATGGAGACAGCCCGTATTTGATGGAAGATTTTTACTTTGCGGGCGGCTTGCCGGCGTTGATGTCGCGCCTGGGCGCGCACCTGCATACAAGCGCAGCAACCGTCACGGGCCAGAGCCTGCACGCTAATCTTTCGACGGCGCAGGTTTGCAACGACGACGTGATCCGTCCGCTGGAGCGGCCCGTGTATCCAGAGGGCGCGCTGGCGGTGCTTCGCGGCAACCTTGCGCCGGATGGGTGCGTGATCAAACCCAGCGCCATGAGCGCGAAGTTTCTGAATCACCGCGGCCCCGCGTTGGTGTACGACGATTACCCCAGCCTCAAGCGGATGCTGGACGACCCGGATGCGGACGTGACGGAAAACCATGTGATTGTGCTTCGTAATGCGGGTCCCAAAGGCGGCCCCGGCATGCCCGAATGGGGCATGATTCCCGTGCCGCTGAAACTGGTCAGGCAAGGTGTGCGAGACATGCTGCGCATCAGCGACGCACGTATGAGCGGCACCAGCTATGGCGCATGTGTGCTGCACGTCGCGCCCGAGGCCTATGTGGGCGGTGCGCTGGCATTCGTGCAGACCGGCGACATCATCGCCGTTGACGTGCCCGCGCGTCATATCCGGCTGGAAGTCAGTGACGAAGAGTTGGCACGGCGGCGGGCGCAGTGGCAGGCGCCGCAAGCCCGCTTCAGCCGAGGCTACGGCAGGATGTTCACTGACCATATTCAGCAAGCCGATCAAGGCTGTGACATGGATTTCCTGCTGACGCAGGACGGTGAGCACGCGCGCGAGCCGGATATTTTTTGAATTCTGCTTGCTCAATTCCATAGTCTGAGACAAAGCCGCCCGATCGCCTGCGCACGCGCTTGAGCGGCAGCAGGCGCCGGTTCACACTCTGAGCCGAGCACCGGGTGCGGTCCTGCGCGGTGTGCATTACTTGGCAATGCGCACGGCCCGCCTCAACAAAAATAATCTGGAGACGTTGTCATGTTGCGTGCGCGCCAGCGCTATTTAATCTTGGCTTTGATCACGATCGTGCTTGCATTTAGCACGGGTGATCGGGCGACGTTGTCGGTCGCCGGTTCTGGCATGTCAAAGGAACTGGGGCTGACGCCGGTACAGATGGGGTGGTTGTTCTCGTCCTTCGCCTGGGCCTATGTGCTGGCCCATATTCCCGCAGGTTGGCTGGTCGACAAACTAGGCGCCAAGCGCACCGTGCTGGGCGGCCTGGTGCTGTGGTCGGCGTGCACGATGTTCATGGGCGCGGCCGGGTGGTTCGCTTCCGCATTTGCCGCGTTGCTGGTGTTGCGTTTCTTGCTGGGCACATTTGAAGCGCCAGTCGGCCCAGCCTCGGGGCGCGTGATTGCGGCATGGTTTCCGTCGCAGGAACGCGGTGTGGCTGGCGCCATATTCAACAGTGCGCAGTACCTGTCGTTGGCCCTGTTCACACCGTTGATGGGATGGTTGGACCATCAGTTCGGCTGGGAACATGTGTTTTCGGTGATGGGGGCGCTGGGGCTGTTGCTGGCGCTTCTGTGGTGGCGGACCTATCAGGTCCCTTCCGAACACCCCAAGCTCACTGCCGAAGAATTGGAGCTGATGCGCAGCGGGGGCGCATTGGTCGACTTGCCGGCGCGCGGCACCGAGCCATCCGACGACGCAAAGACCCCGGCCGACGGGGATGGGTCCGCGCCAGCCGCGCCCAACCTGCTTGACCTGTTTCGCAGCCGGATGCTGTCTGGCATTTTCCTCGCGCAATACTGCATCACCGCGATCACCTGGTTCTTTGTGTCGTGGTTTCCGACGTATCTCGTCAAAGAGCGGGGCATGAGTATTCTGACGGCAGGGTTTGTTGCATCCTTGCCCGCCATTGCGGGTTGCGTGGGCGGCGTCCTGACGGGATTCGTGTCGGACTGGCTGCTCAAGCGCACGCAGTCCCTGACGATTGCGCGCAAGGTGCCCATCACGATAGGCCTGTTGCTGTCATCGGTCATGATTGGCTGCAACTACGTCGATACCGATTGGATCGTTGTGGCGCTGATGTCGTTGGCGTTCTTCGGCAAGGGGTTCGGTTCGTTGGGCTGGACGGTGGTAGCCGATACCGCTCCCAGGTCGATGATTGGCCTGACGGGCGGGGTATTCAACGCCATTGGCAACACGGCGGGCATCACCACGCCTGTCGTCATCGGCTACATCTTGGCCACCACGGGTTCGTTTCATCAGGCGTTGGTGTTTGTGGGTTTGCATGGCGTCGTGGCCGTGGCCAGCTATTGGCTGCTGGTCGGACGCATTGAACGCTTTGAGCCTGAACGCCCCGCGCCCGCGTTAACCGAGGCGCGGCCCCGGCCAGCCAATCCGTGACCGTGCGTTGAGGATCACGCGCTGTCGCGAACAACAAGCGTGAACCCCATGTCATGCACGCGCGCGGCATCATCAGACGCGCCGCGCAAACGGCGCGCCAGCAATTCGCCCGCATACTCGCCCAGCGCGCGTGACTCAATTCTGATGGTCGTCAACGCCGGGACGCTGGCGGCCGCCACGGGCAGATCTGAAAACCCGGCCACGGCAATCTGTTCGGGTACTCGCCAGCCGTGATTTCTGGCCGCCAGCAGCGCGCCTAGCGCCAGCGTGTCGTTGCTGCAGAACACGCCATCCATGGCGGGATGCGCGTGCACCAACGCCTCCAGTCCACGCGCGCCATCATGGATGCCGGATGGGGGCGTGACGAGGTGTGCATGCACGGCTTGAACGCCTGCCGCGCTTGCGGCCTCCCGGAATCCTTGTAAGCGCAGCGCGGAGCGGTATTCGTCTGCGCCGATAAATCCCAGGTTCCGGCAGCCGCGGCCGATAAGATGGCGTGCGACGGCTGTGCCCGCATCAGCGTTGGAAAAGCCCACTACGGTGTCAATGGGCGCATCGACCAGATCCCAGCATTCAATGACCGGTATCCCCGCGCGTTGCAGCGTTGCATGTACGGCCGGCAGATGCTGCGTGCCGGTCAATACGATTGCGTCGACGCGGCGGCCGATAAAGGCATCCACCAGACGTTCCTCTTCGGTCTCGCTATAACGGGTCTGCCCCAGCAACAGCTGATAGCCGGCTGCCGCCAGCCGAACGGACAAGCCGTCCATCGTATCGGCGAACCACGCGTTGGACAGGGTGGGAACCAGCGCGCCGACAATGCGCGAACGGCGCGACGCCAGCGTGCCGGCATTCAGATTGGGCACAAAACCCAAGCGGGCGATCGCGGCCAGGACGGCGTCACGCGTTTTGGGAGCGACGCTGTCGGGCGCATTGATCACGCGCGAGACCGTGACACGCGCCACTCCGGCTTCGCGGGCGACGTCAGCCATCTGGACGCGGGTTGGGGCGCGCGTCATGTGCTGCTCCTTTCAATGATCTCGAAGCCCAGATCGGCGCTGGTGGCCTCAAGCGCAACGCTGCTCAAGCGAGCGAGCAACATTTTTCCGGCCTGTTCGCCCATCTCGGCGCGGCGGATACGCACGGTAGACAGGGCAGGGCATGCCGCCCTGGAGATCGGCAAATCTCCAAAACCCATGATTGCCAGGCGGTCCGGGACACGTAGCCCGTGTCGCTGACAAGCAAACAGCAAACCCGCCGCCAACAGATCGTTGTTGCAGAAGACCGCCGTGATGTCGGGACGGCGCTCCAGCATTCGATCCAGGCACGGTCCTGCGGCGTCGACCTGCACCGGAGGCGGGACAAATGCGGCTTCGACGTCGGGCAAGCCTGCGGCCAGCACTTCGGCTCGATAGCCTTGCAGCCGTTGCCGCGAACGCGCCTCGTCCGCGCCGATGAAGGCCAGCGCCCGATGGCCTCGGGCCAAGAGATGGCGTGCGGCGGCGCGGCCTGCGCCCACATTGGAAAACCCCACGGCCATATCGATAAGCGTCGTCTGTCCGGGGCCGGGCAGGCCCCAGGTTTGTACGACCGGCACATTGGCGCGTTGCAGTTTCAGCCGTAACGCCTTGGGTTGTGAGAATCCCGTCAGCACCAGTCCGTCAACGCGGCGGCCAAGAAAGGTATCCACAAGCGACGCTTCCGCTTGCTTGCTGTAGCCGCTTTGGCCAAGCAGCAGTTGATACCCGTCTTTGGCCAGCGTTTGCGTCAACGCTTCAATGGTTTCGGCGAAGACCAGATTGGAAATGGTGGGAACGATGGCGGCAACGATGCGCGAACGGTTTGACGCCAGGCTGCCCGCCATCAGGTTGGGCACATAGCCCAGCAGGTCGATGGCGCGGCGCACCGCCGCCAGCGTATCGCGCGACACCTTTTCTGGTGTGTTCAATGCCCGGGAAACGGTGACCAGCGAGACGCCCGCTTCCCGGGCGACATCGCTCATGCGCGCATTGCTGGGCGCAGACACGGAAGGTTGAGCGGGCCTTGCAACGGAGGGCATGGTTCAGCGCAAGTCGGAAGTAGGCCGGAGAGGTCAACCGCACGGATTAAGTCAGGCGTAGTGCGCCAGAAATTCCAAAGTGTGGGACGCGCGGCGGTGTCGAAAAAAGGGGTGGATTGCCAATTCCTGGCGCGCGTTCACAATGAAAGCGCTTCCATGATTCTATACGGAACGCACCCATAAAAAGCGGCGACGACCGCACAGGAGACAAAGCATGAGCCGTAGATCCCTATTCTTTGCGCTATGCGTGGTGGCCAGCATGGTGACGCTGCCTGGCGCCGTGCGGGCGCAAGCTGACTACCCGTCGCGCCCCGTGAAAATTGTCGTCCCCTTTCCTGCCGGCGGCACCAGCGATTTGATGGGCCGCTTGATCGCCGATGTGCTTGGCCGCGAGCTCAAGCAGGCCTTTGTTGTCGAGAACAAGGGAGGAGCCGGCGGCGCGATCGGCACCGAGCAGGTGGCGCGTGCGCAGGCGGACGGCTATACGTTGTTGCTGTCGGGGATAGGCAGTAACGCCATCATCCACGGCTTCACGCCCAAACCGCCTTACGACTCGAATCGTGATTTCGTCCATATTTCGCAACTGGCGGCGGGGCCGAATGTGCTGGTCGTGAACCCAGCCTTTTCGGCGAAGACCTTTCAGGAATTCATCGCCTGGGTCAAAGCCCATCCTGGAAAATTTGACTACGGCCAGGTCAATGCGTCATCGGGCCACGTCACGACCGAATATTTGAAACAGGTGGCGGGCCTGGACATGGTGGGCATTCCTTATAAGGGCGGCGCACCGGCCTTGAATGATGTGCTGGCGGGCCAGATTCCCGGCATGTTCACCAACCAGGATGCGGTGCTGCCGCACGTGAAAGCCGGCAAGTTGCGGGCATTGGCTGTGACCAGTATCGAACGCAATCCCCTTTACCCCGATGTGCCGACCGTAGCCGAGTCGGGCTATCCGGGATTCAGCGCCGTGTCGTGGACGGGGTTGTCCGCGCCCAAAGGCACGCCTGCCGCCGTCGTTGCAAAGCTGGAGGCGGCAATGATCAAAGGCTTCTCTGACCCGGCGGCGCGAGCCAAGCTCGAAGCCAGCGGCTTCGTCGTGGTGGCGTCCGGTTCAACGGACTACCGCCGCTTTGTGCAGGAAGAAATCGCTCGTTGGGAGCAAGTCGTGCAGAAGGCGGGCATCAAGCTCAACTGAGCACGCCCCATTGTTTGTTTTTTATCTACCCGGAATTGATCAAATGAAAGCTGTCCAATCCAACATCGTGTCCTATGCCAAGGCGGACGCCAATGCCCGCACTGCGGCCGAGAGTGGCGACCGTATCGAATGGATCAAGGTGTCGCTGGTGTATCTGCCTTTGGCGACGCCTGTCAGTGACGCCAAAGTGCTGACGGGGCGGCAGAAGCCGCTGACAGAAATCGCCTTCATCTTTGCCGAGATCCGGACGCGTGACGGCCATGAGGGAATTGGCTTCGGCTATTCGAAGCGCGCCGGCGGGCCGGGCATGTACGCGCACGCCAAGGAAATCGCGCCCAATCTGTTGGGCGAAGACCCCAGCGATATTTCCAAGCTGTTCACCAAGCTGCTGTGGGCGGGCGCGTCGATGGGCCGCAGCGGCCTGACGACGCAGGCGATTGCGCCCTTTGATATTGCGCTGTGGGATCTGAAGGCCAAGCGCGCGGGGCTGCCGCTTGCCAAGCTGTTGGGCGCCCATCGCGATTCGGTGCAGTGCTACAACACGTCGGGCGGATACCTGCATACGCCGCTGGACCAAGTGCTGAAGAACGTGCAGATTTCGCGCGAAAGCGGCATCGGCGGCATCAAGCTCAAGGTAGGGCAGCCGGATCTGGCCATCGATGTCCAGCGCGTGGGAGAGGTGCGCAAGCTGTTGGGTAATGATTTCCCCCTGATGGTCGACGCCAATCAGCAATGGGATCGCCAGAAGGCGACGCGCGCTTGCCGCGCCTTTGAGGATTTTGACCTGACCTGGATCGAAGAGCCGCTGGACGCATATGACTTCGAAGGTCATGCGCAACTGGCGAACCGTTTCGATACCGCCATCGCCACGGGAGAAATGCTGACCAGCGCTGGTGAACACGCGCAACTGATCCTGGCGGAAGGCAGTGATTTCATTCAACCGGATGCGCCGCGCGTGGGCGGCATCACGCCGTTCCTGGAGATCATGGCGCTGGGCGCGTTCAAAGGCCGCAAGCTGGCTCCGCATTTCGCCATGGAAATTCACTTGCATCTGGCGGCTGCGTATCCGATCGAACCGTGGCTTGAGCACTTCGAGTGGCTGGGCCCGATGTTCAATGAACAAATGCATTTGAAGGACGGCCGCATGTATGTGTCGGATCGTCCCGGGCTGGGATTTTCGCTGAGTGATCAGGCCATTGCCTGGCGCGCGGGCTTCGAAGAGTTCGGCAAGCGTCCCTGAGGTTAGCCACCACATACCGTTATAAAAAAAGCGCGTCAGTCTTCAGGACTGACGCGCTTTTTGCTGCGTGCGCGCTTAGCCTTGCGTCAACTCGCCATCCACAAGCCGCCAGAGCTTGAGCGGATTGTCCGCAAGCAGTTCAGCGGGCAATAGCGCTTCTGGCATGTCCTGATAGCACACGGGCCGCAAGAAGCGGTCGATGGCCTGCGCGCCGACTGACGTGACCATCGCATTCGTCGTAGCGGGGTAGGGGCCACCGTGAACCATCGCGTGGCAGACTTCCACGCCCGTCGGAAAGCCGTTGGCCAGGATGCGGCCCGCCTTGCGTTCCAGCACCGGCAGCAACGTGCGCGCCATCGGGAGGTCGGCATCGTCCAGCAACAGCGTGGCGGTCAGTTGGCCCTCCAGGTGTTCGGCCAGCCGGCGCAAAGCGTCCTCATCCTTAACGCGAATCAGCAACGAGGCCGGGCCGAAGACCTCGGCCTGTAGCGCTTCATCGGCCAACAGATGCTCGGCGTCGCTGAGGTACAGCGCGGCCTGCGCTGCATTCGGTCTGCCATCGGCGGGCAGGCCTTGCGCCAACGTTGAAACGCCGCCGGCCGCTTGCAATGCGGCCTTGCCCGAGCAATACGCGTCGTGGATACCGGGTGTCAGCATGGTCTGAGCGGGCTTGCCGCTTAGCGCCTGCGCGGCCGAGGCGATGAACGCGTCCAGGCCCGGACCCTCAATCGCCAACACCAGGCCAGGATTTGTGCAGAACTGGCCGGCGCCCAGCGTGAGCGAATCGGCGAACGCGTTGCCCAGCGCTTCAGGGCGATGGGCCAAGGCGCCCGGCAACAGAAAGACCGGGTTGACGCTGCTCATTTCGGCATAGACCGGAATCGGTTCTGCGCGTTGCTGGGCGATGCGCTCAAGCGCCAGACCGCCTTGGCGTGATCCGGTGAACCCGACCGCTTTGATGGCCGGATGCGCCACCAGCGCTTCGCCCAAGGTTCGGCCTGAACCGATCAGCAGTGAAAACACGCCTTCATGCAGTCCCAGGCTGCTCACTGCTTGTTGAATGGCGCGGCCAACGAGTTCCGAGGTGCCCAAATGAGCCGAGTGGGCTTTGACGATGACGGGGCAGCCCGCCGCCAGTGCGCTTGCCGTGTCGCCGCCCGCCACGGAGAAGGCCAGCGGAAAATTGCTGGCGCCGAAGACGGCCACCGGGCCCAGCGGCAGCTTGGCCATGCGCAGGTCACTACGCGGCAAGGGCTGGCGGTGCGGCAGGGCCGAGTCCAGCGTGGCGCGCAGGAAGTGCCCTTGGCGGACGACGCCCGCAAAGAGGCGGAGCTGGCCAACCGTGCGGCCGCGCTCTCCCTGCAGCCGCGCCACGGGCAAACCCGTTTCCGCATGGGCGCGTTCAATCAGCGCATCGCCCAGCGCCTCGATCTGGCTGGCGATGGCCTCGAGCAACGCGGCGCGCGTTGCCAAGGGTTGTTTGCGGTAGGCGTCAAAGGCTTGCGCGGCCAGCTTGGCTGCGCGATCCACATGCGACGCGCCGCCCAAGCCAAACGCCGGCTCGTCGATCGCCTGATTGGTTGCCGGATTGATGGCATGGGCGACGCCTTGGTCGCCCCGTACGCCAGAAGCGCCAATGAGCATGCTTCCAGACAGTTTCATATTGCAGTCTCGCAAGGTAATTCGCCTTTTTTTCTACACCGTGTAGTCCACCGCAGCCCACTCGAAGTACGGCTTCAGGTCGGCCACCAGCGCAACATGCAGCGGATGGAACAGGTAAGCATCCAGTTCGGTTGCGTTATCGACTTCGGATTCCAGGACGTAGTCCCAGCTGATGGGGCGCGTCAGCTCGTTGGCCGCAACCCGCCAAAACCGTATCGCCGGAATGTCGGCGCCCAAGGCGGTCATGCGGGCAGCCAGGCGGGCTTCAAGCGCGGTATCGCGCTGCACGTCAGGCCGCCTGCGAAACAAGACGATATGCCGGATCATGCCTTTGCCTTCGTTGCGCTTTGCAGGTGATAGCCGCGCTCGGCGTAGTCGAACGCGACGAGCTCATTGATGCGGGTGGAGGGGTCGGCGGGCGATGCGTAGTAGGCGCGAATCTCAGAGATTTTTCCCGTCTCGGGATCAAAGTCATACCATTCGGCGCCGCGTAGCGCCGTGCCGCTTTTGTTCTTCCAGTGCGTCCATTCGATCATGGCTTCGGGCGTGTTGTGGCTGACGATGAGGCGTTCGATCGTCCATTGCGAACCCAGCGTCTCGACACACCACACCCATTTTTTGGCGATGGTGTCGGCGGTGCGCCACGGCACTTCCGGCAGGCCGGCGGGAAAGTAGTGCACCGCGTCGGGGGTAAAGCAGTCGACCAGCGCGTCATAGTCGGCGGCATTGCAGGCGTCGAAATAGCGGCGGATCAACGCAGCGTGGTCTTCGGGGGTGAACGTTCTGCTCATGAATGCTCCTGAATGTGGCTTGGTCAACGGCTGCCCGCGGGCTTGGCCGCGGGGATCGTCGGCCGTCCGTCCGCAACCCATTGCTTGAATTGCGCGCGCGTGGCCTCGCTGGGCGGATACAGGCCCCACAGCGGCTCGCCCGCTTGCACGCGCAGGGCCAGATACGCTTCGATGTCGTCGCGCTTTTCGCACAGGTCGGCCATCTCTTCTGCCAGGTGCGCGGGAATGACGGTGATGTTGTCGCCGTCACCATGGATCACGTCGCCCGGGTAGATGGCCACCCCGGCGCAGCCAATGGGCACTTGCAGGTCGGCGACGTGGTGATAGCTCAGCCGCGTGGTCGCCGTGACGCCCGTGCTCCAGATGGGAAAGTCCATCTGGCTTAATTCTGTGCCATCACGGAAGGTGCCGTCCGTGATCACGCCGCGGGCGCCGCGCATCATCATCCGCGTGATCAGCATGTTGCCCATGGAAGCGGCGCGGCCGTCTTTATTGCTGTCGATGACCAGCACATGGCCGGGCTCGATCTGCTCTACACCGACCCATTGCAGGTTGTCCGCCGAGGGCGACGTCGTCAGGTTGCCGTAGACATCCACGTCTTCGCGCGCGGGAATGAAACGCATGGTGTACGCCCGGCCGGCGAAGGGTTTGACCTTTTTATTCAGCGGCGTCAGCCCGTGCAGGACGGGCTGACGCAGGCCTTTGATGTACAGCTGTGTGGTGAGAGAGCCGCTGGTGGCGCGGGCCAGGCGATCCAGCACCGAGTCGGGGACATAGGGCGCCGGCGCGCGCTGGGGGATGACGGCCAAGGGAGGGGGATTGGAGACGCTCATGATGCGTGGCTGTTGCTCTGAATGAAGAGAAATGGGCGGTTTGTCCCAAATGGTGGAACGTTCCGGGATGAATGTCCGCGCCGGCTTCGGGGGGCATCCGTTCATGAAATGGTATTGAAGTTGTCTCGAACTTAATATGGAGTGCAGCAGCATCCAGACGCCGAACTCGGCGCTTTTTTCCACATATTGAGACGCGCCCCGATGACAGCAAATACTGGTGATGGAACTGGCTCTTTGGAGAAGGCCATCGATATGCTCGAGGCGGTGGGTGCGGCAGCCGATGGGCTGAGCCAAACGGATCTGGCCGCGCAGTTGTCTTTGCCAAGAACCACCACGTACCGCTTGCTGGCAACGCTAGTCGCGCGTGGCATGTTGCGCCGCGATCCGTTGCGCAAGGTCTACCGCTTGGGTTTCCGTTGTTTTGAAATGGCGCGCCAGGCCTACACGATGCCCGATCTGGCTGCGGCGGCGGCGTTGGAAATGCGTGGCTTGCGTGACCTGACGGGAGAGACCTGCTATCTGGCCACATTGGACGGGCTTGAAGTTATTTCGCTGGAACGCTGCGATGGCGCGCACAGCGTTCGATCGGCGGCGGTCTTGGGACAGCGCAAGCCCGTGCATTGCACGAGCCAGGGCAAAGCCATCCTGTCTGCCATGGAGGCGCCGGCTCGCGAGGACATCGTCCGCGACGTGACCCTGAAATCCTTCACACCGCATACCATCACCGACCGCCGGCGCTTGAATGCGGAATTGAAGATCACCGCCGCCCGAGGCTATGCCATCGATGATGAGGAGATCGTGCTGGGTGTGCGCTGCGTGGGCGCGCCCATTGTGGACGCAGCGGGAGTGGTGCGCGGGGCGATCAGCGTGGCGGGGCCGGCCTATCGGCTGACGCGCGCGCGCGTGGAGCTGCTGGGACCCGAAGTGGCGCAGGCTGCCCGGCGCGTGGGCGCGCAACTTGAAACCGTAAAGCCGGCCGCGGACGAGACCGCGGCAGTGGCAATTGCCGGTCCCTGGGCCTTTCATGGCGCACATCCGCAATGGAGTTCGGATCGCAAGTGCTTGTACTGGGCGGATGTGCTGGCGCCCTCCGTGCGGCGGCTTGACATGACTTGCCGGCCAGCGCGCGATGACTTGGCGTATCGGCTGGACAGTCCGATCAAAGCATTGCTTGTCGAGCCCGATGGCATGTGGGTGGCGGGCGGCAACAGCGCCGTGCTTATCAAGCGTGATGGCGCGATTGAGCCGCTGGCCGCCTGGCCCGGCGCGAACCTGCTGGCCATGTGCCCGGGCGGCAATGCGGGCGAAGCTTGGGCCGCGCTGGAACAGGACGAGGGAGCAGGCTGCGTCGTGGGCGTGATCACGTTGTCGAATGGGCGGTTTGAACCGCATTGGCCCATTGCCGAGCCCGTGCAGGCCTTGCAATGGTGCGCGAAAGAAGGCGAGCTCTACGCCGTCACGCCAGAGTCGGGCGCCATCCTGATTCTGCAACCCGGCCACGATAGTGTGAGGCGCTTGGCCAGCATGCCCAAAGGGTCTGGTCTGCTCAGCGGGCTGGCCCTGGATATCAATGGCGGCATCTGGACGGCGCTTTGCGACGGTTGGAGCGTTGTGCGATTCACGCGCGATGGGGTGCTGGATCGGGTGGTGGGTTTGCCAGTGCCATGTCCGACCGACCTGGTGGCGGACGGTGCGCGCATGATCGTGACGACTGCGAGGCAGCCCGTTGCGCTGGATACCTTGGCCAAGGCGCCCTTGTCGGGCTGTCTGTTCGAATTCCCGCTATAGGCCACGCTCCGCAAAAAGGTCCGCCATTCCGGGGCGAACCACGCTTTGGTATGACCTTTCCGGTCGGTTCCGCATACCAAGAGATAACTGGTTGACGGCTTGATTCAGGCCGATAGTGAGGTCTCATTGCCAACCAGGAAATCTGATCATGTCCGACATCATCATCACCGAAAAGCAGCTGTCCTCTTCCGCTTACAGCGCGGTCATCAACGCTCCGATTGAAAAGGTCGATATCGCCGACTGGCTGTTCAACTTGCCCGAGGCCGAGTACCAGCGCTGCTGCGCGCCTGACCATATCTCGGCCGGCGCCACGACGACCGACGACGGCAAGCGTATGTCGATCAACGTCGAGATGATCGGCAAGACCTTGATGGTTCAGCATTACGTCGCCGAAGTGGCGACGCCCACGCTGTGCAAGATGGTCTCGACCTCGGATGCGTTCACGCCCAATGGCCGCACGCGGGTGCAAGTGATCTGGACGCTGAGCGTGAAGAAGATCGACGACAACACCTGCGAATACACCAATAGCGTGGTGGCGCATCCGACGCAGGAATTTCTGAACTTCATCGAACAGCATGGCACGCCGTTCCAGGACGCCGCCGACGCGCGTCAGCGAGACGGCGGCGACCACAACAGCCGCGAGACGCCGCTGTTTGCCGCCAGCATCGAACGCCGCGCGTTGGCGGGCGCGGCTTGAGCCACCTGATGGGGCCGGGCGCGGCGGCGCGCCCGGCCGTTGCTGTCTGCCTGAACAGGAGACTGCTGTGCCCGCACAGGAACAGCTCAATGTGGCGCCAGGCGCCAGCGCGGCCGCGATGGCCGGCGTGCGTGGCCGGGATCTCTGGGCGCGCGGTGTGGCCACGCTCAAGCGATCACGCAGGTTTCTTGGCCCGGCGCTGCTGGTGAGCGTGGGCTATATGGACCCGGGCAACTGGGGGACCGACCTGCAAGCGGGCGCGCAGTATCAGTACGCGCTGCTGTGGGTGGTGGCGTTGGCCGGCGCGATGGCGATTGTGTTGCAGTTGCTGGCGGCGCGTCTGGGTATCGTCACTGGTAAGAACCTGGCCCAGGCGTGCCGCGACTGGTATCCCAAATGGTGCCGCTTGCCGCTGTGGATATTTTGTGAGATCGCGATTGGCGCGTGCGATCTGGCCGAGGTGCTCGGCTCCGCCGTCGCGATCAATCTCTTGTTCGGCACACCGATCCTGATGGCGGTGCTGTTCACCGCCGCCGACGTGCTCCTCTTGCTCATTCTGCAAAAAAGCGGAATGCGCGCCATTGAACGCGTGGTTGTTGTGTTGGTGCTTACCATCGCAGGGGCGTTCTTTGTCGAGCTCTTCGTGCTTCCCGGCACCAGCCTGAATTTGCATGAGATGGGCGCGGCGCTCGTGCACCCATCGCTTGCCGGTGCGGGCATGGCGAGCATCGCGGTTGCGATCATCGGCGCCACGGTGATGCCCCATAACTTGTATTTGCATTCGGCGTTGGTGCAGCGTTCTGACGCGGACGCGGATGCGGAGCCGGCCGGCGGCAAGGCGTCCGCGAACGTGGCGTTGCGGTTGAACGCCGTGTCGACGGTGGCGTCGCTGACGATGGCATGCCTGGTCAACGCCGCGATCCTGCTCTTGGCGGCCAAGGTCTTTCATGGCCGCAGCGACATACTCGTGAACGGCCATCGCTATGTACTGGGGGACGACACCGACTGGCTCCAGCTCGCCTACCTGACGTTCACGCCCGCGCTGGGCACCGCGGTGGCAAGCCTGATCTTTGCGGTGGCGCTGTTGGCGTCTGGGCAGTCGAGCACCATCACGGGCACGCTGGCCGGCCAGGTCGTGATGGAAGGCTTCACGCACTGGCGGCTAAGCCCGTGGAAGCGCCGGCTCATGACACGTTCACTGGCCATCGTGCCGGCGGTCCTCATTATTGGTATGCGCGGAGACAGCAGCGTCAACGACCTGCTGATTCTGAGCCAAGTCGTATTGGCGATGCAATTGCCGTTCGCGATGTTTCCCTTGCTGCATTTCGTGACCGCTCGCCGCCTGATGGGCAACTGGCCCACGCCGTGGAGCTTGCTGGTGTTGGGCTGGTGCTCGGCGTTGGCGATCACCGCGTTCGACATTGTGGGTTTGCCCGGCAGCGTGGCGGATGCGGCTCGCATCGTGTTCGGACATTAATCCTTATTCATATTGCCTTGGCGATGGTCGCCCGGGCGTTCTACCACCTGATGGAGATGGCCATGAAAGCCATTGATTTCGATACTTTTGGTTCTGCTGATGTACTGCATGGCGTGGATGCGCCCAAGCCCGAGCTGCGGCCGCATGACCTGTTGCTGAAGGTGCACGCGGCAGGCGTGAACCGTGCGGATCTGCTGCTGCGCACCGGCCATTACGGCCGCCCGGACTTTGGTGATTCCCATCTGATGGGGCTGGAAGCCGCGGGCGAGGTGGTCCAGATAGGCGCCGAGGTGCGGGGCTATCAGGCCGGTGACCGCGTGATGGCCATCACCGGGGGCGGCGCGTACGCCGAGTACGCCCGCGTCGACTATCGCATGGCGATGCCGATTCCCGCGGGCTTGGATTACGTGCACGCCGCCGCCGTGCCGGAAGTGTTTGTGACCGCGCACGAGGCGCTGATGCATCTTGGACGGCTTCAGCCGGGCGAAGCCGTTCTGATTCACGCTGCGGCGGGCGGTGTGGGGTCGGCCGCCGTGCAACTGGCGCACGCCGTGGGCGCCAAGGTGTTCGCATCGACCACCGCAGAGAAGGCCGCCCGCTTGCGCGCGCTGGGCGCGGACGTGGTGATCGATTACCGGTCAGAAGACTTTCATGATGTGGTCACGCGTGAGACCGCAGGCGCCGGCGTGGATGTGATTGTGGATTTTGTCGGCGCGCCCAATTTCGCCCGCAATATCCGATCGATGAATTTTGGTGGCCGTTTGGTTCAGGTCGGTTTGCTGGCAGGCGGCGCGGGCGCAGAGATTGATCTGCAAGCCGTTCTATATCGGCATCTGCAGATCATGGGAACGGTAATGAAGTCGCGTCCGCAATCGGTGAAGCACGCCATGGTGGCGCGCTTTCGCGACCGCTGGCTGGAGGATTTGGGCGCAGGGCGTTTGACCCCGGTCATCGACAGCACGTTCCCGATGGCGCAAGCCGCAGACGCGCATCGCCGCATGGAAACCAACCAGAGCTTCGGCAAACTCATTCTGACGAATTGAGCCCACGGGCCGCCTTCCGGCTGCCGCCTTCCGGCTGCCGCCTGTCGCCTGTCGCCTGCCGCGTGGCCGTCGCAGGCGGAAGGGCTGGCGGACAACGGCGGCTACCGCTTTCTGGCGCACAACGGCGGCTAGCGCTCTGCCTCTACCGCTCTGCCTCTGCCTCTGCCTCTACCTCTCCGCAATGCCAGCGCGCGCCAGCCCCGCGGCAAGCGCAACGCAAGCAAAAATGATGACGGCGTAATGGGCAGTCAACCGGTCCATCAACCACCCAAACCCAGCTGCTCCCGCGGCCTGGCCAATCGCCAGCGCCAGAAATGCGATGGTCACACCGCTTGCGGGCCGATGCGGTAGCGCCGACACGCCCCACAGCAAATACACGCCGGTGAGGGTGATGTAGGCGGCGCCGAATAGCGCGCCGCCGCTCAACATCAGGGCTGCCGACGTGCCTTCGACGCCCACCATCAAGATGCTGGCCGCCATGATGGCCAGCACTGCCCGGTGCACGGCGTCAATGCCGAACCGCGCGACTAAATGCCCGGCCGCGGCGCCCGCGGTGCCCGCCGCGCCGATGGCGATCCAGAGCAGGCCTGCGCCCGTGCCGCCCCAGTCAAGCCGAAGCTCGGCCAGTTGCCCGCCAAAGGACCAGACGGCGGTGCTGGCCGCGCCCATCAGCAATGCCGCCACGATCAAGGGCCACCGCGCGCGGTCAAACGATGGCATGTCATCTGCCGCGTGCTTGGTGGCCGGCGCACTTGGCGGCACGGTCAGCGCCACGGCGCATGACAGAGCGATTGCGGCCGCGGCAAAGCCCGTGTAGGCAAGGCGCCATTGCTCGCCCATCATCAGCGCCACGGAGCCAGACAAGGCCACGCCCGCGCCGGTCCCCGCATTGATCATGGTGTTGGTGGCGTTCTGCCGAGCTGGGCTGACCGCGGCAGCCACCGCCGCGGCCAATGGCGGTGACGCCAGCCCCGTGCTTGATCCGGCCACCATCACCGCGCCAGCAAGCCAAAGGGCTGAAGGCGCTGCCGCAATTCCCGCCATGCCCGCCGCGGCGATCAGCGCGGCGGCGATGGCGACGCTGCGGGCGCCGACGCGTTCCGTCAGCCATGCGGACAGAGTGACCGCGATGCAGTAGGTCAGGAAAGCCCCGCCCGACATCAACCCGCTCAGGGTTGACGACAGGCCCAGGTCTGCATCGATGCCCGGCAGGAACAGCCCGAAGGCGAAGCGGGCAAATCCGTAGCAGACGGCGATCAGCGCGAACCCCGTGACGCCCAGATAGCGCGTCGGGTTCATGAGCAGGGGCGCGTCATCGAATGGTGTCTCCTGACGTTGGCCCAGGTTACGGCAGCCGTGCCTGGGATGAGTGGCGGCGCATCGTGACGCACACGGTGCTTCGCAATGCGCCACGTCATCCCCCGCCCGGTCAGCCTGCCGACGGGGGTACCGGCGTGTTCAGCAATTGCTGTTCCCACAGGTAGGCGATGCCGCTACCCGCGGCATGCTGAACGAGGATGTCGGTGAGCGCGGCGGCGGTGTCGGTGCGCGCCCAGTCGCGTTGCCATTCGGCGGCCAGCGCCATCCACGTCATCAGGTTTACGCCGGCTCTAGCCATGCGCTGGAGGGCGACTTCGTGCGACTCGACGGATACGCCGCCCGACGCGTCGGTGATCACCGTTACGTCCCACCCTTCACCCGCCGCCTGAATCGCCGGCATGGCGACGCAGACTTCTGTCCACAGCCCGGCGATGATCAACTGCTTGCGGCCGGTGGACTTGGCCGCGTCGACCACCTTTTTGTCTTCCCACGTGTTGATGAACGTGCGGTCAATGACTTCCTGGCCGGGAAATACATCGGTAATCTGAGGGAAGATCCGGCCGCCGCGATCCGCGATGACGCTGGTCAAAATCGTGGGCACGCCGAAGGCCTTTGCCGCCTTCGCCAGGGCTGTCGAATTGTTGACGACGGCATGCGGATCGTGGCTGTTCAGGTTGGTCAATTGATAGGGCTGGTGGTCGATCAGGACGAGCACCGAATCCTTGGGACGGAGAAGCGAATCGAGGCCATTGCGAAAAGTCATGAGTGATCCCTGGTTTGCTGTGGTTTGCGATAGTTGCAGCGCCCGTTGCGCCGCAGATTGCTTTCCTGAAAAGCGTGCGCTTGTGGCGACGCCACCCAGATCCAACATTATGTTTTCGGCGATGTTGATGCGGTAGTTCCGTTCCAGGGCGAACTGTGTCGCACGAATAGGAACGCTGGCGGCCGGCGGGAATGCCTTGATACGGCAGTGCTATCCTGCGGCGAAATGCAACGCGAAATGGGGGCCGTTCAAGTGGATATCGAAGAACTTCAAACCTTCATCGAAGTGGCCGATGCGGGGGGCGTGTCGCCCGCCGCGCTTCGTCTGGGCGTGTCCAAATCCATCGTCAGCCGCCGCTTGCTGCGGTTGGAATCAGCGCTTGGCGTCCAGTTGCTGGCACGCACCACACGCGGGGCCGCACTGACCGAGGCCGGGGCAATTTTTCGGGACCACGCAGCCAGAGCCTGCGCCGAAATCGACGTGGCGCGGGAAACGATCGCGCCAGCGGGTGAACTACGTGGCCGCTTGCGAGTGGCCGTGCCGGTGTCTTTCGGCCTGACGCATTTTGCGCCCGTTGTCGCAGAGCTGGCTCGGCGCCATCCCAAGCTTCATGTGCAGACCTGCTATAGCGATCGCTTCGTCGATCTCATTGCAGAGGGGTACGACTGCGCGATACGGGTGGGCTACCTTCAGGATTCAAACCTGATCGCAAGGCGCGTTGGCCCCATCCTCGGCAAGCTGCTTGCCAGCCCCGGCTACATCCAGGCGCATGGAGCGCCCGACGCGCCCGAGCAGCTCGTCGCACACGAGGCCCTGATGCAGGGGGCCGAAACCTGGCAGTTCCTGGATGGCGAAAAGATCGTCACGGTGCGTCCGCAAGGGCGTTTCAAGGCGGATAACGGCGCGGCCTTGATTGCCGCCGCCCTCGCGGGGCTTGGCGTTGCGTACCTGCCCGATTGCCTTACCCACGAGCATGTCGCGGCTGGCGCGCTCGTACCCATCATGACCCGTTATCCGCCGCCGCCTGCGGGCGCTTACGTCATCCGGCCGCCCGGCCAGCATCCCGCACGAAAGATACGGGTGTTGACGGACTTGTTGATCGAACATTTTGGGCAGTCGCCGCATTTTGCGCAGGCGGGGGCGGGGGCGGGCTGAACGCCCGCTTCGGGACGGCGCGTAGACGGGGCAGCGCGCAGCGCCGCCTGTGCGCCAGCCGCAGGCCGGCATCAAACAACGTGTCAGCGCCGGCCCGGCAGCATGCGCACAAGCGTGTTGTCGCGGAAAGCATAGTGATGCAGCAGCGCTGCGGCGGCATGCAAGCCCACCAGGAAGTAGCCGGCCGTCGCCAACGTTTCGTGCAGTTCCTTCATCTGGTCCGCCAGGGCCTTGTCGGCGCCCACCAAGGCGGGCACGTTCAGGCCAAACAGCGGAATCGGCTTGCCGGCTGCGCTAAGCGTCAGCCAGCCCAGAATCGGGGTGGCGATCATGAAGGCATACAGCGCGTAGTGCATCAGCCGCGCAAGAATGTCTTGCCATCCAGGCATCGGCGGACGGACGGCGGGCGCATTGCCTGCTGCCATTCGGATCACAAGCCGCAGCACGACCAGCCCGACCACGCATAGCCCAAGCGAGAAATGCAGCGCCTTGATGTTGTTGTACAAATCGCTGCCCTTCGTGGCCAGCCCCCGCAATTCCATACAGGCGTAGACCAAGGCCAGCACCACGAGCATGAGCCAGTGCATGGCGATGACCAGGCCTGCATACTGCTTGTCGGAATTCTTGATGGACATGGTTTTTCCTTTCTTCAGCGCCCGCGACGAATGCAAGGCATCGATGCCGGGCCGGTTCACAGAATGCCGCGCGACTGCGCGGTGGCCTGCCGTGACGATATGCATGATGTACGGGTGTCGCGAATTTCCGACACCACGTAGTTCATCGAAGGATTTTTCCATCCCCATCGATACCGCTCACAAGAACCGATGATAAAGTGCTCGCACTCGGCAATATGCGCCCTGCGCAGCAAAAAAACATTGCCCTGGATCAAACCTGATCGCAGCCGCAGCTGATCATTGCGTCCCACGCAAACCCAAACGGTATCCGCTTCGGCCCGCCCCAATAACCACCGTACTGCACAGGAGGAAATCATCATGCAAAAACAAACTTCCCGCCTTGCAGGCCGCGCCTAGTCAGACCGAATTCTTTCTTCTGTAATCGCTACAGAACGCATTCGCAGTATCTCGGCCCGGACCTGTCACACAGGGTTTTTCCGCAAGCATCGCCCGCGCGCACGCATCCTGCATGGATGGGCCTCGCGTGCGCGTCTGCGCGCCGCGCCACGCCTGCATAGCCGGCACGGCGGCGCGCGCACGCCTGCGATGCAAGCAAGCCCTTTCATGACCTGATCTGGAATTTCCATGGGCAATTGCATTCAACAATTGTCCGAGAGCGTGACACTCATCGCCTCGGACGACACGTGGATCGAAGGCAACGCGATCCAACAACTACACACCACTTCCAAGCTTGCCGGCATGCGCCGTGTGGCGGGCTTGCCTGATTTGCATCCCGGCCGGGGGTATCCGGTAGGCGCCTCGTTTTTCTCTGTGGGACGCCTGTATCCCGCGTTGATTGGCGGGGATATCGGCTGCGGCATGGCGCTGTGGTCCACCAACCTTGCCGCGGGCAAGGTGGCGGTCGACAAGCTTGAGAAGCGGCTGGGCAATATCGATGGTCCGCTGGACGCATCGTGGCAAACGCTGGTTGCGCAGCTGGCGCCGGCTGGCGTGGGCTTTGGCCAGGCCTTGGGCACGATCGGCGGAGGCAATCATTTTGCCGAGCTGCAACGCATCGACGACATCTATGACCCGCAGGCGCTCGCCGCGACGCCGTTCAACGCCAAGCAGCTTGTGCTGCTGGTGCACAGCGGTTCACGCGGACTGGGCCGTGCCATTCTTGAAGAGCACGTTCAGCGTCACGGCCATCACGGCTTGGCGGACGATAGCGCGGACTGCCAGGATTATCTGGCGCAGCATGACGGCGCGTTGCAGTTTGCGCGCGCCAACCGGCAATTGATTGCGCGCCGCATCCTGAGCCGCCTGGGTGCAACCGGCGAACCATTGCTGGATGTGGACCACAACCTGGTCACGCCTGCGCGCATCCAGGGTGAGCAGGGCTGGCTGCATCGCAAGGGCGCGACGCCTGCGGATGCGGGCATGGTTGTCATCCCGGGGTCGCGTGGGGATTTCAGCTATCTGGTGCAGCCGCTTCCCAGCGAGGCCAGCTTGTTTTCGTTGGCGCATGGGGCGGGGCGCAAGTGGATGCGCAGCGAGTGCAAAGACCGGCTGATCAAGCGTTACACGCCCGCGCAACTGAGCCGGACCAAGCTGGGTAATCACGTTGTCTGCCAAGACAAGGCGCTGATCTATGAAGAAGCGCCCGAAGCGTACAAACCGGTGGACAGCATCGTCGCCAGTCTTGCCGAGGCGGGCTTGGTGAAGGTGCTGGCAAAGCTGCGTCCGGTGTTGACCTACAAGACGCGCGGAGGCTGCTGCTGATGGTGCTATTACAGTTATCCGCTGCGCACGGCCCGGACGAGTGCTGCCTGGCGGTGGCCAAGGCCTTGGGCTTTCTGTTGCGCGAAGCGCGCGCGCGCAGCGTGTGCGCCGATGTGCTGGAAAGCGAAGCCGGGGGCCGGCCAGGCACGTTGCGTTCCGTGTTGTTAAGCCTGGACGGCGAAGGCGCTGACGCGCTGGCGGCCGCGTGGGAAGGGTCGATCCAGTGGATCTGCCCAAGCCCTTACCGGCCCGGGCATCTGCGCAAGAACTGGTTCATCGGCGCTTCGCGTTGTGAGGCGCCCGCCACGATTCTGTCTGGCGACATCCGGTTTGAAGCGACGCGGGCGTCAGGCCCCGGCGGCCAGCACGTCAACAAAACCGAATCGGCAGTGCGCGCGACCCATGTCGCGACCGGCATCTCGGTGAAGGTCCAGACCGAGCGCAGCCAGCATGCCAACAAGCGCATTGCCGTGCTGCTGATTGCGCATCGGCTGGCCAACCGTGAGCAGGATCTGCGGGCGGCTCAGCGCGCGCAGCGCCGGCAATTGCATCACGAGGTGGAACGCGGCAGCCCGGGGCGCGTGTTCAAGGGAGAAGGGTTCGACCTCGTAAAGGGCGGGTGAACCTAAGCGGCCCACACCGGCCGCGACGACAGCGCATGCGTCACGCGCTGGCATCTTTTTTCGTCTGGCCCGGTGTACCTGATAAGGCCCCTGCACATTCGCAGGCGGCCAGTCATCGGGTGCAAGAATGAAAGCCGCTTCAGCCTCCACCAGCCCACGCTCCGCTACTGCATCGGCCGGTTCCTCCAAGCGGAAATGGTGGTTTTCCGTTCATAGCTGGGCGGGGTTGAAGCTCAGTTTGTTGATGGCCTTCATCTGCATGACGGGCACCTTGGCGGTTATCGCCACCGAGCTCGACTGGCTGGTGCAGCCGGCGATGCGGGTTGAGCCGGCATCGCGCCACGCCAGTTGGGGCGACATGGCCCAGGCCGCTCAGGCGGCGTACCCGGGCTGGACGCTGTTATCCATCACCGCGCCCCATGCCTCCCGCTTTGCTGCGCAGGCGCTGATGCGCACGCCGCAGGGCCAGCAGCGCTTCGTCTGGATCGATCCCTACCGCGCCGCCGTCACCGGCGACACGTCGTGGTTCAGCATGCAGCGTTGGCTGCGCAATACGCATCGACACCTGTTTTTGCCCACACGTTATGGCGTGCCGTTGGTGTCGGCGCTGTCGATTCCATTGACCTTGCTGATCGTGACCGGCTTGGTCATCTACAAGCGCTGGTGGCGCGGCTTTCTGGCGTGGCCACGGCGCGGCAAGCGCCGGCTGATGTGGGGCGATGTGCATCGGCTGCTGGCCGTATGGAGCCTATGGTTCGCCGTGGTCATTGCCGTGTCGGGGCTGTGGTATTTGATCGAATCGCTGGGCGGCCATGCCCCGCCGCTGCCGGCTATCACGGCCAAAGATGCGCCGCGCGCCGCCGCGCCATTCAACGCGCAGACGCTGGACTCGGCCATAGCCCGGATTCGCCAGCAATGGCCTGAACTCGACATCCGAGTCTTGCGGCTGGAGGCGGACGGCCGGGCAGGCCAGGTGGAAGGGCAGACCGCAGCCTGGCTGGTGCGGGATCGCGCCAATGCCATCCGCCTGCCGCTGGAACAGGGCGAGCCCGCGCGCCGCAGCGCAGCCGACCTCAGCGTGCACCAGCGCATTTCGGAGCTGGCCGATCCCATTCATTTCGGTTCGTTCGGCCCTTGGCCGGTGCGCGTCATCTGGTTTCTGTTCGGCGCGGCGTTGACAGCGTTGTGCCTGACGGGCGCTTATCTGTATGGGCTGCGCATTGCGGGCGGCAGCGCGGCGGTCAGGGCCAAGGCCGGGCATGGCGGCGCACCCGCCACGCCCGTGCGCGAGGCGTGGGCAGGCATGTGGCCGTGGCGATGGCTGTGGCTGGCGCTGTTGCTTTTGTCGCAGGGCTTATTTGTGGGCGAGGCCATGGGCTGGGTCCATCTGTTCGGATGATTCGGGAGAACGCCGGGCGAACGCCGGGCGGAAGTCGATGCAAGAGCGTGATGCAAAAGCGTGATGCAAAAGCAGGACGGGATTCCAGCAATAGATTCCAGTATTATTAACAGAACTCATTATCACTAAGATCTTCTGCTGGCAGTTCCTGGTCCCATGTCCCAAACCTGCGCGCCTCGTCCCCTGGCCCTGAGTGGTCTCTACGCTGATCATCACAAATGGCTATACGGTTGGCTCCGTAAACGTCTGGGCAACGCATGGGACGCCGCGGATCTGGCCCACGACACGTTTCTGCGCGTGTATTCCAGCAATCGCTCCCTGGAAATGCCGGAGCCGCGCGCTTTTCTCACCCACGTCGCCAAAGGCCTGGTCGTCGATTTATGGCGTCATCGCAATGTCGAGCAGGCCTATGCCGATTCGGTTGCAACGCTGCCCCCCGACACCGCGCCGTCGCCAGAGACGCGCGCGCTGATTCTGGAAGCGCTGTACTGCATCGACCGGATGCTGGACGCTATGCCGGGCCGGGTGCGCAATGTCTTCCTGCTGGCGCAGCTTGATGGGCTGACGTATGCCGAGATCGCCGCTGAAACCGGCTTGTCGGTGCGCACCGTCAATCGCCACATGCAACACGCGTATCTGGCTTGCTTGACGGCGATCGACGCATGACGTCCGCGCACGTCCCCGACGCGCTGCTGGCCGAAGCGGCCGGTTGGATGGCCCGATTGCACGATGCCCCCAATGATGAAGCCTGCTTGCGGGCGTTGTCCCGCTGGATCGCATGCAGTCCCGCGCACGCGCAGGCGTGGGCGCGTGCCGAGCGCGTGATGGGAACCTTTGGCCAAGTGCCGCCAGCCATGCGTGCGCAGGCGCTGCAAGGCCTGGCCAAGCCGGATCGCCGGCGCCTGGCGGCGCGGCTGCTGTGCCTGACGGCAGTGGCGCCCATCGCCTATCTGGCGTGGCGCACCCAACAAGCGGATCTGGAAAGCGGCACCGGCCAGATCCGCCAGACCACGCTGGCGGACGGCACGGCGCTGACGCTCGATACCGCCACGCGAGTGGACGTGCGGTATTCGGATACCGAGCGATTGCTGTGGCTGCGGGGTGGCCGCATCTTCGTCGCGACGGCCCCGGACGCCGCACCGCGCGCGCGCCCCTTCCTGGTTCAGACGCCCGTGGGCATGGTGCAGGCCATTGGCACACAGTTCACGGTCAGCCTTCATGCAGACAGCGCACAGGTCAACGTCTATGACGGCGCGGTGATGGTGCGGCCCAGGGATGGCGTTGGCAGCCAGGTTGTGCGCGCCGGCCGGCAGGTGCGCTTTGACGCCGCCACCGTGGCGCAAGACGCCGCGTTGCCCGAAGCCGAACCCGCGTGGAAGAGGGGCGTACTGACCGCGGACGACTTGCGGCTGGCCGACTGGACGCACGCCATGGCGCGCTACCGCCCGGGCATCATGCGGTGCGCCAGCAACGTCGCGGACCTGCGTGTTTTCGGTTCGTTTTCGCTGCAAGACACCGACGCCAGCCTGGCGCTGCTGGCGCGGACCCTGCCGGTGCGCATCGCCTTGCGCACGCGGTATTGGGTGGAAATCCAGGCGCGCGACGCCTAGCAGACCGGCGCGGGCAGCTTGCTGCGCAGGGTTGCATCACAGGCAGGTGGCATGTTTTCCGGCGTCGAACGGTGTACAGGATATAGGCCTTGAAACCGCATCGGGATCAGGCTGAGTTCCGATCCGAAACCGTTTCTTTGAACATCCACTTTCGCGGCGCCGTCCTCATGTCCCAGTCCAGTTCTTCCGTAGCCCGTGCGACCGCGGTGCTTTGTCTTTCCGTTCTATTGCCCGCTGCCGGCGCCGCGCAGGCGCAGGGGCAGGAACACCCCCCCGCCACGTCATCCGCCACGCGCGACTATCGGCTGCCGGCCGGCTCGCTGGGGTCCGTGCTTGCGCAGTTCGCCACCCAGTCCGGCGTGCGTCTGTCGTTTGCGGGCGCCATGGTGCAAGGCATGCAATCGCCGGGCTTGAGCGGCAGCTACACGGTGGACGCGGGCTTTGCGGCGTTGCTGTCCGGAACCGGCCTGACCGCGGTGCGCGCGGGCGCCAATGCCTACACCTTGTCCGCGGCTTCCGCGCCCGTCGCGCAAATGGAGGCGGTGACCGTCACCGCCGCATACTCGGGCGCACTGATGCCGGCGTTCGCGGGCGGCCAGGTCGCAAGCGGCGCAAGCCTGGGCATGCTGGGCGAAAAAGGCATCATGGATACGCCCTTTTCGGTCAGCGCTTACACCAGCACGCTGATGCAGCAACAGCAGGCGCAAAGCGTGGCCGATGTCGTGTCCAACGATGCGTCCGTGCAAAACACCAACCCCAGGACCAGCCGCTTCGACCAGTTCTCCATTCGGGGCTTTCCGGTCTTGAATAGCGACATTGCGTTAAACGGCTTGTACAGCGTGTTGCCGACGTATGCGCTGGCGGTGGAAAGCCTGGAGCGCGTCGAAGTGCTGAAAGGCCCCAACGCATTGCTCAACGGCATGGCGCCGTCGGGCGGCGTGGGCGGCGCCATCAATGTGGTGCCCAAGCGGGCGGAAGACACCCCGACGCGGCAGGTCACGGCCAGCTATGGCACGCATGACGTGGCGGGCGGCCATGTCGACCTGGGCCAACGCTTCGGTGACAAGGGCGAGCTCGGCATCCGCATCAACGGCGCCTACAAGGGCGGCGACACGGGCGTCGGGTCGCAGCACATGACGCGCGGCCTGATGACCTTGGGCATGGACTACCGCGGCGAGCGCACGCGCTGGTCCGCCGATCTTGGCCACCAAGACCGCAAGGTCGACGCGCCGCAAGAACGCGTGGGCGTGGCGGCCGGCGTGCCGGTGCCGGACGCGGGGCGGGTTGACAGGGGATACGCACCTGACTGGACGTATGCCAATTCACGCGACAGCTATATCGCCTTGCGCGCCGAGCATGATGTCACCGAGCAGACGATGGTCTATGGCGCGTTCGGCGCCCGCCAGGGCGATTACAAGTTTCTGCGCCTGAACGTCACGGCGCGCGATGCCGCGGGAAATTTCTCGGGCAGCCCCAGCTATTTCCTGCGTGACGAAGAGGTCCGCACCGGCGAGATCGGTGCGCGCACGCGCTTTGCCACCGGCGCGGTGTCGCATGCCGTGTCGCTCAGCGCCACGCAATTCGACAAGACCTTCGGCAATCTCAGCTACGACTTCGCCACGGTGCGCTCCAATCTCTACGCCCCGCTTGCTACCACCGCACCGTCCGTGGCGGGGTTGAGCACCGACATTCCGAAGTCTGGCGAATCGCGCCTGACCAGCTTTGCGCTGGCCGACACGCTGTCGGTGTGGGACGAGCGGCTGCAACTGACGGTGGGCGCGCGCTCGCAACGCGTGGTCACCGATCAGTACGACGAGGACGGCAATCACACCAGCCGGTACGACAAACGCAAAGTCACGCCCGCCATCGCCTTGCTGGGCAAGCCGTCGCAGCACGTGTCGGTGTACGCCAACTACATCGAAGGCCTGAGCGAAGGGCCGACCGCGCCGCTTACCGCGGTGAACGCCAATGAGGTGTTTGCGCCCATCAAGTCCGAACAGATCGAGGCGGGCGTGAAGGTCGAATACGGCGATGTGGGCGCAACGTTCAGCGCCTTCCAGATCCGCCGCCCCAGCGGGCTCACGGACCCGTCGACAGGCATCTACGCCGTCAACGGCATGCAGCGCAATCGCGGGCTGGAGTTCAACGTGTTCGGCGAACCCGTCAACAACGTGCGCGTGCTGGCGGGCGTCATGCTTCTGAATGGCCGGTTGACGAAAACCGGTAATGCGCTCACCGAGGGCAACGTCGCGCCCGGCTCGCCGCGCTACAGCATGAACCTTGGCGTGGAATGGGACACGCCCTTTCTGGCCGGCCTGACCATGTCGGCGCGCGCGCTGCGCACGACGTCGCAATACCTGGACGCCGCGAACCGTCAGGAGATCCCCAGCTGGACGCGCGTTGATGTGGGCGCGCGCTATGCGTTTCGCGCGGGCAACACTCCTGTCACGTTGCGCGCCACCGTCGAGAACGTCTTCAACAAAGCGTACTGGGCTTCCGCCTCTTCCAACGGCCTGACGATAGGCGCACCGCGCACCGTCCTGCTGTCGGCCACGGTGGACTTTTAACGCCGGCGCCGGCTACGGCCGGCTCCGGCCACGCGCCCGGCAAAAAAAAGGCGCCGATTGCGTCGGCGCCTAAAGGCCTCGAAAAAACTTTCCGAGTGGGCGGGGGCAAGCCGGTACGGTGACCGGTCTTGCCGCGCTGCCGTGAAATCACGCCTCGGCGGATTCCTCGGCCACCGCCTCCGGCTGCACCTGGTTGATCAGGGCAGGCCACGTGTTGATCGACAGCAGGTGGCAATAGACCAGCGGCAGCCAGCCGTTGGCGCGCCAGCGCAGAAACTCTTCATCCGGCAGCTTGTTGAACTTGGCTTCGTCGATGACCTTGAAGCCGGACATGGCCAGGCGCTGGCCGTCGGGCAGGGTGATGTCGGCGCGGTTCTCGATCAGCAGGTCGGCAGCGGCCAGCGCTTGCGCGAACTCCATCGTGTAGGCGTGCTGGTTCTGGTAGTCGCGGCAGAATTCCAGGGCGCTGCGGGCCAGGTCGGTGGGCTCGCCGGCATCGTCGAAGAACGGGTTGTCGCGGCCTTCCACCACGGACGCGGCCTTTTCATCCACGCACAGCGTGAACTGGCTGCGGTCTTCGTTCTCCATGAAGATGAACGGGTAGCGGCGCACGTAGGCCGGGATGTAGGTGCCGGCGCGCCATTGGCCGTCGGCGTCGACGAACAGGTTTTCCTGGCCGCGCACGCCCAGCACCGCGACGGGCGTGGGTTGATCACCATCGGTGAAGACGATGGGGAAGTGGCGGCACGCGGTGGGCAGCTCGGTAGCCACCAGCGGCACGGCGTTCGTGTTGGCGGCATAGGCAAAGCCCGTGTTGCCGGCCAGCGACAGGTTGGCGTGCACGCCGGCAGCCAGAGGACGGGGTTGTTCGTAGAACAGGGGAAGCGAAGTCTGCGTAGTCATGGTGTCGAATCAAAGAGTGCGGGATTGCGCGTCGTGGTCGCGACGCTCGTCGTCGGAAGACGGATTGCCTTCGGCGACAGGTTGTTGCGGGTTGCTGCCAGGGGCTTGCAGTACCGACGTGTTGCCGGCCGGTACGTTCAGCATGGCGTTGTCGCCGGAAGGCAGCAGCCAGTTAAAGCTCGCAGTAGCCACCTTCAGCACCTGCGGATCGGCGTATGCACCCAGCGCATCAGGGCCAAAACCATCAGACGGGACCGTACCACGGAACAAAGATTCGGCGGTAGGCGTGCTCGGGATGATCGGCTGCGGCGCGGTAATGGCGGCCAAGCGGTCGATGACGCCCGTCGGCCCCCACGTGACGCCGTTCAGGTAATACGGCGAACCCACCAGCGAGCTCTTGATGGAAGCGGCCGCCAAGGCGCCCGTCTTGCCGCCAATCGTGCCCCACACGTCGGCCGAACCGGCGGTGGGAACGATGAGCCCGGCCACGTCCAGCTTGTGGCTCAGGTTGGCGTCGTTCAGGCCGATGCGCAGCGCGCCCAGCGGGCCGGCGGCCAGCGTCAACGTCGTTTGCGGACCAGACAGGCCGACGGCGGTGATGTCGCCGTTGGTGCTGATGGTGGCGTTCGCGCCTTGCAGCGTGGCGGGGGCGCCCAGGTTGATGGGGCCTTGGGTCACCAGCAGTTGCGCGGGCAGCGTCAGGCCGGCGCCGCCGGTCTGGGTGAAGCCCGTCGCGGCCTTCACCGTGGAGCCGGCAGCGAACGTCGTCGTGCCGGCCGGATCGGTGTTGGTGACGCGGATCGCGCCGGTGTCGGCGGTGACATCCTTGCCGAACGACACGGTGCCGCCCGAGATGTCGATGCCGTCCGGGCCGGTTGCACGCACCGCGCCGTTGTAGCTGGCGGTCTTGGCTTCCAGCTGCTGCACGCGGTAGGCGCTGACGTCGCCGTTGAACACAATGGTGTCAACGGCGCGCAAGGTCAGCGAACCCAGGCCGGTGGCGTCGCCCGCCACCTGCACGTTCTTGCCGGCGTTGATGGACAGGTTGTTGCCATTGCCGCCGTCCAGCGTGCTGCCCAGCACAACGGAACCCGTGCTGCTGGTCAGTTCGCGGTCGCCCGTCAGCGTGACCGCGCCGGTGTAGACCTGGTCACCCGTGGTGACGACCTTGCCCGGACCCATCGTGGTCGTGCCTTGCACCGCCAGGCCGCGCAGCGGCGTGGTGGCGCCGATGTCGCCCTGGATGTCGGCGTTGCCGGCAATGATCAGGCCTTGTTGACCCGGCTCGGTGCCGTCCACGCCTGCCTTCAGTTGCACGTTGGTGCCGGTCAGCGTGGTGTCCACGCCAGACAGGATGACGTGCTGGCCATACAGCTGCGTGCCCGTCGTGTTGACCGAGCCGCCGTTGATCAGCAGGTCGCCGTTGCCGCTGGTTTGCAGCGAGGCGGTGCGGACCGGGCCGTTCAGCACGGTGTCGCCCGCGGCGTTGATCGTCACGTTACCCAAACGGGAATCCTGGCCAACCGGACCGGCGAAGGTGACGTCACCGTTGCCTGCCGAGACCGCCAGATCGTGCGTGCCGTCAACCGAGCCGTTAAAGCCGATGTCGCCGTCGCGGCTGGCCACCGTGACGTTGCCGCCCAGCGTAACCGCGCCGTTGTACGACTGGTCGCCCGTGGTGGCGATGCTGCCTTGGCCCAGCGTGGACGTGCCGTTGACCGTCAGGCTGGCCAGCGCGTCTTGCGCACCGAACGGGCCCTTCAACACGGCGTCGCCGTCAATCGTCAGGTCGTGCGCGCCGTCACCGCCGCCCAAGAGGCTGACGGTGCTGCCCTTCAACACGGTGTCGCCGCCCAGCACGGCCAGTTCGCCGTAGGACTGCGTGCCGGTCGTGTCGACCAAGCCGCCGTTGATGGCGATCGTGCCGCCAGCGTCGGACGTGATCGATGCCGCGTAGACGACGTCGTTCAGCGTGGTGGCGCCCTGGCTGGCAATGGTGATATCGCCCAGACGGCCGCCGGTGGCATCGCCAACGGTGCTCGTGAAGGTCACGTTGCCGGCGTTGGCGGCCAGTGACAGATCATGGTCGTCGCCTTGGCTGCTGACGACCTTGTCGTTGAACGTGATATTGCCGCCTTGCGTTGCCAACGCGACGTCGCCGTCCAGCGTCACTGCGCCGTTGTACGACTGCTCGCCCGTGGTGCGAATGCTGCCGTCCAGGCTGGCCGTGCCGTTCACCGTCAGGCTGGCCAGCGCATCTTGCGCCCCGAACGCGCCCTTCAGCACGGTCTCGCCGTCAATGGTCAGGCCGTGCTTGCCGTTGCCGCCGCCCAAGAGATTGACGGTGCTGCCCTTGAGCACGGTGTCTGCGCCCAGCGTCACTCGTTCACGGAAGGTCTGATCGCCCGTGGTATCGACCAGGCCGCCATTGATGGCCACCGTGCCCGGCGCGTCCGTCTGCACCGAGGCGGCGTACACCGCGCCGTTGAACGTGGTTGCGCCGGCGGTATTGACCGTCACGTCGCCCAGACGCTGTCCAGCGCTGCCCACGGCGTTCAAGCTGACGTCGCCGCCTGCCGTCGAGTCAATGACAACGTTGCGGGTGCTGATCAACGCGCCGTCAAACGTGACGTTGCCGGTGGTGGTGGACAGCGACTGGTCGCTGCCCAGCGTCACGGCGTTCTGGTAGTGCTGGTTGCCGGTGGTGGCGACGCTGCTTGTTGTCAGCGTGGCCGGGCCGGTCACGGTCAGGCTGGCCAGCTTGGCGTTGGCGCCGATGGCGCCCGCCAGCGAAGCCGCGCCGTCGATTTCCAGCGCGTGCGCGCCGTCTGCGCCATTGCTCAGCGTGATGGTGCTGCCGGTCAACGTCGTGTCGTCGCCCAGCACCACGCGGCCGGCGTAGTGCTGCGTGCCGGACGTGGTGACCTCGCCGCCGTTGATGGCGGTAACGCCCGAGCCCGCCTGGTTCAGCGAGGCGATATCGACCGCGCCGTCGTACGTGGTCGTGCCGGTGGTGGTGATGTTCAGGGCGTTGGCGCCCGACACGTTGCCCGTGAACGTGACCGCGCCGTTGCCGGTGGACACGTTGACACCGTTGCCCAGGATGGTGGCGCCGTCGACACCAAAGGCGCTGTTGCTCGTCGTGTAGATGCCACGCAGCGTCGTGTCGCCGTTGTACTGCTGCGCGCCGGTCGTGGTGACGCTTTGCAGGCCGATGTTGGCGCCGTCGATGGTCAGGCTGGCCAGGTTGATGGCGTTGCCGCCCAGCGCGACGTCGCCATCATTGGCGACGATGACGGCCTGCTGGTTGCCGCCATTGAGCGCGCCCGCGATGTTGACGCCGCCGTTCGCGCCATTCGCGGTCAGCGTGCGCTTGCCGCCCGTCAGCGTGGCGTTGCCCGTGATGTCGATGGCCGTGCCGGTCAGGTCGCCGTTCAGCGTGACATTGCCTTCGTAGGTCTGCGCGCCAGCGGTGTTGACGGCGGCCATGCCGATTTGCGCGCCGGTCACCGTCAGGTTGTTGACGTCGGTGTTGGCGATGGCGTGGTTGACGCCCACGTTGCCCGCCGACGAACCCAGCAGGACGTCGCCGTGATTGCCCGCGGCAAGCTTGACCGTGCTGATCAAGTCGCCCACGGCGGCGATCTGGATGTCGCCATCGGCCGTCGCGATGTTGCCCAGCGTCAAGGGGCCGGTCGCGTCCACGACGATGTCGCCTGCGCCCAGCACGTTGGCCTTGAGATAACGCGCCGACGTGGTGAAGGCGGCGTTGCCGTCGCCAATGCTGTTCAAGCTGGTCAGATCAAGGCTGTTGGTCGTCAGGTCCGTGCCTGCGCCCACCAGCGAACCTTCGGCGGCGGCGAGGATGACCGCGCCGTTCGTGGCGCCGGCATTGATGGTGCCGAACGCCAAGTCACCGTGCTGCGAGCTCAGGTTGATGGTGCGATTGTTGCCACTGGCCGAAGCCGACACATCCAGCGTGCCGGTCGCGTTGGCGGTGATGTTGCCGTTGGCGGTGGACAGCGTGGCATTCAATGCGCCGGTGTTGTTCAGCGTCAGGTCCGCCGGCGCGCTGGCGCCGGTCAGGCTGACGGTGGCGTTCGCCACTTCCGTCGTCAATGCCGTGTTGCCGCCTGCCGCGCCGCTCGTGAAGTTCAGCGTGCCGCCCCGGACGGTGATGTCGCGCGGCGTGACGCCGGCTGCGACGACGTCACGCGTGCCAGTCAGGGTGACGGTGTCATTGGCTTGCACGCCCGTGCTGGCGACCGTCAGCGTGCCGGACGAAGCAAGCAGCACGTTGTCGGCGGTGTTCGACAAGCCGGAACTGGCGTTCAGGTCGCCCGACGAGCGGATGTACACCGAGCTGTTGTCGCCCGTCTGGGTGACGTCGCCGTTGAGCGTCAAGGCGCGCGTGCCCACGTTGTTCAGGACGATGACCGCGCCATCGGCGCCGGTGGTCAGGTCGCCCAGCGATGCGACGTTGGTGCGCAGCGCGATACCGCCCGTGCCGTTGGCCAGGTTGGTGGCCGAGCCGATGCTGCCGCCGGCCGTGGCCGTCAGGCTGTTGCCGAAGATCAGGTTGCCCGACAGCGCGCCCAGGATGGAGCCGGCCGCCTTCAAATTGACGTCGCCCAGCTGCAAGGCGTCAATCGTGTTGATCGACAGGTCGCCATTGGACGTGGCGATCGAGATGTCGTTGGCCGCCGAGTTCGTCTTGGTGACGGCGCTGTTGACCAGCGTGGGGCCGGCGGTGGTGATGCCGATGGCGCCGTTCTGCGTGATGACCGACATCAGCGTCGTGCCGGCCGCGCGGTTGTCGTCCAGGTAGATCGAGCCGTTGCCGGTGACTTCGGCCGTGATCTGGCCAGCGGTGGTCTGCACGTTGTCCGGCGAGCCTTCGGCGCCGCCGATGCCCGCGGCGGCCTTCAGCGTGACCGAATTGCCGATGATGCGCGTGGACTGCTCGCGATCGTCGACGATGGTGCTGCCTGCCTTGCTGTAGTCGATGTTGACCGAACCCGTGCCTGCGTCGATGTTGCCCGCGACCAGCTGGCTGTTCGTGCCATTGCCCACGATCTTGATCGCGCCATTGCCGTTGGCGGCGATGGCGTTGGCGATTTGCAGGTTGCCGGCTGCGGCGATGTCGATGATGTTGCCCGACAGGTACGAGTAGACGGAATTGTTGTCCGCCGCCAGGTACATCGCGCCGTTGGTCGTGGCTTCAACGCGCTGGCCGGTTGCGTTGATGCGGCCCAGCGTGCTGTTGGAGCCGATGCCCGTGCGCCCGTTCAGCGTCACACCGTATGCCTTGATGGTGGCGCCCGCCGCATCCGCCAGGATGGAGCCGTTTTCCGCGTTCAGCGTGATCTGGCCCTGCGTGGCGCCGGCCTGCACGTTCTTGACGGTGATGTTGCCTGCGGTCGTGTTCACCGAAATGCCGTTGCCCGCCGCATCGGTGGCCGACGTCATGCTGGTCAGCACCAGGTTGCCCGCCGACGTGACACGTGTTTGACCATTGGCGACGGACGTCGTCAGGCCGCCCGTGAGGCTTGTCGTGCTGTTCAGGAACAGTGAACCCGTGCCGGTCACGGTGGCCGATACCGGGTTGAGCGGGGCCGCAATCTTGATCGCCGCGTCGTTCGTGCCGATGCCGTTCTTCGCCGTCAGCGTGATGGCGCCCGTGCCAGAACCCGAGATGGCGCCGCCGCCGTCCAGGATGCTGCCGTTTTGGGCGTTCAAGGTCAGCGTCTTGTTGGTGCCGTAGCTGACCGTGCCGACCAGGATGTCGCCCGTGGTCGTCGTCACCGACAAGTCTTCGCCTGCGCGCAGGTTGCCCAGGTTGATCGAGCCGGTCTGGCTCAGCCAGATGCCGCCCGAGGCGGTTGCCGAGATGTTGTTGACCTGCGTGTTCAGCGCGCGGCCGGCCGAGCCGATCGAGTTGGTGGTGTTGCCCGACGCGGTGGACAGCGTCAGGTCGCCCGCCGTGATCTTAGACGAGCCGGTCATGCCCTGGATGGAGCCGCCCGTGTAGTAGTACGGATTGGTCGACAGGTTGACCGAACCGTTGGACGTCACGTTGATATCGTTCAGGGTGATCGAGCCGATCGCCAGGTACGTGAAGTTCAGGCCGGTGGTGTCGCGAACGATGGTCAGCGCGGTGTTGTTGCTGGTATCGGCGCCGCTGAACGTCAGGTTCTGGGCGTCGATGGTCAGGAAACCCGTGCTGCCATTCTGGTTGCCCGTGGCGTTGTTCCGGTTGATGGTCAGATCGGTCAGGTCGGCCAGGTTGTCGACGTAGATGTTGCCCGGGGTGTTCAGCGTCAGCGACGGCGTGTCCAGATGGATGCGGTTCGAGTTGTTCGTGCCGATGCTGCGTGCCGAGCCATAGTCGGCCGTCAGCGTGACGCTGTTGCCGGTGATGCGGTTGTTGTTGTCCACCCCGACAATGTTGCCCTGGCCGGACTTCAGCGCCACCGCGCCATCGGTGGTGCTGATGGTGCCCACCAGCAGATCGCGGCCGCTGCCGGCGGTGTCGGCCGTCAGCGTGATGTTGCCGTCGGCGGTGACCGACGTGGCGCGCAGCCCGTAGGTTTCGGTCAACGTGATGCTGCCGTCCGCCGTGGCCGTCTTGCGGGCGCTCAACGTGACGGTCGTCGTAAGGCCGTTGATGTTGGTGGTGCGGATGGCGCTCTTGTTGCCGATCGAGCCGTTGGCCGTCAGGTCGACGGTGGTGGCGTTGCTGATCGTGCCGCTCAGGATGGAGCCGCCGGTGTTGTTGACCGAGAACGCGTTGCCGTTGGTGTTGACGGTGCCAAGCTCGATGTCGCCCACGGTGTTGCTGACCGAGCTTGCGCCCGTCGTCGTCAAGCTCGGCAGGCTGGTGTTGCCTTCTACCGTGATGAACGCGCCGCCGTTGGCGGTGCGGCCGGTCAGCGTGCTGACGCGGGTGTCGATGGCGTTGCCGGCGCCCGCAGCGCCAATCGCGTTGTTGGCGTTGAGCGTCAGCGATGCGGCGTCGATCTTGGTGTTGGCGTCGCCGTCACCCAGCAGCGAGCCGTTGCGGGAAGTCAGCGCAACGTTGTCATAGCCGACGTTGATCGTGCCAACGGTGATGGTGCGATCGCTGGTGACGGACAGGTTCAGGCCGCCCGCGTCCGTGATGTTGCCCAGCACCAGGCCGGCCGCGTCGCCGCTGCCGCCGTCGGTGGCGGTAAAGCCGATGTAGCCGCCGTCGCGCGTCGGCGAGTTGATGCTGTAGGTGCGCGCGGCGTTGCCCATCGCGTACAGCGACAACGAATCGATGTGCGTGTCGGAATCGATGTAGACGTCGCCGGTGTTCTGAAGGCTGACAATCGGCGCGGACAAATTGATTTCGCGGCCTGCGGCGCCGATGCCGCCCGTGCCTTGGGCGGTCAGCGTGACCTGGCCCCCGGTGATGCGCTGGCTGTCGTCGGCGCTGCCCAGGATGCTGCTGTTGCTGGACAGGCGGACGGTGCCGGTGGACGTCGTGTCGATGATGCCGATGTCCTGGCCCACGCTGCTGGACAGCGACAGGTTCAGGCCGGTGTTGTCACGGACTTCGTTGACTTGCAGGCGGCCGTTGTGTTCGACGTCGAACACCAGTTGGTCCGACGTGATGTCGTAGGTGGACGGCGCCGAACCCGTGGCGTACAGCGACAGGCTGGCCAGGTCGCGGTCGTTGTTCACGTAGACGTGGCTGCCGCCCGTCAGGTAGAGCTCGGTGGTGGTCGTCTGGATCTTGTCGGACGAACCCAAGCCGATCTGGCCGGTGGCGAACAGCGACACCGAATCGCCCGTGACGTGCGACGCCGGCGACAGGTTGACGATGTTGCTGCCCGCGCCCGTGGCGGCCAGACTGACGGTGTGGGCCGGGCCTGTGTCGATGTTGCCCAGGTTCAGCGTGCGGTCGCCCGAGAACGAGAAGTTCAGGCCGGTGGTGTCGCGCACGTCAAACAGGTTGTAGCCGCCGGTATCGGTGACGTTGAACGTCAAGCCTTGCGCGGCAACCTGGACGACGTTGTCCACCGCCGGGTTGGCGTGGTTGGCCGTGACGTTCAGGCTGAACAGGTTCGACGCGTTGTTCAGGTACAGATCGCGGCCGGTCTGCGTGACCAGCTGGCGCGTATCGGTTTGCACCGCATTGCCCGCGGCGCCGATGGATTGCGTGGCGGTCAGCGTCAGCGCGGGAGCGACGAAGCGGCCCCCAGCGCCTTGCAAGATCGACCCGTTGGTGACGTTCACCTGTGCGGAGCTGGCGGCGCTGTTGTTCAGCAGCGTCAGGCTCTTGTTGTTCGACACCCACAGGCTGCCGCGCACGTTCGAAGACAGCGTGTCGACGCTGACATACAACGGTTGGACCGTGTTGTACGTACCCGAGACCGAGCCCGTATTCAACGTCAGATCGCCCGTGGTGATGTTGGGGTTGCTGGCGCTGGAGCTGTTGCCGTAGATGTTGCCGTTGCTGGCCAGCGTGACCGAGCCGCCCGCTCCGGTGTTGACGTTGCTGACGGTCAGCGTGCGGTCCGACGACAGGGACAGCGCCAGGCCGTTGGACGCGATGTTGTTGACCGTCATGCCATTGACGCTGTTCGAATCGCCAAGCGAGAACGTCAGGCCGGTGGCCGAGATCGCGTACGTATTGGTCTGCGCGCCGGTGGTATTGCTGTGGTTTGCCGTCAGCGACAGCGACGCCAGCTGCTTGGCGTTGGAGACGCTGACGTTGCCCGCCGACGCGATGGACAGGTTGTTGGTGTTGGTGGACCCCGACACGCTGCCGTTCGCGCCCAGTGCGTTCAGGCTGACGGAGTCGCCCGTGATCTGGCCGGAATTGCGCGAGATAGTGGGGTTGAGCAAACTGTTCGCGTAGCGCGAGGTCAGCGTCACCGAACCCGTGGCGC
Organism: Achromobacter sp. NPDC008082; assembly: GCF_042957345.1. Taxonomy (NCBI): domain Bacteria; kingdom Pseudomonadati; phylum Pseudomonadota; class Betaproteobacteria; order Burkholderiales; family Alcaligenaceae; genus Achromobacter; species Achromobacter sp. NPDC008082. The sequence goes on from NZ_JBIBIB010000001.1 coordinate 961,482, forward strand.
CCGTATTGATGTTGCCGGTCGCAATGGCCGAATCGGCGCTGATGGCCAGCGACGTGCCGGGCATGTTTGCCGCAATCAACAGGGTAGTGCCACCGGAGATCGACAGCGATTGGGTGCCCAGCCCGGCGAAGGAATAGGCGTTGGTATCGGCAATCGTGTCGTTGTAGGCGTCACGGCGCGTCAGGTTCAGGTCGATGCTGCTGACCTCCCGACCGCCGTTGTTTAGGGTGATGTCTCCGTTGTTGGCGATCACCAGATTGTTGGCCATGGTGCGCAGGGCGCGGCCGGTGCTGCCGATGGCGCCCGTGTTCGCATCGCGCGCGGTGTAGCTGTCGCTGCCGGTTGCCGACAGCTTGACCGTGCCGGCCGTAATGCGCCCGTTGCCGGCATCGCTGGTGATGCTGGAATAGACGCCGCCGTTGGCCGTCGTCAGGCTTACCAGGTCGCTGGCGGTGATGGCGCCTACCTGAATGTTCTTGCGGCTGGTGAAGCTGAAGTCCGTCAGCCCGCCCGTGATCTGCTCCAGGTACTGCGTGGTGCCGTCATCGCTGATCTTGATGGTCTGGCCCGCACCGCCGCCCACGGCGATGGTGCTGGTGGCGCCCGCGCCGCGCAGGCTGTTGATGGCCAGGCTGCGCAGCACGGTGTCGCTGGCGACATAGAAGCTGTTGCCCGCAGTCAGGCTCAGCGCCGACGTGCCGTTCAACGCCAGCGTGCCGCCCGTGGCCGACGAGCCGATCGAGCCATTCGAGCCCGCCGTCAGCGCGACGGTGCCGGCGCGAATGGCGCCGGGGTTGGCCAGATCGTCGTTCGTGATGTTGCCGCCCGCAGCCAGACTGACCTTGCCGCCCGCGCCGGCGTCAATGTTGCCCACCAGCAGGTTCTTGCTGTTGGCCGTAAAGCCGAAGTCCAGATTGGTGGCGCTGGCGATGTCCTTCAGGTGGATGCCGTTGGCGTCATCCGTCAGCGTGAAGGCCGCCAGGTTGGGCGCGGTGATGGCATAGGAGCCGTAACCCGAACCGTTGCGCGTCACGGCCAGGCGGGTCAGACCCGTCAGGTTGTCAACGGTAATGTCGCCGCCGCTGGTCAGGCTGACGTCCGGGGCCTGCAAGGTCAGCGCCGCGCCCGCTGCGCCCAGTTGGCCGCCCGCCGACAAGGCAATGCTGCTGGCCTGGATCTTCGTGGCGGCGTCGCCGTCATCCAGGATGGAACCCGAGGCGTTGGCCAGCGACGCGAGGCCGTTGGCCTGCACGCTGCCCACGGTGGTCGTGCCGCCCGCCGACTGGGTGTAGCCGAGCTGGCCGCCTGCCGTCAGCGTGACCAGCTTGACGTCGCTGGTGGTGCCGTTCAGGTAGAGGTCGCCGCCCGCATTGGCCACCACGTTGACTTGGCCCGCGCCGCCCACGCCCACGTAGCGCAGGGCGCCCGCGTAGGTGCCGCCAATGGCCCCCGAAGCGGTCAGCAAGATGTCGCCGCCACCGGCGTACACGTTGCCCGAGCCATTGCCCAGGATGGAGCCGTTGGCCGCGTTCAGCGTAACGTCGTCATTCCAGCTGCGAACCGCGCCGGACACCACCAGGTCGCCCTGGCGCGCGTCGATCTGCACCGCGTCGGTTGCCGTGATGGTGTTCAGCGTGATGATGCCAGTGGTGTTGCCGGAGCCGGTGGGCTTGAGCAATTGGGCGTAGAAGCCGCCATTGCTGGCCGAGCCGGACAGGTTGCTGGTCAGGATGTCCAGATAGCCCGTGCCGGCGGCGCCGATGGCGCGGCCAGCGGTCAGGTTCACCGAGTTGGCCAGCAACAGCGTGTTCTTGTTGCCGTCGTCGCTGATCGCGCCCGTGGTGTTCAGCGTGATGGAACCGCTGTAACCCGCATCGATGCTGCCGACGGTGACGTCGCGGTCGCTGACGAAGCTGAAGTTCACCGAGTTGCTGTCGCGCACCTCGTGAATGGTGTGGCCGCTGACATCGTCGGTGATGTTGAACAGCAGCGACGGGGCGCGCACGTCCAGCACGTAGTGGTCGTCTTCGCCCTTGTGGCGAGCGGTTACCGTCAGCGAAGAAAGGTCGGCGATGTTGGTCGCGTAGAGATTGCCGCGCGTGCTCAGCGACAGGAACGGGGCGTTGACCGCGACGAAGTTGCCGCTCGTGCCGATGTCCTGGTTGGCGGAAAGGGTGACCGAGCTGGCGGTGACGCGCGTCTCGGCGTTGCCGTCGTCCAGGATGCTGCCTTGCGTGGACGTCAGCGAAATCCCGTTGCTGGCGCGGATGTTGCCCAGCTTCAGGCTTTGATCGCCGTTGAAGATGAACTGGCTCAGCAGCGAGCTATAGACCTGCTTCAATTCGTACGCGTTGCCCAGGTCGTCATTGACGTCGAAAGCAAGGAAGGGCGCCGAAACCAGCAAGGTGTTTTTGCGGGCGGGGTCGGCGTGCCAGTTGCTGACCGACAGGTACGTCAGCGTCTTGTCGGGGTTGTCGACATAGATATCGCCGCCGCTTGCCAGCGTCAGGCTGGTGGTGGAGGTCTTGAGGTGATCGCTGGCCGTGCCGATGTGTTGCAGGGCTTGCAGGTTGATGCTGTTGCCCGCCAGCGCGCTGTTCGCATTGGCGCGCAGGATGTTGCCGCCCTGGGCATTGAGCCAGAGCGTGCCGGTGCCGGCATCGAGATTGTTGGCCGTCAGGTCCGCGACGCCGGTGACGGAAATGCCGTTGAACGCTTTCAGGTCGTCCAGCAGCACGGAGCCCTGGGCCTGGTTGATGTAGATGCCGCCGCCCGTGGCATGCAGTTCACCCGCCGCCGTGCGCAGGAAGGTGCCGGTGGTGCCCACGGTGTAGGCGCTGCTGGCCGCGGGGGCCAGCAGGGTGACGACGTTGCCGGTGATGAGCGATGCCGACGAGCCCGTGATGCTGCCCGCGCGCGCGGTGAGCGTGACGTTGCCCGAACCTGCGTTGACCTGGCCGGCGAAGATGCTGTTGCCGGTCAAGTTGACGGCGCCGCCAGACGAGCTGACGTTGTTGGCCGACACGCTGCCCGCGCCCGTGATCACGATGGCGGCGTTGTTCGCCTGCGCCTGCGTGATGGTCAGGCTGTTGCTGGTGCTGTCCAGGTAAACGCCCGTGCCAGACGTGGCGGCGACGACGTTCGCGTTGGTCTTCAGGCTGCGGTTCGCAGCGCCGATGATGCCATTCTGCGCCGACAGGGTCAGCATGCTGGTGGCGATTGACGTGGTGTCGTCGCCATCGTCCACGATGTTGCCGGCGGTGGACGTCAGCACGGTCGTGCCGGCCTTGATGGCGCCCACCGTCAGATGGCCATCAGTCCACACGGACAGCGCGCCCGTGGTGTCGATGGAACGCAGGGCCAGGTTGCCTGCGTTGTTCACATACACGCCGCCCGTGCCGCTGGCCGCCGTGAGCGCGGCCGTCTGCGTGTTCAACGCCAGCGCAGAGGAGCCGATGGCGCCATTGCCGCCGGTGCTGCCTGCCGCCTTCAACGCGATGGTGCTGGCGCCGATGGTGCTCAGGCTGTTGCGGGCCAGGATGTCTCCGGCCGATGACGTCAGCGACAGCGCGCCCGTGCCCAGCGCGATGTTGCCCACGTTGATCGTGCGGTCGCCGGTGAACGAGAAGTTCAGGCCCGCCTGGTCAACCGTGTTCAGCTGGTAGCTGCCGCTATCCGCCAGTGCGAACGTCAAGCCGTTGGACGACAGCGCGTACGAATTGTTGACGCCGGGTTGCGCGTGGCGGCTGGTGATGTCCAGCGTGCTCAGCACCGAGCGGTTGGCCACGGCCAGGTTGCCGCCCGTGGCGAGCGCCAGCTTGGTGGTGTCGGTGTTGATGGCGTTGCCGATCTCGCCGATGCTGCCGCCGCTGGCGTCCAGCGTGACGGTGTTGCCCGTCACCACCTGGTTTGCGCCGCCCGTGTTGCGGATGGTGCCCGCGCTGGTGCGCACCAGCGCCGCGCCGGTGCCAGCGTCAATGACGTTGGCCAGGTTGATGTCGCCGGTGGCGTTCAACGTGATGGCGCCGCCGCGGCTGTTCAGCTTGCCGATGTTGTCCAGCGTGCTGCCCACGCCCAGCGCTTCCAGCGTGATGGCGCCGCCCTGGGTGCTGATTTCGGTATTCGAATTCTCGAAGCGGATGCCGCCCGTTTGCGTCGAACGCAGCGTGAAGCTGTTGCCCGAGGTCGTCTTCAGATTGATCGCGGCCATGTCCGCAATCGTGATCTGGCCGGTGGCTTCCAGCTTGATGTTCGTGGTGCCGGCCAGGCTTTCCAACAGGCCGCGCGACACGGTGTTGTTGGCGGCGTTGGCGTCGCCGCCGTTGACGGTACCGTCGCCGGCGTTGCCGTCCAGCGCGCCCGAGCCGCTGCCGGAATCAACGATGCGCAGGTCGGTCGGGTCGATCAGCAACAGGCCCGTCTTGCCCTTGGGCGCGCGCATGTCGACCGAACCGGTCAGGCCGATGTTCTTCTTGCTGGAGACTTCGGCGAAACCGCCATCGCCGCCTTGTTCACCGCCGCGCGCCGACAGGCTGCCGGCAAACGCCGTGGCGTCGTTGGACCACATCGTGACGCTGCCGCCGTTGCCCTTGACAAGCGCATCGGCCTTGAGCGTCGCGCCCGCGGCCACCTTGACGGTGGCGGACTTGTTGCTGAACGCGGCCGAGCCGTCGTCCGGCGCAACGCCCAGGCTGCCCAGTGCAATTTCGCCGCCGCCCGCGGCGCCCGAGACGTCGATGGCCGCGCTGCGCGTCACGTCGACGTGTTCGCCGGTGACGACGACCTTGCCCCCTTGCTGGCCAGCGCCTGCGCCCGTGGCGTCAACCGTGCCGGCGATCTTGACGGTGCCGGCGTCGCCGCCAGACAGCACGATCTTGCCGTTTTGCGTGCCAACCGACTTCGCGCTGATGATGCCGTCAGTGTTGACGACGTTGTCGATCACGCCTTTGACGGCGCGCGCCGTCATCAGCACCGTGCCGCCATCGGCGCGGATGACGCCGGTATTGGTGACCAGCGCCGAGACCGGCTTGCCGCTGGCGTCCTTGGGCAGTTCGCCGACGGTGGAGGTGGCGTCAAAGCTGAGCAGCCCGTCGCCCTGGAAGTCGACCGTGACGGTCTTCGCGCCCGCCAGCGCCACGCGGCCCAGCTTCGCTTCGATCACACCCGAGTTGCGCACCGACGGCGCAACCAGCGCGGCCAGGCCGCTGTCCTTGATGCTGATCGTGCCTTCGTTCACGATCATGGCGTTCGCTTTGGACGAGGCCTGATTGAACTTGTAATTGCCGGCCAGGAAATCCTTGTCGCTGATGTTCGCCGTGGTGGCGACCAGGCCCCCCACGTCGATGCGCGCACCCTTGCCGAACACCACGCCGTTCGGGTTGACCAGCATCACCGTGCCGTTGGCGTTCAGCTTGCCGAAGATCGCCGAGGGGTCATTGCCCACCACGCGGTTCAGCGTGACGCTCTTGCCGCCGGGCTGGCGGAAGTTGACCGTCTCGTTGGCGCCGATGCTGAAGTCTTTCCAGTTGATGATGGCTTTGCCGGTGGACTGGTTGATGTCCAGCGTGCCGTTGCCGCGATCAATGATGGTGGCGGCGCCGCCCACGACGTTGCCGCCCGTGGGGTTGGCGTGCGCGCCGCCTGTGGCGAGCGAGCCGATCACCATGGCCAGCGTGCTGAGCGCGGGCAGGGCGGTGTCTTTCTTCAGGCGCGAACGGCGAGCGGAGGGGGCGAGGCTGCGGGAATTGCGATTCATGGTCGGTCTCTTGTCGTTCGCTGCTTAGTACTGTGCCGAGATGCTGAAGAACACGCGGGGATTCTTGTTGCCCTGGGTCAGGACATCCGAACTGGTGGGCTTGGCGACTTCCAACGTCGCGTACAGGTTCTTGCTCAGGTTGGCGCGCATGCCCGCGCCAAAGGACGAGACGTTGGCGCGCGTCAAGGGCGCGCTTTCGCTGCGCGACCAGATGCGGCCGCCGTCGATGAACGAATACACGTGCGCGCCGTGTGGCAGGAATTGGTCGGTGGACACCGCGTAGCGCAGTTCCAGCGAACCGGCCAGGCCGGAGTCGGCGGACATTTCGCCGTCGTCGTAACCGCGGCCGAAGTTGGGGCCGCCCAGCGCGAATTCTTCGCTGGCCAAGAGCGGGCTGGCGCTGTACTGCCCGGCGAAGGTGGCCACCAGCGACAGGCGTTCGGTGAGCTGTTGCAGGCGGGTCAGTTCGGCGGTGAACTTCAGGAAGTCCGAACGGCCCTTGGCGCGCGAGGCCAGTTCGGCCCCTTCTTGCGTGGCGCCCATCGCGTCCAGACCCTGGTGCACCGTGCCGCGGATGGCGGTGATGCCGTTCCAGCTGTCGGTGCGGTCGTAGCTCAAGCCGCCGCGCAGCACGCGCAGGCGGTCGCGCGTGAAGGGGGTGTCAGTGATGTCGGTGGCGACGTTGCGCACGTCGAACATGCCGAAGGCGCGCAGGTTTTCCTGGCGCGAACGGATCAGCGGATAGGTGAGGGTGGCGGTGTAGGCCTGCACGTCGCTGGCGACGTTCAGCGGGGCCAGGTCGCGGCCCGGCTCGCTCTTGGCGTAGCTGGCGGCCAGGCCAAAGGTCATGCCGCTGTCAGAGACCAGCATGTCGTAGTTGCCGGCGACGGCCTGGCTGCGATAGGCCGGAAAGCCCAGGCGGCCGCTGAGCGTAAAGGTGTCGGCCCGTTCGCCAAACGAATTCAGCGTGATCTGGCCGGTCATTTCGCTCCAGCCCAGGTAGGGCGAGGCGCGGTTGTCAAAGCCCAGGCGGGCGTCGACCGGCTTGCGTTCGCTATGCACCACCAGCACCGAGCCGCCCACTTCCTGGGGCGAGGCCTCAAGCGATGCGCGCACCACCAAGCCGTTCAAGTCATTGGCCAGCAGCAGTTGGCGTTCGACCTCGGCCACGTTGATCGGGCGCACGCCGCGCAGGCGCTGCACCAGCTTTTCCACCGCGGCTTGCGCGGGGCCGATATCGCCGTCGTACTTCACATCCGACACGTAGCCTTCGACCACCATGATGCGGAAGACGCCGCCATCAACGGTTTGCGCGGGCACGATGACGCGCGTGGTCACATAGCCATCGTTGCGGTAGAGCAGTTCGATGTCATTGGCCACCTTGAAAGCGTCGGCAACCGTGATGGTCTTGCCCAGCAGCCCCTGATACAGCGCGCGCACTTTCTCGGGCGAATAGTGGGTGACGCCTTCCACCCGCATGTCGTTCAGCGTGAAGCTCAGCTTGTCGGCGCCCGCAGGCGCCTCGGACGCGCTGCCTTGTTCCACCGTGACTTGCGGCGCGGAGCTCATGCTTTCCGGCATGGCCGGTTGCGGCAGGGTGCGGCCCGGCTCGGCGGCCGACGGCAGTTGCGGACGCACGTTTTGCGCGGAGGCCGATCCGGCGGCAAGCGCCAGGGCCGCGGCGGCAAGGCCGACTTGCACGGAAATGGGGGACAGGCGGAGGGCGGCGGGACGGCAGAATCGGGATAGGCGGCGCATGGGTGCTCGGACGGCGACTTGTTACATTTGGAATTGATAGACGCTATTTGACATATAAGTTTCGCTTGGGTACACAACATTTTTGCAACCGCCAAGCTCTGCAATATGCCTACGCTCGTGACGCCGTCACTGGGCAGGTAAAGGGGAATACGGGGGAATACAGGGTCCGTCTGGCTGTGGCGGCGACGCGACAGCCGGGCGGAAAAAGTGGTTACCCGACCAGTTTTGCGCTGTAACAAACATTATCGTAAGTACGCAAATATTCCATTACTGAGGTTTGCTGGAATGCAAGGTAGGTTTGCCGCAAGGAAAATTATTCGAGCCGCGGCCTCGGTTTTGTCTCATCTGCCCCACGCGAGCGTCGGCTGGCATGAAAGAATGCGCGGCATGAACGACGCCTTCTTTCCGATGGCTCCGGGCCAGCTCGCCGGTTTACGCGTACTGGTCGTCGAGGACCGCCCCGAAGACCGCATGCTGCTGGTGGATTTCCTGACCAGTCAGGACTGCCGGGTCTATGTGGCCGAGGATGGCAACGACGGCTACCGCAAGGCGCAGCTGGTGCAGCCGGACATCATCCTGATGGACGTGACCATGCCGGTCTGCGACGGCTTGGCCGCCTGCCGTCTGCTGAAGGCCGACCAGGCCACGCGCGCCATTCCCATCATTTTCCTGACCGCGGCCGCCTTGCCCAGCGAGCGCGTGGCGGGGCTGTCGGCAGGCGCTGTCGATTACGTCGCCAAGCCGTTCGATTTCGAGGAAGTGCGCCTGCGCCTGCTGATTCATCTGCGGGTGACGGCGGCGCCTGCGGCGTCGCCCGCCGCCGCTGTGCAATCCGCACCCGAGACAGGCGCCGAAGACGGCACCTCCGCCGCCGCGGCAGGGGCCACGCTGGACGGCGTGCTGTTTCGCGCCGCGCGCAAGCTGCTGCGCGAACGCCTGGACCACACGCCTGAATTGATGGCGCTGGCGCAGGCGCTGAACACCAACGCGCGGCGGCTGAACCAGGCGTTCCGGCGCTGCGCGGGCACAACCGTCTTCGAGTTCCTGCGCGAAGAGCGCATGCGCGAGGCGCGCCGGCTGCTGTGCGAGACCAGCCTGGATATTCAGGCCATTTCACAAGCGGTGGGCTATGGCAACCGCGGCAATTTTTCCACCGCTTTCCGCGAGCGCTTCGGCATGCCGCCGACCGCCTTGCGCCAGGAATTTGATCCCCATGCTTGAGCGTCGCCTGGGCTTGCCGGGCTGGCTGCCGTTTTCGTTTTCGTCTTGGTCTTCGTTTTCGTTTTCGTCGCCGTTGCTGTGGTCGTTGCCGCTATTGCTGTTGACCCTGTCATGCCTGCTGCTGCCCGCGCGCGCGCAGGCGGCCCCACCCGCCGGGCAGACCGCGCACCCCGCCGTGGACCTGAGTACCGTGACCGGCAGATTGCACCTGAGCCACGAACTGCTCGGCATTGAAGATACGACCGGCAACCAGGACGCCAGCCAGATGCTTGACGGCCCCTGGCAACCCGTAACCCCCGCCTGGCTGAACCGCGGTTTTTCCGCGTCGGTGTTCTGGCTGAAGCTGGACGTGCAGAACCCCACCGAAGGCTTTCTGGAGCGCTGGCTCTCGTTAGGCGTGCCTCGCCTGGAAGACGTGCGGTTCTATCTGTATCCCGAAGGGCAGCGGCAGCCGCACACCGTGGTGCTGGCCGGCAATCGCGAGCCGCTCGCTTTGCGCGAAGTGCCGTCATCGGTGTCCGTGGCGTCGCTGCGGCTGACGCCGGGTGAGCGCATGACGGTGCTGGTGCGGGTGCAAAGCCGCTCGGCCATCAGCATGGAGCCTACGCTTTGGACGCCCGCGGCGTTCGTGGGCGCGGCGCAACGCGGCACGCTGATCCTGGCGCTGCTGATCGGCGCATTGCTGATGGTGGGCATCTACACAGGCGTGCTGGGCGTCGCCCAGCGCGATTTGGTGTTCCTGCTGCTGGCCGCCGCCATCATCACCGAAATTCTCTACAGCATTTCTTTCCAAGGCTTGTTGTACCGCTACGTGCTGACGGGCGGCGGCGAAGCGGTGCTGCGCGCGCCCAGTGTGCTGGGCACGCTGGCGGCCACGGTGTTCGGCTGCTCGGTGATGCTGTTCGCCGACCTGCATCGGGTGCGGCTGTGGCGCTGGATGTATGGGGCGCTGATCGCCATGGGCCTTGCAGGCACCGTGTGGGCGGCCGTGGGCAATTACCGCGTCAGCGCGCAAGTGCTCGTCGGGCTGATCTTCTTGTGGGGGCTGGTCTGGCCTATCTCCATGGCCGACGGCTGGCGGCGCGGGCATGCCAATGCGCGGATCTTCCTGCTGTCGTTCGCGGTGTATTGCGCCTGCCTGTTCCTGCGGCTGGCCTTCATCCATGGGCTGCTGCCGGGCCGATGGGAAGGCGGGCCTGAGGTGGCGTGGGATCTGTTGTCGGTCTCGTTGATGCTGGCCGTGCTGGTGCATGGGCGCACGCGCCAGCATCGCCAGGAAAAGCTGGCGGTGCAGCGCGAACTGACCGAGGCGCGCGAACGCGAACACCAGCGGCTGGACCAGGCTGTCACCGAGCGCACGAAGGCGTTGCAGGCGGCGCTGATCCAGGCGGATGAAGCCGGCCGCGTGCGCCAGGACTTCCTGGCGCGCATCAGCCATGACCTGCGCACGCCGCTGACGTCGATCATCGGTTTCGCTGACTTGATTCAGGCCGGCGGCCGCGATGACGCGCCGCGCGGCGCGATCATTCGCCGCAGCGCCGACCACATGCTGGGCATGGTCAATGACCTGATCGACTACGCGGCCGGCGCGGGCGGGCAGGCGTTGCGCCTGTCGCCGGAATACGTGCACGCGTTGCTGGATGCGGTGGCCAAGGAATCCGCCCCGATCGCCGCCCGGCAAAACAACCAGTTCGTGTTGCGGGTGTCGGAGTCGGTGCCGGCTGTGTTGGAAATGGATGGCAAGCGGGTGCGGCAGGTGCTGTCCAACCTGATCGACAATGCCGCCAAGTTCACGCGCGGCGGCGTCCTGACCTTGACCGCCGATTACACCGCGCCCGCCGCGGGCGAGGCAACGGGGCGGCTTGCGCTGTCGGTGCGTGACACCGGCTGCGGCATTGCGCCGCAAGATCAGCAGCGCATTTTCGAACCCTTCCAGCGACTGGCGTCTGCGGATAACCAGCCGGGTGTCGGCCTGGGCCTGCCCATCGTCCAGCAGTGGGTGCTGCGCATGCATGGAAATATCCGCGTCGAAAGCCACGTGGGGCTGGGCACGTTTGTCAGCGTGACGATACCGGTCAGAAAGATGGACGAGTCCCGCATCTCGCACCACTACATCTCTGCTGCGCCGCATGTCTTGCCGGCGCTGGATGGGTCGGGCATGCATCTGTGGCTGGCTGAAGATACGCCTGAGATCCGTGAATTCCTGGTCGAAGAATTGGCCAGCATGGGCTTTCAGGTGCATAGCGAGGCCGATGGCCAGGGCATGGTGGCGCGCATCCAGGCCGACGACGCCCGCCGGCCCGACTTGATCCTGACTGACCACCGCATGGAAGGCGTTGACGGTTCCGCGGTGCTTGCCGCCGCCCGCGCCCGCTGGCCCGACCTGCCGGTTGTCGCGGTGTCGGCAACGCCGCACAACACGGTGGGCTTGGGCGGGGAAGACTACGACGCCAGCTTGCTCAAACCCATCAGCCTGGTCGAGCTGCGCCATGTGTTGGCCAAGCTGTTGCATCTGGCGATCAAACCATCGGGCAACGACGCCGAGCCGGCTTCACTGCAAGCGCCGCAATTGTCGGGCGCGGATCTGGCGCAGGTGCAAGTGCTGCTGGACAGCGGCGCTATTTCGGACCTGATCGACTGGGCGCGCGCACTGCAAACACGCGACCCGGCGTTTACGGACTTCAGCGAACAACTGCGCCGCATGGCGAAACAGGGCGACATCTCAGCGATCCGCAAGCTGTGCGAGACGATGCGCGAGGGATCGAATTAATTAAGGATTCAGACTGCATTTTTCGGTAGGGAAATTGCAGTCTGACACCGGGATCACAGACTGAATCCTGAATCCCATGCGCCGAGGGCGGGCGGCGGTATTGACGGCCTGTATGGGGAATTGCAGTCTGACACCGAGGTCACGCCGCGTATTGACATATCGGTAAATCCCGATATGATGCCGCCATGGACTTGCTCGAAATTTTCAAAGCTCTCTCAAACCGTACCCGCCTCGACATCCTGAAAGGATTGAAGGACCCGGTGAAGAACTTCCCTCCGCAGGACGAAGGGGACGTGCTTGAGGTCGGCGTCTGCGTCAGCAGCATTCAAGAAGGCGTTGGGCTGTCGCAGTCGACGGTGTCTGACTATCTTGCAACGCTGCAACGCGCGGGCCTGGTTGAAGTCAGGCGCATTGGCCAGTGGACTTACTACAAGCGTAATGAAGCCACCATCAAGGCGCTTGCCAAGCTCGTCGGGCAAGACCTGTAGTTTTTTTTTGTCTCATCAAATCGGTAAATCTCGATATCCCGTTTTCTCGAAACCAAGGCGAATCCCATGAAAGCGCTCATCCTCAAAACATTTGGCGGTCCGGAATCATTCGAACTTAGCGAGGCGCCCAAACCCGTGCCACAGGCGGGGCAAATGCTGGTCCGTGTCCATGCCACTTCCATCAATCCGTTGGATTTTCAGGTTCGGCGGGGCGACTACCCTGACCTGGTGCCGCTGCCGGCCATTACCGGACACGATGTATCGGGCGTGGTCGAAGCCGTTGGCCCGGGCGTGACGGCGTTCTCGCCTGGCGACGAGGTCTGGTACACGCCGCAGATATTCGACGGGCCGGGAAGCTATGCCGAATACCATGTGGCCGCCGAAAGCATCGTGGGCAAGAAGCCCGCAGCGCTGACCCATCTTGAAGCCGCCAGCCTGACCCTGGTGGGCGGGACGGCGTGGGAAGCGCTGACCGTGCGCGCCGCGCTGCGCGTGGGTGAACGCATCCTGATCCATGGCGGCGCCGGGGGCGTCGGACATGTGGCGATCCAGCTTGCCAAGGCGATAGGCGCCCAGGTGTTCACCACCGTGCGCGCCGCCAACGCCGACTTCGTACGAAGCTTGGGCGCCGACGTGGTCATCGATTATGAAAAGGAAGACTACGTCGACGCGATCATGCGGGTGACGGGCGGGCGCGGCGTGGACGTTGTGTTCGACACCATCGGCGGCAACACGCTGTCGCGCAGCCCCGACGCGCTGGCGCAACTGGGCCGCGTGGTCTCGATTGTGGACCTTGCGCAGCCGCAAAACCTGATCCAGGCCTGGGGCAAGAACGCCAGCTACCACTTCGTCTTCACCCGGCAACATCGCGGCAAACTTGATGAGCTGAGCGCGCTGGTCACGCGCGGGCAGTTGCGGCCACACGTGGGCGCTGTCTACACGCTTGCCGACATTCCCAGCGCACACGCGCGGTTGGAAAGCCCCAACAACGGGTTGCAAGGAAAGATCGCGATTGCAGTGGGGCCATTAGCCGCCGCCGACGTCCTGGCGAAACAAACGCAACAATAATTTCGGCGCCGCGCGGACGTTTGGCATGGGCACCGGCGCAAGAGGCGTTGTCAGGACGGGATGGAGATCACGACGCTGGGCAAACAGGGCATGGAAGACCCGGTCTGGGGCGTGCCGGTGTCGCTGCGCAAGGCCAAGTAAAAGTCCAAGTAAAAGTCCAAGTAACAGGCGAAGTAAAAGGGGGCAAAACGGGTTTCGGGGACGGAGTTCAGGGTGCGCCGCAGCAAAGCGCCCGCCAGAGGGCGTATTATTTGCATCCATCCGGCGACTAAGCACCTGATTGATCAATGCGCCCGACCTGGATACGCGCGCATTCCACGGAACTCCGTTCATGAAGACCATTAGCAAATCGAGCAAGCTGGCTCACGTCCTGTACGACATTCGCGGCCCCATCATGGATCGGGCCAAGCAAATGGAAGACGAAGGCCAGAAGCTCATCAAGCTGAATATCGGCAATCTGGCCGTGTTTGGCTTCGATGCCCCCGAGGAAGTCCAGCAGGACATGATCCGCAACCTGCCGAACTCGGCGGGGTATTCGGACAGCAAGGGCATCTTCGCCGCGCGCAAAGCGGTCATGCACTACACCCAGGCGCAGGGCGTGGAAGGCGTGACGCTGGAAGACATCTACCTGGGCAACGGCGCGTCCGACCTGATCGCGATGGCCACCAACGCGCTGCTGGACGATGGCGATGAGCTGCTGCTGCCCGCGCCCGACTACCCGTTGTGGACGGCGGTGACGAGCCTGTCGGGCGGCACGCCCGTGCACTATCTGTGCGACGAGGCCAACGGCTGGATTCCGGATCTGAACGACATCCGCGCCAAGATCACGCCGCGCACCAAGGGCATCGTGGTCATCAACCCGAACAACCCGACCGGTGTCATTTACCCCGATCACGTGCTGCAAGAAATCATCGCCATCGCGCGCGAGCACGGGCTGGTGATTCTGGCGGACGAGGTCTACGACAAGGTCCTGTACGACGACGCCACGCACACCGCGATGGCAAGCCTGTCCACCGACGTGCTGACGCTGACCTTCAACTCGCTGTCCAAGAGCTATCGCGCTTGCGGCTACCGCGCCGGCTGGCTGGTGGTCTCGGGCGACAAGCGCGCCGCCCGCGACTACATCGAAGGCCTGGACATGCTGGCCAACATGCGTCTGTGCGCCAACGTGCCGGGGCAGTGGGCCATCCAGACCGCGCTCGGCGGCTACCAAAGCATCAATGACCTGGTATGCGAAGGCGGCCGTCTGCGCCGTCAGCGCGACCTGGCCTACGAGCTGATCACCGCCATTCCGGGGGTGACCTGCGTCAAGCCGCAAGCCGCGCTGTACATGTTCCCGCGCCTGGACCCCGAGATTTATCCCATTGAGGACGACCGCCAATTCTTCCTGCAACTGCTGGAAGTGACGCGCGTGATGCTGGTGCAAGGCACGGGCTTTAACTGGTCGCGCCCGGATCACTTCCGCATCGTGTTCCTGCCGCACGAGACGGACTTGCGCGAGGCGGTTGCGCGCATCGCCAAGTTCCTGGCCGATTACCGCGCCAAGCATGCCAACAAGTCGCTGGCGTCCGCGGATGCCGAGTCGGCCGATGTGGCCGAGATCGAGGATGATTTGCCGCTTGAGCGGGCGAAGAAAACGGCGTAGTGCAAGCTGCGTCAACGCAAGGGCGTCGCGGGGTAGCAGCTACCCTTCGACGCCCTTTGTGTTTACTGTTTACCTCACATCCACTGCGTGACGCCGCTTAGCCAACAGCCCTGCGCGTTGCCGCGCGCGCGCAGTTGGATGGCGGAGGGCGACCCCATCGCCACGCCCTGGCGCACGGTGTAGACCTCGCCGGCCGGTATGCTGCCTGTCTGGTTCAAGTAACCCCACAAGGCCGCTGCCGCGATGCCGGTGGCGGCGTCTTCGGGGTAGCCGGACGCCTTGGGAAATTGCCGCGCGCTGGCGCCGTCGCCGCTGAGCGCGTAGGGATACAGGCCGGTCGAATCGATGGCTTCGCATACCTCACGCACGGCGCTGAAGTCAGGCGTCAAGGCGTTCAACGCCGCCACGCTGGGCAGGCGAATCAGCGTCTTCACGCGGCTGGTGCTGGCGTTGATCATGTGCAGGCCGGGCAGATCGGGATCGATCCTTAGCACCGCCGCAATCGCGCGGCATTGCTCTGCCGTCAGTTCGGACGTGGTCACCGCGGGTTGCGACACCCAGGCGCGGTCGCGCGCAGCGTCCCATTCGATATCCACGCTGCCGCTTAGCGTCTGCACGCGCGCAGAAGGCGTCGTCCAGTAGCCCCATTGGCGCAGCGCCCACAGCGTGCCTACGGTGGCGTGGCCGCACATTTCCATTTCATGGCCCGGCACGAAAAAGCGCAGCCGGCACAAATGGCCTTCGCGCTCGGCCGGCACCACAAACGATGACTCATGGCCGTGATGCGCCGCCAGCGCCTGCATGTCGATGGCCGCCATGCCTCCCGCATCCAGCACCAGCGGCACGGGGTTGCCGCCTTGCGCCGCCTGGTCAGGGTCAACGAACACGCGTAGCAATGCCGCCTTGCCGGCAGGCGGCTGGGCAGGGGGGCGGGTGGGGTGAAGGTCAGTCAAACTGGACTCCGGTAGTGGTGATGAGCTCGCCCCAGAAGGCGAGGTCGTGAGAGACGGTGCGGCTTAGCGCCTCGGCCGTGTCGGGGCGCACATCGACGCCCTTGGCCGCCAGGTCCGCGGCGATGGCCGGATCGCGTAGCACGGTGTTCAGCGCAAGATTCATCTTTTGCACGATGGCGGGCGGCGTGCCTTTGGGAAAGGCCAGGCCGTACCACAGCGACTGCGTATACGTCGGCATGCCCTGGGCGGCGAAGGTCGGCACGTTCGGCAGGATGGGCGTGGGCTGGGTGGTGGCCACGGCAATCAGCTTGCCGCTTTGCACGAAGGGCGCCAGGCCCACGGGGTTGTCGAACATGATGTCGACCTGGCCGCCGATCAAATCCGTATACGCGGGCGCCGCGCCGCGATACGGCACATGCGTCAGGTCCAGCTGCTTGTCTTTCTTGAACATC
Organism: Achromobacter sp. NPDC008082; assembly: GCF_042957345.1. Classification (NCBI taxonomy): domain Bacteria; kingdom Pseudomonadati; phylum Pseudomonadota; class Betaproteobacteria; order Burkholderiales; family Alcaligenaceae; genus Achromobacter; species Achromobacter sp. NPDC008082. Next base: position 977,592 of record NZ_JBIBIB010000001.1, read on the forward strand.
TCGCCCAGCAGATGCGACACGGTGCCTGCGCCCACCGACGCATACGTGCCGCTGCGGCGCGCTGTCAGCGCATCCACCAGCGCGGGCAGCGTGCTGGCTTTCAGCGCCGGCTGCGCCGCCAGCACATAGGGCGACGTGCCGATGAAGCCGATGTAGTCGAAGTCTTTCTCGGGGCGGTACGGCAGGTTCTTGTACAGGCTGGCGCTTAGCGCGGTGGTGCTGGTGGTGACGGCCAGCGCGGTGTAGCCGTCGGGCTTGGCGCGGGCGGCCTGGCCCGAGCCCACCGTGCCACCCGCGCCGCCCGCGTTCTGGATGATGACGGTCTGCTGCAATTGACGCGTCAGCGCCGGTTGCAGCGTGCGCACCACCAGATCGGTGCCGCCGCCAGCGGGGAAGGGCACGATCAGGGTGATCGGTTTGTCAGGCCACGCGGATTCGGCCCACGCGTGGGTGGCCGGCAAGACCAGCAGGGCGGCGGATAGCAATGCAGACGGCAACCCGGACCGCAAGGTAGTCAGCAATACAGACGGCAATGCGCGATTCATGAAATTCCCCTTGTATGTAATGGATTGAATGACCCGATCGTAGGGAGCCACCGGCCCGGCGGCGAACCACCACGCGACACCGGCTGATCCCGCATGCGACAGCCCGAACGCGGCGCGGGCGGCGGGCTTGCGTCAAAGCCGCCGTGCGCGGATACTGGCCAAACGCCTATTTCTTGCCGCCGCCGGGAATCCCGCTGGCGAACATCACGCCCCGCACGCCCCTCATGACGCGTTCCGTCCCGCTTTCTTCCAAACAGGATCTGATCGCCCAGACTGGCTTCGCCCTGGCGGCCAGCCGCCAGCCGCGCTACGCCTTTCATTGGCACGAGCACGACTGCGCCATGCTGCTGTGGCCGCGCGCAGGCGCGCTGGATAGCGCTTGGCAAGATGAAGCAGGCGCGCGCCGCCGTTGCCGGCTGGTGCGTGGGCAGGCGCTGCTGCTGCCGTCTCACGTCGAGCACAGCACGCGCGCCGAGAGCGTGGCGCAGCAGCACGGCGAACTCTACCTGGCCCCCGAACTGCTGCGTGCTTGTCAGGCGGGCGGTGTCTTGCAGCTGGACGGCGCGGCGCAGGCCATGCTGGATGCGCTGTGGAAACCCGCGTTGTCGGCGTCGGCGCTGCCCATGCTGGTCCAGGCGCTGATTGCGCAGCTTGACGCCAACCACCGGCATCAAGCGCAAACCCGTGCGTTGCAGGCGCCGCTGCCCTTGGCGCGGCAATGGATGGAACTGTTGCGCGCCCGGCTGGAAGAAGGCCAGCCGCTGCCCGCCATCGCCGAATCCGCCAACGCGCTGGGCGCGACCACCCGCAGCTTGCAGCGGGCTTGCCTGGACGCTTACGGCCAGTCGCCCATTGCCTTGCGCCGCAAGGTGCTGGCGCAGGCTGCGCGGCAACGGATCGCCATGGGCGAACCCGTGGCGCGAGTCAGCGCCGAATTGGGATTTTCCAGTAGCGGACACTTGGGCAGGCTGCTGCGCGCCGTGGAAACCTAAACCGCCACGGCGGGCTGGGGGGACGCGTGGCCGGGAATGGACGCCACCAGCTCGCGCGTGTACTCGCACGTCGGACGCAGGAACACATCACGCGCCGCGCCAATCTCTACCAACTTGCCCCGCTGCATCACCGCAATGCGATGGCATAGCCGCGCCGCCACACGCAGGTCGTGCGTGATGAACAGGATGCTGACGCCCAGCCGTTCGCGAATCGATTCAAGCAGGTCCAGAATCTGCGCCTGCACCGACACATCCAAGGCCGAGACCGCTTCGTCGGCAATCAGAATTTCCGGCTCCATCATGAGCGCCCGCGCGATGGATAAGCGCTGCCGTTGCCCGCCCGAGAACTCGTGGGGAAAACGGTCCAACGCACTGGCATCCATGCTGACCAGCGCCAGCATGTCGAGCATGCGGGCGTGGACCTGTTTGGGGTCCGCGCCAAAATTCAGCGGGCCTTCGGCTAGCGTGCGGCCAACCTTGCGGCGCGGGTTGAAAGAACGGAACGGGTCCTGGAACACCATCTGCACGCGCTTGCGATAGCTGCGCGCCTCGCGCGCGCCTAGTTTTCCCACGGCGTTGCCGTCAATGAAAATCTCACCCGAGGTCGGCGTGGCGAAGCGGGCCAGGCACCGGCCCAGCGTGGTCTTGCCTGAACCCGATTCGCCCACAATGCCCAACGTTTCGCCGCGCGCCAGTTGCAGCGACACGCCGCCCAGCGCATCGACGTGGCGGCGCTTCGACTTGAACATCGATTTGGTTTCGAAGCGCAGCGTCAGGTCGCGCACTTCCAGCGCGGGCGTGTCCGACGCAGGCAATGCCTGGGCGCGGAAATCGCCGCGCGGGCGCGCAGCCAGCAAGCGCTGCGTGTAGGGGTGCTGGGGGCGTTGCAGCACATCGGCCGCCGCCCCTTGTTCAACGATGCGGCCCGCCTGCATCACGATGACCCGGTCTGCAATTTCAGACACCACGTCGAAATCGTGCGTGATGAACAGCACGCCGTTGTCGTGGCGGCCACGCAGGTCGTTCAGCAATCGCAGCACCTGCGCCTGCGAGGTCACGTCCAGCGCGGTGGTGGGTTCGTCGGCGATGATCAGGCCGGGCTCCATCACCAAGGCCATCGCGATCATCACGCGTTGGCGCTGGCCGCCCGACAACTGATGCGGATACGCGTACTGAAGCTTCTCGGGCTGCGGCAGCCGCACGTCGGCAAGCAAGGCCAGCACGCGGGCGGCCACGGCTTCGCGGTTCAGCCCCTTTGCATGAAACTCGAACACCTCGGCAATCTGGTCGCCCACGCGCATCAGCGGGTTCAGCGCCGTCATCGGCTCCTGGAAGATCATGGCCATGCGGTTGCCGCGCAGCTTCTGCAATTCGTCGCGTCCGGCGTGCGTGATGTCGCGGCCGGCCAGCAGGATCTGGCCGCTTTCCAGCGTCAGCACCCCCTTGGGCAACAAGCCCATGACGGCGCTGGAGGTCACGGATTTGCCCGAGCCGGATTCGCCCACGATGCAGACGATTTCGCGCGCATGGACGGTGAACGACACGTCGTCCACGGCATAGCGGCGGTCACCGCCACCGGGCAGGCGCACCTTCAGGCTGCGAATGTCCAGAATGGGCGAGGCGGACGGCTCGGCTTGCGGCCGGGTTGCTGGGTTCATGGCGTCAGCTCTTGGTTTTGCGTGAAAGACGGGGGTCCAGGCGGTCGCGCAGCGCGTCGCCGAACATGTTGACGGCCAGGATCAGCAGGGCCAGGAACACGCCCGGCGCCAGCACAATCCATGGCGCGCGCTGAAAGAACGGGCGGCCTTCGGCAATGATGCTGCCCAGGCTGGGAATCTCTGGCGGAAAGCCCAGCCCAAGAAAGCCCAGCACGGCTTCGGTCAGGATGGCGGCGGCGCAGACGAAGGTGGCTTGCACCACCAGCGGGTTGATGGTGCTGGGCAGAATGTGCCGCCACAACACCTTGAGCGCAGGCGTGCCGGAACCGATCGAGGCTTCAACATAAGGTTCTTCACGCACCGACAACACGACGCTGCGCACCAGCCGCGCCACGCGCGGAATCTCGGGGATCGAAATGGCGATGACCATCGTGACGATGTTGGCGCCGCCCAGCGCCACCATGGCCACCGCCAGCAGCAGGCCGGGAATGGCCATGATGCCGTCCATCAAGCGCATGACGGGCGCGTCCAGCCGCCGCACATAGCCCGCGGCCAAGCCGATGACGAGCCCCGCCACAATCGCAATGAGGCTGACCAGCGCCGCCAGCGTGATCGACAGGCGGCCGCCATACAGCACCCGCGACAGCAGGTCGCGGCCCAGCGAGTCCGTGCCCAGCCAATACACATCGGACGAACCCTGAAGACGTGCGCGCGGCGTCAGGGCGCCGGGGTCATGGGACGCCAGCAGCGGCGCGCCAACGGTGAGCGCCACCAGCAGCAACAGCAGCAGCAGCGAACCGAGCATGACGGGGTCGTGGATGACGGCGCTTGCGGCTTGCCGCCAGCGCGAAGGCGGCGGCGCGGCGGGCAGGGCGGAGGCGGGAGAGGTTGACATCAGATAACTCCGGGTCGTCCGCGGGTCAGTAGCGGATACGGGGATCAAGCACGACGTAGGCCATGTCGATCAGCAGATTGACGAACACGTAGATGAACGAGAAGAACAGAATGGTTCCCTGCACCACGGGGTAGTCTCGGGCCAGCACCGAATCAACGATCAGCCGGCCGACGCCTGCGATGTTGAAGATGGTCTCGGTGACCACCACGCCGCTGATCAGCGTGGTCAGCGCCACGCCCACGATGGTGACGATGGGAATCGCGGCATTGCGCAACGCATGGCGAAACAGCACAAAGCGTTCGGTGACGCCCTTGGCCCGCGCCGTGCGCACAAAGTCTTCGCCCAACACATCCAGCAGGCTGGCCCGCGTGATACGCGTGATCAGCGCCACAAACACCATCGCCAGCGTCACGGTGGGCAGCAACAGATGCTGCGCATACCGGCCCACGCCCTCGGCAAGCGGCGAATAGCCCTGCACCGGCAGCCAGTTGAGCTTCACCGAGAACACCAGAATCAACAGGTACGCCACGACGAACGCCGGCACCGAAAACGCCAGCACCGCCCCGGCCATGATGCCGCGATCCGCCAGGCCCCGATGCCGCCATGCCGCCAGCACGCCCAGCGGAATCGCTGTGGCGATGGTCAGCAGAATGGCCCACGCGGCCAGCGAGAACGTCGGACCCAGCCGCGCCTTGATGAGCGTGGTGACGGGCTGCTTGGATTGAATCGAATGGCCCAGATCCCCTTGCACCAGCGCGCCCATCCAGCGCAGGTACTGCGTGCCGATGGACTGGTCCAGGCCCATCTCTGTGCGGATCTGCGCGATGGATGCTTCGCTTGCCATGTCGCCCGCAATGACACGGGCGGGGTCGCCCGGCGCCATGCGCAGCATTAGAAACACCACCGTGGCCACGATGAGCATCACCGGAATCGCCGCCAACAGGCGCTTGAAGATGAGTTCAATCATGGCGTGCTACCAGAACAGCGGGATCTGCGCGTCCGTCATGCGTCCCAGCTTGGCGGCGTTGTAGCCCTTCATCTTGGAATACGTGCCCAGCGGAATGAACAGGACCTGGTCGTAGTTGAGCTTCTGAATTTGCAGGGCGATGTCCTTTCTGCGGGCCGGGTCGTCCGTTTCCGCAAATTGGTCGCGCAGTTTTTCCATCTGTTCGCTCTTGGACCAGCCGACATAGCCTGCCGCGCCGCGCCCATCCAGATTCGGATTGGTCAGCGGGTTCATCAGGTCCAGGCTGGTGAAGCCCGTCTGGAAGATGCTCCAGCCGCCTTCTGCCACCGGATCTTTCTTCGAATAGCGCGACAACAAGGTCGCCCAGTCCATGGACTGGATTTCGACATTCATGCCGATGGTTTTCAGCGCCTGCGCAGTGACGGACGCCAGGCTGGCCAGCACGGGCAAGTCGGTGGGATGCAGAATCACGACCTTGCTGCCGTCGTAGCCGCTGTCTTTCAACAGCGCCTTGGCGTGCGCCAGGTCAGGCTCTTTGGTTTGCGTGGCGCCGTCCTCCGACGCGTAGGGCGAATTGCAGCTCAGCACCGCGCCGCACAGCTTCACCATTTTCTCGTCGCCAATCTGCGCGGCAAGATAGTCGCCTTGATACACGGCGGCGAGCACGGCGCGGCGCACCTTGACGTTGTCAAAGGGCGGTTGCAGCCAGTTCATGCGCATTGTGAAAATGTTCGTGCTGTCGCCGTAGGACTTCAGCGCCACGCCCTTGACGCCTTCCAATTGCGGCAAGAGATCGGGCGGCACGTCTTCAACGAAGTCGATCTCGCCGCGGCGCAGCGCGTTGACGGCGGTCTGCGAGTCAGAGATGTTGACCAGTTCCAGCCGGTCAACGACGGCGACCTTGGCGCCGGCGAACCCGCTGGCCGGCTCCTTGCGCGGCACATAGTCCGTGAACTTCACGTAGGTCGCCTTCACGCCGGGCTGGAAGTCCGCCGCCACGAACTGGTACGGACCCGAGCCGATCACTTCCGTGATCGTCTGCGAGACCGGCACGGACGCGATGCGCTTGGGCATGATGAATGGCACGGGCGACGCGGGCTTGGCCAGCGCGTCAATCAGCATGCCGAACGGCTGCTTGAGGTGAAACACGATGGTCGCGGCATCGGGGCTTTCCAGGCTGCGGGTGACGGCCATCAGGCGCAGGCCCAGCACATCGCGTTCGGCCCAGCGCTTGAGCGACGCCACGACGTCTTCCCCCGTGACCGGCGCGCCATCATGGAACTTCAGGTTCGGACGCAGCTTCAGCGTAACGGTCAGCCGGTCAGGGCTTTCCTGCCAGCTTTCCACCATTTCCGGCTGCGGCTTGCCATTGGCGTCCAGCGCGAACAGCGTGTCGAACACCATGTAGCCGTGGTTGCGGGTGATGTAGGCGTTCGTCAGGATGGGGTCGATCACGCGCAAGGGCGCCTGCATGACGATCTTGGCGGTGGTTTCGGCGTGCAGCGTGCTGATGGGCGCAAGCGTTGCCGTCAGCGCGGCGGCGCAAAACAGGGCGGGCGCGCAACCGCGTCCCAGGCCGGGATTCAATTTTTTCATACCGATACCTTCAAGGTGAGGGTGAATCAGGCGAAACGGGGCAAGGCTCGGCGGCGAGCCTTGCCGATCAGCCGAACTGCGGTCTGCGTGCAGCCCACGGGGCCAGGCGCTCAAGCTGCGCCGAAAGTTCCAGCACGATGTCTTCGCGCCCGAAATGGCCGATCAATTGCGTGGCTACGGGCAGGCCGTCGGCCGTCCACGACAGCGGCAGGCTGGCGGCGGGCAAGCCCGCGCCATTGATGACGGGAAGAAAAGTGGAATACGTTGCCGCACGCGCCCGGTAATCGCGAAAGCCCAGGCCGTCGGATGTGTTCAGCGCCAGGTAGCCGAGCTTGCAGGGAAGCTGCGCCAGCGTGGGCGTCAGCAGCACATCCACGTCAGCCATCGCGGCGGCGAACGCGCGGCCCACGGCATGCAGGCGCGACACCGCGTCGATGTACGCGGCCGCGTCGAGCCCCTTGCCGACGTGATAGCCATCCAGAATGACGGATTCCAGATCGCCGTCTTGCAACGCGCGGCCAAGCAGCTTCAGGCGCGCGTCCACGGCCACGACGATGTTGCTGGCCAGAATGCTGCCGTGCGCATGGACGAAGCCGTCGTAGTCGATGGCGGGCAAGGGCGCTTCGAACACCTTGTGCCCCAAGCGCTCAAGCAGCGTGGCGGTATGCGTGACGGCGCCGTCGCACGCCGGCGCAATCGTGATGCCGTTCCAGCCGTTGCGCAGGATGCCCACGCGCAGCGGCCGAACGGCTTGTTCGCGTACGGCATCGATGAACAGACGCGGCTTGGGCGGCGAGCCATACGGCGCGCCGGGTTCGTAGGCGTCGATGCTATCCAGCGCCGCGGCCGTGTCGCGCACGGAAATGCTCAGCACGCCATCTGTCGACATGCCGGCCCAGCCTTCACCGCGCATAGGCCCCATCGGCACGCGGCCGCGCGAGGCCTTCAAGCCGAACACGCCGCAGCAGGCGGCCGGAATGCGGATGGAGCCGCCGCCGTCGCTGCCGTGCGCCACCGGTACGATGCGCGCCGCCACGGCGGCTGCCGCGCCGCCGCTGGAGCCGCCCGCCGAGCGCGTGTGGTCCCAGGGGTTCAGCGTGGCGCTGCCGTTGCGCACGGCTTCGGTGGTGCCGGCCATGCAGAGTTCCGGCACGGTCGTGCGCGCAAACGGGATGAAGCCCGCCGCCTCGAATCGGTCGGCGACGGTGGCGGCATACGAGTAGGGGGTGTCGTTGAATAACGCCGAGCCGATGCTGGACGGAAACCGCGGGTGGGCGAAGCCGGAGTCCTTCAGCAGGAAGGGAATGCCGCGAAACGGGCCACACGGCGTCCAGCCGGCCGCGATGCGGCGCGATTCCTCGTAGCGCGGGTAGGTGATGGCGTTAAGCGTGGGATTGCGCGCGTCGGCCAATGCGATGGCGCAATCCATGAGCTCGGCGGGCGTGGTCTCGCCGCGCGCAAGCAAGTCGGCCAGCGCAAGGCCGTCCAGGCGCTCGTAGTCGGTGGTTTGCATGTTTCCCCTTGTATTTGCTGCCTGTGTTGTTCACGGCAGATGCAAAGTCTAGGGATGCATGCGGCAGGGGCCAAACCCGGATGCGACAGCGCGCCCGTCCCAAACGCGACATGCCCAAGGACCTTGGGGAAAACTCGGGGGGCCTTCGAACCCTACAGCGCGGGCTTGAACACCATCAGGAAATACACGGCCACCATCGCCAGGAACGCCGGGTAGCCCAGGCCTTCCCACCACCGCGCAAAGCGCCAGTAGCGTGCGGGCAGCGTCGTGTTGCCGGCCGTGTGTGCGGCGCCCGCCATCTTGGCCATTTCGTATTGCAGCCACACCACCGGCAGCCAGCACGCGCCCGCCAGCAGGTAGAGCGCCATCGACGCCAAGATCCACGGCGTGTTCCATTGCCAGCCAGCCGCATGCGCTAGCCACAACCCCGACAAGGGCTGGATGACGACGGCGGGCGTGGTGAACCACAGGTCGGCGCGCACCACCAGTTTCGACACGGCGCTGATGGCCGGGATGTTGCCGGTGCGGTTGGTGAAGAACAGATAGAACGCCGTGCCAAAGCCCGTGCCCACGAGCAGCACCGACGAAAGAATGTGCAGGGTCTTGATGGTCAGGTACGGGTTCATGGCTTGGGTTCCTCGGTTAGCAGAATGAAGAGCAGCGCGACGACGGCGGCGTTTTTCAGGACCGGGCCGAACGGGTGCAACAGGAATTCGGGCAAGGCCACGGCGATGACGGCCGTGTACCCCAGCACCAGCGCCAACTGCGCGGCCCACAGGCGCCGGCCCGGCCACCAGAGCGTGGCGACGCCGAAGGCGAAGTCCAACCCGGCCGCCAGATACAACGCCGCCACCGCCGCGCCGCCATGCAGGCCAACCGGCTCCAGCAGCGCGAGGCTGCCCGTCACGGGATAGAGCCACGCGCTGCATAGCGCCGTCCAAAACCAGATCAGCGCCAGCGCAGCACGTAGCAGCGCAGGACGCCAAGCGGCTAACGCCTGATGGCGCAGCGCCAGCGCATCGGCAGGCGCGATGAAGGATGCAATGCCGGCGGGCGGGCGGCCCAACGCGTGAGTGGTGGCCGCCGCGTCGGCGGTGTTGCCGGCGCGCAGCATCCGCCACGTATCGCGCGTCAGCAAAGAGCCGGGCAGCCGGTTCAACAGCGTGGCCCCGGCTGACACCAGCCACGCGGGCACCGGCGCCTGCCAGGCCGGCGCGAAGTCCATGGATGCCCGGTACACCGCCAGCATCTGGCGAAACGTCACCTCCGTGCCGCCGACCAGGTCGAGCACGGCCCGGCCATCCGCATCGCCACGCAGCAAGCGGACGACGATCTCGGCCAGCTCGTTCACATGGATCGGACGCAACTGCTGATGGCCGCCTCCGGGCAGCAGATGCACAGGCACCGTCGCCAGCGCGCGGAAGAATCGCGCCGACGCGCCGTTTACGCCGTAGACGAGCGCCGGCCGCACGATGTGGTGCGCGATGGGCAGCGACTGCAAGTAATCGTCGGCGGCGCGCTTGCTTTGGAAGTAGGGCGTATTGCCATGCTCGGCGCCCAGCGCCGACAGTTGCACAATGTGCCGGACGCCCGCGCGCTGGGCGGCATCGAACAGGGCAATCGGCGCGCGCTGGTGGACGTTGTCAAACGAGGCATGGGCGCTTTCGATCAGGATGCCGACGGCGTTGATCACAACATGAATGCCGCGCAGCCGATCCGTCCAGGCGGCCGGGTCGGTGTCCGCCATGTAGTCGATGGCGATCTCGTCCGGCCCGGTTGGCACGCGCACGCCTTTCAGCACGCGATGGCCGTCGCGCGTCAAGGCCTCGCATATCGCCTGCCCAACAAAACCGTGGGCGCCGCAAACCAGGATGTTCATGCCGTTGCCTCGCTGGTTAAGTGATTTCTGAAATTTCTGTACAGACAGAAATAACAGAACAAAAAAAGGGCGCGGCTTTTCGCGCGCCCGGGGTGGCTACGCCTTGCCGCGCCGCATGGTCTTGCTGATCTTCGCGCCCATGCCCAGCGTCTTCATCAAGGTCTCAGGTTTCATCCGCAGCATCTCGTCCGACCAGGTCGTCAGGATTTCCAGGAACTCCAGCGTCTCGCGCACGCGTTGCTCGGTAGCGCGGCTTTCGTTTTCGATTTCCGGGCTGGCCAGGCTGTCGCGCAGCATGGTCAGCGTGGGGTCGATTTCGCGTTGCCGGCGGCCTTCGACGATGAGCTTGAACAGCTCCCAGATATCGGTCGACGTTTCGAAGTGGTCGCGCCGGTCTTCCATGACGTGGACCACGCGCGCCAGCCGCCACGCCTGCAACTCCTTCAGGCTGTTGCTGACGTTCGAGCGCGCAACGCCCAGCGTGTCGGCAATTTCTTCAGCGGGAACGGGGCGGCCCAGCAGATAGAGCAGGGCGTGGATCTGGGCGACCGTGCGGTTCACGCCCCAGCGCGAACCCATTTCGCCCCAGTGCAGGATGAATCGTTCGGCAATCGGTGTCAGTGTCATGGAAGCCACTGTAGGAGGTTTCTGTTATTTCTGTCAAGACAGAAATAACAGAAACCCGCCGCGTGCGCGATCAGTTCGCCGCCGCGCGCAGCGCCTTGGCCGCCTGCACCATGTTCGTCAGCGCCGGCAGCACTTCGCTCCATTGGCGGGTCTTCAGGCCGCAGTCCGGGTTCACCCACAGGCGTTCCGCCGGCACGCGTTCGGCCGCCAGCTTCATCAGCTTCACCATGTATTCCTCGTTCGGAATATTCGGCGAATGGATGTCATACACGCCCGGGCCGATTTCGTTGGGGTACTCGAAGCTCTTGAACGCGTCCAGCAATTCCATGTCCGAGCGGCTGGTTTCAATGGTGATCACGTCGGCATCCATGTCGGCAATCGACTTGATGATGTCGTTGAACTCCGAATAGCACATGTGGGTGTGGATCTGCGTGTCGTCCGTCACCCCGTTGGCGGCGATGCGGAACGATTCCACGGCCCAGTCCAGGTATTCCTGCCATTGCGCCTTGCGCAGCGGCAAGCCTTCGCGCAGCGCGGCTTCGTCGATCTGGATCACGTTGATGCCGGCCTTTTCCAAGTCCAGCACTTCTTCGCGGATGGCCAGCGCCAGCTGGTAGCACGAGACCGAACGCGGCTGATCGTCGCGCACGAACGACCAGTTCAGAATAGTGACCGGGCCGGTCAGCATGCCCTTCATGGGCTTTGTGGTCAGCGACTGCGCGTACTTGATCCACTCCACCGTCATGGCCTTCGGACGGCGGATGTCGCCAAACAGAATCGGCGGCTTCACGCAGCGCGAACCATACGATTGCACCCAGCCGAACTGGCTGAAGGCGTAGCCTTCAAGCTGCTCGCCAAAGTATTCGACCATGTCGTTGCGCTCGGCTTCACCGTGCACGAACACGTCCAGGTCCAGCGCTTCCTGTTCCTTCACGCAGCGGGCAATTTCAGCCTGCATGGCGGTCTTGTAGGCGGCGGCGTCCAGGCGGCCCGCCTTGAATTCGCTGCGAGCGTGGCGAATTTCCGCCGTCTGCGGGAACGAGCCGATCGTAGTGGTGGGGAACGCGGGCAGCTTCAGCCGTTCGGCTTGCCTGGCGGCGCGAACGTCGTAGGGGTTCTTGCGCTGGCCCAGCTTGGCATCCAGCTTGGCAATGGCGGCCTTCACCGCCGGATTGTTCACGCGCGGCGAGTGGCGGCGGGCGTCAACGGCGGCGGCATTGGCGGCCAGTTCGGCGCGCACGGCGTCGCGGCCTTGGTTCAGTGCGGTGGCCAGCACCGACAATTCGCCCAGCTTTTGCTTGGCGAATGACAGCCACGACTTGATCTCGCCATCCAGCTTCTGTTCGCTGTCCAGGTCCACCGGCACATGCAGCAACGAGCACGACGGCGCCACCCACAGGCGCTCACCCAGTTGCTTGGCGACGGGTTCCAGCCAGTTCAGCACGGCCGTCAGGTCGGTCTTCCAGATGTTGCGGCCGTTGATGACGCCCAGCGAGACCACGCTTTCCGCGGGCAGCGTGCGGATCAGCGCATCGACTTCGTCGCGGGCGTTGATGGCGTCCAGGTGCACACCCTGCACCGGCAGGCTGGCGGCCAGCGGCAGATTGCTTTGCAGTTGGCCGAAGTAGGTGGCCAGCAACAGCTTGACCTTGCCCGTGTTCAGCGCCTGATAGGCCTTTTTGAATGCGGCGTCCCAGCCGGCTTCCAGTTCCGTCACCAGGATGGGCTCGTCGATCTGCACCCACTCGACGCCTTCGGCGGCCAGCTTGGCCAGCAGCTCCACGTACACCGGCAACAGACGGTCCAGCAGCGCCAGCTTGTCGGAATCATCCTTGGCCTTGCCCAGCGCAAGATAGGTCACCGGGCCGATGATCACGGGCTTGGCTTTCACGCCTTGCGCGCGGGCTTCGGCCAGTTGTTCCAACAGGCGCGAGGCGTCCAGATTGAACGCGGTATCCGCCTTGAATTCCGGGACGATGTAGTGGTAGTTCGTGTCGAACCACTTGGTCATTTCGCCTGCGGCGACGCCGCCGCAGCACCCGGCGTGCGCTTCGGCGCCTTCAGCCGAACGGCCACGGGCCACGCGGAAATAGTTGTCCAGCACGTCGCCATGGAAGCCTTGGACGCGGCTGGGCAGGTTGCCCAGCGTGAAGCTCATGTCCAGCACCTGGTCATAGAAAGCGAAGTCGCCCACCGGCGCCAGATCCAGCGCCGATTGCAGCGCCCAGTTGATTTTGCGCTGCTCGGCGCCCACGGCCTTGAGCTCGTCGCGGCTAGAGAGCCCCTTCCAATACGATTCCAGCGCGAACTTCAGTTCGCGCTTTGCGCCGATGCGCGGGAAACCCAGATTATGAATACGTGCCACGACGACCCTCCTGCTGATTGATAGCGTGCTGCCATCGTAGGACGGTCGACGTATGAATAAAAATGGTAAGTTCTCATCAATCAATGAGTTTCATTCATGTGTCGCCGCGTGCGGCGCGTGGCCGATGGGCGGATCGACGAACTCTGCGCTTGCATGCACATCGACGATTTTTGCGATTTTGCGATTTGTGCAGATGGCGCCCCGCCCATCGCGATGAGCGGCAGCGCCATCCGAACCCGCCTAAGTGCGCGCCGGGTCCGTGCCGGCCTCCGCCTCTTCGCGCGCCTCAAGCTCGTTGCCCAGCACTTCGGAAGAATCGTCGTTGCTGGCCTCCGGTTGCAGGCGGCGGCGGGTATGGCCCGCGGCGCGGGCATCTTCGCCACTGCCCTCGTCCGGGCGATCGGGCTGCAACGTCACGTTGGCGGGCGGCGCATAGCCGCGCTTGTCCTGCCCGAAGTACACCACCGTGTGCGGATACGGCAGCTCGATGCCGGCCGCGTCGAAGTGCTTCTTCAACAGCCGGTTGTAGCCGCGCTGCACGGCCCACTGCATCCCGGGCGTGGTCTTGATCAGGATGCGGATGGTAACGCCCTTGTCGTTGACCGCGGTCACGCCGGCCACCGTCATCTCTTCCAGGATTTCAGGCCCCAGCACCGAGTCGGTCATCAGCTCGGCAAACGCCGCGCGCAGATGCTCGATGGCGTCGTCCACGCTTTCGCGATGCGCGATGGTGTATTCACCCAGGTGATACGAGAAATCGCGCATGTGGTTGGCCACCACGTCCACCGACGAGAACGGCACCAGGTGATACCCGCCGTCCAGCGTGCGGATGCCGACCGAGCGGATGGTCATCTTTTCCACGGTGCCGAACACGCCCGCGACTTGCACTACGTCGTTCTCGTTCATGCCGTTTTCAAGCTGGATGAAGACGCCAGTGATGATGTCCTGCACCAGCTTCTGCGCGCCAAAACCAATGGCAAGACCCACGACGCCAGCGCCCGCAATCAGCGGCCCGACGTCGATGCCGATCTGCGACAACAGCACCATCAGCGTCATCGTCACGATGACGATCAGCGCGGCGTTGCGAAACAGCGCCAGCAGCGTGCGCTCGCGCGCGCTGGGCATGCCGCGGCCTTCACTCTGGCTTAGCCGGTGCTCGATGATGCTGGCGATCACCGTCCAGGCCAGCGCCGCAATCAACAGCACGATGGCAATGTTCAGCACCATCTTGATGGCCGCGCCGCCCGCATCCGAGGCCAGCCAGCGCGACAGGTCGAACGCCTGCCACGCATCCAGAATCAGCAGCACCACAACGACGCGGATGATCCAGCCAATCACTTTCAAGATGGCCGGCACATAGGCGTTGACACGCGCCTCCAGCAGCGGCAGGCGCCGCCGCAGGTCGTCGGACAAGCGGATGGGCTTGGCCAGCACGGTGTTCAGCAGCAGGATCAGCAGGCTGCCAACCCCGATCACCAGCAGCGTCTGCGCGGTGGCGCGGGCCATGAAGGGCAGCGCATTTAGCGGGTCGATCTGGCTGACGATGAGCAGAATGGTGAAGTAGGCGATGCCCAGCACGTGCCAGATGCGCGACAGGAAGTGCAGCCGCGAACCCATGAACGTGGCTGCGGTGGCGGCGTGACGGTTCAGGCGATCGCGCACGGAATGGCGGTTCTGCCAGATGACGCGCACGGCGTACACATACACCGCCAACATGATGATCATGCTGGCCAGCCGCCCCAGCGCGGGCGACAGCGCGGCGGAGACCACGGGGTCGATCAGCAGCGTGCCGTAGCCGGCCGCCGCCACCACCCGAACCAGCCACGCGTTCCAGTACTTGGCCAATTCGTCGTTCATCGGCAAGAGCCGCAGATGCGGATGCCGCACGGCGAACACGGTGCGGATCACCACCTTCACAATTTCCACCGCCACGAAGGCTTGCAGGAACACGGCGGCAAGCGCGTCAAGCGTGCCGCGCCCGGGCGTGCTCCACAACGCCGCCGCACCGCCCGCCATGGCGGCCAGCAACACGACGCCCGCATCGATAGCGACCGCGCCGATGATCGCGCCCGCGCGCCGGGCCAGCACGCGCATGGAAGCCGGCCCGCGGCGCTTGGAAGGGGGGCGTGGGGCGGCCGCAGGGATGGGCGGGGGCGGCATGGGCGCCGTCTCGGTCTCGCAGCCATGCTCGGCCACCCAGCGGTCAATGCGCGTGTAGATCCGCATGGCGATCATGCGCAGCAAGATGAAGGCGATGATCGTGGCGACGGCCGCCAACAACAAGGGCAGCAACGCGCGGCTTGCGGTGCCGCTGTCCATGCGCAAGCTGCGCCCCGACGCCAGCGCGCGCATGTCGTCCACGCCCTGGCCCATGTCCGCGGCCACACCCGTCAGGAAACGCTGCACGCCATCCGCCATGCGTTCCTGTAGCCCGGGCGCTTCTGCTTTCTTGGCCGGCTCGGCCGCAGCGGCAGCGCGGGACGCCGCTGGCTTGTCCCCAGACGCCTGCGCCCGTAACTCGTCCACCAGCGCCTTGCGCGCCTCGGGGTTCTCCAGCAGATCCGCCAACGCGGCAGGCGTCAGCGCGGTCGCCGACGTGGCAGGCGGCTGCGGCTGCAACGGATTTGCCGCCACGGCCTGCGCCGGCCACAAGATCGATACGCAACTCAGCATCACCGCCAGCAGCAAGGCTGCCAGCCAGGGCCTCTCACGTCGTCGCCGCCAAAAAAGGGCGGCGTGTTGCAAAGGCGGGAAGGAATGGGATGCTGTCGTTGCGGATCGAACCACTAATAAATCTCCTCTACGATCAAGGCAAAAACGCGGCGCTAGATCGCGGCCGCAGCGTCGCTACGGGGTTGATGATAAAGCCTTGTGATGTTGGCAGTCGCTTGGGGTGGGGCGCGGCACAGGTGTTGCATGACGATGCCCGGCTGCATTTTGAAGGGAGAAATTGCAGTCTGAAATGGTGATGGCCGTCTGCGATTTGGCCGGGAGCGGCATGGATGTTCGGGTTTGCGCCGCCGTATTTGGTAATTGTCTGATTCTTGGTGGTGAGGTGGTCTGCGATCTAACAGTCTGCGTAGACTCGGGCCTGCCATCAATCGCCCTGCGACGTGGCCTCCCTGTCAACGCAAAAAATCAGGAAATAGACGCAACATGCTCAAGCGCTCCGCAAAGTGGATGGCCATCGCAATTTGCATGACACCGTTCGTGTGGGTAGTGTTTTTGTTCAATTGCAGGCCCACCGTGGCGCTACATTATTCGGCTGAGGCAACGGACTCGCTCGGTTATTTTCTCAACGACAATCATTCCATCACCAAGCGGGGATTGAAGCCGGGAGAATCCGTTAAGTACCCTACGGCGATGTTCCCTGAACCCGATATGTGGATATTGTTAACCTTCCCCTTCCAAAGCGATGACTTCCTAGAGATCACAAAACCCTTCAGCCGCATCGATGTGTTCATCGGGCCAGGGGCAAAGATAGAACGAACGGAAGTGCGCCACGGGTTCTTTGCTCGCTTTTGATCCGCATCAAGCTCGCGTTACGCGATGCCGTTGCAAGGTTATTGGCGCATTACGGCCCTGCTTGATGGGATACGGGTTGGATCACCTCGCAGATCACTTCGCGGATGGCCTCGCGCATCGCTTGCAAGTCCAACGCCCGGGCGGCGGCGGACAGCGGCATCTGCTCCAGTCCTTGAGCGACGCAGGCCGCGATTGCCTCGGGCGTAGCGGCGTCGCCCATCGCGTCGACCTCCGCGCGCGGCACGCTGATGACGACGTCTAGCGTTTCTTTCTTGGCGTAGTACTTCGCCGACGCCTCAACGCCCGGCCCGGCGCACGCCGAAATGCTGCCGCCCAGCCATAGTGTGATGTCCAGCGTTGCCAACCCCGGTACGGCAAGGGGCGCCAGTGCGGCCTTCAGCTTCGGGCGAAGCATGACGATGGCGGCCAGGCACCGGACGCCGGTTTCCGGGCCGCCCATTCTTCCATTCAATGTCACGTTCACCGTGGCTCCTGTCGATGTTTCGCCGCCCTTATTCCGCCGCCCTTGTCGCATCCCCCATCGCCTACAGTGGGTTGCCGCTACCAAGGCACCAGCGACAGCGCAAAAGAGACGGCGACGACGAGCGCGACGAGGGTCAGGATGTGTTTGGTTCGCATGCAGACTCCTAGGCAAGTGATGACGTTTCAACCGCGTCCTGCGTGGCTGGCGGGTTGCGCGAGCATGGCGATGACGCTTTCCAGCTGCTGCGGACTGTAGGGTTTCAGCAATTGGTGCACGCCGCTCAACCCCGCGCGGCTGCGGGCGTCAGCCAGCACGTCGCGCCCCGACGAGAACACGACGGCCAGCGTGGGCTGGCGGGTGCGCGCCCAGACGGCAAGGTCGATGCCGGAACCATCTGGCAGCCCGACGTCCGTCAGCAGGATGTCGATATGGTGCTGCAATAACCGTTCGCTTGCCTGTGCAGCGGTTGCGGCATGTATCACCTCATGTCCGAGGCTGCTGAGAATTTCTTCGGTCGTCAGGCGCACGGCCTCCATGTCCTCCACCAGCAGTACGCGCCTTGCCAACGCCGCGTTGGGCAGCGCGTCGCCTGCACTCAAACTCAAACCCGAAGCCGAAGTGGAAGCCGAAGCCGAAGCCGAAGCCGAAGCCGAAGTGGAAGCGTAAGCCGAAGCCGAAGCCGGGGGCCGTGCGCGCAGCATCTGGCGCAGCTTGCGCGCCAATGTGGCCGCGGTGTAGGGCTTGGACAGCAGCTCGATGCCTTCATCCAGCCGGCCGCCGTGGACGATGGCGTTGTCGGCGTAGCCGGATGTGAACAAGACGGCCAGCCGGGGCAGGCGTGCGCGGGCGCGCAGCGCGACGTCGCGGCTGCGCAAGGGGCCGGGCATGACGACGTCGGTAAACAGCAGGTCCACATTGACGCCGCTGTCGATGATGGACATGGCGCTTTGCGCGTCGGCGGCCTTGAGCACGCGGTAACCCAGGTCCACGAGCATGTCGACGACGGTGGTGCGCACGTCTTCATCGTCCTCTACCACCAGCACGGTTTCATCGCCGCCTTCGGCGTTGCTGGTGTCCAGTTCTATGACCGGGTCTTCGGCCTGAGTGGCGCGCGGCAAGTACAGGCGCACGGTGGTGCCCATGCCGGGCTCGCTGTAGATATTGACGTGTCCGCCCGTCTGCCTGACAAAGCCGTACACCATGCTCAACCCCAGCCCGGTGCCTTGGCCTTCGGGTTTGGTGGTGAAGAAAGGTTCGAATGCGCGCTGGACCAGTTCCTTGTCCATGCCGCAGCCGGTGTCGCTGACGGCCAGCATCACGTATTGGCCCGCGTGCACTTCGGCGTGGCGCGCGGCGTAGTCGTCATCCAGCAGCGCGTTGCCGGCTTCGATGGTGAGTTTGCCGTGGCCCTCCATGGCGTCGCGCGCGTTGATCGCCAGATTCAGCAGCGCGTTCTCGACCTGATACGGGTCGACTAGCGTGTTCCACAAGCCGCCCGAGATCACGGTTTCCACTTCGATGCCGTCGCCCACAATGCGGCGCAGCATGTCGTCAAAGCCACGCATGAAACGCCCCAGGTTGACGACCTTGGGCGCCAGCGGCTGCCGTCTGCCGAAGGCCAGCAGTTGCGAGGCGAGCTTCGCGCCGCGCTCCACGCCAGCCAAGGCATTGCGCGTGCGTTGCTGCGCGCGTTCGTCGCCGGCCAGACTGCGGCTGAGCAGCTGGAGATTGCCGCCGATCACCTGCAATAGGTTGTTGAAATCATGCGCGACGCCGCCGGTCAGTTTGCCCAGCGCCTCCATCTTTTGCGCCATGCGCAGCGCCTCTTCGGTTTCGCGCAGCGTTTGCGCGGCCACCTTGTCAGCGGTGATGTCCCGGCCCACGCCGTGGATGCTGTTGGATTCGGCGTCGAACGACCACATCCACGCCATCCATCGCCAGTCGTCATCGGCCGTGCGCAGCCGGTGTTCGGCGCGCAGGCTGCGCATGCCCCCGCGCAGCGCCTGAAACTGCGCCTGCGCTTGCAGCAGGTCGTCTGGGTGGAGCAGCGTGTCGTAGCGCTGGAACGCCAGCGCCGCTTCGGGATGGCCCAGCCATCGCGTCCACGAGGGGTTCAGGCGGAGCATCCGCCCCTGGCCGTCGGCAATGACGAAGAGATCGTCGCTGTGTTCCCACAAGCGGTCGCGCTCGGCGATGGCCTGATTGACGCGCAGTTCCAGCGTGCGGGCTTCTTCAGCCAAGCGCTTTTCGGTTTCCTGGCGCAGCGCACTCAGGCGCAGATTGCTGCTGACGCGCGCCAGCAATTCGCGCGCGGAAAAGGGCTTGATCAGGTAGTCGTCGGCGCCTGCGCGCAAGCCCTCGACCGAGGCTTCCTCGCCCGCGCGCGCCGATAACAGCAGCACGGGTATGGTCCGCAGCGCGGGGTCTTGGCGCAGCGCCGCAAGCAGGCCGAAGCCGTCCAGGCGCGGCATCATCACGTCGGACAACACCAGGTCAGGCCGGTGCTGGCGGGCGTGGGCAAGCGCGGCTTCACCATCCTTGGCGGTGTGAATGCGATAGTGCGCGGTGCGTAGCACCCGGCAGATATAGGCGCGCATGTCGTCGTTGTCGTCCACGACCAGAATCGTGCCCGGCGCGTCGGTCTCTGCGGTTTGGGGCTGTCCGGTTGATGCGCTTGGCGCGGTCCGGGCGGTTTCTGCGCCAGGCGTGTGCGGCAAGATCTGGGCCGCCAGCGCGTCGTCAAAGACGTTGGCGTCCGGGCCGGGGATATCGATGTAAGGGCGGGACGTGGAGCGTGCCGCCCCGGAACCGAGGGCGGTGGATGGCGCCGCGATGTCCAGCGCCGGCCCCAGCGGCAAACGCAGCGTGAAGGTCGTGCCCACGCCGGGCGTGCTGGCGACCGCGACCGAGCCGCCTTGCAGCTGCATGAATTCCTGAACCAGCGCCAGCCCGATGCCGCTGCCTTCGATGCTGCGGCCGTGTACGCCTTCCACCTGATGAAAGCGGTCGAACACGCGCGGCAATTCGCTTTCGGGGATGCCCATGCCCGTGTCGGAAATTTCCACAACGGCGGTTTCGCCATCCGGCGCCACGCTGGACGCAATCCGCACGCCGCCCCGATACGTGAACTTGTACGCGTTGGACAACAGGTTCAGGATCACCTTTTCCCACATGTCGCGATCCAGCATGACGGCGCGCGGCAAGGGCGGGCAGTCTACGTCCAGCGTCAGCCCGGCCTTTTCAAGCGATGACTGAAACAGCGAGGCCAGGTCCGCGGTGAAGGCAGAGATTTCGGTGGCGCGCAGGTCCAGCTTCACGCGGCCCGCCTCGATGCGTGAAAAATCCAGCAGCGTGTTGACGAGCTTGAGCAGGCGCTGGCCGTTGCGGTTGGCCATCTTCATCGCGCTTTGCAGGCGGGGCGGCACGTCGGGGTCGGTCAGCATGTCTTCCAGCGGCGCCAGCATCAGCGTAAGCGGCGTGCGGAATTCGTGGCTGATGTTTGAAAAGAATGCGGTCTTGGCGTGATCCACTTCGGCCAGCGCCTGCGCCCGCGCGCGTTCGTGCTCGTAGGCGCGGGCGTAGCGGATGGATGCGCCAATCTGCGCTGCGGCCAGCGTCAGGAATTCGCGGTAGTCGTCGGTAAAGAGACGTAGCGGATTGAGCGCGCTGATCAGCAGGCAGGCGGGTTCGCCTTCGCTGGACGGCAGGATGGGGATCAGCACGGCTTGGTCGGCGGGCCGGTCCCATATCGTCTTGGGCAGCGGCCCGCCAAACAGTCCTGCCAGATCGTCAATAAGCACGAGCGCGCCCGCGCGTAGCGCCTCGCCGCAAGGCCAGACGCCGCCGTCCAGCGGCAGCGTCTGGGGCGCGCCGGGGCTGTCTGGCTCGATGCCATAGGTGCCCACCAGTTCGGCCATGCCGGCGCTCGAGTCCACGGCGTAGAGCATGGCGAACGGGATGTCGTAAGCGTTGGCGGCAAAGGCTTGCGCGCTGAGTTCGCACGCCTGGCGCCACGTGGCTGACTGCGGCATAGCAATCGCCAATTCGCGCAGCAGGTTTTGCTGGCGGTCAGCGATGACGCGGCGGGTTTCGTCGCTATTCACGCAGATGATGCCGCTGGTGACGCCGTCATCGCCCGGCACGGGGCTGAACGAGAACGTGTAGTAGGTTTCTTCCGGATACCCGTTGCGCTCCATGATGAGCAGCTTGCGCTCTTCGTAGGTGCCTTCCGCGTCCGCCATGGCGGTTTGCAAGAGGGGTTCCATGTACGGCCAGATTTCGTGCCACACCAGGCGCGTGGGTTGCGCCATGGCGGCCGGATGCCTGCCGCCGATGATGGACAGATAAGGATCGTTATAGAAGAACAGCAGGTCTGGCCCCCATCCGATCCAGATAGGCTGGCGCGCGGTCAGCATGATGCGAAGCGCCGTCTTCAAACTGAGCGGCCAGCCTTCCGGTGAACCCAGCTCCGATCCCGCCCAGTCGTGTGCGCGGATGAGCGCGCCGGTCTGGCCGCCGCCGGCAAGAAAAGCCAGGGGGTCCGCTGAAGCGGAGGCGGGCGGGTGGTCGGACACGTTCAGATCCTTTTGTCGGTGGCCTGGCCGAATGGCGGGTGGCGGATCGGCATGAAAGTTGCGAGGTTTCGAAGTCGCGAAGTTGCGAAGTTGCGAAGTTGCGATTTCGACGCTACTTGTTATCCCGTTTTTCGTCTGAAACCGAACTTTAATTTCCACGTCGGAAGGTTTCGGCGGCTTCGGGGTATAACGTTTTTTCCACCGTTGCGGCGTTTGCTGCAATGCATCGGGAGCAAGCCATGCGTGACCTCGTGCAATTGCGGCCGGAAGGCCTGTATTGCCCCGCCGGGCGGTT
This sequence comes from Achromobacter sp. NPDC008082, assembly GCF_042957345.1. Classification (NCBI taxonomy): domain Bacteria; kingdom Pseudomonadati; phylum Pseudomonadota; class Betaproteobacteria; order Burkholderiales; family Alcaligenaceae; genus Achromobacter; species Achromobacter sp. NPDC008082. The sequence continues at coordinate 999,507 of NZ_JBIBIB010000001.1, forward strand.
CTATATCGACCCCTGGCGTCCGGTTGACGTGGCCGTGCTGACCCACGGCCACGGCGACCATGCCCGCGTGGGCATGGGCTGCTATCACACCAGCGCCGAAGGGCTGCCCATTTTGCAATGGCGGCTGGGCGACCAGGACTATCGCGTGCATGGGTACGGCGAAACGTTTGTGCTGGGCGACGCCCGCGTGTCCTTGCATCCCGCCGGCCATGTGTTGGGATCGGCCCAGGTGCGCATCGAGGCCGACGGCCAGGTCTGGGTCGTGTCCGGCGACTACAAGCGCCAGCCCGACCCCACGTGCAGCCCCTTCGAAGTGGTCGCCTGCGACACCTTCATCACCGAAGCCACGTTCGGCCTGCCCATCTACCGTTGGCCCAGCGCGGCCGACGTGGCGCGCGATATCGTCCAATGGCGCGACCACTGCGCCGCGCGCGGCGAGGCCGCCATCTTGTATTGCTACGCGCTGGGCAAGGCGCAGCGCGTGCTGGCCGAGCTGAAGCCCGTTATCGACCGGCCGGTGTTCTTGCACGGCGCCATTGCGGCCGGTGTGGACGTCTACCGGCGCGCAGGCATCGGCATGGCCGACACCCGGCTCGTCATGGAAGACGGCGGCAAGTCGGCAGCGGCAGGCACGGGGTTTGCTGGAGAGCTGATCCTGGCGCCGCCCTCGGCAGCCGGCAGCGCGTGGTTGCGGCGCTTTCGCAAGGCGCAGCACGGCTTTGCATCGGGCTGGATGCGGCTGCGCGGCAACCGCCGCCGCCGCAACATGGACCGCGGCTTTGTGGTGTCTGACCATGCGGACTGGCCGGATCTGTTGCGCACGATTCACGAGACCGGCGCGCGCCGTGTGATCGCTACCCATGGCGACACCGATGCGCTGGTCCGCACGCTGAACGAAGGCGGCGTGGCGGCCGAGACGCTGGCCACGCAGTATGGCGAGGATGACTGACGGCGCTGACCATCACCCCGGGAGACGGACCCCAGCATGAAGCGATTCGCGGCGTTGTATCAGGAACTGGACCGCAGTACCGCCACCCTGGATAAGCGGGCGGCGCTGGTGGCGTACTTCCGCGATGCGCCGCCGCGCGACGCGGTATGGGCGCTGTATCTGCTGGCGGGCGGTAAGGTCACCAGCGCGCGCCGCAAGATTGCGGCAGTGGGTGAAATGCGCGCATGGGCCGCCACGGCGTCGAACACCGCGCCGTGGCTGGTCGACGCCAGCTACGACCAAGTGGGCGATCTGGCGGAAACGCTTGCGTTGCTGATTCCCGATCCCGCACACGCCGCGCCGGAGCGCGGGCTGGCCGACTGGATTGAAGAGGTGCTGGTGCCCATCGCCAACCGCGACGAGGCCGAGCGCCGCGATGTCATCGTCAATGCCTGGCTGGGCTTGCCCTTTGACGAACGTCTGGTGTTCAACAAGCTCTTGACCGGTGCGCTGCGCGTGGGCGTGTCGCAACGCATGGTGCAACAGGCGCTGGCGGAAATGTCGGGCGTGCCCATTGCGCGCATCGCGCAGCGGATGTTGGGCGCCTGGTCGCCCAGCCCTGCGTTCCTGCGCGATCTGCTTAGCGCCGAGGAATTGCCGGGCGACCGTCAGCAGCCCTATCCCTTCTTTCTGGCCTCGCCGCTGGAAGGCGAACCCGACGCGCTGGGGGCCATCGGCGACTGGCTGGTGGAATGGAAGTGGGACGGCATCCGCGCGCAGTTGATCCGGCGGCATGGCGAAGTGGCGTTGTGGTCGCGGGGCGAGGAACGGCTGGATGGCCGCTTTCCCGAAGTGGAGGCCGCCGCCGCCGCGTTGGATGTGGACTGCGTGCTGGATGGCGAACTGCTGGCGTGGCAAGACGACACCGCCGCACCCATGCCGTTCTCGGCCTTGCAGACCCGCATTCAACGCTTGAAGCCCGGACCCAAATGGTTGGCCGACGCGCCGGTGCGCCTGCTGGCGTATGACCTGCTGGAATTGAACGGCGCCGATCTGCGCGACCTGCCGCAGGCAGAACGGCGCCGCCAACTGGAAGCCCTGTTGCTGAGGCATCCAGACCCGCGCCTGCGCCTGTCGCCTTTGGTGAGCCTGGCGGACTGGGACGAGGCCCGGGCGTTGCGCGATGAATCCCGCGAGCGCGGTGTGGAAGGCTTCATGCTGAAACGCCGCAACGCCCCGTATCAAAGCGGCCGGCGGCGCGGAGACTGGTGGAAATGGAAGATCGACCCCCTCACCATCGACGCCGTGCTGCTGTATGCGCAGTCGGGCCATGGCCGGCGCAGCACGCTCTACACCGATTACACGTTTGGGCTGTGGCAGGGCGATGCGCTGGTGCCCATCGCCAAGGCGTACTCCGGTTTGGACGACAAGGAAATTCTGGAGCTGGACCGCTGGCTGCGTGCGCACACGCGCGAGCGCTTTGGCCCGGTGCGGTCGGTGGAACCCGTGCAGGTCTTTGAGCTGGGCTTTGAAGGCGTCAACCTGTCCAAGCGCCACAAGTCCGGCGTGGCCGTGCGCTTTCCGCGCATTCTGCGTTGGCGCCATGACAAGCCGGCCGATCAGGCAGACCAGCTGGACACGCTGAAGGCGTTGGCGCGATGAGCGCCGGGCCACGGGGCCGCGATGCGCCGCTGCTCGCCTGGTTTGCGGCGCGCGGCTGGAAGCCTGCGGCGTTTCAGCGTGAAACCTGGCGGCGCTATCTGGCCGGCGAATCGGGCCTGCTGCACACGCCCACCGGCAGTGGCAAAACGCTTGCCGCGTTTGGCGGACCCTTGCTGGAAGCGTTGCAACAGCCCTTGGCGGATCAAGGCGACGCTCGCCCCGCGGCGGGCAGCGGGCCGCAGGTGCTGTGGATAACCCCGTTGCGCGCGCTGGCCACCGATACGACGCGCGCTTTGGCGCAAACCTCGGCGGAATTGGGACTGGACTGGACCGTCGCCATGCGCACCGGCGACGCCAGCGCGCGCGACAAACGGCTGGCGCGTCAGGGCAAGGCGCAGGTGCTGGTGATCACGCCTGAATCGCTGGCGCTGCTGCTGTCGTACGCGGATGCGTCCAGCCGCTTTCGGGCGTTGCGTTGCATCGTGGTCGATGAATGGCACGAACTGCTGGGCAACAAGCGCGGCGTGTTGTTGCAGCTGTGTCTGGCGCGGCTGGCGCGCTTATCGCCGGCTGCGCGCACGTGGGGCTTGTCGGCCACCTTGGGCAACCTGGAAGAGGCGCGCGCGGTGCTGCTGCCCCGCGCGCCAGACAGCCCGTTGGTGGCGGGCGCGCGGCCCCGCAAGATGAGCGTCACGACCTTGCTGCCCGAACGCAACGCCCGCCTGCCGTGGGCCGGGCATCTGGGCTTGTCGCAATTGCCGCGCGTGTTCAAGCGCCTGTTCGATGTGCGTGCGTCGTTGCTGTTCACGAACACGCGCGCGCAGGCAGAGCTGTGGCACCGGGCGTTGGAATCCATCTGGCCGGAAGACCTGTCCACGCTGGCGCTGCACCACGGGTCGCTGGACCCCCGGCTGCGCGCCGCAGCCGAGCAGGGCTTGCGCGATGGCGCCATCCGCTGCGTGGTGGCGACGTCCAGCCTGGACCTGGGCGTGGACTTTCCCGCCGTGGATCAGGTGTTGCAGATTGGCAGCCCCAAAGGCGTCGCCCGCCTGCTGCAACGCGCCGGCCGCGCCAAACATCGGCCGGGCGAATCGGGCCACGTGATTTGCGTGCCGGCGCAGGCGCTGGAACTGATTGAATATGCCGCCGCACGCCAGGCCATCGCGCGTGGCGAAATCGAATCGCGCACGCCGCCGCGAGGCAGCCTGGACGTGCTGGCCCAGCATGCGGTGACGCTGGCGCTGGGCGGGGGATTCGATCGGGACGAGCTCTACCAGGAAGTGCGCGGCACACACGCGTACGCGGGGCTGGACGCGGCCACGTGGCAAGCGGTGCTGGACTTCATCGTGCAAGGCGGCCGCGCGCTGGCCAAGTACCCGGACTTTCATCGGGTGGTGCGGGATGACGACGGCTGCTATCGCGTGCATGACCGCCGCATCGCGCTGCGCCATCGCTTGTCCATCGGCACCATCACCGCCGATGGTGCGGTGTCGGTGAAGTATTTGCGCGGCGGCGGCCTGGGGTCGGTGGAAGAGGGGTTTCTGGCGCGGCTGCGTCCGGGTGACCGCTTTCAATTCGCGGGCCGCACGCTGGAGCTTGTCAGGCTGGAAGGCATGACCGCTTACGTTCGGCGCGCCAAGGGCGGCGATGGGCCGGTGGCCACGTGGCAGGGCGGGCGCATGCCCTTGTCCACGCAATTGGCGCGCGAAGTGCAAAGCCTGTACGCCGAGCCCGGCACGCACCCTGAGATGCGCGCAGTCGAGCCGCTCTTGCGCATTCAGGAGCAGGCCAGCGCGTTGCCGCAACCCGGGCGTCTGGTGGCCGAACGCATCGGCACGCGGCGCGGCATGCATCTGTTTTTGTTTCCGTTTGCGGGCAGGGCGGTGCACGAAGGCATGGCGGCCATGATGGCGTTGCGCTGGGGCAGGCAGCAGGCGAACACGTTTTCCTACACCGTCAATGATTACGGCCTGATGCTGACGCTGGCCGAACCCGCTGCGCTGGATGACGCCTTGTTGCGGCAATTGCTCAGCCCGGATGGCATGGCGGATGACTTGCGCGATGGCGTCAACCTGGGTGAGCTGGCGCGCCGCCAGTTCCGCGAAATTGCGCGGGTCGCCGGCTTGTTGACGCCGTCTTTGCCGGGCCGCGCCGCGCGTTCATTGCGTCAGGTGCAAGCGTCAAGTGGTCTGCTCTATGACGTGCTGCGCCGCTACGATCCTGACCACTTGTTGTTGGCGCAGGCCGAGCGCGAGGTCTTTGAATTGCAGCTGGAAGCGCCGCGGCTGATGGCGGCGCTGCGCGATTGCCAAACGCGCACGCTGGCGCTGACGGAACCGCGCGCGTTGACGCCATTGTCGTTTCCGCTATGGACGGAAAGCTTGCGCGGCCAGCTCAGCACCGAGACGTGGCAAGCCCGCGTGCGACGCGCCGCCGAACAACTGGAAAAGCGCTATGCCCGACTCGCGTGACGCTGCGTTGAACATCGTGCTGGCGGGTGAGGCCGTTGTGTTGCTGGGCGAACGCGCCCTGTTCTGGCCCGCGCGCGCGCGCTTGGTCATCGCAGACTTGCACCTGGGGAAAAGCCATGTGTTCCGCCGCGCGGGCATCGCCGTGCCGCGCGGGGCGACGCAGGAAGACTTGCAGCGTGTGGCGGCGTTGGTCTTGGCGACGGCGGCGCGCGAATTGTGGGTGGTGGGTGACGTGCTGCATGGCCCGGCGTCGCAAGCCGCCTGGCGCGACGTGTGGTTGCAGTGGCGGCAGGCGCACGCGGCGCTGGACGTGGCGGTGCTGGCGGGCAATCACGACCGCGCCTTGGATGGCGCGGCGTTGGGCATGCGCGAATTGGGCGAGGCGCAAGCCGATGGCCCGTTCCTGTTTCGCCATCTGCCGCAGCCTGATGCGCTAGGCCGCCATGTGATTGCGGGCCACGTGCATCCCAAGACCCGCATTCCGGGGGTGCCGCGCAGTTGGCCAGCGTTTTGGATGCGGCCGGGCATGACGGTGCTGCCGGCGTTTTCCGATTTCACGGGCGGGCATGCGGTGGGCTGGGAACCAGGCGCGGGGCTGGTGGCGTGCGTGGAGGGCGCGGCGGTGCCGTTGGGACGCGTCCCGCCCGATCCGCCCGGCTAGGCCTGATCCATTGCGCGTGCGGCAGGGGTTCCGCTTCAGGCACGAGGCTTGCTGTATTGGGTGCACCTATCGCCTCATCACCCCCCATCACTCCCACCAGCCCGCCACCCGCCCGCCATGACTGACCGCCCCGGCTTCGTCTCCTTGTTGGAAACCCCGCTGCATTCCATCCGCCAACTATTGGCCGATGCGCACGCGCCGGTCGACCCCGGCGCTTGGTTGCGTGCGTTGGTGGACCACGGCTACGACCAACTGCCGCTGCCGGGCGGGGGCGACACGCTGGGCCGCTGGCAGGTGCTGGCGCGCGTGGCGGCGGCGGATCTCAGCCTGGCCAAGCTCTTTGAAGGACATACCGACGCGCTCGCCATTCTGGCCGAACTGGCAGCGCCTGCGGGCGAGCCCCGCGCTCGGCTGTGGGGCGTGTGGTGCGCGGAACCGCCTAGCCATCGGCTGGCCATCGTGCCAGGGCCGGCCGGTTCCGCGATGCTGCGCGGCGCCAAGGCGTGGTGCTCCGGTGCGGGCGTGTTGACGCATGCGCTGGTCAGCGGCTGGAACCCCGCGGGCGAGCCTTGCTTGGCGGCGGTGGCGCTGGACCAGCCGGGCGTCACCATCACGGAGCAAGGCTGGCACGCCGTGGGCATGCGGGCGTCAGGCAGCGTCGATGTGGTGTTCGACGACGCGTCGGCCATATGGGTGGGCCCGCCCGGCGCCTATGTGCACCGGCCGGGCTTTTTGCATGGCGGCGCGGGCGTGGCGGCGTGCTGGTACGGCGGAATGACCCGGGTGGCAGATACCCTGCTTGCCGCACTACCCGGCGGTTCTGCGGATACGCATCGGCTGGCGCATCTGGGCGCAATCGACGTCGCCATGGTGCAGGCGCGCGCGGTGCTGCGTGAGGCCGCCGCCGATATCGACGCGCATCCTCGCGACGCGTGCGCGCTGTCGTGCGCCCGGGCTCGTCTGGCCGTGGAGTCGGCTGCGGCGCAGGTGCTGGAACGCGCGGGCCGGGCGCTTGGCGCGGGGCCGCTCTGCCGCAACGCCGCCTTCGCGCAGGTGATGGCCGACCTGCCGGTATTCATCCGGCAAAGTCATGCCGAACGTGATCAGGCGGCGCATGGCGCTGCAATCCTCAAGCAGGAGACCCCATGGGCGCTATAGACACGCATCATTTCGAACATCTGTACCGCGCGCATGCCGACCCCTGGCATGTGGCCAGCGCCTGGTATGAACGCCGCAAGCGCGAACTGTTGCTGGCCACGCTGGGCCGGGAAAACTATCTGCATGCGTTTGAGCCGGGCTGCGGCAACGGCGAGATGACGCGCCGTCTGGCGGCACGCTGTACACGGCTGTGCGCGGTGGATGTCGCCAGCGCGGCCATCGGCCGTTGCCGGGCGCGCCTGGCCGCCGACGGCATCCGCCATGTCGACGTCATGGCCTTGGACCTGCCCTGGGAATGGCCGCCGATACCGCCGGGCGGCTTCGACCTGATCGTGGTGTCTGAGGTGGCGTACTACCTGGATGATGCGGCGCTAACGCAATTCCTGCATGCGGTGGATGCGTCGCTGGCCAGCGGCGGCGAGCTGATCGCCTGCCACTGGCGCCCGGACTTCAATGACCGCGTGCAATCCACCGACGTCGTGCATGACACGATGGCGGCGCTGCCCGGACTCGCCGCGCAAGCGCAGCATCGCGAAGACGCATTCCGCCTGGATCTTTGGCGCAGGCAATCCTAGGGAGCGAACCATGATCGGAATCTGCATCCCCGCGCACAACGAAGAGAAGGCCATCGCCACCTGTTTGCGCGCCGTCACCCGGGCGGCGCGGCATCCCGGCCTGCGCGCGGAGCCGGTGAATATTGTGGTGGTGCTGGACCACTGCTGCGACCGCACCGCCACGGTGTCGGCCGCGTGGCCCGTGCATTGCCTGAGCATCCAAGCCCGCAACGTGGGCGTGGCGCGCGCAATGGGCGCGCAGCATCTGCTGGATGCGGGCGCGCGCTGGCTGGCCTTTACCGACGCCGACACCCGCGTGTCCGCCGGCTGGCTGGTGGACCAGCTTTCGTTGCAGGCGGAAGTCGTATGCGGCACGGTGGCCGTGTCGGGCTGGGCCGCGCATGGTGTGCACGCGGCATCCGCGCGAAATCGGTTTGCGCAGCACTACCAGGACCGCGACGGCCACCGCCACGTGCACGGCGCGAACCTGGGCATTGAAGCGAACGCGTATCGCCGCATCGGCGGCTTCGCCGCGCTGTCGTGCAGCGAAGACCAGGCGCTGGTCGACAAGCTGGAAGAAGGCGGCGCGCGCATCGCATGGACGAGCCTGCCGCGCGTTACGACCAGCGCACGTCCCTATTCGCGCGTTGAAGGCGGCTTCGCCAGCGCGCTGCGGGAAGGGTGGAATCAGCCCGGGCAAACCGGCTGAAGCCGCAGCCTATCGCGGTGCTTCCGCGATACCTCCGCGATATTTCGGCGGTATTTCCGCGATAGTTTCGCGGTATTTCGGCGGTAATTTTGCGGTACTTCCGCGGTACTTCTTACCCCGCTTGTAAGAACTGCCGGGCGCACTACCGCCATGAACATCGGAGCGCCGAAGGGGCGGGTTCGGGCGTGGTCGGCGCCGGCCATCCGGCACACCACTTGCTGCGCGAATGGCTGAGTTCGCCCGCGCGGCACCTCTGCGCAGGCGCGGCTGCACACCCCTTCAAGGAGGCTGAATATGAACCGAGACCAACGATATCCATGGCGTGACGACGATGATCGCAACCGCAACGTCGGCCACGACGCAGGCGTCCCGCTCGCCCGCGACCCGTACCGCCAGGCGCAGCAACGGGGTCGCCACAGTGGCGACGCGCCGCGAGACCCCGCCTGGGACGCGCGCAGGCAGCAACACGCCGGCAACCAGGAACCCTGGCGCGACCCGGCCCCGTCATACGGCTACCAAGGCGAAGGCACGAGCCGCGCGCCCGGTACGCGGGAAACGCGTGACCGTGTACGCAGCCGCAGCGCCGACCCCGGCCAAAGCAGCTATGGCGGCTTCAGCGGTCAAGACCCGTCTTACCAGCGGGAACAGGTATACGGATCGCGCCAGCCGGCCTATAGCGGCCCCACTTCTTACGGCGACGACGAAGGCGGTTACTACGGCGACCGCCCGCAGTGGGCGGATGAGCCCGAGGCCTCTTTTGAGACCGCCGAGCGCGGCGGCTACAACCGCGGGCCGACCGCATGGCGCGACCGAGGCTCCCGGCGCACCGACCCCAAAGGCTATACGCGCACCGACGAACGCGTGCGCGAAAACGTCTGCGAACACCTGGCGCACAGCGGCCTGGATGTCAGCGATGTGTCGGTGGCCGTGGCCGATGGCTGCGTCACGCTGGAAGGCACCGTGCGCGACCGCCGCACCAAGCATCGCATCGAAGACTGCGCGGATGCGTGCGTGGGCGTGCAGGACGTGGATAACCGGATTCGCGTTGCCGGCGCGGCGGAAAAGGGGGCGGCTCCCACCTGACGCCGCCCCGTCAGCGCCGTCAGGCTACCAATCGGTAAGCCAGGGCAAGCGTCAACAATATGGCGCTGCCCAGCATCCAGAAAGCCGCCGCCAGCGCGATGGCGGGCGGCACCCGCAGCGGGCGGGGGGCTTTCTGATGCAGGGCGATGGGCATCGCCGGGACTCTGATCGGCGGCAGCACCGCGCCGACGCGAATATCCGTCAGCACGCTGTCATTGGCCGCTTTCGGCGTGGGGGCGGAGGCAACCGTTCTAAATTGCGGCGCCAGGGGGACAGTGATGATGTTGCCGACCGGAGTCGACGTCAGGAGAGGTTCGGGCGAGTTCATGGCAGTCTCGGCGGTTGAGCAATACCACAGTGGGTTGGAGGGAATGGGGCCAGTTAGCACAGCAAGCCGCTACAGCAAGCCGCTACAGCAAGCGATTACGGCAAGCGGCTACAGCAAGCGGCGTGCCTGAGCCTGCCGCGTTGGGCCGGCCGTGGCATGGCGATTGCTGAACACCTTGCGCAAAGGACTCAACCAACACAGGGAACTACCATGGCGACACTCGATGATCTCAACGTAGCAATGCTGGCCGTCGACGGGTTTGAACAAGTCGAATTGACCGGGCCGCGCCACAGCCTTCAGGCCGAAGGCGCGCGCACCGTGCTGGTGTCGGCCCGCACCGATCCCATTCTGGGCATGCATCACGACAAACCGGGCGACCGCTTTCCGGTTGACCTGACGTTTTTGCAGGCGGCCACCGAACCCGAGGTGTTCGATGCGCTGCTGCTGCCCGGCGGCGTGGTCAACGCCGATGAAATCCGCATGCACCCCAAGGCGCAGGAGTTCGTGCGCGCGATGTTCGACGCGGGCAAGCCCGTGGCGGTGATCTGCCACGGCGCATGGCTGCTGATCTCGTCAGGCGTCGTCCGCGGCCGCAAGATGACCAGCTGGCCGTCCTTGCAGGACGACCTGAAAAATGCCGGCGCCGAATGGGTGGATCAGGAAGTGGTGGTGGATGGCGCGTTGGTCTCCAGCCGCAAGCCCGACGACATCCCGGCGTTCAACCGCGCCTTTATCGAGGTGTTGCAGGCGGCAAAACGCTAGGGGAAGGACCCGCGCGGGGAATGCCGTAACCCGCTAGGGGAATGCCGTAACGCGATGCCCAGCATGGATGCAAAAAAAAGGGACGCCACCGGCGTCCCTTTTGTGGTCCTGCGTGCCAGCGCCGCTTAATACCGCCAGCGCACGTTCAACGACCCCGCGTGTTCGCGGTTGCCGCCGCCGTACTGGCCGCTGTAGTTCAAGCCCAGCGACGCGTTGCGCGACACGGCCACTTCCGCGCCCAGCTCGGCCACCGCGGCGTTGCGCGCGATGGGCGCGCCCGCCACCGTGAACGCCTGGCCGCCATCAAACGCCATGGTGGACTGCGGCAGCACGTCGCCAAACGCGTGGCGCCAGCCCAGCGTGCCACGCAGTCGGCCTTCGGCGCCCGACAGCGTGAAGTCCGTTTGCGCGCGCACACCCAGCGTGCTGCTGGTTTGCTTGTCGCTGCTGCTCTGGCCGGTCAAGGCGGCCGAACCGCCCGTCTCCTGGAAGCTGCGGCTGCGCAGATCGCTCCACGCGACCCCCGCAAAGGGTTCCAGCGTGGCGCGGTCAGACAGCGGCATCGCATAGCCCAGTTCGGTGAAGAGCTGGGTGGTGCTGGCGCCGTAGTCGGCGGTGAGCTTTTGCGATGCGCCGGCAACGGTCGCGTAACGCTCGGTGCTGACGTCGTGCCAGGTGTAGGACGTGCCGACCAGCAGGTTCAGCTTGCCCGCGCCCGCATCAAACGATTTGCCGCCGTAGATGGCCGCGCTGTAACCCGACACGTCCGCTTTCGAGGCCAGGTCGTCAACGCGGATCTTGCTGTCGGTGTAGCCGACCGCGCCGCCCACGCGCCAGCCGTTGCCCACCGCATGGTCGGCGCCGGCGAAGACGCCGCCGGTGTGCTGGCGGACTTGCGCGGTGTTGTCGGTGGCGTTCTGCGTTTGCCAGTTGCCAACGAGCTCGGCCCAGGCGGGCTGCGCGTTCGACGAGGGCAAGGCGGAGGCGGACAGCGTGCCGCCGGCTTGCGCCGTCGGTGCGCCGGGACGCATGCCCGCATTCAGGTTGGCGCGCAGGTGCGACAGCGGAAGCGTGCGCACGACGTTGATGGAACCCATCAGGCTGGAGGCGACGCTGGCGTGCGCTTCGCCCGACAGGCTGTTGAAGGCGGCAGCGGGTGCGCCTTCGGGCAAGGTCAGGATGTACTCGTGCAGCGCATTGCCCGACGGCAGGCTGTCCAGCGCGTTGGCCACGGCGCGCTGGTTGCTGGTGCGTGCGGCGTCCGCAAACGTGATCGGACGGTTCGGCGTTGCCGGGTCCCCTTGCACCTGCTTGCGGCCGAGTTGCAGCGTGACGTCCTGCGCGCCGTAGCGCAACGCCGGGGCCAGGAAGGCGTAGTTGGACGACACGGTGTTGAACTGGCCGTTGATGGCGCCCGCCGTCAGGATCGTGTACTGACGCGTGCTCTCAAAGCCGCCCTCCGGCCCGACATGCACGACGGAACCGGCAAGGTTCGCCACGCCGCTCACCACCACACGGGCGCTGGCGGACGAAGCCGGGTCAGCCGCCACTTGGTAAACCGAACCCGGCATGAACGTCAGGTCGCCCGCAACGTTCAGCGTGCCGTTGAGGTTGCCCGGCGCCAGGATCGCGCCGCTTTGCAGCGTGGTGGCGCCGACTTGGCCCGCGCCCTGCAACAGCGCGCCGTTGGCCAGCGTCAGCGTGCCGCCCAGTTTGCCGGTGGACGCCAGGTTCAACACGCCCGATTGCACCAGCGCGTTGCCGGTGTAGGCGCTGCCGTCGCCCGACACGGTCAGCATGCCCGCGCCGGTCTTGGTGACGTCACCGCTGCCGGTGATGGCGCCAGCCAAGCCGAACGTTGTGCCAGACGCCACATCGATGCCGCTTGTTCGCGTGATGGCGACGGCGCGGTTCGTATCGAAGCTGGCCGTCGTGGCCAGCACGCCGCCGCTTAGCGTCAGGCCGCCTGCGGCTGCGCCCAGGTTCGCGTCCTTGGACACCGACAAGCCGCCCTGGCGCACATCCGTGCCGCCGGTGTAGGTGTTGTCTGCGGTCAGCACCAGCGTGCCGAAGTCGGTCTTGGCCAGCTTGCTGGCGCCTGTCAGCCGCGAGGCAATGGTGCCGGTCATGGCGGCGTCCGCGGCGGAACCCGCACCCACGCGGATGATGCTTTCGCCGCCCGCGCCTTGCAGCGCGATGTCGTCGCCCTGGATGCGGTAGCCGGCAGTGGCGATCTGCATGCCGGTGACGCCGATCGCGCCCGCCGAGTTGTCCACGCTGACCGTGCCTGCCGTGCCTTGGAAGATGGCGAACGTGGGGTTGGGCTGGAACACGCCGTTGAGCGTGCCGTCCACGTTGGCCCAGTTGCGGCCATCGGCGCGCCACGTGCCTGAGCCGCCGTCGATGACGCCGTTATCGTGGCGGGCGGTATTGCCGCCATCCCAGAAGCTCAGCGTGGCGCCGGACGTTGACGCCAGGTTGACCTGGCCCGGCACCGCGGTTTGCAGCGTCAGCGCGCCGGCGGCGACGCCGGCAGGCGTGGCGCCCAAGGCCAGGCCGTTGTTCACCAGGTTGCCGCCGTAGTCGAACAGCCGATAAACGCCCGCGCCAAAGCCGCCGTTATCAGTCACGTTCAACGTGCCGGCCAAGGTCAGGTTGCCGCCGACATCGAACAAGGCCGAGGCCGGGGTGGGCGCGCGGCCCAGTAACACGTTGATCTGGCTGGCGCTATCCAGCGTCAAGTCGCCGCCGACGATAAGCTTGGACCCTTGCTCGCCAAGCAGCACGGCGCCTGCCAGGGTGGCGTTGCCCGCGATACGGCCACCGTTGAACAGCGTGCCGCCATTGCTGATCGCCGCATTGCCGCCCAGCTCGCCATCCAAGTACAGCAGCCCGCCCGTGACCGAGGCATCGCCGCCCAGCTTGTTCAACATCATCAGCGTGCCGGCCCGCACCTCGGTCCGGCCCGTGAAGGCGCTGCTGTCGGCCGTCAGCATCAGCGCGCCCGTGCCGGTCTTGGTGAGCTGGCCTGCGCCAGACAGCACGCTGTCGTAAGAGGAACCCGCCGTTTGATCGAAGCGCAACGTGGCGCCCGAGGCAATCATCGTATTGCCGGTGTATCGCCCGGCGCTTGCCGTGAGGGTGCCCGCATCGATACGCCAGTCCTGCCCGCTGATGCCGGTCAACGTCAATTCACCCGCGCCTTGCTTGGCCATGGAGCCAGCGCCGGAGATATAGCCGGCGTAGCTGGCGTCGGTGGCTTGTTTGAACACAACGGAGCCGTCGTTCGCCAGGTCGCCTCGCACGGAGGCCGCATCGCCCACCAGCGTGCCGGCCAGCACTTGCGTGTTGCCGTAAGTGTTGGCGCCAGTCAGCGTCAAGGTGCCCGCGCCCAGCTTCTGTAGCGTGCCCGTGCCGCCGATGACGCCTTGCAAGCCCAGCGTGGTGCCTGCCGCCACCGTGATGGCGCCGGCTTGCGTCAGCGTGACGGCGCGCGCGGAATCAAAGCTGGACGTGGTGGCGAGCGCGCCGCCATTGAACGTCAACCCGCCTGCGGCCGCGCCCAGATTGTCGTCGGACGACACGGACAAGGTGCCCGAGCGAACTTCGGTGCCGCCCGTGTAGTTATTGCTGCCCGCCAGCACCAGCGTGCCGTAGTCGGCCTTCACCAGCTTGCTTGCACCGGTCAGTTTGGACGCAATGGTGCCGGTGATCGACGCACCGGACACGCTGCCCGAACCCACGCGCACAATGGTTTCCGTGCCGCCCGCCAACGTAATCGGATTGCCTTCGATGCGATAGCCATTGGTGGAAATCTGCATGCCCGTCACGCCGACGCCGCCTGCTGACGCGTCCACCGTTACCGTGCCTGCCGTGCCTTGGAACACGGCGAAAGTCGGGTTGGGCTGGAAGCGGCCGTTGAGGGTGCCGTCTACGTTGGTCCAGTTCAGGCCGTCCGTGCGCCACGTGCCAGAGCCGCCATCGATGACGCCGTTATCGCGCCGCGTGGTGTCGCTGCCGTCCCAGAAGCTCAGCGTGGCGCCCGCGGTGGACATCAGGTTGACCTGGCCGGTGACCGCGGTCTGGATGCGCAGGTCATTGGCGGTGATGCCGGTGGGCGCGGCGCCCACGGCCAGCGTGTTGGTGGTCAGTGCGCCGCCATAGTCGAACAGGCGGTAGACGCCCGCGCCGAATGCGCCCTGGTCGGTGATGTTCAGCGTGCCGGCCAAGGCCAGGTCGCCGCCCACATTGAACAGCGCGTTGGCGGGGGCGCGGCCCAGCGACACGTTGACCTGGCTGGCGTTGTCCAGCGTCAGGTTGCCGCCGATCTTCAACGTTTTGCCTTGCGTGCCTTGCAGGATGCCGCCCGTTAGCGTGACGTTCTGGCCGATGGTGCCGGCGCCAGACAGGATGACGTTGTTGCCAATGGCGGCGTTGCCGCTCAAGGTGCCGTTCACATGCAGGCGGCCGCTGGTCACATTCGCATCGCCGCCGAGTTTGTTGGTCACGATCAGCGTGCCGCTCGTGACGTTCGTCGTGCCGGTGAACGCGCTGCTGTCCGCGTTCAGGCTCAGCATGCCCGCGCCGGACTTCTCGAACGTGCCGCTGCCGGAAATCTTGCCGGCGTAGTCGGCATCGGCGGCTTGGTCGAAACGCAGCGTGCCGGCCGCGCCGATGGTGGCGTTGGCCGTGTATCGCGTCACATCGCTGACCAGCGTGCCTTGCTCGATGTTCCAGTTCAGCGTGTTCAGGCCATTCAACGTCAATATGCCCGCACCGCGCTTGGTGATGGCGCCGGAGCCCAGCAGCATGCCGGACACGCTGTCATCCCACGATTGATCAAAGATGACCGTGCCGGCGTTCTGCAAATTGCCGCGGATGGATGCGCTGTTGCCAATCAGCGTGCCGGCTTGCACACGCGTGCTGCCGTAGCTGTTGGCGCCGGTCAGCTCCAGCGTGCCTGCGCCCTGCTTGATGAGAGCGCCCGTGCCCGATACGGTGCCGGTCAGGCCCAGTTGCGTGTCCCCCGCGACGTTGATGGCGCCGTCTTGCGTCAACGCGATATTGCGGTTGGTGCTGAAGCTGGCGGTGGTGGCCAGCGAGCCGCCTACCATGGCCACGCCCGTGTTGGCCGCGCCCAGATTGTTGTCGGCCGAAACCGATAGCGTGCCGAACTGAATGTCCGTGCCGCCGGAGTAGCTGTTGTTGCCGCCCAGCACCAGCGTGCCGTAGTCGGTCTTGAAGAGCTTGCTAGCGCCGGTCAGCGACGCGTTGATGGTGCCGATGAAGGCGCTGCTGGCCGCGGTGCCGTTGCCGACCGCTATCGTCGTCTGGCTGCCGCCTTGCAGCGCGATGGAATCGCCTTCAATGACGTAGCCGTCCGTGCCGATCGTGATGCCTTTGACGCCGATCGCGCCTGCGCCGGCATCCACGGTTACGACGCCCGCCGTGCCTTTGAACGTGGCAAAGGAAGGCGATGCAAATACGCCGTTCGACGCGCCATCGGACTGGGTCCAGTTGCTGTTGCTGGCGTTCCAGATGCCCGAACCGCCGTTGACGGCTCCGTTGGTGTGCGAGCCGGCGGTGTTGCCATCCCAGTAGTCGAACACGGTGCCGACGGTAGACACGAGATTGACTTGGCCGGGGGTAGCCGATTGCACCGTCAGACTGCCGGCGCCAACCCCTGCGGGCAGCGACCCGAGGTTCATCGAGGAGTAGGTCAACATTCCGCCGTAATCGAACAGGCGATAGACACCTGTACCGAGCCCGCCCATATCCGTCACGTTGATCGTGGAGTTGCTCAACGTCAGCGCGCCGGCCACATCGAACAACGCGGCAGACGGCCCTGCGGCGCCCAATGCCACGTTGATCTGCGAGTTCGTCAAATTCAGGTCGCCGCCGATCGTCAACGTCTGGCCTTGCGTACCCTGCAAGACGCCGCCCGACAATCCAACGTTTCCACTGATTCTGCCGGCGCCCGCCAGCGTCGCGCCGTTAGACACGGTGACGGCGCCGCCTAACTTATTCGAAACGGCCAGCCCGCCGCTGGACACAGTGGTCAATCCCGTAAAGGCGCTGCTGTCGCCCGTCAGTGTCGCGACTCCCGACCCATTCTGAACAAGGTTGCCGGTACCGCTGAAGGCGTTGGCGAGCGTAAAGTCGTTGGAACGGATCAGCGTGATCCGGCCATTGTTCACGACTGCGCCTGTACCCAGGCTGCCCGTCGTGCTGCCCGCTCCGAGTTGCAGGGTGCCGCCTGATACGGTGGTGCTCCCTGTGTAAGTGTTGTCGTTCGCCAGCGCCAGGGTGCTCGTTCCGTTCTTGGTCAAGCCGCCCGTACCGGATAGCTCGCCATCAAGGATGATCGCGTTGTTGCCCGATACCGTCAGGCCACCCGCGCCCAACGTCACCGCATTGCTCAGGGTCAGGTTCGCCACGCCGGCTTGCAAGGCGCCGCCGTCGCCGGTCAGCGTGCCGGCGCCCAGGCCCGCAGCGTCGTTGACAGTCAGTACGCCGCCATTGAGCGCGGTGGTGGTGGCGCCGTTGAGGACCGGGCCGGATAGCGTCCAGGTGCCGCTCTCAACGATCAGGTTACGGAAGTTGACATAGCTGTCGGCGTAGATGATGCCCGTGCCGCCTGCGCCGGAACCGCCACTGATGGCGTTTTTCAGCGCCAGGGTGTTATTGCCGCCGGCGCCGCCATCGACTACGCCGATTGCCGCAAACTCCATTGACGAGTTTAGAACCTGAGTGGCGGCAGCTGTGCCTGGCCCTTTTTCCACCGATGAAGTTGTAATCGCGGTGAATCGGTTCGGACCCTGCCCGGCGCCCAGAGACACGCTGCCCATGACCAGGCCTGCGTTGGTGAATTCGTTGCCGCCCGTCGATGCTTCGAACGCCACGCGGCCGACGATGGTGCCGGCGTTCGTCATGCTGACCCTGCTGCCGCCCGATATCGCCACGACAGGCGCATCGGCTGCCGTCACAGGCAGCCCCGCCATGGGCGTCAAACTGAGCGTCCCGCTATTGGTGACGATAGTGTTGCCAGCGGCGCCGTTCTGGATATTCAGCGCTACGCCTTTAACATCAGGCAAGAAGTAAATCGGCAGCCCCACGGTGCCATTGATAATTCCCTGATTCGTGATCGTGACGCTGCTGCTGTTGGCATTGCCGATGGTGACCGCCGAGATCAGGGCTGGGCTGAAATATGGCGACGGCTCAACCCTGCCGTAGTTGGTGAATTGTATGTTGTCGCCGGTGAACGTGATGGCACTTGCATCGCCCGGTGCCGCGTTGACCGTCGCGCCGGGCATCACCTCTACATCCATATTGCTGAAGTTCGAATTTAGGGTCGAGGTGGAGCCCGTGCAGATGACCGACACCCACGAGCCAAATGCCGGGTCGCACGTAGCATGCGCCGCAGGCAAATATCCGAACAGTCCGCACACCGCGGCCATCGCTATCACCAGACTGCGCTTGCGCGGCATGTTGCGCGCTTGTGGCCCTTCGATGTGGCCGGCTGCTCCACGGTTAGTGCTCTTGCCCCTGACCTTTGCGGTTTCTGGCGCGGCGACCCAGGCGCCCAGGGACTGATTCCAAATGGAGCAGAAGGTTTTATTCATAGCAGCCTATCAATAGGGGGCGTAGGCTGCTCCCCTTGAGTCAGCCCGGTGGTAATGAATTATTACGCAACATTGTAATTCCTGTAACAATTTTTAAGAATAACTGAAAATAGGTAGTTTTTCGGCGTCAGCACGGGGCAACGCGGGCGAATTTTTAGTAACACCGATGTCTTAAAGCGGGGTAAGCAACGGCTCCCCGGCATACAAGCGGCGCGCATTTTCCAAGAATTTGTCCACCATCAATTGCATCGCCTCGGGCGACCAGCCGGCCACGTGAGGCGTCAGCACCAGGTTGGTCAGATCTGCCAGCCCTGCGGGCAACTGCGGTTCGCCTTCGTAAACATCCAGCGCCGCCCCGGCGATGGTTTGTTCACGCAGCGCGCGTTCCAGCGCGGCCGTGTCCACCACGCTGCCGCGCGCGATGTTGATCAGGTATCCCTTCGCGCCCAGCTGCGCGAGGACGTCGGCGTTGATCAGGTGATACGTCGAATCCCCGCCGGGAATGGCGACCAGCAGCACGTCGGCCCATTGCGCCAGTTCACCCAGTGTCGGAAAGTAGCGATGCGCCGAACCGTCGCGCGGGCGGCGGTTGAAGTAGCCGATCTCCATCTCGAACGCCTGCGCGCGCGTGGCCACCTTTTCGCCGATGCCGCCCAAGCCTACGATGCCCAGCTTCTTGCCGGAGACATTCGGCGGCAGCGGCAGCTGCGTGCGCCAGACGCCTTGGCGCGTGAGCTGATCCAGGCGGGGAATGCCGCGAATGATGGCAATCATCAGCCCCATGGCGTGATCCGCCACACAGGTGTCGTTGGTGCCTGCGCCGTTGGCGACTTTCACGCCTCGCAGCCTGGCGTGGGCCAGGTCGATCTTCTCGTAGCCCGCGCCCATCGAATAAATCATTTTCAGATTTGGCAACGCGTCGATCTGCGCCGCCGTCAGGCCGATGGCGCCGATGGTCATGACGATATCCACGCGCGCCGCGTGCGCGGCCACGGCTTGCGCGTACTGTTCCGGCGTGGGCGCGAAGATCACCTCGAAGTGTTGGGCGATCTGGTCCCGGTCAGCCTGCGTGACCGGGTTCATGATGATGAGGAGAGGGGGCGAAGGAGGCATGCGGAGTCAGAGAGGCGGAGATGGAAGTGCGGAATTGGGGGGCACAATCGGACACGCGGAGTGGCGAAGGCGCAATCGGGAATACGTTCTATAGCTGGGTGTGCCGCGCCACCAGGCCCACGCGCACATTGCTCAGGTGCCGCTGCATGGCCGCGCGCGCGGCCTCGGGGTTGCGGTCCAGGATGGCTTGCAGAATATCCATGTGCTCATCGCAACAGGGAACCAGCCGCTCGGGCGCGCCATTCTGATCGAAGCAGCGCGCCTTGATGCGCAGGTCGTGTATCGCTTGCGCCATCAGCCGGTTGCCGCTGGCCTGGGCGATGCTGTCGTGCAGCAGGTTGTCGACACGGTGGTTCTCTTCGTGGGTCGAATGCTGGCGGCGTTTGATCTCGCTGACCTGCTCAAGAATCGCGGCGGCCTCGTCGGGCGTCATGCGGGTGGCGGCGGCGGCGGCCGCATCGCCTTCCAGCAGCAGGCGCATTTGAAAAATCTCAAGATACTGGCGCAGCGTCGGCTCTGGCACGATCAATTGCCCGCGCGCCGTGCGCACGGCGAAGCCGCCGCCGATCAAGCGGCTCATTGCTTCGCGCAGCGGCGTGCGCGAGACGCCCAGCGCACTGGCCAGATTGCGTTCCTGCAAGGGCTGGTTGATGGGCAGCTGGCCCAGCTGGATCATGTCGAGCAAGGTCGAATAGGCTTCATCGACCAGATCGCGCGAGTCATCGGCGGCGCTTGCCGCAACCGGCGCGGCCGCGCGCGCGGGGCGTTCCATGGCATGAGGGGTGGGCATAGGAGTCACGGAAGCAGAAGAGGGAAGATGGGAAAGTTCGGGTCGGCGCGCAGCTCGCGTTCGCGAGTGTCCAGCCATTGCGTATCAGAGCGCAAGCGTTCGATGGCGGCCGCCGCATCCATCGCTTCGAATTGCAGCGGCTGCCCGGGCCGCATCTGGGCCAGACGCGGCAGGTCCGCCGTGATGACGGTGGCAATCTTGGGGTAGCCGCCGGTGGTTTGACGGTCATTCATGGCGATCAGGGGCTGGCCCGCGCCCGGAATCTGGATGCTGCCTGCCGCGATGGGGTCGGTGATGATGTCAGCGCCCTGGGCGTGCGCGATGGCGGGCCCGTCCAGGCGCAAGCCCATGCGGTCGGACTGCGGCGCCAGCCGATAGGTGGCGTTGAAGAATCGGCGGATTTCGCTGGCGGAAAAGTGATCTTGCTGCGGCCCAAGGATGACGCCGATGGGCGCATCGCGATAGAACCATGCGGTGTGGCGCAACGGCACCCAGCGCCGCTGGAACGGCGCGCGGGCGCGGCCGATGGGCAGGACGTCATCGCGCTTGAGCGCCCGGCCTTTGATGCCGCCCAGGCCCGCGCGCGTGAGCGTGGACGCGCTGCCCAGCACCGGCTCCGCCGCGATGCCGCCGCTTGCCGCCAGGTAGCCGCGCATGCCGCGTTCCAGCGGCCCGATGGTCAAGGTGGCGCCGGCCGGCACGCGGTGCGACTGCCACGGCGCCAGCGCGCGCGCCGGCAAGCCGCCCGCGGCCGACACATGCAGCGCGGCGCTGCCCGCAAATGCCAGGGTGCAGTCGGCATCCAGCACGCGCAGCCGGCCGCCCGTCACCGTGAATTCCAGCGCGGCCAGATCCCCCGGGTTGCCCGCCAGCGCATTCGCCAGACGCAGCGCGCCCGGGTCCATCGCGCCCGACGGCGGCACGCCCATGTGTTCATAGCCAGGCCGGCCCAGGTCTTGCACGGTGGTCAGCATGCCGGGCGTCACGACAAGCAGGCGCGCGCTCATGAATGGCCTCCGGTGCGCGGCTGCGGCCGGTAGCTGGGATCAGCATGCAGGGCATCGATGTGCGCGAATTCGTCTTCGCTGATCGGCGTGAAGACGATCTCGTCGCCCGCTTCGAACAGGAAGGGGTGGGCGTGACGCAGGTCGAAACTGCGCCACGGCGTGCGCCCGATCAAGTGCCAGCCGCTGGGGCCAGGCACCGAGGCAATGGCGGTTTGCTGGCCGCCAATGTTCACGCTGCCGGCAGGCGTATGCGCGCGCGGCATGGCGCGGCGCGGCGTGTGCAAGACCGGGTCCAGCCCGCCCAGGTACGCAAAGCCCGGCAGAAACCCCACCATGAACACGCGGTACACCGGCGCGCAGTGGCGCGCGATGACTTGGGCTGCGTCCAGCTGATGCCGTTCCGCCAGCGCAAGCAGGTCTTCGCCATGCGCGCCGCCGTAGCAGACGGGCACTTCCCAGCGGCGCGGTGTGGCATTGCTGGCAATGGCCGACGCGTCCAGGCACTGCGCAATCACGTCACGCACGGCGTCATGGCTGATCGTCAGCGGGTCGAAGCGGATGCTGAGCGATCGGTAGGCTGGCACCACGCCCAGCACGCCGCGCGTCTTCTTTTGCTGCGCGCGCAACGCCTGCGCCAGCGCCAGCACCCCCGCATTGGTGTGCGCGTCGATGCGGTTGGCGAATTCAACCAGCAGCGCGCCATCGCCCGCCATCAGAATGCGCGGCGCGTCGTGGCGGCAAGAGGAAGGCGTGATGCGGGTCATGCTGCGCTGGCGAATTCCATGGCGTCGGTGGCGTGAAAGCCCCACGTCACGGCTTGGCCGGGCGTGCGTTCGGCGGCGGCGATGCCCAGCGGCGCATACGCCAGGATGACCTTGTCGAACGCTTCGATGAACACTTTCCAGTGCAGACCGCAGAAGGTTGCGGCGACGACACGGCCCGTGTGGCGCACGTCCGTACCGCCCAGCTGGCTGCCCAGGCGCAGGTGTTCGGGCCGCACGCCAAGCGTGGCATTGGCACCAGCACTTCCAGCCGGCAGAAAATTGCATTCGCCCAAGAACCCCGCCACGAACGCGCTGGCCGGCTGGCGGTACAAACCCTCTGGCGAACCGGCCTCAACGATGCGGCCTTGCTCCAGAATCACGATGCGGTCAGACAGGTTCATGGCCTCTTCCTGATCGTGCGTCACAAACACCACCGTCAGCCCCAGGTCTTGATGCAGGCGGCGCAGTTGCAGCTGGATGGCCTGCCGCAGATTCTTGTCCAGCGCGCCCAGCGGCTCGTCCATCAACAGAATGTCGGGGGTGAACACCAGCGCGCGCGCCAGCGCCACGCGCTGTTGCTGGCCGCCCGACAGCGCGCCGGGCTTGCGGTCTTGCAAGGGCACAAGGCTCACCAGCTCCAGCGCTTCTCTGACGCGGCGGCGGATGTCGTCTTCGTTCAAGCGCCGCATGCGCAAGGCGAAGGCCACGTTCTCGAAGACGCTCATGTGTGGAAACAGCGCATAGTTCTGAAACACCATGCCGATGTTGCGATCCGAGATGGGCGTGTGCGTGACGTCGCGCCCGCCGATTTTGACCACGCCCGCATCAGGCGTTTCGAAGCCGGCAATGATCTTCAGAAGCGTCGTCTTGCCCGAACCCGACGCGCCCAGCAGCGTGCAGAATTCGCCGCGCGCAACCGTCAGGTCCACCTCGGGCAGCGCCACGGAATCGCCATAGCGTTTGTGGATGCCGGTCATGACCAGTTCCTTGCCCTGGCGTTCGGGCGGACGCTGCGGACGGATGTCGTAGGCAAGCGGCGTATCAGCGGTCTTGGTATCAGCGGTGTGCATATCAGTCTTCCTTCTTCCTGCGCAGCAGCAGGTTGGCAAGCAGAATCAGCGCCGTTGCCCCAACCAGCAGGCAAGAGGCCGAGATCACAGTGGGGTCGAAGTCGTTGGCCAGGCCTTCGAACATGAGTTTGGGCAGCGTGCGGTTGCGGATGGTCGTCAGGAACAGCGCCATGACGACGTCGTCGAATGAACTCACCAAGGCGAACACCGCGCCGCCGACCAGGCTGGGAATCAGCGCGGGCAGCATCACCCGCCGGAACATGCTGGGCCACGACGCGCCCATGCCCAGCGCGGCCAGTTCCAGGTTCGGGTCCAGGCTGCGCAGCGCCGCGCGCATGGTGATGTAGACGTAGGGCGCGGCCAGCACCGTGTGGCCCAGAATCACCGCCATCGAGTTCGCCACCCAGCCGATGGGCGCGAACAGGTAGTACAGCGCCACGGCCGTGACGATGGCCGGCACCGACATCGGAATGATGAAGAAGGCGTCCAGCCAGCCTTGGCGGCGCGCGGCCAGCCGGCTGACGCCCAGCGCGGCGGCGGTGCCAAGCACGGTGGCCAGCAGCGTCACCACGATGGCGATCTTGGTGCTGGAGGCCAGCGCCGCCAGCCACTTGCCGTCGGTGAAGAAGTTCTCGTACCAGCGCAGGCCATAGCTGGGCGGCGGGAAGATCGGGAAGTCTGTCGTGCCAA
The DNA here is from genome assembly GCF_042957345.1 of Achromobacter sp. NPDC008082. Classification (NCBI taxonomy): domain Bacteria; kingdom Pseudomonadati; phylum Pseudomonadota; class Betaproteobacteria; order Burkholderiales; family Alcaligenaceae; genus Achromobacter; species Achromobacter sp. NPDC008082. The sequence goes on from NZ_JBIBIB010000001.1 coordinate 1,022,879, forward strand.
AGCTCATCGGAATCACGACGACAATCGGCAGCAGCAGGAAGATCGCGCAGGCCACGCCCAGCAGCGCCGCCACGCGCCCGCCCGGCGTGCGGCGGTAGCCCGTGTGGTTGCTGCCTTTACCGGAGCTGGCGCTGATCAGGTTGTTCAGGCCGAAGAGCCGGTTGAACAGCCATAGCGATAGCAGCACCGTCACCAGCAACACTCCGGCCAATGCCGACGCCAGCCCCCAGTTCAATTCTTCGGTGATGTTGTGCGAGATGAGTTCGGCCGCCATGCGCTGGGCGGGGCCGCCCATCAGCGACGGCGTGATGTAGTAGCCCACCGCGTTCATGAAAACGATGATGCCGCCGGCAACCGCGCCGGGGCTCGTCAGGGGCAGGATGACGCGGCTGAAGATGCCCGCGGACCCCGCGCCCAGGCTCTGCGCGGCCTGCACCAGGCTGCCGTCCAGCGAACGGAACGACGCATACAACGGCAGCACGACAAACGGCATGAGCACATGCGTCATGCCAACCATCACCCCCGTGAAGTTATAGAGAAACGCCATGGGCTGATCCAGAATGCCCACGGTGGTCAGCAGCGTATTGAGCGGCCCGTTCTTGCCCAGCAGCGCAATCCAGGCCGATGTGCGCACCAGCGCGCTGGACCAGAAGGGCAACAGCACGGCAAAGAACAGTACGCGCGCCACGGTCGGCGACACCGTCGCCATCAGATAGGCCAGCGGATAGCTCAGCACCACGCAAGACACGGTGACGGCCGCCGCAATCGTGAAGGTGTTGCCCAGCACGATGCGGTAGATCGGCGTGTCCAGCAGATGTTGGTAATGCGCCAGCGTCAGGCCGCCGTCCTCGCCCTTGAACCCATTGCTGAGCAGACCCGCAATGGGGCCGGCGAAGAACAGCAGCAGGAACAACAGCAGCGGCAATGCGGCAAGCGCCGCCACGCGGCCGCGCCGGCGAGCGGCGGCCGGGCGAAGTCGGGCGGCGGGCAGGGGAAGGGCGTCGGTGCTCGTAGTCATGGCAGGGGGACGCCGGCGCGCACGCCGGCGTCTGGGTAAGAAGGGTGGCGGATCAGCGGGCGCGGACCTGGTTGTAGCGCTCGGTGATGGCGGGGCCGTTCGCGTCCCAGAATTCCGAGTTCAGGAAGATGCTGTTCTTCAAGCGCTCGGTGGTCGACGGCAGACGTTCCAGCCGCTTGGCGTCAATCAGGGGCAGCGCCGCTTCGGTGGTCGGGCCGTAGGCGATGTACTTGCTGAACTCGGCCTGGTTCTTGGGCTGAATCATGAAGTTCAAAAGCTTGATGGCCGCATCGCGGTTGGGCGAACCCTTGACGATGGCGAAGTAGCCGACTTGCGCAATGCTGTCGCCCCAGCCCATTGCAATAGGCAGGCCCGAGTCGATACCGGCCTGAAAGCGCCCGTTCCAGCCCAGCGCCATCACGACTTCGCCGCTGCCCAACGCGTTGACGGGTTCGGCGCCGCTCTTCCACCAGCGCGCCACATGCGGCTTGATGGCTTCGATCTTCTTGAACGCGCGGTCCAGGCCTTCCTTGGTGGCCAGCACCTTGTAGACGTCGGCGGGCGCCACGCCATCGGCGATCAGCGCGGCCTCGATCACCGTGGCGGGATCATCCTGCAGCGTGCGCTTGCCGGGGAATTTCTCCACATTCCAGAAGTCCGCGAAGGTGCTGGGTTGCGGCTTGCCCGCAGGGAAGGCCTGGGTGGAAAAGCCGATGTTGGTCGAGAAGATTTCCGACGGCACGCCATAGTCGTTGCGCGCGTTGGCAATGACGTGATCCTGCTTGACCATGTCGGGCGTGATTTTCTCAAACACGCCCAGCTTAATGCCCCGCGTGAGGCGGGCGCTGTTCTCGGTCACCACGTCCCACGTGACCGACTTGGTGTCGATCATGGCGCGGATCTTCGCCACTTGCGGGTCGGTGTCCTCGTGGATGGTGACGCCGCTTTCCTTGGAGAACGGCTTGAGCCACGCGTCACGGATGGCGCCCTGGTAGTTGCCGCCCCAGCTTGCGAAATTGAGTTCTGCGGCTTGCGCCACGCCCGTGGCCATTGCCAGCGTGGCGGCGACGGCGCACGTGACATTCTTCCATTTGAGATGCATTGCTTGGACTCCGTTCGAGAAGAAAAACGCGGTGGGCAGACCTGCCCCGATCCTGGGCATATCGCCTCAGCGAGTCCTTGGCATGCAAATTGCATGCCAACGGTATGCCAAACATCGACATTCGCTATTTTTCGGAGTCCCTTACATGTACGACGTAGACCTCAATTCCGACCTGGGAGAGAGCTTTGGCCCCTACAAAATCGGCGCGGACGAGGCCATGCTGGACGTCATCACGTCGGCCAACGTGGCCTGTGGATTTCACGGTGGAGATGCTTCCGTGATGCACCAAACGGCGGCATCCGCCCTAAAACGGGGCATAGATGTGGGCGCGCATCCGGGCTTTAACGACCTGTGGGGATTTGGCCGGCGCAAGATCACGGGCGATAGCCCGCAAGCCATTGGCGACATGATTGCGTACCAGATCGCCGCGATGCAGGGCATGGCGCGCGCGGCGGGGCATCGCGTGTCGCACGTGAAGCTGCACGGCGCGCTGGCCACGCAGGCCTTCGAAGACCGCGCGTTGTCCGAAGCCTTGACGTGGGCCATGCGCGCGCTGGACCCGGACCTGGTGCTGGTGTGCACGCCGCATAACGAAACCGAGCGCGCGGCGCGGCGCGCGGGCATACGCGTGGCGTGCGAGGTGTTTGCGGATCGTCTGTATGGCGACAACGGCCTGACGCTGCCGCGCAGCGAACCGGGCGCCGTCATTCATGACCCGGTGGCGGCGGCCGCGCAGGCGCTGCGCATGGTGCGCGAACAGGCGATACGGACGGTGGGCGGCAAGGTGGTGGCGATGCCGGTGCACACGATCTGCGTGCATGGGGATAACCCGCAAGGGGTCGCCATTGCGCAGGCCGTGCGTGATGCGCTGCTGGCCGAAGGCGTGCGCCTGCGGCCGATCTCGCAGCTGGACTTTCAGTAGGGCGCGCCGCGGCGCAGGGCGCGTGTGTCGTCAAGGACGCTTTAGAAAGGCGCGTCTTTCTGCGCCTGCTTGATCAGCGCCTTCAGCACGCTGGCAAAGCGCCGCGCAGTGCTGGACAGCGGGCTGCTGGCCGAATGCAGCAAATGAATGGCATGGCCCAGCGCCGGGTCGGTGGGCAGCAGCACGAAGTCTTTGCCAAAGCTTGCGTGATAGCCGAACGACTCAATCAACGCCACGCCCACGCCCTGGCGCACCAGCGCCAGCGCTTCGGGCGTCGAGCGAATTTCAATTTGCGGCTGCACCGGCACCGGGCCGGAATTCAGAAAGCGGCTGGCCAGCCGCCCAAACGGCGTATCCGCGCCGTAGCCGATCAGCAGATGCCCTTGCAGGTCTTGCGCGCGCACGCGGCTGCGCACCGCCAGCGGATGGCCGCGCGGCACCGCGCAGCCCAGCCAGCCCTGGCCGATTTCTTCACTGACGATATTGGCGTTGACCGGGGGCGGCATCGACGCAAGACCGAAGTCGGCCTGACCCAGCAGCAGATGCGGCAACAGCGCATCAAAGGCCAGCGGCCGGTAACGGATGGGCGTGTCGGGATGGCGTTCGCGGAACTTCTGAATGGCGTGCGGAATCAGCCATTCGCTGAAGCTGGGGCTGGACACCAGGCTGACCGTGCCGGCCGACCCTGCGGCCAGCGCGCCCGCCAAGGCGTTGAAGCGGTTGACGCGGCCAAAGATTTCTTCGGCTTCGGCGTACAGCCGCCGCGCTTCCGGCGTGGGATGCAGCCGGCCTTTGACGCGTTCAAACAGCGGATAGCGCAAGCGGTTTTCAGCGGAGGCCAGCACGCGGCTCACGGCGGGCTGCGTCACGGACAGCATGCGGCCGGCTTCGCTTAGCGAACCGGTCAACATCACCGCGTGGAAAACCTCGATCTGGCGTAGCGTCAGGGCTCCGGGCGCCGAGGGGAGGGGGCCGGCCATGGGAAGGAACGTCCGCAAAGGAAAAGGGTGGCTGCCATTTTATGGCCTGACCGGGGCGCGCGGCGTACCCGCCACGCCCGCGCCATGACGTTTTGCGCGTAGCCCATAACTAAATGCACAGTCCTGGGCGGTTGATCCGCGTGCAGCGCGGCGGCCAGAACCCTTTGTTTTCAACGGTTTCCAGCGGATTTTTCCCGTCATCGCCTGCGATTTTCTGCGCCGCGGGATGACTTCCCGGCGCGCGCGCCGCGCGGCATGCTGCCAGCAACCTCCCTTTCACCCCCAGGAACGCCTTATGTCCCGCATCGTCACTGTCGCCGCCGCCCAGTTGGGTCCTATTCAACGCGCCGAGGGGCGCGAGGTGGTGATCGGCCGCATGCTCCGATTGTTGGAGCGCGCGCACCAGCGGGGCGCGCAGGTGGTGGTGTTTCCCGAGCTGGCGCTAACCACGTTTTTTCCGCGCTGGTACTGCGAAGACCTGGACGAGGCCGACGCCTGGTTCGAACCCAGCCTGCCGTCGCCGGCCACGCAGCCGCTGTTTGACGCCATCAAGCGCTTTGGCGTGATGGTGTATCTGGGCTACGCCGAGCTGGCGTGGGAGCCGGACGAGCAGGGCATCGTGCGCAAGCGCCGCTTCAACACGTCGGTCGTCATCGCGCCCAACGGCGAGATCGTGCTGAAGTACCGCAAGGTCCACCTGCCGGGCCACGCGGAATTCGCCGAGCACCGCCAGGTGCAGCATCTGGAAAAACGCTATTTCGAAGTGGGCAATCTGGGCTTTCCGGTGGTGCGCGCACCGGTTGCGCCGGGGGTGGACGCCAACCTGGGCATGCTGATCTGCAATGACCGCCGCTGGCCCGAAGCGTGGCGCGTGCTGGGTTTGCAGCAGGTGGAACTTGTCATGCTGGGCTACAACACGCCCAGCCGCAACCAGGACAACCGCGGCTTTGAAGCGCACCACCTGCGCGTGCTGCACTCGCACCTGTCGATTCAGGCGGGCTGCTACCAGAACGCCACCTTCGCCGCCGCCGTCGCCAAAGCCGGCACCGAAGACGGCCACGAACTGCTGGGCCATTCCATCATCGTCAATCCGCAAGGCGAAATCATCGCCATGGCGGCGACTTGGGACGATGAACTGATCGTTGCCGACTGCGACCTGGATCTGTGCGAGCTGGGCCGCAACACCGTCTTCAACTTCGCCAAACACCGCCGCCCCGAAGCCTATGCCCGCCTGGTCGAACAGACCGGCAGCGTGGCCCCCGCCGTGTGGACGCCGTCGGTCTGACGCGCCCCAATCGACTCTTTGCCTGGATTGAGAATTCCTCATGACCGTGACGCTTCTGCCTCCGACCATCGAACATGAAATGCTGGGCACGATGCGCGTGCCGTGTTACGCCGACGTGACCGCCGCCGCCGAACGCCTGGCCCCGCACGTGCGCCGCACGATGCTGCTGCGTTCGCCCGTGCTGGACGAGCGCGCGCAGGCGCCCATCTGGCTGAAGCTGGAAAACCTGCAAGTCACCGGCTCGTTCAAGGCGCGTGGCGCGTTTAACGCGCTGCTCAATATGGACGCCGCGCAACGCGCGCGCGGCGTGGTGGCGTACTCAACCGGCAACCACGGGCAGGCGGTGGCGTGGGCCAGCCGTTGCCTGGGCGTGCCTGCCACCATCGTGATGCCGGTGGACGCGCCAGAGAACAAGGTGGAAAAGGCGCTGCGCCATGGCGCGAAGGTGGTGCGCTATGACCGCCTGCGCGAAAGCCGCGAAGCCATCGGCATGCGGCTGCTGGCTGAAACCGGCGCGACCTTGCTGCCGCCGGGCGATCACCCCGATGTGCTGGCCGCGCAAGGCACGCTGGCGCTGGAAGCCTTGCAAGACCTGCCGGCCGCTGCACGCGACAACCTGGGCCTTTTCGCCACGCCTTGCGGCGGCGGCGGCATGGCGGCGGGGTGTTCGCTGGTGCTGCGCGAGCTGGCGCCGCAGGCGCGCATGGTGGCGGTGGAGCCGCGCGAGTACGACGACACGGTGCGGTCCCTGGCGTCCGGCAAGCGCGAAAGCAATCCGGCCGGCGCCAAGACGATTTGCGATGCGCTGCAAGCCGCGACGCCTGCCGAATTGCCCTATGCGATCAACAGCCGCAGCCTGAGCGCGGCGGTGTCGGTCAGCGATGCCGAAGTCGCCGCCGCGATTCGTTTCGCGTTGGATGAGTTGCGGCTGGTCGTGGAGCCGGGCGGCGCGGTGGCGTTGGCCGCCTTGCTGGCAGGCCATATCTCGGCCGACGGCCGCGACGCCGTCATCGTGCTGTCGGGCGGAAATATCGATTTGCCCTTGTTGCGGCAGATCGCGATGGAGTAGTCGTTCGTGCCGGGCTCCCGGTAGCCGGGAGCCGCAAGGACGCTTGTCATGCAGTACCGCAGTACCCCGAAGTACCCGCAATACCCGCAATACCGCGCCGGACGCAGAGCTGGCGCGGGCACACACATAACAGTCCAAGGAAGAAAACCATGTCCACGTACCAAAGCAGCGCCAAGCGCTGGCTCGCCGCTGCGAGCGCCGTGCTGAGCCTGACGGCGGCCTCCGCCGCCCAGGCCGCCTACCCCGAGCATCCCGTCACCATCATCGTGCCGTTCAATACCGGCACCACGCCCGACCTTGTGTCGCGCCTGCTGGCCGCTGAAATGGCCAAGCAGACGGGCGGCAACTATGTGGTGCAGAACCGCACGGGCGCCTCCGGCATCATCGGCACGCAGGCTGTGGCCAACGCCTCGCCCGATGGCTACACGATCGGGTTCGCCAACGTGGCCACGCTGGCCATCAACCAGGGCCTGTACGCCAAGCTGCAATACGACGCCGACAAGCAATTGGCGCCCGTGGCGTTGACCGGCTCCGTGCAGAACCTGCTGGCCGTGCGCCCGGGCTTGAACGTCAAGAGCGTGGCCGAGCTGATCGCGCTGGCCAAGAAAGAGCCGGGCAAGCTGGTCGTGTCATCGGGCGGCAACGGCACAACGGGCCACCTTAGCGCCGCCATGTTCAGTTCGATGGCAGGCGTGGAATTCATGCATGTGCCGTACAAGGGCGGCGTCGAGGCGGACCTGGCCGTGCTGCGTGGCGAGGCCGATCTGGTGTTCGACAACATCTCGTCCATCGCGTCGTTCGTGGACCAGGGCAAGGTCGTGCCGCTGGCCGTGACCGATCTGCAACGTGATCCGTCCATGCCAGCCCTTGCCACCCTGGACGAGCAGGGCCTGAAGGGCTATCGCGCAGTGGCGTGGACGGGCTATGTTGCTCCCGCCGGCACTGACCCGAAGGTGCTGGACTACCTGAACGCCGCCATGAACAAGGCGCTGCAATCGCCCGAGGTGCAGGAAAAACTGAAGAGCATGGCCTATGTGCCGAACATCGGCCCGCGCCAGCAGTTGTTTGACCGCGCGCATGCCGAACGCCCCGTATGGGCGCAGGTGATCAAGCAAGCCAACGTGAAGATCGACTGACCGCCATGCCGCTGACCACCGTGACCCATGAACGCTACGACTTGCTGATCCGTGGAGGCACGGTGATCGACGGCACGGGCGCCGACCGGGCGCGCGCCGATGTGGGTGTGCGCGCGGGCCGCATCGCGGCCGTTGGCGACTTGCATGGCGCACCGGCCACGCAAGTGCTGGAGGCCGCCGGCCGCATCGTCGCGCCCGGCTTCATCGACACCCACACCCACGACGACCGCTACCTGTCCATCGACCCCGGCATGCCCGCCAAGCTGAGCCAGGGCGTGACAACGGTAGTGACGGGTAACTGCGGCATCAGTCAGGCGCCGTGGCGTTCGGGCTGGCGCCGCGACGTGCCTGCGCCCGTCAACCTGTTGGGCAATGATGTCAGCGATTTTCCCTACGAAACGTTTGGCGCCTACCTCCGCAACCTGGACCTTCACCCGCCCGCCGTGAACGCCGCCTGCCTGGTGGGCCATACGTCGCTACGCGCCGCCGCCATGGACGAGCTGGACCGGCCGGCCACCGCCAGCGAGATCGAACACATGCAGGCCTTGCTGCGCGAGGCCATGCAAAGCGGCGCAATCGGCTTGTCGACCGGCACCGCGTATCCCGCCGCCATGCCCGCCACGCTGGACGAACTGATGGCGGTGGCCAGCGTGCTGCGCGAGCACGGCGGCCTGTACGCCAGCCACATCCGCGACGAAGGCGACCGCATCTTCGCGGCGCTGGATGAAGCCTTCGCGGTGGGCGCGGCAGGCGGCGCGCCGGTGCTGATCTCGCATCACAAACTGATCGGGCCGCGCAACCACGGCCGCTCGGTGCAGACGCTGGCGCATATCACCGAAGCCAGCCAACGCCAGGAAGTGGCGCTGGACTGCTACCCCTACGTGGCCGGTTCGACCATTCTGCGCAAAGACCGCCTGGCCGTGTCCAGCCGCGTCATCGTGACGAAGTCGGTGCCGCACCCGCAGTACGCCGGGCGCGATCTGGACGACATCGCCCAGGACCTGGGCCTGAGCCCGGAAGACGCCGTCGACGCGCTGCAACCGGCGGGCGCCATCTACTTCATCATGGACGAGGCCGACGTCGAACGCATTCTGGCGTACCCGGGCACGATGATCGGCTCGGACGGCATGCCGCACGACCCCGCCCCGCACCCGCGCCTGTGGGGCACCTTCCCGCGCGTGCTGGGCCACTACTGCCGCGACGTCGGGCTGTTCTCGCTGGAACAGGCGGTGCACAAGATGACGGGCAAACCCGCCGCCTACTTCCGCCTGCCCGAACGCGGCCGCATCGCGGTGGACCATGCGGCGGATATCGTCGTATTCGACGCCGACACCATCGCCGACAAGGCAACGTGGTCCTCGCCCACCCGCCAGGCTGAAGGCATCGACGTCGTCGTGGTCAACGGCAGCGTGGCGTGGCAGGCGGGGGCAAGCACAGGGTCGCGCAGCGGCAAGGTGATTCGGCCGGGTCTGTCCGGCCCGTGACGCCCGTTGCATCGGAGGTACTTCAACGCCCCTCGTATGCGTGCATACAGGGGCGTTGTTGCGTTAAGACCCCGGGCAAGCCAAATCGGCTAGTGACGAATGACTATGCCGATCATTTTCATATAAGTGGCTGATATAAATATAATTTTTCGGCTAGTGCCACCGCTCCGCACGCGTCCGAATTCCGGATGCGAAGATCACCCTGTATAGTCCTGCGCTTGCACCGCTTGCTATGACTGCGCCTTGTTTCCATCAGCTTGCGCATCGGCTCTGCGCGCCGCCGCAGGCCTGAATCCATTGAACCGGTACCCGCCCTCATGCCGAATTCGTCGCCTCAGCGTTCCCGCCGCTATCCTTTTCCGAAAACCCTGCTTGCCGGTTTCGTCACGGCAGCCCTGGCCACCTTGATCATCGCGTTTGTCAACGTGCGGTCGGCCGATACCCGGGTGCAGGCCGTGAAGGCCATGGACCGCACGACCGAAGTCTTGCGGCAGTTAAGCCTGTTCAACTCGGCCCTGAAAGACGCCGAGATCGGGCAGCGCGGCTATCTGCTGACGGGCGACCTGAGTTATCTGCAACCCTATCTGCGTTCGCTGCCGCTGATCGAACAGCGGCTGGGCGTCGTCAAGGAGGCGGCCAGCGAAGATTCGGCGCAGCGCCGCATCGCCAACGATATCGACGGCATCACGCGGCAAAAGCTGGTGGAGCTGCGTGACACCATCGAGATGCGTAAGGCCGGTGACATCGAAGGCGCGATGGCGGTGGTGCGCACCGATGCCGGCAAAGAGGCCATGGACCGGTTGCGAGACCTGGTTGCCGACCTGTACACGCGGCAGATGGGCGAGCTTGCCGAGGGCAAGGAAGCCTGGGCCGCCGCCGCCACGACCTCCACGTATTACTCGTGGGGCGGATCGATGGTGCTGCTGGTGCTCATCCTGATTTCCGGCGCCATGACCATGCGCGAGTACCGCGTGAAGGCGCGCCAGACCTGGGTGACGTCGGGCCTGTCGGGTCTGAGCATGCGTTTGCAGGGCGACCATCGCGTCGATGAAATCGGCAAGCGGTCGCTGGAGTATCTGGCCGAATATCTGGACGCAAATGTGGGCGCGGGCTACGTGCTGGACCGCAGCACGGGCGAACTCGAACTCTTTGGCGGCTATGCGCTGCCGCCCGAACGGCTGGCGCAGAAGATCCAGCCGGCGGAAGGGCTGATCGGGCAGGCCGCGGCCTCGCGCAAGCTGCTGCATGTGCGCGACGTGCCGGCGGGCCACCTGGAGCTGGCGTCCGCGTCGGGCCGCTCCAACCCGGCCGAGCTGATCCTGGCGCCCGCCATGCAGAATGGCCGCGTGTACGCGGTGCTGGAGCTGGGCTTTAACCACCCGGTGGGCGAGACCGAACGCGCTCTGCTGGAAGGCGCGTCGGAAATGCTGGCGTCCTCCATTCGATCGGGCCTGGACCGCACCCGTCTGGAATCCTTGCTGGAAGAAACGCAGCGCCAGTCCGAAGAGTTGCAGACGCAGCAGGAAGAGCTGCGCGTCAGCAATGAAGAGCTGGAGCAGCAGAGCCGCATCTTGCAGGAATCGCAAGCGCGCATGGAGCTGCAACAGACCGAACTTGAGCAGACCAACGCCAACCTGGAGTCGCAGGCGGATCAGTTGATGCGCGTGCAGGACGCGCTGTCCGACAAGGCGCGCCAGCTGGCGCAGGCGAGCCAATACAAGAGCGAGTTCCTGGCCAACATGAGCCACGAACTGCGCACGCCGCTGAATTCCACGCTGATCCTGGCCAAGCTGCTGTCGGACAACAAGCCCGGCAACTTGAGCACCGAGCAGGTCAAGTACGCGCAGACCATCTACGCGGCAGGCACCGACCTGCTGACCTTGATCAACGACATTCTGGATCTGGCCAAGATCGAAGCGGGCCAGGCCACGGTAGAGGTCGAGCAAGTCGCCATCCCCGCTTTGCTGCAACGCCTGTTTGACCCGCTGCGGCCGATCGCGCAAGAGAAGAAGCTGGCGCTGGAGCTTGAGGTCGACGCCGACGTGCCTGCGGCCATGCACACCGATCCGCAGCGGCTGGGCCAGGTGCTGAAGAATCTGCTGTCGAACGCGCTGAAGTTCACGCAGGAAGGCACGGTGGCGCTGCGCGTGTCGCGCGCGCCGGGCAACCGGCTGTCGTTCGCCGTGCGCGATACCGGCATCGGCGTGCCCGAAGACCAGCAGGAATTGATTTTTGAAGCTTTCCGTCAGGCCGACGGCAGCACGCACCGCAAGCATGGCGGGACGGGGCTGGGGCTGTCGATCTCGCGCGATCTGGCTGATCTGCTCGGCGGCTCGCTGACGGTGGCCAGCACGCCGGGCCAGGGCAGCGTGTTCACGCTGGAAGTGCCGATCCGCCTGACCGCCGCGCCGCCCACGCCTGCCCAGCGCGCGCGCAGCGCGCCGCCGGCCCCGCAGGCACGGCCGGCGTCGTCCGACCTGACCGCACGCATCTTCCAAGATGCGGCGCCTGCCTCGCAGACGGACGCAGGTTCACAGGACGCCGAGCCCCAGGTGCCGGGCCGCACCATCCTGGTCATCGAAGACGACGAACGCTTTTCCGGCATTCTTTCCGACTTGGCGCGTGAGATGGGCTTTGGTTGCCTGGTTGCGCATACGGCAAGTGACGGCCTGGCGCAGGCGGTGCAGCAGAGCCCCAATGCCATCGTGCTGGACATCAACCTGCCTGACTTTTCCGGGCTAGGCGTGCTGGATCAGCTCAAGCGCAATCCGCAGACCCGCCACATCCCCGTGCATGTGGTGTCGGTGGCCGACTACGCGCAAGAGGCGATGGGCCGCGGCGCCATCGGCTACGCGCTCAAACCCGTCAAGCGCGAAGAACTGGTGCACGCGTTGCAGCGCCTGGAAGCCAAGTTCACGCAGAACCTGCGGCGCGTGCTGGTCGTGGAAGACGACGACCGCCAACGCGAAAGCGTGCGCCAGCTGCTGGCGCGCAATGACGTGGAAATCGTGCCGGCCGCCACCGCCGCCGCCGCCTTGAATGCGTTGCGCGAAACCACCTTTGATTGCGTGGTGATGGACCTGAACCTGCCCGACATGAATGGGTACGAGCTGCTGCAACAGATGACCGAGCAGGACAGCGTGTCGTTCCCGCCCGTCATCGTCTATACCGGCCGCGCGCTGTCGCGCGACGAAGAGCAGCACCTGCGCCGCTTCTCGAAGTCGATCATCATCAAGGACGCGCGCTCGCCCGAGCGCCTGCTGGACGAAGTGACGCTGTTCCTGCATCAGGTCGAAGCCGAGCTGCCGCCCGAGCATCGCCAGATGCTGGAGCAGGCGCGCAGCCGCGACGCCGGCCTGGAAGGCCGCACGGTGCTGGTGGTGGAAGACGATGTACGCAACGTGTTCGCGCTGTCCAGCATTCTGGAGCCCACCGGTTTGCGCGTGGAGATTGCACGCAATGGCCGTGAAGCGCTGGACGCGCTGGAGCGCGCCGGTTCCGACGGCCACGCGTCGATCGACCTGGTGCTGATGGACATCATGATGCCCGAGATGGACGGTTACACCGCCATGCGCGAGATACGCACCCGGCCCGAATGGCGCCGCCTGCCCATCATTGCGCTGACCGCCAAGGCCATGAAGGACGATCAGGAGAAGTGCCTGGCTGCGGGCGCCAATGACTACATCGCCAAGCCGCTGGACGTTGAGCGCCTGCTGTCGCTGGTGCGTGTCTGGATGCGTAATTAAGGCGCTGCCTGCGCAACATCGAGTCGAGCACACCCATGCCTCACAAGACCAAGGCGCGTATTGCGGACATCGAGCAGCGGCTGCTGCTCGATGCGATCTATCACCAGTACCACTATGACTTTCGCGCGTATGCGCAGGCGTCGCTCAAGCGCCGCCTGCAAAGCGCGCTGACGCAGTTCAGCTGCAAGACGCTGTCGCAGCTGCAAGACCGCGTGCTGCATGAACCCGCCGTGTTCACGGGGCTGCTGCAATACCTGACGGTGCAGGTGAGCGACATGTTCCGCGACCCCAGCTACTTTCTGGCGCTGCGCAACGAGGTCGTGCCCATCTTGCGCACCTATCCGTCCATCAAGGTGTGGGTGGCGGGGTGCAGCACGGGTGAAGAGGTCTATTCGCTGGCCATCCTGCTGCACGAGGAAGGCTTGCTTGACCGCACGCTGATCTATGCCACCGACATCAATCCGCACGCCTTGCGCGCGGCCGAGCAGGGCGTGTTCGACCTGGACCGCGTGGCGGCCTTTACCGAGAACCATGCACGTGCGGGCGGGCGCAGCTCGCTGTCTGACTACTACACCGCCCGCTACGGCCGCGTGGTGTTCGACAAGGCCTTGCGCGAACACATGGTGTTTTCCGATCACAGCCTGGCGACCGACAGCGTGTTTGCGGAAGTGCATCTGATTTCGTGCCGCAACGTGCTGATTTATTTCGAGCGAGATCTTCAGAACCGTGCGCTTGGCCTGTTCCACGACGCGCTGGTGCATCGCGGCTTTCTGGGCTTGGGCTCGAAGGAATCGTTGCGGTTTTCGGCGCAGGCCGAGCACTTTGACGACTTCGTGCTGGAAGACCGCATCTATCGCAAGAAGGCCGGCCGATGAACGCGAGCGCGGCGCATGCATCCAACACGCTGGCTGGCGGCCCGGGCGGCCCCTACCAGGCGATTGTCATCGGCGGTTCGTCGGGGGCGATCGACGTGTTGAACGTGTTGTTGCCGCGCCTGCCCGTGGGGCTGCGCGCCGCGGTGATCGTGGTGCTGCATCTGCCGCGTGACCGCCGCAGCCTGCTCGTGGATATTTTCCGCCCACGCTGCGCGCTGCCGGTGCAAGAGGCCGAAGACCAGCAGCCGATACAGGCGGGCCATCTGTATTTTGCGCCGCCGGACTACCACTTGCTGATCGATAGCGGGCCACGGCTGGCGCTGTCTGTCGATGCGCCGCTGCATTTTTCGCGGCCGTCGATTGACGTGTTGTTCGAGTCGGCCGCGGACGGCTACGGCGATAAGCTGGTGGGCGTGCTGCTGTCTGGCGCGAATGACGATGGTGCGGCCGGCCTTGCCGCCATCCACGCGGCGGGCGGCTACACCATCGTGCAAGACCCCGCCACCGCGTCGATGCCCACCATGCCGCAAGCGGCGTTGGACCGGGTTTCGCGCGATAAATCAGGCAAGCCCGCAGCCCAACCCGCAGCCCAACCCGCAGCCCAACCCGCAGCCAACCCCTCGGCCCAGCGCCGGGGCGATTCTCCGGCCCTCCACGTCCTGACCCCGGATGCCATTGCGGCCCGGTTCGTTCAACTACACGCGCAACGATTGTTGTGATCCCAACCCCCCTTTGACGCCATGATCCTGACTTCCGCCAAGCCCCTTGAAGACCGCATCAAATGCCTGCTGGTCGACGACGTTCCCGAGAATCTCGTGGCGCTGGAAGCGCTGCTGGGTAGCGATCGGGTCGAGGTGCTGAAAGCGCAGTCCGGACCGCAAGCGCTGGAACTGTTGCTGACCCATGGCGATGTGGCGCTGGCGCTGCTGGATGTGCAGATGCCGGACATGAACGGCTTTGAACTGGCCGAGTTGATTCGCGGCAGCGAACGCACCCGCCACATCCCGCTGATTTTCATCACGGCGGGCACGCGCGAACAGAACTGGCAATTCCGCGGCTACGAAAGCGGCGCGGTGGACTTCCTGTACAAGCCGATCGACCCGCACATGCTCAGCATGAAGGCGAACGTGTTTTTTGAGCTACACGAACGCAAGCGCGCGCTGGCCCGGCAGCTGGAAGAGCGCACGGAAGCGTTGCGGGTGAACGAGATGTTCATGGCGGTGCTCAGCCACGACTTGCGCACGCCGTTGCAGTCCATTGTGATGGGCGCCGCGCTGTTGCAGCGCCAGAGCGACCCGGCGCGTGTCGCCAGCCTGGCCCAGCGCATGGCGCAAAGCGGCGAACGCATGACGGGCCTGATCGAAGACCTGCTCGACGTGACGCGTATCCGTCAGGCGGGCGGGCTGACGTTGTCGCCGGCTGAAACCAGCATGGAAGGGCTGGTGCAGCGCACGCTGGATGAAGTGCTGGCGGGCGCGCCCGACCGCGTGATCGAACCCATCTATGAGGGCGATCTGGTAGGCACGTGGGATGGCAAGCGGCTGAGCCAGGTGCTGGCGAATCTGATGGGCAATGCTTTGCATCACGGGGATGCCGACCTGCCAATTCGGGTGGAAGTCGATGGCACGCAGCCGGGGCAGGTGGTGGTCACGGTCAGCAACGGCGGCACGATCCCGCCGGCCTTGCTGCCGCACCTGTTCAACCCCTTCCGGGGAGGCGAGCGCCGCCCCGATAGCCACAAGGGCTTGGGGCTGGGGCTATTCATCGCGCAGCAGATTGTGTTGACCCACGGCGGCCGCATCAGCGCGGAATCCAAAGACGGCATCACGCGCTTTCGCGTCGAGCTGCCGCGCCAGGTGCCGGTGCTGGCGGCGCGCGTGCTGTAGCGTTCAGGCGATGCCCGGCGGCGGCTGTCCGCCTTACCCGCACGCTGCTGGGCAACACGGACTGATTCCGGCCTGATTCCGGCCTGATTCCCGCCTAATTCCGGCCTGATTCCGCTTACTGCACTGACGTGGGCGTGGCGGGCCGCGACACTTGCGTCGGCATCCGTTCGATGCTGAGCGTGCTGGGGTCGGTCGACGAAGGCCGCACCACTACGGTGTTGTTGGCGCCATGCGAACCCAGGTTGGGCAAATCGGCCGGGCGGGCCGCCAGCGTGGCAAAGGGGCCGCCGCCGGTTGCCGGCACGCCATCCAGCGTGACCGCCGTGGCCCATGCGCCGCTGCGCCGCGACAGCACCTGATAGCGCTGCGGACCGCCCGCCGTGCGCGCCACGATGTAAAGCGTGCCATCGATGATATTGAGCGCGGGCGGCGAGGCGGCTTCGGCGTCCAGCCGCGCGGGGGGCTTGCCGTGTTCGACCAGCCACAAGTGGCCGTTGGCGCGTTCCAGCACCGCCAGCACCACATTGCCCTGCGTGTCGGCGTTGATGGCGGGGCGGCCGATGAAGGGCACGCCCAGATCGGCGGGGGCGCTCCAGTCCATATCCATATCGGTGGTGTCGCCTGCTTCCACCAGCTTGGTCAGGTGGTTGCTGCCGCGTTGGCGGAAATAGAGTTCAACGCGATTTTCATGATTGCGAATGGCCGCCAGCCCGCCTGCCGTTTCGGGCGCGGGGACGCGACGCCATGCATGCCATTCGGGCCGCTGGCCTTTGGCTGCGGGCAACTGGCGGGTGTAGAACAGTTCGCCTTGGGTGGTGGTGGCGAAGATCACATAGCGCCCGTCGGCGCCACGCGCCACGGCCGGCGAGCCAGTGGCCCCATCCAGCGTCGGCAGGTCTTGCCAGGTGCTCCAGCTGCCGTCGATGCCCGATGGCGCAATCCAATGCAGCAGGCCGTCATAGCCCAAGGCCACGGCGGCGGCTTCGCCGCGTGGCGCCACGGCCGGAATCTGCGTCACGCGCAATCCGCCCAGCGCCTGCCAGCCTTGCCAGGTGCCGTCGTGCCGTTGCTTGTTGGCCCAGACGCCGCCCAGCGGGTCGCGTGCCATCAGCCCCGCCGTGCCGTCCGCATGGGTGAACGACACCAGCGGGCCGCTTGTTCGCCCGCCCAGGCTTTGCCAGCGTTGCTGGCTGGAGTCCCAGCGGTTGACGGCGGCATTGGTTTCGCCCGCGGCGAACACGACCAGGCCGCCGCGCCCATCCGGGTACAACTGCGGCGCGATGTCCTGGCGCGACACGTAGTACGCGCGTTGCACCCACGCGGCGGCGGGGCCGGCGGGTTCCTTGCAGCCGGTCGGGCCGGCGCAATAGTGGTAGTCGTTCCAGGCGTAGTGCTGGAAGATCACTGACTTGGTGGCGATTTCCGCTTCGGCCAGGTTGGTGGCGCGTTCCTGGCTGGGGTAGTCGATGTAGCCGGTTTCCGCGTAGTTGCCGGGTGCGCGCACCATGGCTTCGCGCACCAGCCGCGCGCTTGCGATGTGATCGGGGTGGCCGTGGCCAGCGCAACGCCAGCACAGCTGCGTGTACGGCACGCTGATGGTGTCGTCCAGATGGCGCACGGTGGTCGGCCCGTATTGGCGGATCAATTCCGCCAGCGTGTCGATCAGTTGTTCGCGCGTGTAGACCTCGGGGTTGGGCCCCAGCGTGTCCACGGTTTGCCCCGCTTCGGATTCCGTGCGGGAGAGCGGCGTCAGGCTGCCCCAGCCCTTGCCCAGCCAGGGGTCTTTCAGCCGCATGTGCCAGAGCTGCACGCGCGGATTGCCCTGCAACGTGAAGCGGGCGATGTGGCGGCCGTCTGCCGTGCCCACGTCGGTTTTCCATAAGTCGGGCTTATGCGCCATATAGGCATAGGCCGCGCGCACGCCGCGTTCACGGCCCAGCATGTAGGTTTCGCCTTCCCCCGCATCGCTGGCGGTCAGGTAGACCACGCGCACGCACCCGCCCGCTTCGATGTTCGAGGCGATGTCGGGGTTCATGAATAGCAGGTCGTCGTCCAGGTGGGCGACGAAAGCCAGGTCTTTGATGCCGTGGCATTGCGCCAGCGTGGGCGGGGCGGCCAGCGCGGGCAAGCATATTAGGGTGGCAACTGCACAGAGTAGGGCGCGTCCAAGGGGACGCATCAAGGCCGTCAACAAAGGCATAAGTGAGCGTCGCTTAAAAGGCGCGGCGCGGAAAAATGAAAGTGAAACGAGTATAGCGGGGGGGTGATGCAGCTTGATGAGGAGGGCGGCACAGGATGTTGGATAGCGTGTCCGGGTGCAATCGGTCCGTCACTTATTTCTTTGAAGGTGCGCGGGCGCAGGGTGCGGGGCTTAACGCACGGCGGGCGGCGCAGCGCCGTCAGCCTGCGCGCCGCCATTGCCCGGATGCCGGGCAGACCCGCGCACGCGCGCCGTCCACCCAGACCTGTTCGGCGTCCAGCTGCGCCGCCGTGCCGCTATCCCCATCAAATGTCACGCCCAGCGCTTGCGCCACGCGGGCGTCTTCAATGGGAAGCTCCCACGTCAGGAACCATTGCGACAGGTCTTCGTTTTCGGGAAAGTCGGACGCCGTATAACCGCTGGCGTCGCGGCGGATGACAGCGTGGGGCTGGCAGGTATCGAACAGCATGGCCACGCCGCGCGTGAGCGGGATGCGTTGGCCCGTGTGCGGGAAATGCACGTCCAGCCCCTTGTCGTCGGAAAGGAACAGGTTGCAGAACGCGGCGCTGCCGTATTGCTCGCCGTCATGGTGATACCGCGCGCCGCGGCACGCCATCAATGCCATGTCGCTGGATGCCAGCACATCTTCCAGGCCGATCGATTGCGTCCACGCTTGCATGGCGTGGACGCAATCGTCGAATGCCGGCCAGCGAAAACGCGTTCGCGCAAGCGGCATCTGTTCCACGTCCCCGGGTTCCAGCATGGTTTGCGTGCGCGTTTCGCGCGCCCAATCCGCCACCACGCGCGCAGGCGGCACGGGGGTATCGATCACGCCGTGCAACACAGCGCCGCCGACGCTGCGGCTGCGCAGGCCGTTGGCGCTGTTGAAGAATGACGTGGAAGGGCGGGCGGGAAACATGCCAAAAATAGGACCAGTCCGAGATTTCCGCGATTATGGCTTTTTTTTGGTTCCCATCCGATATCAAGCGCCGGGTCGCATCGGTACACTCGAAAAAAATTTATTAATGCCGGGAATCCATACGCCGCAGTGGCTCCCCAACAACTTGGGTTTGCCAAAACAGGGTCGCGCTACAAACATCGGCGTGCCAAAAACATCGGCGTGCCATATTCCCGCACCGGATTTTTACAATGAAAATTAATCTTGCAACGCCGCTGCTGATGATGGCGTTAAGCCTCACGGGCGCGAGCGCTCATGCGCAAGCCTTCCCGTTGACCATGACTGGCCTGGTGACCAGTCCGTCTTGCGGGCTGACGGTTGACGCCATTGCCTTGGGCGATGTGCCCTTGGCGGAATTCGTCTCGTCCAGCTTGCCGGCCGCCCGGTACAGCAAGTCCTTTGACGTCAGGCTGCAAAATTGCGAAGTCAGCTCCTTGTCGGCGGCGTCATTGAAGTTCTCGGGCACGATCACCGGCAGCACATCGGTGCTGGCGCTGACAAATATGAATAGCCCGGGTGTGGCCGTGGGCATCGGCGTGCAGATCACCACGAACGATGCCCAGCATGGCAGCACCGGCACGCCCGTCAAGTTTGATGGCTCCGAGTCGTATGCGTTCCGGCCGGCATCCGGGAAAAGCAGCTATACCTTCCTGGCGAGCTACATCCGCTCCCCGACCGCTCCCTCGCGCGCGCCGGGCACAGCAAACGCCACCGCAACGGTCACGCTGACGTACTCGTAAAGGCCGGCTGCGCGCATCGCGTTCGAGCCTCCCGTCCGGGCATCGCGACCCCGCATCTCGTCCCGGCATCTCGACCCTGTATCGCGACCCAGTATTGCTCTCCGCGTATCCCTTCCTGCCGGATACGCATTCGGCGCAACGGCACAGCTTCGTACTCGTCCGATTGAACGGGGCGATGGCGTCCCGCAAACTTCCCTCATCGTATTTGCCCCACCACGCCGGCGATCCTGCTGCGCGTGGCGCGCGGCAGCGCACGTCCGTCACGCATGTCGCGTGGCGCGGGCGCACTCACATCCTCTGCTATGAACATCAATCAGATCATTCGCCGGGAATCCGGCCTGCCCGCGGTATTTACGCGCGCGCAATTGGCGGCGATTGCGGTCGGCGCCGTCATTAGTTATGGCGTCGTGTCGGGCAGCTCATTTCCGCTGACGGTGGCCGGCCCCGCCGCCGTGTTGAGCTACGCCGCGGCCGCGCTCGTTTCGCTCTTGCTGATGCGCTGCCTGTCAGACATGACGGCCGCGCACCCCACGCCCGGCGGCTTCGCATCGTATGCCGAAGCGTTTCTGGGCCCTCGCACGGGTTTTGTCGTGCGGGCCGCGTATGTCATTTCCGTGGTGGCGATTGTGGGAACCGAAATCGCCATGCTGGAGCGCGTGCTGGCGTGGTGGTTGCCGCAGGTTCCGCCTTCGCTGGTCGTCATTGCGTTGCTGGCCGGACTCAATCTTCTGCACCTGGCCGGCGCACGGGTCTTTGCCTGGGTTGAGCTCGCGTTGAGCGCCGTGAAAGCGCTGGCGCTGCTTGCCCTGATCGTGATCGCGTGCGTCTACGCCTTCAACGCCGCGCCGCCTACGGTGGAAGGCGCGCGCGCCGCCTCGTCCTCGATTCTTGCGGGCATGACCGGCCCGCAGCTGTGGCAGGCGTTCACGATTGCAACGATGGGCTTTATCGGTCTTGAAGTCATGTCGATTGCGGGCGCCGAGACCCGTGTTCCGGCCCGTGTTCCGGCCCGTGTTCCGGCCCGTGTTCCGGCCCGTGTTCCGGCCCGTGTTCCGGCCCGTGGGCTGGGCCGCTCCATGCGGCGGGCGGCGTGGTGTGTGGTGGTGCTGGTGGTGGCGGGCGTTGCCGCATCGGCGTGGTTCCAGTGGCATGAGCCCGTTGCCCCCAACCTCACGCCGTTTGTGCAGCTGCTTGAAATGGCGAAGTTACCGGGCGCACAGCTTGCGTTCACCGTGTTGATGGCCGTGACCGTGGTGTCAGTCCTGAATTGCCAGATCTATGGCGGGTCGCGCATGTTGTTCAGCATGGCCCGTGCGGGGCAGGCGCCCGCTGTTTTGGGGCGAGCCGGCAAGCTGCGCACGCCCGTCACAGTCGTGGTGGCGGCGGCCATGCTGGTCTACGCCGCGCACCTGGTGTTTCCGGGCGTGGTGTATGTGGCCGCATCGTCCATGGCCATCACGAGCCTGCTGGCGATATGGATCGTGATCTTTCTGGTTCATATCCGCTTTCAGCGCGGTGGTGTCGAAGGGCGTGGCGGCGCAGGGCATAGCGGCGCAGGGCATAGCGGCGAAGGGCATAGCGCCAAGGGGGTATGGCGCGGTGTGGCGGGCGTGCTGGTGATGATGGCAATTTCGGCGTCCACGCTACAGATCGATGCCTTTGCGCCCGCGTTGCTGTACGGCATTCCGTTGTGGTTGGTGCTGGCCTTGGCTGCAATGTGTTTACCCAACAAAACCACAACGCATCATCCCGATAATATCGGCCGCAAATGCAAGAATATGAAAGATTTAGCCGAAATTTAGGACGGGTACGAGTCAGAAACGTTTGAGCCGCCATATTTCGTTCTGGAACGATATTAATCACTTTCACGGAAGATTATTATCTTTTCACGCTCATATGTAGGGCGATGCAAGGCCAAAAGCCTTTTCGTGAAATTAATACATCGAGTAATTCGAATGAGCAAGTTAGGTATCTGGGTAGATTTTTCGCAGAAGATTGTGTGCACCGAACTGCGTCGGCAAGATCTGATTTCAGGATCGGATTGGGCCTATGACGCCAGCGACTGTGCGCAGAAGTTTTCCGCAACGTCCTACCAGGGATACCGCCTTTGGGCCGTGCCTTGTCTGCGATTGATGCGTAAGCATCCGGCGCTGACCCGCGTGCTGGCCACAGCCGTCCGGTGGATGGTGGCTGATATTAAATATCAGCGGGGTGTGAATAAAAAACCGCACGTCATGGGTTTGATTATTCGTCGGGGTATTTTCTGGCCCGCTAACTTGTTAATGGGTGGTTTAGTGGTCGTTGCGCGTGCCGGCAGGTACATGCACGAACGCAACACCACGGGAATCGGCATCGGTGGTTAATCAGCGAATGTGTGTTTCTTTTACGACTCAACTAAAACTGGATTTTTCCAAAATCATGACTAAGACTCTTCTCAACACTCTGTTGGCCGCCTCTTTTATGGTCGCCGCTGGCGCCGCTGCTGCTGCCGACTCCGGCAACATCTCCTTCCAGGGCGACATCACGCAGTCGGCTTGCTCGATCGGTGGCGGTCAGCAAGGCGCCGACATGCTTGTGAAGATGGGCAGCATCTCGACGAACATGTTCAAGGCCGTTGGCGACAAGGGTCCCCAAACCGACTTCAAGATTTCGCTGCTGGGCTGCGACCCGACCGTGTCCACCGCCGCTTCGATCTCCTTCCGTCCGGGCGCTGGCAGCGTCATCAACAGCCGCCTGTTGAGCCTGGAAAGCGGCAGCGGCGCCCAAGGCGTGGCCGTCGGCCTGGCTGACGAAAACGGCACCGCTATCGCCGTTGGCGGCGCTGGCGTGACGTACAACCTGATCTCGGGCACCAACAACTTCAACTTCAAGGCTTACTACGAAGCCACCGCCGCCACGGTTACCGCAGGTAAGGCGAACGCCCAAGCCGTGTTTGAAGTTCAGTACTCCTAAGCAAGTGAAAGGGGTCTAGCGCCCCTTTTTGGCGGAACCGGAGGCTCTCTTCGGTTCCGCTCCCACCCGCACCGGGTGGGTGTCGGCCACGCAAGGGCGGCGCCAAACACGGCGATCTTCCTCTGGCGAGTCTGCTTCGTTTTACGCGAGGCCCGGCACAACTCCCCGAATTCTCATCGCATGCGCGCATCAGCTGTCGCTGAGCGGCAAGCGTGCGCGTCTGTATCGGCATACGACTATGAAATGCAACCTTAAATACTCCTTGGTCGCGGCGGCGCTGTGCCTGATGGCAGGCGCGGCTCAAGCCCAGCAGGCGACGGTGTCTGTCACGGGCAGAATCACCAACACCGCCTGCACGCTATCGGTCGACAACGTGGCGATGGGCGATGTGCCCATCAGCGAATACGCGTCGGCGTCCGTGCCTTCCACGGCATACAGGAAGAATTTCAACATCACGCTGGGCGGCTGCCTGCTCAGCACGTTGACGTCAGCGTCCTTGAAATTCACCGGCACCACGATCAGCGGCGACACGTCGACGCTGGCGCTGTCCGGCTCGGGCGTGGCGCAAGGCTTTGGTGTGCGGATATCCAGTAATGATTCCTTCCATGGATCGCCTGCGTCGGTCGTATTCGGCACCTCGGTCTTCAACTGGAATTTGGCGTCGAACCGGACCGTCTACCAATTCCAGGCGTACTACTACAAGTACGGCACAACCGCGAAGCCCGGCACCGCCAATGCTTCCGCCACGGTGACGCTGACTTACGCCTGACCTTTCCCTGTCATTCCGGCGCCGGCCGGGATGACGCTTTTCTCTGCACCCATCGTTTGCGCGCCGCAGCGCTTGAACCTGCCGGATATAGCCATGACTCTACTCTTCAAACGCATCCTTCCCGCGTGCGTCGCCGCTTCCTGCCTGCTTGCCGGCAGCGCCGCTCACGCCGCCATTCAGTTGTCCAGCACTCGCGCGATCATGCACGAGAAAGACCGCAACGTTGCAGTCTTCGCCAAGAATCTGACGACCACGCCCTTCGTGGTGCAAGCCTGGATCGATGGCGAAAAAGAAGAGATGGAAACGCCGTTTTTCATCACGCCGCCGCTGAGCCGTTTCGACGGATCTTCCGAGCGCAGCCTGAACATCACGCGCGTGGGCGAGGACCTTCCCAAGGACCGCGAGTCGTACTACTGGATCAATGTGCTTGAGATTCCGCAAAAGAGCGAATCCAAGGACAACAGCCTGACGCTGGCGACGCGCACGCGCATCAAACTGTTCTACCGCCCCGCCGCCATCGACAAGCTGCCGCGTGGCGCCGAGCAATCGAAGTGGTCCATCGTGCGCGACGGCAAGAGCTGCCGCCTGGCGGTGGACAACACGTCGGCCTACAACATCAACTTCGCGCGCGTCGATGTGCCCGGCGAGCCGGACGGGCTGGGCAAGACCATCGTCGCCAAGCCGCTGGAAACCACTTACATCCCGCTGGGCAAGTGCCCGGCCGGCGCCGTGTCGGTGACGCCGCAGGTCGTCAATGATTACGGCGTCATCGAAGCGTGGCCGACGGTATCCGCCGGCGACCGCGCAGACGCCGCGCCCGCAACGGTCGGAGGCCAGAAGTGATACCTGGGCGTATGCCGTGCCGTCCCGCTGTACTGGGCATGGGGGCCATTCTGGGCCTTGCGAGTACTCAACTCATCTGGTCCGCCGAGCTGGCGCCGGCGCCGGTTGCTGCCCCTGTGCAGGAGCAAATCCAGGAGCAGATCCAGGAGCAGACCCCGCAGCAGAACCAGGCTCCCGCGGCGTTCGACAATAGCTTCTTGCATCGCGGCGGCAGTCAACCCAGCGTTGACCTGTCGGTGTTCGCCTTTTCGAACCGTGTGCTGCCCGGATTGAAGTCGGTGACTGTGCGCTTGAACGGCCAATTCGTGGGCGTGAAGGACATAGACTTTGTGCCGGTGGCCGACAAGGAAGACGCGCAGCCGTGCCTGCCCGTGCCGTTCCTGGAAGACATCGGCGTGAACATGCTTGCGTTCCCGAAGCTGGCGCAAGATAAGGACGTGCAATGCACCAAGACGCTGGAATCCATTGCGTCGTCGTCCGTGGCGTTTGACGCCGACAAGAACGTGCTGACTTTGTCGATTCCGCAAGCCGCGCTGTTGCGCCAGGCGCGTGGCGTCGTATCGGCCGAATTGTGGGATGTGGGCGAGACCGCGTTCTGGTCGTCCTACCGCTTGTCTTACAACGACATGCGCAGCTTGGGCAGCGGCAGCAGTTCCAGCGGCCACTCCAGCTTTCTGAGCCTGCGCAACGGCTTCAACCTGGACGCCTGGCGCCTGCGCGCCAACGGCACGTTCTATGACAACGATGGCAGTTCCAAATGGGACTGGAGCGACTTCTACGCCGAGCGCGATGTAGCCGCCTGGCGCGGCTGGCTGCGCTTGGGCGACAGCTCGACTTCGGGCAACGTCTTCACGTCGACGCGTTTTCGTGGCGTGCAGTTGCGCTCCGATGAAGGCATGCTGCCGGACAGCATGCGCGGCTACGCGCCCATTGTGCGCGGCGTGGCGCCCAGCAACGCCAAGGTGACGGTGCGCCAGAACGGGCACGTGATCTATTCCACGTTCGTCGCGGCCGGCCCCTTTGTGATTGACGACCTGTATTCCACGCCGGGCGCGGGCGACCTTGAAGTGGAAATCGAGGAACTGGGCGGCCGCACGACGCGTTTCTTCCAGCCGTTCTCGGCCTTGCCCGCGATGATGCGCGAAGGCATCTGGAACTACAACTTTGCGGTGGGCCAGTACCGGCCCACCTATGGCAATGACAAGCCGATGCTGGGCCAGGCCACGCTGGCCTATGGCTTGCCCTTCGGCTTCACGGCCTATGGCGGCTGGACCAGCGCGGCTTACGGCTATCACTCGGGCGCGATTGGCCTGGCCCTGAACATGCAAGCGCTGGGCGCGGTGTCGGTGGACACCACGAATTCCCGTTCGCGTCAGCGCGACGGCAAGACGCTGGTCGGCACGGCGGCGCGCATCCAGTATGCGAAGTCGTTCCCGGGAAGCGGCACGGACTTCACGCTGGCGGGCTACCGCTACAACTCAACGGGCTATCGCAGCCTGGAGGACGCGGTGCGCGACCGCACGGAAGGCGATCTCTTCCAGGGCTATCAGCGCCAGCACGAGTATCAGCTGTCGTTGTCGCAGCGCCTGAGCAATGTGGGGTCGCTGTCTTTCAACTACTACGGCATCGGGTATCGCAATGCGCCGCGCAAGGCGGAATACATGCAGATGGGGTTTTCCAGCGCGATTGGCCGGGTCGGCTATTCGGTGAACGTGGGCAGGAACAAAAGCCCCTGGCAGGACAGCCAGACCACCATCATGTTCACGCTGAGCCTGCCGCTGGGCGGCACGAACACGGGCAGCTATGCCATGAACCACAGCTCGGGACAGGGCACCAGCCACGACATCAACCTGAACGGCGCATTGACGGACGACTACGCGGCAACGTATGCGCTGCAAACGGGCGTGACGAGCGGTGGCACGGACAGCGGCGGCCATGCATATGGGTCGCTAGGCTATGCCTCGCCCATCGGCCAGGCCAACCTGAGCCATGCATACTCGCGCAACAACTCCAGCACTAACGTCGATTTCAGCGGCGCCTTGGTGGTGGACCGCAAGGGGGTGCTGCTGGGCCAATCGTTGGGTGAAACCGCCGTGGTGGTGGACGTGCCTGGCGCGGCCGGCGTGCAGGTGGATTCCTATCCGGGCGTGCGCACCGACAGCTCGGGCCGGGCATTGATTCCCTATGCCAGCCCCTACCGTGAAAACCGCATTTCGCTGACGCCGAACCATGACGACATGACCGCGACCATTCAGCAGAACGTGCAAACCGTGGTGCCGACACGCGGGGCCATTGTGGTGGCGCACTTCGATACGGAGCTGGGCCGCACGCTGCTGGCCACGTTGCGCGGCGCGGACGGAGCGGAAGTGCCGTTCGGCGCGGCGATCTACAACGTTGACGGCGAGCAGCGCGGGGTGGTCGGGCCGGTGGGGCGTGCGTGGCTGACCGGCCTGCAAGGCGCGAACCGCTTCATCGTGAAATGGGGCGCCAACCAGGAACGGCAGTGCGCGTTCGACATTGATGTGTCGGGTGAAGAACTGAAGACCGACGAAGTGAAAAAGGAACTGACATGCGCATGATCGGACTGTCGCGCAACATCGTGAAAAAGCAGGGCGGCGCGCACGCGCGTGCGCGGTCCGGCCGAGCGTATCCTGTCCTTGCGGCCACGTTCGCTTTGGCGGCGTGCCTGGGCGGCATCACCGAAACCGCCTACGCGGGTCCGTTGGACACGCGCGCCGTGTCCTGCACCGTGAACAACGGGGGGACGACGAGCAAAGGCAATCAGTATTACGCGTACTCGTCCACGGCCAACGTGTATTCGCTAAGCCCGACGCGCGCCACCCAACCCATGCCCGCCCCGGGAACGACGGGCAGCGTGCTGTTTTCGACGGTTGAGCGCGTGCTGCCTCAGTATGAGGGCGCGTCGCAAGGGTATGTGGCGCCGCTGTACAACTGCCCGCCCGGCACCCAGGAATATTTCCGCGGCTACGGCGCCTATGATTCCAATTCCCGAAGCTATGCGACTGGCTTGCAGGGGATTGGATACCGCGTCTATTACTACATCGGCAATGGCGAGGAGCTGGCCGCGCCGCAGACATTCGAAAATACCTTTGCGACCGGCGCGCTGGTGTTCCCGATGTCGTCAAGCTCCCGCGGAACCTACCGCACGCGTATCGATTTTGTGGCGACGGGCGCCACGATCAAGCCGGGCATCATTTACGGCAGCAACATTTTCGGCCAGGCGTCGGTATCCACCGGCACCGCGCCGGCGGGTTTGTACCGCGTGGGCATGAGCGGCAATATCACCGTCAGCGCACCGACGTGCAAGATCAATAATCCGCAAAGCCAGACCATCGCGCTGGGTAACGTTACCGTTTCCGCGATGAATAGCGGAGCGGGCGAAAACGCCATGTATATCAGCGAGATGCAGGTGGATTGCGGCATGAGCAGCCAGGCGTCGCCCACGGTCAAATTGACGACTAACTATGCGGCCAGCGGTTCGTCCGACACGGTAACGAACCAGGCCCAAAACGGCGCCCAGGGCGTGGGCGTGCGGTTGTGGCTGTGGAACCCGGGCTTGAACACCTTTGAACGGGCCGCGTTCAACAGTACGCTGCCAAATCGCGGTACGCTCATCAGCTCAACGCCAAACTCGACGTGGTCGTACAAAGTGGGCGCGTCTTATTTGCGCACCGGGGGTACGGTGACCGCGGGGTCGGTGTTGTCGACGGCGACCATCACATTTACCTATAGTTAACGGCGCCGTTCGGGCGCGTTGGACAGAAGCAGGCGGTCTCATCAACCCCATAACCATGGTGCGGTCATGCGAGCCTTAATCGAATCTGATATTCCCCCGTTGCCCGAAGACCCCGAATTCCGGGAGAAACTGGCGACCATTATCTCTTCCATCGGCCGGTGCGACCGTGACGCGTTGCTGGAAGGAAAATCCTTCGCTACCGTGATGAGCGATTTTGATTCGATCATGGTGCTGGAGATCCTGCTGGAAATCGAAACGGAATTCCACATCACCACCGACGACATGCTGCCGACGGACGGCGCATACAAGCCGCAGGAAATCACGAACGCGTTTCCGGAAGACCTGGACGGCTTGATGGCCTACATGCGCATGGTTGTCGTCCGGGTCGCCGAGGAAAAGGCCGCGGCAAAGGAAGCGGCAAAGGAAGCGGCGATTGCCGCAGCCGAGGCGGCGGCCAAAGCCCCGGCGCAAGGCGTCCAGGCGCCAGCCGCCGATGCGCCGGCCGAAAGCAACGGTGACGCGTCCAAGCCGCAAGCCCCCAACGAGGCTGCAAAAGATGCAACGTAGACGAGTCTTCATCACGGCGGTGGGCATGGCCACGCCGCTGGGCGACACGGCGGATAAAACGTTCGACGCGCTGCTGGCCGGCCAATGCGGCGTGGGTAAGCATCCCGACGCCGCCATCGACAAGCAGGTCGGCTTCATTCGCGAACCGCTGGAAGTGGACGCGTCCCCCAGCCAGTTGCGCTCGATGGACCGCGTGGCGCTGGTGGCGCAGTACGCCGCCGATCAGGCGCTGGCCGCCGCCGCGCTCAGCGCCGAGCAGAAAAAGCAATGCGGCGTATTTGTGGGTACAGGCATCGGCGGCGTGTCGTCCTTGTCTGAAGCGGTCGAGATCCACCACGGCCTGGCGCCCCGGCGCACGTTCCTGGTGGTGCCGTCGGTGATGCCCAATGCGGCCACGGCGCAAATCGCTCAGACGCTCAAGACCACGACCGAGGCGCAGACGTACGCCACCGCCTGTTCCGCCGGGGCCGTGGCCATCGGGGAAGCCTTTCGCCGCATCCGCGACGGTTACCTGGACGTGGCCATCGCGGGCGGAACCGAATCGATGTTGACGGAAACCATCGTCAAGGCCTGGAAACAGCTGCATGTGCTGAGCGCGGAAATGTCGGACGACGGCAGCGTCGGGGGCTGCCGCCCGTTCAGCGCGCGCCGCACGGGCTTCGTGCTGGCCGAAGGCGCGGCCATGCTGGTGCTGGAATCGGAAGCGCATGCACGCGCGCGCAACGCGGTGGTGATCGCCGAACTGGTGGGCTACGGCGTCAGCAACGACGGCACGCATCCGCTGCGCCCCGACGACGAAGGGCAGGCCCTGGCCATGTCGCGGTGCTTGTCAGACGCCGGCCTGGCGCCCGAAGATATCGGATACATCAACGCGCACGGCACGGGCACCTACGTGGGCGACCGCATCGAAACCTCGGCCATCAAGCGCGTCTTTGGTGCGCGCGCCGGGTCGGTTCCGGTCAGCAGCATCAAGGGAGCGCTGGGGCATACGATTGGCGCGGCGGGGGCGATCGAGGCTGCGGTCACCGCGATGTCGATGCGCCAATCCCAGGTGCCGCCGACCTTGTTCTTCGAACCCGGCGATGAACAGTGCGATCTGGACTACGTGCCGAATGTGGCGCGGCCCTTGCCGGCGCTTCAGGCGGCGCTGAGCAACTCCTTTGGCATGGGCGGCAACAACGCCGTGCTGGCCTTCAAGAAAGCAAGCTGATGCCGCTGCGGGCGCGTCGATGGCAGGGCAATCCCCGCCCGCCACGCGGAATAAGCGTCGGGTTTTGATCAGTCCCATGCCTCTGGCGGAAGTCTTCGGTCGAGTCCGATTGCCCGGCCGTCTGAACCTGGATAGCCTCACTGTCAATCCTTAGGCAGAACATAAAGGACACAGATGAGACACCTCCTGCGCATTCCGTTCGTCCAGCATGACCTTCGTCGCCGTCATCCCGTTGCCCGGACGCGCAAGCCGCGCCTTGCGGTTGGCGGCTGGCGTGATTCGTCCCAGGGCTTAAGGTGAGGGACGCCGTGCGGGAAGTCATTCGCGTTGTCTTGGCCGACGGGCACCCCATTTGCGTCAAGGGCGTGCAAATCGAGATATCCGTGGCCGATATTGCCCAGGTGGTCGCCTGCGCCTTCAATTCCACCGAGCTGTTCGACATTCTGGACACGCACCACTGTGACGTGCTGGTCAGCGACTACGTCATGTCGGGGGCGGATTTCGGGGATGGCCTGAGCATGTTCGCGCAGATACAGGAGCGCTATCCCCGCTTGAAGCTGGTGGTGCTGACGTCGCTGGACAATCGCATCGTGTTGCAGGCGCTGGAAGCGCTGGGGGTGCGCGCCATCGTCAGCAAGGGTGACATGCCCGAGCATTTGCGCCGGGCCTTGTACGCCGCCTGGTGTGGCGAGCCGTACCGGTCGCCGCGCATCCAGGCGGCGCTGGAATCCGATACTGCCGCGGAACATGAGGACCCGCTGACCCGGTGCGAAGTCGAAGTGGTGCGCCTGTTCCTGTCGGGCTTTTCACTGGGAGAGATCGCGCAGAAATTCCATCGCAGCAAGCAGACGGTCAGCGCGCAAAAGCGGGCGGCCATGCGCAAGCTGGACGTACACAGCGATATGGATCTGGTGCGTTACGGGTTGAGAAGCGGGCTGGCGGCGTGAGGGATCGGCGCCCGTTTTGATCTTGATGTTGCATTTCAACAATTAGGATTGCGCGTCCTCTGTCGCAAGGGTAAGGTCGCAACGTAGGATTAATCCGATGTTCGACACACAGGGGTGATCGTTGGGGACCTTCACGGTTGTCGTGGCGATGCTGGTCGCCGTTTTGCTCAGCGGCTTGATCGTCCGGCTGATTCCCCTTGCCATTCCCTTGCCGTTTGTGCAGATCGCGCTGGGCTTTCTGATCGCCGCCGTGTTCCAGCGCGGCGTATTGATTGAACCCGATATCTTCTTCCTGCTGTTCCTGCCGCCCCTGCTGTTTCTGGATGGCTGGCGGGTGTCAAAGCTGGCGGTGCTGCGCGAATCGTCGTCGATATTGCAGCTGGCCTTCGGCCTGGTATTTCTGACGGTGATTGGCGTGGGTTACCTGATCCACTGGATGATTCCGGCCGTGCCGCTGCCGGTTGCCTTCGCTATCGCCGCCATCGTGTCGCCCACCGACCCCGTGGCGGTCGAGGCGATTTCACGCCGCGTCCACATTCCCCGCCGCATGATGGCGATTCTGGAAGGCGAGGCGCTGTTCAACGATGCAAGCGGGCTGGTCGCCTTCCGCTTCGCCGTGGCGGCAGCCGCCACCGGCACCTTTTCGCTGTCGCAGGCCACGCTGTCGTTTCTGTGGGTGTCGATTGCGGGCCTGTCGATTGGCGCGGGGCTGACGTGGCTGATCACGCAGGTGCGCACGTTCTTCACCCAGCGGCTGGGCGAAGAGCCGGGGTCGGAAGTGCTGCTGAGTCTGCTGACGCCGTTCTTCGTTTACTTCGTGGCCGAACACGCGCAGGCCTCCGGCATTCTGGCGGCCGTGGCGGCCGGGGTCATGATGAGCTATGCCGAGCTGTCCGGCCGGGCGCTTGCCGCCACGCGCATGGAGCGCCGCGCCGTGTGGGACATGGTGCAGTTCACGCTGAACGGCATGATTTTCGTGCTGCTGGGCGAACAGTTCCCCACCATTTTTGCCGGCTTGTCGCGTGCGGCGGGCGAGGCGGGCGGGCTGTCTCTGTACTGGTTGCCGGTCTACGGACTGGCGGTGTGCCTGGGGCTGGTCGTGTGCCGCTTGCTGTGGGTCACGGTGTCGCTCAAGCTCAGCGCCATGGCGGCGCGGCGGCGCGGCGCGGAACCGCCCGAGGTGAGCGTGCGGGTGATTCTTGCGGTGTCCGTGGCGGGCGTGCGCGGCGCGGTCACGCTGGCGGGTGTCATGACCTTGCCGTTCGCGCTGGATAGCGGCGCGCCGTTTCCCGCGCGCGACCTGGCGGTGTCGCTGGCGGCGATGGTCATCGTGTTTTCATTGCTGCTGGCCAGCCTGACCTTGCCCCGCCTGATGCACGGCCTGCACTTTCCCGCCAATAGCCGCGTGCAGCGCGAAGCGTCGCTGGCGCAGGAAGCCATGTTGCAGGCCGCGCTGGACAGCGTGGCCGCAGGCGCCAAGCGCCGGGTTGCGGAGCATCCCGACGAGGCCTCCCTGTATCTGGAGGTGGCCGACAGCCTGACCGCGTCGTTGCGGCGCCAGGCGGGCGAGGCGCAGGACGGGGCCTCGGCCGAACAGGTCGCCAAACAATCCGCGGTTGAACGGCAGTTGCGGCTGGAGGCCATCGCGGCTTCGCGCGATGCCGTCTTCCACCTGGCGCGCACCCACCGTATTTCCGATTCCCTGGCGCGCGAGCAGGTGCGTTTGTTGGACCTGCACGAGGCGCATTTACGTTGAAGGGTGAAGAAAAAGAACATGGCTAGCTTTCCGATGCATTGGCCCGCTGTTACCGCCGCCGTCCTGCTATCAGGGTGCGCTGCGCGCAGCGCGCCCTACGTGACGGTGTTCGATTCCTATTTTCCGGCCTGGATACTGTGCGCGGTGATCGGCGTGGTGGGCGCATCGCTCGTGCGGGTGCTGCTGGTGCGTTGGGGCATTGACGACGTGATGCCATTACGCGTGCTGGTGTACCTGTGCCTGGCCGCCGCGCTGATGTTCCTGAGTTCACTGATGTTTTTCACCCGCTGACTTTCATCTGCTGACTTTCACCTCCTGACTTTCACACGCTGACTTTCATCTGCTGCCCATGCCGACCTCCAAGTCTTCTTCCAACAAGCGGCGCATCGCGCTGGTGATGGCCGTGCTGATCGTGGTGCTGGCCGTGGCGGCCGGGCTGGCGTATGTGATGCGGATGGAAGCCAAGCCGCTATCCGAAGATGCGGTGCTAACCACCGACGTGGCGCGCGTGGCCGCCGCCGTGCCGGGCCGTGTCGTGGCGCTGAACGTGCGCGAGAACAGCCAGGTCACGCGCGGCCAGGTGTTGTTTGCGATCGACCCGGAGTTCTATCGCTTGCAGGTCGAGCAGGCCGCCGCAGGCTTGCGCATGGCGGAAGCGGCGCTGAACTCGCGCG
Organism: Achromobacter sp. NPDC008082; assembly: GCF_042957345.1. Lineage (NCBI taxonomy): Bacteria > Pseudomonadati > Pseudomonadota > Betaproteobacteria > Burkholderiales > Alcaligenaceae > Achromobacter > Achromobacter sp. NPDC008082. The sequence goes on from NZ_JBIBIB010000001.1 coordinate 1,055,755, forward strand.
GCCGGTCGGTGCAAGCCGAGCAGTCCAACGCCACCATCGCAGCCGAACAGATCGCGCGGGCGCGCGCCAATGCGGCGTTGGCCGCGCAAACGTGGGAACGGCTGAATGCGCTGCTGCCCAAGGGCTACGTAACGCGCCAACAGGTAGACGAAGCCGCCACGCTCAAGCGCAACGCCGAGACCAGCCTGAAGGAAGCGCAGGCGCAGCTGACGGCTGCGCAGGCCCTGGTCGGTGACGCCGAGGGCGCGCAAGCGCTGGTGGCCGAACGGCGCGCGGCGTTGGCCATTGCCGAACGCCAGCTTCGGGAAACCGAGGTCAAGGCGCCGTTCGATGGCCGGGTCGCCGGCTTGTCGATTACCGAGGGTGACTACATGGTGCCGGCGCAGTCGGCGTTTTCACTGATCGACACCACGCGCTGGTTCGCCACGGCCACGTTTCTGGAAACCGAGTTGCCCGCCATCCAGCCCGGCGATTGCGCCACGGTGTACGTGGCCGCCGACCGCCGGCTGGGCTTGAAGGGCGTGGTGGAATCCACCGGCTGGGGCGTCAGCGCCGAAGACCTGATCAACCTGCCGCGCCGCTTGCCCTATGTGCCCAAGTCCTTGAACTGGGTGCGCGTGGGCCAGCGCTTTCCAGTGCGGGTGAAGCTGGATCACCCGCCCGCCGACCTGATGCGCGTGGGCGCGTCGGCCGTCGTCTTGGTCGATCATGAAAAGCGGTGTTGACGCCGCCTGGCTGAGCCAGCTCGCGCCCTTTCCAGGCCGGGCGGCGATGGCGTGGCGGATTGCGCTGGTCTGCGCGTTAACCGCCATGGTCGCCATGACCTACGGCATTCCCGAGTCGGCCATCAGCTGCTACCTGGTGTTCTTCGTGATGAAGCCGGACGCGGCCGAAAGCTCGCTGCTGGCGGTGGCGCTGTCTGTGCTGGTGATGCTTGTGGTCGGCGTGCTGCTTTTGCTGACCAACCTGACGCTGGCGCTGCCGGCCATGCGCATCGTGGCGTTGGCGGTGTCGTCGCTATTGCTGTTGTTCCTGGCCTCGGCCAGCAAGCTGGGGCCGTTGGGCGGCATCATCGCGCTGGTGCTGGCGTTTGGTTTGACGTTGCTGAGCTACGTGCCGGTAGGCGAAGCGGCCACGCGCGGCATCCTGTATGCGTGGCTGATGGCGACGATGCCGATGGCGCTGGTGCTGATCGTCAGCATCACGATCGGGCGGCGCCCGCTGACGCTGCTGCGCACGACCGTCGGCGACCGGCTTCACGCCATTGCCACGTATCTGGAAAGCGGGGGACGCGCTGGCCGGGCGCGGCTTCGCGAGATGCTGGGCGAAGGGCAAGAGGAATCCATGAAGCGCTGGGGGCTGCTGCGCGGGCTGGCGCTGGCGCGGCGCGATGAAACGCGCCGGCTCGGAATGGCGTTGCAAGAGTCCTACCGGCTGTTGTTCGCCGCGTTGGCGTTGCGAGAGAACCGGCAGGGGGCGTCCGACGTGCAGCGCGCGGCGCTGGCCAGCGCTGCACGCAAGGCCGGCCAGGCGCTGGCTGCCGGCCGCGCTGCGCCGCCCGCTGACGCTTTCCCCACGCATTCCCCCACGCATTCTCCGGCCCTCGCTCCCGCGCAATCCCCAGAGCACGACGCCCCGCACGACGCGCCGCACGAGGGCACGCACGACGCCCCGCCAGCCCCCGCAGCCCAACAAGCGTGGCGCGCGCTATCGGCTATGGGGGGCGACGCCGCCGCCATGCCCGCCCCGCAGCCTGCCGAACCATTCATGGCGCCCGATGCATTCAGCAATCCGGAACACGTGCGTTACGCCATCAAGACCACGGCCGCCGCGTTGATCTGCTACCTGATCTACTCCGCGCTGGATTGGCAAGACATCCACACCGCGATGATCACGTGCTACGTCGCCGCCTTGGGCTCGGTGGCGGAAACCACGCAAAAGCTCATGCTGCGCATCATCGGCTGCCTGATCGGCGCAGCGATGGGCGTTGGCGCCATCTTGTTCCTGATTCCGCACATGAGCAGTGTGGGCAGCTTGATGATGCTGGTATTCGCCGGCGCATTGGTCGCGGCCTGGGTGGCGGTGGGCTCGGAGCGCGTGTCGTATGCGGGCGTGCAGATTGCGCTGGCGTTCATGATGACGGTGTTGCAGGGCTTTGGCCCCAGCATCGACATGTCGGTCGCCATGGACCGCGTCATCGGCATCCTGCTGGGCAACGTGGTGCTGTATCTGGTCTTCACGCTGTTGTGGCCTGTCAGCGTGGGCCGCCGGGTGCGTGAAGATCTTGGGCGCGCGTTGGAAGGGCTGGCGAAGATGGCCCGCCTGGGCGAGGGCGGCCGCGACCAGGCGGTGGCGCAGGCCAGCGTCGTTGCCGGGCAGCTGGCGGGCATCCGGCGCGCGCTTGGGCTGGCCACGCTGGAGCCCCGGGATTTGCGGCTGGACAGCGCCCGCTTGCGGGAATTGATAGCGGTCACGCAGTCGGTGCAGGCGCTATGCATGCGCTTGCTGATCGACGCGCCTGAGCCGGACGAGGCGCTGGCTGTACGGTTGGAAGCCTTGGCGCGCGCGGTGCGCAACGACGAGCCAGGAAGCGTCGCGCATGTGAACCAATTGATGGAAGGGCAATAGTATGGAAGGGCAATAGGATGGAAGTACGGATAGCCTCGGCGGGGCGCGCGGCGGCGATGGGGCTCAGCGCCATTGCGTGCATGATGGCGCTGAGCGCATGCGTGGCCACCGGCAACACGGGTGCGCCCGAGTCGGCGCAACGGCAATGGCAGTCATCCGATGCGCCCGCCGAATGGCGCGCGCTTGCGGTGTCGGGCGCGGCTGCCGCCAATCTGCCCGGTCAGCCGCCGCCGTTGGACCCTGGCCGCGAATACGACCTGCCCGCGCTCATCGACCTGGCGCAGCGCAACAGCCCCGACACCCGGCTGGCATGGAGCCAGGCGCGTCAGGCCGCTTCCGCCGTGGGCATCGCCGACGCCACCTTCCTGCCGATGTTGTCGGCGCACGTGGTGGGCGGCTACATCTCCACGCGCAATCAATTGCCGGAAATTCTGGGGCAACGTCCGCACGTGGATACGAGTTCCAGCGGCGTGGTGCCGCTGGCGACCTTGCAATGGCTGCTGTTCGATTTCGGCCAGCGCAGTGCGTTGCGCGACAGTGCGCGCAGCCTGTCGCTGGGCGCAAACTTTCTCTACAACGGTGCGCACCAGAAGCTGATCTACAGCGTGATGAGCACCTATTACGAACATGATGCGGCGCGTCAGCGCAGTGAGATCGCCAAGGCGTCGCTGGGCAATAGCGAAGCGGTGCTCGCGGCCGTGGAGGCGCGCCGGCGCAACGGCATGGCCACCACCATTGAACTGGCGCAGGTGCGGCAGCTGGTGGCGCAGGCGCGCTTGCGCGTCGTCACGTCGCAAGGCGCCGAACGCAACACGTACCAGGCGCTGGCCGCGGCGGTGGGGGTCGACCCCACCGCCACGCTGCGCATCGCGCCCCTGACGCGGCGGCCGCTGCCCCCGGCGGCCGATGTCGCCAGCCAGGAGATCCTGCACCAAGCGCTGGCCGACCGGCCAGACGTGATGGCGAGCGTGGCGGCGCTGAAAGCGGCGGAGCATTCCGTGGACGCCGCGCGCGCGGACTTTTTGCCCAAGGTGTATCTGGCGGGCTTTGCCGCGGCCGGCAACCGCAACCTGGATGTGGGCAACCTGCCCATTCTTGCGGGCCAGTCGAACGCCAACGGGGTGATCGTGGGGATCAGCGTGCCGATCTTTGATGGCGGACTGCGCAGCTCGCGTTTGCAGGACGCGCGCGAACGCGTACAGGCCTCGCAAGCCGCGCTGTCCAAGTTGCGGATGGAAGCGATGCGCCAGATTGTGGTGGCGTCCACCACGCTGGAATCCGCGTTGCAGGCTAACGAGGCCGCGACAAGCCTGGAGGAAGCCGCCACGCTGACCTACGACGCCGCGCTGGATGCATACCGGCACGGCGTGGGCACCGTCACCGCCGCCACCGAGGCCGCCAATGGGCTGCTGGCTGCGCGCAGTGCGCGGGCCGATGCGTATTCCGCCGCCTTGACCGGCGCGGCCACCCTGGCTTTTTCGTTGGGGCGCATCAACGCCGACAGCGCGCAATAAGTCTTCAGACACGAATTCAACCCGGGAGAATCCTTCATGTTCGATGTGGATGCCACGTCCATCAACCGGCTAAGCGCCGTCAACTGCGGCTGCCACAACCCGGCCGCCGCCCGCATCAACGCGCTGTACGCCGTGCATGAAGCAGCATCGGCGAATCTTGGTGGCGGAGCGGCCGGCGCCGCCGCAGCATCGGCTGCCGCAGCATCGGCCACCGCCACCGCCCCTCACTGCACCGCCTCACCGCATCCCGCCGCCGCCCACCCGCCCATCGCCTTTGTGAACGTGCGCATTTTCGATGGCGTTTCGGACGAACTCCTATCCGGCATGCGCGTGCTGGTGCAAGGGCGCCAGATCAAGGCGGTGGAGCCGCAATCGCTGCCGCTGCCGGAAGGCTGCCAAGTGATCGACGGCAAGGGCGGCGTGCTGATGCCCGGCTTGATCGACGCGCACTGGCACTCCATTCTGGCGCGCCCCAGCATCCTGATGGCCATGACCGCCGACTTCAACTACGTGCATACGATGGCGGTCGTGGAGGCGGGCGCGACGCTGATGCGCGGCTTCACCACCGTGCGCGACATGGGAGGCCCGGCCTTTGGCCTGAAGCGCGCCATCGACGAAGGCCTGACGCCGGGGCCGCGCATCTATCCGTCGGGCGCGTTCCTGAGCCAGACCTCCGGCCATGGCGATTTCCGGCTGCTGTCCGATCTGCCGCGCGCACCGGACGGCGGGCTGACCTATGCGGAAAAAGTCGGCGTTACCGCGATCTGCGACGGGGCTGACCAGGTGCTGCTGCGCGCGCGTGAACAGCTGATGCGCGGCGCATCGCAACTGAAGTACATGGCGGGCGGCGGCGTGATGTCTTCCTACGATGGGCTGGACGTGACCGAGGGCTCGTTGCAAGAGCTGAAGGCGGCCGTGACCGCGGCGGAAAACTGGGGCACCTACGTGACGGTGCACGCCTACACGTCGCGCGCGGTCGGCATGGCGCTGGATGCGGGCGTGCGTTGTATCGAGCACGGCCAGATGATCGACGAAGACACCGCGCGCCGCATTGCGGACATGGGGGTCTGGTGGAGCTTGCAGCCCTTCCTGGACGACGAAGACGCCGTGCCCACGCAATCGCCGTCATCGCGTGAGAAGCAGCTGGCCATGGTCGCCGGCACCGACCGCGCCTACGAGATGGCGCGCCGCCTGGGCATCAAAACGGCGTGGGGCACCGACACGCTGTTCGATGCGCGGCTCGCCACACGCCAAGGCGCGCAACTGGCCAAGATGAGCCGCTGGTATGGCGCCGCCGAGGTGCTGCGTATGGCGACCAGCGTGAATGGTGAGCTGTGCGCCATGGCCGGCCCGCGCAATCCGTATCCCGGCAAGCTGGGCGTGGTGCAAGCAGGCGCCATGGCCGACCTGCTGGTGGTGGACGGCAACCCGCTTGAAAACCTGCAACTGATCGCGCAACCCGAGCAAAGCCTGCGCGTGATCATGAAGGACGGCAAGGTCTGCAAACATGCGCCGGGCTAGAAAATTGGGGGAATAACCCCGTAAATCCGCCCCTATTTGAATTTCGTACCAGTCCGATTGGATTGGGCGCAGTGAGAGACAAGTACGAGATAAGTGCGGGCGTTCGGCTACTACATTGGCTGCATTTGGACCTGACAAAGCCCAGGAGGCTGGATGCGCCATGCAGATATCTCTCATCATTGCCGATGATCATCCCGCCCTGATCACCGGCGTCAAGCACGAACTGGCGGATTTCCACACCATCTCCATCGTTGGCACGGCCAGCAACTCGACGGAAACGTTTGAGTTGCTGGCGAAGTCGCACTGCGACGTGCTCGTGACCGACTACGTGATGCCCGGCGGCGAGTTCGGCGATGGCATGACCATGCTGTCGTTCCTGCGCCGCCGTTATCCCGACCTGAAGATCATCGTGTTCACGACCATCGACAACCGCGCCATGGTGGCCGAGATGGTGAAGATCGGCGCGCATGCGGTGTTGAGCAAGGTGGATGTGATCGGGCATCTGATCTCGGCCATCCATGCGGTGTACGCAGGCGCGACCTATTTTTCGCCGAAGTTCCGTTCATCCACCACCGTCGGCCGCGTGGCGCAGATTGACCCCGCGCAGAAGCTCACGCGCCGCGAGACCGAAGTGGTGCGCCTGTATGTGTCGGGCGTTTCCATCAACGAGATCGCCAGCCAGTTCAATCGCAGCAAGCAAACCATCAGTTCGCAGAAGACCAGCGCCATGCGCAAGCTGGGCATCGAACGCGATGTCGAGCTGTTTCGCTTTGCCTACGAAACGGGGCTGTTGACCGAAGGCGGCGCGCCGGGCGAGCCGGACAAGATGGACGCGCTGCTGGCCGAACACGAGTAGCGCGACGCGCCGTTTTGGTACTAGTCAGATTGTTCGCCCAGGGGCGTCAGACCATACTGCGTCCACTATGCGAGGCGTCAATATGGTTCATCAAACTTCCCTTCAACGGCCGGGTCCTGTCAGCGGCTTGGCCGTCATCACACTAGGTTGCGCGCCGGGCAACGCCTCGGCGTTGAACGCGTTGCTTGATGGCGGCGCCTTGCGCACGTTGCGCAGCGCCTGCGGCCTGGATGCGCTGGCCATCGCGCTGCGCGAGCAGGCGGCCGATCTGGTCGTATGTGAAGTGACGGGTGTTGCCTGCGAAGGGCTGCTGGTGCCGGGGCGCCTGCAAGGCGAAGTGCAAGCCGGCCGCCTGCCGCGTATGCCCGCCGTGCTGTGGATCAGCGATTTACCGCGCTGTGTGCTGGACGCCTATGCCAGCGGGCTGCGCGCCGCGGGCGCCGTGATCGACATCGTGCGCAGCGCCGCGTTCATTCCGGCCGCGCTCGCCCGCTTTACGCAGTGGCAAGCGCCGGTGAAGCCGTGCGCGCCCGCGCCGCGGTTTACCGACGAAGCGTTGATTCTGGCGTTGGGCGAGAAGGACGGCATGCGCGTGGTGTTGCAGCCGCAAGTCGATCTGGCGACGGGAAGCATTCTTGGCGCCGAGGCGTTGATCCGATGGCGTCATCCGCAGGCGGGCGATGTGCCGCCTTCGGAGTTCGTGCGGGCGATCAGCCGGCTGTCGATGGACCCGATGCTGTTCCACTTCGTGACGGAACGCGCGCTGGATGTGCAGGCGCAGTTGGCGGGCAAGGGCGTGTCGCAACGTATTTCCGTGAATGCTTCGGTGTCGACGTTGTCGGCCCCGGGCGTTGCGCTCAGTCTCGAAACCCGCACCAAGCGCCGCGGAATTTCGCCTGAACTGATCACCGTCGAGATCACTGAAGATGAAACCATTCAGGACAAGACGGCCCTGGATGCGGGATTGCGACGGCTGCGCGCGTGCGGCTTTGGCGTCAGCATGGATGACTTCGGCACGGGCGCGTCCACGCTGGAACGCCTGACGCGCTTGCCGTTCAGTGAAATCAAAATCGACCAGTCGTTTGTGAAACGGCTGCAATCCGACCCGGCTTCGCATGCCGTCGTAAGCGCTGCGTTGGGGCTGGGGCGCGCGCTGGGGCTGGCGGTGGTTGCCGAAGGGATCGAAACGCAGGAGCAGGCGCACCAACTGCACGCGCTGGGCTGCCGCATCGGTCAGGGGTATGGGCTCGCGCGGCCGATGGAGGTGGACGCTTTCATTGAACGCGTTCTGCCGGCGTCTTCATGCATGCGCCTGACGGCGCGGCGCGAAAAGGCGGTGGCGTGAGGGATGCCAGGCGTCGTCGCGGCGTGGCCGTACGGCGCATCAAGCCTGCTGCGGCTCGCCATCGCCCGCATCGGACGCGACGGTGATGCCGGTTTCAAAGGCGAAGCGGAACAGATCGGCTTCGCGTTCGATGCCCAGCTTGCGCATGGCGCTGGCCTTCTGAGAGCTGATGGTCTGTTTGGACCGGCTCAGGCGCGCGGCGATTTCGTTGACCGACATGCCCGACACATACAGGCGGACGACTTCGAGTTCGCGCTTAGTCAGGTCGGGGCCGGCGCTGCGCGGCTTGGTTGACGCGGCCGATGCGCCGATGCCTTCGGAAGGAAAGTAGCGCGCGCCCGCGTAGACCGCATGAATGGCCGAGATCAGCTGGCTGGTCTCATGCGCCTTGCTCAACACGGACTTCACGCCCAGCTTGGACAGCTCTTGCACGATGGCCGGGTTATCCAGCGTTGTGAAGACCACGATCTTCACATCGGGAAAATGGCGCCGCAGGTACGAAATGAACATGATGCCGTCGCCGTGCGCGCCGCCTGGCATCGCGTAGTCGGTCACCAGCACATCGCAGGGCGTGCTGTCGAGCAATTCGACCAGTTGGCCGGAGTCGCGCGCCACACCCTGAATGGCGATGGACGGTATGCAATCCAGTTCGTGCTTGATGCCCGCAAGCAGGGCGGGATGGTCATCGGCGAGCAAGACATGAATCTTCATGGCGCGGCGTGTGGCCTGCGAGGGCCGTCGGGGCAGGGGTGACGAAAGAAATGTAGCGTAATCCGCCGGATTCGGCAGGATTTTTTGCAGGCAATTTCGGCCTGTCGTCCCGGTACGAATCCGATGCCAAGCGGCCTCGGACAGGTACGGAACTTGACCCAAACGCCACGTTATTCGTACGGGGCATCACATAATCTTTGACTTTACATAGGACGGGACCCGAAAGGGCCTGTGGCGCGAGCGTGTCCTCCGACAGCAACCTTAAAACCTTGATGAACCTTCGCCGGTATCAGCGACGTTTGCTGTTTGGTGGAGGCCTGGCAAGCACGTTGATCGCATTGATGATTCTTGGCATGGGCGTGCGCACGGGCATCAATGCGCATATTGAAGCGCAGCGCCGCGCGTTCGCGCTGGGCCATGCCCTGGTCGTGGAGAACGGACCCCGGGCGCTGGTCGACCCGGCCAGGATCACGGGCATGCAGGGCATTGCGATGATCGTCGATGAAAAAGGCGAGGTCACCGAATGGGTCGGCGACTGCTGCGATGGCGGGCAGGCGCCCACGCGCGAAACGTTGCAGCGCGTGGCGGCCGTTGGCCGCGAGCACCAGCAGGACTGGCATGACCAGGGGCTGTTCATCGTGTCGCAAGGCCTGGACGACAAGCACGTGCTGGTGTTCGCGTATGCCGGCAGCAGCATTGCGGCCGCCGCCAGCGAAGACGTATTCGTCGACATGATGCTGACGCTGCCGACGCTGGGCATGATGTGGCTGTTATTGATTTCGTTGAAGCTGCGTGTGTTCAGGCCGCTGCTGGAATGGTCCCGGCGCGTGTACGAAGGGGAAAAGCTCAGCCGCACGCTGATCGATACCGCGCCTGTCGGGCTGGGGCTGATCTCGTTGGATACCGGCAAGGCGCTGCTGTGCAGCCCGGCTATGGCGCAGATCGCCGCGCGCATCGCGCCGGGCGAAGACGCACTGCCCGATGCGTGCATTCAATTGCACCAGGCGCATGTGGCGCGCGGTGACGTCAGCTGGCGGCAAGGCACGTTCAACGAAGACCTGCAATTCGATACGCGGGACCGCATCGGCCTGGACTTGTCGGTCAGCATGGTTCGCGCGCGCTATCAGGGAAAGAACGTGTTGGTCACGGCGTTCACGGACGTCACGGCGAAAAGCCGGGTGGAGCAGCAGCTGCGCAAGGCGCGGCAGGCGTCGGATCGCGCCAACGCGGCGAAGTCCGCTTTTCTGGCGGCGATGAGCCATGAAATCCGCACGCCGCTGAACGCTATCCTTGGCAATCTGGAACTGCTGTCGCATTCGGCGCTGGATGCCCCGCAGCGCGACCGGTTGCGCACGATACGGGCGGCGTCTGACGGCCTGTTGGCCATCGTCAGCGATGTGCTGGATTTCTCGAAGATCGAGGCGGGTGAACTGCGGCTGGAGTCGATCGAATTCGACGTGCTGGAAGTGGCCGCGCAAGCGCTGCGGGTGTTCACGCCCACCGCGCGCGGCAAGGGGCTGGCCTTGACGGGCCAACTGGGCGGCACCGTGACCTTGCCCATGCGGGGAGACCCGACGCGGCTGGGGCAGATCATCAACAACCTGCTGTCCAATGCGGTCAAGTTCACGGAGCAGGGGGGCGTGGCGCTGTCCTTGACCATCGACGAGGCGCAGGCGTCGCTTGTCATGACCGTGGAGGATACGGGCATCGGCATGTCGGCCGAGCAGTTGTCCCGATTGTTTCGCGCGTTCAGCCAGGCCGATCCGACGATCAACCGCCGCTTCGGCGGTACTGGCCTGGGCCTGGCGCTGTGTTCCAGGTTGGCGCAGGCCATGGGCGGCACCCTGTCGGTGCAAAGCGAAGCGGGGCGAGGCAGCCAGTTTACGTTGCGCCTGCCATTGGGCGACTGCGAACAGGTGCGGCAAACGCCGTGCTTTGAGGGCGAGCGCGTGGCGCTGCTGGCGGTGTGCCCTTCGGCGCGGGCTTATGTGGGCCGCAGCCTTCAGGCATGGGGCCTGCGCGTCGAGACCTATGCGCATCCGGCGGCGCTGACGCCGGATAGCTTGGGCACGTTCGCGGCGGTGGTGCTGTGGGGCGAGCGGCATGCGTGGCAGGTCGATGATGAGAACCGCCTGGTCGAGGAAGCGCCGTGGGTGATTGATTGCGGTGCAGACGGGCCGACAGACCCGGTGGTGATGGGCCGCGTGCTGAGCGTGTCGATGATCGGTTTGAAAGGGCTGGCAAGCAGCTTGGGCCATGCCTTGCTCGGCACGCCGCTCAGCGCGCCGGATGTGCGGCGGCCGGTGCTTGCGCGGCGGCTGAACGTGTTGGTCGCCGAAGACAACCCGGTGAACCAGCGCTTGTTCGAGGAGCAGCTGCGGGTGCTGGGCTGCGTGCCGACGGCGGTCGAAAATGGCGTGCAGGCGCTGGCGTGCCTGGAGCAGGCGCCGTTTGATGTATTGCTGACGGATCTGGCCATGCCGGAGATGGACGGCTACGCGCTGGCGCAGGCGGCGCGTGCGCGCTGGCCGGCCATGCCGGTTTTGGCGGCCAGTGCGCACATGACGCCCCTTGAGCGGGTGCGTTGCCAGCAGGCGGGCGTGGCGCTGGTGCTGGGCAAGCCCTTGCCGCTGGGCGAGCTGGCGCATGCGCTGTCCGACGTTACCGGCGTGCGGACGCGGCGTCTGGAGGTGGGTGAGCCGCGCAGCTTCCTCGGCGGCCGCGCCATGAGTGAGGACTTGACGCGCACGTTCCATCAGGCGTGCGAGTCGGCGCTGGCGGAAATCGGCCAGGGCAGGCAGGCGGGGAATATCCCGCAATTGTTGGCGGAGCTGCACAAGCTGCGCGGCATGCTGGATGTCTTCGGCGAACCCGGGTTAAGCCGGCTGGCCGCGGATGCCGAAACCTGCCTGAAGACGGGGCGTGGGCTGGACATGGCCGAAGGGCTGCTCGACGCGCTGGCCGAGGGGCTGGCGCGCGCCTCTTCCCCGCAGGAGCGCGTCACGTCATAATCGGCGCGACTCCCCTCATGGCGTTAGCGCCCTCCCGGCATTCCCGACTCATGACGACTCCCGAGCAAAGCAGTGTATTGGCCCGTTTGCGCCGCTATCAGCACTTGCTGGTCATGGGGGGCGGAGCGGTCATCACGATAGTGGTGCTGGTGGCCGGCCTGATCGAGGTGGCGGCCTCGGTCAATGCCTATCTGGCGCGCATGAAGGAAGAAGTGTCGATCGACATGCGCCGGTCCATGGATTTCACGACGCGCGCCGTGGCCACGTTGCGCAACAACGTCCTGAACATGGAGCTGGCCTGGAGCTCCGCGGACGCCGACAAGCAGGATCGCGAGGCGCCATTCGGCCCCGACGGGCTGGTGCGCGTGCAGCCGGATGCGGATGGCCCGCCGTTGCTGGTGTTGCGCAGCGATGCCGCCGCCAGCGCCACGGATGCGTGGCGCTACGTGCGGCTGGCGCGCAGAATGGCCGCCACCACCGCAAGAGTCGCCGCGCGTAACGCAGGCGATCTCACCGTGTACCTGGTCAGCGCGGATCGCCAAACGTTGATTCTGTCTGTGTTGCCGTGGGGCGGCAGCGCATGGCAGGACAAGGTGGCGGCCGAGCGGTCCGCCCTCTTTGCGGCGCTGGCGTCCGCCGACGGCGCCGGCATTGCGCCGCCCGAAGGCGGTTGGCGCGACGCCGCCACGGGCGCGCCCCGGTTCCGCTGGCTCACGCCTTACGAAAGTCCGCTGACCGGCAAGCAAGCCGTGCGCATCGTGACGCAATTGCGCAGCGAAGACGGTACGCCGTTTGGCACGCTGGTGTACGAAATGCCGCTAAGCGCGCTGGCCGAACATTTGCCCGAAACCAGTTTCGCAGGCGCGTGCCTGGTGCTGGCGCCCGATGGCACGCTGATCGTCGCGTGCCCGGATGCCGTATCGCCCACGCTGGCGCCCTTGGCCCGCCAGGCGCAGGCTGACGGGCTGGACCCGCCGTCGCGCAACGTGTTTCTGGAAGGGCATGTGTTATCCGGCTGGCCCTTGCTGCCGACCGGGTGGACGCTGGTGCACGCGCAGTCCTGGCGCGACATCCTGGCCGGGGTGCGCACGCAGATCATCCTGGCTGCGCTGACGTCGGCCGTCATCATTGCGCTGACGTGGGCGCTGCTGCTGCTCGTGAAGTGGCGCGTGTTCGTGCCGGCGGTGCGGCAGTCGCAGCGCGTATTCGATAGCGAACAATTGAGCCGGACGCTGGTGGAAACGGCGCCCGTCGGGCTGGGGCTGATCACGGCGAATACGGGGCAGCCGCTGTTGCGCAGCCCGTCAATGATTGCCACGAACAGCCGCGTGGTGGTCGACGGGCCAAGCCTGTCCTACGCGTTGTCGCGGCATTATTTGCAGCACGAAAAACAGGCCGCTCCACCACACGGCGGTGCGGCCGTCTTTGACGACGACCTGACGTTTTTCACGCGCGACGGCCAGCGGCTGGACTTGTCGGTGAGCATGGTCCGCGCCCGCTATCAGGACGAAGACGTCCTGGTGACGGCGTTTACCGACGTGACGGCCAATAAGCAGCTGGAACAAGAGCTGCGCAACGCGCGGCAGGCGGCGGATTTAGCCAATGCCGCCAAGTCCGCCTTCCTGGCCGCCATGAGCCACGAGATCCGCACGCCGCTCAACGCGGTGCTGGGCAACCTGGAATTGCTGGCCTACTCGCCGCTGGACGAATTGCAGCGCGACCGCCTGAACACCATCCGCAATGCGTCTGACGGCCTGTTGGCGGTGGTGAGCGACGTGCTCGATTTCTCAAAGATCGAGGCTGGCGAACTTCAGTTGGAAGACGTGGAGTTCGATGTGCTGGAGCTGGCCTCGCAGACCCTGATGGTGTTTGCTCCCGTGGCGCGCGCGAAAAAGCTGGCGCTGGCCGGAGAGCTGGGCGACACCCTGACCTGGCCGCTGCGAGGGGACCCCGCGCGGCTGGGGCAGGTGATGAACAACCTGTTGTCCAACGCGATCAAGTTCACTGAGACGGGGCAGGTGACGCTGCGCGTGTCTCGCGACGCGGCGCGCTCGCAAGTGCTGATCGAGGTTGAGGACACGGGTATCGGCATCAGCGCGGATCAGTTGCCGGCGCTGTTTCAGGATTTCATGCAGGCGGACGCAACGATCACCCGGCGCTTTGGGGGCACCGGTTTGGGCCTGGCGTTGTGCCAGCGGCTGGCGCAGGCCATGGGCGGCACGCTGGGCGTGCAAAGCCAACCTGGCGTGGGCAGCCGTTTCACGTTGCGCTTGCCGTTGCGCGATGGCGCATCGCCGGTCAGCGAGCGTCCGCGTTTCGATGGCGAATCCGTGCTGCTGGTGGCGGCAATGGAAGCCGAGCGCACGCGGCTGGGCGGCATCTTGCAAGCGTGGGGCGTGAACGTGACGAGCTACGCGCATCCGGCCTTGATTGCGCAAGAATCGGTCGAAGACGCCAGCGCGCTTGTGTTCTGGGGCGATCGCAAGACCTGGCATTCCAGCGACGAGAACCGCTTGGTGGAGGACGCGTCCTGGGTGGTCGAGTGCAGTGAAGACGGGCCGGCCCAGCCGGTGGCGTCCGGCCGCGTGGTCAGCGCGTCGGTATATGGCCTGCACGGGCTGGCGAGCGGCTTGCAGTATGCCTTGCAAGGCCGCGCCCTGGCCGCGCAGGCGGTGAACGGCATGGTGCTGGGCAAACGTCTGCGTGTGCTGGTCGCCGAAGACAACGTCGTGAACCGCAAGCTGTTCGAAGAGCAGCTTGCCTTGTTGGGCTGCGACGCCACCGCCGTGCCGGATGCCGAGCAGGCCTTGGCGTGCCTGGAGCAGGACTCGTTCGATGTGTTGCTGACGGACTTGGCCATGCCGGGCCAAGACGGTTTTGCGCTGGCGCGGCAGGTGCGTCAGCGTTGGCCCGCGATGCCGGTGATGGCCGCCACCGCCAATGTGACGCCGCAAGAGCGCGAAGCGGGCGAGCGCGCCGGCATGGCGCGGGTGCTGGGCAAGCCGTTGTCATTGGCCGATCTGGGCTTGGCGTTGTCAGAGGTTGCGGGCTTGCCGCCCGTGCGGCGCGACGCGTTGGCCGGCAGTGGCCTGTTGGGCGGCCGCGCCGTGGCGGACGCCACCTGGCAAGTGTTCGTGCAGTCTTGCCGCGATGCGGTGCAGGTCTTGCAGAACGGGCTGCGCGCGGAAGACGGCCCCCGGTTGCTGGCGGAACTGCACTCAGTGGGTGGCGCGTGCTCGGTGTTTGGCTTGAACGACATCGCAGCGCGTGGCGCGGCGCTCGCGCAATCGATTTCGGCGCAGGGCGTGCGCGCGTGCGAAGCCGGCATTCATGCGTTGGGCGATGCGCTGCTGGCGGTGGTGCTGCACGAGCCGCTGCATCTGGTCAACGTTGCCGATCAGATCATCGCGCGGCTGGAAGCCCGTGATGGCAGCGCCGATGCGGCAAGCATCGCCGAACTGGCCAAGACGTTGCGCGCGGGCCTGCATGACCGCGGCCGCAGCCGTGAAGGGTAGAGGGTAAGGGGAAATGGGTAAGCATCACGCACTGGCGCTCAGGGCTTTGAACACGTCCCGCACGCACGTTTCCATTTGCCGGGCAGGGCTGCTGACAGGGAAATGATCTGAGCTGACCGCATAGCTGTGGAATTCGATTTTTTCGGAAAACGGAATCTCGCGTAAGTCAGGCAGGCTTAACGCGCGCGACACAACGGGGTTCACGATCGACACGCCCAGGCCCTTGCCCACCATGGTGCAGATGGTGGTGGCGTACGGGGTTTCGATCGAGAGGATTCTGGCGTCGTCGGAAAAATGCCGGTCGATGGCGGCGCGGTTGAAACTGCCGGAGGGCAGGCAGATGAAGTTTTCGCCGGTGAAGTCAGCGGGGCTCAGCCGCTTCTTGCGCGCCAGACGGTGCGTGCGCGTCACGATACCCACGCCGTACGCGGTATTGATTCTTTCGTATTGCAAGCCAGGCACATCGGTCTGGATGGAACAGAATCCGATGTCGCAAAACCCCGTGGCCATCCATTTGGCGACGACGTCGGAGCCGCCTGTGTTGACCACGACGGAGACGTCGGGGAACGTTTCGCGAAACAAGCGGATGGCGTCGGGCAGGACGCACTGCGTGATGGACCCGACCGCGCCCACCCGCAGCAGCCCGGTGCCACGCCGGCGGATTGAGTTGGCGCTGTCATTCAGCGATTCCAGGCCGATGAATGCGCGTTCCACGTCGGTGTAGAACGCATCGGCTTCGGGTGTGGGGATCAGCCGCGTGCCGACGCGTTTGAACAGCACAAAGCCCAGCGTCGCCTCAAGCAGCGCGATCCAGCGGCTGATGTTCGGCTGCGACGTATGCATCAGCCCGGCGGCGGTGGTCATGGACCGCGTCATCATGACGGCGCGGAAAGCTTCAATCTGCTTGAAATTCATGGGCGGCTACATGCAAATAGGCGGAGATCAAATCATATCAATTCTGTATTCGAAGCTATGAAAAACTGATTTGACGCATGAATTGGCGCGGGCGGAGACTACGGTTTTACATGCTTAGACCGACCCGAAAATGGAATCCAAAGTCAGCAGCCGCTTGAAGCAACCGCTTGCGCCGGAAGTGCTTCAGCATATTTTTCTTCCGCGCTTGAATCGCGAGTTTTTCGCTAACTTCGAGATGCTGAACCAGATCAATCTTGCGCATCTGGTGATGCTGCACGAACAAGGCATTCTGGATCACGACGCGTCGGTTGAGCTGGCCCGCGCGCTGCTCAAGATGCAGTCGGACGGGCCGGACGGCATTGAGCTGGACCCGGCGCGCGAAGAAGCCTACTTCAACTACGAAGCGCACCTGATCAAGCTGGTGGGGCAAGCGTTGGGCGGCCGCCTGCACACGGCGCGCAGCCGCAACGATATCGGCGCCACCATTGACCGCATCCGTGCGCGGGATTTCGCGTCGCGGATTGCGACGGCGCTGATCGGCGTAGCCGACGCGGCATTGGCGCGGGCCGAGCAATATGCCGACTGCGTGATGCCCGGCTACACCCATATGCAAGCCGCGCAGCCCATCACGTATGGCTACTACCTGTCGGCGCTGGTCGATGCCTGGTCACGCGATGTCGCGCGCTTGCTGCATGCCTTGGACACCGCGGATGCCTCGCCCTTGGGCGCTTGCGCGCTGGCGGGCACGTCGTTCCCGATCAACCGCGACGCAACCAGTGCGATGCTGGGCTTTACGCAGCCCTTGGCCAATGCGCTGGACGGCGTGGCGTCACGCGATTTCGCGTTGGAACTGAGCGCGACGCTGTCGATCATGATGATCACCAGCAGCCGCATGGTGCAGGACTTTTATATCTGGTCCACGCCAGAGTTCGGTTACCTGAGCTTTCCCGACAGCATCGCCAGCACCTCCAGCATCATGCCGCAGAAGAAAAACCCGGCGGTGCTGGAATACCTGCGCGGCAAGACGGGCCATGTGATCGGGTTGACGGCCGCGGCGTTTTCCACCGTGAAGTCCACGCACTTCACGCACTCGGGCGACAGCAGCCGGGAAAGCACGCGCACGTGCTGGGAGGCCTGCGACGAAGCGTTGAAAGCTCTGGCGCTGATCCAGTTGCTGGTGGAAAAGGTGGAGCCCAACCGCGCGCGCATGGCGGCCCGCGCGGCCGACGACTTTTCCACCGTGACGGATCTTGCCGACCTGCTGGTGCGCAAGGCCGACGCGTCGTTTCGCGATGCGCATCACATCATCGGCGCCGTGGTGCGCCACGCGCTGGAAGCCGGCATCCCGGCAAAGCACATCACGCCTGCAATGATCAATGCCGCCGCGGCTGAACAACTGGGCCGCGCGGTTGCGCTGCACGAAGACGATATCGCCGCGTGCCTGGACCCCGTGCGAAATGTGGCCGCGCGTGAATCGCTGGGCGGACCGGCGCCGGGCCGCGTGCGCGCGCACATCGCCGAGCAAAGAGGTTTGCTGGACCACTATCGCGGCGTCATCGGCGCGGGGGTTCAGCGTGTGGCCGACGCGCAAGCCTTGTTGCAGCGGCGCGTGGGTAAGCTTGTGTCATCCAAGCCAGCGGAGCGTTCCGTACAGGAAGCCTGACTGGCCCATCATCAAGGGGAAATCAATGCTTAAGACCGTCGCGGCGTTTGCCGCAGCCATGGGGATCAGCCTGGGCGCGCATGCCCAGACGTATCCCGTCAAACCGATAACGCTTGTCGTGCCTTTTGCGCCGGGCGGCACGGTGAACCTGATGGGTCGCTTGCTGGCCAACCGGATGTCGGAATCGCTGGGCCAGCCAGTCATTGTGGAAAACAAGCCGGGTGGGGGCGGCAGCATCGGCGCGAACTTCGTCGCCAAGGCGCCGGCCGACGGCTACACGCTGTTGCTGGCGACGATGGGGCAGCAATCCATCCAGCCGCTGTTGACCAAGAACCTGCCGTACGACGCCAACAGGGATTTTGCGCCGGTCGCATTGTTTTCCACCGTGCCCAATGTGCTGGCCGTCTCGGCCGACACGCCGGCCAAGACCGTGGCCGAGCTGGTTGCGTATGCCAAACAAAACCCCGGCAAGCTGAACATGGCGTCGGCGGGCATGGGGTCCGTCAATCATCTGACGGGGGAATTGTTCATGTACCGCTCAGGCGCGAAGTTCGAGCACGTGCCGTATCGCGGCGCGGGGCCGGCCACGGCAGATTTGCTGTCGGGGCAGGTGCAGGTGCTGTTTGCGAATCTGCCGAATGTGTTGCCTTACATCAAGCCCGGCAAGGTCCGCGTGCTGGCCGTGGCCAGTGAACACCGCAGCGCCGCCATTCCAGGCGTGCCGACCCTGGCGGAAGCGGGCGTGAAGGATGCGGTGGTGGAATCGTGGTACGGCGTCATGGCGCCCGCAGGCACGCCCGAAGACGTGGTGCGCAAGTTGCAGGACACGGTGATGGCCTTGGCCAAAGACCCGTCGATGATCGCGCATCTGGCCGAGCAGGGCGCGGTGCCGTTCGCCGGCACGCGGCAAGACCTGGCCAAGTTGTCTGATGAAGAAACGGTGCGCTGGAAACAGATCATCGACGGCGCGAACGTGCAAACGAATTGAACGGCCCCGGGCGGGGGCGGGCACGCTTGGCTGCCTGTCATCCGCCCCGATTCTCGTATGCGCCTTCCTTGCCGTCCGCATCCCCCATCGCCGCACGCATGCGTTCGGCCAAATGCTGCTTCAGGGTGTCCAGCGCACCGGGCGTCCAACCCGGCGCGCCCGTCACGGCCAGCCACGCGTCCACATAGTGCTGCGGCGCGTAGACGTGGCCATAACCCATGGGCGTTTCGGTGCTGACGGACATATCCAGCGCCAGCTGCAACATCGTCACGACCGGCACCCAGCGCAGCTCGGGCGACACATCCGGCCCGTAGGGCGGGTCCATCCAGGCGGGGCGGCGGTACAGGTCGCGGTAGTCAAAGAAGGTGACGGCGTCGCTGGCATATTGCAGGAACACGATGCGCATCGGCCCCCAAGGCGCATCGGCAGGCACGGGCGACCCGTGTTGATTCATGAAGCGCACGAAGCTGCCGTCGCGCAGTTGCGGCAGCCAGGCCGGGGAGTCCGGGTTGCGGGCGTCAGTAATCGCGCGCCAGATGCGGCTTTCAAAGGGCGGGCCGCTCCAGAGCGCGCCGTGGATGGGGTCCCCGATCATTTCAAAGAGCTCGGCGGACCGCGCGGAATTCATCGCGCCCAGGCTCAGGCCGTGCAGATACAGCTTGGGCCGCTGGTCTCGGGGCAGGGTAGTCCAATACCCGTACACCGCACTGAACAGCGCACGCGCCGCTTCCGATCCGTATTCGGGTTGGGCCAGCAAGGACAGCGGGCTGGAGAGGTACGAATACTGCAAGGCGACGCTTGCCACGTCGCCATGCAGCAGATATTCCACGGAATCCATGGCGGCCGGATCAATCCAGCCCGTGCCGGTGGGCGTGACGACCAGCAGCGTGGACCGCTTGAACGCGCCCACGCGCTTCATCTCTTCAAGCGCCAAGGCCGCCCGCGCCTGGGGCGTATCGGCGCCGCGCAGGCCCACGTACACGCGAATGGGTTCTTGCGCGTCGCGGCCGGTCTGCGTGCGAATGTCGCGGGCGTTCGGGCCGGACGCAATGAATTCGCGGCCGGCGCGCCCCAATTCATGCCAGGCAATCAACGAGCCGGGTCCGCCTGTTTTGGCGCCGTGCGTCGGCTGGGGGCGTTCCGGTTCCAGCAGCGCATCGTATTCACGAAACGACGCATCCAGCACATGCAGCGCGGCGCGGAAAAACACATTGTTGGCCAGCGACCAGAAGATCAGCACCGCAATGGCCGCGCCCGCCACGTTGGCCACCCGCCGCGGCACAACGCGGCGCACCTGTCTGGCCAGAAAGCGCGCCAGCAATTTGAACAGCCGGCCCAGCGCCAGCAGCGCGGTAAACGTGATCAAGGCGGTCGCGCAAACCTTGAAGGGATGGGCGCTGGTGACGGGGTCCATCTGCATCAGCGCGCGGATGGTGTTCTGCCAATCGGCCGCGCGCCACAGGAACAGCGCCAGCACCGACAGGCAAACCACGGTGATGACGGCGTTGACGATGCGCGCCGCGCGGGCGCGGGGTTCGGGCAGTTCCAGATAGGCCCATAGCCAGTGCCACAGCACGCCCAGCCCATAGCCAGCGGCCAGGCACGCGCCGGCCAGCACGCCTTGAGTGAGATAGGTGCGCGGCACCAGCGTGGGCGTGAGCGACGCGGCGAAGAACAAGGTGCCCAGCAGCAGGCCAACGCCGGATAGCGATTCCAGGTGCGACCGGAAAAAGGCGGGAAGGCGATGCGGATGCTGCGTCAATGGGGCGTCCTGATCCGTGGGTTCCGAGGGGGATTCTCGCATGGCCGCCCGTGATTTTCATCTGGTGGACGGCGGCTTGCGCCCTTGCACGTGACCGCGTCAAAAAGAATAAAGTGCGAAACGGGTCCCGTGGCGCGGTCGTTTCGGGATGACATCAATAACAGGAGACGGGAATGGATACGGTAAGCAAGCAGGGCGGCAGCGTGCGTGAACAGGTCAGCGCAACCGAATGGCAGGTGCGCACGGACCTGGCGGCCTTGTACCGGCTGGTGGCGCTGTTCGGATGGGACGATTTGATCTTCACGCACATCACCGCCAAAGTGCCGGGCACCGAACATTTCCTGATCAACCCGTACGGCATGATGTTCGACGAGATCACGGCGTCCAGCCTGGTCAAGATCGACCTGCACGGCAACAAGGTGATGGAATCGGAATACAACATCAACCCGGCCGGCTTCACCATTCACAGCTGTATCCACGCCGCCCGCAAGGACGCGATGTGCGTGCTGCACACCCATTCCATCAATGGCGTGGCGGTGTCGGCGCAGAAGGCGGGCTTGTTGCCTTTGTCGCAGTTCGCGTTCATTGCGCTGCGTTCGCTTAGCTATCACGACTACGAAGGCCTGGCGCTGAACCCGGAAGAGCAGCCGCGTCTGGTCCAAGACCTGGGCGCGAACAACTACATGATCCTGCGCAACCATGGTTTGCTGACGGTGGGCCAGACGATGGCCGAGGCCTTCCAGGCCATGCACCGCCTGGAAGCCGCCTGCATGGCGCAGGTGCGCGCGCAGGCGGGTGGCGGCGAGCTGATCTTCATTCCGCCGGAAGTGCTGGCGCGCGCCGCGGTGGAATCCCCGGCAGACCGGGCCTATAAAGCGTCGCTGGCCTGGCCGGGCTTGCTGCGCCGGCTGGACCGCCGCAATCCGGGCTACGCCGACTAAGGCTGCCCGGCTGCGGCTTACGGCTTCTTCTTGGGCACGGCGTCCAGGAATTCGCTGCAATCCGGCACCGGCTGGGCCGGCTCGTAGATCCCGCCATCGGGGTTCCAACGATACGTTGCCGTGTAGCTGCATTGCGCGTCGGCCGTGGGCGCGGCTTGCGCCGCGGTCAGCGCCGGCCGCTTCGTGGAATCCGCGTAGCGGCTTGCGCCAGCGGGCGCGCGCGTGGCCTGAGTCGTCACCTGCAAGTCCGGATATTCCTTGCCTGTTGCGCCTGCCTTGCCGGGCAGCGCGGCAAGCTCTGCCTGGTAGCGGTACGTATCCATGCACTGGCCCGCACGCTTTTTCTCGTCGGCCTGGTTGAAGCAGGCGCGGATCGATGTGCTGGCCGATTTCGGCATGATGAACACCAGGTTTGAACTCGTCGGCTCACCCAGATCCACTTCGAACAGATACAGGTCTTCGCGCGTGAAACTGCCGCCCGAGAACGGCGTTTCCAGGTTGTAGTCCGGCTGCGAAGGGCCGATGACGCCGACAATCGCCCGCTCTTCGCTCAACCGGATCAGCTGAGGCCAGACGGTGAAGCTCTTGAAGTTGGGGATGTCGGGCAAGTCCCAGATGTTGCGGTCGGTGCGCAGCGTGCGGCTCGTGGCATACGGGCCGTTCGTCTCCATCGTGCCTTCGGTATTGATCCCCACGCACCAATCCGTTTGGGCGTTGCAATACATCTTGTTGTCCGCGTTGAGCTTCAGCGGTTCCAAGGTGGGTTGCGCCAGAGCCGCTGCCGGTAACGCGGCGCAGATCAGCAAAGCAAACACGTTATTCATTGTGATTCCTGTGATTGCGGAGCACTCAGCGCGCATTATTGCGTGATTCGACGTTACGCCTTTACAAAATGGTGAGGGTTTCGGACAAGGCGTTGCAGTCTGACAGGGAACTGAATGATATCGTCGGCATTCCAAGCCCTGCCGCGCGCGCCTTGCGCGGGGCCAGTCCCACCCGTCATAAGGAGCTTTGATGAAGTTGATTCCGACCCTGCTGTTGGGCGCCAGCACGCTGATGCTGGCCTTGCCCGCCGCCGCCGCCCCGGTGACGTATGACCTGGACCCGTCCCACACCTATCCCAGTTTCGAAGCCGATCACTTCGGCGGCCTGTCCACCTGGCGCGGCAAATTCAACAAGTCCCAGGGTGTCGTCGTGCTGGACCGCGAAGCGCGCACCGGCACGGTAGAGGTCACGGTGGATATCAATTCCGTGGACTTCGGCCACGACGAAATGAACCAGCACGCCGTCGCGCCCGACATCTTCGACGCCGCCAAATACCCCACCGCCACCTTCAAGGGCACCTTCACCAAGTTCGACGGCGACCGCCCCGAAGAAGCCACCGGCGACCTGACCTTGCGCGGCGTCACGCGCAAGGTCACGATGGACATCGACGACTTCAAATGCATCCAGCACCCCATGGAAAAGCGCGAGGTGTGCGGGGCAGACGTCTCCACGAAGTTCAGCCGCAAGGACTTCGGCCTGAACTTCGGCCTGGACATGGGCTTCAAGCCAGAAGTGGAATTGAAGATTCAGGTGGAAGCGGGACGGCGTCCTTAATCGCCGGGGTCACGTTCAAAAAGAAGTCCGAAATCACCGGCAACGCATGGGTCTTTCCCCAGTTTGTCGTGTTTACCGTACTTGTTCAGGGCACCTTGTTCACGGCACCCAAGGCGCCCGCCCCGCTCAGTCTGGAATTTCCGGCTCGACCAGCTTCGCCAGCTGCATCAGCGATTCCTGCCAGCCCAGGTAGCACATCTCGGTGGGAATCGCGGCCGGGATGCCTGCCTGCTCGATATTGATTTCCGTACCGCAAACCACTTTGCGCAAGGTCACGGTGGTGATCATTTCGCCGGGCAGATTGGGGTCGTCGAAGCGGTCGGAGTAACGCAGTTTCTCGGACGGCGACAGTTCCAGGTATTCACCGCCAAAGTGGTGGCTGTGGCCTGAACCAAAATTCTTGAACGACATTTTGTAGGTGCCCCCGACTTTGGCGTCCAGGTGATGAACCTGGCACGTGAAGCCATAGGGGGGCAGCCATTTCGCCAGCGCGTCGCCGTCGATGAAAGCGCGATAGATGCGGTCGGGCGAGGCGCGCAGAACGCGGTGGAGCGTTACGGTTCCGGTAGTCATGGTGTGTCCGCCTTGAATGAGTGGGTCGTATTGCTACGACGTTCAGCGGGCACCCAAATCGACATTCCCGGGATCAGTAATAACCCGTATTAGTACGCGCCCATGTAGTCGCGTTTGCCAACTTCAATGCCGTTGTGGCGCAGGATCGCGTAGGCGGTCGTAACGTGGAAGAAGAATTGCGGCAGGCCATAGTGCAGCAGGTAGGCGCTGCCCGACAGCTTCTTTTCTTTCGGCGTGCCAGGGCGCAGCACGATTTCCAGCGACGCGCTTTGCTCGAACTGTTCCGGCTTGAACGAGCCGACGTGTGCCAGCGTCTTGGCGATCAGCGCTTGCAGCTCGGCGAACGTGGGTTCGCCATCCGGCCACGACGGCACTTCAGCGCCGGCCAGACGGGACGCGATGCCCTTGGCGAAGTCGGTGGCGATCTGCACCTGGCGCGACAGCGGGAACATGTCCGGGTACAGGCGGGCGCCCAGATAGGCGGACGCGTCGATGTTTTTCTCGGTGGCGTGGGCCTCGGCCTTTTTCAGCACGTCCGACAGCGCGGACAGCATTTGTTTGATGACGGGGACGGAGGCGTCGTACAGGGGGGCGGTCATGAGGTGTCTCGCTGAAATGTTGAAGGCGGGCGCGGGCGGGGCCTGCGCGGCTGAGGGCAAGACTACCAGCAATCCATGACGTGGTTTCTTGTACTTTTAATGTTTCCAAAAACTGATGAAACCTAGGGTTTACACGAGTTATACGGCCAATTTCTCCCGGGCTATAACGCTGTATGTATTTTTTTTGTATTTATGAAGATGAAAATTGCACTGATCGGTTGTGGGGAAGTCGGCGATTGCTACGCGCGTGAGTGGGTGGCGGGCGGGCATGCCATCGTGGGTATCGGCGAATTGCGCCAGGACGCCGAGATGCAGGCGCGCGCCGCCTCGCATGGCAGCGTGCTGCACGCTGAAGCCGGCCCGTGGCTGGCCGAGGCAGACATCGTCGTGTCGGCCGTGTTCGGCCACGCCGCGCTTGAAGTCGCCAAACAGGCGCTGCCGCACCTGCGCAAAGATGCCGCCTACGCCGATTTCACAACGGCCAGTTCGGGTGACATGCGCGCGGCCGCCGAGGTCGCCGCGCAGTTGGGCGTGCCGTTTACCGACGTCGCCATCATGGGCGCCATCGCCTTGCTGGGCGCGCGCACGCCGCTCTTGTGCGCCGGCACGGGCGCGCCTGCGGTGGCCGCGTTCACGGCCGGTTGCGGCGCGCCCGCGCAAGCCATCGATGGCGAGGCGGGCGACGCCGTGCGCCTGAAACTGCTGCGCAGCATTTTGACCAAGGGCATGGAAAGCCTGGCCGTCGAATGCCTGGTCGCCGCGGAAAGCATGGGCCTGCGCGCATCGCTGTATGAAGTGTTGTCCGATATGGACCGCACCCCGCTGACCACCTTCGTGGATTCCTTCGTCCGCTCGCACGTGCTGCACGCGCCGCGCCGGTTGGCCGAAGTGCGCGAAGCCCGCGAACAACTGGTGGAAGCTGGTTTGCAGCCGCTGGTGCTGGACGGCGTTGAGCGCCTGTTCGCCCGTACCACGCAAGGCATTGAAGCGGCCCGCGCATCGGGTTCGTTCAACGTGCCCGATTCGGTTGCCGACCGGCTGGCGTGGTTGACGCCGCTGGCGCGCCAATCCTGATCGCTCAGATGGACAGGGCCGGCCCCGCAGAGGGCTGCCCCATTTCAAAACACAAGTGAGGAAGACAATGACATCCCTGAAAACACTGCTGACGGCCACGCTGCTGGTCGCCTCGGCCGCGGCAAGCGCCGCCGACATGGGTTCGGCCCCGATCACCTTGATCTCGCCCTTTCCGCCGGGCGGCGGCACCGACACGCTGACACGCATGATCGGTTCGGCCATTGCGCAGGACACGGGCTGGAACATCGTCGTTGAAAACAAACCCGGCGCAGGCGGCAACCTGGCGCTGGACGCCACGGCGCGCGCCAAACCAGACGGCCACACGCTCGTGATGGCGCAGACGGACAACATCGTGCTGAACCCGTGGCTGTACAACAAGCTCAGCTACGACACCTTCAAGGACTTCAAGCCGGTGGGCCTCGTGGCCTCGTCACCCAGCGTGTTCGTGGTGGTGCCGGAGTCGCCCTACAAGACGCTGGACGATGTGGTCAAGGCGGCCAAGGCGCGCCCGGGCCAAGTCTCGCTGGGTATTCCCGGCATTGGCGGCAGCGGCGATTTGATCGGCCATCTGTGGCGCAAGGCGGCCGGCATGGAACTGATGCACGTGCCGTACCGCGGCTGGTCGCAGGCGTTCCCTGATCTGGCCAGCGGCCGCATTGATCTTTACACCGGTTCCGTCGCATCGCTCTTGCCGCAGATTCGCGGCGGCAAAGTGCGCGCGCTGGCGGTAGTGGCCGACGCGCGTTCGCCCGCCTTGCCCGATGTGCCGACCTTCGCCGAAAGCGGCTTCAAGACCATCAACCAGACCATCTGGTGGGGGCTGATGGCCCCGGGCAAGACGCCCGACGATGTTGTCGCCACGCTGAACCAGGCGCTGAACAAGTCGCAAGCCAAGCCGGACGTAGTGAAGAAGCTGGAGGATTCGGGCTATAGCGTCATGACGGGCACGCCTGCCGACCTGGGCAAGCGCCATCGCGCCGACCACGACGTCTTCGGCAAGGTCGTGCAGGAAGCCGGCATCCCCAAACAATGAGCGCGCAAGATTCCCTGAACGCCAACGGAGCAACCCATGATCGGTTTTGAAATCCACCCGCGCAAGCGCGCGGTCAGCAGCGACTTCGTCGAGAAATTCCGCCGCATTCCCGTTGCCAACATCAGCGACTGCATGTCGCGCATGACGGCAGGCGGCGCCCGCCTGCGGCCCATGCACGACGGCCACCCGATGGCCGGCCCCGCGCTGACGGTGCGCACGCGCCCGGGTGACAACCTGCTGGTGCACAAGGCGCTGGAACTGGCCGAGCCGGGCGATGTGGTGGTGGTGGATGCGGGGGGCGACCTCACCAACGCCATCATCGGTGAAATCATGACGACCTATGCGCAAACGCGCGGCCTGGCCGGCATTGTGATCAACGGTGCGATCCGCGATTGCGGCACGATCCGCCGCAGCGCCTTCCCGGTGTATGCGGCGGGCGTCACGCACCGCGGGCCGTACAAGGATGGCCCCGGCGAAATCAACGCCGTCATCTCGCTGGACGGCATGACGATCGAACCGGGCGACTTGATTCTGGGCGATGAAGACGGCTTGCTGTCGTTGCCATACGACCAGGTCGAAGCGCTGTACGAAGCCGCATCCGCCAAGCACGCGGTGGAAGAACAGATGCTGGCGCAGATCGCGGCGGGCACGCTGGACACGTCGTGGATCGATGCGCGGATGAAGGCGCAAGGCTGGAAGCCTTAAGCGCTGGGCGATAGATATCGGAGCAGCGCAGAAGCGCTGATCCGAAGCGCAGCGGAACCGCAGAAGCGAAGCACCGCAGAAGCGAAGCACCGCAGAAGCGAAGCACCGCAGAGCCGCGGTTCTGCGGAATTTCGGAACCGTTGAAGGGCTGAAGGGCTGGCGCTTGCGTGCGCCCTTCAGCCCTTGTCGTTTCCTTCAGCCCTTATCGTTTTTCGCACGGCCCAAAATGCGATCCATGATCGCGCTGCCATACGCCCACGACAGCACCGCCAGCACCAGCATCGCCACCGTGAAATACGCGCGTGCCGACAGCGGCACGGGATTCATTTCGGCGATGGTGCGAAACGGCTCGTAGTCCGTGAAGTCACTGACCGCCAGGCAACTGAACAGCAGCGTCAACAGCGGGCCCGCGAAGCGCGGGCGTTCGCCGCGCGTGGGCGAGTAGGGCTGGGTCTGCCATCGAACCAGTTCCACCACGCGCACCATCAGCGCAATCAGCGGAATGACGACGGCAAGCAGCAGGACGAAAAGGGCGACGAGAATCTGGGGCGAATACATGGGAACGAATCAGAAAGGGCGCTGAAACCAGCAGCCGGGTCACGCGGCAGGCGTCGGCGCTGGCGGCTTGCGCTGGCTGCGAAAAAGCAGGTGCGTGGTGGTCAGATGAAAGCGCATGGCGATGTCGGCGCACGCCGGATCGCGCGCGCGCAACGCGGCGATGATCTGGCGGTGATGCTCCACGCTGCGCAGCATGTCGTCATGCGTGTAGAAGTAAAACGAGCCAATGATGATCGGCATGTCCAGCAGGTTCTCAACCATCGTGCGCACGCGCGCCGATTGCGCCGCATCCAGCAGTGCGTGATGGAACAGATTATTGCAATGCTGAACGCGGGCGACCTTGTCGGTGTCGTCGGAAAGAATCGCGTCCAGCATGCGCTGGTTGATCTGTTCCAGATGGTCGATCTGTTCGGGCGTGGCGCGCTCGGCGGCGCTGCGGGCGGCATAAGGCTCCAGCAGCAGACGCAGCTCGAACGCTTCGTTGATGTCACGATCCACCCAGCCCAACACTTCCGCGCCGCGCCGCCCTTCACGTTTGACAAGCCCATCGGCAATCAAGCGTTCAATGGCGCTGCGCACCGGCGTCCGGCTGACCGAAAGCTCCGCCGCAATATGCTCTTCACGCAAGCGCTCGCCGGGCAGGAACACGCCGGACATCAGCCGTCGGCGGAGTTCCCCGTAGACAAGGTCGCGGGCGCTGGTCATGGTGGCGAGGCTTTCCTGGAAGGCGCGAAGAGTTCCAGACTATACCCGAAGGAGGGGCCAAATCCGCTCACGTTTTAGGCCTTGAGAAAACCTGATTCGCGTGGCTCTGGATTTCGGCGCACACGGTCATGATGTCATCAAACCCGGCCGCATTCTCGGCCAGCAATCCGGCGTCGGTCATCCGTTCAAAGTCGTCGCGCAGGGTGACGAGCGCCGCGCCTTCGGGGATCAGCGTCAGGCTACCACCTACGGCATCGTGATAATTGATTGGGATGCCAGCAACATCTTTCTCGGCATAGAACCGGGATTTGTGCGTGGCGACCAAAACCGCTACCGCGTGATCGTCAAAGACGGCCTGACTGGGATGGCGGTAAATCTCTGCCAGGTCGTACCAGTGGCGGGCGTATCGTTCGCCGCGCAAGCGCGCTTGCAGGCAATAAACGTGCGCGGCGGTGGCCTTTTCCCAGAACGTTCGGCTCAGGCTCATGACCAAAGGTGCAGCGGTTGGGAAATTGAATTGTCGGTTCAGGGCGTCAACGCCGGCCAAGTCGCAAGACACCGGCATCACCGCGTGCGGTTCACCCGTCGCGCGCGCCCCGAATTCGAATAGGACGGCAGGCTGCACGTAAGCGCTATCGCTCGCATCCAGCGCGCTTTGATAGCGCAGCAATACTTTGTCTTCCCCCTTGCCTGCACCGGCAAAGGGTTTGATTTCTGCCGTGAGCTGTTGCGCCGTCAACGCGCTTTGAAGCGTGGGGATGAATTCGGATTTGATCCACTCGGGCAGCAGAACATCGATGCGTGCGCGCCACTTCTTCTCTTGGCTGGCCGTAGCGGGGATGGCGCCTGATTCCGTATGAGCGGGAATCAGTCTGCGAATGTCATAGGTAAGGTCCACATCCTCGGAGAAGCGGTCAATAATCTTGTGGGCCTTGGAAAGCGAGGTGCCGCCCTTGAAGGTAAGGCTAGGTCCAAGGTGCGAACCATAAATGGTTTGAAGGCCCCAGACGACCCAGACGTCTTTCTCAAGCAAGTCGGGTAAGCGCCCTGATTGGTCGCTTCCGTATTGCAGGGCTTCGCGCCGATCACCAGAAGGCTGTTGAAGAAAGCTAGGCAGCACAGCCCATCTCAAGGCCGACGGCCTTGGACATCCATGCAGGAAAACGCCGGCGGGCGCTTACAAGCGCCGCCCACGCTGAAGGGGAAAGTGTTTGATGCAGGGTACGCAGGGCGTTTGGAGCGGCAACTGGCCCCAGCCATTCAATGGCGCGAGCCGCCGCCGCCGCCTCTTCTTTGCGAAGGAAAAAACTGGCGGGCGGCACGTGTTCCACCTGCACGTTGTTCTTGCCGAACGAAAGCACCCGGCGAGGCCCCGAAGACAGGTAGACCTTGCGGATGGGCATCTGGGTGGTGAGTCCAAGGCGATTGGCCTCGGTTGCGCCATGGGGCACAAACGCTACACCCGTCTGCGCTTCCAGCGCGTGCAGCACTTTTTCGGGGGAGGGCGCACGTTTGCCGTACGAGCCCGCGACTGGCGCCGCGTACACGCCTCGGCCTACGCGCAGCAATTCTCCTGCCTTGCTCAAGCGCGAAAAAGCTTGATCCACGGCTGCGCGAGATCCCAGATGCAGGAATTCACGAGGCGATACGGTGCCGCCCTCGGGGAGGGACAAGGCAACGTCGAGGATGGTTTTGGGCAGGGATTTCATGATGACTGTCCAAGCGTTTGAGCGCAGGTATGTCAGATTATAGATAAATATCTGACATTTTCAACTGGAATGAGCCGCGAGGGGCGCCAGTTCATAAAAAAGCAGAGGGGATGCACCCGGGCAGCCGCAGGTCCCGGGGCGATACGCCGAACAGGCGTTTGAAGGACGAGGCGAAGTTCGCGGCGGCGGGTTTGTGGTTTACGCGCCGCCGTTTGCGAACCGGATCGTGATGCCGACGCCGCGCCCATCCAGGCCCGGTCCCCATTCGATGCGCGCATTGTGGCTGGCGGCAATCTGCGCGACCAGTGACAGGCCGATGCCGCTGCCGCGTTCCGCTGTGCCGGGCTTGCGGTAGAAGCGGTCGAACACGCGTTCGCGTTCGGCGGGCGCGATGCCCGGCCCATTGTCTTGCACCGTCAACCACGCGCCGCCGTCGTCCAGCGGCCCGCAAGCCACCGACACGCGTCCGCCGTCGGGGGTGTAGCGCAATGCGTTGTCCAGCAGGTTGCGCACCAGCACGCCCAGGGCGTCGACGCCGCCGCGCACTTCCGCCGCTTGAGTGTCCAGGCTGATGCGCTGGCGTTTGCGATGCGCCAATCCTTCGTTGTCGCGCACAATCATTTCCGCCAGGCGGTCCAGCGCAACGGGTTCGGCAGCCCCTTCGGCCTGGGCTTCCATGCGCGCCTGGTCCAGCAGCTGTTCGGCCAGACGGGTGGTGCGGGTAGCGACGTCGCGCAGTTTTAACACCGCCTGTTCGCGTGCGGCGGGGGTATCGCTGCGCTCGGCCAGCTCGGCATAGGCGCTAAGCGCGGCCAGCGGCGTTCGAAGCTCGTGCGCGGCATCGGCCAGAAAGCGCCGCTCGCGTTCCAGTGACGCCGATAAGCGCCCCAGCAGATCATTGATCGACGCGATGAAGGGCTGCAATTCCCCGGGCATGCCGTGCGTGGGCAGCGGCGTCAGGTCCATGCCCGTGCGGTTGAGGATAGCCTCGCGCGCGCGGTCCACGGGGCGGAACGCGCGGCGTATCACCAGCCACGTCAGCCCGGTCAGCACCACAAACAGCACGCTCAGAAACGCCAGGCCGCTACCCATGCGGGTGGCGGTGTCGCGCCGCAATTTCGCGGCCGACTTGGCGAACTGCACCTGCACGCGGCCCGCAGCGTCCGACACCGCATAGGCGCGCCAGGGCGCACCGTCCAGCGTGACGTCGTGAAAGCCATCGCGAAAATCCGGCACCAGCGGCTCGTCGGGTGACCAGGGGGATTGCACCAGCCGCCGCTTGTCATCCAGGGACCATACCTGGAAGCTGAGCGACTCGCCATCAAAGGGCGTAGACACCGGCAATTCAAAACGGTCTTCGCCTGAACGCCCGGTCTGCATCAGGCTGGTGGGCAGCGACATCAGCGCTTTCTGCGCGCCGTCGCGCAGGTTCTGATCCGACATGCCGGTCTCGGCGCGCGTCTGCTCAAGATAGATCAGCGTAAAGACCGTGGCCCAGGTGGCCAGCATGGCCAGCAGCAAGGTGATGGCGACGCGACGGCGCAGCGTGGTCATGGCGCGCTGTCCGGCACAATGCGGTAACCCAGGCCGTGCTGCGTTTCGATCAGCCCGTCGCCCAGTTTGCGGCGTAATTGATGGATGTAGACCGCAACGGTATTGCTTTCGATGGTGCCGCTGCTGCCATACACGGCCACTTCCAGCTGATCGCGGCTGACGGTGTGGCCCATGCGCTGCATCAGCGCCAGCAGCGTGTGATATTCGTGCGCGCTCAACGACACTTCGTCACCGCCCTGCGTCACGAGGCGGCGCGCGGGTTCCAGCACCACGTCGCGGCAGCGCAGTGCGGACACCACGCTGTTGCTGCTGCGCCGAAGCACGGCGCGCAGGCGCGCCAGCAGCTCATCCAGCTGAAACGGTTTCACCAGATAGTCGTCGGCGCCGGCGTCCAGGCCCTGGATGCGTTCGCTCAAGCGGTCGCGCGCCGTGATGATCAGCACGGGCGTGGTATCGAAACGGGCACGCAACGTCTTGAGCAAGGTCAGGCCGCTGCCCTCGGGCAGCCCCAGGTCCAGCAGCACCGCGTGATAGCCGTGGTCCACCAGCGCCAGGTGCGCCTGGGGCATGTCGCGCGCCCAGTCCACGTCGGTGCCATCTTGAATCAGGCCCGCGCGCAAGGCGTCGCCCAGCATGGGGTCATCTTCTACAAGCAGGATACGCAAACACACTCCAGCGCCGTCTCCGCCGCGTGGCGGCGGAGTCTTAAAGAATTATTAAAAGTTGCTCGGGACAATGCGGCCCATTCCCGGGGGCGGTCGCCCCACGGCCAGTGAATTGAACGGAAGGAAGCCCGGATGCGGATGGGTATAGTAGCAAGCGGCCTCGCGGCTGGTGTGGCAATTGGCGGTGCAGGCGCCGCGCACGCGCAGAGCACAAACTTCATTGGATTAGGGGTCGGAGCGATCCCGGTTTATGAAGGGTCCAGTGAATACCGGGCCTTACCCGTGCCGCTTATCAACTACCACTCGGGCAATTTCTTCATCACGCCGCGCATGGGTTTGCCGGCGATGGGCTTGAAGACGTCGCTGGCGTCTGACCTGGACGCGGGCGTCTTCGTGGGCATGAGCCTGGGCCGCAAGGCGGATGACGCTGACCTCACCAAAGGGTTGGATGACATCAAGTTCCACGCCGCGTATGGGGCCTATGTGGAATGGCGGCCGGGCCGTTATGCGCTGGGCGCGGGCTACAAGCAGGCGGCGCGCAGCGGCTACGGCGGCAACATCGAATTGCGCGCGTCCTACGCCGCGCTGATGACCGAGAAGCACACGGTGCAGGTCGGCGTCCGCACGGAATGGGCCAACCAGGACGCCATGCAGACCTGGTACGGCGTGACGTCGTCGCAGGCGGCGCGCAGCAAGGCGGGGCTGTCCACGTACAGCCCGTCCTCGGGCTTCAAGTCGGCGGCGCTGTTCACGACGTGGTCATATCGCATCGACCCCAGCTGGAGCACGGTGGCTACCGTCGGCGTGTCGACCTTGTTGGGTGACGCGCGCGACAGCCCGCTGGTTGATCGCGAGACGAACGTGTTCGGTTCGGTGGGTGTGGCGTACCGCTTTTAAGGTAAGGCGCACAGGCGATTGCCGGGAAGCCGCGGCGGTTGGAGGGCACACGCCCGGGCGCAGGCAAGGGCAACCCCGTTGGCAAACCCGGGCAGGCGGATACAATTTCCGCCTGTCATTCTTCAACACGTCTTGAGCCTTACGCCGCCCATGCCCGACTTCCCGCCTGAACCGCAAGCCGTCCACAGCCCCAACACGCGCCACGCGATCTTTCTTGTCGCCACGCTCAATCCGGGCGCCGACGCAGCCGCCACCGTGCGCGCGTGGTGCGAAGACGTGGCTACGCTGACCCGTACGGTCAGCACGCGTTCGCCGTCGGAAAACCTGTCCTGTATTTGCGCGTTCGGCTCCGAGGCGTGGGACACGCTGTTCGGGCAGCCGCGCCCGGCCGGGCTGCACCCGTTCCGGGTGTTCGGCGAAGGCGCGCGCCAGGCGGTGTCGACCCCGGGCGACATCCTGCTGCACATCCGCGCCGAATCCATGGACATGTGCTTTGAGCTGGCCACCTTGCTGATGAATGGGCTGGGCGATGCGGTGACGGTCGTCGACGAGACGCATGGCTTTCGCTACTTCGACCGCCGCGCCATCATCGGTTTTGTAGACGGCACCGAGAACCCCGAAGGGCGCGAGGCCGTCCACTTCACGATGATCGGCGACGAAGACGCTGACTTTGCGGGCGGCAGCTACGTGCTGGTGCAGAAGTACTTGCACGACATGGCGGGCTGGAATTCGCTTAGCGTCGAAAGCCAGGAAGGCATCATCGGCCGCCACAAACTGTCGAACGTGGAGCTGGACGACGACATCAAACCCGCGTCCTCGCACAGCGCGCTGACCACGCTGGAAGAGAACGGCGAAGAAGTGAAAATCCTGCGCGACAACATGCCCTTTGGCCGCGCGGGCATGGGCGAGTTCGGCACCTACTTCATCGGTTATGCCCGCAACCCCGCCCCGATCGAACAGATGCTTGAAAACATGTTCGTGGGCCGGCCCGCTGGCAACTACGACCGCCTGCTGGACTACAGCCGCGCAGTGACGGGCAGCTTGTTTTTCGTGCCGTCGGCGGATCTGCTGGAAGAATTGGCGGGGCGCGAAAACGCCGCAACGCAATCGGAAGCCGCGCCGGCAGCGGCCGCGGCGCCCGCCGTGAATGCGGGCTGACACCGCAGGGGCTGACACCGCAGGGGCTGACACCGCAGGGCGCTGGCGCGCAAAAGTGGTATCCCGTCCACAACGCGCGCCGGCCCATTTGACAGACCGCAGGTGGAATCGGCAATAATAACCATTATTATTTCCAATCTTCTCTGCGTGTGCTTTGTCCTGCGCTACCCCCACCCCCATCGAAACGCTGTATAGCGATCATCACCCCTGGTTGAAGGGGTGGTTGCGTCGTCGGCTGCGCTGTGGGGAGCAGGCTGAAGATCTGGCGCATGACACGTTCATCCGGCTGTTGACCAGCGAGCGCGTGCCGTCGGCGCTGGCCGAGCCGCGTGCGTTTCTGACGACCGTTGCGATGAACCTGTTGTCGAATCACCGGCGGCGGGAAAAGTTGGAACGCGCTTATCTGGAAGCGCTGGCGCAGGCGCCGCAACCCACGTGCTGGTCGCCGGAAGACCGCGCCATCATGCTTGAAACGCTGCTGGAACTGGACCGCCTGCTGGACGGCCTGCCTGCCATCGTGCGGCGGGCGTTTCTGTTGTCGCAACTGGATGGCAAGACGCATGCGCAGGTGGCAGAAGCGCTGGGCATCTCCATTCCTACCGTCAAGCGGTATCTGGTCAAGGCATTGCAACGCTGCTATTTCGCGGACCTGTCCTTTACAGGATGAACTGAGCCATGTCCGCCTTCCCCTGGTATCGCAGTACAAGCGGCGCGACGGCCGTGTCCGCCGCGGTGGCGCAGCGCGCGGTGCAATGGCTGGTGGCGTTGCAGGCTGATGCCGTCGCGCCTGAGGTCGTGAGCGAGTGGGAGCGCTGGCGCGCCGCGCACCCCGAGCACGAGCGCGCGTGGCTGCGCATCGAGTCGGTGCGCGGGCGTTTACAGCCTTTGTCGTCGCCGCAGTCGTCGGCGATTGCGCAGGCGGCGTTGACGCCGGCCGCGTCCCAGCACCGGCGGCGCACGCTGAAAGCGTTGAGCTTCCTGGCGGTGGCGGGCGGGGCGGGCTGGCTTGCCGAGCGGTCCACGCCATGGCGCGAATGGTCGTCTGATTACCGCACGCGTATCGGCGAACGCCGCACGCTGCCGTTGCCAGACGGCACGCAACTGGTCCTGAATACGGGCAGTGCAATCAATGTGGCGTTCACCGACACCGAACGGCGGATCGTTCTGATTGCCGGTGAAATCCTGATCAAAACCGCCCAAGAGGGCCGCGCCGTTTATCGCCCGTTCCTGGTCGAGACCGCATTTGGCACCGCACGCGCGTTGGGCACGGAGTACGCCGTGCGCCAGCTGGAGGCATCGACGCAGGTCAGTGTGTACGCGGGCGCGGTGCAGATCGAGCCCCGGCATCATGCTGGGCAGACGTTGGTCTTGCACGCGGGGGAACGCGGCGACTATTCGGCGGACGCCGCTGCGCCCGCCGGCGTGGCTGATGACACCACCATTGCGTGGAAAGACGGCTTCATCGTGGCCCGCAGCATGCGTCTGGACGATTTCCTGGCCGAGCTGGCGCGCTATAGCGACGACACGCTGTCGTGCGACCCGGCGGTGGCGGGCTTGCGGCTATCGGGATCGTTTCCCGTCAACGATATCCGCAAGGGCTTGGCGGCGCTTGCCGTCACGTTGGACTTGAAGATCGAAACGCAGACGCCGCTGTGGCGCGCCAAGGTGCTGCGCCTGGTTCCGGCGCTGCCATCGTCGTACAAAGCGGCACGCCTGAACTAGTGTAAAAACGGGTTTTCCGATTACAGCGAACCCGCTTTGTCTTCGATGATCGACACGCTGATCTCTTATCGAATCGATGCGCCCGCGCCGGGTGTGATGCGCGTGCGCTTGCGGCAATGGCCCATGATCGCGTTGTTGGTCATCGTCTGCGTGACGCTGATGGGCATACCGGCCGGCTTTACCGCTGATCTGCTGTCCGGCAGCCATCCCTTTGCCAACCTGAACGGCAGGCCTGCCTTGGTGCAGGCCATTGCAATGCTTGGGCTGGCCATGCTGACCGTGGCGGGGCCGGCGGGCTTGTGGTGGTGGCCGGTGCGCGAGTCATTGTTGCTGTCGCAGCCGGATCAACGCGGCTGGCGCATCACCCGCAATGTGTTTGGCCGCCGCCAGCGTGTTGCCGACACGTTCTCGCTGGAAGGCATGCGCGGCTTGTTCTTGCGGCAAGGCAAGGCGGGCGAACATGTTTATCTGGAGCCGGTGCTGGTGGATAAATACGGCGAGCCGCACCTGCTCAGTTTTCAAACGGGCCTGCTCAAGCCGGGGTCGGCGCGGGCCGAGGGCTATCTGGCGGCGCTGTCCGGCTATTTCGGCAAGCCCTGGCCCGAAGCGGTTGCGGATCAAGCGGTGTGGCAACAGCTGATGCAGCAGCAGAAGCCGCGGGAAACGCCGCGCGGCATGCCGCAGGGAAAGCTTGCTGGAAAATCCCGCACGCTGGCGACGAAGCATCAGGCATTGCCGCCACCGGCCGAATCGGCATGGGCGTCCGAGCCGCCGCCGGTCTCGATGCCGCTGCGGGTCTCGCTGGGTCTGCTCGGCGTGTTCTTCAGCCTGGTGGCCGTCAACAATGTTTTCGCGGTGTTCAGCGGTTTGTTCAGCGGGCGCCTGGTCACCAGCGGCAGCCGCTTTTCGCGCGGCACGCACGTTGCGCGCGTTGCGGAAGAACCCGTCTGGTTTTCCGTCAACGTCGCCATCGAAATCTTCGGCGTGCTGTTGTTGGCGTCGATTGCCTATGGGTGTTTGCGCGTGGCGCTGCGCGCGCCTGCCGAGCGTGTCAGGCCAGGGCCGCCAGACCAGTGATCCGTCCGGCGCACCCCACGTGGCGCACCGCTATTACGCGCGCGCCGTCTGCACCAGCCTGGCCACGCGCTCACGCAACGCCGGCACGGACACCGGCTTGTGCAGCAGCGGAATGCCACGCGCCGCGGCTTCGGCAAGGCGCGCCGGGTCGGTGTCGCCGCTGACCAGCAGCGCAGGCAGCTCCGGGTCGTTGTATTCCTCGCGCAGACGCTCGATGACGTGGATGCCGGTTTCGTGGTCGCGCAAGCGGTAGTCGCTGACGATCAGCGCCGGGCGTTCGGCCAGCGGCAGCACGCGATCGAACAACGCGTTGCCGCTGGTGGCGGCAATGACGCGGCAGCCCCAGCTTTCGAACAACATCGTCAGGCCGGCAAGATTCTGCGCATCGTCGTCCACCAGCAGCGCCAGTTGCCCGTGCAGGTTCGCCCCGTCGCTCTCCACGTGCGGGTGGGCGGGCAAGGTGGCCGCGTCCGGCAGGCCGGCCTGATCGGCATTGGCAAGCGGCACCGTCACCGTGAACACGGTGCCACGGCCGTCTTCGGAGCGCATCGCCAGCGCATGGCCCAGCAGCCGCGCCGTGCGGCGCACGATGGCCAGGCCGAGTCCCAGGCCCTTGCTGCGGTCGCGCTCGGGGTTACCCAGCTGATGGAATTCCCAGAACACGCGTTCACGTTCCGCGTTGGGAATGCCTTTGCCGTTGTCCCAAACCTCTAGCCGCAAGTGCCCGGCGGCCCGGCGGCAGCCCACCAGCACGCGGGTGCCGGACGCATGCGTGATGGCGTTGCTGATCAGGTTGCGCAGCACGCGTTCCAGCAGCACCGGGTCTGACCACACGTAGGCGGCGCAGCCGCGCACGCGCAGCGACATGCCTTTTTCGTGGGCTTGCGGCGCATATTCCGCGCGCAGTTGATCCAGCAGCGGGTTCAAGGAAAACGCTTCCCAGCGCGCTTCGATCACCCCCGCGTCCAGCCGCGACAGGTTCAACAGCGCGTCAAACAGATGGCCCATCGCCGAGATGGCGCTGGCGATGTTGTCCACCAGATAGCGGCCATGGCGCGACAGCGGCTCGTTCGTCAGCAGCCCCAGGAACAGATTGACGGCGTGCACGGGCTGGCGCAGATCGTGGCTGGCGGCGGCCAGGAAGCGGGATTTCTCCAGGTCGCTGCGTTCGGCCGCGGTCTTTTCCTGCCGCACCTGCTCCAGCAGCGCCAGGTTTTCGTAGCCCAGCCGCAACGCGTCCAGGTGCGTGCGATTCATGCGGTGAATGAAGGCCAGCGTGGCGACCAGATACGCCAGGCCGCTCGTCACCAACGCCAGGTGGATGGCCGACGGTTGCACCGCCAGCGCAATGAACATCGGCGCAAAGGCGGGGACCTCGAACGCGTACATGACTGGCAGCAGCATGTAGTTCGAATAGATGGCGCCCGTGCCCAGGCCAAACAACAGCACGATGAAAAACAGCTGATATTCCAGCGGGACAAAGAAGGTCCAGTACGCAAACGGCAGGCCCCAGAGGATGCCCGAGCACAGGTTGCCGATCAGCATGCGCCGTAGCCAGCGCGCCGCGGCCGTGGGGTCGGCGCGGTGGCGGTCGTAAGCGATCACGGCCGCGGTGCGCAGCATGCCGACGATGAGCGTGGCGCCGATCCACCACAGCACTTCGTGCAAGGGCAGCACGTCGTGCAGCGCAAAAGCCGAGAAGCAGGCCGTGATCAGCGAGCCCGCCAGCGCAAAGGGAAAGCTTCGGCGCAGCGCATCGATCTGCACCTGCCGGATGCGGGCGTCGTAGGTCGAGGCGGGCGGCGGGGCGGAAGACGACGAGCCGGGTTCGGTCTGTACAGGGCGATGGGGCATGGTTTTAGGCCGATTGGGACGCGGCGGGACGCAGTTGCAATACGGCGGTCAGTACCGTGCGGCCCGGCGCTGACACGATGTCCAGCGTGCCTTGCACGCGGGCGATGCGGGCGTGCATGCTGCGCATGCCCACGCTGACACCCGCCTGCCGCACCGCCGCCACATCAAACCCCGCGCCGTCGTCTTCAATGCGCAGCTCCAGGCGGTCGGGTTCGGGTTGATTCAGGTGCAGCGCCACGCGGCGGGCGCGGCTGTGCTTGACGACATTGGTCAGCGCTTCTTCCACCAGGCGCGTCAACGCCAGGCATTGCAGCGGATTCGGGGGCGTGCGCCATTGCGGCGGGAATTGCCAGCGGGAATCCAGGTCGATCTCGTCGAACAGCTGCACGAAGCGGTGGCGCAGGGGCGCGGCCCATTCCTGCGGCGTCTCCGGCACCTTGACGCCCGCGCTGGAACCGCTGTCGATAGTCTGGCGCAAGTCATCGCGCAGCAACTTCAACATCGACAGGAATTGTTGGCCTTGCAACGGCCGGTCGGCCTGTTCCACCATGGCCATCATGCGCACCAGCGAGCCGCCCAGCCCATCATGCAGATCGTGCGCAATTTGCAGCCGTTCGTGCAGCCGCGTGTTGGCCATGGCCAGCGCGTGTTCGCGTTCCAGCGTGGTGGCCAGTTCGTGGCGCGCCTGGAAGATGGCGTCGGCCAGCTCCTGGTTGAAGCGTTCGATCTGCCGCACGTTGCGCGCGTGGCGCAAGCCCAGGATGGCCGACATGCACAGCGTGACCACGACGCTGGAGTAAGGCGTGGATGACTGGCTCGGAGCCGTCAGGTTCAGCATCTGCAGCAGATCGTGCAGGCAGAGCACAAAGAACACCAGCAGACAGGCGGCCAGCATGATGTGTTCGGGGCGGCGCGTGCGCCACGCATGCACCGGAAATTGCAGGCAGTTGATCAGGAAAACGGCGGCGGGCGCGAGCACGCCGACGCTTAGCGCCGTGGGCAGAGCGTCATCAGGCGTGACCACCATCATGATCAGCAGCGCCGCGGTCAGCACCCACAGCGCCCGTTCCGTGCGCGGCAACCGTTGTTCGCCAAAGCGCCAGGTAAACAGGCAGAAGCACGGCACGTACAGCACCAGCGCCATGATGTTGGCGCGCGCCAGCGACAGCGTATCCGGAAAAGGCCAGGGGCTGGTCAACAGCACATTGCAGATGAACAGCACCCAGAAGAGCGACATCAGCGCGTACCAGCCATACGTCGTCTGTTCGCGCCGGACCACCCAGATGCAGAAGAACAGCCCGCCCAATACGCACGAAACAATCACATTCAGAATGAACAGCGAACGGTTGCGCCACCACAAGTCTTCCTGAATGGCCTGCATGGCGCGCGCATCGCCCAGATACACCGGGCCCAGCCCGGGCGTCTGCTGCGCAAGGCCCACCACGCGCACCCACAACGTGTTCACGCCATCGCGCACGAGGGTGTCTGGCAGATGCCAGTAACGCGGCATGTTCCAGCTGCGCGTCAGCGGTTCCACCAGCTGCGGATCGCTCCAGATCAAGTCATCGTTCACGAAGACTTCACCCGCCATCACCACCGATTTCAGCGTCAGGCCGATGGGGCCGGCGTGGCCGCCCGTGCATTGCGGCTGCCAGTCGATGCGATACCAGACCGATCCGCTATAGCCCGGCCAGCGCAGGTTCCAGTCGTCCGGTAACGTGACTGGCGCCCAGTCGGCGGAAGGCGGCCGGCCGCCATCGGGGGAGGTCTTTGCCGCCGAGACCGACAGCACCTGAACGGTGCATGCGGCGGGAGGGGAATCAGGTGCGGACGCTGAAGCGGGGTTTGAAGCGGAGGCAAAGGCCGGCGCCACGCACAACACCAGCCAGCAGGCCAGCCACCATTTCAGTCCAGCAAGCCACGCCGATGCGCATCGTCCAGCAACACGCGCCGTTGCGCTTAGTCCAGCAAACCACGCGACCGCGCGGCGTGGATCGCCCGCGTACGCGAAGAGACAGCCAGTTTGCGGTAGATGTGCTTGATGTGGCATTCGACGGTGTAGCGCGACAGGAACAGCTGTTCGGCGATTTCGCGGTTGGCCAGCCCTTCAGCCACCAGACGAAGAATCTGGCTTTCGCGGGGGCTAAGTATCTCACCGCTTGCCGTGCCCGTCTGCTCCGTGGGCCGGGGCCGCAACTCGTCGATGATGCGGCGGGCCACGAAGGGGTCGATGGGCGCACCGCCGCGCAGCACGCTGCGCAGCGACAACGAAACCTCCATGTCGTCGCGTTCCTTCAACACATACCCCGTGGCGCCGGCCCGCAGCGCGGCCAGGATGGCGTCTTCGGTGCACCAGGCGGAAATAACCAGAATGGCCAGGCCGGGGTCGGCGGCGTGCATGTCGGCGATGAGCTCGATGCCGCTGCCGTCGGGCAGCCCCAAGTCCACCAGCGCCAGGGCCACCGGCTGGCTGGCCAGGCAGGCGCGCGCCTCGGCCAGCGATCCCGCGAAAATCAGGGCGTCAGGCTGATAGCCCAGCTGCAACAGCAGGCCTTCAAGCCGGCGGCAGACCAGCGGTTCGTCCTCCACCAGCAGCACCGGAGCGGGCAGCGTCAATTCGGAGGCAAGGGGGGAGGCGGACATAGGAGAGAAGGCGGAAAGAGGGCCAGGATTGACCGATTCTAATTGTGCTGTCGGCGCGCGCGCCCGGGTATCCCTTGAACTGGGTATTTGACGCTCGGAATTGGTGTTTACCCTAAAGTCCGCGCCGCCTATGCCGTAAGTCCATCGTGGCCGCCGGTTTTGTGGGCGGGCCAGATACCCGCGCCGTTCGGCGTGGGCGGGGGCTGTACGAAAGCAGGTTAAGAAGGCAGGCATGAAAATTACGTCGTTGCGCAACCGAATTCTATTGATCTCGTGCTTTACCGTGGTGGGCGCGCTGGTTCTTTCGGGGATAACCACCTACCAGATCGTGCGCAGCAATATGATGGCCACGATTTCCGGCAACCTGGACGCCATCGCGGCTGGCAACGCCAGCGCGATCGAACGCTGGTCGGCGGACAAGGCCCAAGCGGTCTCCGCCACCGCCGCCGTCATTGAAAAGGGCGACCCCCGCGGCTTCACCAAGCTGATGGGCGAAACCAACGGCTTCCCGATTTCCACCGTCGGCTGGTCCGACAAAACGTTTTTCTCGACCACGCAGGTCGCAGCCGACTATGACCCCACGGCCCGCCCCTGGTACAAGAGCGCGGTGGCGGCAGGCAAGCTCACCGTCACCAAGCCCTATGGCGATTCCAGCTCGGGCAAGCTCTACGTGGCCTTCACCGCGCCGATGATTCGCGGCGGCCAAACCACCGGCGTGCTAAGCGGCGCCGTGCCGCTGG
The DNA here is from genome assembly GCF_042957345.1 of Achromobacter sp. NPDC008082. NCBI lineage: Bacteria > Pseudomonadati > Pseudomonadota > Betaproteobacteria > Burkholderiales > Alcaligenaceae > Achromobacter > Achromobacter sp. NPDC008082. The sequence goes on from NZ_JBIBIB010000001.1 coordinate 1,097,990, forward strand.
ACGGCATCCAGAGCATCATCCGCGCCATTCGTCCCACCCCGTCCAGCCTGGCCTTTGTCGTGGCCACCGACGGGCAGGTCATTTCGCACGTGAACGACAAGCTGGCGTTGAAGCCGTCCACCGATGTGGCGCCTGAGCTCACGCCCGCCGCGCTGGCCGCCATGGCGCGTGACGGCGCCGAACCCATCACCGTGGCGCTGGATGGCGTGCCGAAGCTGATCAAGGCGCGCCAGGTTCCTGGCACCGACTGGTCGCTGGTCATTGCGCTGGACCGCGCCGAAGCCACGGCCGGCCTCACGCAAGTGCTGAACGCCACGCTGATTTCGTTGGTCGTGCTGACGCTGGCCGCCGTGGCCATCGCCAGCGTGGCGACGTCTCGCGCCTTCAAGCGCCTGTCCGCCGTGCGCGACGCCATGGACACCATCGGTTCGGGCGACGGCGACATGACGCACCGGCTGGATGTGGTCGGCCACGATGAAGTGGCGCAGATCTCGGCGTCGTTCAACGCGTTTGTCGACAAAATCAGCCATGTGATGTTGGAAGTGCGGTCGGGCGTGCACTCGATGTCGGCCGCCACCAGCGAAATCGACATGGGCAACCGCGACTTGTCGCAGCGCACAGAAACGTCGGCTGGCTCCTTGCAAGAAACCTCCTCTGCGCTGACGCAGCTGACCTCCAGCGTGCGCCAGACCGAAGAAGCCGCCGAACACGCCACGCGCCTGGCCACCGAAGCCAGCTCGGCCGCCGAACGCGGCGGCAAGGTGGTGACGGATGCCGTGACGACGATGAGCGCCATTTCGCAGTCGTCGCAACGCATTACCGAAATCATCAGCGTGATCGACAGCATCGCCTTCCAGACCAACATTCTGGCGCTGAACGCCGCGGTGGAAGCCGCGCGTGCGGGTGAGCAAGGCCGCGGCTTTGCGGTGGTGGCGGGCGAGGTGCGCACGCTGGCCCAACGCAGCGCGGCGTCCGCACAGGAAATCCGCACGCTGATCCAGGCGTCGGTCGAGAACGTCAAGAGCGGCACCGAACGCGTGCAGGCTGCGGGCGCGACCATGGGCGAGATCGTGGACGGCATTGCCCGCGTGCAGCGCCTGGTCACGGAAATTCACGGCGCCATGACCGAGCAAAGCGTGGGCATCAGCCAGATCGACCGCAGCGTGGCCGACATGGACCAGGCCACGCAACAGAACGCGGCCCTGGTCGAGGAATCCGCCGCGGCGTCCGCCATGCTGAGCGATCAGGCGCGTGTGCTGGCCGACACGGTGGGCCTGTTCAAGCTGCGTGGCGACACGCACGCCGCGGGCCAGAAAATGCTGGCCCTGCCGCAGACCGCCTCGGCGTACTGACCGGCACGGCCATCGCGTCATCCGGGCGGCAGTTGCCTGCCGGCCCGGAAGGCAGCAGAATCTGCGAAGCCCATGGACTGAACAGAGGATGAATGATGGCCGACCCCGCCGCTCGCGCGCCTGAAGACACGCTGATCCCGACCGCCCACGGCCGGGTCCACGCCCGGCGCTGGCCGGGTTCGCCGCAAGGCGAGGGCGCCCCGATCATCCTGCTGCATGACTCGCTGGGCAGTGTGGATTTGTGGCGCGACTTTCCCGCCAAGCTGGCGCAGGCCACCGGCCGCACCGTCATCGCCTATGACCGGCTGGGCTTCGGCCAGTCCGACCCCAACCCCCACCGCCTGCTGCCGGACTTTGTCGCCAGCGAAGCGCAAGACGCCTTCGCCGCGCTTGTCGGCCATTTCAAGCTGGCCCGCTTTATCGTGTTCGGCCATAGCGTGGGGGGCGGCATGTCGGTATCCATCGCGGCGGCGTATCCCGGCCGCTGCATCGGCGTCATTACGGAATCAGCCCAGGAATTCGTCGAAGACCGCACGCTGCAAGGCATCCGCGTGGCCGGCGAACAATTCCGCGACCCCGCCCAACTGGACCGCTTGAAGCGCTATCACGGCGAGAAAGCGCAATGGGTGCTGGACGCCTGGGTGCAGACCTGGCTGTCGGCGGAATTCGCCGGCTGGAATCTGGACACGACCTTGCCGCGCCTGACTGTGCCGCTGTTGGCCATTCACGGCGAAAACGATGAGTACGGGTCCATGCGCCATCCCGAAAAGCTGGTGGCGCTGGCGGGCGGCCCGTCGGCCATGCTGCCGTTGCCCGGATGCGGCCACGTGCCGCACCGCGAGCGCGAGGATGTTGTTCTGGATGCCGTGCGCGCGTTTCTGGATCAGCGGGGCGTTTGATTCCCGCGGGCGAACCGGTGGCGGGCTTCTCCGGCAATGCCGGGGCCGGCCGAGGCGGTGCGGCGTGCCTTGCCGCACGCGGACGGCAACCGCCATCGCGCCACACCCCATGAAGGCCGGGCCTTAATTTCTCGCCCCGCGTGCCGTTACAACTCGGAGAGACATCGACAAAAATCCGGGCAGGCACACTGCCCACGCGTTTGGATGACACCGCCCATGACCATCATCAGTTCGTCGGGAAGCGTGCAGAGCGTCGCGCCGTTCAGTACCCCAATCACTCAACAGAGAGCGGTGGACACCGCCGTGCCCGCCGATGCGCCCGCGTCCACCGTCGTGCGCCTGAGCCAAGGCGGCGCCGACATTGGCGCGTCGACCTATACGCAGACGGGCGCGGTATCCGATGCGATCACGGGCTTGATGAACCGGAACGTGGGCACCCGGGGTCTGGCCGGACCTTTCACCGATGTTGCGGCAGCGGTGTTGAACCGCTTCAGAACCGACGGCGGCAACCTGTCGTTGTGGGTGCCGGCCACGCAGACTGTTGGCGCAACGGATGCCGTCACGGATGCCGTGTCGCAATCATCATTGCGCCCCGACAACACCGTGTCGCTGCGCATCAATACCGCCAGCGGCGTCAAGGTCGAGATCGCGCTGCAAAGCGGTCCGCAGGGCATGGCGGTGCAGATCGAAGTGGCTGAAGGCCAGGAGCTGAACGAAGACGAACGCAAAGCCATTGCCGGCTTGGCGGGCGCTTTCCAGGACGCTCTTGATGGCTTGGCGGAAGACCCGCCGCGCTGGTCGCTGGCGCGTCTGGCCAACGCCAGCTCGCCGCTGCTGTCGTCGATCAGCCTGCGCGACAGCCGCCTGATCGCGGGCGAAGTGGTGCAGACCATTGATTTTGATGCTGACAGCACGCAGCGCACGATGACGGTGTCGGGCCTGACCGGTGTGGTCAAGGTAGCGCTGGACCTGACGAAGCCGGTCACGCTGGGGTCTTCCGAGCAACAAGCGGCGGCGGTCAACAAATACTTGCAGCAGTTTGATCGCGCCCAACGCCGAGGCGCGGGCGACGAGACGCTGACGTCCACATTCAAAGACATGTTCTCGGCGATGCACGGCAGCTACGGCTCGGCGCAAGTGCCGGCGGCGGACGGCACCACGTTCCGCAAGCCGGCGGCAGAAGCGCATCGCAGCCTGTTGTCGGGGCTGGCGGATTTCTCGGCGTCCATTGAGCAGGCGCGCCAGGCCACCAACCCGGCCCAGCCGAAAGAAACGGACGGGTTCTCGTACCAGACGTCGCAGACCAGTTCGGTGTCGGGATCGCCGCGTTGGGATCTGGCCGTGTCGCAAGAGCAGCAGAGCACGCTGACCGCCAGCTTCCATCGCGGGCTGACCCCACAGACGGACTTGAAGCTGACGACGGATAAGGATTCGCAGACCTATCTGTACTACCAGATTCACGACACCACCCGCAGCCAGACGGATGTGGCGTATGAAGAAGGCGTGTTGCGCAAGGCGACGCTGAACGAGTCGCGCAGCCAAACGACGCAAGTCACGATGTATGTGAAGGGCAAGCTGATTGATCAGACGACGACCCCGGTGACGGAATCGAACAAGCGCGATTTGCTGCCGCTGGTGCGCGCCGCCAAGCTGGATGAAGATCTGAACGACCCGCTGATTCCGCGCGATCAGGCCGAAGAAACGCTGCGCCAGAAATTCCTGGACCTGGCGCGTTCTGCCGCCAGCTTGCGGCAGTTCTGATTCGGCGGGCAGCTTGCGGCAGTTCTGATTCTGCCGCCAGTTTGCGCCAGTGCTGATTCGGCGGTGTGATCGGACGGCCCGCTTGCTGCGCGCCCGATTCTGCTGACGGATCGGACGCCAGCAGAAAGCCTATGGGACGCCCGCGACGGCTATCGCGGCGTCCATTATCATGGCTCCATGAGCCAGCGAAAGAACTCCGCCAAATTGCGCGCCGACGCTTGTATTCGCGTCCGGGGCGCGCGTGAGCACAACCTGAAGAACGTGGATGTGGATATCCCGAGGGACGCGCTTGTCGTGTTCTCGGGCGTATCCGGGTCGGGGAAATCGTCGTTGGCGTTCGGCACGCTGTACGCCGAAGCGCAGCGGCGCTACCTGGAGTCCCTGTCCCCGTATGCTCGCCGCCTGATCGATCAGGTGGGTGTGCCAGACGTCGACGCCATCGATGGCTTGCCGCCTGCTGTGGCCTTGCAGCAGCAGCGCGGCACGCCGAATGTGCGGTCGACGGTGGGCAGCATTACGACGCTGTCCAGCATGTTGCGCATGCTGTATTCGCGCGCAGGCGCCTACCCGCCGCGCCAGCCCATGCTGTACGCGGAAGACTTTTCGCCCAACACGCCGCAGGGCGCCTGCCCGAATTGCCACGGCCTGGGCCATGTGTATGACGTGACCGAGCAATCCATGGTGCCGGACCCGTCGCTGACCATCCGCGAGCGCGCCATTGCGTCCTGGCCGCCCGCCTGGCACGGGCAGAATCTGCGCGACATCCTGGTCACGCTGGGCTACGACGTGGACAAACCGTGGCGCGACCTGCCCAAGAAAGACCGCGACTGGATTCTGTACACCGACGAGCAGCCGACCGTGCCTGTCTACGCCGGCTTCACGCCCGCCGAGACCCGCGCGGCGGTGCGCGCCAAGCAGGAACCCAGCTATATGGGCACCTATACCGGCGCGCGCCGATACGTGATGCACACCTTCGCGACGACGCAAAGCGCCATGATGAAAAAGCGCGTGGCGCGCTTTCTGACGGGCACGCCTTGCCCCGTCTGTAATGGGCGGCGCTTGAAACGCGAAGCCTTGTCGGTGACGTTTGCCGGCATGGATATTGGAACGCTGACGCAACTGCCGCTGACCCGCATCGCCGAGGCGCTGGCGCCCGCCGCCAACGGCAGCGTGGATCAGCCGGATATGTCGCCAGAAAAGCGCATCGCCGCGCAACGGCTGTCGCAAGACCTGGTCGAGCGTATCGGCACCTTGCAGGCGCTGGGGCTGGGCTATCTGGCGATGGACCGGTCCACGCCCACCTTGTCGCCGGGCGAATTGCAACGCTTGCGGCTGGCGACGCAGATCCGCTCGAATCTGTTTGGCGTGGTGTATGTGCTGGATGAACCCTCGGCCGGCTTGCATCCCGCCGACGGGCAGGCCCTGCATCGCGCGCTGGATCAATTGAAGGCCGCGGGCAATACGCTCTTTGTTGTTGAACACGACCTGGAAACGCTGCGCCGCGCGGACTGGCTGGTGGACGTAGGCCCCGGCGCGGGCCAGCACGGCGGGCAGGTGCTGTACAGCGGCCCGCCAGAGGGCTTGCGCCACGTGGGCGAGTCGCTCACGGCGCGCTATCTGTTTGGCGCGCCGGCTCCCGTACGCAAGACACCGCGCGAACCCGCGGGATGGCTGTCGTTGCGCGGCATCCATCGCAACAACCTGCATGGCATCGACGCACGCTTTCCGTTGGGCGCCTTCACGGCGGTGACAGGGGTGTCGGGCTCGGGTAAATCCAGCCTGGTCAGCCAGGCGCTGGTGGAACTGGTGGGTGAACACCTGGGCCACGAACCGGTCGTCGAAGACGCCGAAGGCGACTTGCCGCAACCGGGCAGCGTGGCGCGCACCACGGGCCGGATCGACGCGGGCGTTGACGCGATCAAGCGGCTGGTGAATGTGGACCAAAAGCCCATCGGCCGCACGCCGCGTTCGAATCTGGCGACCTACACCGGCTTGTTCGACCACGTCCGCAAACTGTTTGCCGATACCAAGAAGGCCAAGTCGCGCCGCTACAGCGCCGGCCGCTTCTCGTTCAACGTGGCGCAAGGCCGGTGCGAAACCTGCGAGGGCGAAGGCTTCGTCCACGTCGAACTGCTGTTCATGCCGAGTGTCTACGCGCCATGCCCAACTTGCCACGGCAGCCGCTACAACGCCAAGACGCTAGAGATCGAATGGAACGGCCGCAACATCGCGCAAGTGCTGGCGATGACGGTCGACGAGGCGCTGGCCTTCTTCAAAGACGAACCGGTGGTGCACCGGCCGCTGACGCTGCTGCACGAGATTGGCCTGGGCTATCTGCGTCTGGGCCAGCCCGCTACCGAATTGTCTGGCGGCGAAGCGCAGCGCATCAAGCTGGCGACCGAACTGCAACGCAGTCAGCGCGGCAACACGCTGTACGTCCTGGACGAACCCACGACCGGCCTGCACGCGGCGGATGTGGATAAGCTGATGGCGCAACTGCACGGCCTGGTCGACGCCGGCAACACGGTCGTCGTCGTCGAACACGACCTGCGCGTGGTCGCAGGCAGCGACTGGATGATCGACGTAGGCCCCGGCGCAGGCGAAGAGGGCGGCCACATCGTCGCCGAAGGAACCCCCGAGTCCGTCAGCCGTAAAGCCAAGGGCGTGACGGCGCCGTTTTTGAAGCGGATGTTGGGGGGCGGTTGACGTCTTTTTCTACGGCCGTATCCTTGTCAACATGACCATCACCTACCGTCCCGCCATCCCTGAAGACGCCGCCGCTTGCATCGCGCTGCGCACGCGCACCCGCGAGAACGCCGTCACTGAAGCGCAGCTCGCCGACGCCGGCATCACGTGTGAAACGTGGAGCGCGGGGATTGAAGCGGGCTTGTATCCCGGCTTTGTCGCGCTGGACGGCACCAAGCTTGCTGGCTATTGCTTCGGGCATCGCGACACGGGGGAAATCGTTGTGCTGGCGCTGTTGCCCGAATACGAAGGGCGCGGGGTGGGGAAGACGGTGTTGGGCATGACCCGCGACTTGCTGCATCAGCGCGGTTTCAAGCGATTGTTCCTGGGTTGCGCCACCGATCCTGCTGTGCGGTCTTACGGGTTCTATCGCCATTTGGGGTGGCGCTCGACGGGCACGTTCGATGCGGCGGGTGATGAGGTGCTGGAGTACGTGTTCTGAACGCCCGACGCTAAGCGCAGCCCAAACCCAAGCCCAAGCCCAAGCCCAAGCCCAAGCCCAAGCCCAGCCCCAGCACTAGGCTAACGGCCACGCCGCCCGTCTACATCTCCTGCTCCAGCGTCTTCTGCATCCGCTCCATGCTTTCCTGATTGACCTGGATCACGCCGGTGCCGGGCTGATCGATGTCCACGATGAACGTCAGCACCAGCGCAATCAGCGCGGCGAAGAGGCCGGTTGAAATCAATCGCCTGCGCCCATGCAGGCCCGTGCCGTACGCGATGAATGCCACGGAGCCCGCGCTGACGATGAACAGCAGATAGAAAACGGGCTCGGGGACGTGGTTTTCAAGCGCTACGCGGCGCTTCTCGTTGACTTGCGCCATCTCGTTGATGGCCTGAATGAACATGATGGTGGAAATCGCGGGCGGGTTGTCGGCGGTGGCGGCGGCGAGCGCGCGGATCTGGCGTTCGATGCGGCGTGACGTGGCGCTGGCGGCGTCAAAGCGCGGCGCGTCGTTTTCCGCGTCATGCAGTTCCAGCGCCGCCTTCGTGTATTCCAGCAGCAGTTTCGGCACCTGCGCCCGCGCGGCCGGCGCAATCAATTGCGAACGCCAGTAGGCGTTGCCCACCGCGTTGGCTTCTTCCAGCACCAGGTTCTTGCGCGCCTCGAAGCGCGTGACCGACATCGCAAAGGTAAAGCCCAGCAGCAAGGCCAGCAGGCCGAGCAGGGCGGTTTGCAGCGCGGTGATGTGCGTGCGGTGCGTTTCATCGCCGGGCTTGCGCTGGCGCAGGCCCAGCCGGAAGCAGAGCTCGATGATGGCCAGGAAAACGATGACGCCGATGAAGAAGAGATAAGACTCGTCGAAATTCCTGAGCATGGCGCTCCCCGTCGCGAAGAGGCCAGCGTATGCGGATTTGCGGGCGGGTGGCAAGCTGCCGGATGCCCTGATTTTGTCAGCGAAACGCCAAGTACTTGCGGTAAGGTGTCGGTTCCTCTCTAAGACCCCGCACGGAGCAGAACTTGAAAACCCGCAAACTCGGCCGTACCGACCTGGATGTCAGCCTGATTGGATTGGGCACCATGACCTGGGGCGAACAGAACACCGAGGCCGACGCTCATCAACAACTGGACTACGCGCTCTCGCGCGGTGTGAACCTGGTCGACGTGGCCGAAATGTACCCGGTGCCGCCCAAGCCCGAAACCCAGGGCCTGACCGAAACCTATATCGGCACGTGGCTCGCGAAGAGCAAGCGCCGCCAGGACATCGTGCTGGCCAGCAAGGTGGCCGGCCCGGTGCGCGACCCCAAGCGCCCCGGCCACATCCGCGATGGCAAGACTTTTCTTGACCGCAAGAACCTGACCGAAGCGCTGGACGCCAGCCTGAAGCGCTTGCAGACGGATTACCTGGACCTGTATCAGTTGCATTGGCCTGACCGCACCACCGCCACGTTCGGCCAGCTGAACTACCCGTGGGTCGAAGACGAGCACACCGTGCCGATCGAAGAAACCCTGTCGGTATTGCAGGATTTCGTGCGCGCCGGCAAGGTGCGCCACGTGGGCGTGTCCAATGAAACGCCGTGGGGCCTGTCGCAGTTCCTGCGTCATGCCGACACCCAGAACCTGCCGCGCGTCGTGTCGATCCAGAACGCGTACAGCCTGCTGAACCGCGTGTTCGAAATCGGCCTGTCGGAATTCACGCACCACGAAGGCGTGGGCCTGCTGGCGTACTCGCCGTTGGCGATGGGCATGCTTTGCGGCAAGTACCTGAACGGCGCACGGCCCGAAGGCGCTCGCCTGACGCGCTACACGCGGTTCACGCGTTACAGCAACCCGCAGGCCGAAGCGGCCACCAGCGAGTACGTGGCGCTGGCGCGCGAGCACGGCATCTCGCCCACGCACCTGGCGCTGGCCTGGGTCAACCAGCGCCCGTTCGTCACCAGCAATTTGATCGGGGCGACCACGCTGGAACAGCTGAAGGAAAACATCGACAGCGTCGACGTCACCTTGTCGCCGGACGTGCTGAAGGCGATCGACGCGATCCACACGCGCTATCCGAATCCGGCGCCTTGATCGATACCCGGCCCATGCAACGCGTCCTGACTACGCTGCTGCTCTCCGCGCTTGCCTTGCTGATGGCGGGCTGCGCGTCGACCAAGACGTACACGGAAAACGTCTCCACCCTGATGGTGTCATCGGACGGCAAGACGTTTGCGGTGCTGGGCCCGCAGTATCACTATCTGTTCGACATGCCGCCTGCGATGGCGCAGGCGATGCAAGCGGACTTCCGGACCCGGCTGACCGCCGGGATTCCGCGCGACTTTCATGTGGGGGCCGATGGCTTCACGTGGGGCTATGTGCGCTTGCAGCTGATGGACAACGCCACGCCGCGTGATCGTGAACAGGCGCTGGCCATGCACTTCCAAACCACAAAGCAAGGCATGGTCTATTACACCCATCGCCTCAAGGGCAAGCGCTACCTGGCCCGGCCCGGCACGCCCAGCGCGGCGCAGGCGGGCGGGGCGACCCAGACGGCGTTGGATCAGTCGTATCGCATCACGGTGCAAGACTCGCAAGGCAGCGCGGACATGGCGCGCGCGCTGTCGCCCGTGATGTTCCTAGCGGGTACGGGGTTCGTGGTGGCGAATCCGGCGATCGTGCTGTTCGCCTTGCCGGTGGCGGGGCTGGAGCCTTAGGCCGCGCCGCCTGTGTGCTGTTGTCGCCGCGCGACATGCCCCGCAAGGGGGCAATCCGGCGCAAGTGATTGATCCATCAAACGTTTTGAAAGACGCACGCGATCCAGCCAACAGTCAGGGTTGCACTGATTCGTAAATATTATTGCGAATCAGTATCGTTAATAATAAAAATCCAATCTTTCTGCCTGTCTGCTCTGGAGAATTCAACGTGGTCCGTCCGACTTCCAACCGGAAGTGCCGTGCGCGCAAGCTTGCACGGTCTGCTGTTACGCCTTCTGTTCTTGCCCTGGCGTTGGGCGTGGTTTTCTCTGGGGCAGCACAGGCCCAGTCCGCCGCCAGCTCGCAGGGCGTGGCGCAATTGCCGGCCGTGACCGTCAACGCAACATCAATCGACGACACCTTGGAGCATCTGTCCGCACCCGTGAACACGGGCGCGCTGGGCAATCGCAGCCAGTTGGAGACGCCGTTTTCCACCACGGTCGTGACCGCGGCAGACATTCAGGACCGGCAGGTCAACAAGCTGGGCGATGTGTTCGCGCTGGACGCGTCCGTCAGCGATAACAGCGCGTCTTACGGCGCCTGGGCCAGCTATCTGACCGTGCGCGGCCTGCCGCTGGATTGGCAGAATTCTTACCGCATCGATGGCAAGCCGTTCCTGAGCTATGTGACGACCCTGCCCTTTGAACAATTCGAGCAGATTGATTTGTTGAAGGGCGCCTCGGGCTTCATGTATGGCTTTGGTTCGCCGGGCGGCCTGGTCAACTACGTGACGAAGAAGCCCACGGACGAGCCGGTGCGCAGCATCGAACTGGGCTATGTGTCCAAAGGCCTGCTGCGTGAACAGGTGGACCTGGGCGGGCGCGTGGGCCAAAGCGGCACGTTCGGCTACCGCCTGAACGCGACGCACGAAGAAGGCAATACGTATAACGGCGGCTCCTTGTATCGCGACTCCGTCTCGCTGGCGCTGGACGCGCGCCTGACCGACAAGCTGACGTGGGACTTCCAGTCCATCTACCAGGACCGCAAGGCCATCGGCCAAGAGCCCACCATTTACGCGGCCCAGCTGGCGGGCAACGAGTTGCCCTCGCCCGTGCGCAATGACAACGGCAAGCTGGTAGGCGAAGGCCCCTACGCCGACAACGCCTTTCGCTACTACTCGACGGGCCTGAAGTACCAGTTGTCGTCCGACTGGAGCGTGCGCACCGATTACAGCTACAGCTCGACGCGCACACGCCGCAATGAATCCGTGCTGTTCCTGCAAAACCAGGCAGGCGACTACAACGACTACCGCTCCGACTATGGCGAGGCCTATGGCTACAACCAATGGCAGGGCATGGTCGAAGGCAAGTTCGCCACCGGCCCGCTGAAGCATCACGTGGTGGCGGGGGCGTCGTGGCAGAAGCAAAAGAACGACTACAGCGCCGATGGCGTGTACCAGCTGCAAGGCACGGGCAACCTGCGGTCGCAGAACACAAACACGTACTACAGCGTGGGCAGCCAGAACCTGTATCGCGCGGCCGAGATCACGCAAAAGGCGATGTTCGCCAGCGACACCATCGACCTTACCGGCGGCTGGTCGCTGCTGGGCGGCCTGCGCTATACGAATTACGAGCAGGTGGGCTTTGATGCAACGGGCGCGCAGTCTTCGCGCTACGACAAGAACGGCGTGCTGACGCCGACCGTGGCCTTGATGTACAAGATCACGCCGCAGACGATGGCCTACGCCAGCTACATCGAATCGTTGGAGCCGGGTTCGTCGGTGGGCAACCTCTACACGAACTATGGCGCGTTGTTGGACCCGCTCAAGAGCAAGCAGTACGAGTTGGGGCTGAAGACCGATCAGGACGATTGGGCAGCCACGGCGGCGCTCTTCCGTATCGAGAAAAAGGCGGAATACGCGAACTCGGCGAACGAACTGACGCAGGACGGCAAGTCGATTTATCAGGGCCTGGAGCTGGGCGCGTCGGCGCGTGTGGCCACCAACTGGAACGTGGGCGGCAGCCTGATGTTCCTGGATTCGGAATACAAGAAGGGCAACGCCTACACCGGCAACCGCGTGGCGGGCGCGCCCAAGCTGGTGGCGGCGGCGCAGGTGTCGTACTCGGTGCCGCAACTGCCGGGCCTGAAGCTGCGCGCCGATGTCAAATACACCGGCAACACCATGCTGGGCGCGTCGAACAATGTGCGCGTGGATGACTACGCCATCATCAACATCGGCGCCACCTACGACACGCGCATCTACGGCTACGAGACCACGTTCCGCGCCGGCATCAACAATCTGGCGGACAAGCGCTACTGGCTGTTCCAGTCGTCGGATTACGTAAAGGCTGGCGACCCCCGCACCTACGGCCTGAGCGCCAGCCTGAAGTTCTAAGCGTGCACTTCCCAAAGGCGATCAGGCGAAAAGTCCGCCTGTTCGCCTTTTTTGGCATAGCCCAGCGGGTTGGCCACCACCCGGCAACCGTCTTTCACGTAGTCATGCGCGCAATGCAGATGGCCGTGCATCCACATGTCGGCTAGCGGCAGCAACGCGTCCAGCGCATTGCAGAAGCCGGCCGTGCCGGGCGTGACGCCGTAGCGCGGGTCGGCGCTGGCAAGCGTGGGCGCAAAGTGGGTGATGGCCACCGTCGGGCCGTCAAACGGCACGCGCAGCGCGGCGTCCAGCCACTGCTGGCACACAAGCCCTTGTTCGCGCATCTGCTCCGCCATGAACGGCGCGCCCTGGCGGCGCATCTGCGCTTTTTCCAGATAGAAATCAGCCGCGCGAAACGCCTTGGCGCGTTTGGCCAGCGCCACGCCTAGCGCGTCGCTGTCTGCCGCTAGCGCATCGAAATCCGTCCATAGCGTGGTGCCGATCAGGCGCACGCCGTCGATGACGCAGGTTTCACGTTCCAGCCATTGGATGCCGAGCGTGTGGCAGAGCTCGCGCAGGCGATGATGCGTGTCGTCGAAATCCAGGTTGTCGTATTCATGGTTGCCCGGTACGAACACCACCGGCGTGGGCCAGCCGTTGCGCGGCGCGTAGCTGCCCAGCCCGAAGTCGGCGGTGGCAAGTTTCGAGCCTTCACGGTACGAGCCGATGTCGCCCGCCAGCACCAGCAGGTCGGCGCCGGGGGCAGGCCGCGCCAGAAAGGTCGGGTCGGATTCCAGGTGCAGATCAGAGAGCAGTTGAATCTTCATGGCCGATATCTTAGGCGATGGGCCGGCTGCGGCATGCGCCACCGTGCCCATCCATGCGACACTTTCCCATCAAACGCACCCTTCGGGCGCCGTTACTTACCGACTCACCCGCTCAATAGGAGAAACGTTTATGCGTATCGCAATCGCCACGGCAGCCGCGCTGATTCTGGCGGCCAGCGCACAGGCGCAGCCGCTGAAGAATTGCGGCAATGCCGAAACGCAGACCGACATGAATCTGTGCGCCGATCAGGCCTACCGACAGTCCGACGCCGACTTGAACGCGTCGTACAAAGAGGTCACGCAACGGCTGAAAGACGATAAGACCAAGCTGACCCAATTGCAGGCCGCGCAAAAGGCGTGGCTGTTTTTTCGCGATGCGGAATGTGCGTTCTCGTCAGCCGGCACCACCGGCGGCAGCGCCTATCCCATGGTGCTGAGCCAGTGCCTGGACAAGCTGACGCAGGCCCGTACGAAAGAACTGCGCGCGTATCTGAAGTGCGAAGAAGGCGACATGAGCTGCCCCGTACCCGGTAAGCAATGACGATGCCCGCGCGTGAAGACGCCGCGGGCACGTCACCCGCGCCCGGCAAGCCCGGCCTGATTCTTGACGCAGCGGGCGTGCCGCGCTGCTTCTGGCAGCCATCCATGCCGGAATATCACGATCACGAATGGGGGCGGCCGGTAGGCGGCGACCATCGGCTGTATGAAAAGATCTGCCTGGAAGGCTTTCAGGCGGGCATGGCGTGGATCACCATCTTGCGTAAGCGCGAGGCGTTTCGCGAGGCCTTCGACGATTTCGATTTTGAACGCGTGGCGCGCTATACCGAGCAAGACGTGGACCGCCTGATGGGCAACCCGGGCATCGTGCGCAACCGCGCGAAGATCGTGTCCACCATCAACAACGCGCGCCGCGCCGTGGCGCTGGCCGAAGAAACCGGTTCGCTGGCGGGCTGGTTATGGCGGCACGAACCGCAGGCGGCTGAACGGCCCCCGGCAATTGATCTGGATTACTGGAACAACAACCCGACCTCCGCCGCGTCCACGGCGCTATCGCGTGCGCTGAAAAAGCGCGGCTGGACGTACGTGGGGCCCACCACCATGTATGCCTTCATGCAGGCCGTGGGCATGGTCAATGACCACATGAGCGGCTGCGTCTGCCACGCCGCCATCGAACAGGCGCGCGTCGGCTTCAAGCGGCCGGGGTAGCGCAGAGCGTCAGCGCGCGGCCAGCCCGTTAAACGTGGTGGTGATCAAATACTCGACGATCTCATCGGGCTGGAACGCGCCGCCCATCTTCAGGAAGTTGCCCACCGGGTCGCACGACCGCGCGTAGATTGTGTAGAGGATCACTTCGCCCGGCAAGTCTGACGACAGTTCACCGCTTTCCTGCGCCGCCAGAATCCAGCCGCCCAGCGTTTCAGTGACCTGGCTTAAGCGTTCCAGGTAGGGCGTGTGCGTGATCAGCGCCTGCTGAATCGTAGACCGGGTGGACGGCAAAAGCGGCATCTCGTCGTCCAGGTGCGTCCTGACGGCCCAGCGCACCACTTCCTTCAGCCGGTCTACCGGCCCCAGCGATTCCGGCAGCGCGGCAATTACCGCCAGCGTGCGGTCCAGCAGCCGCGTCATCGACGCCGCCGCCAACGCGTCCTTGGACGCGAAATGTTTGTACAGGCTGGCCTTGGAAATTCCGACATCGGCCGCGACTTCGTCCATCGTCATCAGGTCATAGCCCTTCACCGCCAGCATCCGGTTGACCGAATCCAGGATGGCATCTTCGCGCAGCAACAGTTGCTGTTGTTTGAAGGACAGTTTCTTGACGGGGTTGGCAGCGGGCATGAGGGGGACAGACCATTCAGGCAGAAATTTGCCTGCATAGTCTAAATCTAAACTGCATAGTACTTTTTTAAACTTGATGGTTTAATCGTGACTAATCGGTTCACAACCAGGCGCCGACATGGCCACCCCCACATCGAAGTCCCAGGAAATTGCGTTGCCGTCCGCGTTGCTGACGGCGCATCCCGCCGATTGGCGGCTGATCGGCCATGGCTTGCTTACGTGGAGCGTGTTCCGGCTGTATCACGCCTACCTGTATGTGCCGGCGTCGTCTTCAGACGTTTCCGCGTCGTTTGATCCCGATGGCGACTTCGTCCTGATGCTGCGCTACCTGCGCAACATTCCGGGCGAGCAGATCGTCGCGACGTCCACGGAAGAAATCGCCCGCCTGACCGACACGCCCGCCGACGACTTGGCCGCCTGGACGCAGGCCATGCGCGAACGCTTTCCGGACGTGGCCGCAGGCGACCGCCTGACCGGCTGGTTCCGCCGCGGCGAGGGCGTGCGCTTTTTCCGTGGCGACACGCCCGCGGGCGACATCGACAGCCCGGCCTTCGCCCGCGCCTTTGCCGCCATCTGGCTCGACCCGCGTACCCGCAGCCCGGGCTTGCGCGCGAACCTGCTTGGCCTGAATCGTCAGGACGCCGCATGAACCGCGCCCTGTCCGCGCCAGTCCCGCCGGGCGGCCGCATTGCGGTGGTCGGTGGCGGCGTGTCGGGCTTGAGCGCGGCGTGGCTGCTGTCTGAAAAATACAGCGTGACCTTGTTTGAAGCCGGCCCCTACGTGGGCGGCCACACGAACACCGTGGACGCCGAGGTCGACGGCATACGCTATCCGGTCGACACCGGTTTTCTGGTGCATAACGACCTGACCTATCCCAACCTGGTGCAACTGTTCCGCCATCTGGATGTACCCGTGCACGCGAGTGACATGACGTTCAGCGTGTCGCTTGCGCAGCCCGATCTGGAATGGGCTGGCACCAGCCTTGGCACCGTATTCGCGCAACGCCGCAACCTGATGCGCCCCGCGTTCCTGGGCATGCTGCGCGACATTCTCCGCTTCAATCGGCACGCCGCGCGTTATCTGGCGCGTTGCGGCCCCTATGCGCTCTTGGGCGATCTGCTGGATGACGAAGGCTACGGCCAGGCCATGCGCGACTGGTATTTGCTGCCGATGGCGGGCGCCATCTGGTCCACGCCGCCCAGCATGGTGTTGCAGCAACCGGCCCGCACGTTCCTGTCGTTCTGCCTGAACCACCGCCTGCTGCAAGTGGCCGGCCGCCCGCAATGGAAAACGGTCAAGGGCGGCGCGCGCCAGTATGTGAAGGCGATGCTGCCGCGCATTGCAGAGGTGCGCGTGTCCAGCGCGGTGCACACCGTCAAACGGCTGGCCGACGGCGTGGAAGTGCGGTCGGCCGGGCATGTGGACCGCTACGACGCCGTGGTGCTGGCCTGCCATGCGCCGACATCGCTTGCCATGCTGGATGCCAGCGAAGACGAACGCGAGGTGCTGTCGCGCGTGCGCTATCAGCCCAACGTGGCCGTACTGCACACGGACACGGCCTTGTTGCCGCGGCGGCGCGCGGTGTGGTCGGCGTGGAATTATCTGGCCGGCCCAACGGCGGATGCGCCCATGTCGGTCAGCTATCTGCTCAACCACCTGCAACCGCTGCCGTTCAAGCGGCCGGTGATTGTCACGCTGAACCCGCAACAGGAACCGGCGCCCAGCAGCGTGTTGGGCCGGTTCGAATACGAACACCCCATCCTGGACGCCGACACCGTGGCGGCGCAAGGCCAGCTGGCCGGCATTCAGGGCCGCGCGCGCACGTGGTTCTGCGGCGCGTGGACCGGTTACGGGTTTCATGAGGACGGCCTGGCGTCCGCCATCCGCGTGGCGGCGGACTTTGGCGTGTCGCCGCCGTGGAGCGCCGCGTCATGACTGCGCCAACGACTGCGCCAATGATCGCCGCCCCGATCGAACTTGCCCGCGCGCGCGTGGTGCATGCGCGCACGCGTCCCGTTGCGCACCGCTTCACGTACCCCGTGTTTTGCCTGCGCGTGCGCGTCGACCAGGCGGCAGATGTGGATGGCCAATCGTCATGGCTGTTCGGCGTCAACCGCCGCCGTCCCGTGGCGTTTCATTTTTCTGATCACGGCGACCGCCGTGGCGGCAATCCGATGGAATGGCTGCGTTCCCGGCTGGACATCGCCGGCATCCACATGGACGTGGGCGCCGTGTGGTTGCAGAGCTTTCCCCGCGTGTTCGGTTATGTCTTCAACCCGGTCAGCTTCTGGTACGTGCATGACACCGATGGCGTGCTGCGCGTGCTGGTGGCCGAGGTCAACAACACCTTTGGCGAACGCCATCAATATGTGTTGCGCGCGCCGGATGGCGGGGCCATTCATGATGGCGACGCCCTGCAAACCACGAAGGAATTCCATGTGTCGCCGTTCTGCCGCGTCATGGGCGTGTACCGCTTTCGCGTGCATGAGCAGGGCGATACGCATCGCGTCGCCATCGACTACTTCGATGATCCGGCCTTGCCCACGCCCTTGCTGCACACCGCGATTCAAAGTGTGGCTACGCCGCTGACCACAGCGGCCTTGCTGCGCGCGCTGCTCGCCATGCCCTTCATGACGCTGGGCGTGGTGGCGCGCATTCATCTCCAAGCCTTGCGCCTGTTCTTGCGCAAGGTGCCATACCAACGCAAACCCGCTGCGCCGCCAAGCGAAGTGACCTACCCGCGCGAGGGCCATGATGAGTGAAGACGAACTCAGCGTTGAATGCGCTGCCGCCAGACCCAGCTGGGCCGCACGCGGATTGATGGCGATGGCGGCGCGCTTGCGCGTCGGCACGCTGGCCTTGACGGACCCTTCAGGCGGGCACGCGCTATATGGCGAGCCTGGCGGCGGGCCGCACGCCGAACTGATCATCCGCGATTGGCGGGCGGCGTCCGCCATCTTGCGCCAGGGCGACATCGGCTTTGCGGAAAGCCTGCGCCGCGGCTGGGTCGACAGCCCCGATCTGCTTGCGCTGTTCACCTTGGCCTTGCGCAACGAGGCGGCGCTGTCTCAAGCGATGGCAGGCAAGTGGTGGGCGTTGCTGGCGCGGCGCTTGTCACATCTGTTCTTGCGCGACAACTCGCGCAAAGGCAGCCGCCGCAATATTCTTTCCCACTACGACCTGGGCAACGATTTTTATCGCTTGTGGCTGGACCCGTCGATGAGCTATTCCGCCGCGCTGTTCGGCGCGGATCGCACGGAATCGCTTCAGGCCGCGCAACACCGCAAGATCGACCGGCTGCTGGATGCCTTGAACGCCCGGCCCGGCCAGCATGTGCTGGAGATCGGCTGCGGGTGGGGCGGCTTTGCCGAGCGCGCCGCGCAACGCGGGTTGCACGTGCACGGAATCACCTTGTCCGACGCGCAATTGCAATGGGCTCGCGCGCGCATGCAAACGCAAGGGCTGGACGGCCGCGTCACGCTGGAACTGCGCGACTATCGCGACCTGGGCGCCCGGCAGTACGACCACATCGTCTCGATTGAAATGGTCGAAGCCGTGGGCGAGCGCCGCTGGCCCGTGTACTTCGATACCTTGGCGCGTAACGTGCGCAGCGGCGGCCGCGTCGCGCTGCAATCCATCGACATTGCCGACGACGCGTTCGAGTCCTACCGGCGCGGCACCGACTTTATTCAGCAATACATTTTTCCCGGCGGCATGCTGCCCTGCCCACGCGTGATCCGTGAACAGTCCGCACGCGCCGGGCTCGCCATCATCGACGAACATGCGTTCGGCCTGGACTACGCCGATACGCTGCTGCGCTGGCGCCACGCGTTTGACGCGCAGGTGCAGGCGGTGCGCGCGCAAGGGTTCGACGACGCCTTCATCCGCTTGTGGCGCATGTATCTGTGCTATTGCGAAGCCGGTTTTCGCGAAGGCCGCACGGATGTCCGGCACTGGGTCTTAGAGAAAAGGACGCAATGATGAACGCACGCCTGCAAGAAATCGGAGCCTGGTTTGAAGCGCTGACGCCGCAAACGCTGCCCAGTATTGATACCGTCTACGCGCCCGATGCGCACTTCGCTGATCCGTTCAACGACGTGCACGGCCTGCCCGGCATCGCGCACGTTTATGCCCACATGTTCCAGAATCTGGAGCAGCCGCGTTTTCATATCTTGCGGCAGGGCGGGCAGGGCGTGGACGCCTTTCTGGTGTGGCGCTTTGACGGCGCGTTGCGAGGCCACGCCTTCGACTTCGAAGGGGCCAGCGCACTGGTGCTGGACTCGCAAGGCCTGATCATCGACCACCAGGATTACTGGGACCCGGCGGCGCATATTTACGAGCGCATTCCGATGCTCGGCGCCGTGCTGCGCCGGTTGCGGCGCAAGCTTTCCGCGCGACAGGGGGGTATGCGATAGGGGGTATGCGATTGGGGGCTGCGGTGCCATGAAAGTGCACGTCTGCGGCCGGGGTGAATGGCGGTGACGCGGAAAATTCCTTGATTTGGTTGCGGCTCGCAATTATATTGGTTGCGAACCGCAACTTATTGGGGGCGCCCCATGGATCTCATCGATTTTCCTCCTCAGTCCCGCGACCAGACCATCCGGGACTTGCGGGAGTTTTCCCGCAAGCTGGTCCGCGAACTCGGCTTCATGCGCACGTCGCTGGCCGGCAGCGATCTCGCCCCTTCCGCCGTTCACGCCATCATCGAAATCGGTTTGCAGCCCGGCATCCAGGCGCGCGACCTGGCGGGGATTCTCAGGCTGGACAAATCCAACACCAGCCGCCAATTGGCCAAGCTGGAATCGGCCGGCCTGGTGGCGCGTGAAACCGACGCCGATGATGCGCGATCATCCCGCTTGACGTTGACGGCGGCTGGCCTGGCGCTTCGCGCGCGCATCGACCAGTTCGCCACCGATCAGGTGTCGCGCGCGTTGCGCCAACTGGCGCCTGACGACCAGCAATCGCTGCTCCGCTTCATGTCGCTGTATGCCGATGCGCTGTCACGCGAAAACCCCAACCTGGCGCCGCCCGCCACATCCCTCAGCGATTCGATTCACGACGGCTATGTGCCCGGCTGCATTGGCGACGTGGCCAGCCTGCACGCGCGCTACTACGCGCAAACGTCGGGCTTTGGCGTGTACTTCGAACGCAAGGTCGCCAGCGAGCTGGCGGCCTTCGCCGAAGGCCTGCCCGCACAGGGCAAAGGCATATGGCTGTATGTGGACGGGGGCAGGGTGTTGGCCAGCATCGTGATCGACGGCGATCTTGCCAAGCGCCAGGCGCACCTGCGCTGGTTCATCGTGGACGACGCCTTGCGCGGCATGGGCGTGGGCCGCGCGCTGCTTGAACGTGCGCTGGCGTTTGCCGACGCGCACTACGACGAGACCTATCTGTGGACCTTCAAGGGGCTGGACGCCGCCCGCCACTTGTATGAGTCAGCGGGCTTTGTGCTGACCGACGAATCCGAAGGCCGGCAGTGGGGCAGCGTCGTCGTCGAACAGCGCTTTTTGCGCCGCCGCTGACCTCGCGGCTTACGCCCATGACACGCGTATGTCCGCGTGGACATACGCCGATACAACGCGGCCGGAATCACCCCGTGAGGATTCACGGGGTTGTCACGTCGCGTTCCTAGACTCGCTGGGGTCGTGCCGATTGAAAGCGGCATGAAAGTTTTTTCCTCACCCCACCGACTCCCCCATGCCTCCCAAACGCATTGCACGAACGCTTGCGGCCGCCTTGGTCGTGGCCATCACCTTGTCCGCCTGTGGCGGCGATGACGACGACGAGTCGTCCGCACCCAATCCCGAGCCTCCCGTTACCGAGCAGCCCCAACCCCAGCCGCCCGCGCCTGCGCCGCTGCTGCGATGCGCGCCCTGAAACAGCGCCGCGCTGCCTTGCCCTGACTCCAACGACCGAGAAGCTTCGAGATGAATTCACGCCGCAATTTTCTTCAGACCGCCACGGGCGCAGGCTTTGCCGCCGCCGCGCTGGCTGCGTTTCCGCCCAGCATCCGCCGCGCGCTGGCCATACCCGCCAACAACGCCACGGGCACCATCAAGGATGTGGAGCACGTCATCATCCTGATGCAAGAGAACCGGTCGTTTGACCATTACTTCGGCACGCTCAAAGGCGTGCGCGGCTTTGGCGACCGCTTCACCATCCCGCTGGCCAACGGCCGCCGCGTCTGGCAGCAAGAGCGCGCCAATGGCGCCGTGCTCACGCCCTATCACCTGGACGGCAGCGCCAACAACGCGCAGCGCGCAGACGGCGCGCACCACACCTGGGTGGACAGCCAGGCTGCGTGGGACCACGGCCGCATGACGCACTGGCCTGCGCACAAGACCGACATCGCGATGGGCTACTTCAAGGAACGCGAGATTCCGTTCCAGTTCGCCTTGGCCAACGCGTTCACCTTGTGCGACGCCTATCACTGTTCGATGCACACCGGCACCGACGCCAACCGTTCGTTCCACCTGACGGGCACCAATGGCGCCACCGCAGGCGGCGCGTCGTTCGTGAACAATGAGTGGGACTGGATCGACGGCCGGCCGGCGTCGCAGAACACCGGCTACACCTGGACGACCTATGCCGAACGCTTGGAAGCCGCCGGCGTGAGCTGGATCTCGTACCAGAACATGCCGGACGAGTGGGGCGACAACATGCTGGGCGCCTTCCAGCAATTCCGCCGCGCGAACATCGCGTCCGGCTTTCCGGTATCCAGCGGGGGCGAGCCCGGCGTGCCTTATGCCAACACCGGCCAGGCATTGCCGTATAAAGCCTATGACGCCGCCACCGACAACGCGCACAACCCGCTGTACAAGGGCGTGGCGAATACCTTGCCCGGCACGTCGCCCGAGAACTATCTGGACGCCTTCAAGCGCGACATCCGCGAAGGCAAGCTGCCGCAAGTCAGCTGGATGAACGCGCCGTCGATCTATTGCGAACACCCGGGGCCGTCCAGCCCGGTGCAAGGCGCGTGGTTCCTGCAAGAAGTGCTGGACGCGCTGACCGCCGTGCCGGAAGTCTGGAGCAAGACGGTGGTGCTGGTGAACTTCGACGAGAACGACGGCTACTTCGATCACGTGCCGTCGCCCTCTGCGCCGTCGCCCGATTCGGGCATGGGCAAGGCGGGCAAGTCTACGCTTAGCGACACGGACATGGCGTTTGAATATTTCACGCATCCCGCACCCGCCGGCAGCGGCAGCCAGCCCGCGCCGGATGGCCGCGTCTATGGCCCTGGCCCGCGTGTGCCGCTGTTCGTCATCTCGCCCTGGAGCCGTGGCGGCTGGGTCAATTCGCAGGTGTTCGACCACACCTCGGTGCTGCGCTTTCTGGAAGCACGCTTTGGCGTGCAGGAACCCAACATCAGCCCGTACCGCCGTGCCGTGTGCGGCGACCTGACCAGCGCGTTCAATTTCCAGACGCCCAATACCGAGGCCTTGCCCACGTTGGCCGGCCGCAGCACGCGCAGCGCCGCCGACCAGTTACGCAGCGCGCAGGAAGCGTTGCCCGCCATGCCTTTGCCCACGGACATGCAGCTGCCCATTCAGGCCAGCGGCACGCGTCCGTCGCGCGCCTTGCCGTATGAACTGCACGCCAGCGCGCGTTGCAGCGCCGTGGGTACGGTGGAATTGCTGTTCTCCAATACCGGCACGCAGGCGGCGGTGTTCCATGTGTATGACCGGTTGAACCTGGATCGCGTGCCGCGCCGTTACGTGGTGGAAGCCGGCAAGTCGCTGTCGGATACCTGGAACGCATTCCAGGACAATCTGGGCCGCTATGACTTGTGGGTGCTGGGGCCCAATGGCCTGCATCGCCATTTCAAGGGCGATACGAACCGCATTGCGGACACGGGTGTCGCGCCCGAGATCCGCGTTTGCTATGACATCGCCAATGGCGACGTCTATGCAGAGCTGATGAATGCGGGCGCCAACGCCGGTGACTTCACGGTCACCGCGTTGGCTTATCGGCAAGACGGCCCATGGAAGCAATCGGTGGCAGGCGGCGCGACGGCATCGTTGCACTGGGCGCTTGCCGATAGCGGCCAGTGGTATGACTTCGCCGTCACGTGCGCAAGCGACCCTGCCTTTTACCGCCGCTTCGCGGGCCGGGTCGAGACGGGCAAACACACGGTGAGCGACCCGGCGATGGGCTCGGAAAGCTAAAGCCCCTGCGCGTCAGATCACACTGATGCGCAGCTCGGCCAGCAGCGCGGCGGCCTGCGTCTTGGAAATGGTGGCGCCGGCCAGCCGCGCGGCGGCGGTCAGGTCGATGCCGCTTAAATCCACTTCGCGCAGGTCGGCGCCTTCGAAGCGCACGTTTTTCAGGTTGGCGTTGCGCAGGCTGCCGCCGTGAAAGACGGTGTCGCGGAAATCACTTCCCGCCAGGTCGGCATCCGAAAAGTCCAGCTGCATGAGAGCAGTCTTGCGGAACGACACGCCGCGCAGCAGTGCGCCGACGAACAAGCATTCTTCAACCGTCCAGCCCAGGCAGGCGATGCCGTCGAAGTCGGAACCGGTCAGTTTGCATCCCTGAAAGCGGGCGGCGGCCAGGCGTGCACGGCGCCAGTTGGCGTTGTTCAGATCGCAATTCTGGAAGACCGCGTCGCTGGCATCCACCGACGCAAAATTGGCACGGCCACCCCGGCAACGCACCCAGGCGGTGTCGGCCAGCGTGGCGCCTTGGAACGAGGCATCGGCGATGGCGCAGGCGGTGAATTGCGCGCCGCGCAGATCCAGCCGGGAAAAGTCAGCGTGCTGGAAATCGCAGTCCTGGAAAAACAACGGGCGGCCCGCCGCCTGTTCAAGCAGCGCCAGCATGGCGTTGCGGTCGACTTCCTGGCCAGTGATGGATTCAAATGGGTCTTGCGTCATGCCACGGTCTCGGTGATGCGCCCGAGCACCGCAGACGTAAAGGCGTTGCGTCCGCTCGGGCAAGCCTGCAAGGATACCAAGCCGCGGCGCCCGCGCAGGGCCAGCCGAACGTCGGCGGCGTTATTGGAAGATTTCAGTTTCCACGCAGAACGCCACCAGTTCCTGGTCTGTCTGCACGTTCAGCTTGCGCATGGCGGATATCTTTTGTCCGCTCACGGTCTTGACGCTGCGTTTGAGCGTGTCGGCCACTTGCATCATGGATTCACCACGAATGAAATGGCGCAGCACTTCGAATTCTTTGGGGGACAGGCTGTTGATGCGTTCGCCGATGAACTTGGTGCGGGAATCTACCGTGCCGTCGCGTTGAAAGCCGGGAGGATAGTATTTGCGCCCGGCTTGCAGCGTTCGCAATGCCGTGACGATTTCGGCCAAGTCGTCGCGCTTGAGCACCACCGCCGCAACCCCTGCGTCGTACAGTGCCGAAATGATCATCGGGTTGGACACCATCGTCAGCACCACGACCTGCGCGCGCGGGAAATGCCGGGTCAGGTATTTCACCAGCCGGATGCCGTCGCCATAGGTTTCGTCGCCGGGCATGGAGTAGTCGGTGATGATCACATTCGGCAGATCATGCGTCAGGTGTTCGACCAGCTCGGTGGGGCTGGCGAGTGTTGCCGTGACCTCAAAGCTGAGATCCTTTACGAGCAGATCCCGCATGCCCATGAGAACAAGCGGGTGATCGTCAGCTAAGACTATTCGGAGTCGTTCCATGCGGGGACGCGGAGTATTGAGGGGATGATTTGTCGGCCTATTCTGCACCAAGAATCAAACTTGGACCAGAAGCTCTTTGAGTTCAACCATCAGCGTCAAAGCGTCCTGCAAGGCTTGTTCGTCGCGGTCATTGCGCTTGAGCCGGGATTCGATGGCTTCAAGCGCTGATGACAGTGGCGTCATTTTTACCATTACCAGCGCGCCGCGCATGCGGTGCATGATTTGCAGCGCCACCAGCAGGTCGCGCTTGGCGATGGCGGCTTCCAGTTTGGCCAGATCCGACTCCATGGTGTCCCGGAATAGCCGCCGGTACTTGGCGGGAACGAGCGGAGACAGCGCCTCGTTGTTGGCGGGTGCGGGGGGCGCATCGGCAGTGGCGTTCGCATCGGCAGCGGCGGTTGTATCGGCAGCAGCGGTTGCATCGGCAGCAGCGGTTGCATCGGCAGCGGAGGTCGCATCGGCAGCGGTGCCGGGCGTGTCTGACGGGGCCGCCGCCTTGCTGTGGCGACGTGGCGCCACGTTGCCCAGGTGGTGCCGCAAGGTGCTCAGTTCAATCGGCTTGACCAGCCAGGAGTTCATGCCCGCCGCCATGCAGCGCGCTTCCTCGTCGCGCATGGCGTTGGCGGTGACGCCGATGATGGGCTGCGTGAATCCGCGTTCGCGCAGCGTGCCGGTCAGTTCATAGCCGTTCATCTTGGGCATGTTGACGTCGGTCAGCAGCACGTCGTAGTCGCCCAGCTCCCACAGCGCCAGCGCTTCCGCGCCGTCGGCGGCCACCGTGACGGTACAGCCCAGTTGCTCCAGCTGATGGCGCAGCGTGGCCTGGTTGATCGGGTTGTCTTCGGCCACCAGGACGCGCAGGTCCAGCGGGTCGTGGATGGCGTCGGCGCTGGCGTTGTGCGGCACGACAGGGTCGCCTCGCACCAGGCGCGCGATGGCGAACCCAATGCTGTCCAGGTCGTGTCCGTCGATCTGTTCCGGCGCGCCGGCGGCGCTGGCCCAGGGGTCGCCCGCCGCCAGGTAATGCCCGGCCCAGTTGACGGGCTGAGCGTCGTTGGCGCCGAGCAGGTCGAGGTAGACGTCATCCCGTTCGCCGCGCGGCTGCGCGTCGGTGGCGGGCAGCGCGGTACCGCCCCAGCGATTCAGCCACAGGCAGACGTTGTCCGTCAGTTCGTGATGCGGGCTGCGTACAAGGATGCGGATGCCGCGCAGATCGGGCAGCTCGATGTCGGGGCCTTCGGCGTGCTGCAAGACGAGGTCCAGCGCGAAACTGCTGCCCAGACGCAGCTCGCTCGTCACGCGGATCTGGCTATTCATCAGCTTGGCCAGACGGGCGCAGATCGACAGGCCGATGCCCGCGCCGCGCACGGTGTGGCTGGCGCTGTCAATTTGGTAGAACGGAGAAAAGAGCTGGCTTTGCTCTGCTTTGCCGATACCGATGCCGGTGTCCACCACCTGCAATGTCAGCCGTTGCGTGCCGTCTTCCAGGTCCGCCCCTCGCAACCGCACGATGACGTGGCCGGACTCGGTGAATTTGATGGCGTTGCTGAGCAGGTTGCTGAGAATCTGCCGGATGCGCACGGGGTCGCCCATCGTCCACGGCGCGACGGAACCCTCTACACAGGCGAACAGCAGCAGCCCCTTTTGCCCTGCCATGGCGGCAAACGAGCGCGTGCAGCTTTCCACCAGTTCGCGCGGGCTGAAGACGCTGGACTCCAGCGCCAGCTGACCCGACTCGATCTTGGTGATGTCCAGGATGTCGCTGATCAGTTGCAGCAGAATCACCGACGAGTTCTGGATGCGTTCCAGATGCTGGCGTTGTTCGGTGTTCAGTTCGGTCATGCCCATCAGTTCCAACGTTCCCAGCACGCCATACAGCGGCGTGCGGATTTCGTGGCTCATCGTGGCAAGAAAGGTGGATTTGGCTTCGCTGGCTTTGTCGGCATCGCGCTTGGCCTGCGCCAGCGTGCGTTCGATTTCGGCGCGTGCGCTGATGTCGGCGAACGCGCACAGCACCACGCTCTGCTTTTTGTAGCGGGTGGGCGAATAGGCCACGTACAGCGGGCGGCCATCGTCGGCGTGGAAGGTCTCGATGGTGCCGGGTTCCGTGGCGTCAAGCACCTGGTCCAGCAGGGGCTGCGCGGCAGGCGAGTCGCGCAGCCCTTGTCCGGCTGCCGCACCCAGCCATTCCAACGCCAGGCTGTTGGCGAACAGCACATCGCCATCGGCTCGCGCCAACACGCATAGCGCGATGGGCGCGGTCTGAATCAATGTCCGATTGAATTCTTCGCTTTCGGCAATATCGCGATGCGCGATCTGCGCAGGCTCAATCACGCGGCGGTTGTACCAGCGCTGATAGCCGATGCCGCCTGCCAGGCTCAGCAGCAGCGCCAGCAAGGCGCTGACCGGCAGCCAGAGATTGTCTTGAAAGAAGTTGCCATAACTGACGCGGTAATGCGCCGTCCACCGTCCCGCCGGGTCTGTCACCTGCATGACCAGGCCATCGGCCATGTAGTTCAGGCCATCGTGGCCGCCCACGGGGGCGGGGGTGTCGCCGATCATCAGGCCTTCATCACGGTGGCTCAGCCAGAAGGCGTCGTATTGGATGGAGGGCAGCGCCTTGTCGTAGATGTTGATGCGGTTACGGCTGAGCAGGGTAATGGCGTAGACGTCGGCGGCCTTGCCGTCGCGATTGCTCCAGGCGGCGTTGGGCAGGCCGGCGGCCATGATGCCGATCATGCGGTTGTCCAGCCCCGGCGCGCGGAACCAGTGCACGGCGCGGGCGGGTTCGTCGATGCGTTCCCCGTCGGCGGCGTCGGCCGCGTCAGCCGGGGGCGTCGTGACGGGCAGCGGCCTGTTCAGCCACGCGCGCACCCCTTCATCCACCCACAGCAAGGTGCCTTCGTTCAGCGGAATGCCGTAGCCGGGCTTCACGTTGATGGCGGGTACGGCCAGCGTGAGGCTGTCGGTTCGGTTCACCAGAAAGGCGGCCGCCGACGGAAAGTACGAATTGGCCCAGAACGTGCTGTAGAAATCGGCGAAGTAGCCGGCCGCCGCCGGCACGGGGCTGCCCGCCGCCGGGCATTCGTCTGGGTAGCGGCAAAGCAGCGAAAACGGCATGGCCACAAACGCATGCTGACCGCGGTAGAGCCGAAAACCGGGGCGCGAAGCCGGCACCGGGGCGCCCAGCTCAACGTGTTCGATCGGCGGCCGGTTATCCAGGCGTTGATTTTCTTTGCTGAACTGGATCAGGAAGCCTTCCTGTTCGTGGATATAGCCCACGAGCACGGCGAAATCCATCAGCAGACGGTCTTCTTCCTGCTTGATGATGCGTTGTGCGCCCCACAGCAGAGCGCCGATCAGGATCAAGGCAACGGGCAGAATGCCGAACAGGGCGGTATTCAGGCGGCGAGACGAGCGAGCGATCCTGCTTAACGGCGTTTCCTGCATACGCGGCAGTGGTCCTATAGCGGATGGGTGGCGTACGGGCGGGGTTCGTTAGCCAGCAAATCGGTGAAGTCGTGGGCGTTGACGGCGGCGGATATCAGGAAGCCTTGGGCGAAATCACAGCCGATATCGCGCAAAAACTCCAGTTCTTTCGTGGTTTCCACCCCTTCGGCGGTAATCAGCAGCCCTAACTGGCGGCCGAGTTGCACCGAGGATAGCAAGGCGGCGGCGCGGACTCCATCTTCGACCACGCCGTTGACGAAGGCGCGGTCAATCTTCAATTCGGTGAAGGGAGTGGAAATCAAGGTGTACATGGAGTTGTATCCTTTGCCGAAATCGTCCTGCGCCAAACCGAAACCCTTCAAGCGCAGGCGGCTTGCCCCCATGTAGTACTGGCCTGGAAGCGTTGCGGTGTCGTCTTCCAGCAGTTCAAAGGTGACGTCTTCGAAAGGGACGCCGTGTTCCGCGACAAGATTGTAAAGCTGGTCGGGCAGCTCAGGTTCATCAAGTAACCGCGTGGGCAGATTGACCGAAACCGGCATCTTGAACCCCAAGTGGCGCCAACGGCGGTAGGCCGTCAGCGCGTCTTCCAGCATCCGCATCAACAGGGCGTGATCCAGGCCATGATGCCGCACTGCGCCCAGGAAAGACGCGGGCAGCATGAAGCCGAACTCCTGGTGATGCCAGCGCGCCAACGCTTCCGCTCCCACGATATTGCCGGTGGCCAACGCCTTCTTGGGCTGGAACCACGCCTGAATCTGGCCGGTGTTCAGCGCCTTTTCCAAGGTTTGGCGTTTAAACAGCCGGGCGGCGTCCAGCGCCGGCGCCAGATGCGCGGCGGGGTCCGGGCGCGCCTGGCAAAGCCGGTTCGCCAGCGCCTGCGCATTTTCCCGCGTGACGGGTTTGGTGTAAGCGCCAATCACGGCCAGCCCCTTTTCCTTGGCCATCAAGCTGACGCTATTCATGATGCGGCGCGAGCACGCGGTGGTGATCGCCAGCATCGGGCTCAAGTGCTGGCGGGCCAATTCATGGATGAACTGCACGCCGTCCATGCCCGGCATGTTCAGCTCCATCAGAATCAGTTCATAGGAATGCGATCGCGTTTTTTCCAGCGCCTCTTCTGCCGTGCTCGCCATGTCCACATGTTCGAAACCCGCGTCTTCGAGCAGGCTGCGCATCTGCGCGCATTGGAAAGCGTGGTCGTCAAGGACCAGTACCTTGTAAACGGAAAGCATCGTTAACTCCGGGGTTCTTTGACCGTTTGCAGGGTTTGACGCAGAACGGCTAGGGGCAAGGGCTTGACCAACAGGCTGGTCATGCCCGCATTCATGCCGCGCCGCTGTTCAGTGGGAAATGCGTTCGCGGTGACCCCGAGGATGGGCTTGTCGTATCCGCGCTTTCGCAGGATGCGCGTGAACTCGTAGCCGTCGACCAAGGGCATGTTCAAGTCGGTCAGCACGGCGTCAAAGCTCATCAGCTCGGGCAGGTTCAACGCTTCCTGGCCGTTGCCCGCCAAGGTGACGGTGCAGCCCAGATGCTCAAGCTGCTCGCGCAGGATCAATTGGCTGATGGGGTTGTCTTCCGTGACCAGCACGCGCAGGCTCAGCAGTTCCGGCTTGGCCTTCGCGTCCAGGGAAGCCAGGCGCGCCGCGCCGCCTTGGGCCAGACGTACGGCGTGCTGGATGCTGGCCTGGTTGTAGGCGGTGGCGAACCAATTGCGATGGCTGTCGTCAATGCGCGGGCGCAAGCCGGGCGGATGAATGATGACCTGCGGGCCCGTCCAGTTACTGATCTTTTGCGCGTGCGGCCAGGCCTGCACCAGCACCGAGGGTTCCGCCGATGGGGTGCTTTCGCCTGTGAACGGCAGCGCTATCGCGCCCCACCGGCGCAGCCAGTCGCACAGATTGTTGACGATCTCGGGGACGGCCCCTTGCACGTAGACGGTGCTGTTATCCAGAGGCGCGCAAGCGGCCTCCGGGGCGTCCGGCGCCAGCGGCAGGCGCACTTCGAAGGTGATGCTGGTGCCCAGGCCGGGTTCGCTGACGGCGTTCAAGCGGCCGTTCATCATGTCGGACAAGCGTCGGCAGATGGACAGGCCCAGCCCCGTGCCAGGCGCTGAAACGCCGTTATCGGCATCCACCTGGTAGTACGGTTCAAACAAGCGGGCCTGATGCTCGGGCGCGATGCCGGCGCCGGTGTCGGCGATTTGGAAGCACAGGTCGACGGCGTCCCTGCAACGGCTGTTGACCTTCAGGCGCAGGACGATTTGCCCGGAGTCCGTGAACTTGATGGCGTTGCTGACCAGGTTGTCGAGAATCTGCCGGATGCGCGTGGCGTCGCCTTCGACCGAGGGGGGCGTGTCCGCGTCGGCCACGGCGTAGCTGCGCAAGCCCTTGGCGTGCGCGCGCGCAGAGAAGCTGGCGACGACATTGTTCAGCAGCTCGACGGGCGAGAACGCTGCGCGTTCCAGGACGGTGTGGCCGGCCTCGATGCGTGACAGGTCCAGCGTGTCGTTGATGGTGCGCAACAACGTGGAAGAAGATTGCTGGATGGTTTCAAGGTATTGCGACTGCTGGCCATTCACGCGCGTCAGCGAAAACAGTTCAAGCGTGCCAAGAATGCCGTAGAGCGGCGTGCGGATTTCGTGGCTCATGGTTGTGAGGAATACGGTCTTGGCCTGATTGGCGGCCTCGGCGTCGCGCTTGGCTTGCAGCAGCGAATACTCGATACGCTTGAGCGCCGAGATGTCGCTGATGCCGCACAGCACCACGGCTTCACCGCGATAGGTGGTCGGCGCGAATGTCAGGTACGCCGTGCGTCCATCCTTCAGCTTGTGCTCGCGGCCCATTTCATCGCCCTGATGAGACAGAATTTCCGCGCGCCAGCCCGGTGTGCCTTGGAACCAGCGGCGCGCCATGTCGTTGGACAGGACCACTGCGCCGTCAGAACGCCGCAGCAGGCACAGGCCCACGGGTGCAACTTCGATCAGCTTGCGGTTCAGCGACACGCTGTCGGCCAGCGCTTCATATTGGCGCAGCGCCGGCAGCACCAGCCTGCGGCGGATGTAGCGCACCCGCAAGACCACCATGATGATCAGCATCAACGAGGTAATGGACGCCATCTGCAAGGCGAAGGCGTTGTCGCGCAGCACATGCAGGATGGGCGTGTAGTACACGAGCCGCCAGCCGTCGTCACCCACCGATTTGCTCAGGACGAGATACTCGGGCAGCCAACCCCGGCCCTGAAGGCCGAAGGCGTCTTCGCGCATGCTTTTGGTCAACGTGTGTTCAACGGCGTTGCCGTCGGGGCTATGCAGCACGGGGCGGATTTGCTCGTCGAACAGCACATAATTTCCCGCGCCGAAACGCGGCGCGTTCACGGCGGTTTCCACGCCGTGCACTTCAAGCCCGATCCAGCCGGCTTCGGGGTGAACGGGGTCTAGCGGGGTGAACAGGAACAGGCGCTTGACCGTATCTTGCGGCGGGTGCAGCCAGACGATGGGCGCTTGCCCGTGCGGGGCGGGGCGCGTTTCGATATCGGTCAGCGTCAGCGCCAGCCACTGTTGAATAGCCGGGGGAATGGTGGATACGACGATCTGGCCGTGTGCGGCGACGCGCGTGGTGGTGGCGTTGCGTAGCGAGCTGTAGACGACTTTGGTGTTGGCCAACGCCATGCGCCGCAAGTCGCGAGGGGTGAGGATCAACGCCCAATCGAACGCGTCGGGCGCGTCTTGCAAGGGCAGCACTTCAATTTGGCCTGTCTGGCCGAAATGCGCAGGCGTTTCGCTGATGGGCGTGTGGTTGGCGTTGCGCACCGCCGACGCCGCAATCGACCGCAGCAAGGCTTCACGCTGATCAAAGAAAAGCTGCGCTTCGTAAGCCGCCGCGTTCATATGGCGGCGATACGTGGACACGACGTTGCTGAAGGTCCAGTACAGATAGAAGGTTGCGCCCGCCGCGATGCAGACGAGCAGCGCCACTGCCAGAAAGTGCAGCAGTAAAGAGGCGGCGCGTGGCGCGGCCTGAGGTTCTAGGGCGAGTGCGCCACGGTCTTCTACCAGCATTTGACGCATGGTAGAAACACCTGCTTACCCAGAGAATAAGAAGAATCTCAAAGTAGGTAAGACGTTGACGCCGCCCCTGGCAAGGCCAACATTGCGCAGGGATTAAGAATCTTCTTGTTCATTCTGCGGGCGGCGTTAGGCACCATTCCCAAGATATCGGACTCCGCCACGATCCAGCTGCGCACCGGGCTCAGGCGCCGCGCCGCCACTGCCTACGGCGGGTATACGTTAATCGAGAACTGAATGAAATTGTCCCGGACCCGACCTTCCGCGCATCGCCACGCCCGGGTGACGCCATGAGAGACGACGCTCGATTCTGGTCTCGTTGCAGCGAATCCGTGTTGTTGCGCTTTCAGCCCGTATTCACAGCGCAAGGGCAGGTCTACGAATATGCCGTGCTGGGGCGCAGCCGCCCGTCTCCCTGGAGCGGATTGAATCCCTCCTGCTTGGGAGCAGGCCTTCAGGCGGGGGCGGCCTTCTTCAAGAAGTTCCATGCCCCAATCGACATCTCGTTCGAACATCCGCTTGATGTCACGGGCACAGGCGATCTTGCCGAACGCTTGTGCGCGGAACTGGGCATTGGCCTGGAAGGCGATCGCATCTGGATCAACAAGTCGGCCCACCACGATGACGAATTGCCCTTGATGCTGGCGAGCAAGCGGCTCATGTTCACGTTGCCGCTAACCGAACGGCTATCGGAACGCGCGGACGTGCTGGCGCGATACCCCGAATTTCAGGCTCGCCTGCGCGCGCGTCTGGTGCCTGCCAGCAGCAATGGCCGCGTTCTGGAATGCGGCACATTGCGCCCCGACGGCTTGCAAGTGCATATTCCGTTGGGCTTGTCCGAAAACCGTTCCTTGCAGGGCCGCTTCTTCACGCTGATGGAACGCGCATGGAACGCCAAGCTGCACGTCGTGGCGGGCGGCGTCGATGATATCCGCGACTTTGCCTGGATGCGCTTGCACAGCGATCTGCTGTTTCGCGGCCATGCGCTGTCTGCGCCGCTTAGCGCGGAATGCCTGGATTCCTGGCTGCAAGCCGATAGTAGCGCGTGGCGTAGCTTCAACGCCTGCACCACGCGCTATGTCGGCGCAGACGGGTTGTAAGCCGCTGAACCCGTCCGCTCCAGCCCGCCCGCCCCAGCCTTAGCCCGCTTGCAGGCGGCCCAGGATGAAGCCGTCTACCGAGCTCGTGCGGCCGCGCCACAGCGTGGGCTGACCGGCGATGGGCGAACCGTCTGCCGAGAAGAACAGCGCGTCGGCCAGGTGGATGTAATTGGGCAGCGGGTCCACCGGCTGCGGCACGCGGAAGACATCGCCCAATTCCGCCAGCGACGTGCGCACACCATTACGCGTATCCGCATCCAGCGTGTCCAACGATTCGGTAAAGCTGGCGGCGAAGCGGTCAAAGTAATCGGCGCCCGACACAATCGACCCCGACACCAGCATGCCGCCCATCTGCAACGTCACGCCGATGCTTTCGAGCTGGCTGCCGTTGTTCACCAGATTGACCAGGAACTGAAGAAAGGCGTCCGCGCTGGGAGCCGCGTTCGAATTGGCGCTGGCGGCGATGGGGGAGTCGATGCTCATGGGTGACGTCTCTGAAAATGGGTCGGAAGTGCGACAAGATACTCGATTACCAGCCCCAGCAGGTGCCGGTGGCGGGTTTGCCGCAAGCACGGTAGTTGACGGCGAACCACAGCTTGCCGGCGTTGCGCGGCGAGCCATCGGTCTTGCGGTCCACGCGGGGCAGCTCTTCCAGCGCGTCGCGTGAATCCTTCACCGAGACGCCATTGGCCACGTTGGCGGTCAACGGGATGCCGCCCAGGCTGGCGGCGGTAAGGTCTTCGAACACGACGTCCGTCGGGGCCAGGGCGCCCATCTTCAATGCGGCGTCGCGCACGGCGGCGGCGTAGCTGTCGTTGGCGCCGCCTGGCGCCAGCGTGGCGTTCATCGTGCTGGCCGCCAGAATTTGCGCGGGCGTTGCGGGCGCCACCATCTTGTACTGGTCCAGCGCGGGCAGTTGGCCGCTGGCCACCTGACGCCGCAGCCAGTCACCCCACAGAAATTCCGCAAACTCCGGCAGGCTGCCGTTCTTGTAGGCGACGTCGCGCGTGAAATACACCAGCGAGCGGTAGCGGTCTTCCTGCATGCCGCCGGCTTCGTCCGTGCTGGCCAGCCCCAGGCGGCTGGGCAGTTGGTCGACGGTGATCGGCTGGTTCTGGCCGTCGCGCAGCCAGGCGCGGCGCTCGTCAACCATGCGTTGCCAGAACGCGGCGGCGGTGGTGAGGCCGCTGTAATTCGCGTCTACCTTGACCCACACCGGCAGCTTCGGGCCGCCGTCGAAAATTTCCCGCAGCGACGAGAACGTGTGATGGCCGTCGGTCAGATACAGATTCCCATCCCAGCCGACCACGACCGTCTTCAGGTTTTCGGTATGCGTGCCGGGCGCGTCCTTGCAGGCGAAGGTGGCGGGCTGGTCCAGGCGGGCGGCGCGGGCGGCGGCGATGTCAGCGAATTTCTGCGCCCGTTCGGTGCCGCCCATGTCTTCGCAGTAGTCGTCGAATTTCTTGCCGACGGTGCGGTCCAGATAGTCCAGCTGCAGGGTGGCGTCGGCCGACCAGGTGGGGCGGTTGAAGTCGCCTTGCCAGCGGCCCAGCTTGTAATAGATCTGGTCGTAGCCGATGGCGGCTTGCGTGGGGTGCAGTTCTTCGATGCGCACCTGAATGACGTCACCGGGTTTCGCGTTCAGATAGGCGGTGTTGCGCGACGGCGTTTCGGGTTGGGGCTCCGGTTCCGGCGTGGGTTCGACGACGGCGGGCGGGGGCGTGACGATGGGAGAGTCTTCATCGTCATCGCCGCCACCGCCATTGCACGCGGCAAGCGCCAGCGGCAGCAGGGCGGCGGCCAGCACGCGCACCAGCGGAGATACCCCCGGTGATCCCTGCTTGGACCGCAGCGCAGACACGCTGCGGCGGGGCGAAAGGGCGGGCTTCGGAGGGAGGATTTCAGGAGTCATGGGCCGAGATGCGTCTGCGTTCTAAAGGTATCCAATCATGACTGCCGCGTGTTTCCCCCGTATTGCACCGAAAAGACAGCGCGCCGATTTCCTATTCCTTACAGGCTTGTCCATAATCATCGGTCGATTCAGACAGGAGGATACCGGCAATGGCGATCATCAAATTCTGGCGGGCCTGTTTTGTGTTGGCGGTCAGCGCGCTCGGGGCGGGCGCCCATGCCGCGGTGGACCCGGCTGCGCAATTGCGCGATGCCGCCGCGCAGGGACAAACGGCGCGGGTGCGCGAATTGCTGGCGCAAGGTGTGCCGCTGGAAGGGCGGGACGTGCAGGGCAACACGGCTTTGCTGCGGGCGACGCAAGCGAATCAGGTGGACGCCGCGCGTGCGCTGATCGAAGCGGGCGCCGATGTGAATGCGCAGAACCGGATGCAGGACAGCGCCTATCTGCTAGCGGGAGCCGAAGGCTATCGCGAGATCCTGGACCTGGCCTTGCGGCATGGCGCTGACTTGAAAAGCACCAACCGCTATGGCGGCACGGCGCTGATCCCCGCGTGCGAACGCGGGCATGTGGAAGTGGTGAAGACGCTGCTGCAAGCGGGCGTTGATCCCGATCACGTGAACCGGCTGGGGTGGACGGGCTTGCTGGAAGCCATCATCCTGAGCGACGGCGGGCCGCGGCATCAGGCGATTGTCGCGTTGCTGATCGCGGCGGGCGCCGATGTGAACCTGGCCGACCGCGATGGCCGGACCCCGCTTCAGCATGCCCGGCAACGCGGGCAGGCGGAAATTGTGCAGATGCTAGAGCGCGCGCACGCGCGCTGAACGGCAACGTGGCCCGCCAGTACGGCGGGCCACGTTTCGTCATCCGCTTAGAACTGGTGGCGGATGCCCAGGCCTGCGGCGGTGCTCTTCAAACCGTCGATGAACGCGTAGTCCGTACCGTACGAACCGTAGGCGTACAGGTTGGTGCGCTTGGACAGGTCGTAGGTGTAGCCCACGCTGTACACGTTCATGTTGGCGTCGCCGCCCGTCAGCTTGTCGTTGGACGGGGCCACGTGCTGCCACGAGGCGAACACGCTGCTGGCGCCGCCAACCGGCAAGGTCGCGCCCAGCATGTACGAGTTGGCCTTGAAGCCGTCCACGAAACGGTTGGTGCCGAACTCGTCGCTGAACGGGGTGCCGGCGGGCAGGTCCTGGCCGACGAACCAGCCGTCAGTGGTGCGGCCATAGGCGGCGGCCAGCTTCACGACTTCCAGGTCATACGACACGCCC
This sequence comes from Achromobacter sp. NPDC008082, assembly GCF_042957345.1. Taxonomy (NCBI): domain Bacteria; kingdom Pseudomonadati; phylum Pseudomonadota; class Betaproteobacteria; order Burkholderiales; family Alcaligenaceae; genus Achromobacter; species Achromobacter sp. NPDC008082. Next base: position 1,134,341 of record NZ_JBIBIB010000001.1, read on the forward strand.
AGCGCGTACTGGCGCGGCGTAGCGTTGCTGTCGATGGTGGTGCTGCGGTTGGCGCCGTTCAATTGGTCGTACGTCAGCGCAACGTTCAGCGGGCCTTGCACATAGCGCAGGCCGGCGGTGATGCCGCGCGTGTTGTCGGCGGTGCGGAAGCCCGTTTGGTCAGCGGTCGTGTCGTCGGCGTTGAACGAGTAGCCGATGCCGAATTCAAAACCGTTCACCGAAGGGGTGCGGTACATGACCATGTTGTCCCAGCGCATGGTGTTGGCCGCGCTGAAACCCAGGCCCAGGTTGGATTGGGTGTAGCTGGTGTAGAAGGGATCGATGTCGGCCAGGTAGTTCGAGCCGATCGTGGCTTGGCGGCCGAAGTCCAACTGGCCCCAGGCGTCGTTGGCCAGGCCGATGGTGGCTTGGCGGCCGAACAGGCGGCCCGATTGTCCGCGCTGGCCGTTGGCGGAGTCAAACCCGCTTTCCAGCTTGAAGACGGCGCGCAGGCCGTCGCCCAGATCTTCGGAACCACGCAGGCCCCAGCGGGAGCCGGCCTGGATGCCGTTGATCATGCCGAGCTTGCTACCACTGTAGCCATCGCCCTTGATCTTGTTGTAGCCGAGGCCGGTGTCGATGACACCATAGAGGGTGACTGACGGTTCTGCCTGAGCAATGCCTGTAAAAGCGGTCAGCATCGCAGCGGCGAGCAGCGTCTTTTTCATCCGGGGATCTCCTGGGAATTGGGGTGGGAAAAAACAAAGGGAACAGCACATCCGGCAGTGAGCCGAACGGTGTTCCCGGCCGGAAGTATAAAACAATTACGTTATTTTCTGCGTCATTTGCTGTTTACTGCCTGGGATGTTCCGTCTATTGCGTCTAATTCTTGGCGCTTGGGTACCGGCAAGATGGCGTGTTGATGACCCGCCTGATGGGCGTCATTTGACGGCTGCACGCCATAGTGGCATCTTGCCCCGAACCCGCATTCATGGAACCCGCCCGTGGACTATCCACTGCCTCTAGTCACTGTCGACGCCGTCTTGCTCACCTTGCGGGCAGGCGGTTTGGAAATTGCCCTGCATCAGCGCGACCGCGCGCCGTTCAAGGGCGCGATGGCCTTGCCGGGCGGCGTGGTGCATGCGGACGAAGACGACCACACCGAAGCCAGCATTCGCCGTGTGCTGCGGGAAAAGACCGGCTTTGAACCCCGCTATCTGGAACAGTTGCAGGTGTTCTCGGGCAAAGAGCGCGACCCGCGCCAGTGGTCGTTGTCGGTGTCGTACGTGGCGCTGGTGCCGGCCGCGGAATTGGAAGCGGCCAGCCAAGCCGGTTTCCGTTTCGTCAGCGTGGACGCGCTGCCGCTCCTGGCGTTTGACCACGCCGATATCGTCGCCGCGGCCGTCACCCGGTTGCGCAACAAGTCCAGCTATTCCACCTTGCCGTTCTTCCTGCTGCCCGAACGCTTCACGCTGACGGAACTGCAACACACCTACGAAGCGATCTTGCAGACGCGGCTCGAGAAATCGAACTTCCGCCGCAAGATGGACGCCTGGGGTGTGCTGGAAGATACCGGCGAGCAAGTCGGGGGCGCGCAACGGCCCGCGCGCCTGTACCGCCTGAAGGACTTCACCTTGTTCGACCGCAGCGTCGGATAGCACTGGGCGACGTCCATTCACTACTTAGTTGCAAACAAACAATAAGTAGGTTTATACTCGCTTCACTTAGTTTTGAAATGCCACTAAGGGCTGATCATGTTCACCATCACTGCGGTAGTAGAAGGACAACGCATCACCGGCACGCCGGCCGCGTTTGTATTTCCCGGCGGCGAAAGCCAGGTTACGGTGCCGGCCAGCTTGCAGGCCCAAGCCGATGCCGCCAGCGCGTTCCGCATTCACGCCTTGCTGAAGTCGGCCAACGACGTCATGCAATTGCTGATGCTGACGGACGCGCTGCGCCGCCTGAACCCGGGCGTGCCGGTTCACCTGGACATGCCTTACGTGCCGTACGCGCGCCAGGACCGCGTCTGCAATCCCGGCGAAGCCTTGGGCGCCGCCGTCTTCTGCAAGCTGATCAATGACCAGCAGTACGCCACCGTGACGGTCGTGGAACCGCACAGCGATGTGACGCCGGCGTTGCTGCAACGTTTGCGCGTGGTGGACGCCGCCGCCTTCCTGAAGAACGCGCTGGCCGCTCCCGCCTTTGCCAAAGGCGTCACGTTGATGGCGCCTGACGCGGGCGCCCGCAAGCGCGTGCAGGCCCTGGCCAAGACGCTGGGCGTGGCGCACGTGCGCTACGCCGAAAAGGTGCGCGACACGCAAACCGGCCGCATCACTGAAACGCGCGTGCCGGACGATATCCCCGATCAGCCCGTGCTGGTGGTCGACGACATCTGCGACGGCGGCCGCACCTTCCTGGAACTGGCCGCCGCGTTGAGCGACAAGACCCGCCAGCCGCTCTACCTGTATGTCACGCACGGCATCTTCAGCAAGGGGCTGGCCGAACTGAACGCCCGCTACGCCGGCATCTTCACCGCCTATGACTGGACGGACGCGACAGGCGCGAATGCGCCGGTGCTCGTCAATATTGAAAACTGAACGCCAAGAAGGAACCTGCACCATGAATGCCTCCGATCGCCTCACCGTCAAGAACGGCATCAATCCCTTCCTGCAAGCCGATTTCTACAAGACGGGCCACCCGTTCCAGTACCCCAAGGGCACCAACAAGATTCTGGCCAACTTCACGCCGCGCTCGGCTCGCCTGGCGCCGGTGTTGCCTGAACTGTTCGACGACAAGATCGTCTGGTTTGGCCTGCAAGGGTTCATCAAGGAAATTCTGATCGATCTCTTCGACCGTGAATTTTTCGGCAAGCCGGCAGGCGCCGCCGTGCGCCAATATCAGCGCCGTGTGGATAACGCGTTGGGCAAGGGCGCGGTCACCGTGGACCACTTGCAGGCCTTGTATGAGCTGGGCTATCTGCCGCTGGAAATCCGTTCGTTGCCGGAAGGCGCGCGTGTGGATATCCGTGTGCCGCCCGTCACTTTCATCAACACGCATCCCGACTTCGCGTGGCTGGTGACCTACATCGAAACCCTGTTCAGTTGCGAATCGTGGAAGCCATCGACGGTGGCGACCATCGCCTTTGAATACCGCAAGCTCTTGACCTACTTCGCACGCCTGACGGGCAGCCCGATGGACTTCGTGAACTGGCAGGGCCACGACTTTTCCATGCGTGGCATGTCGGGCCTGTATGACGCCCGCAAGAGCGGCGCGGGCCACTTGCTGTCATTCACCGGCACCGACACCATTCCCGCCATCGATTATCTGGAAGACATCTACGGCGCCGACTCCGACCGCGAATTGATCGGCGGTTCCGTGCCCGCGACCGAACACTCGGTAATGTGCCTGGGCAGCAAGGAAGGTGAAATCGAAACGATCCGCCGTCTGGTCACGCAGGTTTACCCGGCGGGCATCGTGTCGGTGGTGTCGGACACCTGGGACTTCTGGCAAGTGGTGACGGATTTTGCGTCAGCGTTGAAGGGCGAAATCCTGGCGCGCGAGCCGGATGCGTTCGGCAACGCCAAGGTGGTGTTCCGCCCCGACTCCGGCGACCCCGTGAAGATTCTGACCGGTTATTACTGCACCGACGTGTCCCGCGTGGAAGACGTGGCCGCCTTGGCCACCGCCCGCCGCGAGGGGTTCGAAGCGGTGCGCGATGCGGCAACCGGCACGTACTGGCTGCTGGATGACAACGGCCGCGCCGTTCAAACCCTGCGCGAGCCCGAAGTGAAGGGCGCCGTGCAATGCCTGTGGGATATTTTTGGCGGCGTCGTCACTGACCGCGGCTACAAGCTGCTGGACCCGCACGTGGGCCTGATCTACGGCGACTCCATCACGCTGACGCGCGGCCGCGACATTCTGGTCCGGCTGGAAAAGAAGGGCTTCGCCTCGGGCAACGTGGTGCTGGGCATTGGCTCCTACACCTATCAATACCTGACGCGCGACACGTTCGGCTGGGCGTTAAAGGCCACCTACGCGGAAGTCAACGGCGAACCGCAGGAACTGGTGAAAGACCCGGTGACGGATTCCGGCGTCAAGCGTTCGGCCAAGGGCTTGTTGCGGGTGGATGCTACCGCCACGGGCTATGTGCTGCACGATCAGCAGACGGCGGATGCGGCCGAAGGCGGCGCGCTGGTGCCGGTGTTTCGCAACGGCGAGTTGCTGGTTGAGCAAAGCCTGGCGCAAATCCGTGAACGGCTGCAAGGCTCGTGGACGTGCCCCGAGCCCGGCAGCATTCACTGGCCTGTCTAGGCTTTGCCCCGTGCGCGCTTTTCTTCGCGCACGAAAATCACCACGCCGACGATGATCATCAGCGCCAGCGCATACCAGGTGATGGCATAGACCAGGTGATTGTTCGGGAAGGTCAGCACCGTCAAACCGCCGACGGGGTCGCGGGCCGGGTCGCGGCTGGGGCTGGACGCGGCGTCGGCGTCGATGAAGTACGGCGCCACGTCCGTCAGCCCGCGCGCCGTGGCGATGGCCGGCAGGTCGCGCGAATACCAAAGGTTGGATGCGGGATCGTTGTTGCGCAGAAAGCCGCTGCCCGGTTCTCCCATGCGGAGCAGCCCGGTCACGCTGCCTTCGGCGGGCGGTTGCGCGGTGTTGGCCTGGCTCTTGCGCCATTCCGGCAGCACGAAACCGCGGTTGACCAGCACCGTGCCGCCCTCGGGCAGTTGCAGCGGCGTCATGACCCAGTAGCCGCTGCCCAGCTCGGTGGCGGCCTGCACCAGCGTCTGCTGGTCGTACAGGTACTTGCCCGTGGCCGACACATGGCGGTATTCGGCGTTGTTGAAGCTCAGTGCGCGCCAGTCACGCTTGCCGGGGGCCGGCGTGGTGGGCGCATGCGCCCGCTGGTTCACTTGCGCGATCAGGTCACGCTTCCAGGCCAGACGGTGCACCTGCCAGGTGCCCAGGGCGCACAGCCCCGCGAACAGCGCAACAGCAACCACCCCCAGAATGACCAGGGTGGTTTTGCTGCGCGGACTACGGGGGGTGTCGCCGGGGTGTTGTTGAGTGTTTTTTACTACAGCCATCAGGGCATTTTCCGCATGTCGTGTGTGGACATGGGCATCATATTGGAGTTCAAGTGATACATGATCCAGATTGACCCGCTGAGCGTGATTACGACCAGCACCAGCGTGAATATTAACGCCAACATATTCCAGCCGCTTTCGGACTTGGCGTCCATGTGCAGGAAGTAAACGATGTGGACCACGATCTGCACCACGGCAAACGCCAGGATCACCAACGCCGTTGTACGCGAGTTGGCGAAGACGCGGTCCATCACCAGCCAGAACGGAATGGCCGTCAGAATGGCCGCCAGCACGAAGCCGGTGACGTAGCTTTTCAGGGTGCCGTGGCCGGCGCCGTCGTCATGGTCGTCATGACCATGACCATGGCCGTGGCCGTGGCCGCCGCCATGGCCGCCGTGTCCGCCATGTCCGCGATCAGCCAGGTTATCCATGTGCGAGCTCATGGCAGCACTCCCATCAGATACACGAAGGTGAACACACCCACCCAGATCAGGTCCAGGAAGTGCCAGAACATCGACAGGCACATCAGGCGGCGGCGGTTTTCAGGGATCAGGCCGTGCATCTGCACCTGAATCATCATCGTCACCAGCCAGACGATGCCGAAGGTGACGTGCAGGCCGTGCGTGCCCACCAGCGTGAAGAACGACGACAGAAAGGCGCTGCGCTGCGGGCCTGCGCCCTGGTGGATCAGGTGCGCAAATTCATACAGTTCCAGCGACAGAAAGCCCAGGCCCAGAATGCCGGTAACCGCCAGCCACAGCTGGGTCGCGCCGATCCGGTTGCGCCGCATCTCCAGCATGGCGAAGCCATACGTGATGGATGACAGCAGCAGCAGCGACGTGTTCACCGCCACCAGCGGCAGGTCGAACAGGTCAGCGCCCGACGGCCCCGCCGCGTAACTGCGGCCCAGCACGCCGTAGGTGGCGAACAGGCACGCGAAGATGAGGCAGTCGCTCATCAGGTAGACCCAGAACCCAAGCAGGGTGCCGTTCTGGGGATGGTGTTCGCCCGCAACGTAGAACACGGGCTCCGGGGGCGGCGCGGTGCCGCCGGGCAGGGTGGGGGCCAAGGTATCAGACATGTTTCGCTAACAACCTCGTGCGGGCGTCTTCTACGCTTACGACCTCAGCGGCCGGCACGTAGTAGTCGCGCTTGTAGTTGAAGGTATGGATGATGGACACCAGGATCAGCGCCGCGAACGACAGCACGGCCAGCGGCCACATGTGCCAGATCAGCGCAAACCCCATCACCACGCTGATCGCCGCCAGCACGATGCCGGCCCAGGTGTTCTTCGGCATGTGGATGGGAATGAAGCCCTGCTGCGGCCGTTCGTAGCCGTGCTGCTTCATCTGCCACCAGGCGTCCAGGTCATGCACGCGGGGCGTGAAGGCGAAGTTGTAGTTGGGCGGCGGCGACGACGTCGACCATTCCAGCGTGCGGCCATCCCAGGGGTCGCCGGAATCGTCGCGCAGCTGGTCGCGGCGGCGGTAGCTGACCACCAGCTGGATGATGAAGCTGGCGATGCCGCAGGCAATCAGCAAGGCGCCGAAGGCGGCCACCTGGAACCAGATTTGCAGCGACATGTCTTCGAAGTGATTCACGCGGCGCGTGACGCCCATCAGCCCCAGCACGTACAGCGGCATGAAGGCCACATAGAAGCCCACCAGCCAAAACCAGAACGAGCACTTGCCCCAGAAGGGATCAAGCTTGTAGCCGAATGCCTTGGGGAACCAGTACGTGATGCCGGCCATCAGCCCGAACAGCACGCCGCCGATGATCACGTTGTGAAAGTGGGCGATCAGAAACAGGCTGTTATGCAGCGCAAAGTCAGCGGGCGGCACCGCCAGCAGCACACCCGTCATACCGCCAATCACAAAGGTGACCATGAAGCCCAGCGTCCACAGCATCGGCACTTCAAAGCGGATGCGGCCGCGGTACATGGTGAACAGCCAGTTGAAGATCTTCGCCCCGGTCGGGATCGAGATGATCATGGTTGTGATCCCGAAGAACGAGTTCACGCTGGCGCCCGACCCCATGGTGAAGAAGTGATGCAGCCAAACCAGATACGACAGCACCGTGATCACGACGGTGGCGTACACCATGGACGCGTAGCCGAACAAACGCTTGCGGCAGAACGTGGACACCACTTCCGAAAAAATGCCGAAGGCGGGCAGGATCAGGATGTAGACCTCGGGGTGGCCCCAGATCCAAATCAGGTTCACGTACATCATGGCGTTGCCGCCGAAGTCCGCGGTGAAGAAGTTGGTGCCTACGTAGCGGTCCATCGACAAAAGCGCCAGCACGGCCGTCAGCACGGGGAAGGCCGCCACGATCAGCACGTTGGTGCACAGCGCCGTCCACGTGAAGATGGGCATGCGCATCATCGTCATGCCGGGCGCGCGCATCTTCACAATGGTGACCAGCAGATTCACGCCGGATAGCAGGGTTCCCACCCCCGCTATCTGCAAGGCCCATATGTAGTAATCCACCCCCACATCCGGGCTTTGCATGATCCCCGATAACGGTGGATACGCCAGCCAGCCGGTGCGCGCGAATTCGCCCACGAAGAGCGACATCATCACCAGCACGACGCCGCCTGTCGTCATCCAGAAGCTGAAGTTGTTCAGGAAGGGAAACGCCACGTCGCGCGCGCCGATCTGTAGCGGCACGATGTAGTTCATCAAGCCCGTGACCAGCGGCATGGCCACGAAGAAAATCATGATCACGCCGTGCGCGGTGAAGATCTGGTCGTAGTGGTGCGGCGGCAAATAGCCTGTTGAATCGCCAAAAGCCACCGCCTGCTGCAAGCGCATCATGATGGCGTCGGCAAAGCCGCGCAGCAGCATCACGATGCCCAGAATCACATACATGATCCCGATCTTCTTGTGGTCGATGCTGGTGAACCATTCGCGCCACAGATAGCCCCACTTCTTGTAGTACGTGATGGAGCCCAGCACGACGATGCCGCCCGCCGCCACCATGAAGAAGGTGGCGAGCAGGATCGGTTCGTGAAAGGGGATGGCGTCCCAGGTCAGGCGGCCAAAGAACAGCTTGATGAGGTCTGGTTGATCAGGCATCTCGATTCCAGCGTAAAGACCACAATGTCATGTTGCCCCTGCGTCATCCCGAGCGGACGGCCGACGCGCGGCGCTACAACACCAAACCCTCGGTAGAGGTGCACATGGCGCCGACGTACTTGCGCGGCGGCGTACCGGTCAAGCCCAGACGCTCGCGCGTTTCCGGGTCTAGCGTGGTGATGTTGAGTGCGCCCGGAATGCCCATGCCGCCTTGCGAATCAATGGCCATCGCGTCTTTCATGCACATGCGGTTGCCTTCGACGCAGCGGTTCACGATGGCGTCGAACAGGCCGGGCGCAACGGAGGCGTAGCGCTGGACCGGGTTGCGTTCGCTGGGCTGTTCAAGCTTCAGGTAGACGTCGCGGCTGAGCGCGGCGCTGGACGCGCGGGCGTCGGCCACCCACTTGTCAAAGCCCTGCTGGTCCAGCCCGTGGAATTTGAAGCGCATGCCCGAGAAGCCCGAGCCGCTGTAGTTGGCGGACAGGCCTTCGTATTCACCGGGGTGGTTGATCACCGCGTGCAGCGTGGTCTGCATGCCGGGCATGGCGTAGATCTGGCCAGCCAGCGCGGGCACGAAGAATGAATTCATCACGGTCGACGACGTGATCTTGAACTGGATGGGGCGGTCAACCGGCGCGGCCAATTCGTTCACGGTGGCTACCCCTTGCTCGGGGTACAGGAACAGCCATTTCCAATCCAGCGCCACCACTTCCACCACCAGCGGCTTCGTGCCGGCAGGCACCTCGCGGCCTTCAGACAAACGGGCAAGCGGGCGGTAGGGATCAAGCTGATGGGTGCTGACCCAGGTCAGCGCGCCCAACGCGATGATGATCAGCAGCGGGGCGGCCCAGATCAGAAGCTCCAGCATCGTGGAGTGGTTCCATTCCGGATCGTAGTGAGCCTCTTTGTTGCTGGCCCGATAGCGCCATGCAAACAGAAAGGTCAGGAAGATCACCGGCACGATGATCAACAACATCAAGCCGGTTGAAATGATGATCAGATTCCGCTGCTGAAGCGCCACATCGCCCGATGGCGACAGCAGCACCGCATTGCATCCTGCCAGCAAGGGCAGAGCGGCAATCAGGATCAATCCGCGGAACCTGGTGATGGACAACATGGCCATACCTCGAAACGTAACCGTGGGAGGTAAACGCAACACTACGCTGGAAGCCGCGAAAAATCTAGGGTAAAAAGAACAAAAGTCTGCAAGGCAGTGGCGTATTTCGGACCTCCTATAGTGAGCAAACCCATGTCGACCACCACGCAGTATCCCGGTCATGCCCCCTCCGTTCCCGGCCCGGGGGCGACGGCCGGCGGGGCCAGCCACGCCAAGGTGGCCCCCGGTGAAATCGCCGTCGGCGTGGTCGTCGGACGAGCCTCTGAATACTTCGACTTTTTCGTATTCGGCATCGCTTGCGTGCTGGTTTTTCCGAAGGTGTTCTTTCCCTTCGAAGCCCCGCTGGAAGGCACGCTCTGGGCCTTCGTCATCTTCTCTTTTGCATTCATCATGCGGCCCATCGGCACGGCGTTGTCGATGGCGATCCAGCGGCGTTGGGGCCGCGCCACAAAGCTGACTGTCGCGTTGTTCGTGCTTGGCACGGCGACCGTCGGCATGGCGTTTCTGCCCAGCTACGAATCCATCGGCGTGCACGCCATTACATTGTTGGCAGTTTTCCGTTGTTTGCAGGGCTTGGCGTTTGGCGGGTCGTGGGACGGCCTGCCGTCGTTGCTGGCGCTGAACGCGCCGCCCAACCGGCGCGGCTGGTATTCCATGATGGGGCAGTTGGGCGCGCCGGTCGGCTTCCTGGTGGCCAGCGCCTTGTTCCTGTACCTGCACGTCACGCTGACACAGGCCGACTTCCTGGAATGGGGCTGGCGCTATCCGTTCTTCGTCGCCTTCGCCATCAACGTGGTGGCGCTGTTCGCGCGGCTGCGCCTGGTGGTCACCGAGGAATACACGCAGCTGCTCGAAGAGGGCGAACTCGAACCCATCAGCATTGCCGAGATGGTGCGTTCACAAGGCTACAACCTGTTCATCGGCGCGTTCGCCGCGCTGGCGAGCTACGCGCTGTTCCACCTGGTGACGGTGTTTCCGTTGTCGTGGATTGCCATCAGCGCCACGCAGCAAATCACCGATGTGCTCATCGTGCAGATCTTTGGCGCGATGCTGGGCATCGTAGGCACGGTGGCCTCGGGCTGGCTGGCCGACCGCATCGGCCGGCGCACCACGCTGGGTTTGCTGGCCGTCCTGATCGGCATCTTCGCGCTGTTCACGCCATGGCTGTTGGGCGGCGGGCCGGCGGCGCAAGACGCTTTCATTCTGGTGGGCTTCACGCTGCTGGGCTTGTCATATGGACAAGCCTCCGGCACCGTCACCGCCAACTTCACGCGGCGTTTCCGTTACACGGGCGCGGCGTTGACGTCCGACATGGCCTGGCTGATCGGCGCGGCCTTTGCGCCGGTGGTGGCGCTGGGCTTGTCGGCACGCTTCGGGCTGGTGGCCGTCAGCATCTACCTGCTGTCCGGCACCGCCTGCACCCTGATTGCGTTGCGCATCAACAAAGTGCTGGAAACGCGGGACTGAGCGTTTCCAGCCGTGGCTTGACGGCCGTTGGCTTGACAGCGGTGGCTTGACAGCAGTGGCTTGACAGCCGTTGGCGGATGCCTGTGACACGTAGCGATAGCGGTGGCCGCGTCAGCCGCCGTAGCCTTCCAGCACGTTCGCCACATTGATGCCCACATCCGCCACGGCATAGCCGCCTTCCATCGTGAACACCGTGGGCAGGCCCAGGCTGGCCAGCGCGCGGCCGACTTCCAGATAATCCACGCTTTTCAGCTTGAACTTGGATATCGGGTCGCCTTCGTACGTGTCCACGCCCAGCGCGATGACGACGGCGTCGGCCTTGAAGGCCTGGATGGCGGCCAAGCCTTGTTGCAGCGCTTGCGTCCACGTGGCGAAATCGGCGCCGGCGGGCAGCGGCAGGTTCAAGTTCGCGCCCAGACCCGCGCCTTCGCCGTGTTCGTCGGCGTAGCCCAGGAAGAACGGATATTCGGTGGTGGGGTCGCCATGGATCGACACCGTCAACACGTCGCCGCGCTCGTAGAAAATGCTTTGCGTGCCGTTGCCGTGGTGATAGTCGACATCAAGAATCGCCACGCGCGCAGCGCCCGCATCGCGCAGCGCTTGCGCGGCCAGCGCGGCGTTGTTCAGGAAGCAGTAGCCGCCGAAGAAGTCCGCGCCGGCGTGGTGGCCCGGCGGACGCGTCAGCGCCATGGCCGCGCGCGGGCCGCCTGCGGTGATGACGGCGCGCGCCGCATCAATCGCGCAGGCCGCGCCAGCGGTTGCGGCTTCCCACGTGCCGGCCGTTAACGGGCAGCCGCTATCAAACGAAAACAGGCCGACGCGCGCGGCGAAGTTGGTGGGTTCGATGTCGTGACGAAAGCCGCGCACGGGCCAGACGGACGGCAGGATATCGATGTCTGCGTTCGCCGGGTCCAGCGCCACCCAGTCTTGCCAGGCGCTGGCCAGAAAATCCACATAGCGCGGCGTGTGCACGCGCTTGATCACATCCATGTCCGGGGCCGACGGCGCGCGCAGCTCGCCGATGCCGCGCTGACGCAACGCGTCGAGCACATACTCCAGACGCGCCGGCGTTTCGTGGCAAGGCACCAGCTTGCCGCGGAACATTTCCTGGCGGCCAGCATGTTTGTCATGGACGGGGTTGTGAAAGATCTGCACGGCGTCGGGTCCTTGATGGGGTAGGCAATAAGGCGGGTGGCGATGAGGCGGGTGGCAATCAGGCGGGTGGCAATGAAGGGTATCGCGCGTCACTATAGCGGCCGCAAGCCGTACCACGCTACGGCGGGCAGCTCGCGAAACGTGGAATACAGGTCGCGCCATTCAAAAAATTTCGGATAGCCGCCGCTGACGTCTTGCACGCCATGCCGGCGCAACGCCAGTACGGTGCGCGGCACATGGAAATACTGCGTGACGGCCAGCGCGCTGACGTAGCCGTGTTCGCGCATATAGGCGCTGGCGTGGCGGGCGGTGGACCAGGAATCCACGCCCGCGCTGTCGGTCACGATGCGATCTGCCGGCACGCCGCGCGCCAGCAGATAGTCGCGCATCACAGCGGCTTCGTCGGCGCCAGCCGGGTCCACGCCGCCGCTGACGAACAGGATGCGGCATTGCAAGGCGGCAAAGCAGTCATACGCCCGGTCAAGGCGCGCGGCCAAGCGCGGCGAGGGCTGGCCGCTGGGCAGCACGGTGTTGCCCAAGACGATAGCCACGTCGGCGGGCCGGGCGCGGGTGAGCAGGCCGGTTGCGGCCAAGGCGATGGCGGCCAGCAGCACGGCAAGCGCCAGCAGCGCGATCAGCCGGCCGGCCAGATGCCGGGCGGGATGGGCATGCGGGGAATGAGAAAGCGGTGGCATGGGGGACGCAGCAGGGGCCAGCGCTTATTGCGGCGCAGGCGGCCGCTTCGGCAACGGATAGTCGAACGTGATGTCATTCGAAACGATCGGCTGGGCAAGATTGCCGGGGTCGGTCAGCACGGCCGCCGCGCGGTACTTGCCAGGCGCAAGCGCAGGCAGGAACGGGACGTTGCTGTAGCCGTTGTCGTTAACCAGATAGGCCGGCTTGCCGTCTTCGCCTGCGGCCCAGACGACAGGGTCGCGGGCAAAGCCCAGCGGGTTGGCCGGGTGCAGGGTGTCGCCTTGGCGTTGATATAGCGGGTGCACGATACGGTCACCCTGCGCATTGGTCAGCAGCAGCCAGATGCGCGGCGCGTTAAGCGGCACGGGCGTGTCACCGTTGTTGGCCACGCTTACCCTGAACAGGCCGCCGTCTTCGCCGTTCCAGTCGGCCAGCGTGTCGGCAAGATCCAGTTCCAGGCCGCCTTGGGCGGATGGCGCGGCAAGCTGATGCTTGTCCACGCGCAGGTCGCCATAGCGCACCCATTTCAGTACCTCGCCCGCCGTCTTGCTGGCGTAGCGCACTTGCAGCCAGTCGCGCGGACGGATGGCCACAACATCCAGGTGTTCGCCTTCGGCGGCCGTCATGGCGGGCCGGGCGTTCACGTCGGGGGCGTCGTACAAGTCCAGCTTGCTGACCGGCACGGCGCCGCCTTCCAACGGCGAGCCTTCGCCTTCGATCTCGATGCTTGCGGTGGACCCGTCTTCATTAAAGCGGTAGGTGAGTTCGGCGGCTTCGCTCTCCAGGCCGAACAGCGCTTGCGTGGTCCACGATGTGGCGTGCACCGTGCCGTCGGGACGCAGCACGTATTCCTCGGAGCCATAGCTGGCGGCGCCATAGCGGCACGCGACGCGGATCACCGCCTGCTTGTCGTCGATGACGGGGTTCACGAAGCCCCGGCACGGACTCGTCTTGTCGGGATGCGCAATTTCCTGCAAGGCGCCGCTGTCGGGCCGATACAGGAACAGCCGGGAATAGATTTGCGTGCTGCCGCCGCTTTGCCCCAGCACCAGGTCGCGATAGCCGTCGTGGTTGATGTCCACCGACGCCATCTGATCGACATCTTCGTCGTCGAAGTTGCCCAACGATTGTTCGGGGCCATTGCCGATGCGCACGGTGGCGCGTTGCGCGTCGCCGCCGCTGATCTTCACCACCGCCGACAGGCCGGGCGCGATGGGGTAGGGGAATTCGCGCGGGGCGGCCTGCGCGTGCGTGGCCTGGCTTGCTGCGCCCAGCGCGGCCAGAGCGGCCGCAAGCAAAATCCGTTTCACCTGCTTCCCCCACACTTCGAATTGAGTCGGGCAATATACCGCAGCCGATTGCGGGAAAACGAGTAGTGCCTGGATGAGGGCGGCCCGGCAACCTGAGTAGAATTGATCGTTGGCTGTTGTCCACGCTTATCGAATTTGCGCCGAGCCATTGCGCGTCAGTCCGCCATGAACCTTCCCTTTCCGATTCGCCAAGAATGTCCGCCGGGCGCCTGTATGTGCGACCGCGACCGTCTGCTGGCCGATCCGGCAGCAGACGTGCGCATCCTTCGGCTGACGAAGGAAGAGGAAAAACGCTTGGTCGCGCGGCTGGAAAACATCCGCAGCCTGGAAGACCTGCGCGCCATGCAGGGCCGTATCCAGGCGCAGCTGGGCATCGTGATTGTGATTACGCCCAGCGACAACGAGGTGCGCACGTCGCGCGGGATTTCAATTCAGCTGGAAGAGGCGCCCGGCCTGTGCCGCAAGACGCGCACCGCGCTGCCCGCCGCCATTCGGCGCGGCTTCGATAACACCCCGGAAATTGTCTACGCGCTGCTGAACGAGCGCGACCTGCTGAGCGGTACTTGATCAGGACTGTTTGCCCGGTTCCCGGCACGGCGCAAGCGGCGTGACAGCGGTGGGTGTGCGGCCTGCTTCGGGCCGGGTCGCCACCTTCTTGCCCCCGCGCACGGGGTAGCTGAGCAAGACCGCAGCCCCGGTTTCCAGCTTGGGCGATGTGGCCGAACCATACGCCACCGTCCAGCCGCGCACCGCCAGCGGCGCCAGCGTGTATTGCAGGGTCGTGCCGTGCGACACGTGCGCGACCTTGCCGGCGAACAGTTCCTGCTGCGGGGTTTCCGTGCCGTCGACGACGGCGTAGGTGACGATGCGGTCCAGCGCGGCCGATTCATCGTGCCGCGCCAGGATGGCGGTTTTGTATTTGCCGCGGGGAATGTCCGTCAGGTTGACGGTCAGGGTGTCGGTCGCCTGGCCTGCTGGGTCCAGGCGGACACCGGTGATGTCGACGCGGGCAAGCGTCGTCTCGCCTGTATTGCGCACCCGCACGCTGTACTGCCCCGATGTGCCCGTGACGGTGCAGACTTCCACGCCGGAAGGGCTGGGAGAAGCCTGTGCAGGCCCTGCGGATAGCAGGGCCGCCAGAGACAAGGTCAGGGCAGGGGCAGTTCGGGTCAGCACGGCACGCTCCTCTTGGGAGGCAGCGTGCCGGGTGGCGCGTTGCCTGCGCTATTACACCACTTGGCGGGATTGGGCCGCGGCGGCCTGCTCGCGCTTGCCGTTCAGCCAGTTCAGGATCAGCGCCAGCACCAGCAGGCCCGCGATGACAAAGCCCCAGACAATCCAGCCCAGCACCGAGATCAGCGTGCCCAGGCCGCCCGCAAACGGCAGGATCTGGTTCAGGCTTTGCGCGGCCCACACCAGAGCGCCTTGTAAACCTTGCAGCCAGGCCGGGTCGAACCAGCCTGCGGCCCACGCGGGCGCGACCCATTGAGACGTGTCCAGCGCAGCGCCCGGCACCTGCGCCGTGGAAAGGGTGGACAGGACCCAGTTGGTCAGTTGCAGCGTCAGCGCCACCAGCCCGGTCCATAGTGCGGCGAGCACGGCGAAAGCGAGCCAGATGAATTTTTTCATTGCAGTGGTACTCCGAGATTCAAAAGAGGGTCCACGATAAAGCGGATTCTATTTCCGAAAAACCAGAGCCTGTGTGACAAACATTAAGAAAAAACCGAAGTCTTCGCGTGAGCGAGGATGGTTTGGACCAAGGGATGGTGCTGGCCGCGGCGGTTGCGGATGGCGTGAATCTCTTCGTGCACGTCGTCGCACCGGGCCAGCGGACGCAAACCGCGCAGCAGGCCGATATCGTCGCCGCCCAGCCGGCTAAGCGGGAAAACGCCCAGCCCGCGCGCGGCAAATACCGACATCAGCGCGCTGTCTTCGAATTCTCCCACCACATTGGGCAGCACGCCGCGTTCGTTGAACCAGCGGTCCAGCGTCTGGCGCAGCACCGAGTGCCCGGTGGGCAACAACACGGGCAGGCGCTCCAGGCAGCGCGGGAAGTCCTGCGTGTCGGACTTGCGCACGAGCTTTGCCGGGCCGTACCAATCAACGGGGGACGATACGAGCCGGTCGCTCGTCAGGCGCAGGTTGGGGTTGGCTGGCGCGCCCTGGCCCGCCAGCACCAAGTCCAGGTGGTGCTGGGCCAACTCGCCCAGCAGTTCTTCCACTTCGCCTTCATGGCAGGTCAGGCGCAGGTCGGGCGTGTTAAGCACAGGCCCCAGCAGCGCGTGCGCGGCCAGCTTGGATATGCCGTCCGACAAGCCCACCGACAGCCGGATGACCGGTTTCGTGGCCGCCGCGCGCACTTCCTGCGGCAGCGTGTGGCCGATCTGAAATATTTCTTCGGCGCGCGCAAAGGCCGCCTTGCCGGCATCCGTCAGCGCCACCCCCCGGCCCGCTGGCTTGAGCAGTTGATGGCCCAGGTTTTTTTCCAGTTCACGCACTTGCGCGCTGATGGTCTGGATGGCCATGTCCAGGCGTTCTGCGGCCCGGGAAAAGCCGCCTTCCTTGGCGACCATCCAGAAGTAATACAGGTGTCGGTAGTTCAGCATGATGGGGCTCACTTCGGTTTTTCCGAACCTTAACTCACTTTCAGGCTGATTTCTCGGTTAGGCCAGTACCGGGATCATGGGCACCTTCGAACACAGCGGGGCATTCATGGACACTTTGATCACCTTCTTCATGGCCGATTTTCTGGGGACACCGACCTGGAGTTGGCTGCTATTCATCGGCATCGTCGTGAGCTTGCTGGTCTTTGACCTGGGCGTGCTGCACAAGGAAGACCGCGAAATCGGCGTGCGCGAAAGCCTGCTGCTGTCCGCCGGTTACATCAGCGCCGCGCTGCTGTTCGGCGCGTGGGTCTGGTGGCAGTTGGGCGCCACCAGCGGCATGGCGTACTACACCGGCTTCATGATTGAAAAATCGCTGTCGATGGACAACGTTTTCGTGATTGCGCTGATCTTCAGCTTCTTCGCGATTCCGCGCCAGTACCAGCATCGCGTGTTGTTCTGGGGCATCCTGGGCGTGATCGTGCTGCGCGCCATCATGATTGGTTTGGGCGCTGCGCTGGTTAGCAACTTCGGCTGGCTGCTGTATCTGTTTGGCGCGTTCCTGGTGTTCACGGGCATCAAGATGTGGATGATTGCCGACCAAACGCCGGATATCGCCACCAACCCGATCCTGAAGTTCCTGAAGCGCCATATGCGTGTGACGGAAGGCCTGCGCGGTAACGCGTTCGTGGTGACCGAGACCGACCCGGCCACGTCGAAGAAGGTGCGTTTCGCGACGCCGCTGCTGCTGGCCCTGGTGCTGATCGAGTTTGTGGACCTGGTGTTTGCGGTGGACTCCGTGCCGGCCATCTTCGCCATCACGACCGACCCGTTCATCGTCTATACCAGCAACATCTTCGCCATCCTGGGTTTGCGTGCGCTGTACTTTGCCCTGGCTGCCATGATTCACCGCTTCCATTACCTGAAGTACGCCCTGGCGCTGGTCCTGGTGTTCATCGGTACGAAGATCTTCCTGGTTGGCTTCATCGGCAAGGTGCCTGCGGTGATCTCGTTGGGCGTGACGTTCAGCCTGATCCTGGGCGGGGTGTTGTTCTCGCTGTGGAAAACCCGCTCGGCGGAACTGAAAACCCAGTAATCCTGCTTGAACTTGCACCCGAAACCCGCCGGCTTGGCCCCGGCGGGTTTTTTCTTTCTGCGTAAGACATATTTTTCAGATATGAATAAGCGCGTATTTCTATATTTGTAATATGGATAAGCCAGGCGTAGAGTTCAGCCGTACATCGTCGTTCGGTAAGGAGCCGTCATGAGCAACAACAGTTGGTCCGCCAAGCAGTACTCCGCTTTTGAAAACGAACGCACCCGGCCGGTGCGCGATCTGGTGGCGGCCGTGCCGAATGACGCGGTCAAGGTTGCCGTGGACCTGGGGTGTGGCCCGGGCAATTCCACTGAAGTGCTGGCCAGCCGCTACCCGGACGCGACAGTCACGGGCATGGATAGCTCGGAAGACATGGTCCAGGCTGCGCGCAAGCGGCTGCCGGCGCTGGCGTTCGAGCTGGCCGATATCGCCACCTGGAATCCGCCGCAACAGTACGACGTGATTCTGGCGAACGCCGCGCTGCAATGGGTGCCTGACCACGCCACGCTGTATCCCCGGCTGATCAGCAAGCTGGCGCCGGGCGGCATCCTGGCCGTGCAAACGCCCGACAACATGGAAGAGCCTGCGCATCGCCTTGCGCGCCAGGTGGCGAGTGAAGCGCCGTGGGCCGCGAAAACGAGCGGCGTGAAACACCCGCCGCGCCACAGCGCCGCGTGGTACTACGAGCTGCTGAAGCCGCATTGCGGCGTGCTGGACGTGTGGCGCACGACCTATCACCACCCGCTGGCGGGCGCGGCGGCGGTCGTTGAATGGTTCAAAGGCACCGCGTTGCGGCCCTACCTGGACACGCTGGACGCCGCCGAGCAGGCCAGCTTTCTGGCGCGCTATCAGGCGCTGATCGCCGAGGCCTATCCTGCGTTGGCCGACGGCACCGTGCTGCTGCCGTTCCCGCGCCTGTTCATCGTGGCGGGGCCGAAGCAGGCATAAGCGGCTGTCACGGTCAACGCGCGCCTGTCCCGGTCAACGCACGGCTGTCCCGACCAACGCACGGCTGTCCCAATTACCGCACGGCTGTCCCGATCAACGCACGGCTGTCCCAATCACCGCGCGGCTGTCACGGGGCAGCCGGCCCTTCGGACTTGTCCGCGAAGTATCGCGCGGGTGTCTTGCCCAGCATCTTCTTGAACATCGTGATGAAGGCGCTGACCGATTCATAGCCCAGGTCATCGGCGGTGCGCTGCACCGACACGCCTGCCGACAAGCGCTGCAAGGCCAGGATCAGGTGCAGCTGCTGGCGCCAGCGTCCGAAGCTCATGCCGACTTCCTGCTGCACCAGACGCGCCAGCGTGCGTTCGCTCATCGCGACGCGCTTGCCCCATTGCGCCACCGTGCTGCGGTCGGCGGGGTCAGCGTTCAACGCGCTGGCGATTTCGCGCAGGCGGGGGTGGTCGGATAGCGGCAGATGCAGATGTTCGGCGGGCATGCGGCGCAATTGTTCGATCAGCACGTCGGCCAGCTGTCGGTTGGCGGGCGCTTCAATGTCGGCTTCAGACAGCGCGGACAAGTGCACGATCAGCTCGCGCACCAGCGGCGTAATCGTCAGCGTGCAGCAGTGGTCCGGCAGGCCGGCCACATCGGCCGGCACAAACAGAAAGCACACGCTGGCATTGGCGGTGACGCGATTGCTGTGCGGCATGCCGCCTGGAATCCACACCCCACATTGCGGCGGCACCATCCACAAGCCTTGCGGCACCGAGCATGTCACCCCGCCGCGCAGCGCCAGCACCAGCTGGCCCATGTTGTGGTGATGCGTGGGGGATTCATTGTCCCGATCCGCCGCGTTCACCGGCATGGCGAAAGTGCGCTGCGTGATGGAGTCGGGGTCGAAAGGGGTCAACGGGATGGGGTTCGGGCGCATGGGGAGCCGCGCGTAGTGCGCCACGCTCAGGGTTGGCAGAATTTGAGGATAGTTTGTCATTGTCTCGAAATTCGGTAAAGGCGCGCGTGGTTAAGCTCTGCGGCATGACTCGAAATCCCTCTGCTTCCAATCCGTCTGCTTCCCGTCCCTCTGCTTCCCGTCCCTCAGCGGCGTTGGGTTCCGGCAGCCGCCTGGTGTGGCTCCTCTTGGGCATTCTTTGCATCGCCATGGCGTTGCGCGCGCCAGTGACAGGCGTGGCGCCGCTGATCAGCATGATCCGCGAACAGCTGGGCCTGTCTTCCACCGCGGCCGGCATGCTGATCACCTTGCCGCTGTTGGCGTTTGCGGTGGTCTCGCTGTTTGCGGCGGGGCTTGCACGCCGCTTCGGGCTGGAACGCACCTTGTTCGGCGCGCTGCTGCTGATCGCCGCCGGCATCGTCGTGCGCATCCAGGGCGCGGCGTGGGGCTTGTATGCGGGCACGGCGATCATCGGTTCGGGCATCGCCATTGGCAACGTGTTGCTGCCCAGCCTGGTCAAGCGCGATTTTCCGCAACGCGTGGCGGGCATGACGTCGGCCTATGTGTTGACGATGGGCATCGCGGCGGGCGTGGCGTCGGCCATCGCAATTCCGCTGGCCAATTTGTCGGCGGACGGCTGGCGCTTTTCAACGCTGTGCTTGCTGGTGGTGCCGGTGGTGAGCATGCTGCTGTGGCTGCCGCAATTGGCGCAGCACACGGCGCCTGCGTCCACCACCGCGCACGCGCCGCACGGCGGCCGGCTGTGGCATTCGCCGCTGGCGTGGCAGGTGACGTTGTACCTGGGCATCAACTCGTTCGTGTTCTATGTGGGCGTGAGCTGGCTGCCCGCCATCTTGCACGACGCGGGCTATTCGGCGGAACGCGCGGGGTCGC
Source organism: Achromobacter sp. NPDC008082 (assembly GCF_042957345.1). Taxonomy (NCBI): domain Bacteria; kingdom Pseudomonadati; phylum Pseudomonadota; class Betaproteobacteria; order Burkholderiales; family Alcaligenaceae; genus Achromobacter; species Achromobacter sp. NPDC008082. The sequence continues at coordinate 1,154,725 of NZ_JBIBIB010000001.1, forward strand.
TGCATGGGCTGCTGCAATTGATGTCGGCGGGTCCGGCGCTGTTCATGGCGCCTGTCGTGCGCCGCATGAAGGATCAGCGCGGGGCGGCGTTCTGCTCGGCCGCGGCGTCAGCCCTTGCTTTCGCGGGCTTGATCATGGCGCCCGGCTGGGCCACGTTGTGGATTGTGTTGATGGGCTTGGGCACGGGCGGCGGCATCATTCTGGGTTTGGCGTTCGTAGGCCTGCGCGCCAGCCATGCGCAACAGGCGGCCGCGTTATCGGGCATGGCGCAATGCGTCGGCTATCTGTTCGCCGCCACCGGCCCCGCGCTGGTAGGGGCCATGCATGATCGCCTGGGGGGTTGGGGCGTGGCGCTGGGCGTGTGCGCCGCCTTGTGCATGGCGATGGCCATCATCGGCCTGTACGCGGGCCGCGCGATTCAGATCGGCGGGTTCCGCGCGCATTGATGCGGGGGGTGATTACGGCCCCGGCGCGGCATGCGCCTTCCACAACTGCACCAGCGTGTCGGGCGCATCGGCTTCAGGCACGTCGAAACTGATGGCCGTGCCTTCGTCGCGGTCCATTACGATTTCGATGTGAAAGTAGCGCTGGTCGCCGCCTGCCTGCCCGCATTCAGGCACCGCCAACGGGGCCGCGCGTTGCAGCACATCGCACACTTCCTGGCGCACAGTGGGCGGGCAGGTCGCCAGGTTGATGCTGCGCGGCTGCGTCAGGCCAGGCAGATACGCCACGCCGCCTTCGCGCGTCAGCCGCACCAGCAGCGCAAGGTCCAGGGAAGGCAGTTCGATCATGTCAGCACTCCTACGGCGGCCCAGGCTTCTTTGACCGCGCGCTGCACGGCGGCATCAAAGCGCTCCGTGGCCACGGTGACGGTAAGCGCGGCGAAGGTCTTGAAGTCGGCGTCGTGGCGCAGCCGCTTGTCGCACAAGGTGTCGTACCAGACACGCCCCGCGCTTTTCCACGCGGGGCCGTCCAGCGTTGTCGCGGCCAGGAAAAATGCGCGGTTCGGAATGCCGGAATTGATGTGGACGCCGCCGTTGTCGCGGGGCGTGTCGACGTAGTCGCGCATGTGCGCCGGCTGCGGGTCTTTGCCGATCACCGGGTCGTCGTACGCGCTGCCGGGTTCCGACATTGAGCGCAGCGCGCGGGCGCTGATCTTTTCGGTGAAGAGTCCTGCGCCGACCAGCCAGTCGGCCTGGCGCGCCGATTGCCCCAGGGCATATTGCTTGACCAGCGCGCCAAAGACATCGCACAGCGATTCGTTCAGCGCGCCAGACTGGCCTTGGTAGAGCAAGGCGGCTTCGGCGTCGATGACGCCGTGCGTGAGTTCGTGGCCGATGATGTCCACCGCAACGGTGAAGCGGTTGAACACTTCACCGTCGCCATCGCCAAACACCATCTGCGCGCCGTTCCAGAACGCGTTGTCGTAGTCATCGCCGTAATGCACGGTGCCCACCAGCGGCAGGCCGTGGCCGTCGATGGAATGGCGTTTGTAGATATCCCAGAACAGTTTGTAGGTAGCGCCCAGATGCGCATAGGCTTCGTCCACCGCAACGTCGCCGCTGGCAGGGCGGCCTTCGGCGCGGATCAGTGTGCCGGGCAGCGTCGTGCTGTTGTGGGCATCGTGAACGGCGCGCTGCGGCGTGCCGGGGGGCGAGGGCGGGGCGGCGGGGGCGAGCGTTGCGCGTGGCGGCTGCGCGCCCATTTCGCGCAAGCCGCGCTGCTGCTGGTCAATGATCAAGGTCTTGACGGCGGGCATGCTGACACGTGCGTCGGTATGCTGCGCCAGGCGGTCCAGCACATACGGGGGGATCACGCCGATCAAGGGGGTGGACTCGGAAGGACGTGGCATTCGGGTCTCCGTCTTTCTGCGCCGGCGCAATGCCGGCGGGGCGAAACTTGACGGTAGCAGATCAAAGAAGGGCGATGACGTAACAGTCTGCGGCCTGATGCGAGCAAAGCGTGCGCCTCGACAGGGTGACGGCCTTCCGGTACTTTCCATGGCTTTTCCATGCCGGCCCTTCCCATGCAAACACCCGATTACCGCATTCAATCCATCACGCTGACGCCCACGCATCTGCAATTGAGGCTGGCTGATGGGCAGACCTTGTCAGAGCCCATCAAGCGCCATATCCGGCTTGATAAGGCAACGCCCGCCGAACGCGAGCAATGGCAGCTGGTGGATGACGGCCATGGCGTGGTGTGGCCCGCGCTGTGGGAACCATCACCTCAGGGCATGGTGAATGTGCACGACATCCTGTGGGATCAGCGCTACGAAAAAGCGATGGCCGCGTTGCAGGCGGCCGACTGGAAGCTCGACCGCCTGCCCTTGATTGAGCAAGAGCTGGTGGCGCTGTGGCGCATGGAAGCCGATATCAACAATGGCGGCTTCATGCAGTTCCTGTGCAATTGGGGCGACCCGACGTGCCAGTTGGCGTTGCAGGCGTTAAAGAAGATCGGCGCCACGCATATGCTGGCCGTGCTGTCGCGCATGCGCGGGTTGATCGACCGCTTTGAAGCATCGCCCGAGGTCATTGAATTGAACGATATCTACGGCGCCATGACCGAGGCGGAGCAAGAGGAAATGGAAACGCTGGACCACGCGTTTTGGGACTATCCCGACGCCTTGTCACGGCTGGGATTGCGGCACTACGGGGCCTGAAAACAGGGGTTTTTGCATGCCTCGCAACGTTCGGAAAAGTCTGGCAACAATGGTGGCGTTTTGAATGCGGATTCCGCGCCGATCACGGGATAGAATCCGGTGCTTCTTTCCCGGGGGGGACTCGCGATGCGTTATTTCCTGATCTTGGTGGGGGCGGCCGTGGTCGCCTATTTGCTCGCTCGTGGCATCGCGGCCGTGTTCTCGGACCGTAAACGTACAAAATCAGACAGGGACTCAAAGTGAAGCCGACAGACATTCAGATGGTCAAGACGATCGGCGCGGTCAAACCGCGCAATGTGAAGGTCGCCATTGTGGCCGTGATTCTGTTTTTCCTGATCTTGTTCATGGCGTTCGGCTCGTGGTTTCAGGTAGACCAGGGCGAGCGCGGCGTGGTGCTGCGCAATGGCAAGCTTGTGCGCGTGTCGGACCCGGGCCTGGATTTCAAGACGCCCTTCATCGACGACGTGCGCACGGTGTCGGTGCGCGACCACACCTTCGTGTTCGAAAAGCTTGAAGCCTATAGCTATGACCAACAGCCCGCGCATCTGCGCGTGTCGGTCACGTACCGCGTGCCGCCGGAACATGTGGCCGAGCTCTATTCGGAATACGGCACGATCGACAATCTGCAAATGCGCGTGCTGGAACGCAAAACGCCCGACGCCGTGAAGAACGTGTTCGGCCAATACACCGCCGTGCGCGCCATTCAGGAACGCCAGAAGCTGGGCCTGGATGTGAACAGCGCGGTGCTCAAGGCCATGGACGGCGCGCCCGTGCAAGTGGTGGGCGTGCAGATCGAAGAAGTGGGTTTCTCGCAAGCCTATGAGCATTCGATTGAACAGCGCATGCTGGCCCAGGTGCAGATTGAAACCACGCGCCAGCAAAAGGAAACGGCGATGATCACCGCCGAGATCCAAGTGGTGAAGGCGAAGGCCGAAGCCGATGCGCGCCGCCAGCAATTCACGGCCGAAGCCGATGGCATCCGCATGCGCGGTGAAGCCGAAGCCGCGTCCATTCGCGCCAAGGCCGAGGCGCTGGCCGCCAACACCAACCTGGTGAGCCTGAACGCCGTGGAGAAGTGGGACGGCGTGCTGCCGTCCACGCAAGTGCCGGGCGCCGCGCTGCCGTTCATCGGCATCAAGTAAGCCCACCCCTCGCAGACGGGACGGTGTCCCGTCTTGCCGCATCCCTATCCGCCTTCCGTGGCTTTCCCGCTGCTTTTGCGTGGCTTTCCCGCGCGGAATCGCGCCCTGCGCGATCACCCTAGGGATTTCCCTCTGTCAAGAATCGCAAAGGGGGAGCAAGGTGAATGCACAAGCAGACGGAGCACGCTTTACGATCAAGCAGCGCCGGACCAAATCGCGGGGCTGGCGCGCTTGCCAATAAGCTTCAGCATAGGGAGACATGGATGTCTCAGTTGGATTGGACGTCTGGCGATACCGCGCCAGATCGGCAGGGCTACTACGAAACACGCTTCGATACGGGACGCACGGCCATCACGCTCTACAGCGTGCTGGGCTGGATGCCGGTGAAGACGCCCGGCAACATGGTGGGATGGCGGCCATTGCCGCCCGCGGCCGAGAGGGAAGAGGCCGAACGCCATATCCAGGAACTGCGCGCGGCGCAAAGCCATATCCCCATGGATTACTAGCCGGACACGCCGGCGTTGAAAAACAGCAGTTGCGATAATGAGAATTATTTGTAAAATTCGCAACCCTGTCCTTTCGCGCTTTCCGTCCGGAACATGTCCCGCTCTTCCTCGCCTCGCAGTGGCTGGCTCGCCTATTACGACGAGCTGGTGGGCGTTTGGAGCCGCCGCACGGGCAACCGGCACGACGCCGAAGACGCGGCGCATGACGCCGTCGAACGCCTGCTGAAAGCGGACGCCAGCGTGGCGCTTAAGGCGCGCGGCTACTTGTTCCAGGCAGCCGGACATCGCTTGATCGACCGCTGGCGGCGTCAGGACCGCGCCGAACATGTGCCGCTGGACGAGCTGAGCGACGCCGATCAATTGATCGTGGATGACCCCGATGCGCCGGTGCGCGCGGCCCGGCTGGCCGACGACCTGGCCCGCGTCCTGGCAGAATTGCCCCCCAAGTGCCGCCAGGCTTTTGTGCTGAACCGCATTGAAGGCTGGACGCAGGCCGAAGTGGCGGCGCATATGAGCCTGTCCAAAAATATGATCGAGCGCTACGTCATGCGCGCCATTGAACATGTGCGCGACCGGCTGCGTGACTACACTCCATGACGATGTCTTCCTTCAACGACCGCGATGATCCGCGCGACCCGGCCACCGCCGCGTGGTGGTTTGCGCGCTGGCACTCGGGCGAACTGACGCGCCGCGACCGGCGCGCGTTTGCCCGGTGGCGTCGCGGCCATCCCGAGCGCGCGCGTGAGTTCGACCGCATGCAGCAACTGGGGGCGGCGGCTGCCGGCCTGCCGCGCGAACAGGTCGAATCTTTGTTGGGCGGGCCGGTGCCGGCGCGGCCAGGGTTGGGGCCGGGTCTGCAATCCACGGCGCGCGAGAAATCGAGCGAAGGCGGCAGGCGTAGCCCGCGTCAGTTCGCCCTGCGCGCCGCGTTCGCCTGTGCGGGCGTGGCCGCCATGGCGTTAGGCGTGTGGTGGAGCCTGCCGGTGGAAACGCCCACGTTCACCGCCGCGATCAGCACCGAGCGGGGCGAGCGCCGCCAGCTGACCTTGCCCGATGGCTCCGTGCTGGACATCAACGGCGGCACGCAGGCGCGGGTCCTGCTGTACGCCGCCCGCCGCGACGTGGTGCTGGACAGCGGCGAGATCAACTTCACCGTCAGCCCCGATGCCGCGCGCCCCTTCATCGTGGATGCCGGCAGCGGCGTGGTGCGGGTGACGGGCACGGTATTCGACGTGCGCCGCGATGCGAATCACGTGGCGGTGCTGGTGGAGTCTGGCACCGTGCAGGTGTCGGGCGGACATTGGTGGAACCTGGGCCACGCGGTGTTGCGCGCGGGGCATGGCATCCGCGTGCCGGGCAGCGGCGCCATCGGCGTGCCCGCGCCCGCCGACGTGCAAACCGCCACCGCCTGGCGTGAGGGCCGCGTGGTGTTCAAGAACGCTCCGCTGTCGGACGTGGTGACCGAGATGAACCGCTATCTGGCCACGCCGCTGCGCCTGGCCGATGACAAGGCCGGCCGCTTGCGGGTGTCGGCATCCTTTACGCTGGACCGCCCCGAGGCGCTGGTGGACGCCTTGCCGTCGATTGCGCCGGTGCGCGTGACGCCGCAGCCTGGCGGCCCCATCGACATCCAGCGGCGTCAGGACGATCCCGGCGCTGTTACAAAATAAATGTAAATGAGATTCAGGTTTATCTGCATTTGAGACGTTCTACGAAGGAAGGCCCTGGCGCCGTATGTGATTGATTAGCCCGCGCCGCTCCCAACGTCGAACCCAAACAGCAGGTAGTTGTGACTCTCTCAGCAGACAAGACCCCCCGGGCGATGACCCGCCACGCCAGCGCAGCCCCGCGCTTCATGCTTTCTTCGTTTGCGCTGGCGCTGGCCTGCGCCTTGAGCGCGGCGCCCGATGCGGCCCGTGCGCAAGGCGCTGCCGTGTCGATCAACATCGGCGCGCAGCCGCTGGGCGATGCGCTGATGCAATGGGCGGCGCAGACGAAGGTGCGCGTGTTCTATGCGCCCGATGTGGTGGCGGGCTTGAGCACGCGCGGCCTGCGCGGCAGCCTGGCCCCCGAGGAAGCCTTGCGCGGCCTGCTGCAAGGCACGGGCGTGGCGTACCGCTGGCAGGGCGACAGCATCATCTTGACGCGCGACGGCGGCGTCACCAGCCTGGCGCCCGTGACGGTGCTGGGCAATTCCGATCCGTCGGTGACCGAAGGCACGGGCTCGTACACCACGCCCGCAACGTCCGCCGCCACCGGCCTGACGCTGTCGCTGCGCGAAACGCCGCAGTCCGTCAGCGTGGTGACGCGCCAGCGCATCGAAGACCAGAACCTGCGTTCGCTGGACGAAGTGATGGGCAACGTGGTGGGCGTGCAGGTGGTCAGCGAAGACTCGGACCGCACTGACTTCTGGTCGCGCGGCTTCTATATCGACAGCCTGCAATACGACGGCGTGCCCACCACCATCGGCCTGTCGATGTATGGCGAGTCAGATAACGATTCCTTCATCTATGACCGCATCGAAGTCGTGCGCGGCGCAACGGGCCTGATGACCGGCGCAGGCAACCCCGGCGCGTCGATCAACCTGGTGCGCAAGCACGCCAACAGCAAGACCTTCACGGGATCGGTCAGCGCGGGCTTTGGCTCGTGGAACCAGTACCGCGGCACGGTCGATATGTCGACGCCGTTAAACGAGGAAGGCACGGTGCGCGCGCGCATGGTGGCGCTGTATCAGGGCCGCGATTCCTACATCGACCTGTATCACGCCAACAAGAAAGTGTTCTACGGCGTGATTGATGCCGACCTCACCCCGAACACGCGCTTGAGCGTGGGCGCGGATTACCAAGACAAGCGCCCGCGCGGCTCCACCTGGGGCAGTTTGCCTGTGGTGTTCAGCGACGGCACGCAAACGGACTGGCGCCGGTCAAAGACCACGGCGGCGGACTGGACCTATTGGCACACGACGAACCAGACCATGTTCGCCACGCTGTCGCACCGCTTTGAGAACGACTGGGAAGTGAAGGCCGACTGGTCGCAACGCAAGAGCAAATACGACGCCAAGCTGTTGTACCTGTACGGCGCGCTGGACCGCGAAACCGGCACGGGCCTGCGCGCGCTGCCGGGCTACTGGAATTCCTACGCGCAGCAGACGTCGCTGGATCTTCAGGTGAAGGGCCCGTTCAATCTGCTGGGCCGTAAGCACGAAGTGGTGGTGGGCGCGATGCGCAGCCGCTACGGCGAAGACTTCTACCGCTACGGTTTCGATAGCGCCACGCTGGCCAGTACCGGCAACTTCTATCAATGGGACGGCTCGTTCGCGCAGCCCACCTGGACGGCTTCTACGCTGCGCGACACGATCACGCATCAAACGGGCACCTATGGCGCGGTGCGCTGGTCGCTGACCGATAACCTGACAGCGATCACGGGCGGCCGGTACGCCACGTGGAAGTCCAAGTCGGACACGCGCGACCAGAAAGACTCGCAGTTCATTCCCTATGCGGGCGTGGTCTACGACATCAACGACACATACTCCACCTACGTCAGCTACACCGACATCTTCCAGCCGCAAGACAATCGCGACCGCAACGGTTCGTACCTGGACCCGGTGCAAGGCAAGAACTATGAAATCGGCGTAAAGGGCGAGTACCTGGACGGCAGGTTGAACACGTCCATCGCGCTGTTCAAGGTCAAGCAAAGCAAGGTCGCGGTGCTGGATGGCGATGCGTTGGTGCCCGGCTCGTTCGAACAGGCCTACACCACCGCCGATGGCGTCACGACCAAGGGCGTCGAGCTGGAAGTCAGCGGGCAACTGGCGCCGGGCTGGAACGCCTACGCGGGCGGCACGTACTACACCAGCCGCGATGCCGACGGCGTGTCGGTCAACCCCGAGCGCCCGCGCGCCATGGCCAAGCTGTTCACAACCTACCGCTTGCCGGGCGACTGGAACAAGCTGACCGTGGGCGGCGGCGTGAACTGGCAGATCTCGACGTATAGCGAAGTCAGCGCGGGCGCCGGCACCGTCACCGCCAAGCAAAAGGCCTACGCCATCTACAACCTGATGGCGCGCTATGACTTCAGCTCGACCTTGTCCGCGCAGGTGAACCTGAACAACCTGTTTGACAAGAAGTACTACCTGGGCGGCGTGGCCAACCAGGTCTACTACGGCGAACCCCGCAGCGTGTTCGTGAACCTGACCGCGAAGTTCTAAGCGGGGCGGGGCGCGCAGGCGTGATCCGGGGTGCCGGATGACGCCTGCGGGAAGACAGACTCGCAATGCCGCCCTTGAAAACAGTTCGAAGATATTTATAATTGCGAATCATTTTCATTTTGTTTGTATATCTGGCGGCGACGCCGGGGGCGCACCCGCCATGTCTTCCTCTTCCTACGCCCCGCACGCCGAGGTGCAAACCGTCTATCAGGCGCATCACCAGTGGCTGCGCGGCATGCTGCAACGTAAGCTGGGCAATGCGTCCGATGCGGCGGATGTGGCGCACGACACGTTTGAACGGCTGATCCGCGCCAATGTGCGTGAACCGCTTGCCGAACCGCGCGCTTATCTGCGCACCATCGCCACCCGCTTGTTGATCGGCCGCGCCCGCCGCGCCGCGCTGGAAACGGCGTATGCGGAATCGCTCGCCCTGCAACCGGTGGCGGTGGAGCCTTCCGTTGAAGCGCGCGCCTTGATCCTGGAAGCGCTGGAGCAAGTCTGCGAATTGCTCGACAGCCTGCCCATGACCAGCCGCCGCATCTTCCTGATGGCGCAGGTGGATGGCTTGTCTTATGCCGAGATCGGCCAGCAGCTAGGCCTGACCCCCAACGCGGTGCAGAAGTCGCTGGCGCGTGCGCTGGTGCATTGCTACACGGCGGTGTACGGGTGAGCCACGGCGTGATGGAAGGCGCCAAGCTGCTACGGCCCCACGCGCCGGAAGCCGGGCGGATAGATCCCAAGATTGTGCGTCAGGCCGCCGACTGGTGGGCGCGCTTGCGTGAAGGCGCAAGCGACGAGGACCGGGCCAGCTTCGAACGCTGGCGGCATGCGCAGCCGGCGCACGAGCTGGCCTGGTTGCGGCTGGTGGCGTTGACGCGCGATGTGGAGGCGGGCGTGGCCGAAGCGGGCCAAGACGTCGCGGGCCGCACCTTGCGGCAGGCGCCGCTGATCCAGTCGCGCCGCAACGCCATCCGCTGGATGGTGTCGGCGGCAGGTCTTGGGCTGGGCGCCTGGGCGGTGGGCGAACGCGGCGCCATCCGCCGCCTGTCGGCCGACCTGCGCACCGGCACGGGCGAACGCCGGGCGGTGACGCTGCCAGACGGCACCCGGCTGGAACTGAACACCGCCAGCGCCGTCGACCTGCGCTACACCGCCCGCCAGCGCGAAGTGGTGCTGCGCGAAGGTGAAATACTCGTCACCACCGCGCAAGACCGGCAGGGCCGGCCCTTCACGGTGCGTACGCGCAGCGGCATCCTGACGCCGGTCGGCACGCGCTTTGTGGTGCGCGACCTGGACGACGGCCGCGCGCTGCGCGTGGCCGTGCTGCAAGGTGCGGTGGATGTGTGCGGGCTGGACCCGGCTGACGCGCCCCGGCGGGTGCATGCTGGCGAGCAGGCCGACTACTCGGCAGCGGGCGGCTTTGCGTCGCAAGCCTTGGAGCCCGCCACGTCCGCGTGGACCTCCGGCATGTTGATCGCCAATGAAATGCCGCTGGCGGCATTCCTGCAAGAACTCTCGCGCTATCGCCCGGGCCGCTTGAGCTGTTCGGACGAGGCGGGGGCGTTGCGTGTGGTGGGCGCGTTCCCATTGGCGGACAGCGACAAGGTGCTGGCCATGCTGCAAGACGTGCTGCCCGTGCGCGTGCGCCACATCACCCGCTATTGGGTGCGCGTGGGCCTGGCCTGAGCCGGTGGCCTGGCCCGTTAGCCATGAATGTGTAACCGAAACGGCGGAACTCTCGATCTCGCGCTTCATGTAAGGAAAGCAGCCCGGATGCCTTCCCACGCCCGAGCCTGCGCCCCTCCTTCTTGAGCCAGGAATCCCTTGATGTCTACCCGCCCTGTACGCGCGGCGTCGCTTGCCCGCCTGCCTGCATCGCCTGTCCCTGTGTTGCCTGCCCGTTCATTGCCTGCCCAGCCGTTGCCTATCCGTTCTTTGTCTGCCCGCCTGTTGCCGCGCACCCGCTTGAGCATTGCGCTGCATCTGGCCTTGCCCGCCGTCGTGCTGGCCGCGCCGTGGCCGTCCGCCGTGCACGCGCAGGCAGCCGGGGCGCTTCGGCAATCGGTGACCTTTGACATTCCAGCCGGGCCGCTCAGCGCGGCGCTGGGCGCGTTCGGCGTGCAGGCGGGCGTCATGGTGGCGTCCGACCCGGCGTTGACGGCCAGCGCCCGCACCGAGGGCGTGTCTGGCACGTATGCGGTGGATGCGGCGCTTGAACGCTTGCTGGCTGGCACCGGCCTGCAAGCCGTGGCGCGGTCCGATGGCGGCTATCGCTTGCGGCCGGCGCCCACGCCGGGGCAGGCGGCCACGCTGGCGCCGGTGACGGTGACGGGCAGCTACAACCCCACCACTGACGGCACGGGTTCGTACACGACGCCCGCCGTCACCATTGGCAAGAGCACGCAGGCGCTGAAGGACATTCCGCAATCCATCACCGTGTTGACGCGCCAACGCATGGACGACCAGCTCATGACGAGCCTGCCGGACGCCGTGAACAACACGGCCGGCATGGTCGGCGTGCAGGGCGTGGGGCCGGGGGTCGCGATCAATGCGCGCGGCTTCCCGGTGGACCTGCTGCAATACGACGGCGTGGCCTTGCTGCGCAACAGCTACAGCCTGGGCAACTGGGAGCAGGACTCGCTGGTGTTCTATGACCGTGTGGAAATCCTGCGCGGCGCGGCTGGCCTGCTGCAAGGCGCAGGCAGCCCTGGCGGCGCGATCAACCTGGTGCGCAAGCGCGGCGGCGCGGAACCGTCGGTGGTGCTGTCAGGCAAGGCCGGTTCGTGGGACCACTACGGATTGACGCTGGATGCGGGCGGCCCGCTGAACGCGGCGGGCACCCTGCGCGGCCGCGTGGTGGTGGACGAAGACCAGAGCCATTCCTTCATCGACTACGTGTGGGACAAGACGCGCAACCTGTACGCCGCCCTGGACTTCGACGTCACCGAAGACACGACGGTGGGCATCGGCATCAGCAACCGGTTCAGCCGTTCGCGTCCGATGCTGGTGGGCTATCCGCGCTATGCGGATGGCGGCGACATCGACTTGCCGCGCTCCACGTTCACCGGCTCCACCTGGAACCGCGCGAAGAACGATCAGACCATCTTCAACGCCGACGTCACGCACCGCTTCAATGACGCGTGGCGCTTCAAGCTGGCGGGCGTGGCCATGAACGAGAAGAACACGACGGTGCACCAGCGCGTGGCCGGCGCAGTGGAGCCTGACGGCAGCGGCTTGTCGTACGGCAATTTCGGGGTGGACTTCAATAGCAAGCAGCGCGGCCTGGACATGTCGGTGAACGGCAACTTCACCGCGCTGGGCATGCAGCAGGAGGTGGTGCTGGGCGCGAACTATTCGAAGCTGACCACGAACGACCGCTTCACGCGGGCGTGGGAAGACGGCGGCAACATCTTCGACCTGGATCACCATCGCCCCTGGCAGGACATCGACACCATCGCCGCGGCCAGCGGCTATGACTCGCGCAGCGCGTACGACATCCGCCAGAAAGGCATCTACGGCACGTGGCGCGTCAAGCCCACCGAGTCCCTGGCGCTGATCGCGGGCGGCCGCGTCGGCTGGTTCGACTATTCCTACACCGGCGGCGGCAGCGCCACCACGTCCAGCACATCGGGCAAGGTCATTCCTTACGCCGGCATCGTGTATGCGTTGAGCGACAACTGGTCCGCCTACACCAGCTACACCACCGTGTTCGAACCGCAGACTGAACGCAGCCTGGACGGCGGCCTGCTCAAGCCCATCGAAGGCAATAACTACGAAGTCGGCATCAAGGGTGAGCTGGCCGACGGCCGCATCAACACGATGCTGGCGCTGTTCCGCTACGACCATAAGAACCGCGCGGTCAATGATTACGCCGCCGGCTTTGCGTGCGACGGCTGGTACTGCTCGCGCGCATCGGGCAAGGTGCGCAGCCAGGGCGTGGAAGCCGAGGTGTCGGGTGAAGTGGTCAAGGGCCTGGAGCTATACGCGGGCTACACCTACAACACCACCAAGTATCTGAGCGACCCCGACAACCAGGGCAAGGTCTTCAACACCTGGACGCCCAAGCACATGTTGCGCCTGTGGGCCAACTACAAGCTGCCGGGCATGATGAACCGCCTGAGCGTGGGCGCGGGCGTCAACACGCAGACCGACACGATCAGCTCGGACCGCGAGTTCAAGCTGGCGGGCTTCACGATCTGGAATGCGCGCGTGGGCTATCAGGCCACGCCGGAATTGAGCATCGGGCTGAACGTCAACAACGTGTTCGACAAGAAGTACTACGTGCCGTCCTACAACACGTTAAGCAGCAACAACTACTACGGCCAGCCGCGCAACTTCATGCTGACGTTCCGCTACGCGCCGAAGCTGTAAACGCGGTGGCCGCGGCGCGAGGGGCAGAGGCAGACCCAGACCCCGCCGCAGCCCCGGGACGGCTCAGGCGGGGGTCAGCGCGTGCACCTGGCGCGCCAGCTCGTCCAGCGAGAAAGGCTTGGCCAGCGTTGGCGCGCCGGGTTCGTCGCTTGCGCGCATGCCCGACCCGGTGATGAAAAGCACCCTCAGATCCGGGCGCAGCATGCGCCCCGCGTCGGCGACCTGGCGGCCGTCCATGCCGCCGGGCAGGCCCACATCGCAAATCAACAGATGGATCGGGGCGGGCGCGGACAGCAGGCGCAGCGCGCTGGCCCCATCCACGGCGCTGATGACAAGGTAGCCCAGTTCGCTCAACGTTTCGCTGACGACTGCCATGACCGCTACGTCGTCTTCCGCCACCAGCACCGTCAGGCCGGATGCGGCGCGGGGCGCTTGGCGCGTGATGCCGGGCTCAATGGGCGCCAAGGCGGATTCCCCTCGCGGAAAGTACAAGCTCATCGCCGTGCCAACGCCCGGGCGCGACGTCACCTGCACCTGGCCGCCCGATTGCCGCACGAATCCGTATAGCAATGACAGGCCCAGCCCGGTGCCTTGCCCCGGCGACTTGGTGGTGAAGAAGGGTTCGAAAATACGGTCCACGGTCTGCGGCGTCATGCCGCAACCCGTGTCCGTCACGGTCAGGCGCAGATAGTCGCCCGCCGGCAGCCCGCGCTCGTGCGCTTGGGCTTCGGCCAGCGTCACCTTGGCGGTTTCAATGCCCAGCCTGCCTTGGCCGGCCATCGCGTCGCGGGCGTTCAGGCACAAATTGAGCAGCGCGTTTTCAACCTGATGGGGGTCGACCCAGGCGGGCCATAGGTTGGGCTCGCAGTCCAGGTCGATCATGATGCGCGGGCCGACGCTGCGGCGCACCAGATCGTCCATGCCGCGCACCAGCTGATTGATGTCCACCGCCTGGGGATTCAGCGGCTGGTTGCGCGCAAACACCAGCAGGCGTTGCGTCAGCGCGGCGGCGCGGTCGGTATTGCGCCGGGCGGTTTCGATGTGCCGTTCCAGTTCGCTCAGCCGGTGCTGGGACAGCCGCAGGTTCAACAGCTCAAGGCTGCCGGCGATCCCCATCAGCAGGTTGTTGAAATCGTGCGCCAGCCCACCCGCCAGTTGCCCGATGGCTTCCATTTTCTGGCTCTGCCGCAGATTGTCTTCGGTCTGCCGAAGCGCTTCGGCCTGCGCGCGTTCGGCCTGGATGCGCGACGTGGTTTCAATGACGGTGTCGATCATGCCCACCACGACGCCATGCTCGTCGCGCACGGGGCTGTAGCAGAAGGTGAAGGTAGCTTCCTCGGCCTGTCCCGACCGCTGGATGATCAGCGAATAGTCTTCGATGAACGTCGCCTCGCCCGCGAAAGCGCGGTCGGCGATGGGGCCGATCATGGGCCACGCTTCGCTCCAGACGTCGCTGAAGGGCCGGCCCAACGCCTCCGGTTTCGAACCCAGAATGGGCCTGAACGCGTCGTTGTAAAGCGTGATCAGTTCCTTGCCCCAGACCAGGCAGGAAGGGAAGCGGGACGACAGCACCATACCGGTCGCCACGCGCAAGGCGCTGGGCCATTCCGAGATGGGTCCCAGCGGCGTGCAGGCCCAATCAAAGGTGGCGACCCGGCGCGCCATCTCGCCGCCGCCAGCGAGAAAGGAAAGCTTCGAGGATTCGTTCTGCATGACGGCATCAAAGGGGGGGCATAGGGGTCACCGATTTTATCTGAGCGCGGCTCAAAAATGGGGGCGCGACGTGCCGATAGGAGCCTGGCCGTTGATCATATAAAATAAAAATCGTTCCCATTTACAAACCCCGCCTGGTGCGCCGTGTCTTCGCCCGACTCCTCCTTGCCTGCCGAAACCGTCACGACGCTCTATCGTGACCACCATGGCTGGCTGTCGACCTGGCTGCGCAAGAAATTGGGCAACTCGTTCGACGCCGCCGACCTGGCCCACGACACCTTTGTGCGCCTGATGACCGGCCGCCGCAAGACCGGCGCGGGCGCCGAGCCACGCGCGCTGCTGACCCATATTGCGAAAGGCCTGGTGGTGGACCATTGGCGCCGCCGCGCGGTGGAAGACGCCTATCTGGCCGTCGTTTCCCAGCTTCCCGCGCCCGAAGCGCCGTCGCCCGAAGTGCGCGCGCTGATTCTTGAAACGCTGCACGCCATTGACGCGACCTTGCGCACGCTGCCGGCCAAGACGCGCGAGATTTTTCTGCTGTCGCAATTCGACGGCATGGCCTATACGGACATCGCGGCGCATCAGAGCGTGTCGCTGGCCACCGTCAAGCGGCACATGCAGAAGGCGCTGACCGCTTGCCTCATCGCCTATCAGGTGCATGCATGACCGGCGTCATTGACCCGGCGATTCTGGAAGAGGCCGCGGGCTGGCTCGTGCGCTTCCAGTCCGAAACCCTGTCCGCGTCCGACCATGCGGCGTTTGAGCGATGGCGGCATCGCAGCGCCGCGCATGGCGCCGCCTGGCAGCGCGTGGAAGCCATGCTGCGCGGCTTCGGGCAGGTGCCGGCCGGCATTGGCGGCGAGACCTTGCGGCGTTTGGAACGGCCGGGCCGGCGGCAGGCGATGCGTGCGTTGGGGGCGTTGCTGGTGCTGGGGCCAGCAGGCTGGCTGGGCTGGCGCGCGCTGCCGTGGCGCGAATGGGCGGCCGACGTGCGCACCGCCACCGGGCAGCAGCGCCACCTGGCGCTGGCCGACGGCACGCGGCTGGTGTTGAACACGGCCAGCGCCGTCGACATCCAGTTCACGCCAGCGCAGCGCGTGCTGTGGCTGCGCGCGGGCGAAATCCTGCTGACGACAGGCAACGACCCGTCGCCCACCTATCGCCCCTTCATCGTGCGTACGACCCAAGGCACCATCCGCGCGCTGGGCACGCGCTTCATGGTGCGCGATGAAAGCGCCAGCATACGCGTGGCGGTGTTTGACGGCGCGGTAGAGATCCGCCCGCAGGACGCGGGCGCGGCGGCGGTTGTGCTGCCGGCGGGGCAGCAGACGGTGTTCGACGCGCACGCCGTGGCGCCGCAGGCGGCGGTGGACGCGGGCGCGGCGTCGTGGGAGCAAGGCATGCTGGCCGTGCGCAACGGGCGGTTGGCTGATCTGGTGGATGAGTTGGCGCGGTATCGCCGCGGCGTCTTGCGTTGCGATCCCGCGGTGGCGGACCTGCGTGTGTCGGGCGCATTCCCGCTGGCCGACATCGATGGCAGCCTGCGCCTGCTGGAAAAAACGCTGCCGGTGCGGATCAGCCACGTGACGCCGTTCTGGACGACGGTAGCCCCGCGCGCCGCCGTTACACATTAATTGCCCATCGGCTGATACTTTTTTTCGCTTCGTCCGGTGTACCGGGTGAATCGTCGCAGCACGCGAATCACCCCGTCATCAACGAAGGATCGTTTCATGGTTTCCCGACTTTCCCATTTGCCGCGCCTGCCCCGTAGCAAGGCCGTTCTACCGCCGTTGGCGGCGATGATCCAGGCCACCGGCATGGGGCTGATACTGCTGGCGATGGCAGGCACGCCCGCGCCTGCCACGGCGGCAGATGCCCCTGCGGCGTCGGCTCGCCAGACCTACACCATTGCCGGTGGTCCGCTGGGTGACGTGCTGGCTCAGTTTGCAGCCGCTGCGGGCGTGCCGCTGTCGTTCGACCCGGCGCTGGTGGCGGGGCAACAAAGCGCGGGCTTGTCGGGCGTCTACACCGTGCGCGAAGGCTTCGCGCGCCTTTTGGCCGGGTCGGGCTACGCCTTGGCCGAGCAGGGCGCGGGCGCGTATTCCTTGCGCCGTCTGCCCGCGGGCGAGGCCGATGCGGCCACGACGTTGCCCAGCATCACCGTGGCGGGCGCGGGGGTCAGCCCGTCGGCATTGCCATCCGAATACGCAGGCGGCCAGGTCGCCCGCGGCGGCCGTCTGGGCCTGCTGGGGAATCGCGACGTCATGGACACCCCGTTCAACATCACCAGCTACACGTCGGAATTGCTGGCGAACCGCCAGGCCGTGACCTTGGCCGACGCGCTGAACGCCGAACCCTCGGTGCGCTTCACCGGCCAGATCGGCGGCGTGACGGATTCGTTCTACATCCGCGGCTTTCCCATCGGTGAAGGCAACCTGGGCGAAATCGCGTTTGACGGCGTGTACGGCGTGGCGCCGAACTATCACGTCTTCACCGACTACATCGAACGCGTCGAAGTGCTGAAAGGGCCGGCGGCGTTGCTCTATGGCATGTCGCCCAACAGTGGCGTGGGCGGTGTCATCAACATGGTGCCCAAGCGTTCGCTGCCGCAAGACCTGACGCGCCTGTCCGCCGACTACGTGGGCGATTCGCAATTCGGCGGCCGCGTTGACCTGAGCCGTCGCTTCGGCAACGACGGTGAATGGGGCGTGCGGGTCAACGGCATGCATCGCCAGGGCGACACGCCGCTGGACAACCTGTATTCGCGCACAGACATCGGCGCCTTGTCGCTGGACTATCAGGGCGAGCGCCTGCGCGCATCGCTGGACCTGCTGGTGCAGAACGAAAAGGTGGACGCGCCGACGCGGCCGTTCCTGGTGGCCTCCGGCATCGACGTGCCACGCGCGGCCGATGGCCGCCGCAATGCAACGCAGGCGTGGGGCTGGTGGAAGTCGGAAGGGGAATCGGCGTTGCTGCGCGTGGAGTACGACATCAGCGACCGCCTGACCGTATTCGCCGATGCGGGCGGATCGGACACGAGGGTGTCGCGCCTGTCAGACCAGACGCCCACCATCGTCAACAGCGCGGGCGACACGCTGGTCACGCCCAACAACTTCCGCTTCCAGGTGAACCGCAGCACCTACAACGCCGGCCTGCGCGCCAAGCTGGACACGGGCCCGGTGCGTCACGCCATCAGTTTCATGGGCAGCATGTATAGCGACCGCAACCTGCAAGCCAGCGTGTCCGGCACGCCGCTCACGTCCAACATCTATCACCCCATCGCGCGCCCCGAGCAGAACATTCCCGCGCCGGCCAATGTGCCCAAGGTGTCGTCGTCGGACCTGTCCGGTCTGGCGCTGGCGGACACGATGAGCATTCTGGATGAACGCGCGCAGCTGACGTTGGGCGTGCGCCAGCAACGCATCGAGTCGCGCAACTTCAACGCCACCACCGGCGTGCGCACCGTCAGCTATGACGAAAGCGCGACCACGCCGCTGGCGGGGCTGGTCATCAAGCCGTGGAGCAATGTGTCGCTGTACGCAAACTACATCGAAGGCCTGAGCAAAGGCGACGTGGCGCCGGCCACGGCGACCAATGCGGGCCAGGTGTTCAAGCCCTACAAGGCCAAGCAGAAGGAGGTGGGCATCAAGGTAGACCTGGACCATGCGATGCTGACGTTCAGCGCGTTTGAAATCACCAAGCCCAGCGGCCAGCTGACCAACGGCGTGTACGGCGCCGACAGCGAGCAGCGCAACCGTGGCCTGGAATTGAACCTGTCAGGCGAACCCGTGCGCGGGCTGCGCTTGCTGGGCGGCGTGACGTATCTGAACGCCGAGCTCACACGCACCAACAGCGCCGCCACCGTCGGCAACCAGCCGGTGGGCGTGCCGAAGTTTTCGGCCAATCTCAGCGCGGAATGGGACACGCCGTGGGTGGCGGGCCTGACGCTGACGGGCGGCATGATGTACACCGGCCGCGAATACGTGAACCAGGCCAACACGCAGTCAGTGCCATCGTGGACGACGTTTGACGTGGGCGCACGCTACGCCACCAAGATCCAGGGCAAGGACGTGACCTTCCGCGCCAATGTGGTCAATGTCACCAACCGCGCCTATTGGTCCGGCGTGGCGTCTTACGGCACGGTGTCGCAGGGTGTGCCGCGCACGTTGATGCTGTCGGCATCGATGGATTTCTGATCGGGGCGGTGCGCCGTGCGCCACTTGTCACTAGCCGTGCGCGACTACCCGCTCGCCGTTCGCCGTTCGCCGCTCGCCGCAACGCCGTCACGTGCGGCGGCGGGCGAACACCATGCACACGGGGCTGCCCACGTGTAGTTCGTAGCCGTCGCGCATCAACGTGCCATCTTGCGCATTGACGCGAAAGCGCACGAGCGTGTCGCTGTCTTCGTTCAACGCGAACAGGAAGCGGCCGTCAGGCGACAGCGTGAAAAAGCGCGGCGTCTTGCCGCCGCTGGCCGCGTGTTGCACCGGCGTCAGGCGGCCATTGACGGCGTCCACGCCGAACACCGCGATGCTGTCATCGCCCCGGTTCGACACATACAGGTGGCGGCCGTGCGCGTCTGTCGTGATGCCGGCCGCGCGGCTGTTGTCCGTGTACGTGTCGGGCAGCGTCGGCAGCACCTGGAACGGCCGCAACGCATTGTCTTCCAACGTGTACGCGGCCACCGTGTTGTCCAGCTCATTGACCGCATACAACCAGCGGCCCGCCGGATGAAACACCGCATGGCGGGGGCCTGCGCCTTCGCGCGTGCTGACCACGCAGACAGGCTCCGCGCCCACGCCCTGCGCGTTCAGCGCAAAGAGAAACACGCGGTCCAAGCCCTTGTCCGGCACCACGACATAGCGGCCCGACGGGTCCACCAGGTTGTAGTGCGGCTTGGCGAAAGGCTGCTCCTTGCGGTGCGGACCGGGCTCGCCCGTCATGGGCAACGTTTGTGTGACGGGGCCCAGCGCGCCGTCGGCTTCAACCGGCAGCACGGCGAGCGTGCCGGTCAGGTGGTTCGACACCATCAGGTAGCGGCCCGACGGCGCCAGCGCCAGATGCACCGGGTTGCGGCCTTCGCACGGCTGCTGATGCCACGGCGTCAATGCGCCGCTGTGCGTGTCGCGATGCAAGGCGCTGACTTCGTGGCTGTCGCCATGCACGGTGTACAGCACGGGCAGCGAGGGATGCGGCAACAGGTACGACGGGTTCAGCAAGCCGCCGACCACTTGCGTCAAGCTCAGCGCGCCAGTGTCGGGCGCGTAGTTGAAAACGCTGATGCCCTCACCGCGGGCGTGGCGTTCGCGGGTGGTGCGCGAACCGATATAGACGTGCATGGCGCTAGCCTTTCAGGATGCCGCTGATGCGGGCCAGGTTATCCAGCGTGCTGCGCAAATGGCTGGACAGGGCGGCCGCCGCGTCTTCGTTGCGTTCACGTTCCAGCAAATCCAGGATGGCCAGGTGCTGGTCGCAATGCTGGCGGTAGCGGCTGCGGTCTTGCATGGAACGGTATGACAGCAGCCGGCGCACGCGATTCACGCGTTTGATCGTGTCGATGAAAAACGGGTTGCCGGACGCTTCCACCAGCGATTCATGAAAACGCACGCCGCGATCATGGAGCTGGTCGGCCGTGTCGGTGGCGATGCCGCCATCCAGCAAGTGTTTTTCTGCTGCGCGGCACCGTTCGATCACGCTTTTTTCAATGCGAAATGATGGCTCAAGCAAGGCGGCGGGTTCCAGCGCCAAGCGCAGCCGGTACGACTGCAACAGGCTGTCGGGCGTGGTCATCATCGACGAGAATTCCCAGCCATACCCCGGGCGGCGCTGCGCCCAGCCTTCCTGCGAAATGCGGCCCAGCAAGGCTTGCGTCTGCGCATGGGTCAAGGCGTAGCGCACGCGCAGCTGAGCCTCGCTGCATTGCATGGGCAATTCGCCGCGCAGCAATTCATCGGCCAGCTTGAAATAGCTTTGCGTGACGATGTCGTCTACCGATGGCGCGGCCAGTTCGGCTGGCGCGCCGGGCAGGGCGTCGAAGTTCTGTTGCAGGAAATAGCCGCGGTTGGGCTTGCGCGCCACAATGCCGTGCTGCTCTAGAACGCCCAGCGCATCGTTGACGGGCGAGCGCGACAGCCGCAAGCGGTCTGCCAGCTTTTGCGCGGTCAGGTGCGCGCCTTCGGGCAGGCGGTCTTGCCGGATCAATTCCAGAATTTTGGTGACGGTATTGGTTTGCGCGCTCATGGGGTGCTGGCCGGGCGGAGGGTATCCGATAGGATAGCGGGAATGACGCCGCCCATCCGCAACAAGCGAACCTCAAGCTGGGTCTCGACGGCGGCAGTGGCGTGCAAGGTATCCACCGTGCCCTTCGCGCGCACAATGCGCACCGCGACCGGCATGCGCGGCGCCATCGTCGCGGCGGGGGCGTCGATCTCGATGCGGTCGCCTGACTGCACATCCAGCGTGGCTGGCGTCACGCCTTCCGGCAGGCGCAACGGCAAGATGCCCATGCCGATCAGGTTTGACCGATGGATGCGTTCGAAGCTTACGGCCAGCACGGCGCGGATGCCCAGCAGCCGTTGGCCTTTGGCGGCCCAGTCGCGCGACGAGCCCGTGCCAAAGCGCGCGCCGGCCAACAAGACGACGGGCTGCGCGTCTTGCCGATAGTGTTCGGCGGCTTCCCAGATGGGTTCGACGCGGCCGCTGGGCGCATGCAGGGTGTGGCCCACGGGCGCGTCCGGGCACAGCAGATTCTTCAGGCTCTTGCTGTAGAACGCGGCGCGCATCATCACT
This sequence comes from Achromobacter sp. NPDC008082, assembly GCF_042957345.1. Lineage (NCBI taxonomy): Bacteria > Pseudomonadati > Pseudomonadota > Betaproteobacteria > Burkholderiales > Alcaligenaceae > Achromobacter > Achromobacter sp. NPDC008082. Next base: position 1,176,115 of record NZ_JBIBIB010000001.1, read on the forward strand.
TCCCAATTGCCCCGGCGCGATGCGAACACGTTCAGGTCGTTGCGGTCGTCGCCACGCGCGACGAGGAAATCAGCGATAAGACTGTCCGGCGGAATCGCGCTGGCGGGCGACAGGTGATCGGTCGTGACGTCGTCGCCCAGCACCAGTAGCGGATGCGCCACGTAATGGCCCAGTTGGCTACCGGCCTCCGTCGAGGCAAAGGGCGGGCGGCGCAGAGCGGTCGAGGCCGGGTCCCACGGAAAGCGCGGCGTGTCGGGTGATTGCAGGGCTTGCCATGCCGGGTTCGCGCTGGCGATCTTGAACGCGGCGCGGAAGTCCTTGGGCTGCAACCCTTGCGCCAGCGCGGCGGTGATGTCGGCCTCATCCGGCCACAGGTCGCGCAGGTAAACGGGCTGGCCGCTGGCGTTGATCTGGACGGGTTCGTGGCTCAGGTCACGCTCGGCGTCGCCCGCCAAGGCGAACGCGATGACCAGCGGCGGCGACATCAAAAAGCCCAGGTCCAGGTCGGGATGAATGCGGCCCGTGAAATTGCGATTGCCCGACAGCACGGCCACCGGATGCATCGCGCCTGCCTCCATGGCGGCGCGCACCGGCGCGGGCAAGGGGCCGGAGTTGCCGATGCAGGTCGTGCAGCCGTAGCCCACGATGTCAAAGCCCACGGCCGCCAAATCATCCAGCAGGCCGGCGCGGGCCAGGTAGTCGGCCGCCGCAGGCGAACCGGGACCGAGCGAGGTCTTGACCCAGGCCGGCACACGCAAGCCCGCCTGACGCGCCTTGCGCGCCAATAGCCCGGCGGCCATCAACAGGCGCGGGTCGGACGTGTTGGTGCAACTGGTGATGGCGGCGATGGCGACGGCGTGGCGCGGCAGGGTGGCGCTGGCTTGTGCCGCGGGCGTGAAATTCAACGCCGCCAGAATCGCTTTGGTGTCGGTGTACGGGTGCAGGTCTTGCGGGCGCTTGGGGCCGGCCACATGCATCCGCACTTTGTCCAACGCAATCTCGATGACGCGGGTGTAGCGCGGCGATGCGTCCGGGTCCAGCGCGATGCCGATGCGTTCGGCATACGCCCCGACGCGGGCGATATGGGATTCGCTGCGGCCCGTTTGGCGCAGGTACGCCAGCGTTTCGCCGTCGATGGGAAAGTAGCCGGTGGTGGCGCCGTATTCGGGCGCCATGTTCGCCACCACGCAGCGGCTGCCGGCCGACAGCGTGCTGACGCCGGGTCCGAAGAATTCCACGAACTCACCCGACACGCCGATGGCGCGCAGCCGTTGCGTCACGGTCAATGCCAGATCGGTCGCCGTGACGCCGGGCGCGAGCGCGCCAGTCAGCCGCACGCCAATCACGTCGGGAATGCGCAGCAAGGTGGGCATGCCGAACATCACCGTCTGCGCTTCCAGCCCGCCCACCCCCCAGCCCAGCACGCCGATGCCGTTGATCATGGGGGTGTGGCTGTCGGTGCCGATCATCATGTCGGGATACAGCGCACCGTTGCCGTCATCACAGACCACCGTGGCCAGCTGCTCCAGGTTGATGGTGTGCATGATGCCGGTGCCGGGCGGATGAATGCGCACATTGGATAGCGCCTTGGACGCCCAGCGCAGAAAGCGGTAGCGCTCGGCGTTGCGGCGCAGTTCCAAGTCCAGGTTCAACGTGGCCGCGTCGGGCTGCGCATACGCCTCCACGGCAAGGGAGTGGTCCACCGATACATCCACCGGCAGCACGGGGTTCAGCACGGCGGGGTCCATGCCGGCCTCGGCCAGCGCGTCGCGCATGGCGGCGATGTCGACCAGCGCGGGCGTGCTGGTGGTGTCGTGCATCAGCACGCGGCCGGGTTGGAAGGCGATCTCGGCGTCACTGGTGCCGTGATCCAGCCAGGCAAACAGCGCGGCGACGGCGGCGTCGCGTTCATCCCCCTGCATGTTGCGCAGCGCGTTCTCCAGCAGCAGGCGCAGCACGACGGGCAGGCGAAAGTAATCAGCGCCGAAGCGGGCGGGCAGATCAATGAAGGTGGCGGGGGCGCCATTGGACGCCGCGCCGTCCCGCGTCAAGGCGGTCTGGGGCAGGGGCTGAAACGCGGGGCGCAGGCCAGCATTGGTGTTTTCCATAGATGCCAGTTTTGCATATTGCATCTATAAAATGCAATTAAGTAAAAACCCGGCCGTCATTCGAACAGGCTGAACAGACCGAACAGGAGACAAACCATGCCCCAAATCCGACCCCGCATTCGACCCCGAATTTCCTTGCTGATGCGTCCGCTGGCCGCCGCCGCGGCGCTATCCTTGGCGGCGCTGGCGGCCTTGCCGTCCGCCCATGCGGCTGACGCCGGACGCCCCGTGACGCTGATCGTGCCTTTTGCCGCAGGCGGTGGCGTGGACGGTATGGGCCGCCTGCTGGCCGAGCGCTTGCGCGCAGAGATGCCGCAAGGCGTGGTCGTTGAAAACAAACCCGGCGCCAGCGGCATGCTGGGCGCGCAGGCGGTGGTGCGGTCCGCGCCCGACGGCACGACACTGCTGCTGGGTTCAGCGGGCGAAACCGCCATCAACCCGCTCGTGTTCAAGGGGAAGATGCAGTACCAGCCGGAAAAGGATCTGGCGCCGATTGCGCTGATTGCGCGCGTGCCGAACGTGCTGGTCGCCAACCCCAAACTGCCGGTGGCCAACGTGGAGCAACTGGTGGCCTATGGGCGCGCGCATCCCGACAAGCTCACGTACGCAACCAGCGGCGTGGGCAATCCGCAGCATCTGAACGGCGAACTGCTGCAATCGCTGGCGGGAATCAAGATGGTGCATGTGCCGTACAAGGGCGCATCCGCGCAGTTGGTGGATGTGGCCTCGGGCAGCGTCGACCTGACGTTTGTGAGCCTGGCGGGCGCATTGCCCTTCATCCAGAGCGGCAAGGTCAAACCGCTGGCCGTGACGTCGGCCAAGCGCGCGTCATTTGCGCCCGACATTCCCGCCATCGCTGAAACCGCGCCGCTGAAAGACTACGCGCTGGAAAACTGGTTTGGCGTCTTCGTGGCTGCCGGCACGCCGCCCGCCGTGCAGCAAAAGCTGGCCGACGCCATCAACCGCGCCTTGCGCGACGAGAAGTTCGTGGCCAGCATTCGAGACCTGGGCGGGGAAGTGCAGCCCATGAGCCAGGCGGAATTCAGCGCGTTCATCAAGGCGCAGACGGAAGTGTTTGCGAAGGTGGTGGCCGACGGGCACATCACGGCCGAGAACTGAACGCCCTGCGCGTTCAGCGCAAGCTGGCCCCAGTGCGCTGAGCGCAACCTGCGTACCCATAGCGTTCAGCGCAACATCGCATCCAGTGCGCTGAGCGCGGATGGAATCATCGCCAGCAGGCGCGCCTTGCCGACGCCGTCGCGGGCCTGCACCGACAGGCCGTGCAGCACGACGGCGTAGTAGTCGCCCAAGGCCTGCACATCAGTGCCGGGCTTGAGTTCTCCCTGTTGCAGGGCGGCGTCCAAGCGGTCAATGATGCCTTGCGTGCGGGCTTTGCGATGCGTGGTCAGCCAGGCCATCACGTCTTCATTTTCGGCGGCGTAGTTGGTGGCGGCGCTGACCACCATGCATCCTTGAGGCCGGCCGCGGCGGGTGTAGGTCAATACCGCGTCGGTCAACAATTTCTGGATGGCGCCGCGCACATCCGCGGGCGTTTCCAGCGCCACTTCCGCAAACGATCCGTCGCCCGCTTCATAGCGCGCCACCGCTTCGCGAAACAGGTCCTGCTTGGACCCAAACGCCGCATAGAGCCGCGCCGAGGCCAGGCCCGTGGCCGCCACCAGGTCCGCCATCGACGTGCCTTCGTATCCCTGTTTCCAGAACGCCAGCATGGCCTGCTGAAGCGCGAGGTCGCGGTCGAATTCCCTGGGTCTGCCTGCCATTACGGTCTCGGTGAAATGAACTGCACGCAGTGTAACGCCGGCCTGCGCGTTTGCATCGCCGCCATTTATCGCCTATTCTTTGTCGATCGACAAACAATTAAGGAATCGATATGAAGACGATCAAAGGACCCAGCCTGCATCTCGCGCAATTCAGCGACGCCGTCGCGCCATTCAACAGCCTGCCGGCCATTGCCGAGTGGGCGGCGGGCGTGGGCTTCAAGGCATTGCAGATTCCCGCATGGGACAAGCGTTTTTTCGACGCCGGCACCGCGGCCGTCAGCCAGGACTACTGTGATGAGATCGTGGGGACGCTGGCCGCGCACGGCCTGGTCATCAGCGAGCTGACCACGCACATCTACGGCCAGTTGCTGGCCGTGCACCCGGCGTATGACGCCATGGCCGACAACTTCGCGCCTGTTGAGGCTCGCGGCAATGCGCAGGCCAGAACCACGTGGGCGCGGCAAGGGCTGCTGAATTCGGCGCGCGCCTCAAAGCGCTTAGGGCTGAGCGACATGGGCACGTTCTCGGGCTCGCTGGCGTGGCCTTATCTGTTCCCGTTTCCGCAGCGCCCCGAAGGGCTGATCGAGACCGCTTTTGACGAGCTGGCCAAACGCTGGCTGCCCGTGCTGAACGCGTGCGATGAGCAGGGCGTGAACCTGTGCTTTGAGATCCACCCCAGCGAAGACCTGCATGACGGCATCACGTTCGAGATGTTCCATGAACGTGTCGGCGGGCATGCGCGTTGCGCCATTCTGTTCGATCCCAGCCACTTCGTTTTGCAGCAGCTGAACTACCTGGAGTATCTGGACATCTACAAGGACCACATTCGCATGTTCCATGTGAAGGATGCCGAATTCAATCCGACGGGCCGCCAAGGCATCTATGGCGGTTATCAATCGTGGATCAATCGCGCCGGCCGCTTCCGTTCGCTGGGCGATGGGCAGGTGGACTTCAAGTCCATCTTCTCGAAACTCGCTCAGCACGATTACGCGGGCTGGGCCACGCTGGAGTGGGAGTGCTGCTTGAAGGACCAGGAAACCGGCGCGCGCGAAGGCGTTGAGTTCATTAATCGGCACATCATTCCGGTGACGTCCAAAGTGTTCGACGACTTTGCGGGCGCCGCCATCGACAAGCAACAGATTCACGCCTTGCTGGGCATGGCGTAGGCGCAACGGGTTTCATCATGACGCATCAGATCAACACTTTTTTTACGGCCGCCGACGCGGTATCGCACCAATATGTGCAGGTGGATGGCAAGCGCATTCATTGCGCCGTCATGGGCGACGGGCCGCCCGTGCTGCTGGTTCCCGGCTGGCCGCAAACCTGGTTCACGTGGCGCCACATCATGAAGTCGCTGGCGCAGGCCGGCTATACCGCCATCGCCGTGGACCCGCCTGGCACGGGGGATTCCGACCGCCCCGCGCATGGTTATGACACCGGCGCCGTGGCCCGCGTGCTGCACCGCCTGATGGGGCAATTGGGGCACCCGGTCTATCAGGTCATCGGCCATGACATCGGCATGTGGGTGGCCTATGCAATGGCCAGCGACTACCCCGACGCCATTCGCCGGCTGGTGCTGACCGAGGCCGTGATTCCCGGCCTGGCGCCAGCCCCTCCGATATTCGTGCCGCCCGAGGACAACATCTTCTTGTGGCACTTCCTGTTCAACCAGCTGCATGACTTGCCGGAAGCGCTGATCACCGGACGCGAACGCGCCTACTTGAGCTTCATGTTCGACAAGTGGTCGCATCGCCGCGACCGCGTAGCGGCCGACGTCTATATCGACGCGTATTCGTCGCCGGGCGCGTTGCGCGCGGGGTTTGCCTATTACCGCGCCATTCCGGAAACCATCCGCCAGAACCTGGAACGGTCAAAGACGCCTCTGCGCATGCCCACGCTGGCCATCGGCGCGGAACACGCCACGCGCGATGCGCCGCTGGTCACCCTGCGCGATAACGCGACCGATCTCACCGGCGTGATCATTGCCGACTGCGGCCACTTCGTGACAGAGGAATGCCACGAGGCATTCTCCGAACACGTGCTGGCGTTTTTGTCGCCACAGGGGTGATCGCGGCGCTAGCGTCCGTTGTGCAGCACCACTTCCAGGCCCACGCGCTCGCCCGAGCGCACCCGGCTGATGGCTTGCCTGGCCGTGACGCGATAAACGTTGTGTGCGCCTTGGACCGGGCGATGCGAGACGGCGATGACGGCCGCATCGCCTTGTTGCAGAGGCAGCACCATCGGACGCGATTGCATGCGGGGGCGTTGTTCCGTCATAACGAACTCGCCACCCGTGAAGTCCGTACCCGGGGCTGACAGCAGCGCCACCAGTTGCAGCGCAAAGATGTGTTCGCCGTCGGCGTGCTGCATCAGCGCTTGCCCGTCGCCGGGCCGATGCCGGTGCACCGCGGAAAGCGGATGCGTCTGGCCGGCGGCGCGGTTGCAATCCAGCCAGGCGTCGACGTCGTCGGGATAGTGCGCGCCGCTTTGCAGGGCAGCCGCCCAAGCGCGGGCGACGGGAAGCAGGCGCGGGTACAGGTCGCGGCGCAGCGCCTCCAGGGTGTGCCGGGCAGCGGCTTCAGAAGACGGTTGCGATAACTGGTGCGCGGCCGCTTGCGCAAAGAACCCCGGCAGCAGCGCCCAGCCTTCGGCGTCCAGGTCGCGCGCGACACGGGTCCAGTCGTAGTGGTCGAGCGGGGTGCAGGCGGGTGTCATGGAAAAGGGCGCGTGTCCGGCAATTGGCATCGGCAATAGCTTATGCGCATGCGCGGGCCCCAGTCACTCCGAAGCTTGCGCTGAAAGAACGCCTGGCGGCTTGGCCGGATTCTGGCTGCGGGCAGTCGGCTTCCGGCTGTCCGCGGTGGCTGTCCGCAGTTGTCTGTCCATTTTCGGTTCCCAGCCGCCAGCGAGCCATGCAGTATGCTTATCCGCTTCACGAACCCGCCCCATGCCCCCGCAATGACTGATTTTCCCTTTGACGCCGTGCTCTTTGATTGCGACGGCGTGCTGGTTGATTCCGAACCCATCACCAGCTACGTGCTGACCCAGATGTTGAATGAACTGGGCTGGAACATCACGCACGACGAGACGATGCGTATTTTCACGGGGAAAGCCGTGCGCGACGAACTGCCGCGCATCGAAGCCGAAACCGGCGCCAAGCTGGGACCCGAATGGTTCGACGAATTCCGCCAGCGCCGCAACGCCGCGCTGGACCGCGATTTGCTGGAAATTCCCGGTGCGCCGGACGCCGTGCGCGCCTTGCACCAAGCGCTGGATGGACGCATCGCGGTGGCCTCGGGCGCCGACCGCCGCAAGGTGGAACTGCAATTGGCTAAGGTCGGCATCGCGGAATGCTTTGATGGACGCGTCTTCAGCGGCCACGAAATGCCGCGCAGCAAGCCGTTTCCTGACGTGTACCTGGCCGCCGCGAAAGCGCTGGGCGTGGACCCGGCGCGTTGCGCCATCGTGGAAGACACCGTCACGGGGGCAACGGCCGGCGTGGCGGCAGGCGCCACCGTGTTCGGCTACAGCCCGGATGCCAACGGCCACAGCGGCGCCGAAGCGCTGCGCAGCGTAGGCGTGGCGCATGTGTTCACCGATATGAAGCAGCTGCCGGCGTTGCTGGCCGGCTGGCAAGCGGCGGCCCCACGCGCCTGAGCGATCTACCTCGCGTGGTTCGCGTACTGCTCGCCGCCATCCAGATCGATCACCGTGCCGCTTAAATAGCCGGCACGGGGCGATGCGCCGAACACAATCATGTCGGCCACTTCTTCCGGTTCCATCAGGCGGTTGAACGGCAGGTCGGACAAGGTTTCCTGCCAGCGCGATTCATCGCCCCAACGGGCGTGCGCGCGCTGGCGCGCCAAGGTCAGCACGCGGTCGGTGCGGGTGCGCGACGGGTTCACGCCAAAGACGCGCACCCCGTGGCGCGGCGCTTCACCGCCCAACGCGCGGGTGAAAGCGATAAGCGACGCGTTGGCCGCCGCGCCGCAGATGTAGTCGGCGCGCGGCGCCGAGCCCGCCATGCCGATGATGTTGGCGATGACGCCGGCTCCCGCGTCCCGCATTTGGGGGTAGTAGTGCCGCGCCAGGCTGATGTAGCCGTGCACCTTCAATTCCCATCCCGCGCGCCAGCGTTCGTCTTGCACCTGGTCCAGCGCGCCGCCCGGCACCGCGCCCGCGTTGTTCACCAGGATGTCGATGGGGCCGGTTTCCTTCGCCAGCTTTTCGGCCGCGCCCGGCGCGGCCAGGTCCAGTGTGATGGCGCGCGTGTCGCGGCCGCTCTGTTCACGGATTGACGCCGTGGCCTGATGCAGCGCCGCATCGTCGCGCGCTACGAGAATAGGGTCTGCGCCTTCGCGCGCAAAGGAGATGGCGCACGCCAAGCCTATGCCCTTGGATGCGCCCGTGATGAGCACGCGCTTTCCGGCCAGCTGCAAGTCCATGGAAACCTCCTGTTGGTTCACGCCCGCACGCGCGGCGCACTCGATGGTTGTAAACCAGATGCGACTTTCCTGTCAGCCTGAAAGCGTCATGGCGTTTCGCCGCGGCACCCTGCTATGCTGCGTTTCACCTGTGCCAAGAGGAAGCGGCGATGACGGAAATCTGGCTGGAAATCTGGTCCACCGTGCGTAGCGAATTTGCGGATATTCCTGACGTCGGCGAAGCCACGCGCATCGTGCTGCGCTTAGGCATGGCGGTGATCTTGGGCGGCTTGCTGGGGTATGAGCGCGAACGCAGCGGCAAGGCCGCGGGCTTGCGCACGCACATGCTGGTGGCGTTGGGCGCGGCCATCTTTGTGCTGGTGCCGTTGCAAGGCGGCATGCAAGTGGGCGACATCAGCCGCGTGCTGCAAGGGGTGATCGCCGGCATCGGCTTTTTGGGCGCGGGCGCCATCATCAAGCTCAGCAACGAACGCGAGATCCACGGCCTGACCACATCGGCCAGCATCTGGATGACGGCGGCCATTGGCGTCGCCGCAGGCATGGGCCGCGAGGCCACGGCGCTGGTCAGCACCTTGCTGGCGCTATTCGTGCTGGCGGTGTTGCGCCGCGTTGAGGCGCGCATCTCCGCCAAGCAGGAAAAAAACGTGATCGCGTCTGACGGCAAGCCGGTACGCAATGGTTGAATGGCCTCAACTGCCGCCGGACACGTCGATGAACGAGCCGCTGGTGTAACCCGCTTCGTCAGAGAACAGCCACATGACCGCGCCCGCCACTTCGTCCACCGAGCCGCCCCGGCGCAGCGGGATCACGTTCTTCAGCCGATCCACCCGGCCGGGTTCGCCGCCGCTGGCATGCATGTCGGTGTAGATGGTGCCGGGGCGTACGCCATTTACGCGAATGCCTTCCGGCGCCACTTCCTTGGATAGCCCGATCGTGAGCGTGTCCAGCGCGCCTTTCGAGGCGGCGTAATCCACATATTCATTGGGCGAACCCAGCCGCGCAGCCGCAGACGACACGTTGACGATGGCGCCGCCTTGGCCGCCATGGCGTGTCGACATCCGCCGCACGGCTTCGCGGGCGCACAGGAATGCGCCGATCACGTTTGTCGACAGCACGCGCATCAGGCGGTCGGCATCCATTTGATCCAGCCGCATCTGGGTTTCAAGAATGCCCGCGTTGTTGACCAGCGCATCCAGCCGGCCCAGCCGGTCGTCCAGCGTGCGGAACATGTGGACAACCTGATCTTCCTGCGACACATCAGCCTGAATGGCCAGCGCGTTGCCGCCTTCGCGTTGGATCTCGGCGACGACGGCATCGGCGGCGTCGGAATGGGTGCGGTAGTTAACGCCCACGGCGTAGCCGCGGCGGGCGGCAAGTTTGGCGACGGCGGCGCCAATGCCCCGGCTGCCGCCGGTGACAAGCATGACTCTGGACATGATTTTCTCCTGCGTGTTCTTCACGGTAGCAGAATGGCCAGCATCAAATCCAGACGTCATTCGGGGCGCTGCGCTCGCCGCCCTGATCTCCGGTATTGACGACGCCACAGGGTTCCACCAGCATCAGATGCGCTTCGTCAACCGCGCAGGGCTTGTGCTCTACGCCTTTGGGAATGACGGTCATGTCACCGGGGCCAAGATCGATATGGCCGTCGCGCAAGTCGATGCGCAGCCGGCCGCTGATGACAATGAACGTCTCGTCGGTATCCGCATGGCTGTGCCAGACGAATTCGCCCTGCACCTTGACGACCTTGAATTGGTAGTCGTTCATCTGCGCAATGACCTTGGGGCGCCACTGTTCAGAAAACAGCGACAGTTTGCCGGCGATGTTGATGGCGGGAATCGGGGACATAGGCGCACCTGCTGGAGTGGAAGATGCCTGAGCATAGGGCGCGGCCAGGCGCGCCGTCTTGTACGTTCTTGCAGGTTTTCGCCGGTGGCTGCTTGGCCGCGTCTCGGCGGCTTGTTAACGAAAGCCGGGCCTGCGCTATGCGTGCAGCATGCGCCGCCAGCGGTCGGGCGTCATGCCGTAGGTTTGCACGTGGCGGTGCGTCAGATGGCTCTGGTCGGTGAAGCCGGCCGTGGCCGCAGCGGCCGCCAGCGGCAGGCCGGTGGCGATCAGCCGGCGCGCCAGATCCAGGCGGCGCAGCATCACGTAGCGGTAGGGGCTGGTGCCGAACAGCGCGCGGAAATCCCGCGACAAGGTCCAGCGGTCCTGGCCGGCGGCGTGCGCCAGCTGGTCCAGCGTGAAGGGTTGATCCAGCGCGTCATGGATGAACTGCCGGGCGCGTTCGGCGGCCGGGTAGTTGGGGCGGCGCCGGCCTTGGGGGCGTCCGGCCGCGGCGCTAAGCGCCTGCGCCAGCTCATACAGCGCGTCGTCTTCCTGCAAGGGGTCGATGGCCGCGCGCGTGCTTTGCAGCAGGGTGTCGCTTGCCGCCCGCAGCCGTACGTCGTCCGAGATGCCGCCCGCGATGAACGGCAAGGGCCGGCCGCCCAGAATCTGCTGAATCAGCGCGGGCTCAACGTAAATCATGCGGTAGTGAAAGCCGGCGTCGGTGCCGGCTTGCCCGTCGTGGGGCTCGTCGGGATGCAGCACGATGGTGCCGCCGGGCAGGCTATGGCGATAGTCGCGCCGGTAGTTGAAGCTTTGCACGCCCGACAGCGTGCGCCCGATGGCGTACGTGTCGTGGCGGTGCATGTCGTAGCCATGGCCGCCGAAGTAGGCTTCGATGCGCTCCACGTGGCCACCAGGCGCGGCGCGGAGTATCCAGTCCTGTTTCGGTGTGGCGGCTGCCATGGCGGACGTGCGTAGGGCTTACTTCTTCACCTGCACCAGTACGAATTCGTTTCCGTACAGATCGATGAAGTGGGCGTAAACCGTGGTGTCGTCATGGACGGGCTCTTTGGTGAAGCGCACGCCGCGGGCGGCGAAGTTGCTGTGGTCGCGCACCACGTCGTCGGTGTAGAACACGCCCACCGGCTGGCCACCGGTCTGGTCGCCGACGCGGTCGCGTTGCGCCTGGGTCAGCGCTTGCAACAGCCAGACGCCCACCGCGGGTTGTTCCGGCAGGCGCAGGTGCACATACCGTTGCTGGCCCACGGGCATATCAACGAACACCTCCATGCCCAGCTTGTCTTGATAGAAGGAAATGGCGGTGTCGTAGTCGTTCACGAGAAGGACGAGACGGCCCAGCGAATGCATGTCAGGACTCTCTTTGAGGTTAAGCGTGCGGCTATGCTAACCCGTCGGGCGGGCTTTCCCTTAATCGGCCTCGCGCAATAGCCGCAGGCCGACCAGCGGGTAACGCGTTTCCTGGGTATTCCAATTGCGGTAAGACGAGCGCGTGTACAGCGCCCAGGTATGCCAGGAGCCGCCGCGCCGCACCCGCACATTGCCGCTGTCCGGACCTTTCGGGTCATCAGCGGGCGAGTGCGCGTAATAGTCTTCGCCGTACCAGTCCGACACCCATTCCCAGGCGTTGCCGTGCATGTCGTACAGGCCGAAGGCGTTGGGCGCGTAGCTGGCGACAGGCGCCGTGAAGGCGTGGCCATCGTGGCGGGGCGAGGCAAAAGCGTGCCATTTCGGCCACAGCGGTTCGGCGTCGGCGTCAAAGCCATTGCCCACATCGGGCATGTTCAAGGGGTCATCGCCATTCTGATACCGCGTTCGGGTGCCGGCGCGGCAGGCGTATTCCCATTCGGCTTCCGTGGGCAGGCGGTAGACGTGCCCCTCTGTCTGGGTCAGCCAGCGGGCCAGCGCGGTGGCGTCGTTCCAGCTGATGTTGACGACAGGGTGGTCGTCCGTCTGCGCAAAGCCGGGGTTCTTCCAGGAATAGCGCCGGTCGCGTCCTTCGAAGGCGTCGCCGCGTTCGGATTTGTCGGGGTCGTAGGCGGCGTTGTAGCCGTAGCCGCCCGTGCCGTCAGCCTCGGACTCTGGCACGTAGCCCGATGCTTCGATAAAGCGCCGGAACTGTCCCACCGTGACTTCGGTGCGCTCCAGATAGAACGGGCGCGTGATCCGCACGGTGTGCACGGGCGCTTCGTCAAACAGCTGGGCGAAGCGGTCTTTGGGATATTGCGGGTAGTCGCGGGCCAGGGTCGCGGCCGATTCGTCGCTGCCCATCTGAAACGTGCCAGCCGGCACATGAACGAATCGCATGCCCAGCGAATTTTCGATCACTGCGGCAGGCTCGGCGGACCACGCCGGGGCCGATAGCAGCAGGCAGGCAAGCAACAGACGGGGACGGGGGCGCAGGGAAGGCATGAGCATGTCGGCGCGCGGGGCGCAGGGCCAAAGGTGCGCCATAGTAGGGCCGCCGCGCGGACGCTGCCAGACGCGGGGAACCCTGATAGTCAGCCCGCTTTGCGCAGCGTGAAGTTGATGCGCTGACTGCCCAGCTTGGGATGCGGCAGGTCTTTCATGGGCATGACGCCGTGATAGCGCAGCCGGTCTACGCCGCCCCAGACCACGACGTCGCCATGAAACAGCGGCACGCGCAGGGCCTTGTCGGCACGTTCGTTGCCGCCAAACAGGAACATGGCCGGCATGCCCAGCGACACGGACACGATGGGCGCGTCGTAGTCGCGTTCGTTCTTGTCCTGATGCAGCGACAGCCGCGAACCCGGCTCGTACCGGTTGACCAGGCAGGCATCCGGCGTAAAACCCGGAAAGCCGGCTTCGGCTGCCGCCGCCTGGGCCAGCCGCAGAAAGGCGTCTGGAAGATCGGGCCAGGGTTGACCGGTCATCGGGTCGATGCGCGCGTAGCGATAGCCGCGTGCATCCGTCGTCCAGCCCAGCTGCCCGCAATTGGTCAGCGCAACCGACATCGTGTAGCCGCCCGGGGTGTCCATATGCCGGAAGGGGGATTGCGCCGTGACGTCGTCCACGCCTTGCAGCAGCGCGTCTGCGTAGGGCAGCGCAAAGCTGCGCAGCACAAAGGACTGCGGGCCGATCGCCTCGCGCCCTTGCTGCGCGGTGTCGTCGTCGCCAAACAGATCAAGGGTGGGGGGCATGGCTATTGGGCGTCGTGAAAGATCAGGCCCAGCGTGTGGCGCCGCCCGCTGCGCAGGGCGCTGACGCCGTGCCGCATGGCGGTCTTGCGCCACCCGCGCACGCCTGGCACCGGGCGTTGGTTCACCGTGAAGATCAGCGCATCGCCCTGTTGCAGCGGCAGAACCTCGGCGCGCTGTTCGCGGCTGCTGGTTTCGGTCATGACGAATTCGCCGCCCGTGAAGTCTTCACCGGGGCGTGACAGCAAAATGGCGACTTGCAGCGGAAACACATGTTCGCCGTACAAGTCCTGATGCAGGCAGTTGTAGTCGCCAGGGCCGTATTGCAGGATCAGGGGCGTGGGCCGCCGTTGTCCGGCGTCATGGCAGCGTTGCAGAAAGGCTGCGTGATCGTCGGGGTACTGCACGGCGATGCCCATCTGCCGGTTCCATCGGTTGGCAATCGGCGCCAGCCGCGGATACAGCGACGTGCGCAAGTCTTGCAGCAGGGGCGGCAGCGGATAGGCAAAGTATTGGTATTCCCCCCGCCCGAAGCCATGGCGCGCCATCACGATACGGCTGCGGTAACGGTCCGCCGCTGAATAGCCCGCCGCCAGTGCGATGCATTGCGCCGGCGTCAGCAGCGCGGGCGCAATCGCGTTGCCGTGCGCATCCAAAGAATGGGTGATCGCGGTCCAATCCAGGTCAGGCAAGGGGGCGGCGGGCAGGGCGGTCATGGGGTTTCGTTAAGGCTTTGTTGCGGCTTTGTGTGCGGCTTGGTATGCGGCTTGGTATGCGGCTTTGTTGCGGCAGATCGCGGCCCGAGGCAGCAGTCCCAGCTCATGCGGCAGAAACTTTCAGTCTACGCCCGCGCGGCTCACGCCGAACTCCGCTTGTTGCGCTGGCTTCAAAGCAGCGGCTCCAGCGGCAGCAGCGACACGAACCATACCGAAAACCGTTTCCACATCGTCGTGCCCGGCTCGGTGTCATGGCGAATGGTCTTGCCGTCGCGTTGTTCTAGCCAATAGAGATCGCCCTTGTCGTCCAGGCAAACCCGGTACGCCACATTCGGAATGTCTTCTTTGAACGCCTGCGCAATGCGGCTGGCCAGCGTGGGGCTGTCGATGACAAAGCCCAGTTCCGTGTTCAGCGTGGCCGAACGCGGATCAAAGTTGAACGACCCCACAAAAATGCGCTCTCCGTCCACGGCGAAAGTCTTGGCGTGCAGGCTTGAGCCCGAGCTGCCGAACGGACCCATGCTTTTGTTGCGCTCCACACCTCCCGCCTTGCGCTTCATTTCAAACAGTTCGATGCCGCTCGCCAGTAAATCCTTGCGGCGCTTGGCGTAACCGGAATGCACCACGGCCACGTCGGTCGCCTCTAGCGCATTGGTCAGCACCTGCACCTTGACGCCGCGTTGCGCCAGCTTCGCAAAAGCCTCCGTGCCGGTTGCCGTCGGCACAAAATACGGGGACACCAGTTCCAGGTCGGTCTTGGGGGCGCCGATGATTTCATGCAGCTGATGCGGCAGCATGGCCTCGGGCGGCGCGGTGCCGAGCGTTTTACGCGGGTCGTCGCTGACCATGCGGGTTGTCGCCCATTCCAGGGTCAGATCGCCCTGCATCAGTTGCCGGATGAAGGGCAACTGCCGCATGGCTTCGGCGTAGGCGGCGGCTTCGGGCGAGCGCTCGACTTTGCTGGCCTGTTGCGCCAGGGCCTGAAGTGCCCCAGGTTCGGCCGGCTTCAACAAACGATCCACCGGGTAGGCGGAATCGCTGGCCCAGTAGCGGTCGAAATCCATCGACACATCATTCACGGCCGCGCCGATGGCCAGCACGTCCAGGTCGGTGAACAGCACGTCGGTAGTGGCCCCGAAATACTCGTCGCCGATATTGCGCCCGCCGATGATGGTGGCCTGGTTGTCGGCGGTGAAGGACTTATTGTGCATGCGGCGGTTCAACCGCTTGAAATCCGTGACGTAGCCCAGCGGCTTCGGCCAGCGCAGCACGAAGGGGTTATACAGCCGCACCTCGATATTGGTGTGCTCGTTCATCGCGGATAGCACCGGGTCCAGCCCGGCCGTGCCGTTGTCGTCCAGCAGCAGGCGCACGCGCACGCCACGGTCGGCAGCTTCGTGCAGCGCTTCCAGCAGCATGGTGCCGGTCATGTCGTTGTGCCAGATGTAGTACTGCACATCCAGGCTGCGCTCGGCCGCGCGCGCCAGCATCATGCGCGCGGCGAAAGCGTCATAAGCGTCGGCCAGCGGGTGGATGCCCGACTTGCCGGGATGCACCGCCGCCACGGGAGCGATGCCGCGGCCCAGCGGCGTATCCGCCGATTGCTCGGGCGTCAGCGCGGTAGATTCGCTGCGCTTGTCCAGCGGGGGCAGGCTGCACCCGCTTAAAAATGAAAGGCAGAGGGCGGTCATGAGGAGGGGTTTGGCCAGAAGCATGCCGTATTGTGCCGAAATTTTCCGCCAGCCCTGGCGCTTGACAGGTTTTCGCATTTGAGAGAAATTCCCGGATATGGAAAATACGAATCTCGACACGGATCTTGACCGCCGCATCGCCCAGCGCCTGAAAGCCCTGCGCCTAGAGCGGGGCTGGTCGCTGGATGAACTTGCGGGCGTGGCGGGCGTCAGCCGCGCCACCTTGTCGCGCCTGGAAAACGCCGAGGTCAGCCCCACCGCCGCCGTGCTCGGCAAACTATGCGCGGCGCACGGCCTGACCATGTCGCGCCTGATGATGATGGTTGAAGACGACTTCGCGCCCCTGGTGCCCGAACACGCGCAAGCCGTGTGGGTCGACGACAGCGCAGGCTTTCGCCGCCGCTCGGTGTCGCCGCCCGCCCAGCAACTGGCGGGCGAAGTCCTGGCCTGCGAACTGGCCCCCGGCGCACGCATCGCCTACGAACAATCCCCCCGCCCGGGTCTTGAGCACCATCTGCTGATGCTTGAAGGCGAACTGCGCATCACCGTCGATGGCCAGACGTATGACCTGGCCCCCGGCGACTGCCTGCGCTACCAGCTCTTTGGCGCCAGCCTGTTTGTCACCCCGCCGCACCGCGGCGCCCGTTATCTGCTCTTCATCGTCTGAACCCGCCATGAGCCTAGACCAAGCAAGTACTGAAGTGAACCGGATTGAAGCGAGCCGGATTGAATCGGCCCAGACCCCCGAGGGCCGGACTGAAGCGAGCCGGGCTGAAACAAGCCGGATTGAAACAAGCCGGACTGAAACAAGCCGGACCCAAGCGAGCGGGATAGAAGTGATCCCGCTGTCGGCCGAAGCCGCCCGCGCCTGCCTGAATGAACTGGGCGCCGTGCTGCACGCCTGCGTGCACGGCGGCGCCAGCGTCAGCTTCGTCCTGCCGTATTCGCCCGAAGACGCCGAAGCCTTCTGGCGCAACAAGGTCCTGCCAGCCGTGGAAGGCGGCAAGCTGTCGCTGTGGGTGGCGCGCCAGAACGGCCGCATCGCGGGAGCGGTGCAACTGGACATCGACACGCCGCCCAACCAGCCGCATCGCGCCGAATTCCGCAAACTGCTCGTCCACCCCGCGTTTCGCCGCCAGGGCATCGCGCGCGAACTGATGCGCGCGGCCGAAGCGCAGGCGGTCCAGCTTGGCCGCACGTTACTTACGCTGGACACGCGCACGGGCGACAGCGCAGAACCCCTATACGCGTCGCTGGGTTACGTGACGGTAGGCCAGATCCCCGGCTTCAGCCGCGACCCGCATGATGCGGGCAAGCTGGATGCGACAACGATCATGTACAAGCGCGTGTGATCGGGGGCAGGGGGTCGGCGAAGCCACAGAGTTCGTCGATCTCTTTGGGGAAGGACGTGTAGGGCACGTTGTATTCGATGAACTCGGCGAGGCTGTCGGGGATCACCACGAACATCAGTTCAAGAATCTTGGCGGGGATCATCAGCGGCGCCCATCTCTTGGCTCTAGGCGTGGCGAGGTCGCGGCTGAAGTTTTCAGCCCATTCGCGATAGCCGTGCAGGAAGGTCTGTATACGTGAAAGACGGGCAGGAATGGGTGGTGGCTTTGGCAGGGATGCTGGGCCGTGTTCCATAAAGACTTGTAGGCAGTCCCACAGTTGTTTGGCGGAATCTCCATCATCACGCCAGCCAAGATTGCCGCAGGCGACGCAGACTTCCCGCGGCGGAGTTGGGTTCCAGTCGACGGCGAGCAGGTACAACGGATAACGGCTTGTGTAGCCACCCGCACCCACGATGGGAATATATCCGGCCATGGCTTGAAGCTGGTCCCATTCCAGTGTCAGCAGGTACGCATCATGCGGCATGACGAAATAGAGTTTGCGGGTGCCGCGATGGATACGAACGAAGCCGCCACGGAATTGGCCCGACAGCTTGCCGACGCAGAGGTACATGACGCCACCAAAGGTTGCGACGATCAACGGCATTAGTCCCAACAGGGTCCATACCGACGCGGGAACGGGGGGAGGCATTATCCAAGCGATGAATATCGCAAGGGCGACGCCCAGGGAGAAAAGGAATCCGATGCTTCTGGCGTGGTTGCTTCTCACCTGGTTACCGTAGGGTTCCAGCTCTATGCATTGATCATTTATTCGGCGTAGTCCGATTATTTCGGGAAGCCGCGCTCCGCCCATGGGCACATCGTCGGCCGTCAAGTGCTGTCGAGCGAATTTTCTGGCTCCGAGAAACAGGCTGCGAGGGAGCTTCTTGATGATGTCGTTGTCCTGGCTCATTTCGGAGCCTTGACGGGAGCAAGCTTGGCGGGGTCGATGGAGTCAAAAAGAAAGCTCGATGAAGTGAACACCAGCGGGTCTGGCGCGCCTGGTTGTTCCAGACCAATTGAAGGCAGGTTTTCGGGATCGGGCCGGTAGAGATACTCCAGCTTGACCTTGGCATCTTCGTGCATGCCGATGCGCCATCCGCGATCGGCGCCCGGGCCATCGGTCAATGGGCCGATGACGTACTGCGTGTTGAGATCCACGATAGCGCCGGGCGTGCGCAACGCGGCGGCGGCATCTACGGACTTCAGGGGCGCGCCGTAGAGCGTGACGTGGATTTTGGATTGAAAGTCGCTCTGCCCATACACCTCGGGCAGGGTGCAATGCAAACGCAAAGTACCTGCAATACCGCGATGGGCTTCCCACTTTGGCGTAATGCGGGGGCTGAAGTGCAAGCTGTGCCAGGCATCCAATTCTTGCGCCAGCGTGAATCGTGGCGTAACTACGCCCCAGGCAGTGTGCTTGAGCCAGATCTCAATTGGGCTGTGCTGGGCGTCATCGGCTTGAAGGGTGAAGTAGATGACGGCACCCATTGCGAGGAGGGCAATGACTGCCCATCCGCCTGGGGTAAGGCCTAGGACGGCGACAGCCTTTCCTCCGGCTGCCATAGCGGTCGCCACTGAAGCTACGCCTCCCGCACCGGTGGCGACGGTAAGTGCGCCACCGGCTATCGCTGAATACAGATGCATCCTTGCCTGTTCATGATTTGAGTCATGGCTGGCGCTGATCGCTTTTATGAGGTCGGCCGACGCCAATATGCCAGCGGCCGCCGTGCTAGCAAAAATGGCTCCTGACTTTAAGCGCGTGACGAGCATTGAACTCGCTATCGTCGTTCCTGCCCGAGGTGCTTGCATGGTTGAAAGCGCCAACGCGCCAACTTCCAATGAAGCCGCGGTTAGCGCGGAACCCGCCCCGAAAGCTGACATGACGGAAGTTAGACTGCGTTCTTTCTCCAACCCCTCCACCGCATTCCGCATCCCTCAAATCGCCAGCGCACCTCCCACCCCCGTCGACACCCCACCCGCGGCTGCTCGCAGCCGCTTCAAATTTCTCAACAACGGGTTGCCTTCCAGGTCCAGCGGCTTCTGCTTCTTAGCGACTGACGTCGTCCCTACCGTCTCCCATTCCCAAATTTCGATGTTCCCTACCTTCACGCTCGCAGCCTGCCCCTGTCCCGTAGAGGGTATGAACGCTCCAGGCCAACGCAGTTCCACATCCCGTCCCATCGCCACATAGCCCTGCAACGCCACGCTGTACGCCAGGTACTGCTGCGGCGTCACGAAGCGGCGGCCGACTGTTACGCCAAACCTTATTTCGCCCACATGCCGCAACCGTCTGACCTGGACCTCGGCGACCTCCGAGCGTGCTTTGGCCAGATAAGGCCAGATCAGCCGGGTCAGCAGATCCGTGACCAACGTGCCAGGCCGTTCTTCCATGATGCGATCCACCGCATCAAACAAGCCCTTACCGATAGTGAGCGGATTCGCCAGCCGCATCATCAGCGGCTTGTCGCCCGCGCTTAGCGCACGCCACAACGGGCTGATATCCGGCGCAGCCTCAATATGCTTCGCCAATTCCGCCAGCCCCTCGTCCGTATGCACCGCCGCTCCAAAGCAATGAAGCACGGTGGACTCGAAGTCGCGGGCGTTTTGCGCGCAACGCTGGTCGAAGAGGCTGAACGCCTGGCCCAGCAATCCCGCGGCGTGTACGCGTTGCAGCCAGGCGACGACGTCTGTGCAGGCGCGGGTGATGTTGGCCTGAAACGCGGCCACGCGAGCTTGGTATGCGGGAATGAAATCGCGCGCGCCTGCCAGGTTCACCAGCGCCCGTTGCCGGGCGAGCGCCGTCAAGGCGGGCGGTGTGGTGCTGTTGGCTTCGGCTTGTTTGAAGTAGGCGTCGATCAGGCCGGCGCTGTTTAGCCGGTGCTTGCTTTGCGTTTGATAGTCGTCGCGCTTTTTGACTTCGGTTGAGCACAGGTAGTTGAGTTCGCTGGCGATGCCCACGGGGTCTTGCAGCGCCACCGCTAGCGGCGCAACGTCTTTGCGGGCGCGCAGCGCGGCGTACATCTGGCTGATGACGTCACTGACATCCGGGTAGTGCTGCGCGGGCGCGATCTCGCTCCAGGCGTAATACGTCGGCACGCGGCTTAGCGTGGGACGGATCAGTTCGGGCGTGGACACCGTCAAGCGCGCCGCGTGAAATACGTGGGGCTGGTCCGGGCCGCCGGTGGGCGTGACGACGGTGGCCAGGGCGTCGCGCAGGCCATCCGTGTTCTGTTCTATTTGCCAAAGGGTGTTGTGCGTCAGGACGGTGTCGCTGATCAGCAGATAGACGGGGCCGTTGATCGCGGCGGGCGGGGCCAAGAGGTAAGGCGCGGCGCCGGTGACGTCGGGCCTGGATTGCGAACCTGGCGTCGAATGTTCGTAGTCGGCGTCGCTCCACCAGATGGGCGCGAAGCGGATGTCTTCAGTGACTTGATAGTGCCGGTTCCACATCTGCCCGTGGTCGACGTACAGCAGATAGACATAGGTGCCCGGGCGCAGGACGCGCAGGCCATAGGCCTTGCCGCCTTGCAGGACGGGGTAGCCCGGCGTCTTCAATAGGGTGTGTAGCTCGCTGCGGTACGGAGCGTCGGCGATGCCGTAGCGCAGCGGGTATATCGGCACGCCCGCTTCGCACGGCGGTGGCGAAATGGCCTTGCCCACCTGCTTGGCGCTGGGATGCGGGGTCTGCAAGGCAGTGGGGCAGTCGCGGGTGGTCATGACGGGCTCCGTTCGTGTCGTCACGGCTCGAAAGGCCGGATAGCAGGCGGAAAGGGCCGCCATAGGCTGCTATGCAAGAACGGTGCCAGGTTAAGGAATTAAAAAATAATCCTTGTGAATCAACGGGTTGAGGGAAATAAAAACGCGCGGGCCACAACCTTTGCCGTCGACGCGGCAAAAATCAGCGGTTTTGCACGGAAAAACGGGCCAGATTTGACTCGATTTTTCTAAGTCATTGATTAACCACAATAAAAAACGGGCCAGATTTGACCCGATCGAGTCAAATCTGGCCCGCTCTCCCTGCGCTGCGTGGGCAGGGGGCGAAAATCAAGCCAGCGGCTTGATTCCCACGCTGTACGGAGGCGCGTTGCCGCGCGCGGCTGCCTTGATCTTCAGCATCGAGCCGCCCGGGGTGAATTCGAAGTCCTGAAGCGGCACTTCAAACCACTGGTGAAAGCTGGTGCGGGAAAATTCTGGCACCCAGACCTTGGCGCGCTTGGCGTCGCAATGGAATTCGACCAGCGTGCGGTCGATGCCCAGCGGGCGGGTGTTGCCGATGCGGTAGCTGACGCGCAGTTCGGCGCTTTCGGTCGAGCCGGGGCGCCAGGTCAGGCCGATGGATTCCATGAATTGTTCAATCGCCTGAATACCGCGATACATAGCTGACTCCGAATGCTGGCGGGCGCCACGCGCCCACGAAAAGCCGCCGCATGGGGCGGCGGGAAACAGACGGATTATCCGCCATTCCGGGCGGGCCTGCCCAGCGGGCGGCTCGGGGAAGGCGCGGAGGCGGTGTCAGGCCTGTATGGCGACGTACGCTCCCCGCGAGCAAATGGACTTCACGCAGCCGCTTTTGCGCAGAATTGCAGGATGGCGTCGGCTACCGCCTGCGGGGCTTCCCGTTGCGGAAAATGGCCTACGCGGTCCAGCACGCGGCGTTCGTAGCCGCCGCTGAAAAATCCTTCCTTGCCTTCCGAGGTGGCGGGCTGGTTGCAGGCGTCGGCGCCGCCGTGCAGCACGAGCGTGGGTACGCTCAACACCGGGGCAGGGGTCAGCAATGCGGTGTCCGCGTCGTACGCGACATCACCCGGCGCGTGGCCCCAGCGATGGCGGTAGGAATGCAGCACCACGTCGGCCCAATCAGGGTTGTCGAAAGCGCGCGCGGCCTCGTCGAATTCCGCTGGCGTGTACCAGGCGCCGGGCGACCAGGTGTCCCACATCATGCGGGTGAAGGCGCGGCGGTCGTTGCGCACAGTGGCTGCGCCGCGTGGCGTGGCCATGTACCAGTGGTACCAGTAGTTGCGAGCCTGCGTCAGCGACAAGGGCTGGTTGGGGTCGTTCGTGCCGTATCCCACCGACAGCAGCACCAGCTGCGCGGCCACGCCCGGACGCAAGCCGCAGGCGTTGGCCGTGGCGCGCGCACCCCAGTCGTGGCCGACCAGCGTGGGTTGCGCAAGGCTCATCGCATCGATGAAGTCCAGCAGGTCGCGGCCCAGCGCCGCCAGTTCGCCGCTGCGTGGCGTGTCGGCATGACGAAAGCGGGTTGGCCCAAAGCCGCGCAACGCGGGGCACAGCACGCGGTACCCCTCGGCCGACAGCCGCTCGGCCACGGGAATCCAGCTTTCAGGGCTGTCCGGCCAGCCATGCACGAGCACCGCAGTGCGGGACCCGGCGGGGTTCCATTCCAGGTAAGCGATATCCAGCACGGGGGTCTGGACGTGGGCATAGGCGGGCATGGTGCGGTTCCTTCTTTCAGTGACGGTGCTGTCACGATAGCGTCGGCGCTTGTCATGATTCTTGATGAATAGCCGATTATTATCAACAAATCATGAATAGAGAGAAGCAGCACGATGGATACCCCTAACGAACCGACCGGCGCCGTACTGGACCTGACGCTACTGCGCACGTTTCTGGAAGTGGTGGACTGTGGCGGCTTTGCGCTGGCCGCCGACGCGCTGGCGTTGACGCCGTCAGCCGTCAGCGGCCACATCAAGAGGCTGGAAGTGCTGGCGGGCGCGACGCTGCTTGAACGCACCACGCGCAGTTTTGAAGTCACGCCCGCAGGCGAGACGCTGTATGCCTACGCGCGCAACATCGTCGATCTGGAACGCGAGGCGCGCGCCCGCTTGAGCGGCACGCGTCTGAAGGGCCGATTGCGCGTGGGCTCGTCCGAAGACTTTGCGGGGGCGTGGCTCGCCGAGGTGCTGTCCGCCTTTCATCGCGGGCATCCGGAAGCGTCCATTGAATTGAAGGTGGGCGTGACGGCGGACCTGCTGCGCCAGCAGGCGCGCGGCAAACTCGACGTGGTGTTCGGCAAGCAATGCGAGCGCGTGCAGGACGACGGCGAACTGCTGTGGGAAGAGGAATTGGTGTGGGCTTGGGGCGCGGACAAGGTCTGGACGCCCGGGCGCCCCGTGCCGTTGGCGGTGTTTCCCGAACCCTGCGTGTATCGCGAAGCGGCCATCACCGCGCTGGGTAAAGCCGGGCAGGAATGGTCGCCCGCCTTCGAAAGCGGCAGCATGGCGGGCTGCCTTGCGGCGGCGCTGGCAGGTTTCGCGGTGGCGCCTGTTGCACGCAGCCAGTTGCGTGAGGGGCTGCGGCCCTTGTCGCTAGATGACGGGCTGCCTGAATTGCCCATGACGCGCTTCTACGCGTTTCTGCGATCCGCACAACCGGCCGTGCAGGCGCTGGTGGCCGCAGTCAGACAGACGGGGCAGCGGCGGCGCTTCGGGCGGTGATTCAGACGGCGTTACAGCGCCCGCGCCACCATCGCCCGCCCACTGCTATCGACCCCATTGAGTAAAGCAAATGGACGCCGCGCGTCATGGCCCGCACCATGGCGCTCATGTCCTCTATAAGACCTGCGCCGATTACGCGGGTCAGCGGGGCGCTTTATTCAAGGAATCAACATGGCAAATTTCATCCTCGCATTGGTCAACGCTGAACTCTCGCTGTTTGGTGTGCAGACAGACAATGAACCCGTCGTCGCGGCATCCGCCGTTGCCGGCGACGCGCCGAGCTTTGACAGCGAACACTACCGCAGCGCCTTGGGTTGATGCGGTTGCCCTGACGCGCCAAGCCTCGCAGAACATCATCGGAGAAATAGGCAGGTTTCACGCAAGAACAAGCCTGTACGCACTGCCGCGCGATTCTTAATATCCCTACCAGGCTCAGAGCCGATGCCGTCGACATGAAAGCATCGGTTCCCGCCGCGCCGCCCAAGCATCTTGCCGGCGGTGGCAAGCAGCAAGCAAGGGAAGGGAATCGCATGAAATCCGAAAAAATCTGGTTGGTGACGGGCGCGTCGGCAGGCTTGGGCCTGGTCTTGGTAAAGCTGTTGCTGGACTTAGGGTACAAGGTGGCGGCGACGTCCCGGGATGGCGACGCCTTGCTGGACGCCGTGGGCGCCAAACTTGAAGGCCAGTTTTTGCCGCTGACCGTGGACGTGGCGGACGAACGCAATGTGCGCCGCGCGGTGGACGCTACCGTCGCCGCGTTCGGCGGTGTGGACGTGGTGGTCAACCACGCCAGCGTTGCACCGCAAGGCGCGTTAGGCCAACTGCCCGACGCCGACGTGCGTGCCGGCTTCGACATCAATGTCTTCGGCATGCTCAACGTGATCCGCGCCGTGCTGCCGCGCATGCAGGCGCAGGGCGGCGGGCATGTGTTCAACCTGTCGTCCATTCTGGGTTTCGATGGCGGCCATGCGCAGTGGGGCGCCTACAGCGCCAGCAAGTTCGCAGTGGCAGGTTTGACCGAAGCGCTGGCGGCGGAAGCGGCGCCGATGGGTGTGCGCGTGTCGTTGGTGTACCCCGGCGCGATGCGGGCGCAAGCCCGGCTTGATTGCGCCGACGCACCCGAAAACGCCGCGCGCGATCCGCAACGGCGCGAGTCGGGCGCTGACCCCGTCAAGGCCGCGCAAGCGTTGATTCAGGCGGCCGAGGCGCAGTACGCGCCGCTGCATTTGTTCCTGGGACGCGACGCATTTGATCAAGCGCGCGGCAAGATCCATTCGGTGCAACAGGAGCTTGCGCGCTGGCGCGAGATGTCGGTGTCTATCGGCTTTGTCGACGAGCGCCGGCTGGCGGCGTAACGTCAGCCGGATAACGATACGTAGCGCGGGCCGCGATGGCCGGCGCTTACCCCTGCCATCCTTGCACCACCTGGTACGCGCCCAACAACGCCAGGCTGATCATGAAGCACAGCTTGAAGGTGCGTGCCGATAATTTGTCGCGCAGCGCCTGTCCCAGCGCCATGCCGGCCAATGCAGGCAGCAACATCAACACTGACGCGCCTGCCGCGGCCGGGCTGTAGCCGCCGTTCAGCCACAAGCCCGCCGCCAGCGCCACGGTGGATACCGTGAACGAAATTCCCATCGCCTGAATCAAGCCGTTCTTGCCCAGGTTCAATGCCTGCAAATAAGGCACGGCGGGAATCACGAAGACGCCGGTCGCGGCCGTGACGACACCGGTGATCGCGCCCACCACCGCACCCAGCACGCCTTCGTGCCGGGCGGGAACGGCGGGCGGCGTGCCGAACAAACCCCACGCCGCATACGCCATCAGCGCCAGCCCTAAACCCACGCTGGCCCAATGCCCGCTGGGCGCGCCCAGCCACAGCGCGCCCGCAAGCGTGCCAAGGCATACGCCTGCCTGCATCGTGCCAATGCGGCGCAAGGTCTGAAGCAGCGTGGGCCACGGCCGCGCTTGCCATAAGTTTGTGATGAGCGACGGCACGATGAGCAGCGCGGCGGCCTGCGCAGGCGCCATCACCAGCGCCAGCATGGCCATGGATATCGTGGGCAGACCCAAGCCCACCACGCCCTTGACCAGACCGGCCAGAACGAACACCGCCACGGTGATGGCCAGCAGTTCCGGCGTACCGTCGGGCAACACGTTGAACGAGTTCAATGCGTTCATGATGCGCGCTCGCATCGGTTTCCGATCGTCATTTACCGCCCTTCCTATGCAGATGCCAAAGCCAGATTCTGCGCCGCGATGCGTGCGAATCCGCATCGGGATCTTGCGTAGCGGGCCTATGGTTGCGCCTGAGGCTGGCGTGCTACGCTGCCCGAATGCGATTCGACCTGACCGATCTGCGGCTTTTCCTGAACGTGCAGGAAACCGGCTCCATCACGGCGGGCGCCAAGCGTTCCCACATGACGCTGGCGTCTGCCAGCGAACGCATACGCGGCATGGAAGACACGCTGGGTGTGCCGCTGCTGCTGCGCGAGCATCGCGGCGTCGCGCCCACGCCGGCCGGGCGCACGCTGGCGCATCACGCCCGGCTGGTGCTGGGGCAGATGGACCGCATGCGCGGTGAACTGGATCACTACGGACTCGGCCTGAAAGGCCATGTGCGCGTGTTGTGCAACACCACCGCGCTTAGCGAATACCTGCCGCCGGTGCTGGGCGAGTTTCTGAAGGACTACCCGCGCGTGTCGGTGGATCTGGAAGAACGCACGAGCCTGGAAATTGCCGACGCGCTACGTGCAGGCATGTGCGACATCGGCGTGCTGGCGGATTCGGCGGACCTGCATGGTTTGCACACGCGCACGTTCCGCCATGACCCGCTGACATTGATCGTGCCGCGCGGGCATGCTCTGGCAAGCCGCCCGTCCGTCATGCTGGCTGAGGTGGCTGGCGAGGAATTCGTGGGGCTGGTCGAAGGCAGCGCGCTGCAAGCGCACATCGCGCACCATGCGCGGCGCACGGGGAAACCGTTGTCGTACCGCGTGCGTTTGCGCAGTTTTGACGCCGTGTGCCGAATGGTCGGACACGGCGTGGGCATTGCGATTGTGCCGCGCGTGGCCGCGGTGCGTCATGGCCGTGCGGCCGGCGTGCAGCGCGTGGCGCTGGCCGATGATTGGGCCGCGCGCGATCTGGTGTTGTGCGTGCGCGAACCGTTGCCGGCTTACGCCGCCGAGCTGGTGTCGTATGCGTTGCGCGATGCGCCGGTGACCGCGGCGTCGGCTGCGCAGGCCGCCGTCACATCTGCGCCCCAGGGCGTATCCGGCGCAGATGCCCGCGCTCGAACCACGAGCCGGACGCGACGGCGGTAAGGATGATCAGCCCGTAAAGGCTCATCGCCACCGCCGCCACCAGGAAGAACACCGTCAGCGATCCGGTCAGATGCAGCGCGAGGCCGCCCGCGCCCACGGCCATCAGCAGACGCAGCAAGCCCGCCAGCAACGGCCACTTCAGCCGCCCCGCGCCTTGCGATGCGAAGTACATCGAAAACCCCATCGCGAAAAATCCGTACACGGGGCCGACCGTGCACAGGTACGTGGCGCCTGCTTCCAGCATGTGGTCTTCGGCGCCGAACAAGCGCAGCCAGGGCTCGGGAAAAAACGCCGCCGCCAGGCCAATGGCTTCGGCCAGTACGAAGGCCATCGCGCCGCCGGTCAGCGCAATCTTCATCGCGCGTTCCGGTTGGCCCGCGCCGATGTTGGACGCCACCATCGCCACCATCGGCGCGCCCAGCCCGAAGGCGATGGGGATCAGCAGATACTCCAGGCGCACGGCAATGCCATAGCCCGCCACCGCAGCGGTGCCGGCATACGCGCCGACGAGTGCGGCGGTCAGCGCCACCAACGCATTCGTCAACAAGGGGTTGAGCGTGGCCAAGGCCCCCACGCGAAGAATGCTGCGCATCAGGTTCAGGTGCAGCCGGCTCGCGACCAGCCGCGCCGGGTTGCGGCCGCTGGCGCAGTACGCGCCCAGAATCAGCGCGCCCACGCCGTAGTAGATGACCAGCGCCCAGCCGCCGCCCGCGACGCCCAGCGCGGGAAACGGCCCCCAGCCGAAGATCAGGCAGGGCGATAGCGGAATCAGCAGCAGCGCGCCGCCACAGATCACCGCGCCTGGCACCAGCATGTTGCCGGTGCCGCGGATGACGCTGGCAAACGCATTCATCAGCCACATCAACACGATGCCGCCGAAGATGACATTCGAGTACGCCAAGGCGGCGTCCAGCGCTTCTCCTTCGGCGCCCAGCGCGCGGTACAACTGCGGCCCGAAGGCCAGCAGCAGCACGCAAAACAGCAAGCCCAGCAGGGCGTTCAGCACGACGGCATGCAGCACCAGTTGATCGGCCTCTTCTTGCCGCCCGCCGCCCAGCGCGCGCGCCACCGCTGCCGAAATGCCGCCGCCCATCGCGCCTTGCGACATATTGCCCATCAGAAACAGCACCGGCACCACCAGCGCCACGCCCGCCAGCACGGAGGTGCCCAGCCGCGCCAGGAACCAGGTTTCGATCAGCCCCGTGGCCGACTGCGCCGACATCATCAGGATGTTGGGCCAAGCCAGACGAGCCAGCGTGGGGGCGATGGGCGCTTCAAGCATGGCCTGCAAGCGCGCATTGGCGGGGCGTGGCGGGGGAGTCGCTGACATGGGTGGGGTGGAGGGCGGAAAGGGGCGAAGGGGGGCGAAGGGGGCGAGGGAGTGGCAGGGCGCAAGGCGCAAAAAAACAATGCGATAAAATTTACGTGCATATGCCAATATCTGTCAACAAGAGGCTGGACGCAAGCCGGCTGCGGCAGTAGCGTTATGACCTTGTTCCCTACACTTCTCCCGTGCCCGCTGTCATGCCCCCCGCCGATTCCCCCGTCCCCGCTTTGGTTCAGGACCCGCTCGTCTGCAACGGCGCCGCCTTGCGCAAGGCGACGCGGCGTGTGTCGCAGTTGTATGACACGGTGCTGGCGCCTTGCGGCTTGAAGGTGTCGCAGCATTCCATCCTGATTCACATCGCGCGCGCCGGCACGCCGTCCATGACGGACCTGGCGCGCGCGTTGGTGCTGGACCGCTCTGCCTTGGCGCACAATCTGAAGCCGTTGGAACGCGACGGCTATGTGCAGATGTCACGCGATGAGCACGACGGCCGCAGCCGGCGCGTGGCGCTGACGGATGCGGGCCGCGCCAAGCTGTCGGAATCCAAACGCTTGTGGAAAGATGCGCAAAGCCGGTTTGAGGCGGCATACGGCGTCGAGCGCGCAGCGGCGTTGCGGCACGCGTTGGCCGATATTTTTTCGGATGAGTTCGCGCTGGCGTTCAGCCGGGGGTAGCGACTGCCATTGGAACTGCCGCTGACCGTCCGCTATCGGCGGCGCGAGAACAGCCGTCCGCAACTAGCCGTCCGCAACTAGCCGTCCGCAACTGGACGTCCGCAGCTAGCTAACCGCAACTAGCCGTCAGCAACTGGCCGCTTTCCTCCATCACGATTCGCCACGCCCAACAGCAGCACCGCACCCAGCACGCAAGCCATGCCCCAGCGCTGCGCGCTCTCCAAGGTTTCGCCCAGCAAGCCCGTCGCAAGCAAGACGGCCGATACGGGCGCCAGTGCGGTAAACAGCGCCGCTTCCGACCCTTGCACCCGCGCCGCGCCCGCATACCAAAGCAGGAAGCCGCCTACCGTGGGCACCAAGGCATAGTAGGCAACGGCCATCAGCGCATCGCCAGACACGTCCAGCCGCCAGGGGGATTCCGCTACGCTGGCCAGCGCTGAAAACGCGAGCCCCAGCGCCGTCATGATCGTCGACAGTGCAAGCGCTGGCACGGGCGTGCGCAGCCGCTTGTTGAGCAATATGAACAGTCCTTCACACAGCACCGCGCCCAGTATCAGCGCGTTGCCCAGCCACGAAGATGCGCCGCCCGCGTTTGCCGCGTTGCGCATCATCAGCCAGACGCCGACGCCCGCCGCTGCAATGGCGGCAAGCGTCGCCTTGCCGGGGCGTTCGCCCAGCAACACGATTGCGATGCCGGCCGTGACCAGCGGCAGCGTTCCCAGAATGATGCCGCCGTCTACCGCCGTGGCGCGTTGCAGCCCGGCGATCAACAGAGTGGTATAGCCCACGCTGCCAGCAATGGCTTGCGCGGCAAGCAGCAGCCAATCGCGGCGATCCAGCCGAGGCAGGCGCGCGCCGGTCGCGGCCATCAACACCGCGAAGCAGGGCAGCGCCATGGCAAAGCGCAGCGCCGTCGCGGTGAAAGGCGGCAGGCCCGCGGCAATGATCTTGCTGGCCACCACCGTGCTGCCCACCAGCGCCATGGCCGCGGCCAGGCAGGCATACCCCAGCCATTTTTCACGCATGCTCGGTCCCCATCAGGGTGAAGAAGCATGCAGGCTAGCGGGCAGGGAGACGGCGAGTCTTGAACGAAATTGCAGCGCGGGGCCGCTTAGCTTGCGGCCAGTGCGTAGTGGCGGGGCGACACGCCGTACGTGCGCACGAACAGCCGCGTCATGTGGCTTTGATCGGCAAAGCCGCTTGCGGCCGCGGCGTCGGCCAAGGCCATGCCGTGGCGAATCAACTGGCGCGCGCGCAGCAGCCGGCGCTGCATTTGATACGCGTGGGGCGTCATGCCGGTGGCGCGGGCAAAGGCGCGCAGCACCTGGTAGCGGCTCAGTCCGCTTGCCATCGCAAGATCCGCCAGCGATAGCGGCGCGGCAGGATCGTCGTCGATCAGGCTGCGGGCATGACGAATGGCATCGGGCGTGCCGGGCAGTAATTCCGTCCGCCGCCCGCTCGCGTTCGGGCTGCACGCGTTGATCAGAATGCGCAGCAGCAGCGCGTCGCAGGCCAGGGGCGCGGCGCCGTGTGTGGCATGGGCGTAAAGCGCCAGCACATCGCGGGCCAAACCGGGGTGGTCGCGGGCGGGGTGTTCGAATTCGTAAGTGGGTTGCGTGCCGCCGTCGGCATAACGTTCGGCCACGGCTTGCGCAACGACGTCCGGGTCCAGGTACAGCATCTGCCAGGCTCGCGCGCCGTCGCCGATGGGCGCGCCATCGTGAATCTCGCCGGGGTTGACGGTGATGACGTGGCCGGGGCCGGCCTCGACCTGTCCGCGTCCGCTGTGTGATACCTGCGCGCCTAGGCGCATGACGCCGATGCCGAACTGGTCATGCATGTGCCGCCCGAACGCGCGCCGGCTGTGCGCGGCCACGGCCTGCACGCCGGCGAGCGCACTGCGATGCATGATGAATTGGCCTTGGGACATGGCGGCGGATCTTGGCAAACGCGGGGTGGTGTGCGGCCAGTATCGCTTGCCGATCCCGGCGCAATCAAGCGCTTACTGCAAGCCGTTCCAGCGCGCCACCGCGGGCTCCGCCGCCGCCCATTTCCATTGCCCGCTCTGCTGCCGGCAGATCATGCTGGTGTAGGCGGGCGCGGGCGCGTCGTCCTGTTCCACCGTGAACAGCACCTCGCGGCAGCGGGTCAGCGCCGTGTCGATGTCGCGCACCACCTGGATGCCGCCGCGTTCATTGCCCACGGGCAGCGTGTGGCGGATCTGCCATTGCCGCACTTGGCCAATCGGCAATTCGCCGGCTGCATTGGCCATGACGTTTTGCTGGTCGTTTTTCCATTCGCGCAGCACGTATTTCACGGTGGCGTCCACGGCGGCCTGCACCGTTACACCGATGGCGTAGCCCACAACCGGGTTGGCGGTGGCCGCGCCACTGGCCGTTCCTACCACCGCGCCCGCTGCGCCGCCAATCGACGAGCTTTGGCAGCCGCTCAGCCCCAGGCAGGCGGCCAGCGCCAACAAGCCAGCGCGGCGCATCACTGCAACGACCCCCAACGCGCCGTGGCCGGCTCGGCGCTGGCCCAGCGCCATTGCTCGCCGTCGCGGCAGACGGTGGTGATGTAGAACTCGCGCACCGGGTCGTCGCCCGCCTTCTCTGCGGGCGTGTCGAGCGAAAACACGACTTCCTTGCAGGCGAGCCCCACGCCGCCAATCAAGCGGCTGACGGTGACCTGGCCTTGCGCGTCGCTTTCAATAGGGAGCTGATGCTTGACGTTCCAGTGCGCCACCGCGCCCACGTCCAGCGGCCCGGCGGCCTTGGCGATGGCGTCCTGTTCTTCGCCGCGCGTCTTGCGCTGCGCATAAGCCAGCGCGGCTTTCGCGCCCGCCTGCACGCCCAGGCCGATGCCGGTGGCGACGTTGGGGTTGTCGGTGACTTTATTGGCGATCGCCGTACCGGCGATACCGGCGCCAGCGCCGGTGCCTTCGCTCAGCAACGAGCTGCATCCGGACAGGGCGGTCAGTGCGGTGATGGCAATCAGGGCAAGCGCGCGGCGGGTCGCGCGGGGGAGCATGGGGATGAACAACGACGTGCTTCCTGCGTAATACTGGGGCGCCGAAAGTATAGGAGGGCGCGCGGCGCCGTGGCCACGTCCCTTGCAATCCTTAGCAATTTTGCAGACCGCCTAGTTGCCGGGACGCGCGCCTTTTGTGTAGACGTCGCGCAGCGCCGACGCGAACAAGGCGTCGACATTGCGCCGCAACCCGTCCGCGCGCGTGAACAGCGAAATCGGCGGCAAGGTCCAGTCAAAGGAATACGGTACGATGGCCGCACCGGCGATACGCACCAGTTCGTCGGCGATATCGGCGGGCAGGATCGACACGGCGCGGTCGCTTGCGACGATCATTTCACCAATCAGCTTGGACGAATCGCTTTGTACCGACGGCGGCGGCGGCGCGAGCCCGGCGCGCAGGAAAATGTCGGCCACCTGTTCGCGGATGGGGCTGCCCGGGGTGCCAAGAATCCAGTCCAGATCCGCCAGCCGGTTCCATTCCAGCCGAGACCGGCCCAGCCTTGCCGCCAAGCGGCGGCTGGCGATCAGCCGGGGCTGCTGGTGGTAGAGCACTTCAAAATCGATATTGCTCAGGTCCACCGATGGCGTCGCCCAGCCGACGACGATGTCCAGCGTGTGGTCGCGCAACTGGCGCAACAGCGCGGGCCCCTGGCCTTCGTGGATGGTGGCGGTGATGCGCCGCCCTTGCGGCAGCGTGCGGCTGATGGCCGCCGACAGCATCTGCCCCGACACGAAGGGGATAACGCCGATGTGCAGATGGGCGGCGTGGCCGGCCGCCACCGCTTCCATTTCCTGCA
The DNA here is from genome assembly GCF_042957345.1 of Achromobacter sp. NPDC008082. Taxonomy (NCBI): domain Bacteria; kingdom Pseudomonadati; phylum Pseudomonadota; class Betaproteobacteria; order Burkholderiales; family Alcaligenaceae; genus Achromobacter; species Achromobacter sp. NPDC008082. The sequence continues at coordinate 1,208,859 of NZ_JBIBIB010000001.1, forward strand.
CCAGATGGCCCAGGTCGTGCACCAGGCCGCGTGCGCGGGCCAGCACGACGGCGCCCAGCGGCGTCGGCGTCATGCCGCGCACGGATCGGTCGAACAGCGGCACGTCGAACATGCTCTCCAGTTCGGCCAGGGCGTTCGTCACGGCGGGCTGGCTGGTGGCCATGTGCTCCGCCACCCGCGTCAGCGACCCGTGCTGCTCGATTTGCAGCAGCAGCATCAGGTGGCGCATCTTCAGGCGCGAGGTCAGTTTCCGGATGACGGCATCCGGGTCAAAGGCTGTCATAGACAGATCATAAGGTTAGGGTAATGGGACGATATTAAATCCGAATGATCACCTTATGTCTTGGGGCCTAGAATTTTTCCATATTCAAGACAGCGAGGCACAAGCCCCATGAACACGCAATCCGACCGCCAGGCCGCCCTGGACTATCACGAGTTCCCCACCCCGGGGAAGATTTCTGTGGTGGCCTCCAAGCCGCTCGTCAACCAGCGCGACCTGGCGCTCGCGTACTCGCCCGGCGTGGCGTCTGCCTGCGAAGAGATCGTGGCCGACCCGGCCAATGTCTACCGTTACACGGCGCGCGGCAATCTGGTGGGCGTGATCACCAACGGCACGGCCGTGCTGGGCCTGGGCAATATCGGCGCGCTGGCGTCCAAGCCGGTGATGGAAGGCAAGGCGGTGCTGTTCAAGAAGTTCGCCGGCCTGGATGTTTTTGACATCGAAATCAACGAAACCGACCCGGACAAGCTGGTCGAGATCATCGCCGGCCTGGAAGCTACCTTCGGCGGCATCAACCTGGAAGACATCAAGGCCCCCGAATGCTTCACCGTCGAGCGCAAGCTCCGTGAACGCATGAAGATCCCGGTTTTTCACGACGACCAGCACGGCACCGCCATTACCGTGTCGGCCGCGTTCATCAACGGCCTGAAGGTCGTGGGTAAAGACATCAAGAAGGTCAAGGTGGTCACGTCCGGCGCGGGCGCCGCCGCCTTGGCTTGCCTGGACCTGATGGTGGACTTGGGCCTGCCGCTGGAAAACATCTGGGTGACGGACATTGAAGGCGTGGTCTATGAAGGCCGCACCGTGCTGATGGACCCGGACAAGGCACGCTTTGCGCAGAAGACGGATGCCCGCAAGCTGGCCGAAGTGATTCAGGACGCCGACGTGTTCCTGGGCCTGTCGGCAGGTGGCGTGCTGAAACCCGAGATGGTTGCCGCCATGGGCACGCGCCCGCTGATTCTGGCGCTGGCCAACCCGACGCCGGAAATCCTGCCGGAAGTGGCGCATGGCGTGCGCGACGACGTGGTCATGGCCACGGGCCGTTCGGACTACCCGAACCAGGTCAATAACGTGCTGTGCTTTCCGTACATCTTCCGTGGCGCGCTGGACGTGGGCGCCACCACCATCACGCGCGAAATGGAAATGGCGGCGGTATACGCCATTGCGCAACTGGCCGAAGAGGAACAGAACGAAGTCGTGGCGGCCGCTTACGGCACCTATGACATCTCGTTCGGCCCCGAATACCTGATTCCCAAGCCGTTCGACCCGCGCTTGATCGTGCGCATCGCCCCGGCCGTGGCCAAGGCCGCCATGGACGGTGGTGTGGCCACGCGCCCGCTGGCTGACCTGGAAGCCTACGAAGAACAGTTGCAGCAGTTCGTGTACCACTCGGGCGCGTTCATGAAGCCGTTGTTCTCGGCGGCCAAGCGCATCGTGCGCGGTGGCGGCAAGGCGCGCATCGTGTTCACCGAAGGCGAAGACGAACGCGTGCTGCGTGCGGTGCAGGTGATTGTGGACGAAGGCCTGGCGCGCCCCATCCTGGTGGGCCGCCCCGCGGTGTTGCTGTCGCGCATCGAGAAATTCGGCCTGCGCCTGCGCCTGGGCGAAGACGTCGAAGTCACCAACCCGGAATACGACGAACGCTTCCATCAGTACTGGACGACGTACTGGGAACTGATGTGCCGCCGTGGCATCACCAAGGAAATGGCGCGCGTGGAAATGCGCCGCCGTCTGACCTTGATTGGCGCGATGATGGTGCATCTGGGTGACGCCGACGGCATGGTCTGCGGCACGGTGGGCGCGTATCACGACCACCTGCGTTTCGTGGATGAAGTGATCGGCCGCCGCCCGGGCCACAACGTGTATGCCGCCATGAACATTCTGCTGCTCAACGAGCGCACGGTGGTGCTGGTGGACACGCACGTGAACGACGAGCCCACGGCCGAACAGATCGCTGAATTCACCGTGATGGCCGCGCACGAAATGGCCCGCATGAATCTGGCGCCGAAGGTGGCGTTGCTGTCGCGGTCGAACTTCGGTTCGGGCAGCTCGGCCTCGGGCGCCAAGATGCGCCGTGCGCTGGAGCTGGTGCGCGAAGCCGCGCCGGAAATCGAGATCGACGGCGAAATGCACGGCGACTGCGCGCTGGACGAAGCGCTGCGCATGCGCATCCTGCCGTCGTCCACGTTGAAGGGCGAAGCGAATCTGCTGGTGTGCCCGAACGTGGATTCCGGCAACATTGCCTACAACCTGCTCAAGACGGCAGCGGGTGGCAACGTGGCGGTTGGTCCGTTCCTGTTGGGCGCGAATGCGCCGGTGCACATTTTGACGTCGAGCTCGACGGTGCGCCGCATTATCAACATGACGGCCATGACCGTGCTGGACGCCAACCGGGTCGACGCCGCGGTGTAATCCGTTACGCCAGGCCGATTCTCCCAGCACCAATCAAAAAGCCCCTTGCGGGGCTTTTTTTCATGGGCAGGCGCTTTAGTTGCTGCTGGCCTTCCAGGTGCCGTCGGGCATTTTGCAGAACCAGAATTGCCATTTTTCCGTGGTGCTGGTGCGCGCGAAGTCCGCCACCAGGAAGCGGCACGTGCGGTTGTCCTTGACCGTCGACGTTTGCGTCGGCGTGAGCTGCACGGTGATCGGCGCGGCCTTCTTGGGCTGGGTCTTGCTGGCCCATTCGGTGCGCTGGCCGTCGGCCGAGCTGTTCAACGCTTGCGCGATGGCTTCATGGAACGAGGTCCGGTCGCCCTTGGGGATCTGAGTGATGAGCGAGTTGTTCAGCATCACCGGCGGCGCGGCGACCGCCGCTGCCGACATACCGCCTGCGACGAGCAGTGCGGCGAGAACGCGGGTATATCTCAAGATAGGCTCCCTTCTTATTGACCAGATTGTTATGCGTGCGATGGAGCCGATAGTACGCCAAGCCATGCGCTGCGTAAAAAAAAAGGCCGCCAGATTGCCGGCGGCCAAGGTACAACAAGGGGAGGGTAAATCGCGTTAATCGTGATGCCGGGGCCGGTGTGTGCGGCCCCGGACAAGATCAGTTGCTGTGATAGACGCCAGCGAAGGGCATGTCGTTCGGTTCAACGTTGGACACTTGGCCTGCGGCTTTGGCGGCGGCGAGTTCAGCCTGCACATCGGCGCGGGTCTTGCCCGATTGCGGGGCGCCGTAAACGCCTTGGAAGGGCACGTTGTTCGGTTCGACGTTGGTGACCAGGCCAGCGGCCTTGGCGGCGGCCAGTTCGGCTTGCACCTGGGCGCGGGTCGGGCCTTCGTACTGGGTGCCGTAAACGCCTTGGAAGGGCACGTTATTGGGTTCGATGTTTTGCGATGCGTAGGCGCCGGCGCTCAGGGCGGCCAAGGACAACATCAGTGCGGTAGCGAGGGTCTTCTTCATGGTAAATCTCCGATTTCAAGAGCCTGGGGGCGAATCCGGCGGCCTATCCGTCGTGGTTCGTTGCTGTTTCCCGATGACTGAATTCTGCGCCGATTGAAGGTAGGGATAAACCCGGATATCCGTAAAAGATATTTCCATGAATGGAAAAATATCCTTCGATTTAGTCGATAGCCTCCATTCATGGAACTGATTGAACGTCCTCTGCCCCGCTGGGAGCCGGCATGGAAAAGGTCCATCTGACACGTGAAAAAGCCACGCTGCTGATCACGCTGTACGCCAAGGCGGAAGAAAGCCGTCTGCCGGATTCCCTGTTGCAAGACCACTACGCGGCCGAGGCCGTGGCGCGCATCGACCACGACTTTTCCGCGTTGCGCATGCGCCGCGACGAGATGATCGGCCTGGCGATGCGGGCGTACTCGCTGGACGGCTGGGTGCGCGAGTTCATCGCCGCCCACCCTGGCGCCACGGTGCTGCATCTGGGGTGCGGGCTGGACAGCCGGGTGTTTCGGGTGGACCCGCCGGCAGAGGTCAGCTGGTTCGACGTGGACTATCCCGACGTCATCGCCCTGCGGCGCGCGCTGTACCCGTCGCGCCCTGGTTACACGGTGATTGGCTCACCGCTGTCGGATCTGGCGTGGCTTGCGCAGATTCCCACCGACAAGCCGGCGATGGTGGTGGCCGAAGGCCTGTTCCTGTACTTACAGGAAGAAGAGGTGCTGCAACTGATGCGCGTGGTGACCACGCAATTTCCCACCGGCGAGATTGCGTTCGACGCCTATAACCGGCTGGGCTTGGCGCTGGCGCGGCGCAACCGCATGTTCCGGGCGACGGGCGCCGTGATGCGCTGGAGCCTGGATAATCCGCAGAACCTGGAGGCCCAGGTGCCAGGCATGCGTCTGCGCACCGAGCAGGGGATGGAAGCGGCCAGCGATAGCGGACAGCGGGCCAGGCTGAGCGGGTTCGCGCGCATGGGACTGTGGTGGATGCGACGCGTGTTGCCGCTACGCCGCTTGGGACGGCTGCTGCGGTACCGTTACTAGCGCGGTGCCGGGGGAAAATGGCGGCGGCGAATCGTCAGCAGCGTGGCATCAGCGGCGAATCGTCGGCAGCGAATCGTCAGCATCGCAACGTCAGCGTCGCAACATCAGCGTCGCAAGGTCAATAATGCGGCGGCAGTTCGTCGCGCAGACTGCGAAAAGGCGCTGCGCCTTCCGGAGCTTGTTGGCGCAGGTCCGCCACTTCGCGCTGTAGCCGGTCGATTTGCTGTTGCTGCCGCACGATGATCTGGTTCAGCTGTTCCAGCAGGTCGTCCGAGAAGCTGGACTTGACCTCCAGTTCGAGCAGGCGGCGTTCGATGTCTTGCATGGGTTCCATGGCGGCTATTAAACCCTTTCCCGCCCGGGATTTCCAATCGGGCGGTCCAGACTTTTTGAGCATGGGAGACGGATTTGGTACAGCGGGCGGATCGGCGCGGGGCAGGACGGCTGCGGAAGATGCATCAAGGGCTGCGATGGCTCGCGCGCGGGTCGCTGGCGGCAGGGATGGTGAACGGCGCCTGGGCGCAAGAGGCCGAGCCCACCCTGTCCCCGGTGGTCGTTACCGGCACGCGCCTGAGCACGTCGGTGCTGGATACGCCCGCCTCGGTGGACGTGGTCGATGGCGTGGCGATGCGCCGCGGGCAGCCTCAGATCAATCTGTCGGAAGGGTTAGCGGGCGTGCCGGGGTTGCAGATTCAGAACCGGCAGAACTACGCGCAGGACTTGCAGATTTCCAGCCGAGGATTCGGCGCGCGCTCGACCTTCGGCGTGCGCGGGGTGCGGCTGTACGTGGACGGCATCCCCGCGACGATGCCGGACGGCCAAGGGCAGACTTCCAATATCGACATCGGCTCCATCGACCGCGTTGAAGTGCTGCGCGGCCCGTTTTCCGCGCTGTATGGCAATTCCTCGGGCGGCGTGATTCAGGTCTATACGGAAGACGGCGCCGCGCCGCCCTCGCTTGGCGCCAGCGCGTGGGCGGGCAGCTACGGCACCTGGCGTTACGGCGCGAAAGCCAGCGGCGTCACCGGGACGGGCGCAGGCGAACTCGACTACGTGGTGGACCTGACACGCTATACAACAGACGGTTATCGCGACCATAGCGCCGCCCGTAAGAACCTGGCCAACGCCAAACTGGGCCTGCAACTGGACGACGCCAGCCGCCTGACCATCGTCGCCAACAGCGTGGACCTGACGGCGCAAGACCCCTTGGGCCTGACGTATCAGCAGTTTCAAGAGGACCCGCGGGCCGCGCCCCTGGCCCAGCAATACGACACCCGTAAAACGGTGCGGCAGACGCAGGGCGGCGTGGTCTACGAACGGCAGGTGGATGGCCGCAACACCTTGCGCGTGATGGCGTATTACGGCCAGCGCGACACCACGCAGTACCAATCGATTCCTCCGGCCGCGCAACTCGCGCCCACGCAGGCGGGCGGCGTCATTGACCTGGCGCGCCAATACGGCGGCGCGGACGTGCGCTGGACGTCGGAACTGGACGTGGCCGGCCGGCCGCTGACGCTGATTGGCGGCTTCTCCTACGATTCCCTGCGCGAAGACCGCAAGGGCTATCAGAACTTCACCGGCTCGGGCGGCAATCAACAACTGGGCGTGCAAGGCGCGTTGCGGCGCGACGAAACCAACACCGTCTACAGCGCCGACCCTTACGTGCAGGCGTCATGGAAGGTGTCGCCGCGCTGGACCTTGGATGCCGGGCTGCGTTACAGCACCGTGCGCTTCGATTCGAACGATCATTACATCGTGCCCGGCAACGGCGATGACAGCGGCGACGCCCGCTATCGCAAAGCCTTGCCCGTGGCCGCCGTGCGCTATGCGGTCAATGCCGACGTGAACGTTTATGCCTCGTACGGCCGGGGCTTTGAAACCCCGACACTTAACGAGATCTCGTACCGGCCAGGCGGCCAGCCCGGCTTGAACTTTGGCTTGTCGCCCGCGCTCAGCACCAATCTGGAAGCCGGCCTCAAAGCGAGGTTGGCGGGCGGGCTGGCGACGGCAGCGGTGTTCCACACCCGTACCGACGACGAGATCGTGTCGGCGGGCAGCTCGGGCGGGCGCACCAGTTACCAGAACGCAGGGCGCACCCGGCGCGACGGTGTGGAGCTTGGGTGGACGGGCGAATTCGCGCCGCATTGGCGCACGCAGTTCGCCTATACGTGGCTGAACGCGCGCTACGCCGACGATAGCGGGGCAGACATCCGCGCCGGCAACAAAATCCCCGGTATTGCTCGCCAGGCCGTGTTCGCGTCTTTGGCCTGGGCGCCGCCCGAAGGCTGGCAGGCGTCGGTGGAAGGGCGCGCGCTGAGCAAGATCTATGTGAACGACGCCAATGACCAGGACGCGCCGGGCTACTTTGTGGCGGCGGTGAGCGCGGGTTACGTGAAGCGGCTGGGGCCGTGGGAGCTCAACGCCTACGCGCGTGTGGATAACCTGTTCGACAAGCGCTATGCAGGCTCAGTGATCGTCAATGAAAGCAATGGGCGCTATTACGAACCGGCCGCCGGGCGCAGCGTGGGGATGGGCGTGGGCGCGACCTACCGGTTCTAGCTGCGTGGCAGGTCAGTCGGGGGCGTCTGTGTAGCAGACGCCGTAGTCTTCGCAGTTGGGGCAGCCGGGTGCCGCAGTGGGCGGCAAGCCCGCATGCTCGCAGGCGGAGTAGGCCAGGAATTGCTTCCAGCGCAGATTGCGCACATTGCGCACGACCAGCCCGGGGTAGTGCCGCGCCAGCAGAAACGTGACGTCTTCGCGGCCAGACAAACCCAGGTCACGCCACAGGTGGTCGGGACGCAGGCAGGCGTGAACCAGCACGCCCGTGACCCACGGCGTGGTTTCCGGTCCTGGCGCGCGATAGGCATCCAGCAGCACCCGCAACAGCAAGGTAAAGCCAGGCTGCGGATCGCCCCGGCCATACGTGACATAGCTCGCATACTGGTCGGCCAGCGCGGCCAGACGGTCTTCGCCCGAGGCGAGCGCGCCGGGGAACAGGTGGCCAAGCAGCTCGGTCAGCTCTTGCGGGCACAGGCCGCTGCGCGATAAATCCTGATGCGCCAGGCTGGTGCCGATGACGGTGGCGAAGAATCCCGCGTCGGGGTGGCCGGGCGGTGCATGGTGCAGCAGGGCGCGGGCAAACCGTTGAGCCGGCGTGACAAGGTCAGCCTGGGCGGGGGATGGGGTCAGCACGGCGTCCATGGGGGTAGCGGCAGTCGCGAAGTGATTAAGCTGTTAATGAAGTCGTTATGTTGCGGAATATATATCGGAATATAGGTTCCGCCCGCGATATTGTGGACAAAATTGACTCAGGACATACCCGGGGATGTCAGGCGCCAGGAGTATCATCGGCGTCCCCGATTCCCTGGTTTTCCCGCCCCGCATGCAGCGCTTTCATCCCGTAGTCTCCCGTTTGTTCGGCGCCGTCCTGGTTGCGCTGGCCGGCATGGCGGCTACGCCGCAGCCCGCTGTGGCGTCCGATATCGGCGCCGTCATCGAGTCCGTGCGGCTGTCGCGCTACCCGCTGCGCGAGCCGGAACGCCGTGCCTGGGGTACCGAGAACGTCAAGGACGCCACCGTGGCCGGGCAGATGGAAAATCGCTTGTATCTGTACCGGTATACGCGCGGCGCGGGCAAGGAATTCAGCCTGGATTTCCGTTCGCAGCCGCTGGTAATCGACCCGGCCAAGTGGAGCGCATCGCGAGAAGAACGCGTGGTTGTCCGCACACCGCGCAACGCCGAAACGGTTTACTGGGTGGGCTATTCGTATAACGATTCCGACGACACGCAGGCCGATGGCTTCCTGGTGGATGCCCAAGGCGTGGCCGCCTCGGTCCATGCCGATGCGGCGTTGGCCGTTGTGACGGCCGATCGGCCCTGGAACGAGGCCACGAAGGCGCAAGCGCTGGCCACCCTGCGCCCGGCCCTGACTGATTACCCCGTCCGCATGAAGGCGTTTCCTGCGGAAGTCCGTTTCGAATATCGGGCGCCGGTCGACGTGACCGCCACCTTCCGCACGCTGCATCACGTTGCGCGCGCCATCCCACGCGCGAAGACGGCCGAGTTCAATCGCGCGCTGGCCGACTTGCGCCGCTTCGTCATGGAGCAGGACTACCGCGAGATCGATCCCACCGGCAAGGATGCCGACCTGCTCACCGCCTTGAACGACTATGGCTTCTGGCTGGCGGAATCAGGCGACACGGCGCAAGCCGACCGCATCTTGACCGAGGTGCTGCGCCGTGACCCGTCGCGCACGGCAGCGTATTTGAACCGCGCCGATGCGCGCTGGAAGTACGGCGAAAAGACGCGTGACAAGCGTGACTATTTTCAGGCCCTGGCTCGCGAGGACTACCGCCTGTATTGCTCGCGCCGCCTGACGGCCAAGGAACCCATTCCCGCCAACATCGCCACCCGCATCGGTGTTGCCCTGAACGAAGCGGCGCTCAACGCCGACGTCTGCCGGCCCCGGCTTGCGATCTTCAAAGCGATTCAGGCCGACGACCTGAACGCCGTGCGCGCCGAGCTCTCAAGCGGGCAAGACCCGAACGGCGTGAACGAGAACGGCACGTCGGCGCTGGCCGCGGCGGTATCGCGCAAGCAGCTGGAGACGGTGCAGGTGTTGTTGGCGGCAGGCGCGCGCGCCGACGGCGCGAACAACGGCTATGTGCTGCTGGCCAGCGCGCTGCCCGATGGCCGCGACACGCGCCCCGCCGCAGAACGCTTTGCGCTGGCCGACGCCCTGATCGCAGCGGGCGCGCCGATGGACGTGCTGGATTCCGGCGGCACGCCCATGCTGATACGGCGCATTTCGTACTACAGCGAAGACAAAGACGCGCTGACCTATCTGCTGGCCAAGGGCGCCAACCCGAACGTGCGCGAAAAGAATGGGCGGTCGGCGCTGCATGCGGCCATGCAAAGTCCCAAGACCCTGTGGTTTGCCGACGCGCTGCTGGCCAAGGGCGCCGACATCAATGCCGCCTACATTCGCATGTACTACGGCAACCAGGGCATGTGGGAAACGCCGTTGCTGGAAGCGTTGCGAGACGCCATCAACGGCGAGTTCACGCCGACGGTGGTGTACCCGATACCGGAACGCCTGACCTATGCGCTGGCCCACGGCGCAGACCCGTCGGTGGGCGGCTACAGCGCCAGCAAGACGCCGGCGCGCAACGGGCTGAACGAAGCGCTGACGCTGGCTGCGAGCATGATGCAGCCGGCGCTGATTGATCAGTTGGTGCAAGCGGCCCGGCCGCCGCATGACCCCTTGACGCCCGAATCGCTATCCCGCCTGCTGGGGGTGTGGAACCAGTTGGAGATCCGCGCCGAGGTCAAACAGAACAGCGCCGAGTGGGATGGCCAGCGCGCCAAGCTGCGCGCCACGGCCGATCGTCTGTTGGCGGCCGGTGTGCCGCTGATCCGCGCGAATGATGCCACGGGCATGGCCAACAACATGATCGCGCCGCTTAGCCTGCCGTGGCTGCCTGACGACCTTTACCAGCAGTGGCTGGAGCAGGGCGCTGACGCTTCCGACCGCACAGACCCCAGCATCCGTATTCATGGGGTGGCGGACGCCGATGCCTTGCCGCTGGTGACGATGCTGCGATTGGGCAAGGAAGCCAAGGCGAAGCTGCTGCTGGAGCATGACGCAGGGTTGTATCGGACGCCGTGGCGTTGCGGCATGGCGGTGGCCGACATGCTGGCCTGGCAGTTGAGCGACAGCGGCCCCATCAGCCCGATGGGCGCGCGGGCGGTAAGGCAGGTCATGGACGGGGCGCAGGGCGCGGCCAGTTGCGATTTGAACCAGACCTCGCGCGTGCAGCCGTTTGTGGGGGCAACGGCCCGCGAACTGGCCGACCGCGCCAAGGTGACGCTCAATGTGAAAGCGCCGGCGCAGTAGACGCGCCAGCGCCGGAGGGGGGCTACGGCCCGGATCAGTCCGGAATCAATTCCAGATCAATTCCAGATCAATCCCGGATCAATCCCGGATCAATCCCGGATCAATCCCGGATCAATCCCGGATCAATCCCCAAAAAAAAGCAGGCACCCGAAGGTGCCTGCTTTTTTTTTGCATCGACGCGGGCGTACCGCGTCAACCGCAACCCGTCATTACATGGCGTGGCCCATGTTGACGTTCATGTTGTACAGCACCCATGCCGAACCGCCGACGATGATGGCGATGATCAGCACGGTGAAGACGAACGCGGCGAGGTTGTCGCGTGCCGACTTCGACGCGCCCATGTGCAGGAAGTACACCAGTTGCACCAGCAACTGGAGCACGCACAGGGCAACGACGCCGACGATGGTGATGGTGTGCGACAGCGCACCGTGCATCACCAGGCCGAACGAGCCGAAGGTGAGCAACAGCGAGAGCACGAAACCGATGATGTAGGACTTCAGGCTGCCGTGGTCGGCGGCGTGATCGTCGTGGCCGTGTGCGGCCGCAGCGGAGTGCGACATCAGATGGCTCCCATGAGATAGACGAAGGTGAAGACGCAGATCCAGACGATGTCCAGGAAGTGCCAGAACAGGCTCAGGCACGCCAGACGACGCTTGTTGATCGAGTCCAGGCCATGGCGGCGGATCATGTCCAGCAGAACGATGATCCAGATCAGGCCGAAGGTGACGTGCAGGCCGTGCGTGCCGATCAGCGTGAAGAACGCCGACAGGTACGCGCTGCGGCCCGGGCCCGCGCCTTCAACGATCAGGTGATGGAATTCATAGATTTCCATCGCGATGAAGCCTGCGCCGAACAGGAACGTCACCATCAACCAGCCCATTGCGCGGGACTTGTTGTTGGCGTGCACGTTCAGGTTGGCCATGCCGAAGGTGAAGCTGGAGAACAACAGCAACAGCGTTTCGACCAGCACGAACTTCAGATCGAACAGTTCCTTGCCCGTGGGGCCGCCCGCGGTGGCGTTGGACAACACCGCGAACGTGGCGAACAGCACCGAAAAGATCAGCAAGTCGCTCATCAGATAGACCCAGAAACCGAAAACGGTTTTGGACCCATCGTCGTGATGCGCGTGATCGTCGTGACCCGCGTGGGGGTGAGTGGCTACGGCTTGAATCATGGCTCAGGCGGCCTTCTGCATTTTGTCAAAGTGAGCGTTTTCGATGCGTTCGACTTCCGCGGCCGGGACCCAGTAATCGACGTCGCGGTCGTAGGCGCGGGCGATGAACGCGCCGATCATGCCGACGAAACCGGCGGCGGCGAGCCACCAGATGTGCCAGATCAGCGCGAAGCACATCACCAGACCGAACAAACCGATGTAGACGCCAGCGCCGGTATTGCGCGGCATGTGGATGTCTTCATACTTGGCCGGGCGCTTGTAGGCCTTGCCGCTTTGCTTGTCTTCCCAGAACTGGTCCAGCTCATCAACGTGAGGAACGTGGGCGAAGTTGTAGAAAGGAGCCGGCGACGAAATCGACCATTCCAGGGTACGGCCATCCCAGGGGTCGCCCGTGACGTCCTGGTTTTGCTTGCGCTGGCGAACCGACACAAACACTTGCTGCAGCAGGAACCAGATGCCCAGCATGATCAGCGCGGCGCCAGCCAGCGCAACCAGCAGGTACGGCTGCCATTCGGGGTTGTCGTAGTGGTTCAGACGACGCGTCATGCCCTTGAAGCCCAGGATGTAGAGCGGCATGAAGGCCATGAAGAAACCAACGAACCAGCAGTAGAACGAGTAGCGGCCCAGGCGCTCATTCAGCGTGAAGCCGAACGCCTTGGGGAACCAGTACGTCATACCGGCGATACAACCGAACACCACGCCACCGATGATGGTGTTGTGGAAGTGGGCGATCAAGAACAAGCTGTTGTGCAGCACGAAGGACACGCCGGGGATGGCCAGCATCACGCCGGTCATGCCGCCGATGACGAAGACGATCATGAAGCCCAGCGTCCACAGCACCGGCGTCGTGATGCGCAGGCGGCCGCGGTAGATGGTGAACAGCCAGTTGAAAATCTTCGCGCCCGTCGGGATCGAGATAATCATCGTTGCAATGCCGAAGAAGGCATTGACGTTGGCCCCCGCACCCATCGTGAAGAAGTGGTGCAGCCAGACCAGGAACGACAGCACGCCAATGGCGGCCGTGGCGTAAACCATGGACTTGTAGCCGAACAGCGTCTTGCGGGCAAAGGTGGCGACCACTTCCGAATACACGCCAAACGCCGGCAGCACCAGGATGTAGACCTCGGGGTGGCCCCAGATCCAGATCAGGTTCACGTACATCATGACGTTGCCGCCCATGTCGTTCGTGAAGAAGTGCGTGCCCAGGTAGCGGTCCATGGTCAACAGCGCAAGCGTGGCGGCCAGGACGGGGAAGGCGGCGACGATCAGCACGTTGGTGACCAGCGAGGTCCACGTGAAAATCGGCATCTTCATCAGGCTCATGCCCGGTGCGCGCATGCGCAGGATGGTCACGATGAAGTTGATACCGCTAAGTGTTGTGCCCAACCCTGATATCTGGAGCGCCCAGATGTAGTAGTCCACCCCGACGCTTGGGCTGTAGTCCAGCCCAGACAACGGCGGATAGGCGAGCCAGCCGGTCGCGGCGAATTCGCCCACGAACAGCGAGATCATCATCAGCGCGACGCCGGCGCCGAACAGCCAGAAGCTCAGCGAGTTCAGGAACGGGTAGGCCACGTCGCGGGCGCCGATTTGCAGCGGCACCACGATGTTCATCAGCCCGGTAATGAAGGGCATCGCCATGAAGAAAATCATGATGACGCCGTGGGCGGTGAAGATCTGGTCGTAGTGATGGGGCGGCAAGAACCCGGCGGAGTCGGCGGATGCCACCGCCAACTGGGTACGCATCATGATGGCGTCGGCAAAGCCGCGCAGCAGCATAATCAGCGCGACGATGATGTACATCACGCCGATGCGCTTGTGGTCGACGGAGGTCAGCCATTCCGTCCACAGGTACTTCCACTTGCCGAAGTAAGTGATGGCGCCGAAGACCGCTAGGCCTCCCAGGCACACGGCGGCCAGCGTAACCATGACGATAGGTTCATGGTACGGAATGGCCTCGAGGGTAAGTTTCCCGAGCATTGTTAGTTAATTCCTGCGATCAGATTGTTCGACGTGGACGTGCACGTGGCGGAGTCCACACCGGCCATCTTGGACATGGTGCTGCCCAAGACGAAATCAAACATGGCGGGAGGCGCCGAGGAGTACTTGACGACCGGGTTGCGCTCGCTGCGCTTGGTCAGTTCCGCATACACCTCGGGGGTCAGCGCCGTGGGCGAAGCCTTGGCTTCCTTGACCCAGTTGTCGAACCCTTCTTGCGACGTCGCGATGGCCTTGAAGCGCATGCCGGAGAAACCGGCGCCGCTGTAGTTGGCCGAGATGCCGGCATAGGTGCCTGCTTCGCGCGCATTCAGGTGCAACTTCGTTTCCATGCCGGCCATCGAGTAGATCTGGCTACCCAGCTGGGGGATGAAGAACGAATTCATGACCGAAGCCGACGTGATCCGGAAGTTGACCGGAACGTCCACGGGGAACGCGATCTCGTTGACCGTGGCGATGTCGTACTCGGGGTAGATGAACAGCCACTTCCAATCCAGCGACACCACCTCGATGGTGACGGGCTTGTGTTCGGAAACGAGCGGCTTGTAGGGGTCCAGCGCGTGCGTGGAGCGCCAGGTGATCACGGCGAGAATCGCCACGATGATACAAGGAACGGTCCAAACTACGACTTCAATCGCCGTGGAGTGGGCCCACTTGGGCTGGTAGTCAGCTTTGGTATTGGATGCGCGATATTTCCACGCAAACGCCACGATCATGAACAGTACTGGAATCACAACGATGAGCATCAGCCCCGTCGCCGTGAACAGCAAAGTCTTTTCCTGGGCGCCAATGTCTCCCTTGGGAGAGAGAATTTCCATGTTGCAGCCGCCAAGCAGCATGACCGCGCCGACGCCAAAAATGCGCGTTAGGGTCGCAAGGAGGGGGTGTTTCACGTACAGCCTTGGATGGATGGTTGGAAATGCTGCGTAGCAGCAGACTGGAATGCTGCTAGGCAGCAACGTCCATCCTATCGGCTTGATATCCGTCAAGCATGCGACACATGGTCGCATTGCCTGGGAGGAATCTGCCCCCAACGGGGTAGATACAGGGTTTTCCTAGGGGAGCAGATGCCCCGGGAGGGGTGCAGGGGGTGCGACGATATGTCGCACCTGCACATGGGGTGTTGTAAAGATGTGTCGCACCCGCACAAATCAGTCGACAAACACTTCGCGTTCCGGCCCCGGTTTTTTTGCCAGCTTGCGCTGTAACGAACGCCGGTGCATGCCCAGAAGACGCGCCGCCGCGGAAACATTACCGCCGGTTTCGTGCAGCGCCTGATGAATGTGCTCCCATTCTAGGCGGTGCAACGGTGTCATGGTCGTTTCGATGGTAACGGATTCTGGCTTCACCAAACCCAGCGTGCGCAGGATCATCGGCGCGGTGGCGGGCTTGGGCAGGTAGTCGTCCGCGCCGCGCTTGATGGCTTCCACGGCGGTGGCCACGCTGGCGTAACCGGTGACCAGCAGGATGCGCATGTCGGCACGCAGCGCGCGCAAGGGGCGGATGAGCGTCAGGCCGGAGTCTTCGCCCAGCCGCAAATCCACCAGCGCGAAGGCCGGGCGGATTTCCTCGGCCACGCGCAGCGCTTCGGCGATGCCCGTGGCGGTTCGGGTTTCCAGACCGCGACGCGACAGGCTGCGCTGCAAGGTGCGCACATACAGTTCGTCGTCGTCGATCAAGAGGCCAAGGTCGGTAGGGTTCATCACGATCAAATTCCGGGGTTGCCCAGGGGCAGGTAAAAGCGGATGCGGGTGCCTCCCCCAGCAGCGGCGGTCATGGTCATTTCGCCGCCCAGTTGTTCCACGGTGGCGTGCGACAGCGCCAGGCCCACGCCCAGCCCTCCCGGCTTGCCACTGTTGAACAGGCTGGTTGCGGGCAGCAGGGTCTGGTCGGGGTCGAAACCCCGGCCGTAATCCCGTACTTCGCCGCGCAGGGCGCCATAGCCATATTCCAGATGCAGGTCCACGCGGGGGGCCTCGGCGGCTTCGCCCGCGTCGGCCGCATTGTTCAGCAAGGCCTGCAACAAGTGGGCGATGGCCGGGTCCACGCGCAAGCTGGCAGGCAGCGTGCCCGAGCGTTGCAGGTCGATCGTCGGCCGGATCAGCCGCCATTGACCCACCACGCGAACCAGATCCACGGCTGTTGGGACCGCCAGATTGCGGATGCGTTCCCGGCACAGCGCCAGCAGCTGGCTCAGGGTGGCCACATCTTCGCGCAGGTCTTCGTCCTTGACCTCGGCGGCGATTTCGTCGGCCAGCAGGGTCATGGTCGCAAGCGGGGTGTTCAGTTCGTGCGCCATCGCGGCGGCGTGGGTCGCCAGGGCGACGATGCCTTCGTTACGCGTGAAGCGTTCGCGCAGGCGGGCCAGTTCGCGTTCGCGGGCGCGCAGGTCGGCGGCCAGGCGGGTGGAAAACACCAGCACCACCACCACCGAAATCAGGAAGTTCGCGCCCAGGCCCCAGAGCAGCAGGGAATGCGTGTCCACGTCTCCGCGCAGGGGCTGGCCGAAGATGGCCGCCGCCGCATAGCCCGAAATGCCGGCCACCGCCGCCGCGAACGCCCAGTTGCGCGGCAAGGCCAGCGCCGCCAGCGCGGTCAGGATCAGGAACATCATGCCGAACGGGTTGCTGATGCCGCCGCTCCAACCGATCATCCAGGACAGCGCCGCCATGTCCACCAGCAAATGCCCAAAGGCCGTGATGTGGGACAAGTCGCGGGGGTGGCGCAGCCGCAGGCTCGCGTAGGCGTTGAAACCGATCAGCACACCCACGCCGATCCACAGGGGCTCAAGCGGCAGGTCCAGACCCAGCACGCTGCTTGCCAGCAAGATGGTGGCGGCTTGGCCCGCGATGGCGAGCCAGCGCAGGCTGCATAAGGTACGCAGGAATGAAAAAGCGGAACTACCGGGCATATCCAGACACGTAGGTGCCGGCGGCCCGCCGGCGGGTCAAGCGCCCGGCGGCGCGGAACGCAGGCGTCCGGCGCGCGGCCAGAGGGGCCGGCTGCCGCCGGGCCCAGGCAGGGCGCCGACGGTGGACGTGCAGGCATTGTATGGTGATTCAGCGTAGAACGCTGGCATCGGGGCGGATAGGTATGTCCCCAATATTCGCCGATGGCGGAGAGCCATCAATGGATGTCAGACATGCCGCTGTGGGCCATGGCCGGGGGCGGGTAGTCTTCCTGGTCGGACGCCATCTGGCCTTGCATTTGCGCCTGCTGCAATTCCTGTTCGACCTGGGCGCGGCTTTCGCTGGCGGTCGACGCAATGGGAGGCGGGTAGTCTTCCTGGCCGAAGGTGTATTGGCCATTGGCTTTCGCCTGCGCCAATTCAGAAGCCACCTGGGCCGAGCTCTTGGAGACGGGGGCGGCGTAGGTGACGCGCCAGTCGCCATACAGATCGCGCTTGTACTGCGTGGACGGGGCGGGGGACGGGGCTGCGGATTGCGCCTGGGCGGCGCCCGCGACGGCCAAGCCGGCGCATAGCAACACGGTGGTGGTGAAGGTCTTCATGAAACGCTCCTGGCAAACATAGCCTGCGGCCAATCTGGCCGCGCCGTCGTCCGCAAGTTGCCAGCGGACGATTTCCTGAATGCGGAACTGCCTGACCGGGCGTGAAAACGGCGCCCGTCCGGTCTTTTCAATTCGACCGGGCGTGCGCCGTCGTGTTGCAGGAAAACCGGCTTCAGCCGCCGAAAGGTATTTCAGGCTTGAAGCACAGATGTCATTGCGCTGTCAGTGGCCGTGCTGCGCCGGGGCGGCGCCCGCCTTGGCGTTCAGCGCGCGGGCTTCAGCTTGGACCGGCACCCGGTGTTGCTGCTGCTTGGCGTCTTCGACGATCAGCGTCAGCGGAACGTGATCGCCCGGGGTGATCTGCTTGGCCAGGTCGATCAGCATCACGTGGTAGCCGCCCGGCTTCAACTCCACCGCCTGGCCAGCGGGCAGGTCGATGGCCGGCACCTGCCGCATCTTCATGACGTCGTCCTGCATCGCCATTTCGTGCACTTCCACATGCTTGGCGGCGTCGGATTCCACGCCCACCAGGCGGCCGGCCGTGGGCGAGGTCAGACGCATGAAGACGCCGGTTGCGTGCTGATTCGGGACGGTGGCGCGCACCCAGACGTCTTCCACCTTCAAGGCGGCGTCTTGCGCCAGCGCGGCGGGCGCGAAGCCGGACAGGGCGCACAGGGTGAGGGCGGCGGCGAAAGATTTGATCGAAAGGGGTTTCATAACAGTCTCCTATCTATATATAGAGGTCGTGTGGCGGGGAACCGCTGGCGTTACAGCACGGTGCGCAGGTCTGCTACGCATTCTTCGGTGCTCTGCTGGTGGCGCAGCGCCAGGCGCAACTTGCCCTGGGCGTCGATGATGTAGGTGAGCGCGGTGTGGTCCATGGTGTAGGACGAGCCGGTGGCGACCTTCTGGTAGAACACCTTGAACGATTGCGCGGCGGCGCGCGTTTGTTCGGCGGTGCCGCGCAGGCCCACGAACCCGGGGTCGAACGCCTGCGTGTAGGCGTGCAGGATCTCGGCGGTGTCGCGCTCGGGGTCGACGGTAATGAACAGCACGCGCAGCTTGTCGGCGTCGGCGCCCAACTGCGCTTTGATCTCCAGCGCGCGCGTCAGCGCGGTCGGGCAGATGTCGGGGCATTGGGTGAAGCCGAAAAACAGCATGATGGGGTGGCCGCGATAGTCCGCCAAGGTACGCGGCTGGCCGCTGGTGTCTTGCAGCTGGAAGTCGCCGGTGGGCATGCCAGACAGGTCCATGCCATGCAGCTTGGGGGCCTCGGGGCCGCAGCCGGTCAGGGCTAGCAGCGCAAGAGAGGACAGCAGCAGGCGGCGGCGCGGATCGGGCGCATCCGAGGACGCGTGGGCAGACGTCGCACCGGCAGGCGCGAACAGGGTGGGGTAACGCATGAAAACCTCTTGGGTTGACGTGTCGGCAAGGCGCGCGGCAGGGGCCGCGCCATCAGGCGGAGTCAGACCAGCGAGGGTGGGGCGCGAGACCCCAGGGGCGGCCCTTGGGCGGCCAGGGCGGGCAACGCCTGGTAAGCAGGCGGGGGCGGGGCGGCCCGGCTGACGGGCAGCAGGATGGGGGGGATGCCCGCAAGCGGCGCGGGGGAAACATGCGCAAGCAGGCCGAACGGGCATTGCGCGCCGGTTTCGGCGGCGTCATGCGCAGACTTGCCGTCGGGCTTGTTGCCCAGCGCCAGGCTCAGCGTGGACAGGTCGCCCGCGGCCGAGCAGAACGTGACTTCGAGCCGGCCGTCATGCAGCGCGCGGGCGTCGGGCATATAGCCCGTTGGCACCAGGGCGCGCAAGGTCAAGGCCAGCAGCGCCAGCCACAGCACGCCGTGAGCGCGCACGGCGCTCCGAAGACGGAGGAGGCGGGTCAAGTCAGGCATGGCTCGCATTCTAGTCCATGCCTGCGGGCCAATATCCCGCGTTCAAGCGCCGCACCAGGGCAATGTAACGGCGTTGCGCCTGGTCGGCGGGCAGGCCCGACAAGAGCCGCCATGCGGCGTGTCGCACCTGCTCGCGGGCGTCCGCGGTCTCGGCGGGGGCGGCAGGGGCGTCACCGAGCCGCGCTTGCTGTTCGTAGGCGGTCAGCCGGATCGATACGGCGGCTGACGGCAGGGCCGGCAGCGAACGCAGCTCGATGACGGCCGCTTCAAAGGCGTCGGGCAAGGCGCTGGCGTCAAGCGCCAGCGTGGCCTCGTCCATGGCGTCGCCCTCGGGCTCCAGCCCGCTCGCCGTCGCCAGCCGGCGCCAGAGCGCATCTTCGCGCTGGGGGTCGTCGGCTTTGGAAACGACCTTCGTGATGGTGTGGTTGCGTAAGCGCAGCGTGTGGGTGGACGCGCCGTTGTACAGCCCCGCGCCGTCCTGCACCTGAAAGCGCAGGGGCAGCGCAATCGAGCGGCCCGCCAGCGCAGGCTGGCCAACCTCGTTGACCGCGAAGGTGTTGCGCGAATAATCCATCAAGCGCGAGAACAGATTGATCAGCGCGCCGCGCCCTTCGTACACGCCGCTGATGGGGTTGTCGCCTTCTTCGGTCCAGACCACGTCCTCGGCAAACAGCGGGAATAGCGTTTCGAATTCGCCGGCCAGCAGCGAACCGCGGTACGCCTCAAGAATGCGTTCGATGTCGGCGGCGCCCATGGGGGCCGCGCGCCCGGCCGTGCGGGGCGATTGTGCGGCCGCAGGGTCGCGGTCCATGAATTGCAGCACGGTCGCGGCCACCAGATCGCGGTCATTGTCCACGCAGATCATGTGATAGCTGTTGTTCAGCAGCACAAGCTGGCTGCCCGCGATGGCCTCGTGCAGCAGCTGCGCGGAACGCACCGACGTGAGCTCGTCTTCGTGGGCATGCATGATCAGCGTGGGGCAGCTAATGCCGTCCAGCCCGCGGCGCACGGCCGCGCGCAGCCGGTCGACTTCGCGCACGCAGGCCAGGGGCACCCAGCGGTAGTGGAAGTTTTCGCCCCGTTCGAACTTGGCCTTGACGATGGACCTGACCAATTCGTTCTTGATGCCGTAGGGTTCTTCCTCTTCGACACGCATGCGCGCGGCCAGGCCAGGGATGCGGTAGACCAGCCGGCGCAGGCCCCGATACCAGGGCGTGCTCCAGCCATCAATGAAGACCGGAGCGGCCAGCGACACCAGCGTGCCCTGCTTATGGCCGACCCGCTTGCACAGTTCCACCGCCAGCAGCGCGCCCAGGCACATGCCCATGACGTGCAGCGTCTCGTAGCGGGCGGCCACCTCGTGATATTTGGCCGTCACGGCATCCAGCCAGTCTTCCATGCGCACGGACAGCAGATCTTCCGGCGCGCCGCCGTGGCCGGGCAGCGTCAGGCTGTGCGTCTCGATGCCGGCGCGCTTGAGGATCTTGTGCATGGACCCCAGGTCGTACTCGGTCCCGCCCAGCCCGTGTATGAGCAGGGCGCCCGTGCCGGCGCGAACGGGTGAGTCAGTTGACATCGGCCGGCTCAACCTCGATGTCGCCCAGCCGCCACATGCCGGCCACGACGGCGACGCTGCCATCGAAGTCGGCCAGGGGCGAGCCTCGGTCACTGATCAGCCGCCAGCCGCCCGCCGTGTGGGCGATGCGAAACAGCAAGGGGGTGCGGTCTTGGGCGCCCGCGCGGCGGGCCGCCCAGTGCAAGGACAGGCGCGAACGGTCGTCCGGGTGCGCGTGGGCGATCAGGGCATCCAGGCTCGCGATGGCGGAAGGCGGCAGGCCGAAAGCGTCTTGCACATCGCCCGCCAGTTCCAGCTTGCCGTCATAGGGGTTGTAGCGGTACATCAGCTGGTGGCTGCCCGCCAGCGCCAGATCAAAGCGGCCCCGCCATTGCTCGGCGTCTTCCAGCGCTTGCGCCCGCCCGCCGCGCAAGGTGTTGACCAGCAACAGCAGCAGCGCCGTGACCACCAGATAGACCTGCGTGGCCAATAGCACTTGCCAGGGATCATTGGCTTGCAGGAAGGGGCCTTCGCCCTGTGCGCTTTGGTACAGCGCCATCAGCATCAGCGTCACCATGGCCAACGTGCCGCCCGGTGTCCCCCAGACCAGCGCAATCAGCACGGCGAACACCAGAGGCAGATAGGTCAGTTCGAACGAGACCACGTAAGGCAGGTGCTGGATCATGTCGCCGTCGAACGTCATGAAGGTCGAGGCGATCATCAACACATAAGCCACCAGGCCGATGACCAGTTCGCGCGGGCGCGCGCCACCGGAGCGGCGCGGCCGGAATTGCGACCAGCCAGTCAGCGCCGGCGCCAGGATCAGCACGCCTGCCAGATAGGCGGTGACCCAGGTGCGCAAACGGACTGCCGCATGCGCTTCCTGCGTCAGCCACAGCCAGCCGCCGCCCAGCAACGCGCTGGCCGCCGCGCCCGCCACCGCGCCGGCCAACAGCGCGGCGACGAATCCCAGCCCTTCGGCTCTTGGTGACAAACGTTGCACGGTCCAGGCGGCCAGCAGCGACGAGACGGCGCCCGTCACCGCAAACACGATTGCCGTGGCGGGCTGCCCGCGCCAGATCAGCGTCAGGATGAGCTGCGCGGCGAAAAAGCCCAGCATCAGCAGCAGCCAATTGCGGCGCGGCGTCAGCAGATAGGCCGCGACCGCCACGCCGGGCGGCAGCCAGACGAACAGGGCGTGGCTGACCGGGTCGTTCAAGAGGTGCGAAAACACGCCGCACAGCAGGTACGGAATCGTCCAAAGCAGGCAGAGCGGATTTCTTCTAACCGTGTCGGTCTTAACCATAATTGTCCTTGCAAGCGCATGATTTCGTGGCGCCATGGGGGCGTCTTGATCTGCGGGGTTATACACGCCTCTGGCGCGGGTGCGAAATGGGTGTGAAGCATTCGCGCACTCCGGCGCACGAAAATCTTGGTACCCTTGAACGCACTTCCCTTCAACCGCCCACTCAGTGCCCCAGGTTTCAGTGCTTTCCTTGTCCGCCCCGACCCTGTCTCAGTCCGCCCGCGCAACCGCCTCTGGCCCGATCCGGCTCCGGCCGCCTGGCCGCTTCTGGATGCTGGCCTGCATTGTGGCCTTGCTGGCGTTGTTGTCCGCTTGCGGCACCACCAAAGTCCAGCCCGGCTATTACCGGGTGCAGTCGGGCGACACGCTGACGCAGATTGCGCGCAAGCAAGGCACCAGCGTCAGCAACTTGGTGCGGTGGAACAAGCTGTCGAATTCGAATTCGATCGAGGTCGGACAAGTCTTGCGCGTGGACCCGCCGGACGGTCAAGCCAGGACGTCCACGCCCAGCAAGGCGGCATCAAAGCCCGCTGCAACGCCGCGCGCATCGTCCTCGTCTTCCGGCAAGCGGCGCACCGCGCCGCCGGGCGCAATTTCCCTGGTCTGGCCGGCACAAGGCAAGGTCACGCGCGGCTACGACGGCGGCGGCTCCAACGGCATCGTCATCTCGAATTCCGCAGGCACCCCCGTGGTGGCCGCGGCAGGCGGCACCGTGGCGTATTCGGGCAGCGGGCTGCGCGGCTACGGCCACCTGGTCATCGTCAAACACAACGCCAGCTTCCTCAGCATCTACGCGCACAACAGCAAGCTGCTGGTCAAGGAAGGCCAGAGCGTGAAGCAGGGCCAGAAGATTGCCGAAATGGGCAACAGCGACAGCAAGCAGGTGGGTCTGTATTTTGAGCTGCGCTATGACGGCCAGGCCGTCGATCCAGCGGGGAATTTACCGCCGAAATGATCAAAGGTGTCTGAAGAGGCCGATTAAAAAATCGCGAGTTGTGTTGGGGCGGGGTATGCGCCGAAAGCCGGCTACGGCCCCAGCGCCGCGTCCTGCGTCAGCGTTGAAATGAACGTCGCCGTGCGGGGATCAGCCGGGCGCGAAAAAATCGAGCGGGATTCGCCCGCTTCCACCACCACGCCATCCAGCAGGAACACCACTTCGCGTGACACGCTGGCGGCCAGGCGCAGGTCGTGCGTGGCCATCAGCATCGTCATGCCTTCAGTGGCCAACTGGCGCAGCACATCGACCACTTCCGCCGCCAGGCCCGGGTCTAGCGCCGACGTCGGCTCATCGCACAGCAGCACGCGCGGCGCGGGTGCGAGCGCCCGCGCAATCGCCACGCGCTGTTGTTGGCCGCCTGACAGATTGGCGGGCCAGGCTTCGGCTTTTTCGGCCATGCCGACTTTCTTCAGCAGTTCTTCGGCGCGTGCGCGGGCCCGGTCCAGCGGCCACTTCTGCACGGTCAGCAAGCCTTCCATCACGTTGCCGATGACCGTCTGGTGCGGAAACAGCTGGAAGTTCTGGAACACCATGCCGGTTTGCTTGCGCACGCGCTGCACCTGATCGCGAGTCAGCTTTTTGCCCGGTTCGAATTCCACCGTTTCCGGCCCGATGGCAAGCGTGCCGCGGTCCGGCACTTCCAGCAGATTCACGCAGCGCAGCAAGGTGCTTTTGCCGCTGCCCGAAGGGCCGATCAGCGCGGTGACGCTGCCTTCGGCGATGCTCACATCCACCTGCTTCAGCACGGGATTGCCGCCGAAAGATTTCTCGATTTTTTGCAGGCGGATCATCGGCTTTTCTCGGAAAACACGGCGTGCTGGCCAAAGCGCCTTTCCAGGCGGACCTGCGCGGCCGACAACACGGAGCTGAACACCAGATAGATCAGCGCGGCCTCGGTATAGAGGATCAGCGGTTCATACGTGACCGCCGCAATGCGCTGCGCCGCCTGGAAGATTTCGGGCACGGTCAGCACGGCCGCCAGCGACGTGTCCTTGACCAAGGCAATGAACGAGTTCGACAGCGGCGGCACCGCCACGCGGGCGGCTTGCGGCAGGATCGTGCGGCGCAGCGCCTGGCCGCGCGTCATGCTCAGCGAGTACGCGGCTTCCCACTGGCCCTTGGTGATGGACTCGATGGCGCCCCGGATCACTTCCGAGTTGTACGCGCCCACGTTCAGCGTGAAGCCGATCAGCGCGGCGGGCAGCGGGTCCAGCACAATGCCCACGTTGGGCAGGCCGTAGAAGATCACGAACAGCTGCACCAGCAACGGCGTGCCACGGATCAGCCACACATAGAAGCGCACCACGGCCACCAGCGGCGCGGGGCCGAACAAGCGGATCAGCGCCACCACGAACGCCAGCGCCAGCCCCAGCGCAAACGACATCAGCGTTAGCGGTACCGTGAACACCAAGCCGGCATGCAGCAATGGCCAGAACGAGTCGGCCATCAACTGCACCCAGGCCGGCACCGTCCACGACCCGATTTGCGCTAGCAGCCAATCGGGCATGACGGCTTGCAGCCAGGAAGGGAGCGTCATGAGCGTGTCCGCCGCTTATTGCGCCGCCGACAGGTCCGTGCCGAAGTATTTGACCGAAATCGTCTTGTAGGTGCCGTCGGCTTTGATATCGGCCAGCGCCTTGTTGATGGCGGCTTGCAGCTCGGGGTTGCCCTTGCGGATCAGCACGCCGGAATTGCTGAATTCAGCGGTCTTGTCGGTAGCGGCGATTTTGACTTTGGCGTTGGGCTTTTGCTTCTTGAAGTCCAGGAACGACAGGTTGTCGTTCACCGTGGCTTCGACGCGGCCGGACGTCAGCAGGTCGATGGCTTCGTTAAAGCCCTGCACCGCAACCACTTCCGCGCCATGGCTTTGCGCCAGCTTGCCGAAGTTGCTGGTCAGCGTGTTGGCCGACTTCTTGCCCTTCAGGTCGGCAAACGACTTGATGCTGGTGTTGTCGTCGCGCACGATCAGCACGGCGGCCGATGAGATGTACGGATCAGAAAAGTCGTATTTTGCTTTGCGCGCGTCGGTGATGCCCACTTGGTTGATCACGGCGTCATAGCGCTTGGCGTCCAGGCCGGCAATGAGTCCGTCCCATTTGCCTTCGACGAATTGGGCTTTCACGCCCAGTCGTTCGGCGATGGCGCGCCCAATGTCCACGTCAAAACCGGTAAGCTGGCCCGATGCGTCGTGGAAGGTGAAGGGCGCGTACGTGCCCTCGGTGCCAATCTTGAAAGTGCCGGCGGACTTGATTTGGTCCAGGCCCGATTGGGCATGCGCGGCGGAGAGGGCAGCGGCCTGGATAAGGCCGGCGATGAACAACGAGCGGAAGAGTTTCATGGCAAGGCTCCACGGATGATCGGTGTCATTCTGGAGAGCATGGGGATGTGCAATGCCCTCAGACGTAGCCGCACTCTATCAACGCGCCTATTTTTCCACAAAGCATAAGGAATAGTAAAAATATAACTGCCAGTCATAACTTGCCCTCGCCTGGCGGCCAGCCGGCGGGGTTCATTCAATCGGTAACGGGACGGAGATCGGTGTGGAACAGCAATGGAACAGGCGGGCTTTCATGATGACGGCGGCAGGGGCGGCGGCGTTTGCGGGCGTGATGCCGGCGCAAGGCGCCAGCGGCTTGCGGCTGACCCCGGGCGGCGGCAGCATCACGCAGGTGTCCGGCTTGCGTGTGGGCCATTACACCGATACCCGCCGCCCCACCGGCTGCACGGTCATCATTGCGGAAGCGGGCGCAACCGGCGGCGTCGATGTGCGCGGGGCCGCGCCCGGCACGCGTGAAACCGATCTGCTGAACCCCGTGAACATGGTGGAAAAAGTGCACGCCATTGTGCTGTCGGGCGGCAGCGCGTTCGGGCTGGATGCCGCAAGCGGCGTCATGCGCTATCTGGAAGAAAAAAAGATTGGCTTTGACGTGGGCGTGGCGCACGTGCCGATCGTGCCGTCGGCCATTCTGTTTGATCTGGGCGTGGGCGACGCGTCCATTCGCCCGGATGCGGCGGCGGGCTATCAGGCATGCAAATCCGCCACCACCGATGCGCCCAAGGAAGGGAATGTCGGCGCGGGGGCGGGCGCCACCGTCGGCAAACTTTATGGACCGCAGCGCGCCATGAAGGGCGGCATCGGCAGCGCATCGCTGACGGTGGCGGGCGTGACGGTGGGCGCCATCGTTGCCGTCAACGCCGTGGGCGACGTGCTGGACCCCACCACCGGGCGCATTCTGGCGGGCGCGCGCACGGCCGATGGCAAGCATCTGCTGGACACCCGCGCCGCCATTCTGGCTGGAGACCTGCCCAAATCAATGCGCGCCGGCACCAACACCACCATCGGCGTCGTGGCCACCGACGCGCAATTGACGAAGGCGCAGGCGCAGAAAATTGCGGGCATGGCGCATGATGGCCTGGCCCGCACGATCAACCCGATACACACCATGATGGACGGCGACACGATCTTCGCGCTTGGCACCGGCACGTCTGGCAAGCCGGGCAACGTGATGCTGCTGGGCGTGATGGCGGCCGAAGCCATGGCCATTGCTGTGCAGCGCGCCATTCTGGCGGCGCGTGCGGTGGAAGGTTTTCCCGCGGCGGTGGATTTCATCGCCTGACCTCCGCACGCCGTCGCGGCCTGGCCTTGGACAGTGAGCGTAGACGTTGCCCGCTGACGTCAGCTTGTCACAGGCCGGGCCCAAGATGGCAGACGCCGGCGGTTCGCCGGTGTCCAAGGAGGGCGTATGTACAAAGGCGAACGCTTCAACGGCGCCACGCATCTGGCGGGGCTGGCCATGGCCGTGGCCGCATCCAGCGTGCTCATTGCCCGGGCCGCCGAACTGAACGTCGACACGCGCCAGATCCTCTCGTGCGTGGTATTCGCGGCGTCGATGATTGCCGTGTATGCCTCGTCAGTGCTCTATCACTGCACGCGCGGCCCGAACAAGGCGCGCTGGGCCAAGGCCGACCACTGCGCCATCTACCTGTTGATTGCCGGCACGTATACGCCGCTGGCGTTCGGCCCGGTGCAGTACGCCTGGGGCGCGGCCATGGGCGCGGCGATCTGGGTGCTGGCCGCCATCGGCATCAGCCGCGAACTGTGGTGGGCGCGCGGCGCGGCGCCCGCCTTGCCGCTGTATCTGGCGATGGGCTGGCTGGGCGTGATGTTCGCCGCGCCGATTGCGGGCGCCTTGTCCTCGGCCGGGTTGGCCTGGCTGCTTGCGGGCGCGGTGGCCTACACCGTGGGCACGCTGTTCTATGTCAATGACAAACGCTGGCGCCATGCCCACGGCATCTGGCATTTGTTCGTGATGGGCGGATCAGCCTGCCATTTCGTGACGGTGTTCGGGTTTTTGCGCTACGGCTCGGCGGCTTGACGCCGGGTACGCCTGCTTAGCGCCAGCTGGCCAGGGGCAGCATGCCGCCGCGGTCTTTCACTTTCCGCATGACGATATGCGAGCACAGGTCGCGCACGCCTGCGATCTTGCTGAGCTTGTCTTCGACGAACTGCGAAAACGCCGATAAATTGCGTGTGCGCACGGTCAGGATGTAGTTCGACGCGCCGGTCACGATGCTGGCCTCGGTGATTTCGTCATGCGCGGCAATGCCGGCCAGAAACGCTTCGTGCCACCCCGGGCGCGACTGGTCCAGCGATACATGCACGATGGCCTCAAGCTCAAAGCCCAGCTTGTCGGCGTCCAGCACCGCCCGGTAGTGTCGAATGAACCCCGCTTCCTCCAGCGCCCGCACGCGGCGCAGGCAGGCCGAAGGCGACAGCGCCACCTGTTCGGCCAGATCCTGATTGCTGAGCTGCCCGTTTTCCTGCAAGCGGTACAGGATGCGCTGGTCGATCGCGTCTAAAAGCATGGAGCAATCCAATTCGAAAAATTTGTTGTTGAAGCAATTTACTGCGAAAACTTAGGGTAAGCCACGCCCGGGTTTGCAATTTCCAGGCCTGACCGCGCTGCTATCCTGTTTGTTGAATTTTGCCCCGAAGGAGCATTGCATGACTACCCGCGAAGATTGCGTCGCCGCCGACCGCAACGACCCCCTGGCCCCCCTGAAAGACCGCTTCGAGCTCCCGCCCGGCGTGCTCTACATGGATGGCAATTCCCTGGGCGTCATGCCGAAGACCGCGGCTGCCTGCGCGGCCGGCGTCATCAAGAATGAATGGGGCACCGGCCTGATCCGCAGCTGGAACACGGCTGGCTGGTTTGAACTGCCTGCCCGCCTGGGCGACAAGCTGGGCGCGCTGCTGGGTGCGCGCGAAGGCGAAATGGTGGTCACCGACACCACCTCGCTGAACATCTTCAAGGCGCTGGCCGCCGGCTTGCGCATTCAGCAGAAGCAGCAGCCCGCGCGCCGCGTCATCCTGTCCGAGCGCGACAACTTCCCGACCGATCTCTACATGATCCAGGGCATGATCGACCTGCTTGAGCAGGGCTACGAGATGCGCCTGATCGACGACGACCTGCCGCTGGACAAGGCGCTGGACGAGTCGGTTGCCGTAATGCTGCTGTCGCACGTGAACTACCGCAGTGGCCAGATGCACGACATGGCCGCCGTGACCGCCCTGGCGCACGAGCGCGGCGCGCTCACCATCTGGGACCTGGCGCACGCGGCCGGCGCGGTGCCGGTGGATTTGAACGGCGCCAACGCCGACTTTGCCGTGGGCTGCACCTATAAGTATCTGAATGGCGGCCCGGGTTCGCCCGCTTTCATCTGGGTGGCGCCGCGTCACACCAAGGACTTCTGGCAGCCGCTGTCCGGCTGGTGGGGCCACACGCGCCCGTTCGACATGGCCGTGGCCTACGAACCGGCGGGCGGCATCCGCCGCTACCTGTGCGGCACGCAGCCCATCGTGTCCTTGTCGCTGGTTGAATGTGGCCTGGACGTCGCCCACGCCGCAGACATGTCGCAAGTGCGCAGCAAGTCGCTCGCCTTGGGCGACCTGTTCATCGCATTGGTCGAAGAACGTTGCGAAGGCCATCCGCTCACGCTCGTCACGCCGCGCAACCACGCCGAACGCGGCAGCCACGTCAGCTTCCGCCATCCCAATGGCTACGAGGTGATGCAGGCGCTGATCGCGCGCGGCGTCATCGGCGACTACCGCGAGCCCGAAGTCCTGCGCTTTGGCCTCACGCCGCTGTACTTCGGCTACGCCGACGTGTGGGACGCGGTGGACATCCTGAAAGACGTGCTGGATAGCCGCGCCTGGGACGCACCCGAATTCAAGCAACGGTCCGCCGTGACTTGAACGGCGCAGCGTTGCCTTATCGCGCAGGCCTATCGGCCACATATCTATAAATAAGAGAGCGCAGGACAAGGAGGAGACAATGCAAAAACAACAAGGATTCGGCAAGATCGCCGAACGTGAACAGGGCCTGAAGCGGCGCTTGACCTCGGGCCAGATGAGCATGATCGCCATTGGGGGCGCCATTGGCACGGGCCTTTTTCTGGGCAGCAAGTTCGCCATCGGCTTTGCCGGCCCCAGCGTGATCATCAGCTACGCCATCGGCGGGCTGATCACGCTGTTGCTGATGGGCTGCCTGGCCGAAATGACCGTGGCGCATTCCACCTCGGGGTCATTCGGCGCCTACGCCGAGCACTACATCGGCCCGCTGGCGGGCTTTCTGGTGCGCTACGCGTACTGGTCATGCGTGGTGCTGGCGGTAGGTACCGAAGTCACGGCGGTGGCCGAGTACATGCATTTCTGGTTTCCGGACGTGCCCGGCTGGCAATGGGTGTGCGTGTTTTCGGCGGCGCTGATTTTCATCAACGCCATGAGCGTCAAGGCGTTCGGCACCATCGAATACTGGTTCTCGACGATCAAGATCACCGCCATCGTGGCGTTCATCATCCTGGGCGCGTATGTGGTCTGGGGCAATCCGCAATATGGCGTTGCGCAGTACACGTCGCATGGCGGCTTCTTCCCCAATGGCCTGTGGGGCATGTGGATTGCGGTTGTGATTTCGATCTTCAGCTACCTGAGCGTAGAGATGATTGCGGTGGCCGCAGGCGAAGCCGAAGACCCCGAACGTGCGGTGAAGCAGGCGTTTCGCGCCACCATCGTCCGCTTGGTCGTCTTCTATCTGCTGACCCTGGCGCTGATTCTGGCGATTGTGCCGTGGAACGAAGCGGGCAAGGAAGGCAGCCCCTTCGTGAAGGTGATGCTGGCGCTGGAGATTCCGGGCGCGGCGGGCGTCATCAACTTCATCGTGCTGGTGGCGGCGCTGTCGGCCATGAACAGCCAGCTCTACATCACGACGCGCATGATGTTCAGCTTGTCGCGCGCGGGTCATGCGCCGTCGCTGTTTGGCCGCCTGACGCGCGCCGGCACGCCGTTGAACGCGCTGCTGCTGTCCACCAGCGGCATTGCGATTGCCGTGGTGCTGAAGGTGCTGTATCCCGACACGGCGTTCACGCTGATGATGGCCATCTCGATGTTCGGCGCGCTGTTCACGTGGATGATGATCTTCATCACCCACTACTTCTTCCGCCGCCGCTGGGCGCGAGAAGGCGGCGCGGCGCTGTCCTTCAGGATGCCCGGCTTTCCGGTGCTGACCTTGTTGGGCGCGGTGGCCATGCTGGCGATTCTGGTCACCACCTACTTCACCAACGTGTTCAAGATGACGCTGGTGTTTGGCGTGCCGTTCCTGCTGATTCTGGCCGCGCTGTATTTCTTGCTGTTCAAGAAGCGCGGGGAGTCCGTGGTGTTGCAGACGCGCAGTCAGCGGGGCTGACGGCGGGGTCCACAGCACAACGCGCGGGCCGGTGCCGGGGCTGGGGCCGGGGCCGGGGCCGGAGCCTTACCGCCCCGGCCCGCTTGTGCTTTGCCGGATGGCTGCCAGCATCGCGCGGGCGCGTGCCGGCAGCGAGCGGGACCCGTACACGGCATGCATCTGCGGCGCGTCGCCTTGCGCGGACGTCACCGTGTACGCCGGGCACACGCGCACCAGCGCGCCGCGGTCAATCTCCGGTTGCGCCGCCCAATCCGCCAGCCGCGCAATGCCCATGCCTTGCAGCACCATCGCCATCACGCCGCTGCCGCTGCTGGCGCGCACGGCAGGTTCGGCATGCAGGCGGACGATGCGCTTGTCTTGCCGCAAATACCAGTCTTTCAGCACGCGCGGCCCGGTATGCATGACCAGACGATGCGCCTTCAGGTCTTCGGGTTCACGCGGCAAGCCCATGCGTTGCACGTAATCGGGGCTGGCGCACAGCAGGCGTTGATACGGAAACAGCCGCGCACCCAGCAGCTCGCTGGACGCCGGAAAGCCGCCGCGTATGGCAAAGTCCAGGCCTTCGGCGATGGGGTCGACCCCCTTGTCGGTGTAGAGGATATCCAGGCTGACATCGGGGTGCGCGTCCGCATAGCGGCGTAGCACGGCGGGCAGCAGGGCCACGCCCAGCAGATCGGGCGCAGAAAAGCGCAGCCGGCCTTGCACGCCGCCTTGCGCATCCTGCAATTCATCGCGCGCCTGCGCCTCCAGGCGCAGCAGCTCACGCGCAGACTGAAAATAGCTTTCGCCTTGCGGGGTCAGCACCACGCTGCTCTTGCTGCGCAACAGCAGCTGTGCGCCCACCTGGCGCTCCAGCGATTGCACCGCGCGGGTCACCGCGCTGGGGGATGCGCCCAACGCGCGCGCCGCGACGACAAAGCTCTGGCGTTCGGCTACGGCGCAAAACACCTGGTATTCCCATAGCGCGCCTCGTTCCATACGGGGTCTCCTTCGCGTTTTCCGTTGCGTTTTTTGTTGGGTGTTTCGTTGCGCGTTTCGCTGCGTTTGTCGTTGCGCGTTTCGTTGCGTTTATCGCAACATGATATTGCAACGCCGATGCGGCCGTTCACCCTAGACTGGCGCTTTCGTGTCTCTCTTTGTCTTCATCATGTCTCAGCCTTGCTACGTTGACCCGCTGACTGGCGGCCACTATCCCATCACCGATGCGCGCTGGTGTTCCGACGCGCAAACGCCGTTGATGGTGTCGCCGTTGCCGGGAATTTCGCGCGATGACATCGACACGCGCGACCGTTCCATCTGGCGATATCGCGCGGCCTTGCCGGCCGATATCGCGCAGCCCGTGTCGATGGGGGAAGGCGGCACGCCGATGGTCGAGCGCGACTGGGGCGGCCTGCGGCCCCATTTCAAGCTGGAATGGTTCAACCCGACGTGCAGCTTCAAGGACCGAGGCGCGGCGGTGATGCTGTCGTGGTTGCGGCAGATTGGCATCCGCGCCGTGGCGGAAGACAGCTCGGGCAACGGCGGGGCCGCCATCGCGGCCTTTGGCGCGGCGGCGGGCATGGGCGTCACCATTTTTGCGCCGGCGTATACGTCGCAGGCGAAGGTGGCGCAGATACGCGCGTTCGGGGCCGACGTGCGCCTGATCGACGGCCCGCGCGAAAACTCGCAGACCGAAGCCATCCGCGCGTCGCAAGATATCTTCTACGCCAGCCACAATTGGCAGCCATTTTTCCTGCAAGGCACCAAGTCCATCGCCTACGAAATGTGGGAAGACTTTGGCTTTGCGGCGCCTGACAACGTGGTCATTCCCGCGGGCGCGGGCAGCAATGTGCTGGGCTGCGCCATCGGGTTCGCCGAGCTGCTGGCGGCCGGACAAATCCGCCGCCTGCCCAAGCTGTTCGTGGCGCAGCCGCTGAATTGCTCGCCGGTGGACGCCAGCTTTCACGCGGGCGTAGACGGCGCCGCGCCGCGCGAGGTCTTGCCGACAGTGGCCGAAGGCACGGCCATCAAGCATCCCGTGCGCTTGCGCGAGGTATTGCAGGCGGTGCGGGCCAGTGGCGGCCAGACGGTGGCGGTGCCGGAAGCCGACATCGTGGCCGCCGTGAAAAAGCTGGCGCTCTCGGGCCTGTACGCAGAACCCACCAGCGCCACGGCGGCCGCCGCCCTGGACGTGTTGCAAGCACGCGGTGCCATCCAAGCCGGCGAACGCACAGTGGTGCTGCTGACGGGCACCGGCATCAAGTCCACGCAGTTCATGACGGACTTGTTTTCAGCAGCGGCCTGATCAAACACGCGGGCTTGTCCGCCATGGGACAAGCCCGCGTTGGCGCTATGCCGCGAACTCGCTATGCAGCGTACCCGTCACGCGGCGTACCCGTTACGCAGCGTACCCGTCACGCAGCGTACCCGTCACGCAGCGTAGGCGGCCGCGGCGCGTTCGTTGGGTTCTGCGGGGGCGTTCGCCGGGGCGGGCGAGAACACACGCAGCCGATGCCCGTCCGGGTCCAACGCCACAAAGGTGCGGCCAAAATCCATATCGGTGGGCGCTTGCAGAATGGGCAGCCCGCGCAGGCTCCATTCCCGATGACGTTGGTTGACGGCGTCGGCGTCGGCAACCGAGAAGGCCAGCTCGGACGCGCCGCCGCGCCCGGCCGCGGCCGGCTCTACCGTGTAGCGCGACCACAAGCCCAGCTTCAAACCAGAGTCCAGCACAAAGAGGGCGAAGGTGGGGGAGTTTTCAACCGGCTGGCGTTGCAGCAACGCGCTGTAGAACGCTGCGCTGGCTTGGGGCTTTTCAACGTAAAAGAGAACGTAGTTGGATTCGAACATGATGCGCTCCTGGTGGGTAATGCGCTCATGGTAGGCAGGGGTACTGTCAGTTTTTGGCAGTAGTGTGTATCAGCATTTTTTGGGTTCTTGATTGATCGCGCGCCACTCTTTCAACAACTGGTGGCGGCGGCGCGGATACCGTTCGCTGGCGGCCAGGGACGCGATGCGGTCGGTGCGGAAGTGGCGGAAGTCGCCGCGCAGTTCGCACCACGCCATCACGATGCGCACGCTATCGAAAAACCCCAACGCAAACGGCCAGATCACGCGCGCGGATTCGGCGCCCTTGTCATCGCGGTAATTGATTTGAAGCTTGAGCTCCGAGCGTATCGCCTGGCGAATCAGCGCCACGTCGACCCGGTCGATGACCGCATAGGGGCTTGGGGCCACCAGTAAGGGAATGGCGTCCAGCTCATCGCGCAGCTCTTGCGGCAGCACCGCGCCTATCTTCGCCAGCGCATTGCTCGCCGCCATCCCCAGCCGCTCGTCCGTGCGGCCCGCCACCCATCGCGTGCCCAGCACCAGCGCTTCGATCTCTTCGGTGCTGAACATCAGCGGCGGCAGCATGAAACCGGGCCGCAGCACATAGCCCACGCCCGGTTCGCCTTCGATTTCAGCGCCCTGGCATTGCAGCGTGGCGATGTCGCGATACAGCGTGCGCAAGCTGATCCCCATTTCCGTCGCCAGCCGCTGGCCGCTGACGGGCAGGCGGTGGCGGCGCAAGGTCTGGAGCAAGTCCAGGAGACGTTCGGTGCGGGACATGGGGCGGGCAGTAACGGGCGAGGAATCGGTGCAATGCTGCCACGAAATGGCAGTGATGGGGAAGCGCTCCCCGATAGCCCGTCTGCCCATGCGATTCAGCCCGCCGGCAGTTCCGTCTGCCCGCGCGATTCAGCCCGCCGGCAGCGCCATCAGCCAGTCATGCACCCGGGCGGCAAGCTGTAGGCTGTTGCGGTCCATCATCAGCATGTGCGAATTGCCGGTGATGCCCTCATCCGGCAGCGACAGCACGGTGACGCAGGCGTAGCGTTGCGCAAATTCCTGCACGCGCTCCCGCATGCGCGGCCAGCGCGGGTCGGTGTCCATGTTGTCGCCCATCAGGATCAGGGTCGGCGTGCGGTAGTCGGCGTCGGGCGCCAACAGCGGAATGCTGGCGGGTTCCAGCGCCACCACCGCGCGCACCTGATCCGGCCGGGCGAGCCCCGCGCGGATGCCGAACACGCCAGACTGCGAATGGCACACGACGATCATCGGCCCCACCCGGTCCAGCAACGCAAGATACCCGCGCAAGATGGCGTCGTCGGTGTGGACCCAGCGCGGCACCATCTGGGCGGCCAGCTGGTCGAACGCGTCGACCGGGAATTGCGTGTTCGGATAGGCGCTGCCCGGCCCGGGGCGCGTGCCGGGCTGGCCGATGCGAAAGCGCGTGTAGCAGTCTTCGCGCGCCTGCACGATGGGCGCGGCCGGCCAGATTTCCGGCACCAGCGCATAGCCCGACCGGCCGCGTTCGACGGCATCACACAGATACGCATCCCAGCCGCGCCGCAAAAAAAAGTTGAGCCAGCCTTCGCGCCCGTCGGGCGTGGTTTCCCAGGCTGCGCCCGTCATGCCACCGCCATGCCAGAACGCCAGCGGCGGGCGGCCGCTGGCCGGGTCCGACAGGAAGTACTGCGCGTACATCTGCTCAACGCGATAGGTGCCGTTGGGGTCCAGCGCAACGGGTTGGCCGCCCTCGGCCATGACGACCTGGCGCGTCGGCAGCCCCGACAGCCGCACATCGTGGCCGCCCACATGAAACGAACCCATGTCGCGCAGCCGGATGGCGGCCGGGGCCGCTGCAAGCGCTGCCGCCATCATTCCGCCTTGATGTGGTTGGCCTGGATCACGTCTTTCCAGCGCGCGGTTTCGGTGGTGACGAAATCGCTCAGCGCCTGGCGCGTTCCCGCCGCGGTTTCCACGCCCAGCTCGCGCATTTTCGCGGCCACCTCGGGGGCGGCGAGCGCCTCGGTAAAGGCGTCATGCAGCGCCGCCAGCGTGGCGTCCGGCGTGCGGGCCGGGGCCATGACGCCGAACCAGGGCGTGATCAGAAAATCCGGCACGCCGCTTTCCGCAAACGTCGGCACGTCCGGGATGGCGGGCGCGCGTTTGCTGCTGGCCACCGCCAGTGCGCGCAGCTTGCCCGCGCGGATGTTCGCAAGCGATGCAGGCAGGTTGTCGAAATACATGTCGACCTGGCCGCCCAAGAGGTCGGCGGCCACTTGCCCCGCGCCCTTGTACGGAATGTGCGCGACGTCAATGCCGGCGCGCTGCTTGAGCAGTTCAGTCGCCAGGTGAGCAGACCCGCCAACACCCGACGACGCCGAGTTCAACGCGCCCGGGTTGGCCCGCGCATAGGCCAGCAATTCGGGCAGGGTCTTGGCGGGCACCTTCGGGTTCACGACCAGCACGCTGGGCACCGTGCCCACCATGGCGACCGGGGCAAAATCCTTCACGATGTCGTACGGAGGCGGCTGGTACAGTGACGGCGCGACCGTGCAGCCGAACGCGCACATCAGCAGCGTGTAGCCATCGGGCGCGGCGCGCGCCACGGCCTGCGCGCCGATGTTGCCGCCTGCGCCGGCGCGATTCTCGACGATAAGCGGCTGGCCCAGGCGCTTGCCCAGGTTTTCGCTCAGGATGCGCGCCAGGATGTCGGGCGTGCCGCCGGCGGGGAAAGGCACGACGAGCGTGATGGGGCGGGTGGGAAAATCAGCGGCCGCGGCGGGCGGGGCGGCGGCCAGCATCAGGACGGCGGTCAATGCCGCGGCGGTCGATACCGCGGCGGTCGCCAGCTTGGCGATCAGGCGTAAGGGGCCCATGGCGGGTGTCTCTCCAGAGTGTCGGTGTCGGGTGCGAAACGCCCGATCTGCCGGCGACTGTAGCCAAGCCGGGCCGCGCTGCCCAATGCCGGGCGCGCAAACTGGCTATATCGAAACTGCTATAGCCCTTTCAACGCATGCGTTTGACGCATAGCATAGGCGCCATGAGCGAATCCCAACCCTTGCCCTATCTGCGCCGGCTGGACATGAACCTGCTGCTGACGTTTGACGTGCTGATGCGCACGCGCAGCGCCACGGCCAGTTCCGCCCTGCTGCACAAGACGCAACCCGCCATCAGCCGCGACCTGGCCCGCTTGCGCCGGCGGCTGGAAGACCCGCTGCTGGTTGTCGTCAAAGGCCGCTTCATTCCCACCGAGCGCGCGCTGGAGCTGCACGCCGCCGTGCACGATGCGCTGGCGCAGCTGGAAGCCGCGTTGCGTCCGCCTGAAGCGTTTGATCCGGCGCGCGCCAGTGGCGTCGTCAATATCGGCACGGGCGCGCACAGCGAAATCCTGCTTGCCGCGCCGTTGCTGGAACGGCTGCATCGGCTGGCGCCCGGCATCACGCTGCGCTTTCAGTCCGTGCATGGCGATTTTGTGCCAGACGATCTGGACGCCGAACGGCTGGACATCGCTATCGGTTTGTTCGGCAAAGTGCCCGCGCGTTTTCATCGCGATACCTTGCTGCGCGACCGCCGCGTATGCGTGGTGTCGGCACGGCATCCGTGGGCGGGGCGCAAGGCGTTGACGCTGGCGGATCTGTCCGCCATCAAGTGGTTTGCATTCGCGCAGATGTACGGACGCGAAACCAACTTCGATCGGGCGTTGAAACCGGACGCGGCCCGGCCTGACGCGGCCCGACCGAACGTGGCCCGGCCTGACGCGGCCCGACTGGAGTTCTCCGCGTATCTGTCGGGCTTCGGCATTACGCCGTATGTGCTGCTGGATACCGACTACGCCACCACCATGCCGGCCCGCGTGGCGCAGGCGCACAGCCGGCACTTTCCGTTGGCGACGCTGGAGTTGCCGGCGCGGCTGCGCAACATTGAATTCGTGATGGTGTGGGCGCGCCGTCAGCACACGTCGCCGCTGCAAGCATGGCTGCGCGAGCAGATTCGGGATGTGCTGCAAGCGCCTGCGGGTGCGCCGGAAGCGTAGCCGGCGGGCGCGCCAACGCGTTCCACACAACGTGCAACGCCAGGCGCACCCACTGCATCGCAATCGGCTTAACCGCCGACCTTCTTGCCAGTCGCCACATCGATGGCCGAGCCGTCTTCCAGGCTGACGCGGTAGATCTCGCGCACCACGTTGCCGGCGAAACCGATTTCAACGATGGAGACGTCCTTGAAGGTGGTGTTGATGCCTTCAGGCAGCACGGCGTTGAACTTGTCGGACTCCTGCTTCATGGCGTCCTGCAAGCGGGTGTCGTACATCGCCATGCTGTAGACCAGCGTGGTGTGCGGGTTGTGGGCGCGCACCTCTTTGCCGTCCTGCATGATGTTCACGCCGCTGACACCCATCGTCTTGACCAGGTCCTTGCCCGCGTCGCTCATCTTGGCGTAGACGGGGCCGGTCACGCGCGGCAGGGGGCCGTCGCGCAAGGGCGCCAGCGCCGCGGTGGTCACGGTGTTGTAGCGCATCATGTCTTCAAAACCCTGGCCGCTTTTGACGACGCCCAGGTCCAGCCACCACGGGTGGCCCGCGCCCTTGGCGGCTTCGGTCGGGTAGAAGGTTTTCAGCGTCACCTGCAACGGGGCGGGCGGCTTGGGCAGCGCCTTCAGCATGCGGGCGGGCGTTTCCGGGTCAGCGCTGTGCAGGTGCATCACGGTCACGTGGGGCATGTTGGGCGTTTCGGCCTCGGTCTTCAAGCCCAGCGCCAGCAGGTCTTGCTTGAGCGTGCCGTTGATCTTGGCGTCCAGCACGGCGTTGACGTCTTGCGGCAGGCGGTAGACCACGCCATAGGTCGCCTTGTGGGCGCGGAACTCGGGTTTTTCCAGGGCGCTGTTGTCGATGGGCGCGGCCGCGTGGGCGGCGAACGAGGTGGCGAACAGGCCGAGGGCGGCCAGATGCAATGCACGTTTGATCATGGGGAATCCCTTATCGTTGTTGACGTGACCCGCGAGAGTCATCCGCAGTGTGGGGGCCGCGGATGTACGGGGTATTGCACCAGTCAAAAGATTTCCGATACCAGCCGCCACTTGGCCGATAGCTGGCCGGCGCGGCTGGTATCCGGCTAGGCCAGGAAGGCAATCGCCACGACGGCGATACCCAGAATCAAATTCACGCCCACCCAGCGGCGGATGCCGGCCATGGCCTGGCCGCCTTTGGGCCAATCAGACGCGGCCACCGCGGCGGCCAGACGCTTGTACAGCGCAAAGCGGATGTGGCCGAAGATCACCATCATCACGATGCCGCCACCGGCCATCAGCGTCCAGCTGCGCGGCATGAAGAACGTGCCGCCCGTTTGCACGGCCTGGCTGCCCGCCTGTCCGATCATCGACATGCCCGTCAGCAGGATCAGCACAATGGCCACCAGCACGGCGTTCAGGAACGGGCCCAGCACGGAGGCCATCAGCTTCAGGCGCACGGGCGGTTCCAGCTTCGCGGCCGCCGGCCGCAGGAAACAGTGCGCGAACAGCATGCCGCCAACCCACAGGATCACGGCGATCACGTGGATGAATTTCAAGACGCTATAGAACATGGCGAGGTCCGGGTAGTGAATGGCCGCGGATTGCGGCCGGTCTGTCCCCATGATATCGCCGCAAAACTATCCCGCGCGGACTTGACCAGAAACCGGGTTTTGCATTTAGAATGAGATTGATTGCTATTTGTATTTTTGCGTTCCGGGAGCCTGTCGTGTCTAACCCTGTGCTCGCTTCAGGCGACACCGTGCAACGTTTGTACCGCAGCCACCATGGGTGGCTTCATAACTGGTTGCGCGCCAAACTTGGCAACACCTTTGACGCGGCGGACCTGGCCCAGGACACGTTCGTCCGGGTGCTGCGCCATCGCCACGAGCTGGACGCGCTGCGTGAACCGCGCGCCTATCTGACAACCATCGCCAAGCGGCTGTTGATGAATCATCATCGCCGCCGTTCGGTGGAAACCGCGTATCTGGAAGCGCTGGCGTTGATCCCTGAAGCGGTCGCGCCGTCGGCCGAGCAGCGGCTGATCATCCTGGAAACCTTGCAAGAGATCGACGAAATGCTGGCGGGCTTGAGCTTGCCCGCGCGTCAGGCGTTTCTGATGGCGCAGCTGGAAGGCTTGAGCCATGGCGAAATCGCGCAGCGGCTGAACGTGTCGCTGCGTTCGGTGCACCGCTACATCGCCCGGGGGTTCGAGCAATGCATCATGGCGGTGACATGAGCACGCAGTCGGGCGAACTGCCCGCCGTTGAACGCAATGTGGCGCGCGAGGCCGCGCGTTGGTTATTGCGGCTGAGTTCGGGCCGCGCAACCGATGCCGACGTGCACGCTTGCGATCAATGGCGCGCCAGCAAGGCCGAGCACGAAACCGCCTGGCAGCGCGCGCAACGCGTGAATGAACGCTTTGGCCTGATCCCCCCGGCGCTGGGCATGGCGACGCTGAACCGGCCTGAGCTGACGCAGCGCCGCGCGGCCTTGAAGGCGTTGGTGGCGCTGGTAGTGGCAGGCCCCGTGGGCTGGGCCGCGTGGCGCGCGGACCCGTTGAATTGGACGGCCGACTATCGCAGCGCGGCGGGCGAGCGGCGCGACGTGATGCTGGCCGACGGGTCATCGCTGCACTTGAATACCGCCAGCGCGGTGGACGTGGCGTTTGACGCCACGACGCGGCAGGTGCGCCTGCGCGCGGGCGAGATCGCCGTGCACGCGGTGGCCGATGCGTCGCGGCATCCGCGGCCCTTTGTCGTGCGCACCAGCCTGGGCGACATCGAAGCCCCGCCATCGCGCTTCTGCGTCCGGCAAATCGGTGGGCAATGCCAGGTCAGCGTCCAAGAAGGGCAGGTTCGCATCGCAAGTGGCGCGCACCCTGGGCGTGTGCTGAGCCTGTCGGCGGGCGAGCAGGGCAGTTTGACCGAGGCCGGGGTATCGGACGCGGCGCCGGCAGACCCGCACGCCAGCGACTGGACGCGCGGCGTGCTCTACGCCAATCAACTGCGCCTGGATGCGTTTGCGTCCGAGCTGGGGCGCTATCGCCCGGGCGTCCTGCGCTGCGACCCCGAGATCGCGCATCTGCGTATCTCGGGCGCGTTCCAACTGAGCGATACCGACGCGGTGCTGGCGGCCTTGCCCGCCACCTTGCCGGTGCAAGTGCGTTACCGCACGCCGTACTGGGTCACCATCGGGCCGCGCGCGTCAGCGGCATGATTTTTTCGCCGTTACAAAATACTTGCGCGGGTGCTGTCCGATTCGCGAATCACGAGGGTCATGGTCTGTATAGGCAAACGAATGCCGATACCCGTTGGATCGAAAGGACGACCATGGCTTATCTCCCCGCCGGCCGCGCAAGCGGCTCCCCAACCGGCTCCCCAACCCCCTGCGACGCGCCGCCCCGCTTGACCCGCCTGAGCGGCGCGGTGCATGCCGCGCTGGCGCTTGCCGCCGTCTCCGCCGCGATGCTGCCGCTTGCGGCGGCGCAGGCGCAGGCTTCGCAGACCGCGCAATCCGTCAGCCAGGGCGCGGCGCGCAGCTATCGCATTCCGGCCGGCACGCTGGCCGAGGCGCTGCCGCGCTTTGCCGACAGCGCGGGCGTGACGATTCTGTTCGACGCCCGGCTGGTCGGCCAGCGCCGCACGGCGGGGCTGGATGGCACCTACTCGGTGGGCGAGGGCTTTGCGCGCTTGCTCGATGGCAGCGGACTGGCGGTGCAGCAGCGCAGCGCGGGCGTGTTCGTCCTGCAAACCGCGCCGCAGCCGGGCGTGACGCAGCTGGCGCCGGTGAAGGTGGAAGGCGAGGGCGCGGTCGTGACGCCAGCCTGGGAAACCAGCACCGACCGCAAGCGCCTGGACGATCTGCAAATCCGCAGCTGGAGCGACCTGGGCAAGCGCGCCGAACCCGGCGTGAGCTTTAACCGGTCAAACAACAGCATCAACATCCGCGGCCTGGACCAAGACCGCGTGCTGACCCGCGTGGATGGCATCCGGCTGCCGTGGCTGGATGACGGCGCGCGCGGCGTGAAGGGCGGGCTGGAATCCGTGGACTTCAACAGCCTGTCGCGGCTGGACATCGTGCGCGGCGCGGATGCGACGGGCGGCGGCTCCGGCGCCATCTCGGGCATTGCCGACCTGTATACGCTGGACCCGTCCGACCTGCTGACCGACGGCAAGACGTTCGGCGCACTCGCCAAGACCGACTACGATTCCGCCGACGCCAGCTGGGGCGCGAACGCAGCGCTGGCGGGCCAGATCCACAGCAATACGTTCTGGCTGGTGCAAGCGGGCGTGCGCAACGGGCACGACCTGGACAACCGTGGCGACGTGGGCGGCTACGGCCCCAAACGCAGCCAGCCCAGCCCCGAAGACTACGACCAGCAAAGCTTCCTGTTGAAGTTGCAGCAGCGCGCCGACGGCGGCCACCGCTTTGGCCTGACGGGCGAATACTTCAAGCGCCGCGCCGACATCGACAACATGTACGAACAGGGGGCTGGCACGTCCTACCTGTACGGCGAAAACAGCACGAAGAAAGAAACCGAGCGCGAGCGCGTGTCCTTCGACTATTCGTACAAAGCGCCCACCGAAGGCGGCCTGATCGACACCGCCACCGCCGTCGTCTACTGGACGCGGCTGCGGCTGGACAACGCGCTGGATGGCGTGCGCAGCGTGGATTCGCGCGCAGGCATCATCCCGGGCGATCCGTTCCGCTACGGCTTCCCTAGCGGCCCGTATGGCCGCAGCAACTCCATCCAACAGACCTTGTTCGGCATGAATGGCGAGCTCACCAAGCGGCTGGGCAGCGCGTCCGTGTCGCAGTTGTGGACGGTGGGCGGCGAGTGGTACGGCAACAAGACCGAGCAGAACTCCACCGGCTACGACAACTGCCCCGCCATCCGCCCGGGTCTGCCCGCGCCCTTTGGCCCGCGCTCGTGCGACATGCTGCACACCAATCAGGCCGACGTGCCAGAGTCCAAGGGCAACCAGTGGGCGCTGTGGGTGCAAGACGAATTCAGTTTTGCCGACGGCCGCTACACGCTGACGCCGGCGCTGCGCTACGACCACTACGAGCAAAAACCGCAGTCCACCGCCAGCTACGACAGCAATCCCAACGCGGGCGCCTTGCCGCCGTCCAACAGCGGCAGCCGCTTCTCGCCCAAGCTGCTGGGTACGTGGAAGGCTGCGGAAGCGCTCAGCGTTTACGCCCAGTACGCCTACGGCTTCAAGGCCCCCAGCGCCAGCCAGCTCTACACCAACTACGGCGGCCCCGGCACGTATCTGCGCGTGGGCAATCCGTACCTGAAACCGGAAACCAGCAAGGGCTGGGAATTGGGCGCCAAGATCGGTTCCGACGACCTGGGCGGTGCAGTATCGTTCTTTGATAATCGTTATCAGAACTTTATCGATAGCAATCAACCGCTGGATGCCAATTCGCCGCAGTGGCAGCCCGGTTGGGCAGGGCAATATCCGTTGGGCATTACCGGCAACGTAAACCGCGCCAAGGTGCGCATCTACGGCGCTGAAGCCAGCGCACACTGGAAGTTTTCGCCGGGCTGGCGCACGTGGGGCTCGCTGGCCTGGGCCGTGGGCAAGGATGAAAACACGGGGCAATACCTGAATTCGGTGGCGCCGCTGAAAGCCGTGCTGGGCCTGGGTTACAGCCGCGATGTGTGGGGCGTGGACGCCATGCTGACCACCGCGCTCAAGCGTGACAAGGTCGAATACCCCGATGGCCCGCCGGCTGCCGCCAACGCCGACTTCCAGGCGCCGGGCTATGGTGTCGTGGATTTGATGGGCTATTGGCGCCCCGCCGCGGTGAAGGGGCTGCAAGTGCAGGCTGGCGTGTTCAACCTGTTCGACAAGAAATACTGGGAGGCCATCAACGTGCCGACCGCAGGTTCCATCGCGCTGCCGCGCACGGTGGATTGGTACACCGAGCCGGGGCGCAGCGTGCGCGTGTCGCTGACCTACCAGTATTGATCTCACGCCGCCGCCGCCCGGAAAGGTGCCGGGGCCGGCGGCGGCTTCACTGAAGAACCCATTGGCCGGAGGCCTACGATGACGAATCTTGATTTCAATTCCCGCGCGCAAGCCCTGCGCACCCGCAACGACGCGCTGGCCGCGACGCAACCGAATCTGCGCGCGCGCAATCTGGCGCAGGCGCTGGGCGTGTCCGAAGCGGAGTGGATTGCCGCGGGCTGTG
Organism: Achromobacter sp. NPDC008082; assembly: GCF_042957345.1. Lineage (NCBI taxonomy): Bacteria > Pseudomonadati > Pseudomonadota > Betaproteobacteria > Burkholderiales > Alcaligenaceae > Achromobacter > Achromobacter sp. NPDC008082. The sequence continues at coordinate 1,252,665 of NZ_JBIBIB010000001.1, forward strand.
CCGGTGTGAAGTCGACGGCGCTGCATGGCACGCCGCAAGAAATATTCCGCGAGCTGGGCACGCTGGGCGAAGTGATGGCGTTGACGCGTAACGATTGGTGCGTGCACGAGCGCCACGGCGCTTACCTGGATATCCAGGCTGACGGCCCGGTCGGAATCGTGTTGGGACCCGACATCGATCTGCGCGTCTTCTTCACTGCGTGGAAATCCGCGTGGGCGGTTGAGCAAGACGGCCGCCACAGCCTGCAATTCTTCGATGCCGCCGGCGTGGCCGTGCATAAGGTCTACCGCACCGACGCCACCGATGCAGCCGCCTACGATGCGCTGGTCGCAAAGTTCTCGGGCGATGCGCAATGGCCCGAGACCACCGCGTATGCCCCCGCCACCGATGCCGATCACGTTGACGACGCGGCCGCTTGGCGCGCGGCGTGGCTGGGCATGAAGGACACGCACGAATTCTTTCCGCTGCTGAGGAAGTTCAAGGTGTCGCGCCTGGCCGCGCTGGCTGCGGCCGGTGAAGACCTGGCGCAGCCGGTGCCGGCGGACGCCGTGGAACGCATGCTGCAATCGGCGGCGGAGTCGGGCCTGTCCATCATGTGCTTCGTGGGCAACCGCGGCATGATCCAGATTCACACCGGCCCCGTTGAGCAGTTGCGCCGCACCGGCCCTTGGTACAACGTGCTCGACCCGAAATTCAACCTGCACCTGGACACTACCGCCATCGCGTCGGCCTGGGTGGTGAACAAGCCCACGTCCGATGGCTGGGTGACCTCGCTTGAGGTCTACGCGGCGAATGGCGATCTCATCGTGCAGTTCTTCGGTGAACGCAAACCCGGCAAGCCGGAGCTGGCCGGTTGGCGCGAGCTGATGGTCAGCTTGTGCGACGCGCCGCTGGCGGCCTGAAAACGCGACGGGAATCTGCGATGAAAAAATGGTGGGCAATTGCGTTGGGCTGGGCGATGGCGGCAAGTGTGCACGCCGCCGAACCCAGCCGGGTGGTGACGCTAGGCGGCAGCGTGACGGAAATCGTCTATGGCTTGGGGCAGGGCGATCGGCTGGTGGGCGACGACCAATCCAGCCTGTACCCCGAGGCCGCCACCAAGCTGCCGCGCGTGGGCTACTACCGCGCCGTGCCGGTCGAGGGCGTGCTGTCGCTAAAACCAGATCTGGTGTTGGCGTCAGAGCAGGCCGGCCCGCCCGAGGCGCTCAAGCGTCTGGCGGGAGTGGGCGTGCGCGTCGTGACGGTGTCGGACGCGCCATCCGTGGATTCCCTGAAGTCGCGCATCCGCGCCATCGCCGGCGCCTTGGGCGTGGCGGCGGCCGGCGAGCGCATGGTGGACGACGTGACGCAAGAACTCGCGCGCGCCGAGGCCATTCCGGCCACACGCGCGCGTGCGCTGTTGCTGATCAACCGCACGGGCGCGCCGCAAGGCGCGGGCCGCGATACGGCCGCCAACGAAGTCATGCATCTGGCGGGCCTGGATAACGTGTTGCACGACCAACAGGGCTACAAGCCCTTGTCGGCCGAGGCCATGGGCGCGCTGGCGCCCGACCTGATCGTGGTGACGCAGGCGTCCTTGGACGCGGGCGGCGGCATGGAGAAATTTCTGAGCCTGCCCGGCATCGCCTCGACGCAGGCGGCGGCCAAGCGCCGCGTGGTGGTCATGGATGACCTGCTGATTCTGGGCATGGGGCCGCGCCTGCCGTTGGCGCTGACCCAGCTCAAACAGGAGGTCGCGAATGTCATGGCGCGTTAGCGCGCCCTTGGCATTGGGGCTATTGACCGCGGCGTTGGCGCTGGCGGTATTGGCCGCCACCGCCAGCGGCGCGGTCGCCATTCCGTTGCGCGAACTTCCGTCTTTGCTGTGGGGCGCTCCCACCGCAGACAACGCGCTGTGGCGCAACGTGCTGATCGACATCCGCCTGCCGCGTGTGCTGTTCGCCGTGGTGACGGGGGCGGGGCTGGCGATATCGGGCGCGGCCATGCAGGCGCTGTTCCGCAACCCGCTGGCCGAACCCGGCCTGATCGGCATTTCGGCGGGCGGCGCGCTGGGGGCGGTGGCCGCCATTGTGCTGACCTCGGGCGGCTTCTGGATCACCGCGCCGTCGGCCTTCGCCGGCAGTTTGCTTGCGACGTTGTGCGCGTACGCCGTGGGCCGCCGCGTGCCGGGCGTGGCCGGGTTGCTGCTGGCGGGCGTGGCCATCACTGCGATGTCGTTCAGCCTGATCGGCCTGTTCACCTTCGTGGCCACCGATGCGCAACTGCGCGACCTGACCTTCTGGAACATGGGCAGCCTGGGCGGCGCGAATTGGAAAATCCTGGCGTTTCTGGGGCCGTGGGTATTGCTGATGAGCGCATGGCTGATCAGCCAGTGGCGCGTGATGAACGCCTTGCTGCTGGGCGACCGCGAGGCCCAGCACTTGGGCTATTCGCTGGCGCGCGTGCGGGCGCGGCTGGTGCTGGCCAGCGCGCTGATTGTCGGGCCGCTGGTTGCGGCAACCGGCACCATCGTCTTCGTCGGGCTGGTGGTGCCGCATCTGGTGCGCATGACGCTGGGCGCGAACCACCGCTGGCTGCTGCCGGCCACCGTCATTGCGGGCGGTTTGGCGCTGGTGCTGGCGGATTGGGCGGCGCGCACCGTCGTCGTGCCGGCTGAATTGCCGATTGGTCTGGTGACGGGCTTGGTGGGCGGCCCGTTTTTCCTGTGGCTCTTGGCCCGGGGCCGGGGGATAGGCTGATGCTTACCGCACAGAACCTGATGTTATCGCGGGGCGGAAAGCGCATCCTGACCGATATCTCGCTATCGCTAGCCCCGGGCGAAGTCGTCGGTTTGCTGGGCGCCAACGGCGCGGGCAAGTCGACGTTGCTCAGCGCGCTGGCTGCCGAGCTGTCACCCGATTCAGGCCAGCTGCATCTGGGCGGGGAACCCCTGGCAGACATGGCGTTTCGCCAGCAAGCGCGCCAACGCGCCGTGCTGCCGCAAAAGCCCGGGCTGACCTTTGACCTGGATGTCAATGAAGTGGTGGCGATGGGCGCCTATCCGTTTCCGGAACTGCCGCCCGCCGCGGTCGAGGCCTTGGTTGCCCAAGCCTTGACGCTGGCCGATGCCGCTCATCTGGCCGGACGCCGTTATCCCGAATTGTCGGGCGGCGAACAGCAGCGCGTGCAGTTTGCGCGCGTGCTGGTGCAGTGCCATGCCGCGCGGCAAGCGGGCGAGGCGCGCTACCTGCTGCTGGACGAGCCCACCGCCAGCCTGGACCCCAAACACCAAACCGACCTGCTGCGCCGCGCCTGGGAATTGGCCCATGCCGGCAATACGGGTGTACTGGTGATTCTGCACGACATGAATCTGGCCGCGCGCTGGTGCGACCGCCTGCTATTGCTTAGCGGCGGCAGCCCCATTGCGCTGGGCACGCCCGAGCAGGTGCTGACGCCCGCCAATCTGTACCTGGCTTACGGCATTGACGCGCAAGTGATTCCGCATCCGCTGCAATCGGGCCGGCTGCTGGTGCTGACGTCATAAGGTGGCGGACCACAGCACGCGTCCGCCGGGCCGGTAAAATAGGCGAACTTATAGTTTCGCCTATTTCACTCATCCCCCTACAGGACCCGTGTCATGCCTACTTTTGACGTCGTCTCCGAAGTCGACAAACACGAACTCACCAACGCCATCGACCAAGCCAACCGCGAACTGTCTACCCGCTTCGACTTCAAAGGCACCGACGCCAAGTTCGAACTGGAAGGCTTTGTCGTGACGCAGGTTGCCTCCAGCGCGTTCCAATTGAAGCAGATGCTCGACATCTTGCGCGGCCGCCTGTCGGCGCGCGGCATCGACGTGCGCTGCCTGGACGTGGCCGACCCCTTGGAAAACCTGGGCGGCGCGCGCCAGAAGGTCACCATCAAGCAGGGCATCGAGCAGCCGGTGGCCAAGAAGCTCATCGCCGCCATCAAGAACGCCAAGCTCAAGGTGGAATCGCAAATCAACGGCGACAAGCTGCGCATCACCGGCAAGAAGCGCGATGATCTCCAAACCGCCATTGCGCTGTTGAAAAAGACCGACGTCGACCTGCCCTTGCAGTTCGAAAACTTCCGCGACTAAACCCTGGCCCGCCGCCATGGGGCATTCCAGCGAACTGCAACTGGTGGTGGAACTGGCGCGCGCCGGCGGCATGTCGGCCGCCGCTCGCCAGCTGGACGTGACCCCGGCGGCCGTCAGCAAACGCTTGGCGCAGATCGAGGCGCGGCTGGGCGTGCGGCTGTTCAACCGCAGCACGCGACGGCTGAGCCTGACCGCCGAAGGCGAGGTCTACCTGGAAAGCGCCCGCCGCATCCTGGGTGAAATCGAAGACCTTGATCAGCTTATCGCCAGCCGCCAGGACAGCCCGCGCGGCCGGCTGAAGGTCAATGCGCCCCTGGGTTTTGGCCGCACTTACATTGCGCCGGCCATTGCTGAATTCGCGAAGCTTTACCCCGAGGTCTCGCTGCAACTGCAACTGACCGACAGCCCGGCGGACTTCGTGCAAGACGCCTTCGACGTGGCGGTGCGCTTTGGCGACCAGCCCGACACCCGCTTGATCGCCCGCAAGATCGCGCCGAACCGCCGGCTGGTGTGCGCATCCCCCAGTTATCTGAAGACCCATGGCGTGCCGGTCACCCCGCACGACCTGACGCGGCATCAGTGCATCGTGTTGCGGCAGAACGAAGACGCCTATAGCTTGTGGCGCTTCACCAAAGGACGCCGCAGCGAAACCGTGAAGGTGCGCGGGGCTTTGAGCAGCAACGATGGCGAAGTGACGCTGACGTGGGGCCTGGCAGGCCTGGGCATCTTGCAGCGCGCCGAGTGGGACCTGGCGCGCTACCTGCGCAGCGGCCGGCTGGTGCGCGTGCTGGAAGACTATGCGCTGCCGCAAGCGGATATCTATGCCGTGTTTCCGGAACGGCATCATTTGTCGGCCAAGGTGCGCGTCTTCGTGGACTTTCTCGTTAACTACTTCCAGCAGGACGCGGACGCGCGCTGGTAGCGCCACCCGGATTTCCGTCGCGATTTTCCGGCCGCATCTTTCGGGCATCGTGGCGTCCAACGCGGCCCTCAGCCTGCCGACCACAAATGCTGCGCGGCATACGCGCGCCACGGCCGCCAAATTTCCGCACGCGCCAGCAATTGCGCGGGCGTATACGCACGCGACTCCAATTTTTCCAAGGCGCGGATCAGGCCGATGTCGGCGCTGGGAAATGCATCCGGCTCGCGCAGGCAGCGCAAGGCGATGTATTGCGCCGTCCATTCGCCGATGCCGCGTATCGCGCGCAAACGCTTGACCGCGTCGTCCAGGCTGCTGCTGGCGTCAAACAAATGCGGGTCGGCCACCGCAGCGGCGGCCACCGCCGACAACGTGGCGGCACGGCTGCGCGGCATGCCCAGCACCGCCAGCTCCGCCGGGGCCACGGCCTCGGGGGTGGGGAACACATGGGTCAACCCGTCTTCCGGCTGGGCCATGGGTGCGCCATGCGCAGCCACCAGTTTTCCGGCCAGCCGAATCGCGGCCGTGACGGTGATCTGTTGGCCCAGCACCGCGCGCATGGCGAGCTCAAAGCCGTCCCATGCGCCCGGCACGCGCAGGCCGGGGCGTGCGGCGATCAGCGCCGCCATGACCGGGTCGTGCGAAAACTGCGCGGCCAGCGCGACGGGGTCGCTGCCCAGATCAAACACGCGGCGCAAGCGCGCAATGATGGCCGGCAGCGCGTGCAGGCGTGGAAAGCGCACGGTCGCTTGCAGCGCGTTGCCGGCGCCGGGTTGCACGCTGACCGTGCCTTGCATGCCGTCCAGGCTGATCGTGCGCGTGTAGCGGCTGCCATCTATGCGTTCAATGCCGGGTATGGCGCGCAGGCGCAGGAACGCCAGCATGGCCTCCCAGTCATAGGGCGGCCGGTAGCGCAGCAGCAACTGGATTTCGCCACGCGGCCCGGCGGGCACATCGGGCTGGCCGGAGCGGCGCAAGTCGCCCGGCGTGCGGCCGAACAAGGTCAGGAAGATTTCATTGAAGCGGCGAATGCTGCCAAACCCCGACGCGAACGCGATTTCCGCCATGGGCAGGTGCGTTTCGTGGATCAGCTGCTTGGCCAGCAGCACGCGCCGGGTTTGCGCCACGGCCACGGGCGATGCGCCCAGGTGCTGGCGAAATTGGCGGCGCAACTGGCGTTCGCCTACGCCCAGCCGGGCGGCCAACGCATCCACGCCGGCCTCATCCAGCGCACCCAATTCAATCAGCCCCAAGGCGCGCGCCACACCGTCGGGCAAGTCGGGCGCGGGGCCGAGCTCGGGCGCGGTTTCGGGCCGGCAGCGCAGGCATGGGTGAAAGCCCGCCTCTTGCGCCGCGGCGGCGGTGCCGAAGAACGCCACGTTCTTCGACAGCGGCGTGCGGGCCGGGCAGACGGGGCGGCAATAGATGCCCGTCGTCTTCACGGCGGTGAAGAAGCGGCCGTCGTAACGGGCGTCTCGCACGCTGATGGCGCGGTAGCAGGCGTCGTGGTCAAGGTTCATGCCGCCATGCTAGCGCCGCGCCGCGAAGAAAATCTAGCGGTTTTCGGACACTGTTGTCGGCCTGACATTGCTGTCCGAAAACCGCCAGCCCCTCGCCTGAACCCGCCCTTATAGTGGCCGCATGTCTTTGCACCCAACGGAGCTTTTCATGAACGCCACGTCTCATCACTTCAATCTTGAACGCGTGCAAACGCCGATCGGCCTGATGCTGGTGCTGACCGATGCACAACAGCGCCTGCGCGCGGTGGACTGGCAGGATTTTGAATCGCGCATGCACACGTTGCTGCGCAGGCAGTACGGCAAAGCGGCCATCACCTTGCATGACGCCGCGCATGCCTCTCCCGCGACCCGGGCGCTTCGGGCGTACTTCGACGGGGACGTGCACGCCATCGATACGTTGGATGTCGCCACCGGCGGCACCGACTTTCAACGGCAGGTGTGGCAGGCGTTGCGCGGCATTGCGGGCGGCGCGCCCATCAGCTACAGCGGCCTGGCGCAACGCATCGCGCGGCCGACGGCGGTGCGCGCCGTGGGGCTGGCCAATGGGGCGAATCCGATTGGCATTGTGGTGCCATGCCATCGCGTGGTGGGCGCGAACGCGTCGCTGACCGGCTACGGGGGCGGGCTGCATCGCAAACGCTGGTTGCTGGACCACGAACAGAAGTGGTCGCGTGTTGAAAACACTTGTGACACGTCTGAATGACTTTGTAGCGTGTTAACGGATGCCGGGGCCTATGATGCGTTCCCTTTTACGGAGAACCGATGTTTATGTTGCGCCCCTTGTGCATGTCCGCCCTTCTTGCCGCCACGTTGATGCTCGCCGCGTGCGGCGATGACACCGCCAAGCAAGGGGCGAAGGCCCCCGAAGCCAGCACGGCCCAGGCCGAAATCATCAAGTACAACCAGTACGTTGACGCGGCCAATGGCATCACGCAGTCGTTTGAAGAAACGCTGACCCAGTACGAGCAGTACATGGTGCCCAAGCTGGCCGACAAGAAGCCGGTGAAGGACTACGTCATCGGCAATGACATCATGGTGTTGCGCACCAAGGAAAAGCTGGACAAGGCGCTGGCGATGAAGCCCGCCATTGCCGAGATCGACGCCGCCGCCAAGGAATTCTCTGATGCGTTGGGCAAGCTGGCCCCGCTGAGCGCCGAGCTGCAAAACTACGCGGCCGCCAAGACCTATGTGTCGGACAACGGCGCGCTGGCGCGTGAAAAAAGCCCCGCCTATGTGTCGGCGCTGACCGCCGCCGCGAAGGCCGAGAGCGCCTTCTACCACGGCATCTCGGTGAAGGACACGGCCAACACCAAGGAAGCGTTCGAGAAGGCCAAGAAAGACACTGTGGCGTACTACCGCGCCGGCATGGTGTATTACGCCAAATCCTCGCTGGATCAGGCCACCGGCATTTTCGACGGCACCGGCCTGGGCGACAAGAAAGACGCCTTTGCGCAGCAGCTGGACAAGCTGAACGAAATGACTTTGGGCTTTGACAAGAAGACCCGCGAAGCCGATCCGAAGGGTTGCGCCAGCACCATGATGCAGGCCAACGCCCTGCTGGCGGCGGGGCGCAAAGTGCTGGAACATACCAATAGCGGCCGCTACGAGGAAGACGCCAAGCGCACGGGCGCGTTCAAGATGATGCGTCCCACGATCGTGGACGACGCCTACGGCCTGCGCCAGAGCTTCAACAACCTGATCAACAATCTGAACGTCAGCCGCTGCTGATCGCCGCGCGCCGATCTTCAACCTGAAGTTGAAGATGTTGTGAATGGCGCTGCGCGCACAGCGCGCAGCGCTCGGTACATTGCCGACAGACCCTTATCTGCAAGGAGCCTGTCGGCCCATGAACACCTATCGCATCGCAACCATTCCCGGCGACGGCATCGGCAAGGAAGTCATTCCGGCCGGCCAGCGCATCATGCAGGCCCTGGCCCAGGCGGGTGGCCTGCGCTTTGAATTCCAGAACTTCGATTGGGGCGGCGACTACTACCGCCAGCACGGCGTGATGATGCCGGCCGATGGGCTGGACGTGCTGCGCGACAAAGACGCCATCCTTTTCGGCTCGGCGGGCGACCCCGACATTGCCGACCACATCACGCTGTGGGGCCTGCGCCTGAAAATCTGCCAGGGCTTTGACCAGTACGCCAACGTGCGCCCCACGCGCATCCTGCCCGGCATTGACGCACCGCTCAAACGCTGCACGCCCGAGCAACTGAACTGGGTGATCGTGCGCGAAAACTCGGAAGGCGAATATTCGGGTGTGGGCGGGCGCGTGCATCAGGGCCATCCCATCGAGGCCGCCACCGACGTGTCGATCATGACGCGGGCGGGCGTCGAACGCATCCTGCGCTTTGCCTTCAAGCTGGCGCAATCGCGTCCGCGCAAGCTCCTGACCGTCGTCACGAAATCCAACGCACAACGCCACGCCATGGTGATGTGGGATGAAATCGCGCTGCAAGTCAGCTGCGAATTCCCGGACGTGACCTGGGACAAGGAACTGGTTGACGCCGCCACCGCGCGCATGGTCAACCGGCCGGCGTCGCTGGACACCATCGTCGCCACCAATCTGCACGCCGACATCCTGAGCGATCTGGCCGCCGCGCTGGCCGGCAGCCTGGGCATTGCGCCCACCGGCAACATCGACCCCGAACGCCGCTACCCGTCCATGTTCGAACCCATCCACGGCTCTGCCTTCGACATCATGGGCAAGGGCCTGGCGAACCCCGTCGGCACGTTCTGGTCGGTGGTGATGCTGCTGGAACATCTGGGCGAACACGAGGCCGCGGCGCGCTTGATGCAGGCCATTGAACAAGTGACCGCGACGCCCGCGCTGCATACGCGCGACCTGGGCGGCAACGCCACGACCGATGCGGTGACCGAAGCCGTCTGCGCGTTGTTGACGGCGGGCAAGCAGGTGAAGGCGGCGTAGCAGGCGGGTTGGCACGACCACCGGAATTCGCGGCCCCGGGCATCAGACCCGCAGCGAAATTCCGGTCGTAGAACAAGAAGCGAAGTTCATTCGTATCCCAAGGAGACAAGCATGTTCAAGCGAATTTTCCGCGTGCGCACGTGGGCGGTTGCCTGCGTGTTGAGCCTGCCGCTGGCGGGCGGGGCCATGGCCCAGTCGTACCCGTCCCGGCCGATCAGCCTGGTCGTGCCGTTTCCGGCGGGCGGCACCACCGACGTGCTGGCGCGCGCGCTGGGGCAGGAACTGGCCAAGCGCCTGGGCCAGCCGGTGGTGGTGGAAAACAAACCCGGCGCAGGCTCGACCTTGGGCGCGGACTACGTAGCCAAGGCGGCGCCCGACGGCTACACCTTGCTGATGGGCGCGGTGCATCACACCATCGCCACCAGCGTGTACAAGAGCCTGCACTATGACTTCCAGAAAGACTTTGCGCCGGTGACGACGGTGGCGCTCGTGCCTAACGTGCTGGTCGTCAACCCGAAACTGGACGCCAATACCGTGCAAGCGCTGCTGGCCTTGGCGAAAGCCGCGCCGGGCAAGCTCACCTATGGATCAAACGGCATGGGCACCGGCCAGCATCTGATTGGCGCGCAGTTTGAACACGCGGGGCAGGTGAAGCTGCTGCATGTGCCGTACAAGGGCAGCGGGCCGCTGACGACGGACTTGCTGGGCGGCCAGATCGATATGTCGTTCGACACCATCACGCCCGTGCTGGCGCATATTCAGAGCGGCAAGTTGCGCGCGCTGGCGGTTACGACCAATCAGCGTTCGGCGGCATTGCCGGACGTGCCGACGATGGAAGAGGCGGGCATCAAGCCGTTCAACATGGGGACGTGGTTTGGCGTGCTGGCCCCGGCCGCCGCGCCCAAGGAGGTGGTGGCGCGGCTGAATGCCGAGATGGTGAAGATTATTCAGTCGCCGGATTTCTCGCGCCGCATGGCGGAGATTGGCGCGGTGCCGATTGGCGACACGCCGGACCAGATGCGTGCCCGCATCGGCGCCGACACCGAGAACTACGCGAAGCTGGTGAAGGACGCCAAGGTGGCTATCAACTGAGCGTGAGCTACGCGCGTATCCAGCCGCGCGCAATCGGCAGCGCCAGCACTTTGCGATAGATGCCTTGCGCCACCAACGTCAACGGCGCGCCAATGCGGTTCCACACCGGAGCCGCGATGGCCGCCGCGACGGGCGCCAGGATCAGCCCGCCCACGATATCCAGCGGGAAATGCACGCCCAGGTATACGCGCGACGTGCCGACCACCACGGCGCCCAGCAAGGCCACCACGCCCCACGCCGCCCAGCGCCGATCAAAGATCAGCGCAAAGGCGAACGTGGCGATGATGATGGTGTGGTTGCTGGGGAAAGACGAGGTCGGCTTGTGCGGGAAGAACGCCTGCCCCAGCCCGATCACGAACGGACGCGGATGCGGCCACAGCAGGCCGCACGCATAACTGGCGACCAGCGCCACGCCTATGCTGGCCAGCACTTTCAGGGCCAGATTGCGTTGCGCTTCACCGCCCCACAGCCACATCGCCGCCAGCACGGCGGGCACCAGCAGGATCAGCTGATTGGCCACCAGCATGGCGCCGTGTATCCGCCATACGGGGGTGGCCGGGTCGGCATTGATCAGAAGAAAAAGGGACTGGTTGAAGCTTTCCAGGAAATCCATGACACGTCATCGCGGCGTAATAATCAATAGCCGCGATGGTAAAGGGGTTTCCCGTCAGTCCGCTTACAAAATGCGGCGGAGTACGCCCTTTTACTTCTGGATGCGTTTGCCGTTGGCGTCGATGACCGCTTCGCCGTCTTCCTTGGTGAACGCGCCTAGCTGGGGCGAGGGCAGAATGTCCAGCACCAGCTCCGACGGGCGGCACAGGCGCGCGCCCAGCGGCGTGGTGACAAAGGGGCGGTTCAGCAGAATCGGGTGCTGTGCAATGGCGTCCAGCAGCGCGTCGTCAGACAAGCTCGTGTCGTCCAGGCCCAGCTCTTGGTAGGGCGTGCCTTTTTCACGCAGCGCGTCACGCACGCTGATGCCGGCCTTTTTGAACAAGGCCTTCAAGGTGGCGCGCGACGGCGGCGTTTCCACGTACAGCACCACCGTGGGTTCGATGCCGGCGTTGCGGATCAGCGCCAGCGTATTGCGGGACGTACCGCACTTGGGGTTGTGATAGATGGTGACGTCTGACATGGAAGGCTCCTGAATAGCGGTGATTCGTCATGCAAGACGGTGAGCATAGTGCATTGGAGGGGGCGCCGAGCGGCCGCGCCCAGCCGCATGCCCCTTAGCCGCGCAGCTTCTTGCCCAGCCGCCGCCACCCGATCACCACACCCGTCAGGCTCAGCGCCGCGCCGCCCAGGCTCAGGAAAATCAGCAAGGCATCCCAGAGCGGCCGGCGCGACAGCAGGCCCGTCCAATCCCAGCTGTGCAAAAAGGCGAACAGCCAGCGGCTGACGCGGGTGCTGCGGTCTTGCCGGCCCTGGATCTGGCCGGTGTGCGGGTCCAGATAGACCCAGGTGGCCTGCGGGTTGTCGTACACCAGCCGCCAGACGGGCAGCGGCTTTTCAACATGGCCCAGCATGGCGTGTTCGTCGCGCGCGTAGTAATACACGTCGTACTGGCGCAGCACCTGCACCTCGCGCAGCGTCGCGCCGGGCAGCAACTGCGTGGCGGCCTGGCGCAGCGTGGCTTCATCAAAGGCGTAAGGCGCGGCTTGGGTGGCCGACAGCACGTGCGGCGCGCCCGACGCGCCGCGCGCCAGCACCACGTCCTGGCCGGCATTGCGCGCCCAGCTCAACTCACGCGGGGCGGCGGGCAGGGCGGCGATCAGATCGCGGGGGGATGCCAGCGGCGCGTCGGCCGTTGCAGTGGCCGGCCTTGCCGCTGACGCCGCCGCTGACCCTGCCGTTGCCCCAGCCGTTGACGCCGCCGTTGCCCCCGCCGCATACGCGCTGCGCGCCAGCGGGGCGGCGGTGCTGGTGAACACCTTCCACGGGTTCATCGACATCAGCCCGCTGAAAATCCACGTGATGGTGATGGCGGCAAACAGCAAGCCGCTGATGTGATGCCAGCGCATCATGTTGTCGCGGTAGGGCGAGCGGCTGCCGCTGGCGTAAGGCCGCGAAAACCGCCAGCGCAGAATGCCCACGATGGTGCCCGTCAGCGCCAGCACCACGCCCGCCACCGACAGCCACACCACGATGTCATGCCACCACGGGTCCAGCGCATTGCCGCGGAACATGTACAGCCAATGGACCCACGCGCCCACATAGTTCCAGGCGCGTTCGTTGCGGGTGGCGTCCAGCACCACCGCGCCCGTCGCCGACGATACGTACAAGCGCGTGCGCGCCGGGTCGCTCATGTCGATGCGGTGCAAGGGGCGATGCACATCCAGCGCGCCCGAGTGCGTATAGACGTCTTCGTCCACCAGCCCGTCGTAATGCGCGGCGTACTTGCCACCGAACCAGGCAAGCGCCGTGGCCTGCGCTGCCGTGGCGTCCGCCCTGGGCAGCAGCAGGCCGGTGGCGGCGTCGACGACCTTGGGCGCGACGGGGCTGGAATTCGGGGCTGAACCCGGCGCGGAACCCGGCGCTGAACCCGGCACTGAACCCGCCACTACGTACACCGGCGCGCCGCCCCGGCTGGCGGACAGCTGCAAGCCGGGCGCGTCTGCGCGCGTTTTCCCGGCCGCCGCCAGCGCCTGTTCGGGCGTGATGGCGATCCGCGCGGCGTCCAGCGGCGCCAGATGCGTCAGGCGTTCGTGCGGCGTGAGCTTGGGATAGCCCACATACATCATCACCACGCCGCTCACGAACCACATGGCGAAGAACAGGCACAGCACGACGCCCGCCCAGCGATGGATCAGATACAGCCAGCGCTTGGCGCGCGTGGACAGTGGCGGCCCGGCGGGGCGAGCGGAAGAACGGGGCGATGTGGCGCTCATGGCATCTCTACACGGCGGAGCTGGGGGCGGACTAGAAGCGGGCTTGCAGCGACAGTTCAAACGTGCGCGGCGCGCCCAGGTAGAACATCGTCGGGCTGGCGTTGGCCGCGTAGACCTTGTCGGTCAGGTTGCGCACGCGCGCCGTCACGTTCAGGTTGCGGTTCACCCGATGCGACAACGCGGCGTCAAACACCGTGTACGACGGCGCCCACACCGTGTTGGCGGCATCCGCGTAGGCGCGGCCCACGTAACGCGCGGCGACGCTGGCGTTCCAGTCGGGCACGAACGCATAGTCCAGCCACACATTGGCCAGACGGCGCGGCGTGTTGACCGGCACATTGCCATTGCGCGACACGGACACGCCGCCCACCGATTGCGAGAAGTCGTCGTACTGCGGGTCGACAAAGGCCACGTTGCCTTGCAAGGACAGCTTGGACGTCAGCTGCAAACCGCCCGCCAGCTCAACGCCGCGCGCCGACTGCGCGCCCACCGGCACACTCACGCCCGGGTTGTTGGGGTCAGTCGTCGAGATGTGCTTGCGCTTGATCTCGTAAAGCGCCACGGTGGCGGAGCCGCGCCCGTCCCAGAAGTCGAACTTGCCGCCCACCTCGGCCTGCGTGCCGGTGGTGAGCTGATCGTTATTCAGCACGTCGGCAAACGATGCCGTGGCCAGCAGGCCCGACGGAGGGTCCGCCGCCGTGGCGTACTGCGCGTACAGCGACGCTTCGGGGCTGACCTGCCAGTTCACGCCCAGCCGCCCGGTCAGCGGCGAATAGCTGCGCGACGCGCTGGCGGGTGCGGCGGCGGTGACGGCGCGGCGGTTGGTCAGATCCAGGTCGATGAAGTCCTTGCGCAAGGCCGACACGATGGCCACGCCGGGCAGCACTTCGGTGCGGTTCTCCAGCGTCATCGCAACGGTGCGGATGCGGTTGTCGCGGTCGGCCTTGTGGCCGCGCGTCATGCCAGGGATGCCGTAGAAATCGCCCGGTGAAAAGTCATAAGGGTCCACGGCGTCCACTTGCGCGGGCAGGCTGGTGGGAAAGCGCGTGACCTTGTTCACGCTGATGTCGGCGCCAAACGACCAGTCGCTGGGCAGGCCGGCCACGGAAGAACGCACCAGCCCTTCCACACGGTTGCCCACCAGCCGTTGCTCGTGACGCTGCAACAGGGCGCCGGAGCGCTGCACCAGCGTGTTGCCCGTGTTGAAGCGGTAGGTTTCCAGGTTGCGGAAATCGCGCTCGGCCTGGTAGTAGTACAGCGTGTTCTTCATCGTCACGGCCGAACTCGCGCGCCATTCGGTCATGGACCGCGCCCACCACACCGTCTGCTCGTACAGCCCGTCGTTGACGTTGTAGTTCTTGAAACGCGTGCCATCCATGATGTGGCCCGCGCCTTGCACGACGCCCTGCGCGTTCGTCATCAGCGGCGTGCCCCAGTACGGGCGGTCGACCTGTTCGCGCTGATATTCGAACGCGAAGGTTTGGGTCACGTCGCTGCCCAGGTCGGACAATACCGACGCCGCAATCTGGCTCGCGTGCGAACGGTTGCCGTCCACCCAGCCGTGGCTGGAACCGGTGTTGGCGTCGATGCGCAGGTAGTTGCCACGCCCGCCGGCGTCGCCCGACAACTGCTGGTTCACGCCTACGGACAGCTGACGGCTGTCGTAGGAACCCAGGCGCAACTGGCCGTCATAGAAGGTGTCGCGCTCGGGCAGCTTGGTGACGTAATTGATGGCGCCGCCCACCGCGCCCGCGCCAAACAGGAAGGTCGACGGGCCGCCGATGGCTTCCACGCGGTCATAGATCCAGCTGTCCACCGGACGCCCGGCGATGGCGTCGTATTGCACCGAAATGCCGTTGAACAATTGCGACACCTGGCCGCCCGAGAAACCCCGGTAGCTGACCGCGCCAGCGTTGCCGGGGGGCGATGCGTTGTCCACGCCGGGTATGCCGCGCGCAATCTCTTGCGTGTTGAGCGAGCCGCGCGCTTCGATCTGCTCGCGCGAGATCACGGTGACGCTGGCAGGCGTTTCGCGCAAGGTCAGGCCCAGGCGGCTGCCGGTGCTGTCGCGCGCGTCCAGGTTGACGGGGCCGTTGGGCGCGGGGTCAACGTGGCCCGCGCCGTAGACGGTGGTGGCCGACAAGGTTTCCACGGCGGGTTCGGCGGTCAGCGCGTGGGCGGAGCCGCTGGCAAGCACGCCAAGCAGCAAGGAGTAGATCGTGGTGTGTTTCATGTCTGAAGCCGGCGGGCCGGCGCACGGACCCCGCGCCCGGCCTGAACACAGGCGAGGCGCAGCGGGCCACAAGGGTCTGGATGACGGCACGGCCGCCCGCGTTCAAGCAGCGGGTAGGGGACGTGCAAAATGGGACGCGACGGGCGGGCGCAAGCGTGCCGTCGTCAGACGGCAGATGCGCGCCGGGTCAGTTCGCGGGGGGCGCGCGCGGCTGGGCCGCGCTCCAGGCATGAAGGGGGGCGGCCGCCAGGAAGAACAGCGGCGGATACGTGATGGCGCGGCCCACGGGTGCAGGCACGACCGGCATGTTGGTGGGCAGGATGCCGACGTCTGCGTGCGGGTTGCGGCACAGCGGGCAATGATGGCCGTCGGCGTGGGCGTCGGCTTGAGTCGAGTCTTGGGCGTCGTGGCTGTCGTGGGGAATATCCAGCGTGACGGCGCCGTGCGTGTTGCCGTCGCCTTCGCTTGCGCAATAGTCAACGGTGATGCGATGGATGTGATGGCCGTCCGGAGACAGGCTCAGTGCTTGCGCGATCGACGGCGCCAACGACGCCCACAGGATCGCGGCAAGCGCGATCCATAGCGAGGGGCGGGTCAGGAAAGTAGCGAAGCACATGGAGCCGGATTATATCGGAGCAGATTTGAAATCCGCCCAAAATCTCAAGGAAGGCTTAAGCGCCCGCCTCTGGCCCCGTGTGCGAAGCGGCGCGGCCCGGCCCCCGTGCTAAGCGCAGCGGCCCGGCCCCTGACGCCTACACCGATAGATGCCGGCGCACGTCATCGCCGTCAATCGCGCTGCGGTCGCCGCGGGCCACCACTTCGCCGCGCGACATCACGACGAACTGGTCCGCCAGCTCGCGCGCAAAATCAAAATACTGTTCGCACAGCAGGATGGCGATGTCGCCGCGTGCGCGCAGCATGTGAATCACGCGCGCAATGTCCTTGATGATGGACGGCTGGATGCCTTCGGTGGGCTCGTCCAGGATGATGAGCTTGGGTTCGGCCACCAGCGCCCGCGCAATCGCCAGCTGTTGCTGCTGCCCGCCCGACAAGTCGCCGCCACGCCGCGACAGCATGCTTTTCAGCACGGGGAACAGCTCGAACACTTCTTCCTTGATGCGGCGCGCGCGCGAGGCGGGTTGGGTCGCCATGCCCATCAGGATGTTCTCTTCCACCGTCAGCCGCGCGAAGATGTCGCGGCCTTGCGGCACATAGGCCATGCCGCGCGCGGCGCGCTGATGCGGCGCCAGGCGCGTGATGTCGGCGCCATCGAAACCGATATTGCCGCTGGCCACCGGCAGCACGCCCATCACGCATTTCAGCAGCGTGGTCTTGCCCACGCCGTTGCGGCCCAGCAGCGCCAGGCATTCGCCCTGGCGCACAGATAGCGACACGCCGCGCAGCGTGTGGCTGCCGCCGTAGTATTGGTTGATTGTGCTTACGTCCAGCATCTCAGCGCCCCAGGTAGACTTCGATCACGCGCGGATCGGCCTGCACCTTGCTCATCGGCCCTTCGGCCAACACCGAGCCTTCGTGCAGCACCGTGACTTTGCCGTCGCCCGCAATCTGGTTGACGAAGTCCATGTCGTGCTCCACCACCATCAGCGAATGGCGTCCGCGCAGTTCGTTCAACAGTTCGCCGGTGCGTTCCGTTTCGGCGTCGGTCATGCCGGCGACCGGTTCGTCCAGCAGCAGCAACTGCGGCTCCTGCATCAGCAGCATGCCGATTTCCAGCCACTGTTTCTGGCCATGCGACAGCAGGCCGGCGGGGCGCCAGACCTCGGGGCGCAGCCGGATCAGATCCAGCGTTTCGCCAATCTTGTCGGCCTGCTCGCCTGTCAGCCGTGAAAACAGCGTGGGGCGCACGCGCTTGTCGGTCTTCATGGCCAGCTCCAGGTTTTCGAACACGGTGTGTTGTTCGAACACCGTGGGCCGCTGGAATTTCCGGCCGATGCCGGCGTGCGCAATCTGCGCTTCGTTCAGCGAAGTCAGGTCGATGCTTTGGCCGAAGTACGCGGTGCCGGATGTGGGCCGCGTCTTGCCGGTGATGACGTCCATCATCGTCGTCTTGCCCGCGCCGTTGGGGCCGATGATGCAGCGCAGTTCGCCCACGCCGATGTCCAGCGTCAGGTCGTTTAACGCCTTGAAGCCGTCGAAGCTGACGGTGATGCCTTCCAGGTACAGGATGGCGCCGTGGCTCGTGTCCAGCCCCTTGGGGCTGACGCGGCCGTAGCCGGCGTTGCCGCTGGGGCCGCCATCCAGCATGGCCGATTCGGTGTGCGTGCTGGTCATGCCTTCTTCTCCTGAAAGCGTGCCGCAATGCGGCGGGCCAGGCCGACGATGCCGGTGGGCAGGAACAGCGTCACCAGCACGAAGATCAGGCCCAGCGCATACAGCCAGAATTCCGGCAGCACGCTGGTGAACCACGTCTTCAAACCGTTGACCGCACCCGCGCCGATGATGGGGCCGATCAAGGTGCCGCGCCCGCCGGTGGCGACCCAGATCACCATTTCAATCGATGTCTCGGTCGACATCTCGCTGGGGTTGATGATGCCGACTTGCGGCACGTACAAGGCGCCTGCAATGCCGCACAGCACCGCCGACAAGGTCCAGACGAACAGCTTGAAGCCCAGCGGGTCGTAGCCGATGAAGCGCAAGCGGCTTTCGGCATCGCGCACCGCCGTCAGCACGCGGCCCAGCTTGGATTGCGTGACCATGCGCGCCAGGATCAACGCGCCCGCCAACGCCGCCAGCGTGATCCAGTACAAGGTGGCGCGCGTGCCGGGCGCAGTGATGTCAAAGCCCAGGATGCGCTTGAAATCGGTAAAGCCGTTGTTGCCGCCAAAGCCCGTGTCATTGCGAAAGAACAGCAGCATGGCGGCGAACGTCAGCGCTTGCGTGATGATCGAGAAGTACACGCCCTTGATGCGCGAGCGGAAGGCGAAGTAGCCGAACACAAAGGCCAGCACGCCTGGCACCAGCACGACGAGCAGCATCGCGTACCAGAAGTGTTCGGTGAAGGACCAGTACCAGGGGTAGCTTTTCCAGTCCAGGAACACCATGAAGTCGGGCAGGTTGCTTTGGTAGACGCCGTCGCGGCCGATGGCGCGCATCAGGTACATGCCGTGCGCATAGCCGCCCAGCGCAAAGAACAGGCCATGGCCCAACGACAGGATGCCGGCGTAGCCCCACACCAGGTCCAGCGCCAGCGCGGCCATCGCGTAGCACATGAACTTGCCCAGCAGCGCCACCGCATAGGCCGACACGTGCAGCGCGTGGCCGGGCGGGAAGACAAGATTCAACAGCGGCAGCAAGGCCAGCAGCGCCACGGCAGCGGCCAGCGCCGTCCAGACGCGGCCCGAAAACAGAGGGCGGCGGGCCAGCAGGTTCAGATCGGTCAGCGCGGTCTGTTTCATTCAACGCTCCGGCCGCGGGGGGCGAACAGGCCTTGCGGCCGTTTTTGGACGAACAACACAATGAGCACCAGGATGGTGATCTTGGCCATGACGGCGCCCGCGTAGGGCTCCAGGAATTTGTTGACGCCGCCCAGGCCCAGCGCGGCGATCACGGTGCCGGCCAACTGGCCCACGCCGCCCAGCACCACGACCATGAAGGAATCGACGATGTAGCCGCGGCCCAGGTCCGGCCCCACGTTGCCCAGCTGCGACAACGCCACGCCGGCCAGCCCCGCAATGCCGGAGCCCAGCCCGAAGGCCAGCATGTCCACGCGCCCCGTCGGCACGCCCACGCAATCGGCCATGCGGCGGTTCTGCGTGATGGCGCGCACGAACAGCCCCAGCCGCGTGTGGTTCAGCAGCACCCACACCAGGAACACCACGAACAAGGCGAAGCCGATGATGACGATCCGGTTGTAGGTCAGCACCAGGCCGCCCAGCACCGTGAAGCCGCCTGACATCCAGCTGGGGTTGCCCACTTCCACATTCTGCGCGCCGAACAGCGTGCGCACGCCTTGCATCAGCATCAGGCTGATGCCCCAGGTCGCCAGCAGCGTTTCCAGCGGCCGGCCATACAGCCAGCGGATGACGGTGCGTTCAAGCGCCATGCCCACCAGCGCCGTCACCACGAAGGCCAGCGGCAGCGCGGCCACCACATACCAGTCGAGCCAGCCCGGCAGCCACGCGCGAAACAGCGTCTGCACCACATAGGTCACGTAGGCGCCGATCATCAGCAGTTCGCCGTGCGCCATGTTGATGACGCCCATCAGCCCAAAGGTGATGGCCAAGCCCAGCGCGGCCAACAGCAGCACGCTGCCCAGGCTGATGCCGTAGAACAGATTGCCGGCCCATTCGATCGTGGCCAGATGCCGGTCAATCTGCTTGAGCGCATTGGTGGCGGCTTCGCGCACGCTGGCGTCGGGTTCGGCATACGCGCCATCGCGTTCCTGCGTCAGCGCGGCAAGTGTGGGGCGGAAGGCCGCGTTGCGTGTGTTGCCCAGCAGCTCGACCGCGTGGCGGCGCTTGGCGGGGTCGGCGCTTTTCAATTCCAGATTGGCCTGCGCGATCAACAACGCGTCGCGCACGGCCTCATTCTTTTCAGACGCCAGCGCTTTTTCCAGCATCGGCAAGCGGGCGGGGTCGCCCGTCTGTTGCAGCCGGCGTGCGGCGTCCAGACGTTCGTTGGGCTTGTCCGAGAACAAGCGGGAACCGGCCAGCGCGGCCTCGATGGCGCGGCGCAGGCGGTTGTTGATGCTGACGGTGCCGGCGCCCGAAGGCAGATCCACGGCCGCGCCGGTAACGGGGTCGGTGGCGCGCGCGCCACCGTCGCCGATCACCACGCGCCCGTCGGCGGTGGCATAGAGCTGGTCATTGCCCAGCGCTTGCAGCACCGCCGCCGCGCCGGGCTCGGGCAGTTGGCCCAACGCGGCAATCGCTTGCAGCTTGGCGTCGGTGTCGTCGCCGGCCAGCGGCGCAAGCAAGGCCGGGTCCACGCCAGCGGCTGCCGCGGGCGCGGCCAGCAGCGGCATGGCAAGCAGCCATGCAAGCAGGGAACGACGCAAGAAGTGTGCGATTGCCGCGATGTGCATGGCTGCTTTTCCGCTTAGAGGCCTTGCTTGCCTTCGTTACCGGGGATGTACGGGCTCCAGGGTTGAGCGCGGATCGGGCCCTTGCTCTTCCACACCACGTTGAACTGGCCGTCCGCCTTGATTTCGCCGATGTAGACCGGCTTGTGCAGGTGGTGGTTGGTCTTGTCCATTTCGATGGTGTAGCCGTCAGGCGCGTTGAACTTCTGGCCGCCCATTGCCGCAATCACCTTGTCCACATCGGTGGTCTTGGCTTGCTCGACCGCCTGCTTCCACATGTAGATGCCGATGTAGGTGGCTTCCATCGGGTCGTTCGTCACGACCGTGTTGGCGTTCGGCAGGTTCTTGGCCTTGGCGTAGGCCTTCCACTTCTTGATGAATTCCTCGTTGACCGGGTTCTTCACCGACTGGAAGTAGTTCCATGCGGCCAGGTGGCCAACGAGCGGCTTGGTGTCCACCCCGCGCAGTTCTTCTTCGCCCACCGAGAACGCCACGACCGGCACGTCGGTGGCCTTCAGGCCTGCGTTGCCCAGTTCCTTGTAGAACGGCACGTTGGAGTCGCCGTTGATGGTGGAGATGACGGCCGTCTTGCCGCCAGTGGCGAACTTCTTGATGTTGGCGACGATGGTCTGGTAGTCGGAATGGCCGAAGGGGGTGTAGACCTCGTCGATGTCGCTGTCTTTGACGCCCTTGGAATGCAGGAAGGCGCGCAGGATCTTGTTGGTGGTGCGCGGGTAGACGTAGTCGGTGCCAAGCAGCACGAAGCGCTTGGCGCCGCCACCGTCTTCGCTCATCAGGTATTCGACGGCGGGAATGGCTTGCTGGTTGGGTGCGGCGCCCGTGTAGAACACGTTCTTCTCAAGCTCTTCGCCTTCGTACTGCACCGGGTAGAAGAGCAGGCCGTTCAGCTCTTTGAACACCGGCAGCACCGACTTGCGCGACACCGAGGTCCAGCAGCCAAACACCGCCGCGACCTTGTCCTGCGACAACAGCTGGCGCGACTTCTCGGCAAACAGCGGCCAGTTCGAGGCGGGGTCCACCACCACGGCCTCCAGCTTCTTGCCCATCACGCCGCCGTTGGCGTTGATTTCGTCAATGGTCATCAGCGCGACGTCTTTCAACGACGTCTCCGAGATGGCCATGGTGCCCGACAGGGAATGCAGGATGCCGACCTTGATGGTGTCGTCGGCGGCAAATACCTGTGGCATCCATCCGGACATGGCCAACAGGCTCACGGCGGTCAGTTGCTTAAGGGCTAGTCTGCGTTTCATGGTGACTCCTGGATGGAATGTGCCGGCTTGGCCGGCAGGAACGATCTGAACAACACCCGACAACCTGGACATCAAAGCAAAAGGCATGCCAAGTGCGCGGCAGGGGGTGCGCCGCTGTATGAAGAGGGGGTGTTTACGCGAAGGCGCGCGGCGGGTTTGCGTAGCGGCGTCGCGGTTCAAAACCGTGCCGCATGCACAAAACAGGTGCGTCGCTTGCCCGCTTGCGGTGCGGACGATGGGGTGGGGCAAGGGTGCGGGAACGGGGTCCGGTGGCTGCCGCCCGGGGGTTCCAGAGGGAAAGCGAAAAAGCCCGCCAACATGGCACGGCGATTGCTTGGGTATCCGTACTTGTATACAAGAAAGGATTCCAGCATGAATGCCGCAGCAACGCAGAAAAGCCCCGTCGGTTGGACGATTGCGCAATGGCAGGCCGCCTATCGGGAAGACGGCGCGCAGCCCGAGGTGCTGTTGGCCGCTTATGCGGCCACGCCCGAAGGCCCCGCGGACAACGCCTGGATTCAGCGGGTTGACCGCGCGACGCTGGACGAACAGCTGGACGGCCTGCGTCTGATGTTGGAGGCAGCCGGGGGCGACCTCGCGCGCTTGCCGCTATATGGCGTGCCGTTCGCCATCAAGGACAACATCGATGCGGCCGGCTGGCCCACGACCGCCGCCTGCCCCGAGTTCGCGTACACGCCGGGTGAAGACGCGACTGTCGTGCAGCGGCTGCGCGCGGCCGGCGCCATCCTGATCGGCAAGACCAATCTGGATCAGTTCGCGACCGGGCTCGTCGGCACGCGTTCGCCGCACGGCGCGGTGGCCAACACATTCAACCCCGAGTACGTCAGCGGCGGTTCCAGCTCGGGCTCGGCGTCGGTAGTGGCGCGTGGCATCGCGGCGTTTTCGCTAGGCACCGATACGGCGGGCTCGGGCCGCGTGCCGGCGGGGTTCAACAACATCGTCGGCCTGAAGCCGACCAAGGGCTGGCTCAGCACGGCGGGCGTGGTGCCTGCGTGCCGCACGCTGGATTGCGTGTCGATCTTTGCGCTGACAGTCGCCGACGCCGAACTCGTGGCCAACGTCGCGGGCGGCTTTGATGAGCGCGACCCGTATTCGCGCGCCATGCCGGCCGGCGCATCGCTGCCGTGGCCGCGCGCGCCCAAACTGGCGGTGCCTGCCACGCTGGAATTCTTCGGCGATGCCGAAGCCGCCGCCGTGTTCGAAGACGCCGTGCGCGCGCTGAAAGACACGGGCGCGGAAGTGGAAGCCATTGACTTCACCCCCTTCAATGAACTGGCCGCGCTGCTGTACCAAGGCCCGTGGGTGGCCGAGCGCTTCGCAGCCGTTGAAGCCTTGTGGAAAGCCACGCCGGAAGTCATCAACCCCGTTGTGCGCGGCATTGTCGAGCAGGCGGCGAACTACAACGCCGTGGATGCGTTCAAGGCCGAGTACCGCCGCGCGGAGCTGACACGCCAGATTCATCAAGCCTTGGCGGGGTTCGACGCGCTGGTCGTGCCGACGTCGCCCTCCATCTACACCATTGCCCAATTGCAGGCCGACCCGGTCACGCTGAATTCGCGGCTGGGCGTGTACACCAACTTTGCCAACCTGGCGGACTTGTCGGCGTTAGCGGTGCCGGCCGGCATGCGCGCCGATGGCTTGCCGTCGGGCATCACGCTGATCGGCCTGGCCTGGCAAGACCGCGCGCTGGCGCAGTTTGGCCGTCTGTGGCAAGCGCAGCGCGGCCTGCCGCTGGGCGCAACCGGTGCGCCGCTGCCTGCGGGCGTGGATGCCGCCAAGCCGCCTGCCGACACCGTGCGCGTGGCGGTCGTCGGCGCACACCTGACCGGCATGCCGCTGAACCATCAACTGACCTCGCGCCATGCCGTGCTGGCGGAAAAGACCCGCACGGCGGATGACTACCGCCTGTATGCGCTGGCCAACACCACGCCGCCCAAGCCGGGGCTGGTGAAGTCCGAGTCGGGCGCGCCAATTGAAGTGGAGCTGTGGGACGTGCCCGTCGCGGCATTCGGCGCGTTCGTGGCCGAGATTCCCGCGCCTTTGGGCATCGGCACGCTGGAACTCGAAGACGGCCGGCTGGTGAAAGGCTTCATCTGCGAGCCGCGCGGCCTGGATGGCGCGCGCGACATCACCGCGTTCGGCGGCTGGCGCGCCTACCTGGCCAGCCTTAACGCTGCCCGCTGATCTTCGATAACCCTGTACGCAAGACACTTGGGAGCCGCATCGTGTTCGATACCGTTCTGATTGCCAACCGCGGCGAGATCGCCGTCCGCGCCATCCGCACCCTGAAGCGGCTGGGCATCCGTAGCGTGGCCGTGTATTCCGACCCGGACCGCAATGCCGAGCATGTGCGCGAGGCCGATGTGGCCGTGGCGCTGGGCGGCGAGAAGGCCGCCGACAGCTATCTGCGCATGGACTTGTTGCTGGCCGCCGCGCGCGAGCATGGCGCGCAAGCCATCTACCCCGGCTATGGGTTTCTGTCTGAAAGCGCTGAATTCGCCGACGCCTGCGAAGCGGCGGGTATTGCCTTTGTTGGCCCCACGCCCTTGCAGATCCGCGAGTTCGGTTTGAAGCATCGCTCGCGCGAATTGGCGGCGCAAGCGGGCGTGCCGATGACGCCAGGCACCGGTCTGTTGGCCAGCCTGGGCGAAGCGCTGTCGCAGGCTGAACGCATCGGCTACCCGGTGATGCTGAAAAGCACGGCGGGCGGGGGCGGCATCGGCTTGTCGCGCTGCGAGAACGAAGCCGAACTGACGGTGGCGTTCGACAGCGTGCAGCGCATGGGCGAACATTTTTTCCGGGATGGCGGCGCGTTCATTGAACGCTATGTGGATAACGCGCGGCACGTGGAAGTGCAGATTTTTGGCGACGGCGCGGGCCGCGTGCTGGCGCTGGGCGAACGCGATTGCTCGGTGCAGCGGCGCAATCAGAAAGTCATCGAGGAAACGCCCGCGCCCTTGTTGCCGGCGGCGACGCGCGCAGCGCTGTTGGCGGCCGCCGTGCAATTGGGCGAGTCGGTCAATTACCGCTCGGCCGGCACCGTGGAATTCATTTACGACCCCGCGCGCGACAGCTTCTATTTCCTTGAGGTCAACACGCGCTTGCAGGTGGAGCACCCGGTGACCGAAGCCGTGACCGGGCTGGACCTGGTGGAATGCATGCTGCGCGTGGCGGCGGGCGAAGCGCTGGATATCGAGGCGATGACGCGCGCGCCGCAGGGTGCGTCCATTGAAGTGCGTCTGTACGCCGAAGACCCGCTGCGCCAGTTCCAGCCGTCGCCGGGCGTGTTGACGGAAGTGTTCTTCCCCGAGGGTGTGCGGGTCGATGGCTGGGTGGCTACCGGCACCGAGGTGCCGGCGTTCTATGACCCCATGCTGGCCAAGCTGATCGTGCACGCGGACACGCGCGACGCCGCGCTGGACAAGCTGGCGGACGCCTTGGCGCGCACCCGCTTGCACGGCATCGCCACCAACCTGGATTATCTGCGCCAGATCGTTGACGACGAACGTTTCCGTGCGGGCAAGCTGTCCACGCGCTTTCTGGAAAGCTTCGCCTACCGGCCTGCGGCCATCGAAGTGCTGGAAGCTGGCACCTACACCAGCGTGCAGGATTACCCCGGGCGCGCGGGCTACTGGGATATCGGCGTGCCGCCTTCCGGCCCGATGGACGACTACGCGTTTCGCGTGGCCAACCGCATCGTCGGCAACGCGCCGGATGCGGCAGGCATCGAAGCCACGCTTGTCGGACCCACGCTGCGCTTTCACGGCGACGCCATCGTGGCGCTGACGGGCGCTGAATGCGCCGCCACGCTGGACGGCGAGCCGGTGCCGATGTGGCAGCCCATTGCGGTGAAGTCGGGGCAGGTGCTGGCCACCGGCCGCGCGCTGTCGGGCTGCCGCAGCTATCTGGCCGTGCGTAACGGTCTGGACGTGCCGGTCTATCTGGGCAGCCGCTCGACGTTCGCGCTGGGCCAGTTCGGCGGACACGCGGGCCGCACGCTGCGCGTGGGCGACATGCTGCCGCTGGTGCGCCCGGAGCTGGGCGGCCAGACCGCCACGCCGCCCGTGGCCGAGCCGCAAGGCGCGCCGGCCGATTTGATTCCCGTCTATGGCAACACCTGGGAAATTGGCGTGCTCTACGGCCCGCACGGCGCGCCAGACTTCTTCCGGCCCGAAGCCATCGAGACCTTCTTCGCGGCCGACTGGGAAGTGCACTACAACTCGAATCGTTTGGGCGTGCGATTGATTGGCCCCAAGCCCACCTGGGCGCGCGAGAACGGCGGCGAAGCCGGCTTGCACCCGTCCAACATCCACGATTGCGAATACGCCATTGGCAGCATCAACTTCACGGGCGACAGCCCTGTGATTCTGACGCGCGACGGCCCCAGCCTGGGTGGCTTTGTCTGCCCCGTCACGATTGCGCGCGCCGAGCTGTGGAAGGTGGGCCAGGTGAAACCGGGCGACCGCATCCGCTTTGTGCGCATTGACTATCCGCAGGCTGTGGCGCTGGAAGCCGCGCAGGATCAAAGCGTGGCGGCCTTGTCGTCGGTGGCGCCCGCTGCAACGGCGCCATCACCGGCGCCAGCGACGGCGTCAGAGACGATCATTGCCGCGCTGCCGGCGCAAGGCTCGCGCCCGTCGGTGTCGTACCGTCAGGCCGGTGACGGTTATCTGCTGCTGGAGTACGGCGACAACGTGCTCGACCTGGCGCTGCGCATGCGCATCCATTTGCTGATGGAAGCGCTGAACGCCGACCCCATCGCGGGCGTGCAGGAGCTGTCCCCAGGCGTGCGTTCGCTGCAAATTCGTTATGACAGCCGCCAGATTCTGCAAGGCGCGCTGATTGCGCGGCTGCTGGAAATCGAAGCCGGGCTGGCCGATGTGGCCACGCTGAAGGTGCCCACGCGTGTGGTCTACCTGCCGATGGCCTTCGAAGATTCGGCAACCCTGGGTGCCGTGCAGCGCTATCAGGAAACCGTGCGCCCCAATGCGCCGTGGCTGCCGAACAATGTGGACTTCATCCAGCGCATCAACGGGCTGGCCAGCCGCAACGATGTGCGCAACATCGTGTTCGACGCCAGCTACCTGATCATGGGCCTGGGCGACGTGTACCTGGGCGCGCCCTGCGCGGTGCCGATCGACCCGCGCCACCGCTTGCTGACGTCCAAGTACAACCCCGCGCGCACGTTCACGGCCGAAGGCACGGTGGGCATCGGCGGCGTGTACATGTGTATCTACGGCATGGATTCGCCGGGCGGTTATCAGCTGGTGGGACGCACCTTGCCCATCTGGAACAAATTCCTGAAGAACCCCGTGTTCCAGGACGGCAAGCCGTGGCTGCTGCGCTTCTTTGATCAGGTGCGCTTCTACCCGGTGACCGAGACCGAGCTCGACGTGCTGCGCGAAGACTTCCGCGAAGGCCGCGCCACGGTGCGCATCGAAGAAGAGGTGTTCGACTTCGCCGCGCACCAGCAGTTCTTGGCCGAGCAGGCGGACAGCATCGCCGTGTTCCAGACGCGCCAGAAGAGCGCCTTCGACGCGGAAGTGGCCTTGTGGAAAACCGAGGATGTGGCGGCGGAGCAGACCGCCGCTGAACCGGAAGCCGAAGCCGAGACGGCGTTGCGTGACGGCGAACGCCTGGTCAGCGCCGACATGTGCGGCAACATCTGG
The DNA here is from genome assembly GCF_042957345.1 of Achromobacter sp. NPDC008082. Lineage (NCBI taxonomy): Bacteria > Pseudomonadati > Pseudomonadota > Betaproteobacteria > Burkholderiales > Alcaligenaceae > Achromobacter > Achromobacter sp. NPDC008082. Next base: position 1,280,347 of record NZ_JBIBIB010000001.1, read on the forward strand.
AAGATACCCGTCCAGGTGGGGCAGAGCGTGTCGGCCGGCGACACGCTGGTGGTGGTGGAAGCCATGAAGATGGAGTTGTCCGTCATTGCGCCGTCGTCGGGCATCGTCACCGCCATCCGCTGCGTGCCGGGTAAGCCCGTCAACGCGGGCGACCCGCTGGTGGTGCTGGCGGAAGACGCGACCTGCACCGTGGCGGGATGATGCGTCTGGAATCCGTGCAAATCAGCCCGGCAATTCGGCAGGCGCCAGCGCTTGCCGGGTCGCTGGCTGATCAGGTCTATCAACGCATCAAGGACGACCTGTTCGACTTTCGCATGCTGCCCGGAGAACGCTTCACCGAAGCGGATCTGGTGGCGCGCCTTGGGGTCAGCCGCACGCCGGTGCGGCTGGGCTTGGCGCGGCTTGAACGCGAAGGCTTCGTGCTGGCGCGCCCGCGCAGCGGCTGGCAGGTGCGGCCGTTCGACTTCGAGCGCTTCGAGGCCCTGTACGACGTGCGCGTGGTGCTGGAGCAGGCGGCGGTGGATAAGCTGTGTGCGCGCGAACCCATGGATGTGTCCGGCATTCTGGGCGCGTTGAAAGACGTGTGGCTGGTGCCGCCGCCGCAACGCATCCTGGATGGGCGGCTGGTGGCGCAGCTGGATGAGGCCTTTCACTGTTCATTGGTGGCGGCGGCCGGCAACCCCGAGATGACGCAGATTCACCGCGACGTGACAGAGAAAATCCGGATTGTGCGGCGGCTGGACTTCACCAAGGATTTCCGCGTGGACGCCACCTACGATGAACACGCCGCGATCCTGCGCGCGGTGCTGGCGCGCCGGGCCGATGAGGCGGCGCGGATGCTGCGTTCGCATATCGAGATGAGCAAGGCAGAGGTGCGGAAGATCACGCTGCACATGCTGCATGAGGCGCGCGAGAAAGGCGGCGGGTGAGGGGGGGCGCGTGTTCGGCATGGCCGCCTTCATCCCTGCAATTGCTTGTAAACCTCTTCTGACACGCGCTGCAATTCATCCCGGCTGACCGCGCCAGACAACGCGTAGCCGAACTGTCCCTCTACCCAATAAAACACCCGCACCGGCCCTTCCTGCGTGAACTGAAACGCCGTCTGTCCGCCCGCGGCTTCGCGCGTCACGTAAAGCGTCAGGCGCTGGCCATCTGCCGCGCCGTACATGAATTGCGCCACCGGCCCGGAACCGCCCGGCAGCAAGCGCCCGCCCACCAGTTCATACCCCGCCTTTGACAGGGATGGCGCGCGCACCGGCGCGCCCATGCGCTTGGTCAACCACGTCACCAGGCCTTTTTCGTTATCGGCGCTGACTTCAACAGGGCGGCCCATGTCGGGCGCATACACCGCGTGCGCGATCGCCGCGCGTTGGGCATAGCCGCCCGCCGCGCGCTCGGGGCTGGCGGTGGCCAGCACGGTTTGCAGATGCCGCGCGTCCATGGCGCCGCGCATCATCCAGGCGGCGCTGGCGCTGATAGCGGCAATGGCCACGCCTGCCGCCAACGCGCGCCACGGGAATGCGCGGGCCGGCGGTTTCAACGGCAAGCGCAGCGGCAGCGGTTCATCCAGCACCGGGTCCAGCAAGGCGTGGAGCGCGCGGCGTTGCGCCTGCCAGTCGTTCACGCGGGTCTGGTCCTGTGGATGCGCGGCCAGAAAGGCGTCGACCTCGGCGTGGCGGGCAGGGGGCAACTGGCCGTCTGCATAGGCATGCAGATCGGCTTCGGTAATGGGGGAACCCGTGCTCGGGATCGGATGCAGGTGTTTGTCGTTCATGTCATTTCACGCGATGCAGCCGGCTGACCGAGTCGCGTCCTTGCATCAGCGCGCCCAGTTTTTCACGGGCGCGCGACAGCCGGGACATGACCGTGCCAATCGGCACGTCCAGCACCTGCGCGGTTTCCTGATAGGACAGGTCTTCCACGCAAATCAGCAACAGCACTTCCCGCTGCTCGGCCGGCAGGGCTTGCAGGCAGCGGTCCAGGTCGCGCACCTCCAGGTGATCGGTTTGCGTTGCGCGCACCGGCGCGTCGGGCAGATCGCCCAGCGCGGCCTGGTCGGCTCGCCTGCCATTGGCGCGCACGCCGTCGATGAAATGGTTATGCATGATGCCGAACATCCAGGCGCGAAGTTCGCCGCGCCGTTGCCAACGCGAATAGCGGCTCCATGCGCGCTCCAGCGTGTCCTGAACCAGGTCATCGGCCCGGTGCGGGTCGCCCGTCAGCCCGCGGGCATAGCGCCGCAGGCTGGGGATGCAGGCGAGGATCAGGGCTTCGTCTTCGGCGCGCATGGTGTTACGGCGGCGCTGGCGGTACGCATCAGGGCTTGATGACGTGCCAGACGTCCTTGAAGTTGTCACCGGTCTTGTCGCCCGGCTTCGCGTCCTTCGAGTACAGGTACACGGGTTTGCCCTTGTAGGCCCATTGCTTGGAGCCGTCGTCGCGGGCGATGACGGTCAGGTCGCCCATGGCTTTGGCGTCGGCGGGGGCGGTGACGGGCGGCCAGATCTTGGCGCACTGGTCGTTGCAGGCGCTTTTGCCTCCGGCGTCCTTGTCGAAGGTATAGAGCGTCATGCCCGCGCTGTTGACCAGGATGCCGTCCTGGGTCTTGACGGCCTGGGCGTGGGCGCCGGCCGAGAACAGAGCGGCGGAACCAAGAACCAGGGCGGCGGCGATGTGTTTGCGCATGTTGTGCCTCGTAGATAGGAAAGTGGGGGGAGACTGCCCTCTACAGACGCCAGCCGTAGCGGGAATATTCCCGCGCGGACAAAAGAATTTGCAGAGTTCAGCCAACCGGCCGGACGGCGCCCGGCTCGTATCGCATTTCAAACTCCAGCTCGGTCTCCTCGATGGGGGTGAAGCCCAGCGCCGTGTACAGGCGTTGGGCGGGGTTGCCCTTGAGCACGCTCAGGGTGACGGGCGCGCCTTCGGCGTCCGCCTGGTCCAGCACGCCTTCCAGCAGACGGCGGCCCAAGCCCTGGCCTTGAAACGCCGGGTCGATCTGGATCTGCACAATGCGCCAGCCGGCGGGGTCGCGGTAATGCTTGAAAAGCCCGGCGGGCCGGCCATCCAGCCAGACGATCAGGGCGTCGTCAAAGTGATACCGGATGCGCGCCAGATGGTGCTCGTCATCCAGCGGCGCACCGGCGCGCTGCAAGTGTTCCTGCATGGTGGCTTTGCGCAGCGCCAGCAGAAAGGGCAGATCGTCGTCGGAAGCGGGTTGTAAAGCCAGGGAGTGGGTCAGGGTCATGGGGCTAGGGGTTGGAGGCGGGTTTGCGTTTGGCCGACTTGCCGGCTTGATGAATCAGGTTATAGAGCTGTTGGGCGGCGGGCGCCAGGGGGCGGCCGCGGCGGGCGATCAGCCCCAGCGTGCGCGTGACGCGCGGATGTTCCAGCTTGACGCTGGTCAGCGTGGCGTGGCCCGCCTGCGGCATGGCCAGTTGCGGGACGGCGGCCACGCCCAGACCGGCTTCCACCAGCCCCAGCAGCGTCATGATGTGGCTGACCTCGAAAGCGCTGACCGTGCGTTTGCCGCTTTTGGCCAGCGCATCGTCGATCAGCAGGCGGTTTCCGCTTTCCTTGGCGACCGTCATGAAGCGTTCCTGCGCCAGCGCTTCCCACGACACGCTGCGGCGGCTGGCCAGCGGATGGTCACGGCGCACCGCCAGCACAAAGTCTTCGCGCAGCACCGCCTTGAAATCGACGTCCGGCTCCTGGGTGCCGAAAAAGCTGATGCCAAAGTCGGCGCGCCCGGTCACCACGCTGTTCAGCACGGTATTGGCGGTTTCGTCGATGATGCGCACGCGGATGCGCGGAAAGCGTTCGGTGTAGTCGCGGATGACGGACGGCAAAAAGTAGTAGGCGACCGACGGCACGCAGGCCACCGTCACCAGCCCTCCGCGCTGCGCGGCCAGGTCGCCAATGCTGAGCACGGCGCTTTCCAGTTCGTCGATGGCGGTGCGGGCGCGTTCGAGGAAGACGCGTCCCACTTGCGTCAACGCCACGCGCCGCGTCGTGCGTTCCAGAAGCCGCGCGCCCAGAATGCTTTCCAGTTTTTCGATACGGCGGCTGAGCGCGGGTTGCGACAGGTGCAGGTCGTCGGCGGCGGCGCGAAAGCTGGCGCGTTCCGCCACGGCCACAAAAGCCTGCAATTCCTGCAAATCAAAATTGATGCGTGCCATGCATTAATCCATCCGTAAGTTGCAATTCAAATAATAGCCGCGCCGTCGCAGAATGGCGTCCATGGAAACCGTAATCCCTTGCGTACTGATGCGCGGCGGCACGTCGCGCGGCCCCTTTTTCTTGGGCGAATGGCTGCCGGCAGACCCTGTCCAGCGCGACCAGCTGCTGCTAAGCGCCATGGGCTCGCCCCATGCCTTGCAGATCGACGGCATTGGCGGCGGCAACACGCTGACCAGCAAAGTCGCGATTGTGTCGCGCTCGACGCGGCCCGATTGCGATATCGACTATCTGTTTGCGCAGGTGTCGGTAGACCGCGCCACCGTCGATACCCGGCCCAACTGCGGCAACATGCTGTCAGGCGCCGCGCCCTTCGCCATCGACGAAGGTCTGATCCCGGCACGCCAGGGCGTCACGCCGGTTCGGGTGCACAACGTCAACACGGGCGCAATCATCGAAGCGGTGGTGCAAACGCCGGGCGGCCGTTTGACCTACGAGGGCGACGCGCGTATCGACGGCGTGGCTGGCGCCGCCGCGCCCGTGCGTTTGAATTTTCTGGATGCCTGGGGCGCGGTCACGGGCAAGCTGTTTCCCAGCGGATTGCGCCAGGAAACGGTGGACGGCGTGGCGGTGACGCTGATCGACGCCGCCATGCCCATGGTGCTGATGCGCGCGCAGGATTTCGGCCTGCGCGGCGATGAAACGCCCGCGCAGCTGGATGCCGACACCGCGTTGCTGGCACGCATGGAGCGTATACGCCTGGAGGCAGGACGCCGGATGGGCCTGGGCGATGTGTCCCAAAGCGTCATTCCCAAACCCGTGTTGGTGGCCCCGTCGGATGCCACCGGCGGGCTGGCCTTGCGATCCCGTTATTTCACGCCGCGCGCGTGCCATCGGTCGCATGCGGCGACGGGGGCGGTGGGGGTGGCAAGCGCGTTCCTCATGCCCGGCACGGTGGGGCACGATTGCGGCGGCCCGGCTGTGCAGGCGGGCTATCGCAGCGTGCGCATCGAGCACCCGTCGGGCGCCATGGATATTGATGTGGAACTGGACCCCGCAAGCGGCGTGGTGCGCGCGGCCGGCCTGGTGCGCACGGCGCGCAAGATCATGAAGGGCCTGTTGTACGTGCCCGGCCACTATGTGCTGGCAGGCGCCCAGCACAACCTGCAGGTGCGCGCCGCCGCGTAGTGGCGGCGGACTACGTACCTGACGCGTCTTGACCTTAAAAGCGGCCCGCAAAGAGGCCGCTTACACAACAACCCATGATTCCTCTGGAGACAACATCATGAAGTGCCATTCCTTGAAAACCGCCTGCGCGGCAGCCCTGCTGCTGGCGCTGAGCGCAACGGCGCAAGCCGCCTATCCCGAACGCCCGATCACGCTGGTTGTGCCTACCGCCGCGGGTGGCGGCAATGATGTGCTGGCGCGTGTGGTGGGCCAGAAGGTGGGCGAACTGCTGGGCCAGACCGTCATCGTCGTGAACAAGCCCGGCGCGCAGGGGGCCATCGCCTCGGACTACGTGGCGCGCCAGCCCGCGGATGGCTACACGTTGATACTCGGCTATATCGGCACGCACGGCATCAACCCCGCCATGCAGAAGCTGAACTACGACCCGGTCAAAGACTTCACGCCGATCGGCATGGTGGCGGATTCCCCCACCATCATGGTCGTGACCAGCCGCCTGCCGGTGCACGATGTGGCGGGTCTGGTGAAGTACGGCCACGACCATCCCGAGGGCCTCAGCTTTGCGTCCGCGGGGCCTGGCACCGCGCCCGCGATTGCGGGCGAACTCTTCAACATGGCGACCGGCACACAGATGCTGGACGTGCCGTACAAGGGCTCGGCGCCCGCCTTGACGGATACGCTGTCCGGCACCACGCAGGTGATGTTCCCCAGCTTGTTCAGCGTGTATCCGCACCTGAAGTCCGGCATGATTCAGGCGCTGGCGGTAGCGGGCTCCACCCGCACGGCGGCGCTGCCCGACTTGCCCACGCTGGCTGAAGCCGGTGTGCCGGGCGTGGATGTGCCGCAGTGGTACGCCATCTTCGCGCCCGCCAAGGCGGATGCCGCCGTGGTCGCAACGTTGAACAAGGCGTTGAATCAGGCCTTGGCGGACCCGGCAGTCGTGAAGAAGATTGGCGAGCAAGGCGCCGAGGTCCGCCACAGTACGCCCGCCGAATTGGGCGCGTTTGTCGAAAGCGAAGCCGTGCGCTGGAAGCAATTGGCGGCCACGCGAAAGCTGGCGGCCAGGTAGCCAGGCGTCGTCGTCTTCGATGCGAGGGGCGGGCGGGTCAACGGCTTGCCCGGCAGGTGCTGGGCAGGATGGCCCACTGCTTACGCATCATGCGCTGGGCAGTAGCGCCAGCGCGTCCGCATCAAAATTTTTCAAGTTCGGAAACACCAGCCGCAAATCATCGCGGCCGGCGCCGAACCAGCGGCCCAGCGACGCGCCCAGCTGGTCCACCGCCAGCGTGGGCAGCAGGCGGCCGTTGTCGACGAAGCCGGGGCCGTCCAGGGCGATTTCGGGATGGGTGCCGTAGCTGCGGCCGCCATTGACCGCGCCGCCCAGTACCAGATGGTGCGAACCCCAGCCGTGGTCTGACCCGTTGCCGTTGGACCCCAGCGTGCGGCCAAACTCGGACGCCGTGAAGGTCGTGACCTGATCCGCTACGCCCAGCGTCGTCAGCGCCTGCTGAAACACCGCCAAAGACTGGCCCAATTCCCGCAGCAGCGCTGGGTGCGTGTCATTCAAACCCGTGTGGTTGTCATAGCCGTTTTGCGACACAAAGAACACCTGCCGGCGTGCGCCCAACGCTTGGCGCGCGCCGATGATGCGCGCCACGATCTTCAACTGCTGGGCCAGTGGCGAGCCGAAGTCGCCCGGCACCGCCACATCGGCCAGTGCGGCGCGCAAGCGCGTGTCGGCATCAATGGACTGCGCGGCGATGCGGGATAGCTCGCGTTCCATCAGGTGCTCGCGCGGCTGCGTGATCAGTTGACGCAGCAGCGCCGTGCAGGCGCTGGAGCCGTACATGTCGCGGTGCAGCAGTTCAATCGGCGTAGATCCGTTGATGCCGACGCGGTAGCCGGCAACCTTATGCCCGGCCAGCAGCACGGTGCTGCCGCCAGCCGTGATGCCGGTGAACGTGCGCTGCGCGTTGGCGCTGGCGAACAAGTCCGTGAGCCGGCCGGCCCAGCCGGATGCCGCGCCTTCGGGCGCCAGCGCCTGCCAATACGACTGCTGGTCGTTATGCGAAAACAGTTTGGGCGGCAACGGCACGCGGGCGCTGATGTATTCCGCTTTGGTGGTGGGAACGACCAGCGGCCCCACGTTCAACAGCACCGCCATCTGGCCGTTTTCGTACAGCGGAGCCAGCGGGGCCAGCGCGGGCGCCAGCGCAAACTGCGCGCCATCCGGCGCAGCCGCTTTGCCACGCAGCGCGGTCGCGCGCAGCGTGTCGCGCCGCAATGCGATGTCGGTGCGCGCCGCGGCGTAGGCGCGGTAGGCGGCATCATCAACCGGCACGATGGTGTTGAAGGGATCGTTGCCGCCGTACAGGAACACGCACACCAGCGCCTTGTACGACGGCGGGGCGGCCTGCGCGGCGGCTGCGCCCAGCGCCGCCAGGTTCAATGCCAGCGGCGCGGCCGCACCCGTCGCGCCCAAGGCGCAGGCGCGCAGCAAAAAGGCGCGGCGGTCGGCGTCGTGGGGTTGCGTCATTTCTGCACCAGGTATTCAGGGGTGGCGGCCACCAGCAATATGGCGGCGCGCACGCGGTCGCGCGGCCGGCTGGCGGGCAGGGTGGCGACGGCGTCGGCAATGCTGCGCGCGGTCTGCGCGCTGAACGCATCGCCCGCCAGCAGCAGCACGATGCGCGCCACCAGCGCTTGCGGGTCGTGCGCCAAGGCGACCTCTGGCGCGTAAGACGTCTGCAAGTCTTCCCACCCCCGGTCTGCGTAGATCGACAAAAAGTTCAGATAACCCGCAATGCTGGTCTCGTCCGTGATCTGCATTTCAGGCGCCACCAGATGCCGCTTCGCGAGTTCGGTGACGGGCGGGGAATATCGGGGGCGGAAGAAGTTGAACACCGTGGCCGACCGCATCGGGCTTTGCGCCAGCCGGATCGTGTTGTCGGTGGTGTCGGGCATGGCCCACGCGCCATTGGTGGACGTGGCGCCAAACGCGCGCGCCCAGCCCGAGAAACGCAGGATGGGTTCGCGCACCTTGCCCCAGGCAGGGTCGTTCAAATCGGGGTTGCGCGCTTCCGGGTCCAGCAAAATCGCGCGCACCACCGCCTTGAGGTTGCCGCGCACGCCCTTGCCGTCGTCATTGAACGCGGCCGATACGCGCGCCACATACGCGGGGCTGGGGTTGCTGGTGACCAGCCGCTGGATCAGCTGCATGCCGATGAACGGCCCCACGTTCGGATGCGCGCAGATGACATCCATGGCGCGCTTGAGCGACAGGTGCCCATCCGTGCCTGGTGGAATCACCGCGCCCAGAAAGCGCTTTTCCGCCATCGAGTGCTGGGCATTGTTCAGCGCCATGGGCCGCCGGTGGAATTCCACATCGGTCTCCGGCCCGTTGATGTCCCATCCCGTGAACACCTTGGCCAGCCCTTGCACATCGGCGTTGTCATACGTTTCGATGGGCGCGCCGTTTTCTTTGCGGACGGTGCCATCCGGCTCAAGCTCCAGCAGCCCGATGCTGAACAATTGCATGACCTCGCGCGCGTAGTTTTCGTCGGGGTGGCGGCCGGTCTTGGGGTCTTCCTTGCGGTTGCCGCGATAGGTCAGCATGCAACCCATCGACAGGTTTTTGGTGACGGCGGTCAGCAGCGTTTGATAATTGCCCAGCGCGTGTTCCGCCAGCAAGTCCATGAAACCCGCCGCGCCAAACAGCGGCCACGACGCGGTAATGGACTGCACCCCCACGACGAATATTTCCGACAGCGCAAACGCGACGCGCGTGCGCACCTGGTCTTCGGCGCTGATGAATTTGCGCCAGAGCGTGGATTCCAGCGGCGCATTGATGCCGTTGCCCTTGAAGGCTTCGGTGTTTTTCTTTTGTTGCAGCAGCCAGTCGAAATGCGTTTGCGACGGGGGCATCGCCAACTGGGCGTCCAGCCACGGGGCGTAGCCCTCGCGCACAACCGCGTCTATCTGTGCGGGGGTGGGCCCGAAGGTGGCCTGCGCCAGAAAGCGCGACGCCTGGCCCGGGGTGACAGTCATCGCCAGCCTCTCGTCGAATGCGAAAAACTACGGTACTGAACCGCGCGGCGGGGTTCAATACGGTCATTCGGACGAGAGGCTTAGTCCATAAGCATGAGGCTCAGACCGAGCGCGTGATGCCGCCGTCGATGCGGATGTTCTGGCCAGTGATGTAGGACGACGCGTCCGAGGCCAGGAAGGCAATCAGGCCGGCCACTTCTTCGGCCGTGCCGTAGCGGCCCATTGGGATGCGCACGCGGCGGTCTTCTTTTTCCGGCAGGCTGTCGATAAAGCCCGGCAGCACGTTGTTCATGCGCACATTGTGTTCGGCGTATTCGTCCGAGAACACCTTCGTGAAGGCGGCAAGACCCGCGCGGAACACGCCGGAAGTGGGGAACAGCGCTTCGGGTTCGAACGTGGCGTACGTGGAAATGTTGACGATGGCGCCGGACTTCTGCTGCTTCATCACCGGGGCCACCAAGCGGGTGATGCGCACCACGTTCAGCAGGTAGAACTCCATGCCCAGGTGCCAGTCGTCATCGCTGATCTCAAGCAGCGGGCCCTTGGGGCCGTGGCCGGCGCTGTTCACCACGGCATCCACGCGGCCCCATTTTTGCAGCGTGGTCTCGACCAGACGGGCCAGATCTTCGGGCGAACGGTTCGAGCCGGTCACGCCCAGTCCGCCCAGTTCTTGCGCAAGCGATTCGCCCTTGCCGGACGAAGACAAAATGGCCACGCGGTATCCGTCGGCCGCCAGCTTGCGCGCCGCGGCGGCGCCCATGCCGCTGCCGCCCGCCGTCACGATCGCTACTTTTTCCGTGCTCATGCCTGCTCCTTTTCCGTGTGTTCGAGGCTCAGGCATTGTAGGGGTGGCCGAATGGAAACGGGCTGATTGCCCCGGGTTGAATCGGGGCAATCAGCCCGTGCTGGCAAGCGGGGGGGGCAGCGGTGGCCCCGTGCTTTTTGAGCCGTGTCAGTCGACCAGTTTCAGCGTGCCCTTCATCAGCGCGAAGTGGCCGGGGAAGGAGCAGAAGTACGTGTAGTCGGTGCCGGCAGCCAGTTTGCTAACGTCGAACGTGACGGAATCGGATTGGCCGCCGCCAATCACCTTGGTGTGGGCGATGACGCGGGCGTCGTCTTTCTTCACGTAGTCGTTGTCCAGGCCCGCGGCCATGCCGTCGTTCACGGCGCCCTGCATGTCGGCCGTTTTGGTCAGCACCCAGTTGTGGCCCATGACGTTCTTGGCCAGCGTGCCGGGGTGCTTCAGGTTCACGGTGAACTGCTTGCAGCTTTTGCTGACCGTGATTTCCTTCTTGTCGAACTGCATCTGGTCGTTGCCAGCGATATCGATCGAGCAGTCGGCGGCCAGGACCGGGGCCGAGGCAACAGCGAGGACCGCTGCAACGCACAATTTCTTGAACACCATATTCATGCCTCCAATGTTTCGAGGGGAGCGGACGGCCGGCGGGCGCAATGCGCGGGAAAACCGGCGATACGACATTCTCGCGCTACTGTAGGCCAGAAAGCGAAATCGCGCGTGCGGCGGTTTGACCCAGCGCAAGCCGGCGCCATTGAGTTGCGCCGGCCGCGCAACCGGATCAGGGTTTGGGGCTGACGCGCCAGATCACGTTGCCCACATCGTCGGCCACCAGCAGATCGCCCTGGCGGTCGATGGCGACGCCCACCGGCCGGCCCTGCGCCTGGCCGCTCTCGTTCAGAAAACCGGTGAGCACGTCGCGCGCGGCGCCATCAGGCGTGTTTTGCGAGAACGGCACGAAGATGACCTTGTAGCCGCTGCGCGGATCGCGGTTCCACGAGCCGTGCTGGCCCACGAACATGCCGTGCGCAAAGGGCGCGGGCAGCCGGCTGTTGGCTGACCACGCCAAGCCCAGCGACGCCGTGTGCGGCCCCAGCGCGTAGTCGGGAACGATGGCGGTGGCCACCAGGTCAGGCCGGGGCGGCGTGACGCGGGTGTCGACGTGTTGCCCGAAGTAGCTGTAGGGCCAGCCGTAAAAACCGCCATCACGCACGGACGTCATGTAGTCAGGCACCAGGTCGCTGCCCAATTCGTCGCGCTCGTTCACGGCGGTCCATAAGGTTTTGTTATCTGGCGCCCAGGCCATGCCGACCGGATTGCGCAGCCCCGTCGCGTACAGCCGCTTGTTGCCGCTGGCCACATCGATTTCCCAGATGGCGGCGCGCCCGGCTTCGATCTCCATGCCGTTTTCCGCGACGTTGCTGTTCGAGCCAACCGACACATAGAGCTTGCTGCCGTCCGGGCTGGCAATCAGGTTCTTGGTCCAGTGGTGATTGATGCCGGCGGGCAGGTCAGTGACTTTCACACCCGCCGCCGAGATTTGCGTTTGGCCAGGTTCATAGGGAAAGCGCAAGACGGCGTCGGCATTGGCCACATAGAGCTGGTTGCCAACCAGAGCCATGCCGAAGGGCGAATTCAAGCCTTGCAGCAACACGCTGCGCGTGTCGGCCACGCCATCGTGGTCGGTATCGCGCAAGAGTGTGATGCGATTGGCGCTGGGGGTCTTGGCCCCCGCGCGTTTCATGACGATGCCGCTGGCCCATTCCTTCAGCCCGCCCGATGCCTCTTCGGGCTTGGGCGGCGCATTGGTCTCGGCGACCAGCACATCGCCATTGGGCAACACGTACAGCCAGCGCGGATGGTCCAGGCCGCTGGCGAACGCGTTGACGCCCAGGCCCGCCGCCGCCACGGGCTGCGTGCCGGCGATCCAGCCCACGGCTTTGGCCGTGTTGACGGTGGGAATCAGGGTCGTGTTGGGGGCGGGCAGTTTGGGGTTCGGCCCCATGCCCGATTCGACGGGCAGGGTGGCGACTTCGCCGCAGGCGCTAAGCGTAACCAGCGTGAGGCTGGCCGCTGCGAGACGCAGGGTGGGCATGATGCGACTCCGGAATCTTGAATGGATTCATCATACTCACCCCAAGAATCGTCTTTCACCCGCGGGGGGACTTCAGCGCGGTTGACCCCCTGCGCTTAGTCATCGAAGCGGCTGCGCGTGACCGCGCCCGATTGCGGATCAACGCGCAGCTTCACGCGCTGGCCCTGCGGGTCGTAGGCCTTGACCTCGTAGCCGTGCTTGCTGGACCGTTCGATCTCGGAAATATTGCGGTAGCCGGCGGCTTCCATCTTGTCGTAGACCTGGCGTATCGTCAGCATCGGGGCAGCGGCCGCGGGTGCAGTCTGAGCGGCCGGAGCGGCCTGAGCGGGAGCCGCAGCCGGAGCCGGAGCCGCGGTTTGCGCCTGGGCGGCGGCGCCAGCGCCCAAAGCGGATGCGCCAATTGCCAGGGCGGCCAGGGTTTTTTGAATGCGCGTCATGATGGGATATCTCCTGAGGGTAAGGGGGGAAAGGCTGGCCGTTGCAGCGACCATGTGCCCATTATTCGGCTTGGCGCATGAACCTTTTCTGAAGCCGCCGTTCATCCCAGGTTCATCCTCGGCGCGGTATAAAAGACGCTCACTTTTCCCCGTGTTCGCCCACCAAAGAGGCCCGGCATTGCGGTATTTTTCCCAGACATGGTCCAGGCGCGGCGGCCTCTTGCTGTCGGGCTGCGCCTTGGCGCTTGCGCTGATCGCAGGCCCTGTCAGCGGGCTGGCCGGCGAAAGCGACCACGAACGCGCGCGCCAGGCGCTGGAAGCCGGCAAGGTGCTGCCGCTGGGCGCCGTGCTGGATATCGTTGAACGCGATTTTCCCGGGCAGGTGGTCAAGGTGGAATTCGAAGAAGACGATGACGAATTCATCTACGAGATCCGCGTGCTGCAAAGCGGCGGCGGCATCCTCAAACTGAAGCTCGATGCGCGCGACGGCACCTTGTTGTCCGTCAAAGGGCGCGACATCAAATTCAAGGGCAAGGACTGATGCGCATCCTGGTGGTCGAAGATGAACCCACGCTGGCCGGCCAGCTGGCCGACGCGCTGCGCGGCGCGGGCTATACGGTGGATGTGTCGGGCGATGGCGAATCCGCGCGCTTTATGGGCGATGTGGAAGCATTCGACGCCGTGGTGCTGGACTTGGGCTTGCCGGTGATGGATGGGCTGACGGTGCTTAAGCAATGGCGCGCCGCCCAGCGCAACATGCCGGTGCTGATCCTGACCGCGCGCGACAACTGGCACGAGAAAGTGGCCGGCATCGACGCAGGCGCGGACGATTACCTGACCAAGCCTTTTCACATGGAAGAGTTGTTGGCGCGAGTGCGCGCGCTGCTACGCCGCAGCACCGCGCACGCCAGCGCGCAATGGCGTTGCGGCCCGCTGATGCTGGATACGCGTCAGGCCAAGGTCACGATCGACGGCCAGGCGCTGACGCTGACCAGCCACGAGTTCAAGGTGTTGTCGGTACTGATGCAGCGCGCGGGCGAGGTCGTTTCGCGCACCGAATTGATCGACCACGTGTACGCGCAGGACTTCGACCGCGACTCCAACACCATCGAAGTCTTCATCGGCAGGCTGCGCAAGAAGCTGCCGCCTGACACCATCGAAACGGTGCGCGGGCTGGGCTACCGGTTGGCGGCGCGCGAATGACGGCGCGGCGCGCGGGCGTGCTGGGCTCGCTGCGGCTGCGCCTGCTGGCCGGCACGCTGGCCTGGATTCTGGTGGCGGTGGCGCTGGCGGGGTGGGGGCTTTCCAGCCTGTTTCGCCAGCACATCACGCAGCAGTTGCAGGCCGAGCTGACCTTGCATCTGAACCAGCTCACCGCAGCCATCAACCTGGGCGCCGATGGCCGCCCGGAAGTGTCGCCGCCGCTGAGCGACCCCCGGCTGGAGCAGCCGTTATCCGGCTTGTACTGGCAGGTGGACCGGCTGGCGGAGGGCGGCAAGCCGGCTGCCATGGGCGTTGCGCGCTCGCGGTCCTTGTGGGATCAGGCACTGGATGTGCCCCTGAAACCCGTGCCGCGCGATGCCGATAGCGGCGATCAGGTTTATGACCTTAGCGGCCCCGCCGGCCGCAGCCTGACGGCGCTTGCGCGCGTGCTGAAGCCGGCTGAAGACGACGCCGCGCCCTTGCGCCTGATTGTGGCCGCCGACCGCAACGTGCTGGCCGAACCCATCGAGCGCTTCAACCATATGCTGGCGATGGCCTTGGGCGCGTTGGCCGTTGGCTTGACGGCCGCCGCCGTGGTGCAGGTGGTGGTGGGCTTGCGGCCCTTGGCCCGGCTGCGGCGGCAATTGGCGAAACAGGATGCGGGCAGCAGCCGCATCGACGGCCAGTTCCCCAGCGAGATCCAGCCCCTGGTCGACGATTTCAACCAGGTGCTGGCGATGAACGCCGACATCGTGCAGCGCGCCCGCACGCAAGCGGGCAATCTGGCGCACGCCGTCAAGACGCCGCTGACCATTCTGGCCAACGCCGCCTCGCGCGACGCAAGCGTGCCGGCGGCGCTGGTGCAGGAACAAGTGGCGATGGCCAACCGCCAGATCGACTATCACCTGGCCCGCGCACGCGCCGCCGCGGCGTCAGGCGCGGCCGATGGACGCGCGCCCTTGCAGGACGCGGCGGCGGGGCTGGTGCGCGTCATGCAGCGCCTGTATGCGCAGCGCGGCTTGCAGATCCGCATGCAAGGGTTCACCGGCGCGCAAGTATTCCGTGGCGAACCGCAAGACTTGCAGGAGATGTTGGGCAACCTGCTGGACAACGCCTGCAAATGGGCGCGCAGCCAGGTGCTGATTTCTGTGGAGCCCGCAAGCGGCGCGCGCTTGCTGATGCATATCGATGACGACGGCCCAGGCATTGAAGACGATGCCCGCGAGCGCATCTTCCTGCGCGGCGTGCGCATGGATGAACAACGGCCCGGCTCGGGCCTGGGGCTGGACATTGTGCGCGATCTGGTTGGCACGTATGGCGGCGAGGTTCACGCGAGCCCGTCGCCATTGGGCGGGCTGCGCGTGTCCTTGTCGTTGCCGGGGCTGGCCAGCGCAACATAAGCGCTAAAAATAAACGCCAGCCCGACGCCTTACTTCACCAGCGTGACCGGCACGTCCGCCAGCTGCAGCACCTGATTGGCGACCGAGCCGATCAGGATATTGACCAGGTTGCCATGGCCGCGCGTGCCCATCACGATGCGGGCGCAGCCTTGGTCGCGGGCGTAGCCGGCGATCTCGGTAGCGGCGTGGCCGAACGCGATGTAGCTGGTGTAGCCGGTGCGGGTGGTGTCCAGCAGTTGGCGCGCCTCGCCGGTGGCCTCCTGGCCTTCGCGGGCGTAGAACTCATCGATCATGTCTTGCGTGATCAGACGGGAAATGCCCGCACGCCCTTGCGTGGGCGTTTGCACGTTTAGCAGGTGGATGCGCGCGGCGGGCGCGCCTTGGGCCAGTTGGCGGGCGTACAGCACGGCGCGGTTGGCATTGTCGGAGCCGTCGACAGGGACCAGGATGTTCAGCATGGATGCTCCTTGATGCGTTACTTGACCAGGGTGACGGGCAATGCCGTCAGGTGCAGGACGCGTGTGGCGACGGACCCCATGAACATAGACGAGACCGACCCCAGCCCACGCGACCCCATGAAGATTTCGTCAGCGCCGGATTCGTCGGCGATACGCACGATGGTTTCAGCGGCTTCTCCCACTTCAACACGCACGTCAAACGGCACCCCCGCTTGTTGCAGCAGGCGGCGGGCCTCCTGCAACGCGGATTGGCCTTCTTCCAGGTAGTAGGCGTCAATTTCTGCTTGCGACAGGCCGCGGCCGATCTTGCCGGACTTCAGCGGTATCTGAACGCTGAGCAGGTCCACGCGTTCGACGGGGTCATAGGCGCGGGCCGCCAGCAGCGCTTGGACGGCGTGGATGGCGGGTTGGGAACCGTCGACGGGAATCAGGATGCGTTTCATGGTCGTCTCCTTGTTATGTGCGAGCCGCGAGGCTGTGCGATCACTGTATTCCAATTATTCGCCGATTTCGCACCAGGGACGCTGCGCAGGATCAAGCCGCGCGCATGCTGGGCAAGCGATCAGCGCCAGCGTTCGGGCGTGGCCGCCGCGTCATGCGACTTGCCCAGCAAGCGGCTGGCCAGCGCCGCCAGCGCGGGGGCGCTGCCGGTGGTTTCCAGATGCAGCTCACCTACGCCGCTTGCGCGCAGCAAGCCCTTTTCCTGCAACTGATGCCGCAACCAGCGCGCCACGGGGGCGCCCGTTTCCAGCAGCGGCACGCCGGGGCCGGCTGCCGCCTGGATGGCGTCGCGCAAAAAGGGGAAATGGGTGCAGCCCAGCACCAGCACGTCGGCGCCCGCCGCGCGCAATTCCGCCACGGGCGTGCGCACCGCGGCCTCGACGGCGGGGCCGGACAGTTCACCTTGCTCCACCAGCCGCACCCATTCCGGGCAAGGCCGCAGCAGGATGCGGACTTCGGGCGCTTCGCGCTGCACCAGCGCGGCGAACTTGGGGCTGGCCAAGGTGCCGGTGGTGGCGAACACACCCACAACGCCGCTATGCGTCAGATGCGCCGCTGGCTTGATGGCGGGTTCGACGCCGATGATGATCAGGCCGGGGTGGCGCTTGCGCAGTGGGGCAATGGCGGCGGCGGTGGCGGTGTTGCACGCGACGACCATGGCTTTTGCCTGGCGCGACACGAAATAATCCGCCAGCGCGAAGGCGCGTTGTTCGACAAAGCTTTGCGTTTTTTCGCCATAAGGCACGTGCGCGGAGTCGGCCACGTACAGCAGCGATTCGTGGGGCAGGGCGTCGCGAATGGCGCGCAGCACGCTCAGGCCGCCAACGCCAGAGTCATAGATGCCGATGGGGGATTCGGAAAGCATGGTCGAGTGCGGGGGGGCGAAAACGTAGGGCAAAAGAGAATAGCCGGGTGCCCGGCAGTGTAACGCCCGCCTATCCGCGCGCCAGCCCCGGGTCTTCGGCGCGATGCCGGCGCACTTCATCGATGAGCTTGCGCGTGGCGCCCGACATCGGCGTGTCGCGCCAGATCAGGTTCAGTGGCGCGCGCAGCGCGACGGGGCCGGTGACATTGACGTACACCACGCCTTCGATATTCACGCGCCGCAGCGACGCCGGCACCAGCGACACGCCCAGGCCGGCCGCAACCAGGCTCAGTGTGGACAGCATGCGCGGCGCTTCCTGCGCCACGCGCGGGCTGAAGCCCGACGCGCTGCACGCCGTGATGATGGCGTCGTACAAGCCGGGGCCGCTATGGCGGCGATAAAGAATCAAGGATTCTTCGGCCAGCTCGGACAGCGCGATCTGGCTGCGCGTGCGTCCCTTGACGGCGGGGTGGTCGGCGGGAAAAGCCGCCAGCATGGTTTCTTCCAGCACAGTTTCTTCGGATACGCCCGAACCCGTGCCGTGCGCGCCGCGAATGAAGGCGACATCCACCCGGCCTTCGCTGACGGCTTCGCGCAGTTCGCCGGTGCTGCTTTCTTCCAGCACCAGCCGCACGTTGGGCGCGCTTTCGCGAAAGCGGCGGATGACCGTGGGCACAAAAGGATGAAACGCGGCCGACCCGGTGAACCCCACCGTCAGCCGCCCAGCTTCGCCTTGTGACACGCGCCGCACGCCGTCGACCGCCTGGTCCACCAGCGCGAGGATATTGCGCGCATCGTCGACCAGCGCGCGCCCGCTTTCCGTCAGTTCCATGCCGCGCGGCAGGCGGTGAAACAAGGTCACGCCCAGCTCTTGTTCCAGCACGCGAATCTGCTGGCTAAGGGGCGGCTGCCGGATGCCAAGGCGGGCGGCGGCCTTGGTCAGATGGGATTCCTCGGCCACCGCCAGGAAGTAACGCAGCAGGCGCAAGTCGACCGATGCCATATGGGTTGGATATGAGTGGTTAAGTGGTCATATATTAGACATTATCTTGAGCGAAGAGTAGGCTCCCAACTCGGTATTTCTCAGTCAGCGCGGCAACGCGCCAGCCCCTGCCTGCCGGCCCCAGACCGGCTTTCACAACATGAATGCAGCACCCTCCACCCTAGAGGCCGAGTGCCGGCCGGCGCCCACTTGCGGGCAGTTGTTTTACGGATTCCTCATGCTTGGCCTGACGGCCTTCGGCGGCGCGCTGCCGCTGGCGCGCCGCATGGTCGTTGAGAAGCACCGCTGGTTAAGCGGCCCGGAATTCACCGACCTGCTGGGCCTGTGCCAGTTTTTGCCGGGCGGCAACATCATCAACCTGTCGGTGGCGCTGGGCATGAAATTCCGCGGGCCGCGCGGCGCCTTTTCGGCATTGATGGGGCTGATCCTGGCGCCGTCGGCCATCGTCATTCTGCTGGGCATGGTGTATGACCGCTTTCAGAGCGATCCGCACATCCAGCACCTGTTCGCCGGCTTGGCGGCCGCCGCGGCGGGGCTGCTGATTTCGATGGCGGTCAAGATTGGCGTGCCGGTGATCAAGCGCCGCGACTGGCTGGCTGGGGTGGTGGCCACGATTTGTTTCGTGGCGATCGCCGTGTTGCGCATTCCCTTGCTGCCGACGATGGCGGTGCTGACGCCGCTGAGCATCCTGGCCGTGTGGAGGCAACGTCGATGATTCATACGCTGATTGCGCTGGCCCTGATCTTTTCCCAGCTGTCCGTGCTGGCGTTTGGCGGCGGCAACACCATCCTGCCCGAGATGCAGCGCCAGGTGGTCGAGGTGCACGGCTGGATGAGCGCGGCCGATTTTTCGGCGCTGTTCGCCCTGGGCCAGGCCGCGCCCGGCCCCAACCTGATGGTGGTGACGCTGGTGGGCTGGCACGTGGCGGGGTGGTGGGGAATGCTCGTCACCACCATCGCCAAGTTCGGCCCGTCGTCGTTGATCACCATCCTGGCGCTGGGCTTGTGGGAACGCTTCAAAGACCGCCCGTGGCGCGGCGTGATCCAGGCGGGCATTTTCCCGATGACGGTCGGGCTGGTGGCGGCCAGCGCGTCGCTCATCACCGAGGCGTCGGCGCATACGTGGCTGCTGGGCGCCATCACCGCCGTGGTGGCGGTGCTGGGCAGCGCCACGCGTATCCATCCGCTATGGCTGCTGTTCGGCGGCGCGCTGGTGGGTTTGGTGGCGATCGGTTAGCGTAGGACTCTTGCCGCGCGTAGGAGCCCGCATGACGAAGCCGATCCCGCAAGCGCCGCAGAAAAGCGGTCAGCAGAAAAGCGAAAAGCAAGACCAGGACAAAGACCAAAGCGAAGGCCAAAGCAAAGACCAAAGCAAAGACCAAAGCAAAGACCAAAGCAAAGACCCGGGGCAGGACACAAACCAAGACCACACCCCCGGAGCGGCGCCAGAAGAACACGCCGCCGCCAGAGCCGGCCGCCTGCCGTTCTTCCATGCGCACCGCCGGCTGGTGATGTGCGGTTTGTTATTCGTGGTGGCGGGGGGCGCGGCCTATGCGCTGGGCCGTTCGCCCAGCCTGGCGCTGCTGCTGGGCTTTGACGCCGCCGCGCTGGTCTTCCTGGTCTTGACCGCCAGGGTGTTCGGCCAGGCCAGTTCGGCCTCCATGCGGGTGCACGCCAAGCAACAGGACGTCGGGCGCATGGGCGTGCTCTGGAGCAGCGTGGCGCTGTCGTGCATGGTGCTGGTGGCGCTGTGGGTGGAATTGCGCGGCGAAAGCAGCGTGGGCGGCGTGGTGGACATGCTGGCGGCTGCGGCCACCATCGTGCTGTCGTGGCTCTACATGAACATGATCTTTGCGTTGCACTACGCGCATGGCTACTACGGCCATCGCAGCGGCACGCACAAGGGGCTGGATTTCCCCGGCACGCAGGAACCCGACTACTGGGACTTCGCCTATTTTGCGCTGGTGCTGGGCATGACGTTCCAGGTGTCTGACGTGCAGATCGTCAACCGGCGGGTGCGGCGCATGGCGCTGGTGCACAGCGTCATCGCGTTCTTCTTCAACGTGTTCATCATTGCGATCAGCGTGAACGTGGCTGCCGGCAAGGCCTGAAAAAAAATGCGGCCCGAAGAAAAATCTTCGGGCCGCGGTATCGTGCGTAGGTACGTGCGTGCTTGCTTGCGTGCGTGCTGACCTGCCTGCGAGCAAGCGCACGTGCAAGCCTTCCGGTCAGACAGCCAATCAAGCCGCCGGTGCGGCCGCCGCGCCCAATCTCCACAACGACGTCACTTCCTTCGAACGCGCCGCGTACAGCGGGTCGCTCGGGTCTTTGGCGCGTGCGTGCGTGGGGCGCGTGTCAATGCGTTCGATGACGCGCAGCCCGGCCGCATCAATCATTTCCATCAGCTGTTCGCGCGTGCGCAGGCCCAGGTGTTCGGCCAGGTCCGACAGAATCAGCCAGCCTTCGCCGTTGGGCGTCAGGTGCGCGGTCAGCCCGTTCAGAAAGCCGCGCAGCATGCGGCTGTCGGGGTCATACACGGCGTGTTCGACCGGGGAACTCGGGCGGGCGGGCAGCCACGGCGGGTTGCAGACGATCAACGACACGCGGCCTTCGGGGAAGAGGTCGGCTTCCACGATGTCGACCTGCTTGGACAGCCCCAGCCGTTCCAGGTTTTCGCGGGCGCAGGCCAGCGCGCGCGGGTCCTGGTCGGTGCCGATGACGCGCTTGCCGCCACGGCGCGCAATCACGGCGGCCAGCACGCCGGTGCCGGTGCCGATATCAAAGGCTACGCTGCCACGCGGCATCGGGGTGTTGGCCACAAGCTCGACGTATTCGCCGCGCAGGGGCGAAAACACGCCGTAGTGCGGGTGGATGCGGTTGTTCAGGACGGGAATTTCCACGCCCTTTTTGCGCCATTCGAAGGCGCCGATCATGCCCAGCAGTTCGCGCAGCGATGCCACGTAGGGCTCGTCGGCGGGGCCGTGCACTTCTTCGCAGGCTTGGCGGGCGTCGGGCGCGCGGCGCAGCGAAATGCCGTGGCCGGCATCAAACGGAATCAGCAGCATGCCCAGGATGCGGGCGCGCTGGGATTGAATCTGGCGGTGCTGGTTGAAAGCTTCCAGCAGCGTGTCGACCGGCTTGCGCGGGCGCTTGTCCACGCGGCGGGTCATGGCTTGCAGCAGCAGGCGCGCGTTCTGGAAGTCGCCGCGCCACAGCAGGCCGACGCCTTCGCAGGCTTGGCGGTAGGCCATGTCCGCGGTCAGGGTGTCGTCCACCACGACCACGCGCTTGGGCGGCGTGGCGCCGGTTTCAGAGCGCCAGCGGGCGGAGCGGGGGGCGTCTTGTTCTACCCAGTGCAGTTCAGGGGCGGTCAACGTGTCGCTCCAGCAAGGACGGGGGGACGGGGCAGGATCATGTAGGGGAGATAAAAAGAAAGGGCGCGGGCTGCCAATGTAGCAGTTTCGCGCCCCAGGGCGTTGCGCGGCGCGCCCGGCGCCGCGCGGATGCGCCGCTTCAGTGGAACAGGACGACCGCCTTTTGCAGCGTGATCCAGATGCCCCAGGCCAGCGGAATGCCCACGCAGGCCCAGGCGAACAGCACCAGGGCGGCGGGCGTGCGGAAGGTCGAGCGGCCCACGCCGTGCGTTTCAGCCGCTGCTGCGCGTTCGTGCGCCAAAGCCTTTTCCTGCGCCAGTTCGGCCTCCGTCATGAAGTACTTGGGGTTGACGGGGCGAATCGCCAGGTTGCACAGGAAGCCCAGCACCAGCATGCCGGCCAGAATGTACATGGTGATGTCGTACACCTGCGCGCGCGGCACACCGATAGACAGCTGATATTCGCGGATGTAGTTCACCAGCACCGGGCCAAAGATGCCGGCGGCTGACCACGCCGTCAGCAGCCGGCCGTGGATGGCGCCCACCATCTGCGTGCCGAACAGGTCGGCCAGATACGCCGGCACGGTCGCGAAGCCGCCGCCGTACATCGACAGGATCACGCAGAACGCGGCCACAAACAGGGCCAGCGCGCCGATGTGCGCCGTCCAGGGAATGGCGGCGTACAGCACGAAGCCCAGCACGAAGAAGATCAGATAGGTCAGCTTGCGGCCCAGTTTGTCAGACAGGCTGGCCCAGAAGAACCGCCCGCCAATATTGAACAGGCTGAGCAGGCCGGTAAAGCCCGCGGCAATGGCGGCAATGGCCGCCAGCTGGTCTTTGTCCAATTGGGCGTAGCCCAGTTCCGGCTTGTTGATCAGGCCGCCGCCAAACACTTCCTGCAAAAGCGGGGACGCCATGCCCAGAATGCCGATGCCGGCCGTCACGTTCAGGCACAGCACCAGCCAGACCAGCCAGAATTGCGGCACGCCCCAGACGCGCTTCACGTGCACGTGGCCCTTGGTGATCATCGCGTTGTTGGCATGCTTGGCGGGCGCCGTCCAGCCTTCCGGCTTCCAGCCCGTGGGCGGCACGCGGTAACCCAGCGCGCCCGACATCATGAAGATGAAGTACACGACGGCCATCGTCAGGAACGTCTGCCAGACCCCGGGCGAGGTGGGCGTGGCGAAGTGGCGCATCAGCAGGTCAGCCAGCGGCGCGCCGATCATTGCGCCGCCGCCAAAGCCCATGATGGCCATGCCGGTGGCCATGCCGCGGCGGTCGGGAAACCATTTGATCAGCGTGCTGACGGGCGAGATATACCCCAGCCCCAGCCCGATGCCGCCGATGACGCCTGACCCCAGCCACAGCATCCACATCTGATGCAGGTACACGCCAATGGCCGAAATGACCAGGCCGCCGCACCAGCACACCGCCGACACCACGCCCGCCTTGCGCGGACCGGCGCGTTCCAGCCAGCCGCCCCACAGCGCCGCGGAACACCCCAGCAGCACAAAGAACAGCGTGTACATCCACCCCATGGTGGAAATCTTCCAGTCGCAGCTGGTCGTGAAGAGTTCCGCGGCCAGGCTCATGTCGGCCGGGCAGGACAGCGGCTTGGCGCCGCCCACCACCTTGGACAGGGGCAACCAGAACACCGAGAAACCGTAAGCCATGCCGATGCAAAGATGGATGGCCAACGCGGCGGGAGGCACGAGCCAGCGCGAAAAACCCGGCCCGGCGATTGTGCGTTCTTTGTCAAAAAAACCCGGCTTTGAGCCGGGCAGGTCCAAGGTGGCGGTACTTTCCATGAAGTCTCCTCGTGGGGTGCGGCTTTATCGCTCGCGCCGGCCGCAAATAGAACGGGGGCGCGGCTTCTTTTATTGAATCCGTCACTGCGTACTGCGTACTGCGATCTGACTGCGGTAAAGCGGTGCGGCCGGGCTACCCCACTCGGGGCGCGGGCGTCAGGCGCTGGCGGTTCTGCGTGACCGCGTCCCGCACCAAGGGGTGCAACTGCTCGTCGCCTGCGTCGCCATCAGGGCTGGCCGCCAGAAAACCCAGCAGCTCGTTGCGCATGCGGGGCTCCCAGAATTTGTGGATATGGTTGGCCACGCCTTCCAGCGCTTCGTGGCGGTCCGGCATGGCGTCAAAGAACTGGCCGATGCGGTTGGCCATGCGGATCAGGTTGCCGATTTCCATTGCGTGTCAGGGTTCCGTTCAGGGGGTGAAGCGTTCGGGGTGGGCGTACAGCGTGGCGTCGCCGCCGCGCAAGAAGCCCACCAGGCTGACGTTGGCGTCTTCCGCCAGGCGGATGGCCAGCGCCGTGGGGGCGGACACCGCCGCCAATACCGGCACGCCGGCCGCCGCTGTCTTTTGCACCATTTCGAAACTGGCGCGGCTGGACACCAGCACGATGCCGCCGCCGGCATGCATGGCTTGGCGCGCCAAGGCGCCGATGAGTTTGTCCAGCGCGTTGTGCCGGCCCACGTCTTCGCGGACCAGGGCAATGGCGCCGTCGGCGCCCGCCCAGCCCGCCGCGTGCGTGGCGCCCGTGATGTCGTGCAGCGCCTGGCGCGCGCGCATGTCGCGCATGGCGGCCAGCACGGCCTGGATACGCACGGCCGACCCGTTGGTCACGGGCGCGACTGGGCGCAGCACTTCGGGCAAGGTTTCCACGCCGCACAGGCCGCAGCCGGTGCGGCCGGCCATGGCGCGGCGGCGTGTCTTTAGCCGCACTTCGCAAGCGGTAGAGATTTCCACCTGCACGACGATGCCGTCGCATTGCGGCAGCACGTCAATGCCGCGCACATCGCTGACGCTGTCGATGATGCCTTCCGACAGCGAAAAGCCCACGGCAAAGTCTTCCAGGTCGGCGGGCGTGGCCAGCATGGTGGCGTGGCTGATGCCGTTGAACTCCAGCGCCACCGGCGTTTCCTCGGCCACGAAGTCGAGTTCGGCGGCGGGGGCGATGGCCCCGTCCCGCACGCGGGTGACCGGGGTCTGCGTGCAGTCGGCGCGGGGGGGCGTGGACGGGGTAGCGGTCATGGCATCCAGGGCGGTCGAGGCCGGCAGGGGTTATTTCCCGGTCAGCGTCGCTTCGCTTTCGCGCGATCGCTCGCGCAGCAGCTTGTGCTGGATGTCTTCAAAGCGCGACCATTGGCGCTGCCATTCCGAAGGCTGGGACACGCGCGTGACCTGCACGGCGGTGACCTTGTATTCGGGGCAGTTGGTCGCCCAGTCGGAGCTGTCCGTCGTGACGACGTTGGCGCCGGACTCGGGAAAGTGGAACGTGGTGTATACCACGCCCGGCTGCACCCGGTCAGTCAGCGTGGCGCGCAACACGGTCTCGCCCGCGCGGCTCTGGATGCCCACCCAATCGCCTTCGGCCACGCCCCGGTCTTCGGCGTCTTGCGGATGCAGTTCCAGCACGTCTTCGCCATGCCACATCACGTTGGGCGTGCGCCGCGTCTGCGCGCCCACGTTGTACTGCGACAGGATGCGGCCGGTGGTCAGCAGCAGCGGGAAGCGCCGCGTGCTGCGTTCGTCGGTCGGCACGTACTTGGTGATCATGAACTTGCCCTTGCCGCGCACGAAGGCGTCGATGTGCATGATGGGCGTGCCTTCCGGCGCGTCGTCATTGCACGGCCATTGCAGGCTGCCCAGCTTGTCCAGCTTCTCGTAGCTGACGCCTGCGAACGTGGGCGTCAGCCGCGCAATTTCTTCCATGATTTCGCGCGGGTGCGTGTAGGGCATGGGATAGCCCAGCGCGTTGGACAGCGCTACGGTCACTTCCCAATCCGCCTTGCCGTTCTTGGGTTCCATCACTTTGCGCACGCGCGAGATGCGGCGTTCGGCGTTGGTAAACGTGCCGTCTTTTTCCAGGAACGACGAGCCCGGCAGGAACACATGGGCGTATTTGGCGGTCTCGTTCAGGAACAGGTCTTGCACCACGATGCATTCCATCGCCGCAAGCGACGCCGCCACGTGCTGCGTGTTGGGGTCGGACTGCACGATGTCTTCGCCCTGGCAGTACAGGCCCTTGAACGTTCCGCCCAGCGCCGCTTCGAACATGTTGGGAATGCGCAGGCCGGGTTCGGGCTGCAAGGTCACGCCCCAGTCCTGTTCGAATTGCGCGCGCACGACGTTGTCGGAAATGTGGCGGTAGCCAGGCAGTTCGTGCGGGAACGAGCCCATGTCGCACGAGCCTTGCACGTTGTTCTGGCCGCGCAGCGGGTTCACGCCCACGCCTTCCCGGCCGACGTTGCCGGTGGCCATGGCCAGGTTGGCAATCGCCATGACGGTGGTGGAACCCTGGCTGTGTTCGGTGACGCCCAGGCCGTAATAGATGGAGCCGTTGCCGCCAGTGGCGAACAAACGCGCCGCGCCGCGCACGGCCTGCGCCGGCACGCCGGTGATTTCCTCCATCGCTTCCGGTGAGTTTTCGGGCAGCGAGACGAAGTCGCGCCATTCGTTGAAGGCCTTGGTGTCGCAGCGTTCGGCCACGTAGTCTTCGGCGATCAGGCCTTCGGTGGCGATCACATGCGCCATCGACGACAGCAGCGCCGTGTTGGTGCCGGGCCGCACCTGCAAGTGGAAGTCGGCCTTGATGTGCGGTGAGCTCACCAGTTCGATGCGGCGCGGGTCAATCACGATCAGCCTTGCGCCTTGCCGCAGCCGGCGCTTCAAGCGCGACGCAAATACCGGGTGGCCGCTGCTGGGGTTGGCGCCCATTACGATGACCACGTCGGTATGCATGACCGAATCGAAGGTCTGCGTGCCGGCGGATTCACCCAGCGTTTGCTTCAAGCCGTAGCCCGTGGGCGAATGGCAGACACGGGCGCAGGTGTCGACGTTATTGGTGCCGAACGCCGCACGCACCAGCTTTTGCACCAGCCACGTTTCTTCATTGGTGCAGCGTGACGACGTGATGCCGCCCACGGCGTCGCGGCCGTACTGGCTTTGGATGCGGCGGAATTCGGACGCCGCATAGTTGATGGCTTCGTCCCAGGACACTTCCTTCCAGGAGTCGGTGATGTGCTTGCGGATCATGGGCTTCAGCACGCGTTCCTTGTGCGTGGTATAGCCCCACGCAAAGCGGCCCTTCACGCATGAATGCCCGCGGTTGGCCTGGCCGTCTTTCCACGGCACCATGCGCACGACTTCCTGGCCCTTCATCTCGGCCTTGAAGCCGCAGCCCACGCCGCAATACGCGCAGGTGGTCACGACAGAATGTTCGGCCTGGCCCATCATGATGACGGTTTTTTCTTGCAGCGTAGAGGTCGGACAGGCTTGCACGCAGGCGCCACAGGACACGCATTCGCTGTCCAGGAAAGGCTGGTCCTGCCCCGGCGATACGCGCGATTCGAAGCCCTTGCCCGAGATCGTCAGCGCGAACGTGCCTTGCGTTTCTTCGCAGGCGCGCACGCAGCGGTTGCACACGATGCACTTGGACGCGTCGTAGCTGAAGTAGGGGTTGGAGTCGTCGGTCTTGGCGTCCAGGTGGTTGGCGCCGTCGTAGCCGTAGCGCACGTTGCGCAGGCCCACGACGCCCGCCATGTCCTGCAATTCGCAATCGCCGTTAGCGGGGCAGGTCAGGCAGTCCAGCGGGTGGTCCGAGATGTACAGCTCCATCACGCCGCGGCGCAGTTCGTGCAGCTTGGGCGTTTCGGTAAAGACCACCATGCCGTTTTCAGCGGGCGTGGTGCACGACGCTGGGTAGCCGCGCCGGCCTTCGATCTGCACCAGGCACAGCCGGCACGAGCCAAAAGGTTCCAGGCTGTCTGTCGCGCACAGCTTCGGGATGTTGATGCCCGCTTCGGCTGCGGCGCGCATCAGCGATGTGCCTTCGGCCACTTGGATTTCCTGGCCGTCGATGGTCAGGGTGATGGTTTTTTCAGAGACGCGCGCCGGCGTGCCCATGTCGCGGTCGCGCTTGATGACGGTTTCTAGCATGGTGGTCTCTCGGGTTCAGGCCGCGTGCGCGGCAGACTGCGGGGACTCGATGCCGAAGTCCTGCGGAAAGTGGTTCAGCGCCGACAGTACGGGGTAGGGCGCCATGCCCCCCAATGCGCAGAGCGAACCGCCCATCATCGTGTCGCACAAGTCGCGCAGCAGATGCACCTGCTGTTCGCGCTGCTTGGTGTCGGCCCCGTCTGCCGCGATCTTGTCGATGGTTTCGACGCCGCGCGTGGAGCCGATGCGGCACGGCGTGCATTTGCCACAGGATTCGATGGCGCAGAACTCCATCGCGTAACGCGCCATGCGAGCCATGTCGACGGTGTCGTCAAACGCCACCAGCCCGCCGTGGCCGATCATGGCCGAGATATGGATGTAGGCCTCGTAGTCCAGCGGCACGTCCCATTGCGATTCCGGCAGATACGCGCCCAAGGGGCCGCCCACCTGCACGGCGCGCAGGGGCCGCCCCGATGCGCTGCCACCGCCAAACGTGTAGAGCAGATCGCGCAGGCTCAGGCCGAAGGCCTTTTCCACCAGGCCGCCTTGCTTCAAATTGCCCGCCAGCTGAAACGGCAGCGTGCCGTGCGAGCGGCCCACACCGTAGTCGCGGTAGTACGCCGCGCCCTTGGCCAGGATGATCGGCACCGTCGCCAGCGAGATCACGTTGTTGATTACGGTGGGCTTGCCGAACAGGCCCGATATTGCGGGCAGCGGCGGCTTGGCGCGCACCACGCCGCGCTTGCCTTCCAGGCTTTCCAGCAGGGAGGTTTCTTCGCCGCAGATGTAGGCGCCCGCGCCCTTGCGCACTTCCAGGTCGAACTGGCGGCCGCTGCCGTGCACATCGTGGCCCAGCCAGCCCACGCTGCGGGCGCGCGCGATGGCGGCTTCCAGGGTCTGGATGGCGTGCGGGTATTCGGAACGCACGTAGATGTAGCCGTAGGTGGCGCCCACGGCCAGCCCGGCAATCGTCATGCCTTCGATCAGCACATAGGGGTCGCCTTCCATCAGCAGGCGGTCGGCGAAGGTGCCGGAGTCGCCTTCATCAGCGTTGCAGACGATGTATTTCTGATCGCTGGGCGAACCCGCTACCGTCTTCCATTTGATGCCTGTCGGAAACGCCGCGCCGCCGCGGCCGCGTAAGCCCGAGGTGACCATGTCGTCGATGATCTCGGCCGGCTGCATCGCCAGCGCCCGCTTCAGCCCGGCCAGGCCGCCATGCGCGGCGTAGTCCTGTATCGATAGCGGGTCGATCACGCCCACGCGGGCGAAGGTCAGGCGTTCTTGTTGCTTCAGATAGGGGATGTCTTCGGTCAGGCCCAAGTGCAGCGCGTGCGCGCCGCCGCTCAGCCAGCCCGCATCGAACAAGCCAGCCACGTCTTCGGGCGCTACCGGCCCGTAGGCGATGCGGCCGTCGGGCGTGGCGATTTCCACCAGCGGTTCCAGCCACAGCAGCCCGCGCGAGCCGTTGCGCACCACCTGCACCGACAGGCCGCGTTCGTCGGCAATGCGTTCAATGGCGTGCGCCACGGCGTCGGCGTCCATGGCCAGCGCCGCGGCGTCGCGCGGCACGTAGATGACGATGGGGGCGCTCATGACGTGGTCTCCAGCGTGCGGGTCAGCAAGCGGTCAAGCTTGTCGGGCGTGACGCGGGCATGCGGCTGGCCATCGATCATCACGGCGGGCGACTGCGCGCACAGCCCCAGGCAGTACACGGGCTCCAGCGTGAAATTGCCGTCGGGCGTGCTGGCATGGAAACCGCAGCCCAGTTTGGCCTGCGCATGCGCGGCCAAAGCGTCGCCGCCCATGGCCTGACAGGATTCCGCGCGGCAGACTTCTAGCGTATGGCGCGCGGCCGGCTGGCTGCGGAAATGGGGGTAGAACGTGATAACGCCGTGAACTTCGGCGCGGGACAGGTTCAGGGCCTCGGCGATGGTTTGCACCGCCTCGGCCGGAATACAGCCCAATTCGTGTTGCACCTGATGCAGCACCGGCAGCAAGGGGCCGGGCAGGTCTTTCAGGCTGGCCACGATGCGGGCGGTGGCCGCAATGGCGGGGGTGGCGGAATGCTGAGCGGCGTCCAGAGCCAGTGGGCCGCCGCGGGCGCCCCCGCTGGACGCCAGGTCGGATTTTGCCTCGCGCTGATGCACGGTGGTCTCCTCCAGATGAACTGGGTGTTGTTGTGGGCCGGAATGTGTGGTGTTTAATATGTTTTTAAAAACATAATAAATACCCGTCCGCCGCGTTATTTGTGTACTCTAACCACGTACTTGAACGCCTTCAATAAGAAATAAATGACATATAAGTTCCGAATCGGCCTGCGGCCGCAATGGACATTGGGGACAGACGACGATGCGGCCCCCGTCCCATTGCAGGACATGCTGGCCTTGCTGGCCGCCATCGACGCCACCGGCAACATCACGGGCGCGTGCCGCGCCTGCGGGTTGTCGTATCGGCACGCGTGGGGCGTGTTGCGCCGCTTCGAGACCATCTTCGGCACGCAATTGCTGATCACCAATCGCCGCCAAGGCACGCAGCTGGCGCCGTTTGCGCAGCGGTTGCTATGGGCCAACCGCCGCATCGAAGCGCGGTTGATGCCCACGCTGGACAGCATGGCGTCGGAATTGCAGGAAGAGCTGGAACGGCTGCTGCCCGAAAGCGGTCCGCACTTGCGGCTGCATGCCAGCCACGGTTTTGCGGTGGAATCGCTGATGCAGCACATGGGCGGCAGAAAGCCCGGGCTGGAACTGCGCTATCGCACGGCGATCGAGGCGCTGGCCTCGCTAGAGCGCCATGAATGCGACTTGGCGGGGTTTCAGGTGCCGCAGGGGGATTTCGAATCGCCCATCATGGAACGCTACGCGCAGTGGCTGCACGCCGACGATTACCTGCTGATCCACCTGGCCGTGCGCAACACGGGCCTCTTCGTCACGGCGGGCAACCCCAAGCAGATTCGCGGCATGGCCGACCTGGCGCGCCCCGATGTGCGCTTCGTGAACCGCCAGATCGGGTCCAGCACGCGTTACCTGGTGGGCTTGATGCTGCAACGCGCGGGCGTATCCATCGGCGAAGTCCAGGGCTACGAAACCAACGAATTCACCCACATGGCGATTGCCGCGCACATTGCCAGCGGCATGGCGGACACGGGCGTGGGCGTTGAAACCGCGGCCTGCCGTTTCGGGCTGGACTTCATCCCGCTGGTGCGCGAGCGCTACTTTTTCGCCATCCGAAAATCGTCGCTGGAAACCCCGGCCATGCAGGATTTGCTGAGCATCATGCGCAGCGCCGATTACGTGGGGTACGTGGGGCAACTGGTTGGCTACGACGCCCGGGACACCGGGCGCTTACAAACGCTGCAAGAGGCCTTTGCCTGAAGGGCGATGCCCCTGCCTTCAGGATGACCTTGCGCCAGTGCAACGTGATGCCGGGATATGATCACCCCATGAGCAAAGTGATTTTCCTTGCCGACCGCCGGTCCGACCGCTCGGCCTGGCCCGCGCCCGGCGAACTGCCCCCGGCAGGCCAGCCCGCGTTGGATGCGCGCGTGCGCCCCTTGCGCGACTTGCGGATATCGGTCACGGACCGCTGCAACTTCCGCTGCACGTACTGCATGCCGCGCGAAGTGTTCGACAGCAGCTATACCTTCATGCCGCATGCCGACCTGCTGTCGTTTGAAGAGATCAGCCGCTTGGCCGGCATCTTCACGCAGCTTGGCGTGGAAAAAATCCGGCTGACAGGCGGCGAGCCCTTGCTGCGCAAACACATCGAAAACCTGGTGGGCCAACTGGCCAGCTTGCGCACGCTGGAAGGCAATCCGCTGGACTTGACGCTGACGACCAACGGCAGCGTGCTGGCGCGCAAGGCGGCCGCGCTGAAAGCGGCGGGCCTGACCCGGGTCACCGTCAGCCTGGACGCGCTGGACGCCGCCATGTTCCAGGACATGAGCGACAGCGGCTTCACGCCTGACGACGTGCTGCGCGGCATCGACGCCGCCGCCGAAGCCGGGCTGGCGCCGGTAAAGGTCAACATGGTGGTGCGGCGCGGGTTGAACGACGCGCAAATCTTGCCGATGGCCGAACGCTTCCGTCACAGCGGCCACATCCTGCGCTTCATCGAATACATGGACGTGGGCAACACCAACGGCTGGAACCTGGCCGAAGTGGTGCCCAGCCAGGAAGTGCTGGACCGCATCGGCGCCGTTCATGCGCTGGAACCCGTCCAAACCACAGAAATGGGCCGTGTCGCCGAGCGCTGGCGCTATGTGGATGGCGGCGGCGAAATCGGCGTCATCTCCAGCGTCACGCACGCGTTCTGCGGCGGCTGTACGCGCGCGCGCCTGTCGCCGGAAGGCAAGCTCTTTCTGTGCCTGTTCGCACACGAGGGCTACGACTTGCGGGCACCGTTGCGCGACGGCGCAAGCGACGCCGAATTGGCGGGCATCCTGGCAGGCATCTGGTCAGGGCGCAACGACCATTATTCGGAACTGCGCGGCCGCAACATGGCCGGCCCCACGCCCGACCCCGGCCGCAAAGTTGAAATGAGCTATATCGGTGGCTGACCCCGCAACGCCGCACACGCGCATCGCCGGCCTGATCCTGGCGGGCGGGCAGGGGGCCCGCATGCAGCATCAAGACAAGGGGCTGGTCGAGTTGAACGGCGAGCCCATGGTGGCGCACGTGGCGCGTCGTCTGGCCCCGCAGGTGGGGCGCGTGATCATCAGCGCCAACCGGCATCTGGACCGCTACGCGCAATACGGTCAGGTGGTGGCCGACGGTGAGCCCGAGCTGGGCGCGTTTCAAGGCCCGTTGGTGGGCATCGCGGCCGGGCTGGCTGCCAGTGCCGCTGCACACGATGATTGGTTGGTGGTGACGCCGTGCGATACGCCTTTTCTGCCTGATGATCTGGCCGCGCGGCTGATCGCCGCGGCCACTTCGGCCCACGCCCCGCTGGCCCACGCCGTGGCTGGCGGCCAGCATCATTCCGCTTGCATGGCCTTACGCACGACGCTGCTGCCGGCGTTGCTTGCATACCTGCGGGCAGGCGACCGCAAGGTGGGCTTGTGGCAAGCGCGGATGGGCGGCGTTGAGGCGCGCTTTGACGACACGCCCGACGCCTTCATGAACGTCAACACGGCGGAGGAATTGGCGGCGGCGGCGCAATACGCCACCCGTCACGCGACCGCCGCTGCGGCAGGCGCCAAGTCAGCCGCCAAGTCAGCCATCAAGTAAGCCGTAAAGTAAGCCGTAAAGTAAGCCGTAAAGTAAGCCGACCAGTCAGCCGCCCAGTCAGCGCGCTACGCCAACCAGTGGCGCAAGTCGTAGTACGGCACACGATCCTGATCGTTGACCAGCACATCGGCGGGCAAACGCGCCAGCCCCGTCGCCCACGGCATTGAGCTGATCATCCCTGACCCCTGGTGGCCGTAAGGCATCAGTTCACTGCCGCCATTCTCGGCCGTGCGGCACTGGACGCGCAGGAATTCTTCGCGGCCATCCTGACGCGGACGCTCGGTGCGCAAAGGCAGCAGGCTGACGGGCGGGAAGATGGTTTCGCGGCCCTGCATGCGGCGCACCAGCGGCGACACCAGCATCGCAAACACGGCATAGGCCGACACCGGATTACCAGGCAGGCTGACGACGGGCGTGCCGCCAATCTGCGCCAGCGCAACCGGTTTGCCAGGCTTCATGCGCACCTTCCACAGCGACAGTTCTCCGCCCAACGTGGCCAGCGCCGGCTTGACCAGGTCGCGCTCGCCGACGGACACGCCGCCCACGCTCAGCACCAGATCGCAATCGGCCAGCAAGGTCTTGAAGGCAGCCAGCAGATCCGCTTCCGTGTCGCGCGCATGCAAGACGTGCACGGGCAGGGCGCCCAGGCCGCGCACCAGCGCGGCGAGCATCGGGCCGTTGGAGTTGTAGATCTGCTCCGGCGCGCGCGGCGCGCCGGGCGGCACAAGCTCATCGCCGGTGGTCAGGATGCCAACGCGCAGCTGGCCCACAACCGGCACGCTGGCCAGTCCTTGCGAGGCCAGCAGCGCCACGTGCGCCGCTTGCAGCAGCGTGCCTGCGGCCAGCAACGGCGCGCCGGTCATCGTGTCTTCGCCGCGGCGGCGAATGTGCTGGTTGGGCGCGGGCTGGCGCGTGATCTCGACCTGGTTGTCGGCTTCGACCGTGTCTTCCTGCATGACGACGGTGTCGGCGCCATCGGGAATCAGGCTGCCCGTGAACAGGCGGATAGCGTGGCCGGGCTTGAGCGGTTCAGGCACGTCGCCGGCATAGCAGCGTTGCTGAATGGGCAGGCGGACGCCGGCTTGCCAATCGGCCACGCGCAGCGCATAGCCGTCCATGGCGCTGTTGTCGGCGGGCGGGATATCCACGGTGGCTTCCAGGTCGGTTGCCAGCACGCGGCCTGCGGCGTCGTTCAGGGGGATGTCGTCGCGGCGTTGCAGCGGCCCTGCGGCATTGGCCAGCAGGGTCTGGGCTTGATCAAAATCCAGCATGGGTCAGTGGTCTTCTTCGGTGGGCTTGAAGTGCGAGGCGAAATTGCACGGGCGGTGGCTGCTGTCGAACTGGTCGCGCAGGATTTGCGCCCAGGCGGTTTCGCAGGCATTGTTCGACCCGGGCAGGCAGAAGATCAGCGTCTGGTTGGCCGACCCGGCGAACGCGCGCGACTGGATGGTGGAGCTGCCGATTTCGGCATAGGAAATCTGGCGGAACAGTTCACCAAAGCCGGGAATCTCGCGGTCCAGAAGCGGCAGGATGGCCGCCGGCGTATGGTCGCGATGCGAGAAACCCGTGCCGCCGGTTGTCAGGATGACCTGCACTTCGGGGTCGGCGATCCAGTCACTGATGATGCGGCGGATCTGGTAGATGTCGTCGCGCACGATGTCGCGGCGCACGCATTGGTGGCCCGCGTGCGCCAGGTTGTGGGCCAGCAGGTTGCCGGACGTGTCGTCACCCGCGCTGCGGGTATCGCTGACGGTCAGTACGGCGCAGGCCAGAGAGACGGGAATGGCTTCGCTCATGGGCGTTCCTTCGAGGGGGCGGTGTCTTCATCCCAGGCGTCCGTGCGGTCCTGGTCGGATTGGCGTTGTTCGACCCAGAAGCTGCTGCCGCCCGCAAGCGTCTCGCGCTTCCAGAAGGGGGCGCGCGTCTTCAGCGCGTCGATGATGTATTCGCAGCCGCGAAAGGCGTCGCCGCGATGAGCGCTGGCGGCCGCCACGAACACGATCTGCGCATTGCGGTGCAACGCGCCCACCCGGTGCACGATGACGGTGCCGGCCAGCTTCCAGCGTTCGCGCGCGGTGGCGGCAATGGCTTCAAGCTCGCGCTCGCACATGCCGGGGTAGTGTTCAAGAAAGAGCGTGTCGGTGGGCGCATCGGGCGCGTAATCGCGCACATAGCCCACGAAGGTGACGATGCCGCCCACGCCGGGGCCGGCGCTGTCACGCAGCGCGGCCGTCAGCGCGGCGCCGTCGAAATCGGCTTCCTGGACGCTGATCATGGCGTTCAACCTCCGGTGACGGGTTCGAACACGGCGACTTCATCGCCCGGGCGAATCGCGGCGGCCGGTTTGGAATGGGTCTGGTTGATGGCCAGCTTCAAACGGCTGGCGGGTTCCAGCTGGGGATAACGCGCGCCCAGCGCAGCCAGCAGTTGCGCGCCCGTGGACTCGCCATCCAGCGGCCAGCTTTCCGTGCGCTTGCCGACCAGCTCCGCCACGCGGGCGAAGTACAGGAGATTAATCGTTGCGCCATTCACCGCTTTTTCCTCCCGCCTTGTACTTAAGGCGAACTTGTTCAACCACGATGCCCTTGTCGGCCGCCTTGCACATGTCGTAGATGGTCAGCGCGGCCACGCTGCACGCCATCATGGCTTCCATTTCCACGCCCGTCTTGTAGCTGGTGCGGCACGTGGCCAGGATGTCGATGCGATGCGCGGCGTCGTCCAACGCGAAGTCCACGCCGACGAACGCCAGCGGCAGGCTGTGGCACAGCGGGATCAGCTCGGCGCAGCGCTTGGCGGCCAGCACGGCGGCCACGCGCGCGGTGTTGAGCACTTCGCCCTTGCCTTGGCCCGGCTGCGTCAACAGCCCATAGGCCACGGCATTCATGCGGACGCTGGCGGTGGCGATGGCCACGCGCTCGGTATCCGTCTTGGCGATGACGTCGACCATGCGGACCTGGCCGGCTTCATCCAGGTGACTCAAAGTGGGGGTGGTCGGGGGCATGGGAATCGGGATCGAGAATTGTTAATGTTTGAAAAGTGCGGTCCCGGCAGGCCGGGCGGGCCGCTGTTGCGCCTATGATAGACGAGCGTTAACCAGGGCGCGATAATCGCCTTCAACTCGTATCAGGAGACTCTCGATGCCCGTGCGGATGCCAAAGCTTCGGTTCACCCGGCGCGCCGGCAAGATCCTACTGGGCATCGTGGCGTTTGTACTGATCCTGTTCGGCGTTGCCGCCTGGCAAGTGCCCAAAGTCCTGCACAACGTCCTGACGGACGACGTATCCAAGATGATCGGCCGCGATGTCTCCGTGGGCAAGATCAGCTTCAATCCCTTCACCTTGACCCTCCGCGCCCGCGACCTGGCTGTGGCCCAGCCGGGTTCGCAGACACCGCTGCTGACGCTGGCCGAACTGGATGCCAGCGCCGCCTGGAGCTCGCTGTTCTGGTTTGCGCCCGTTGTTGATCGTCTGACGCTGCGCCAGCCTACCATCAGCGTCGTGCGCGAAGACGTCACGCGTTTCAACTTCTCTGATATTTCCCAACGCGTCGCGGAATTGTCCGCCGCCAAGCCCGCCGAACCGCCCAAACCTGATGAAGGCCTGCCGCGTTTCTCGCTGAACAATATGGTGATCGAAGGCGGCACCATCACGCTGGACGACAAGGTCACCGGCCGCAAGCAGGTGGTGGATGAGCTGGCCGTGGGCGTGCCGTTCATTTCCACCTTTGGCTACGCGACGGACATCGACGTGCAGCCCCGGCTGCATTTGCGCATCAACGGCAGCCCGTTCGACCTGACGGGCGTGGCCCGTCCGTTCGACAAGGTGCCGTCATCAACCCTGCGCGTCGCCTTCCATGGCCTGCAACTGGAAAAGTGGGCGGATGTGTGGCCGATGCCGCTGCCGTTCAAGCTGGACAGCGCGCTGCTGGATTCCAATCTTCAAGTCGTGTTCGAGCAGCCCAAGGACGCGCCGCCGAAAATCCGCGTGGTGGGTGATTTGGGCCTGCGCCGCTTTGACCTGCACGACACCGCGGGCGACCGCCTGGCCGCCTGGAGCGCGCTGACGGTCACGCGGCTGGAACTGGAGCCCATTGCACGCCAGCTTTATATCGGCGAAATCGGCCTGTGGGCGCCGCAGATTCATGTGCGCCGCTATACGAACGAACATCTGAATTGGCAGGACGTCGTCGCCAAGCTGAAGGAGCTGGGCGGCGTGGCGCCGACGGAAACGCCAGTTGCCGACAAGCTCAAGCGGGATATCGGGCTGAAGGTGGAGCCCAAAGCGGCGCCGGCGAAGGCCGGGGCCGACAAGAACGCCCAGGTCACCCCGGAGGCCGGCGCCGCGGCCACCCCTGCCGCGCCTGATGCGGCCGCCTTGCCCAGCAAGCCCGGCGCACCCACGCCACCAAGCACGCCTGACGCACCCGCTGCGCCCGCCACTGCGCCCGCCACTACGCCGCCGCCTGCCGCGCCGGCGGAATGGAAAGTGACGCTGGACGCCTTCAACCTGCACGAAGGCGAGCTCTACGTCACTGACGCGATCAGCAAGCTGGATTACGTCATGACCGGCATGGCCGTCACGGTGGAAAGCGTGCAGATTCCCGAGGTCAAGGACCAGCCCGTCAACCTGTGGCTGACTGTGGACAACAGCACCGATGGCGGCTGGATACGCGCCAAGGGGCCGCTGGAGCTCAAGCCGTTGTCGCTGGAGTTGGGCGTGCGGATGGGCAACATCGCCTTGGCGCCGCTTGCGCCCGCCGTGCGCAGCGTGGCGCCGGTCCTGCTGCAAGATGGCCGCTTGGGCGCTTCGGCGCAGGTCCATGTCAAAGAGAAGGGCGGCGCGATTGATGCGTCCGCCACGGCAGTGCAAGCCGATCTGACGCAATTCAAGGCGCGCGATGAATCGCTCAAGCCCGCGCTGGATATCGCCCTGCAAACGCTGCACGTCACGGCCGACCGCCTGGCCATGGGCCCGGGGCAAAGCAACTTCACGCTGGCCGCCGCCGGCATCCAGGGCAACGGCAAGCTGGACTTGAAGGGCGCGTTTACACCGCAGCCGTTGACGCTGAAGTCGTCGGTGGACTTGTCCGAGCTGAACGTGGCCGCGTTCGCGCCTTATGCCGCATCCAGCCTGAATGCGACGGTGCGCGCCATTACGTTGGGCGCCAAAGGCAACGTCGACTTCGCGGCCGCAGCCGGCAATGCGCCGATGAAGGTCAACTGGAAGGGCGGCGTCGAAGTCACGGGCGTCGACTTGCAAGACCGCGTCAACAACGACGACTTCCTGAACTGGAAGCGCCTGGGTTTCGTGGGCATGGACGTGTCAGTGGCGGGTGACAAAATCGCGGCCAAGCTGGGCGACATCGCGCTGGAAGACTTCTATGGCCGCATTCTGCTTAACGCGCAGGGCCGGCTGAATGTGATGGACCTGATCGCCGCGCCCGGGCAGGCTGGCGGCTCGATCACGCAAGATACGCAAACGCCCGGCCGGCAAGCGGCCCCGCCCGCCGCCGCGCCCGCCGCCGCCGCCAAGGGCAGCTCGGGCAGTGCAAGCGCAGGCATGCCGGACATTGCGGTCAACAGCGTGACGCTTACGCGCGGCCGCATGACGTTTACCGACCGCTTCGTCAAACCGAATTATGTGGCGGAACTGTCCGCCATCGAAGGCGCCATCACGGCGGTATCGTCCACCAATCCGCAGCCCGCCAAGGTCAAGGTGACGGGCCGCGTCTACACCACGGCGCCCTTGTCGATCAGCGGCATCGTGCAGCCCTTCGCCAAGTTCCTGACGCTGGACTTGAAGGCGTCGGCCAAGGGGGTGGACTTGCCGCGCTTCAATACCTATTCGGCCAAGTACGTCGGCTACCCGATCAAGCGCGGCAAGCTGTCGGTGGACCTGGAATACAAGATCAAGGACCGCGCGCTGCAAGCCTCGAACCACGTGGTGCTGAACCAGCTGACGTTCGGCGACAAGACCAACAGCCCCGACGCCACCAAGCTGCCGGTGCTGCTGGCCGTGGCGCTGTTGAAGGATTCGCGCGGCAATATCGATATCAACCTGCCGATCTCGGGCTCGCTGGACGACCCCGAGTTTTCGGTGGGCGGCATCGTGGTGCGGGTGCTGGTGAATTTGGTGGTCAAAGCGGTGACCTCACCCTTCAGCCTGCTGGCCTCTGCTTTCGGGGGCGGCGAAGAACTGTCTTACGTGGAGTTCGCGCCCGGCAGCGCGGTGCTGACGGAAGACACCCTCCAGCGCCTGGACACGCTGACCAAGGCGCTGACGGATCGCCCCGCACTGAAGATGGACATCAGCGGCCGCGCCGATCCCAAGACCGATCTGGAAGGCCTGCGCCAAGCTTGGGTCGACAACCAGATCCGCGCCGCCAAGGCCGCCGAAACAGCGCCGCGCGGCAAGAAGCCGAATGTGGCGGGCGTGAAGGTGTCGCCCGCGGAACGCACGAAGTATCTGGAAGAGGTTTACGGCGACACCGACATCAAGGACAAGCCGCGCAACTTCATCGGCATGTCCAAGTCAGTACCGCCAGACCAGATGGAAGCGATGTTGCGCAGCGTGGCGCCGGTGGGGGATGAGCAGTTGCGCCAATTGGCGGATGCGCGCGCGCAAGCGGTGTATGAGAAGTTGCAAGCCCAGGAAGGACTCGCGGACCGTGTCTTCATCGTTGCGCCGCAGCTGGACGCGGACGGCATCAAGGACGAGGGGCAACCCTCGCGCGTGGACTTCTCCCTGAAGTGAAACCAGCCGTTCAATCGGGGGTGCGCATCGCGTCCCCCGGCCAACTTTTGCCAGGAGATTCTCGATGAAAGATCAAGACGCGCACTTCGACAGCCTGTTGCCGCCTTTGCGGCTGGACCGCCGGGGTTTCATCGCTACCACCGTCGCCGCCGGCTTTTCGCTGGCGGCAGGCCCCGCCGTGGCCCAGACCGCCATCGCCACGGACGCCAAGGGGCTGACGGCCGGCAAGATCGATATCCCCACGACGGACGGCAAGATGCCCGCGTATCGCGCCGCGCCACAGGGAAAGAAAAATCTGCCAACGGTGATTGTGGTGTCCGAGATTTTCGGGGTGCACGAATACATCCAGGACGTCTGCCGCCGTCTGGCGCACCTGGGTTATCTGGCGATTGCGCCGGAGCTGTTCGCGCGCCAGGGCGATCCGTCGAAGTACACCGAGATTCCGAAGCTGCAAGCCGAGGTCATCGGCAAGGTGCCAGACATTCAAGTCCAGGGCGACCTGGATGCCACGGCGAAATGGGCGGCGGCGAATGGCGGCGACGCTGACAAGCTGGGTATCGTGGGCTTCTGCTGGGGCGGCCGCCAAGTGTGGCTGTACGCCGCGCACAACCCGAAACTGAAAGCCGGCGCGGCGTTCTACGGCCAATTGGCGGGCGAACCGAGCGAGCTGAAACCGAAGTCGGTGTTGAGCCTGGTGAACGAACTGAAGGCGCCGGTGCTGGGCGCATACGGCGGCAAGGACGCAGGCATTCCGCAGACGGATGTGGATAAGATGCGAATCGAATTGGCGAAGGGGCCGGCGGCGGCTAAGGCTTCCCGGATCGATGTCTATCCCGATGCGCCGCATGCGTTTCATGCGGACTACCGGCCGTCTTATCGGAAGGCGGAGGCGGAG
The DNA here is from genome assembly GCF_042957345.1 of Achromobacter sp. NPDC008082. Classification (NCBI taxonomy): domain Bacteria; kingdom Pseudomonadati; phylum Pseudomonadota; class Betaproteobacteria; order Burkholderiales; family Alcaligenaceae; genus Achromobacter; species Achromobacter sp. NPDC008082. The sequence continues at coordinate 1,320,712 of NZ_JBIBIB010000001.1, forward strand.
CAGGCTTGGACGCGGATGCTGGATTGGTTCAAGCAGAACGGACTTGGGGTTTAGGGGGAGTCTTTTTTGGGGCGGTCAAGGGTGTTTGTGCTGCGGTTGACGATGATCTTCGTAGGTCGCCCGTCGGCGCAGTGGCCCTGACTGCGCGCGCCCACGATTGCGGTCCGGAGCCTTCGCTCCGGACGTCCCCTTCGTCATCCTCGTCCGCCTTCGGCTCCCTTCGGATTCCCTCGGGCGCATCGAGGTTGCGCTCAGTCAGGGCCACCGCGACGACGGGCTGCCGTTGTCTTGGGTCGGCGCGCTGCTAGGGTGTGCCTTAGTGACGAGTGCTGCGGGGCCCGCCGAGTGGCGGCCGCGCGGGCGGCCTTACTCGGCTTACGCATCTGTGGGCGTTTGGGCGGTGGTCGCTTTCGCGAATGCGGGGAATAGCTTTCTAATGGTCCCGCCGCAGCTTTTTGGGGGGTAAAGGGTGGCGCGCAGCGCCCACTGTCTTGCGCATGCCAACCCGTTGCGCGCCACGCACCGGCGTTCAAGCGGCGGGCATCTTGCGACTGCCAATGAAGCGGCGCGTGCTGCGAAACGCCGACAATTACCCGCGCACAGCAGCCACACGCGAAGCGAGCATCGTCACGACGCACCACGGCGCGTAAGCCCCCCAAGGCCGCCCGCGCGGCCGGCCGGGGGCGGGCCCCGCAAGATCTTCCACCACCCATCATGGTGGAGCAGAACCCCAAGCACACCGTTCTCCCCTAGGGCCGTGAAGATTCAGCCAGCCGAGTCCGATGGGCCGGTGCCCGGGGGTGGGCGGGGAGTCGATAAGCCCGAGGGAATCTGAAGGCAGCGGCCGCAGGCCGCAACGAAGATGACGACGGGGCAGTCCGGAGCGAAGGCTCCGGACCGCAATCGTTGACCCGCCCACCCCCGGGCGCCGGCCCATCGGACGTCAAAAGAACCCACAACGCCGCATCAATAAAACCAAAACTCAAAACACAAAAGCCTACTGCGCCTTCTCCCCCGGCAACCCATCGCTAACTTCTGCGAGCACCCCCTTCATCTCCTCATATCCCATCACCCGCTCATTCTGAAAACTCCCCAGCACGCCCCGGCATCCGTCCACGCCAGACCGCTTCATATCGTCCATCATCGTCTTCCCGTCTGCCAGGCCCTTCTGAAACAAGCCCTCGTATTCCTTCGACGAAAATCCATATTCCTGCGCGTACTGCATCAGGTTTTTCTTAGACGTCGCCTGATGCTGCGCCAAATCCGGTTCCGATGCGCCACACGCGCGGGCCGCGCCATTGGAGGCGCCTGCCGCCACAACGAAGGAATCGTATTGGGCCTGTTCGGCCGCATCCGGGGCGGCCCAGGCCGGGGCCGTTGCGGTGGCCAGGACCCAAGCCAAGCCGGTCAAGATCTTTCGCATCATTGAATCTCCGCTCAATGCCCGCAGGGCTGGAAATAGCACTGAACACACACGGGAACCCCAAGCGCCGCGGGCGTGGGTTACTACATCATTATGGCAAGCAGCCGTTTCCTCCCCATGTAGCCAGGGTATGGAGTCGTTTCAGACTGTGCGACTTTCTTTCCTTGCGCGGCCTCGCGCAGCAAGTGAGCCATACAGGAACTATGATGGCGGATGTGAGGCGCTCCTGCCTCAATGCATCACCCCCCTACATCCTGGAGATTTACATGACGATCAAAGTCGGCGACCGCGTGCCGGATGGCACCCTGACCGAATTCATCGAAACCGAAACCGCCGGCTGCTCGCTGGGCCCCAACGCGTTCCAGGTCGCTGACCTGACCCGCGGCAAGACCATCGCTCTGTTCGCCGTGCCGGGCGCTTTCACCCCGACCTGCTCCGCCAAGCATCTGCCTGGCTACGTGGAACAAGCCGACGCCTTGAAGGCCAAGGGCGTGGATGAAATCTGGTGCGTGTCCGTCAACGACGCCTTCGTCATGGGCGCCTGGGGCCGTGAACAGAAGACCGAAGGCAAGGTTCGCATGCTGGCCGATGGCTCGGCGCTGTGGACCAAGGAACTGGGTCTGGAACTGGACCTGATCGCGCGCGGCATGGGCGTGCGTTCGCAACGCTACTCGGCCCTGATCGTCGACGGCGTGGTCAAGCAACTGAACGTGGAAGCCGCTGGCAAGTTCGAAGTCAGCGACGCCGCCACGATGTTGTCGCAAGTCTGATCTAACGTAGTTCCTGTCTTACCGCTCAACGCGGCAGGTTGCCTTTGCAGCCTGCCGTGCTATTGCCAGCAGCGGTTGCCAACGCCATGCTCGCCACCATCTCATCTTTCTCGTCGCTCTACTTCGCGACCTTGCTGATGCTTATCGGCACGGGTCTGTTCAACACCTACATGGGGCTTCGGCTGACGTCACAGTCCGTCAGCGAAGTGTGGATCGGCGCGCTGATCGCCGGCTACTACCTGGGCCTGGTGTGCGGGGCGCGGCTGGGGCACAAGCTCATCATCCGCGTGGGACATATCCGCGCGTTCGTTGCCTGTGCGGCCATCGCCACCAGCATGATCCTGGCTCAGACGCTGGTCGACTCCATGCCGCTGTGGCTGGTGTTCCGCGTGATTTCAGGCGTGGTGATGGTGACCGAATTCATGGTTATCGAAAGCTGGCTGAACGAGCAGACGGAAAACCATCAGCGCGGCCGGGTGTTCTCGGTCTACATGGTGGTGTCCGGGCTGGGGACGGTGTTGGGGCAACTGGCGCTGACCGCCTACGCCACGCTGGACCTGCGCCCGTTGACGCTGGTGGCGATGTGCCTGGTGTTGTGCCTGGTGCCGATTGCCGTTACGGCGCGTTCTCACCCGCCCACGCCGCTGCCTGCGCCGCTGGATATCCGCTTCTTCATGCGCCGCGTGCCGCTGTCGATGACGGTGTTGTTCGTGGCGGGCAATCTTTCCGGCGCGTTCTATGGCCTGGCGGCCGTCTATGGCGCCAAGCATGGTTTGTCGACGTCGCAGGCGGCTATCTTTGTCGCGGCTGCGGTTACCGCCGGCCTGTTGTCGCAATGGCCGATGGGCTGGCTGTCTGACCGCATCAACCGCGCGGGCCTGATCCGTTTCAACGCCTTGCTGCTGGTGCTGCTGCCTACCGTCATGTGGGGCTGGCTGACCTTGCCGTATTGGGCGCTGGTGGCGCTGTCGTGCGTGTTCGGCATCTTGCAATTCACCCTGTATCCGTTGGGCGCCGCGTTCGCGAACGACCACGTTGAATCCGAGCGCCGCGTGAGCCTGTCCGCCGTGCTGCTCATGACCTACGGCGTAGGCGCGTGCATCGGCCCCATGGTGGCGGGTCTGCTGATGTCCTTGGCCGGCCCCAGCATGTACTACGTGTTTATCTCGGCTTGCGCGCTGATTCTGGTCTGGCAAGTGCGCCCGACTCGCGTGACGGGCGCCCATCAGGTCGACGAAGCGCCAACGCATTTCGTGCCGATGCCCGACACGCTGCAAAGCTCGCCCGCCGCGGCGGTGCTGGACCCGCGCGTTGATCCCGAAAACGATATTGCGATGGAAATGGTGCAACCCGATCCCTCGGCCGCACCCGCCCCGCCCGTGACGGATGTGGCGGGTGATGCTGCGGCAGCCGATGCTGGGGCAGCCCATGCTGGGGCGGCCCATGCCGCGGCAGCCGATGCTGGGGCGGCCCATGCTGGGGCAGTCCAAGCTGGTGCTGCCCATGCCGGGACAGCCCAAGCTGGGGCAGCCCCTGCAGGCGGGCTGCCCGAAGCAGGGACGGTCGACGCACGGGCAATCGGCGCCAGGACAGAAGCGGAAGCCGAGGCTGACGTTCCTGAACCCGAGCGCCGCACCGGCACCTGACCTTGCGCCCTTACCAGGGCGCCATCACTACGATCGCGGCCAGCGCCAGCACGATGCCCAGCGCATTGACGCGTGTCAACGGCTCGCGGAACGCTAACGCGCCCACCAGCGTGCCCAGCGTAATCACGCCCATGTTCATCGATGCAAACACCAGCGCAGGATGTTCCGGCAGCGACTGGTGCGCGCGGATGTAGGTCAGGATATTGCCGAAATTGGCGAGCCCAAGCGCCACGCCAGCCAGCAGATGGCGGCGCTCCCATCGCACCCGGCGGGCCAGAAGATAGGCCAGCATCAGCAGCCCCGCCAGCACAAACGCCAACAACAAACCGCCCGCGAACGCCGTGCCGGCGCGCGCCACCTGTTTGAACAGAATGTCGATGACGCCATAGCCGGCCCACACGGCGAGCGGCCAGACCCACAGGCTGCGGCCGTCCGGCGCCGCTGGGCCAGCCGCCGCGCCGCCGGATGCCGAATAGCCAGGCCGCGTGCGCCGCAGCAGGCACGCCAGTGCGCTGAAGGCCAGCAGAATCGCCGCCAGCTTGCGGCCGCTGACGGGTTCGCCGAACAACAGGAAAGCCGCCAACAGCGGGATGAACAACGACAGCCGCTGCGCTGCGTCGCTGCGCACGAGGCCCGCATGCCGCACCGCCGCCGCCATCGCCAGAAATACGCTGGGCAACAGCACTCCCAGCGCCGCCAGCACGGCCCACGGCGTGCGCGGCGTCATCAACGTGGCCGTGTCCGGACGCAGCGCCGCCCAGCAGAGCAGGGCGGCCACGGCGTAGTTGACGGCAATGGCCTGCCGCACATCGATGTCATAGCGGCGCGCCAGCTTCAGCAGCACCGCAACGGTGACGCTGCACCCCACGCTGGCCAGCAGATACAGCACGCCCGGGGTCAACGGCACGTGACGCCTTCGCGGGGTTGCGGATGCTGCGTCGCATCGACCCGCATGCCCAGGCGTTGCAGCAGGCGCTGGTCGGCTTCCATCTGCGGGTTGGCGGTGGTGAGCAGGGCGTCGCCATAGAACATGGAATTGGCGCCGGCCATGAAGCACAAGGCCTGCAAGGCATCGTCCATGGTTTCGCGGCCAGCCGACAAGCGCACGGCGGCGCGCGGCATCGTGATGCGCGCCACGGCAATGGTGCGGACGAATTCGAACGGGTCCAGCGCGTCCACATTCGCCAGCGGCGTGCCTTCCACCTGCACCAGATTGTTGATTGGCACCGACTCGGGGTACGGCTCCATGCTGGCCAGTTGCGCAATCAGCCCGGCGCGTTCGCGGCGCGATTCGCCCATGCCGACGATGCCGCCGCAGCACACGTTGATGCCGGCGTCGCGCACGCGGTCCAGCGTGTCCAGGCGGTCTTGGTAGGTGCGGGTGGAGATGATCTTGCCGTAGAACTCGGGCGACGTATCCAGGTTGTGGTTGTAGTAGTCCAGGCCGGCTTGCTTCAACTGTTCGGCCTGGCCGTCGCGCAGCATGCCCAGCGTGACGCAGGTCTCCAGGCCCAGCGCCTTCACGGCGGTGACCATTTCGGCCACGGCTTCCAGGTGGTGCGGCTTGGGGCTGCGCCACGCGGCGCCCATGCAGAAGCGCTGCGCGCCACCGGCTTGCGCCGCGCGGGCGGCGGCGACGACGTCGTCCAGCGGCATCAGCTTGTCGGCGTCCAGCCCGGTGTCGTAATGCGAGGACTGCGGGCAATACGCGCAATCCTCGGGACAGCCGCCGGTTTTGATCGACAGCAGGCTCGACAACTGAATCGTGTTCGGGTCGAAATGCGCGCGGTGCGTTTGCTGGGCGCGATGCACCAGGTCCATGAACGGCAGCTCGTAAAGCGCCATGATGTCCACGGCGCTCCAGGCGGGAGCGGGCGTGTGCTTGGACGGGGTCGGGACGGGGATATAGGCGGTCTGCATGAACGGGCTCCTGTCGGTCTTACGGGAATCGCGGCGCTTGTCCGGAACGGGCAATGGCGGGATCGGCGGATCGTAAGAACCTGCGCAGGGTTTGCGCAATGCAGGCCTCAGGCGTGAAAATGCCGGCGGGTTGCCAGCAGTTTGGGAAGGAATAGGCGATTTAAGCGGGTGGCGTCAACTAACGCGATGCCATCTTCGCCGACGCGACGACCCCGAATATTTTGATTCCAATTGTAAATTCGGGGGGCGTCGGTCAGTCTTTGGCGGGTTTGTCGCGCACGCGCGTGGCTTCGTGCCCGGTGATGCCACGGTCGCGCGCCCAAACAATGGCCGCGCTGCGCCGATGCACGCCAATCTTGCTGTAGATGGTGGCCACATGGTTGCGCACGGTATTGCGCGACAAATTCAGGCTCTTGGCGATGCCATCATCGTCGTGGCCCTGGCATAGCAAGCCAAGCACCTCGCGTTCCCGTGCCGTTAGTTGCGACAGCTCGGCAACGTCGCGGGATGCGGGCGCGGGCTCGCGCAGTTGGGCCAGCTTTTCGATGATGCCGCGGCTGAACCACGACGTGTCCTGCATCACCGCTTCAATCGCCGTCAGCAGTTCGGTTTCAGAGCGTTTGCGTTCGGTGATGTCCTGCATCACGATCAGCAGGCGGCGCTGTCCGCCGATCATGACGGGTTCGGCAGACACCAGGCAGTTCAGCGTGTCGCCTTCCTGCGTGCGTAGCGTGGCTTCGCGGTTGCGCGCGCTGTCGCCGCGCTTCAGGCTCGCGGCCATGCCCTCGTAGGGCTGCAAGCCGACATCGGTCAGCACTTCGCCCACGCTTGCTTCCGGCGATGCGCCGGTCGCCGCCGCAAACGCGTCGTTGATGTCCAGCACGCGCAGCGTGTCGCCTTCGCACACGGCCATCGGCACAGGCGCAAGCAGGAACGCTTTCGAGAAACGCTCTTCGCTTTCCCGCAACGCCACCTCGGTGCGCTTGCGCGCTTCCAGGTCGATGAAGGTGAACAGCATGCAAGGTTCGTCCTGCATGTCGATGGGTTGGCCGGCCACCATCACGAATTTGGCGCCGCCATCGGCCACCTTCACCACGCCTTCGCGTTGCGGAATGGTCTCGCCTTCATTCAATTTGGCGACGGCCTCTTCTTTGTCGTCGCCGCCGTCCAGCACATCCAGTTCGTAGGCTGACTTGCCCAGCACGGCGTCGCGCGTGTAGCCCGTCATTTCCAGAAAGCCCTGGTTCACTTTGACGTAGCGCAGGTCTGACAAGCGGCAGATCAGCGCGGGCGCGGGGTTCGCGGCGAAGGTGCGTTCAAAGCGCTGCTCGGCGTTGATATGCTCGGTCTGGTCGTGCAGGATCAGCACGCGGTAGTCGGCGCCGCTGTCGCCTTCCAGATTCAAACCGCGCGCGCGCACATTACGCAGAAATTCTTCGTCGTCCTTGCGGCCCAGGTCCAGCAGCAAGTCATCGAACGGTTCACCTGCGGCCAGGCGGTCTAGCGGGTACTGGCGCGCAGGCACGCGATGATGGTTGCGATAGGTCAGGGTGAAGTGCTTGCGATAGCCGGCGGGTGTGCCGCCCAAGGCTTCCAAAGTGTCCGCACCGTGCAACTCAAGTGCGCTGTCATTGGCCCAGGCAATGGAGCCGTCGGGTTCAAGCACGATGATGCCTTCGTTCAAACCCGCGATGATGCTTTGCAGGTGTTGGCGATGCGCGTGGGGTGCGGCGGCGTTTGCGGTCACGTAGTCCTCTTCTGTTCGCATGGCATGAGCCCACAGAATGCAGGCGCACGGCGATGCTGTCCAGAGGGCAAAACGAACGAGTCTTAGCGGCGGGGGGGAGGGTAGAGAGCGCGACGCTTGCGCATCGAATGACATGCGCGGCGTGCACGAAAAAAGTGCAGGCGCTGAAACGGTGCAGCCGTTAAAAAGTGCAGGCGCTGAAAAACAAAAAGCTCCGGAATCCGGAGCTTTAGGCGGGTACTGCATTGTGCATGCTGCGATGCTGACAAGCACAAAGTGCTTGGCGGAGCGGACGGGGCTCGAACCCGCGACCCCCGGCGTGACAGGCCGGTATTCTAACCAACTGAACTACCGCTCCGCAGCGGCTTAACTGAACTTCATTACTACACTGCGGTGTCAAGGCAGCTTGGTATTACTAGGTACTGCATGCCAGAAAAGCTGGCGTCCCCTAGGGGATTCGAACCCCTGTACTCACCGTGAAAGGGTGATGTCCTAGGCCTCTAGACGAAGGGGACCTGAACTAACAGAACTGCAAACAACTTTACTACTGTACTGCTTACTGGTGGAGGTAAGCGGGATCGAACCGCTGACCTCTTGCATGCCATGCAAGCGCTCTCCCAGCTGAGCTATACCCCCCAGGGCACTTGATGTCTCACACTACAGACAACAAGGTCTCACACTCTATAAAAGCAAAAAGCCCCGAAGACGGAGCTCTTGAAAGACTCAGAGCGAGAGCTTTTGGCGGAGCGGACGGGGCTCGAACCCGCGACCCCCGGCGTGACAGGCCGGTATTCTAACCAACTGAACTACCGCTCCGCAGCGGCTTACTCAACTACTTTGTCACTTCAACTGCACATATCTACTGCTTTACTGCTGCCAGTAAACTGGCGTCCCCTAGGGGATTCGAACCCCTGTACTCACCGTGAAAGGGTGATGTCCTAGGCCTCTAGACGAAGGGGACTTGGACTTGCTGTACTGCATTCTTCGCTGTTGACTGGTGGAGGTAAGCGGGATCGAACCGCTGACCTCTTGCATGCCATGCAAGCGCTCTCCCAGCTGAGCTATACCCCCGTTTCTCTAACCACACCCTGCTACGTTTTACGAGTTGAACACACGTTTTATGGTGCGTTTTTCGTAGTTCGTTGCCGGTTTTGTTTAGTGCCGTTGGCGAAGAAACGAGATTATGCACGAACAAAATCGGGTGTGCAAGTCGATGTGGCGCAAAAAACATAAAACTTCTAAAAAAATAGGGGCGGGGTGCGATTTTTTGCGCATTTCTTGAGCGAATTTTGCGCGTCAGGCGGCGCGTGATTGATGCAGAATCCAGAAAAATCAAAGGCTTGTGACAGTGATATCGTGAGGGAAAATTTTTTTGTTCATCTTGCGGCTTTCAAGCGAAAAAAATAACGCCGCGCCAACCTGAGACATCCGGCATGCGCACAAACACTTCTTTACCCACTCGGCCGCTGGGCCGCAGTGGCATGGACATTACGCGTATCGGGCTGGGCGCGTGGGCAATCGGCGGCAATGGATGGGCAGTCGGCTGGGGCCAGCAGGACGACGCCGACTCGATTGCCGCGATACGTCTGGCGGTAGATCGCGGCATCAACTGGATCGATACCGCGGCCGTGTACGGCTTGGGGCATTCCGAAGAGATCGTGCGCCGCGCGCTGGCGCAGATGGCGCCCGCGGAACGGCCTTATGTGTTCACGAAATGCGGGCTGACGTGGTCCACGGAAAATCCGCAGGCGATGCCTCGCCGCACGGGAGCCCCCGCCAGCATTCGCCGTGAAGTCGAAGACTCGCTGCGCCGGCTAGGCATCGAGCGCATCGACCTCTACCAAATGCACTGGCCGGCCGGCGACGACACGCCTATCGAAACCTATTGGCAGACCTTGCTCGACTTGAAGCAGGAGGGCAAGGTCGCGGCCGTGGGCTTGTCGAACCACAACCTGGCGCAGTTGCAGAATGCGTGTGCGTTGGGGCAGGTGGATTCGTTGCAGCCGCCGTTCTCGGCCATTCAGCGCGGCGCGGGCGCCGATTTGATTCCGTGGTGCGCGGAGCACGACGTGGGCGTCATCGTCTACAGCCCGATGCAGTCCGGCTTGTTGACCGGCGGCTTCTCGGCGTCGCGAGCGCGGGCGCTGCCAGCGGATGACTGGCGTTCACGCAACGCGGAATTTACGTCCCCGAATCTGGAGCGCAATCTGGCCCTGGCCGACGCGTTCAAGCCCATTGCTGAACAGCATGGCGCCACGGTGGCCGCGGTGGCGGCTGCGTGGACGCTGGCGTGGCCCGGCGTCACGGGCGCCATCGTGGGCGCTCGCAGCGCTGCGCAGGTCAATGGCTTGTTGGGGGCGGCGGAATTGGAGTTGGATAGCGACGATCTGGACAGCATCGCCGAAGCGATTGAGCTGACAGGCGCAGGGTCCGGGCCGCTGCGCCCACCGCAGGACAGCGGCAAACTGCCCGCCAACCTGTTCGCGTGAGACGGCGTCAGGGCCGGCGAGCGCGCCGGCCCGTGCCGATGGCCGCGATCAACGCCAAGCCCACCAGCGCCAACGCCAGCTTGTCGCCAAAGCGTGCGTAGGGCGTCAAGCCGGTCATGCCTTGCACGGACACCGGCAGCACACCCGCTTGCAGCGGCGCGAGCTGGGCCGCGACGTGGCCCTTGGCGTCGATGGCGGCGGTGATGCCGGTGTTGGTGGCGGTCAGCATCGGGCGCGCGGTTTCCATCGTGCGCAGGCGGCCAATTTGCAAGTGCTGGCGCAAGGCCCAGGAATCCCCGAACCACCCCAGGTTGCTGACGTTGACCAGGATGGTCGCGCCCGGCTCGCCGTTGTCGCCGGGTTGCAGCGCCGGCAGCAGATCGGGGCCGAACAGGTCTTCGTAGCAGATGTTGAAGGCGATGTGCTGGCCGCCTACCGCGAACGGCGTCTGGCGTTCGCCGCCGCGATCGAAGTCGCCCAGCGGAATGTTCAGCATGTCGACGAACCAGTGAAAGCCCGGGGGCACGTACTCGCCCCACGGCACCAGATGGCGCTTGTCATAGCGCATGGCCGTGCTGCCGCCCACCAGCTGTTCGACCGGCGTGTTGCCATCAAACCCGATCACGCTGTTGGTGTAGCGATCGCGGCCATTGATGCGGTCGTGCAGCGGCACGCCCATGGCGATCGTCATGTTGCCGCGCGCCGCCACGCCGCGCCAGGCGTCCCAGATGCGCGGATCGAGCTGGTCTTGAAAGACCGGCAATACCGTTTCCGGCAGGATCACCAACTGCGGCGCCGGCACGCCCGCGGCGGGCGGCAAGGCCGTCATTTCCAGGTGGCGCACCAGGCTTTGCTCCAGCAGCGCCGGGTCGAATTTTTGTGATTGCTCGATGTTGCCCTGAATCAGCCGCACGTTCAGCGGGTCGCCGGTGGGAGTAGACCAGTCCACACGAGACAGCGGCCAGCCCGCGGCCGCCAGCGCCACCGCCACGCCGGCCGCCATGGCCTGGCGCGAATCCATGGCCTTCTTGCGCGACGGTTGCCACAGGCTGGCGATAGCGGCTGCGACGAACGCCGCCATAAACGCCATGCCGTGCACGCCCAGCACCGGCGCCCAGCCGGCGATGGGGCTGTCCACATGGGCGTAGCCGATGTTCAGCCACGGAAAGCCCGTGAGCAGCACGGCGCGCAGCCATTCGAAACCCGCCCACAGGGCGGCCCACGTCAAGGTCGACGCCAGGATGCCGGACGGTTTGGCGTCGGCGCCAAGCGGCGCAAAGCGGCGGGTGAGCGCGCTGGCCGTGGCGGGAAACAAGGCCAGGAAGGCGGACAAGGCCAGCACGCCGGCGACCGCCAGCGGCGCGGCAAGATCGCCGTAGCGATGCATGCTGATGAACAGCCAATACAGGCCCACCGCGTACGTGGTGAAGCCAAACAGCCAGCCGCGCATCCAGGCCTGCTTGGCCGACGGGGCGGTCAAGGTGACCCGCGCGGCGATGGCCAGCGCCAGGATTTGCGTGATGGCCAACGCCCAATCCGGCAAGGGGCCGGGCGCGAAAGTCAGGGCGTGCACGGCGCCCGCCAGCATCAGGCCGGCGGCGCCGCGCAGGAGTCGGCTGCGCGGGGTACGGCTCATGCGTCGTCGTTGGGGCGGGGGGTGGGGGTGGGGTTGTTGCGCTTGACGCGCAGCCAGATGGCGCGGCGCGCGTCGCCGCGAGCCACTTCCATGCGCAGGCCGTCGAATTCGGCGATGTCGCCGCGGCGGGGGATGCGGCCCAACTGGCCGCCCATCCAACCGCCGACGCTGTCGTATTCGTCGTCCGGCAACTGGCAGCCGAAGACCTCGTTGAAGTGCGAGATGTCGGTGGCGGCCAAGACGCGCCACTGGTTCTCGCCTTCGGGGAAGATCTCGTCTTCCTCGGTTTCGTCGAATTCGTCTTCGATGTCGCCGACGATCTGTTCCAGCACGTCTTCCATCGTGACCAGGCCCGAAATGCCGCCATGCTCATCGATGACGATGGCCTGGTGGTTACGGCTGGCGCGGAATTCGTGCAGCAGCACGTTTAAGCGCTTGGATTCGGGGATGAACACGGCGGGGCGGACCAGCGTGCGCACTTCAATGCCGGGTTCCAGCATGCAGCGCAGCAGATCCTTGGCCAGCAGGATGCCGATAATGTTGTCGCGATCGCCTTCGTAGACCGGGAACCGCGAGTGCGCGGTTTCGATCACCGAGGCCACCAGATATGGGATGGGCTGCGTGACGTCCAGCAGATCCATGCGCGAGCGCGGGACCATGATGTCGCCAACAGTGCCTTCAGACACGGCCAGCGCGCCCTTGATCATCTTGTAGGACTCCGCGTCCAGCAGGTCGCGGTCGTGGGCGGCTTCCAGAATGGCCTTGATGCCTTCGCGGTCCTCGGGCTCTCGGCGCACAAGGGAAAGCAGGCGGTCTAGAAGGGATTTGGTGGCGGGTTTGGCTGAGCGAGCAGAGGTCGCTTCGGGAGCAGGGTAAGGGTCAGACATCGTCCGGGAGGACAAGTTATGGAGGGGCCAGCATAACCGAAACTGGCTTCCCGTTTGTAACCGCGCCCCTGAAAATGGGTCCAAACGACGGCATCTGCGCCTTGCAGGCCGCCATTTTTCGCAATTTCTAGGGGTAGACCCGAACGCCGTTATTCCGTAATCAGGTACGGGTCTGCGATGCCCATCTGCGCCAGCGTGGCGGTTTCCAGCGCCTCCATGCGCTTGGCGTCACGGGCTTTGATGTGGTCATAGCCCAGCGCATGCAACACGCCGTGGATGGTCAGGTGGGCCGCGTGGTCGAGCAGGGCCTTGCGCTGTTCGCGGGCCTCGCGCACCAGCACGGGCACGCACATCACGATGTCGCCGCGCGCAACGCCCAGCGGGTCGACGCCGTATTCGAACGTCAGCACGTTGGTGGCGTAGTCGCGTTCGCGGAAATCGCGGTTCAGGCGGCGGCCCTCGGCCGCGCCGACCAGGCGCAGGCTGAGTTCGGCGGCCGAAAAATCGACCAGGCCGTCTTCGGCCGCGGCGGCCAGCGCGCGCTGCGCCCACCGGCGCAGGCGCCAGCGGGGCAGGCGGGCTTCTTCAACCCCGTACTGGACGGACAGGGACAGCTCAGGCGTCATGTTCAGAGGCGCGGTCATAGGCGTCGACGATGCGGGCGACCAGCGGGTGGCGCACGACATCGCGGCTGGTGAAACGGGTGGTGGCGATGCCCTGCACGTTTTCTAGCACCTCGACCGCATGGGCCAGGCCGCTGTCCTGGCCGCGCGGCAGGTCCACCTGCGACGGGTCGCCGGTGATGACGGCCTTGCTGCCAAAGCCGATCCGCGTCAGGAACATCTTCATCTGTTCCGGCGTGGTGTTCTGCGCTTCGTCCAGGATGACAAAGGCGTGGTTCAGCGTGCGGCCGCGCATGTAGGCCAGCGGGGCGATTTCGATGGTCTGCTTTTCGAACAGGCGCTGCACCTTTTCGAACCCCATCAGGTCGTACAGCGCGTCATACAGCGGGCGCAGATACGGGTCCACCTTCTGGGCCAGATCGCCGGGCAGAAAGCCCAGGCGCTCGCCGGCTTCAACCGCCGGGCGCGTCAGCACCAGGCGCTGCACGGTGTCGCGTTCCATCGCGTCGATGGCGCAAGCCACGGCCAGCCAGGTCTTGCCGGTGCCGGCCGGGCCGACGCCAAACGTGATGTCGTGCTTCAGGATGTTGTTCAGGTAGTCGCGCTGGCGCGGCGTGCGCGGACGCAAGTCGCTGCGCTTGGTGCGCAGCGCGATGCTGTCGCTTTCGTCGTCCAGCGCGGGCAGCGGATCGGCCTCGCGGGCCTGTTCCGGCTCTTGCTTGTCTTCCTGCCTTCCGACGCCAATTTCCACTAGGCCCAGCTGGATGTCGTCCACCGACAAGGCGCGGTGCACGGCTTGTTCGTGAAACCGGCGCAGCACGCGGCCGGCCAGCTCGGCCCGTTCGCCTTCAATGGTGACGCGGCTGCCGCGGCGCGAGAGCTGGACGCCCATGCCGTCGGCAAGCTGCCGCAAATTTTCGTCCAGCGGGCCGCACAGATTGGCCAGGTGGGTGTTGTCGCCATCCAGATTGACGACGGCGGGCATGCTGCGACGGGCGCGGGAGCGGGGAGTGGTCATTCGGCCTCTTGGGGAACGCGGTCCACATCGGCCACCCGGGCGCGCAACGAATTCGTGTGCGCTTCGGTGATGATGACGTCGACCATTTGTCCGATAAGCCGCGCGGGCGCGGCGAAATTCACGATGCGGTTGTTCTCGGTGCGTCCCATCAGTTCGTTGGGATCACGGCGCGAGGGGCCTTCCACCAGCAGACGCTGGCGCGTGCCGACCATGTTGCGGGCGATGGTGGCCGCCTGCTCGTTGATCAGGGCTTGCAGCCGTTGCAGGCGGCGCAGCTTCACGTCTTGCGGCGTATCGTCCGTCAGGTCGGCGGCGGGTGTGCCGGGGCGGCGGGAATAGACGAACGAGAACGACGTGTCGAAACCGACATCCTCGATCAGCTTCATCGTCTTTTCGAAGTCTTCTTCCGTTTCGCCGGGAAAGCCCACGATGAAGTCGGAAGACAGGGTCAGGTCCGGGCGGGCGGCGCGCAGGCGGCGCACGACCGACTTGAATTCCAGCGTGGTGTAGCCGCGCTTCATGCCGGCCAGCACGCGGTCGCTGCCGGCCTGCACGGGCAGGTGCAGGAACGACACCAGCTTTGGCAGGCGGGCGTAGGCGTCCACCATGCGCTGCGTCATTTCCTTGGGGTGCGACGTCGTGTAGCGGATGCGCTCGATGCCGGGAATTTCGTGCACGTATTCCAGCAGCAGGGCGAAGTCGGCGATCTCGTCCGTGCCTTCCATCTTGCCGCGATAGGCGTTCACGTTCTGGCCCAGCAGCGTCACTTCCTTCACGCCCTGGTCGGCCAGGTCAGCCACTTCGACGAGCACGTCTTCGAACGGGCGCGAGACTTCTTCGCCGCGCGTGTACGGCACGACGCAGAAGCTGCAGTACTTGCTACAGCCTTCCATGATCGACACAAACGCGGTCGCGCCATCCACGCGCGGGGGCGGCATGTTGTCGAATTTTTCGATTTCCGGGAAGCTGATGTCCACTTGCGAGCGGCCTTCGGCGCGGCGGCGTGCGATCAGGTCGGGCAAGCGGTGCAGCGTCTGCGGGCCAAACACCACGTCGACGTAGGGCGCGCGCTTGACGATGGCCTCGCCTTCCTGGCTGGCCACACAGCCGCCCACACCGATCACCAGATTCGGATTGGTCTTTTTCAGGTGCTGCACGCGGCCCAGGTCCGAGAACACCTTTTCTTGCGCCTTTTCGCGCACCGAACAGGTGTTGAACAGGATGACGTCGGCCTCTTCCGGGTTGTCGGTCAGTTCCAGGCCCTGGTCGCCGCGCAGCACGTCGGCCATCTTGTCCGAGTCGTACTCGTTCATCTGGCAGCCGAAGGTGCGGATGTACAGCTTGCGGGGGGAACCGGCTTCGGTAGCGGCCAGAACGTCGGCCAGTGCATCGGAGGAGGGGGCGGTGTCGCCGTCGCGCGCGGGCGCGCTGTCACGCTTGAGGGAGGTTGCTTGCATGATGGTCGCCGTGACGGGTGTAGATCCCGGGGGCTGAAAGGGGTGGAAAGGCGGGATTTTAACCCTTGCGCGAAAATTGTTTCTTGGTCTGGCGCGCGCTCGCCGTTACGATAGCGAGCCGGCCGAATTTGAGCCCGCAGTAACATTTCTTATTCTCTTTGAGCGGTACCGATGAACTCCAACCCTCTCACGCCTCCGGTCGCCGCTCCCGCCGCCTCCGCCGCGCCTGGCCTGCCTGTGCAGGACGAGGTTCGCAACCCGTTTTCGCTGGCCGTCTGGCTGCTGTTGGGCGCTGGCCTGGCGCTGCTGGCTGGCGCGTGCGCGCGCTGGGTGGACTTGCCGCTGGCCATCTGGATCAAGCAGTCGGTATCCGACGGCGTGAACGAGTCGTTTGAATGGGTCGGGCAGATGGGCGAAAGCGGCCCGTACATTGGCGTGGCGCTGGCGTTCTACGTGATCGGGCTGGTGGGCTTGGCGCGCGGCTGGCGCAACCCTTTGCGCATGAGCTACGCCAGCATGGCGCGCGGCAGCTTGCTGATGCTGTCGACCATGGCGGTGGGCGGGCCGATTGTGCTGGTGCTCAAGCGTTCGGTGGCGCGCGCGCGCCCTGAATTGTTTTTCGAGAAAGGCATCTACGGCCTGGGCGAGTCCTTTTCGCGCGTGCAGCAGTTCAATTCCTTTCCGTCCAGCCACACGTACGCGGCCTTCGCCGTGGCGGTGGTGCTGAGCATCCTGGCCCCGCGCTGGCGCGTGGCGTTTCTGTTGCTGGCCACGCTGGTGGCGATGAGCCGCCTGGTCAACCTGGACCACTATCTGTCGGATGTGATGACGGCGGCCGGCATCGCCGTGCTGGTTGGCCATGTGCTGGCCCCGCGTGTGTTGTGCAGCAAGTATCAGTGGCCGCTGCGCGCGCCCTGGCGCTGGCGGCAGGGCTAGGGCTTCAGGCGAAATTAACCACCACGCGGCGGTTCGTGCGGCTTTTCTTTTCGATCTTGGCAATCGCCACCGGGCCAATTTCGCGGGTATTGCGCACATGCGTGCCGCCACAGGGCTGGCGGTCTACGCCCGGGATTTCAATGATGCGGATCTTGGCCGTGCCTGCCGGCGGGGCCGCGCCCACGGTGCGCACCAGGTCGGGCTGCGCGGCCAGTTCCTCTGGGGTGATGCCATTGACAGTGACGTCGATGTCACGGCTGATCAGCGCATTCAGGCGTTCGGTCAGTTCACCCTTTTCCAGCGTGGATTCGGGCAGGTCGAAATCGATGCGGGCGGAGTCGGCTGAAATGCTGCATCCCGTCACGGGTGCGGGCACCAGCGACCCCAGCAAGTGCAGACAGGTGTGCAGGCGCATCAGACGATGGCGGCGTGCCCAGTCAATGGCGACGGTGACGCGGTCGCCCACCTGCGGAGGCGTGTCGCCGTCCGCCAGCGTCAGCACATGCAGGATGCGCTGGCGGTCGTCGGCGTAGACGGTATCTGCCAGCGTCAGAACGCGCCCGTCGGCCAGGGTCAGCGTGCCGCTGTCGCCAGCCTGGCCGCCGCTGCGGGCGTAGCAGATGGTCTCGTCCAGCTCAACGCCTTCGGGGTTGACGGCGATGACGGTGGCTTGGCACTGGTCCAGATAGGGCTCGTCGTCAAAGCGTTTGCGGGTGGCGGTCATGCAGAGTCTCCGGTTGGTTGTTTTTGAGAGGCCACGATTTACGCCAGGGTCTTTGGCCCTTGTGGCGTGTCGATCAGCGCGGTCAGGCGCGGCGGGCCGTCAGTTTGTTCCAGGTCGATCAGGGTATCGGCGCCCATCCAGGTCAGCCCTTGGCGCAGCAAGCCCGCCTGCGGGTGGTGACCCGTCAGCCGCAGCAGTTTCAAGGGCTGGCGGGGCAAGCTGACGCCGGGGTAAGCGTCCACATCCCATTGAATCAGCGTGGGCAGCAGGCCATCGCCGGCCGTGTGGCCCGCTTCGCGCCAGACGGGCAGGCTGCCGTCCTCTGGCACCGTCAAGCGCCAGCGCAGGTCGCCGCGCGTCATGGGAATGACGGGCGCGATGCGCTCCGGGTGCTCGGCCTGCATGTGGGTCAGATCCAGTGGCGCTTCGACCCGCGCGGCCCAATGCGCCAGGAAAGGCCCCTGTTCCAGCCGCGCGCGCATGGCGCCCTGATCCAGCCCGAACCAGCGTGGCCGATCGGGGGCGGGCGCATCGGGATCAATGGCGATGACCTCAAGATACACGCCGTCCGCCATCCCCAGCACGCGGTTGTGGGTCCCCATGCGCGGGTGCGCGCCACCGCCTTGGGGCGCAAACCCCAACAGGTCAGCGACATATTCCGTACCGCTGGCAAGATCCGCCGCGGCGATGACGAGATGATCAATGGTGAGTTTCATGGTGGTCTATGGTAGCGAATGCTGGCGGGTTCGTACCCGTACACCTGCGGCGAAGCCGTCGGTACAGTACAAATCAGGCCGTGACGGTGATGGCCGCCGAGCCAAATAGCCGGCACGGTTCGTAGCCACCGCGGGGCGCGGTATGGAATCAAAGGAAGCAGAAAACAAAAAACCCGTCGCACAAGCGACGGGTTTTTTTTTGAAGCCCAGGTTGGCTGGAGGATCAGGCGACTTCGCCTTCCTCGCCTTCCTTCTTGACCGGCTTGATCAGGTCTTCGCGCTTGACGCCCATCCACATGGCCAGCGCGGCGGCGACGAACACCGACGAATAGATACCGAACCAGATGCCGATGGTAAGCGCCATGGCGAAGTAGTGCAGGGTGGGGCCGCCGAAGAACAGCATGGCCAGCACCATCATCTGCGTCGAACCGTGGGTGATGATCGTCCGCGAGATGGTTTGCGTGATGGCGCTGTTGATGACTTCTTGCACGTCCGCCTTGCGGTACTTGCGGAAGTTCTCGCGGATACGATCCATGATGACCACGGATTCGTTCACCGAGTAACCCAGCACCGCCAGCACGCCCGCCAGCACCGACAGCGAGAATTCCCACTGGAAGAAGGCGAAGAAGCCCAGGATGATCACCACGTCGTGCAGGTTGGCGATCACGCCGGCGACGGCGAACTTCCATTCGAAGCGGAAGCCCAGGTACACCATGATGCCGATGACGACGACCAGCAGCGCCATCAAGCCGTTGTGCAGCAGCTCCTGGCCGACTTGCGGGCCCACGAATTCCACGCGGCGCAGTTCGACGCCGGAGTCGGCCGTCTTCAATGCGGCCATGACGGTTTCGCTTTGGGTCGCCGACGTTTGGCCTTCCTGCAGCGGCAGGCGGATCATGACGTCGTGCGAGGTGCCGAAGTTCTGCACCTGGAAGTCGGTGTAGCCCAGCTTGGACACCACGCCCCGCACGTTTTCCAACTGCGCCGTCTGGGCGTAGTTGACTTCCATGACCGTGCCGCCGGTGAATTCGATCGACAGGTGGAAGCCGCGCGTGATGATGAAGAAGACCGCCAGGACGAACGTGACGAGACTGATGATGTTCAGCACCAACGCGTGGCGCATGAACGGGATGGTGCGGTGAATACGGAAAAATTCCATTTTTCGCCTTCGGTTCTTTTCTGCGGAGGGCGGCTTGCGCCGCCCGCCTTATTGTCAGTTAGCCTTCGGTTTCCAGACTTCGCCGATGGAAATCGTGGTGAGCTTCTTCTTGCGGCCGTAGTACAGATTGGCCAGCGCGCGCACACCCACCACCGACGAGAACATCGAGGTCAGGATGCCCAGGCAGTGCACCACCGCGAAGCCGCGGATCGGACCTGAACCGAAGGCCAACAGCGCCAGACCCACAATGAGCGTCGTGAGGTTGGAGTCAAGAATGGTGCCCCAGGCGCGTTCGAAACCTTGGTGAATGGCCTGCTGCGGAGAGGCCCCCGCGCGCAATTCTTCCCGTATCCGCTCGTTGATCAGCACGTTCGAGTCAATGGCCATACCAAGCGTCAGCGCGATAGCGGCGATGCCTGGCAGCGTGAGCGTGGCTTGCAGCATGGACAACAGCGCCAGCAGCAGCAGCACGTTCAGCGTCAGGCCGACGGTGGAGAACACGCCGAACAAGTGGTAGTACAGGATGATGAAGGCGGCGATGGCCAGGAAACCGTACAGCGTCGAATGGAAGCCCTTCGAGATGTTGTCGGCGCCCAGGCTCGGGCCGATGGTGCGTTCTTCGATGATGGACATCGGCGCAGCCAGCGCGCCGGCGCGCAGCAGCAGCGCGGTGTCGGCGGCTTCTTCGGAGCTCATGCTGCCCGAGATCTGCACTTGGCCGCCCGCGATTTCGCTGCGGATGACCGGCGCCGTGACCACTTCGCCCTTGCCGTTTTCAAACAGCAGGATGGCCATGCGCTTGCCGATGTTGTCGCGGGTGACGTCGCGGAAGATGCGCGCGCCCTTGGAGTCCAGCGTCAGGTGGACGGCGGCTTGCTGAGTTTGGGAATCGCGGCCGGGCTGGGCGTCTTGCAGGTTTTCACCCGTCAGCACGACCTGGCGGCGAACCAGGATCGGGCGGCCGTCGCGGTCGTTGTAGCGTTCCAGGCCGAACGGCACGGTGCCGCCCATCAGCGCGGCTTGCGCGGCGGGGGTGTCGTCAACCATGCGGATTTCCAGCGTGGCGGTGCGGCCCAGCAATTCCTTGGCCTTGGCCACGTCTTGCACGCCGGGCAGTTGCACCACGATGCGGTCCGAACCTTGTTGCTGGATGACCGGTTCGGCCACGCCCAGTTCGTTGATTCGGTTATGCAGGGTGTTGATGTTCTGCTTCAGCGCCGAGTCTTGCACGCGCTGGACGGCGGCCGGGTTCAGGGCGCCCATCAGCAGCGGCTTGCCGCCTTCTTCGCGCTCGGTGAATTCCAGGTCAGGCAGGCGGGTGCGCAGGGTCGAGATGGCGCGGTCGCGGTCGTCGTTGTTGGCGAACGTGGCGGCCACACCCATGCCCGAGCGTTCGACGCTGGCGACGTTGACCTTCTGGTCACGCAGCACCGAGCGCACGTCGGCCGACAGCGAGTCGTAGCGGGCGGTCAGCGCGCCCTGCATGTCGACTTGCAGCAGGAAGTGCACGCCACCGCGCAAGTCCAGGCCCAGATACATGGGCTTGGGAGCGAACCAGCCCATCGCGCGCATCCAGGCGGGCGAGGCGGGCAACAGGTTCAGCGCCACGGTGTAATGCGGGTCGCCTGCGACGGTATTCAGGGATTTGTCGATGAGGTCGCGCGCCTGCAATTGCAGGTCGGTCGAGGTGAAGCGGGCGCGCACGGTGCCGAGCGTGCCGTTCTGTTCGTAGAACACCCCTTCGTTGGGGATTTTGGCGTCCGTCAGGATCTGGTCCACCCGGCTCAGCATGGCCGCGTCGACCTTGATGGTGGCTTTGGCGCTGGACACCTGGACGGCAGGGGATTCGCCGTAGAAATTCGGAAGCGTGTACAGCAGGCCAATGATGACCGCGATCAGGACCGTAATGTACTTCCAGAGGGGATAGCGGTTCATTGCCGGCTACTTCATGTCAGGGTGATAAAAGGGCCGCCCGGGCGGTAAACGCGGCGGGCGGCGGTGGGTCCCATCAAACGTAATTAAGAGCCCGATGGGGCTCCATTAGACGCTTAAAGGGCCTTGATGGTTCCTTTAGGAAGCACGGTCGAAACCGACGACTTCTGCATGATCACTTCGACGGGCTTGTCGGCCAGCTCGGAGACTTCAACGGTCACGTAGCTGTCGTTGACCTTGGTGACCTTGCCCAGCATGCCGCCGGCGGTGACCACTTCGTCACCCTTGGCCAGGGCGGCGATCAGGTTACGGTGCTCTTTCTGACGCTTCATCTGGGGACGGATCATCAGGAAATAGAGGATCACGAACATCAGGACGATGGGCAACATGCCCATCAACGCATTACCTTCAGGGGCGGCGGCTTGAGCCACGACGAGGCTTGCGGTATCGATAACGGACATTGATTTCTCCTGCGTTTAAGTCTGTTTGGGTTGTTTGTTGCTACGGCTGGCGATGCCCGGGTTCTCTGTGTAACCGTGGGTCAGCGTCAAACCTCTTAGCTGTGTTGTTATGCGCCCATCCCCGCGCGAGCCATGGATAGGGCAAGCCGACTATTGTATCTATGTTATTGCCGGCCTTTCACTAGGGAGGGAACCGAATCTATGGGGGCGAAATCCCGATAGAAAAGGCCCTCGCTGGAAAAAGGCCGGTTTATTCGATGCCGCGCGCCCGGTCGGCGGCGAACTGCGCGCGCCACGCGTCGAAACGACCGGCGGCGATCGCTTCGCGCATTTCCTTCATGATAGTCAGATAGAAATGCAGATTGTGCAGCGTGTTCAGGCGCGCGCCGGTGATCTCGTTGGCCCGCTGCAAATGGTGCAGATACGCGCGCGAGAAATTCCCGCAGGTGTGGCACGAGCAGCTGGGGTCCAGCGGGCGGGTGTCGTCGCGGTACTTGGCGTTGCGGATCTTGACGTCGCCAAAGCGGGTGAACAGCCAGCCGTTGCGCGCGTTGCGGGTGGGCATGACGCAGTCGAACATGTCCACGCCGCGGCTCACGCCTTCGACCAGGTCTTCCGGCGTGCCCACACCCATCAGGTAGCGCGGGGCTTGCTCCGGCAGCTTGGGCGTCACGTGCGCCAGGATGCGCATCATGTCTTCTTTGGGTTCCCCCACCGACAGGCCGCCGATGGCGTACCCGTGAAAACCGATGTCTTGCAGGCCGGCCAGCGACTCATCGCGCAGCGATTCATACATGCCGCCCTGGACGATGCCAAACAGCGCGTTCGGGTTGCCCAGGCGGTCGAATTCGTCGCGCGAGCGGCGCGCCCAGCGCAAGGACATGCGCATCGAGCGCGCGGCTTCTTCCACCGTGGCCGGGCGGCCGTCGATTTCGTACGGCGTGCATTCGTCGAACACCATGACGATGTCGGAATTCAGCGAACGCTGGATGCGCATGGATTCTTCGGGCGTCAGGAACAGGCGCGCGCCGTCGATCGGAGAGGCGAACTTCACGCCTTCCTCGGTGATCTTGCGCATGCCTTGCAGGCTGAACACCTGGAAGCCGCCCGAGTCGGTCAGGATGGGTTTGTCCCATTGCATGAAGCCGTGCAGGCCGCCGTGCTTCTCCATGATTTCCGTGCCAGGGCGCAGCCACAGGTGGAACGTGTTGCCCAGCACGATCTGCGAGCCGATCTCTTTCAGCTCGTGCGGCATCATGGCCTTCACGCTGCCATAGGTGCCCACCGGCATGAAGATGGGCGTCTCGACCACGCCGTGATTCAGCGTGATGCGGCCGCGGCGGGCGCCGCCGTCAGTGGCGAGCAGTTCGAAATTCAGACCGGTCATGGGGCGGGGGACTCGATAAACATGGCGTCGCCATAGCTGAAGAAGCGGTAGCGCTGGGCCACGGCATGGGCGTAGGCGCGGCGGATCGGCTCGACGCCGGCCAGCGCCGACACCAGCATCAGCAAGGTCGACTGGGGTAAGTGGAAGTTGGTGACCAGCGCGTCCACCACCCGGTACGTGTAGCCGGGGGTGATGAACAAGCGGGTGTCGCCTTGGGCGGCTGCCAGCGGCAGGCCGGGGGCCGTGCGGCCTTCGGTCTGGGCGGCGGCGGATTCCAGGGCGCGCACGCTGGTCGTGCCAACGGCGATGACGCGGCCGCCCTTGGCGCGGGTGGCGGCGATGGCGTCCACGGTAGCCTGCGGCACCGTGAACCATTCGGCGTGCATGATGTGGTCGGCCAGATTGTCCACCCGCACCGGCTGGAACGTGCCGGCGCCCACGTGCAGCGTGACAAAGGCGCGCGCCACGCCCAGGCTGGCCAGGCGGTCGAGCGTGGGCTGGTCAAAGTGCAGGCCGGCCGTGGGCGCGGCCACCGCGCCGGGCTCGCGGGCGTAGACCGTCTGATAACGGTCATCGTCGCCGGCGTCGGCCGCGTGCGTGATGTAGGGCGGCAGGGGCGTCGCGCCATGGGCGTCCAGCAAGTCCAGCACGGGGCCTGGGAAGCGGATGTCGAAAAGCTCACCTTCGCGGCCCAGCACCGTGGCGTCAAACGCGTCGGCCAGCCGCAGCACCATGCCGGGGCCGGGCGACTTGCTGGCGCGCACATGGGCCAGCACACGGTCGGGTTCGGTGATGCGTTCGACCAGAACTTCGATCTTGCCGCCGGTGATCTTGTGCCCGGCCAGGCGCGCCTTGATGACGCGCGTGTCGTTGAAAACCAGCAGGTCGTCCGGGCGCAGCAGGCCGGCAAGGTCGGCGAATTGGCGGTCGTGCAGCTGGCTTGCGGCGTCCAGATGCAGCAGCCGGCTGCCCGTGCGTTCGGCGGCGGGCGTCTGCGCGATCAGCTCGGGCGGCAGCTCGTAATTGAAATCGGAAACGGTCAGGGACTGGGTCACGCGGGTATCTGTCTGTCAGTAAGGGCCGGCGGCGCAAAAATGCAGGCGGTAACGGCCGGGCGAGCTCGGGGCAACCGGCTATTGTAAAGGGGACGGTTAATAGGGGCGGAACAGAGGGGATTCCGAGGGGGGTGCGCCGCGCCATTCCCGCCGTATAACTGCGTTCACCGCCGTAGCGGATCGGCGCCGTCCCTACAACGACATCCGCGCACCCAAGGAGACCGCGCATGACCCCTCGTAGCACCTTGATGGCCGCCGCCCTGGCGGCCTTGATGATGGCGGGCGGCTCGCCCGCGCTGGCGCAAGTGAAGATCGGCGCCACCCTGTCCACGACCGGCCCGCAGGCGTCGCTGGGCATTCCCGAACGCAACACCATCAGCCTGCTGCCCACGGAAATCGGGGGCATGAAGGTTGAATACGTCGTCCTGGATGACGCTTCCGACACCACCCGGGCCGTCAGCAATTCCCACAAGCTGATTTCCGAAAACAACGTCGACCTGATCATCGGTTCCACCACCACGCCCAACACGATGGCCATGCTGGACACGGTGGCGACCGGGGCCACGCCGGTGATCACGCTGGCCTCGTCGGCCCGGCTGATTGACCCGGTGGACGACAAGCGGCGCTGGGTGTTCAAAACGCCACACTCGGATTCGCTGATGGCCGAAGGCATCGCCCGCCACGCCGCCGCCAATGGGGTGAAGAAGCTGGGCTTCATCGGATTCAACAACGCCCTGGGCGAGACCTTCTGGGTGGAAGTCGAGAAGGCGGCCAAGAAGCACGGGATCGAGGTGGTGGGCAGAGAAAGCTTCGCACCGGCCGACACGTCGGCCGTGGCTCAGACCTTGAAACTGATCGGCGCGGCGCCCGACGCCGTGGTGGTGGGCGCCTCTGGCACGCCAGCCGCCATGCCTGCCCGGGCGCTGCGCGAACGCGGCTTCAAGGGCAAGATCTACTTCAACCATGGCGTGGCCAACAACGATTTTCTGCGCGTGTGCGGCACGGCCTGCGAGGGCGCCTGGGTGCCGGTGGGGCCGGTGATGGTGGCTGACCTGCTGCCCGCCGACAACCCGGTCAAGGCCACGGCGCAGGCGTTCGCGAAAAAGTACGAGGCCGCCAACGGGGCAGGCAGCGTGTCGCTGTTTGCCGCCTACACCTGGGACGTGGGCCTGCTGCTGCAACAGGCGATTCCCGTGGCGCTCAAAACCGCCAAGCCCGGCACGCCGGAGTTCCGTGCCGCGCTGCGCGACGCCCTGGAAAACGTCAAGAACCTGCCGACGGCGACGGGCGTGGTCAGCATGAGCCCCACGGATCACAACGGGCTGGACGAACGGGCGCTGGTCATGGCGACCGTGGCGTCCGGCAAGTGGCGCTTGCAGTAAACCGCCAGGAACGGGACAAGCGGGCGGTTTCCAGCAGGCCTGGCCGCCCGTAACCGTCTCAGGTTTTGTATGCTCTCGGGTTTGCAGGACTAGCAACCGGGTGGACAAGGCATGACGGGACAAGCGAATAAGCGGGTGGGCGGGCTGAAGCAGTGGCTGGCCGGCGGGCTGCTGGCCCTGTCCGCGGGGGCCGCCTGCGCGCAGGTCCAGGGCTTGCCGCCCAACGTCGTCAACGCCTGGAAGGCCACCAAGCTGCCCGACAGTGCGCTGTCGCTTGTTGTGCAAGAGCTGGGCGGGCAGCGTCTGGTGGCGCTGAACGCGAAGGAAGCGCGCAACCCGGCCTCGGTGATGAAACTGGTCACGACGTGGGCTGCGCTGTCCGAGCTTGGCCCCAACTATGTCTGGCGCACGGAATTCATGACGGCGCCGGGCGCGCGCCCCGACGCCAAGGGCGTGCTGGCGGGCCCCTTGTATCTGCGGGCGGGCGGCGACCCCCAATTTCTGATGCAGGACCTGTGGGCGCTGCTGCGCGAACTGCGCCTGCGCGGGGTCAAGCAGATCAACGATCTGGTGATCGACCGCAGCATCTTCGGCCAGGTCGCCACCGACCCCGGTGCCTTCGACGGCGCGCCGGACCGAGCCTACAACGCCAGCCCTGACGCCTTGATGGTGGGTTTTGGCGCGCTGCGCCTGCTGTTCACGCCAGACGCCGCCGCTCATAAATGGGTGCCGCTGATCGATCCGCCGCTACCCGGACTGAAGATCGAAGGCAGCGTGGAATGGAGCGACATCCGCTGCCCCGGCCCCCCGGTAGTCACCACCGAGCCGCTCATCACCCAACAAGGCGTGACGATCCGCGTAGGCGGAAAAGTGGCCGGCTCTTGCGGCGAATTCAGTTTGTACCGGCTGGCGTTGTCGCAACCCGACTACGCCACCGAAATCTTCCGCATGCTCTGGAAAGAGCTGGGCGGCACGTTCAAGGGGCAGGTCCGGGCGGGCATGGTGCCGGCCGACGCCGTGGTGCTGGCCTCGCATGAATCACCGACGCTGGCCGAGGTGATCCGCCAGATCAACAAGCGCAGCAACAACGTCATGGCGCGCACGCTGCTGCTGACCCTGGGCGCCGAACGCGGCCGCCGGCCCGCTACCGTGGGCAGCAGCGAGGCGGTGGCCAAGGGGTTGCTGGTCAAGCAGGGTCTGGACATGCCGGAACTCGTCATCGACAACGGCGCGGGTCTGTCGCGTGACGCGCGCGTGTCGGCTGACAGTCTGGCCTCGATGTTGACGGTGGCCTGGAATTCGCCGGTCATGCCGGAGTACATTTCGTCCTTCGCCATTGCCGGGGTGGACGGCACGGTGCGCCGCCGGCTGAAAGGTGATGGCACGCTGGGCATGGCCCACCTGAAGACTGGGTCGCTGCGCGACGTGCGCTCGATCGCCGGGTATGTGCTGGGCGCCAGTGGCAAGCGCTATGTGGTGGTCAGCATCGTCAACCATGAGCAGGCGGGCGCCGTCCGCGCGTTCGATGACGCGCTCATCGCCTGGCTTGCCGATCAATAGACCACAACTTTCTTAAACCGATTACGATCCTCGGGTGTGGCTCGAAAACGGGCGACGCAAATGCGTTGCACCGGTCCGGTTCCCCGAGGCGATAACCCCTGTATTTCAATATTCTGGAGAGTTACGCACATGCCTGTGCACGAAATCCGCCACCCGCTGATCCGCCATAAGCTCGGGATCATGCGTCGTGCAGACCTCAGCACGAAGAGCTTCCGTGAGTTGTCGCAGGAAGTGGGCGCGCTGCTTACTTACGAGGCGTCAAAGGATCTGCCGCTGGCGCCGACCACCGTGGAAGGCTGGTGCGGCCAGGTTCAAGTCGAGAAAATTGCGGGCAAAAAGGTCACGGTCGTGCCGATTTTGCGCGCGGGCATTGGCATGCTGGACGGCGTGCTCAGCCTGATTCCGGGCGCCAAGGTCAGCGTGGTGGGCGTGGCCCGCAATGAAGAAACGCTGGAAGCGCACACGTACCTGGAACGCCTGGTGGGCGAACTGGACCAGCGCCTGGCGCTGATCGTCGACCCGATGCTGGCCACCGGCGGCTCCATGGTGGCCGCTATCGATTTGCTCAAGCGCGCCGGCTGCAAGGAAATCCGCGCGCTGGTGCTGGTGGCGGCGCCGGTCGGTATCGACACCGTGCTGGCCAAGCACCCGGACGTGCATATTTATACGGCGTCCATCGATGACGGCTTGAACGAAAACGGCTACATCATGCCCGGCCTGGGCGATGCGGGCGACCGCATTTTCGGAACCACGCAAAAGACGGATTGAAAGGCATGGCCGGGGTGACGTTACGTTCCCCGGCCTTTTCATCAGCCGGTCAACGCCCTTCTACATGCTGCCCAAACCATTGGAGTTTCGGCGCCAGACCGGCAACCTCGCCCACGATCAGCAGTGCGGGCGAATGAATCCCATGTTCCGCCGCCAACCGGGGTAACGCCTCGAGCGTGCCGGACAGCACCCGCTGTTCCGGCCGGCTGCCGTTTTCGATCAACGCGAACGGCGTCTGCGCGGCGCGGCCGTGGCTCAGCAGCCTGCGCGTCAGCAGGTCCAACTGGCCCACACCCATATAGAACGCCAGCGTCTGCTTTTCTCGCGCCAGCGCGGGCCAATCCAGATTGTCTTCATCTTCCCGGCAATGCGCCGTGATCAGGCGCACCGATTGCGCGTGTTCGCGATGCGTGAGCGGAATGCCCGCATAGGCCGCACAGGCCAGTGCGGCGGTAATGCCCGGCACCACTTCATAACGCACGCCATGCGCGCGCAGATATTCCAGTTCTTCGCCGCCCCGGCCAAAAATAAACGCGTCGCCGCCTTTCAGCCGCACCACGCGTCGGCCGGCTTGCGCATGTTCCACCAGCAGCGCGTGGATGCGGGCCTGCGTGGCGTGGTGGTTTTCTCCGGGCAGCTTGCCCACCGGCACGCGGTCGGCATCGCGGCGCGCCAGCGACATGATGTCGTCGCTGACCAGGCGGTCATACAGAATGACGTCGGCTTCGTTCAGCGCGCGCAATGCCTTCAGGGTCAGCAGGCCGGGGTCGCCCGGGCCGGCGCCGACCAGCACAACGCTGCCGTCGGTAGGCGCGATGGGCGTGTCCAGCGCGTCAGACAATGCGGCTTCGGCCTGTGCGGGTTGCTGCTGGCGAAGAAAGCCGGCGACGGGGCCGTCCAGCAGCCAGTCGTAGAAGCGGCGGCGCGCGCCCAGATCCGGGTGGCTTGCGCGAATGCGCTTGCGGTAGGTGGCGGCCAGCGCGGCCAATTGGCCCAGCGTGTGGTCGAACAGCGATTCGATGCGTTCGCGGACGCGGCGCGCCAGCACAGGGGCCACGCCCGAGGACGAAATGGCCACGATGACGGGCGAGCGGTCAACAATGGACGGCACCTGAAAGGACGACAGTTCCGGGTCGTCCACCACATTGGCGAAGATGCGGCGCGCGCTGGCCGCGTCCGACACGGTGGCGTTGACGCTGCGGTCGTCCGTTGCCGCCACCACCAGCCAGACGTCGTCCAGCCAGGCCGGGTCGAAACGGCCGGGCAAGTGGCGGATACGTCCGTCCGCGGCAAGCGCCGTCAGGGCGGGCGTAAGTTCCGGCGCGCCTACGGCGACCTCTGCGGCGGCTTCCAGCAGGGCGAGCGTCTTGCGCTCAGCCACCGCGCCGCCGCCCACGACCAGCACCTGCCGATTTTTCAGATCGGCAAAAATCGGGAAAAGCTTCATCTCATCGCCGCCTCGGGTGTCCCCGGCAAAATATCACCCGATGATAGGGACGGGTTTACATCCCCACAACTTTTGATTTCACGAATCCATATTTCCAGAACTTATTTGACGGCGGGGCTCGGCGAACGCGCGTTTCGGACACGTTCCGACATACGCCGCCCGGTTTAACCGGTGTAGTATCAAACCGCCGTTCGCTCGGGCGGGCGGCGCTTTCCGGATATATGGAGTGGCTTGTGACGATGCGAAAAATGGCATCCCTGATTTTGGCGGCGGGCGCGTTGGGCGCGGCCGCGTCGGCGCAGGCCGGTGTTTGCGACGCGCAGTTCATGCATGACGGCGGTGCGGTGCAACTGACCGGCTCGGGCAACCTGTCCTTGGGCGCTGACTTGACCTTCGCCGAGGTTACAAAAAGCAATGGCGACAACTGCCGCGCACGGGTGCAAGGCGTTGCCACGTTCAGCTATGCAGGCCTGCCGCCGGGCAAGTCCAAGCTGGATTATTTGATGACGGTAAAGGGCGGCCAAGCCACCTTTTTGCGCTACGCGAATGCGGGCGAAGCGCCGCAACCTTCCGAAGGCCAGTTTGATTTGCGCATGCTGGGTTTGTTCGCCTACGACGGCAAACTCAACGCGGGTCAAAAGCTGCCCGGCTCGTCGTTCCGTTTGAAGATTGGCAAGGAAGCGCCCGTGGGCGGGCAGCCCAGCACCACCGTGCGCATCGGCGAAAAATCCGTGGGCCAGAAGAAGGCGGTGAATACGGCGCTGGGCAACCAGTCGTGCCACCCCATCACGTACACGCGCAACTCGGACCCCACCATGGCGACCTTCCAAGGTCTGACCATTCCGATCCCCGGCATGAACACGACCGTCACCGATTGGTATTGCCCCGCGGTAAATCTGGTGATGAAGCAAGACATAGATCAAGGCGGTGTAAAGTCAGCCGTTGAAATTACGCAGATCAAGTAGCACACAGTAGCAAGCGCGCCATGCTGCGGGCATGGCGGCTGGTATGATGATTTCGTCATAGACACACAACAGGAGCTCAAAAAATGGCCACGAGAAAATCCGAAGAAGTCGCAAAAGAAAAACTCATCGACAGTGTCAAGACCAGTTTGAATGACGCCGAAAACCTGCTGCGCGAAGCGGCCGGCACCACCGGCGACAAAGCAAACGAACTGCGTGACCGCGCCATGACCTCGCTCAAGCGCACGCGCGAAGCCCTCTACGAAGCCCAAGACGCCGTGCTGGAGCGTGGCCGCAAAGCCGCTCGCGCCACCGACGACTACGTGCACGACAATCCCTGGCAAGCCATCGGTATCGCAGGCGTGACCGGCCTGCTGCTCGGCTTGCTGATCAGCCGCCGCTGATAAGGCTTGGACGTCCGGGCGGGCCGCGCCGGCATCTTGCCGCGCTGCCCGCCCGGTGTCCTTCATGCCATGGGTCTACGAAAATCTGTTTTCGGCGTTGCGTCCAGCCTGGTCGGGTTGGTGCGCACGCGCCTCGAGTTGCTGGCGCTGGAAGCCGCCGACGAAAAGTCGCGCTTGCTTAAACTGCTGGGCATGGCATTTGCGGCGTTGCTGTTCTTGACGTTGGCGGTGCTGGTGTTCACGGTGACCGTCGCCGTATTGTTCTGGCCCACCGAAGACCGCTATCTGGCCCTGGGCCTGTTGGCTGGCTTCTACGGCATTGTCGGCGTGGGCTTGCTGGTGGCGGTGCGGCAAGGCCTGGTCTACGGCGCGCCGCCTTTTGCGGCCACGCTGGAAGAGCTGGGCCGGGATGCCGAATTGCTGGAACGCATCCGCGATGCCCAGGACGACGATCCCCCGCCCACGCGCCGACGCGAGGAGGACTGAACCATGTCGAAAAGGTCTCCTATCGTTGATCGCGCCGTGCGCATCGAATTGCTGCGCGCGCGCGCCGCCATCGAGCGCGAATCGCTGGCGCAGAACATTGTGATGACGGGGCACAAGCTGGAACCCGCATCCATCATCCGGGGCTTGCTGCCTCGGCTGGCTTCGGGTGGGGCTTCACGCTGGGCCTTGCAGGCCATCACGATGGCGCGCCGTTACCCGCTGGTGAGCTCGTCGTTGTCCACGTTGTTCATGCGTGGCGGCAACCGGTCCAAGGTGCTCAAGATTGCCGGGGGCGCATTGGTCGGCTGGCAGTTGTACAAGCTCTGGCAAAGCTCGCGGGACGACACGCAATAACGCGTGTCTTGCCGCAAGCGCTGCCAATAAAAAACCCCGCCCTTCAACTGACTGGCGGGGTTTTTCCTGGTGCGGGCCTATATTGGCCAATATTGATTACAGACCCAACTGCCCCCAGATGTCGTCCACGCGCTTTTTGACGTCGGCGTCCATCGTGATGGGGGTACCCCATTCCCGGTTCGTTTCACCCGGCCATTTGTTCGTGGCGTCCAGGCCCATCTTGCCGCCCAGGCCGGAGACCGGGGATGCAAAGTCCAGGTAGTCGATCGGCGTGTTTTCCACCAGCAGCGTGTCGCGCACCGGGTCCATGCGGGTGGTCATCGCCCACACCACTTCCTTCCAGTCGCGCGGGTTGATGTCTTCGTCCACCACCACGATGAACTTGGTGTACATGAACTGGCGCAGGATGCTCCACAGGCCGAACATGACGCGCTTGGCGTGCCCCGCGTACTGCTTGCGGATCGACACCACCGCCAGGCGGTAGCTGCACCCTTCGGGCGGCAGGTAGAAGTCCACGATTTCCGGCAACTGGCGGCGCAGCAGCGGCACGAACACTTCGTTCAGCGCTACGCCCAGCACGGCGGGTTCATCGGGCGGTTTGCCGGTGTAGGTGGAGTGATAGATGGGGTTGCGCCGCATCGTGATCCGCTCGACCGTGAAGACCGGAAACCAATCCTGCTCGTTGTAGTAGCCGGTGTGATCGCCGTAGGGGCCTTCCAGCGCCATTTCGTAGTCGCTGTTGGGCGGCGGGTTTACGCCATCCGGCACCACGGGCTTGATGGCGCGCGGGTCGGAAGACGGCAGCAGATGGCCTTCCAGCACGATTTCGGCCCAGGCCGGCACCGACAGATTGCTGCCCAGCGCCTGCGCCACTTCTGTGCGCGAACCGCGCAGCAGGCCGGCGAATTGATATTCGGACAGGCTGTCAGGCACCGGGGTGACGGCGCCCAGGGTAGTGGCCGGGTCGGCGCCCAGCGCCACGGCGATGGGAAACGGCGTGCCGGGGTTGGCCAGGGCGTGGTCACGGAAGTCCAGCGCGCCGCCGCGGTGCGACAGCCAGCGCATGATCAACTTGTTCGGCCCCAGCAATTGCTGGCGGTAGATGCCCAGGTTTTGGCGCTTGGCGTTGGGGCCGCGCGTGATCACCAGGCCCCAGGTCAGAAGCGGCGCCACGTCGCCGGGCCAGCAGGTTTGAATCGGCAGGCGGGTCAGGTCCACGTCCTTGCCTTCCCAGACCACTTCCTGGCAGGCCGGGCTTTTCACGTTCTTGGGGCTCATGTCCCACAACGCGGCCTTCAGCATCGACACCTTGGCCAGCGCATCGCGCAGGCCTTTGGGCGCTTCGGGTTCACGCAGCGACGCCAGCAGCTCGCCGATGTCGCGCAGCGCGCTGACGTTGTCGGCGCCCATGCCGCGGGCCACGCGCGACGGCGTGCCGAACAGATTCGTAAGCACCGGCATCTCGGCGGGCTTGCCGTCGTGCTGGGCTTTTTCAAACAGCAGGGCGGGGCCTTCGGCGCGCAGCACACGGTCGGAAATTTCCGTCATTTCCAGCCGGGTGGACACCGGCGCGCCGATGCGTTTGAGGTCGCCCATGCGTTCAAGTTGGGCGAGGAAGTCTCTAAGGTCGCGGTATTTCACTACAGATCCCAGCGATTTGGTTACATTTTGCGGAGAAAGAGAGGTTAACATTGACTCCCTCTTTTTCACGCAGGAGGTTTTTATGCCCGATGCGTCAGTGGCCAACCTGTTCAGGAATATGGCCCAAGGAGTGCACGAATATCTTGCCGAGTCCTTGCGTATCTGCTCAGTCTATCTGGGCATCGCGGTGATTGTGACGGTAAGCATGGGATTTGCCCTGCCTGGTTTGCGCGATCAGGCATTGCAAGTGCACAAAGCCTTGTTGACCGCCCTAGCGCCTTCATCCATGCAATCCGGCACCGAATCCGATGTCGGCTCCGAGTTGGGTTCCGACACTGCGTCGGCGATTGCCATGGCCGTTCCAACCGCTCCCGCCAGCAATGCCACCGGCATGCTGGGGCCGGCTCGCGTCGCGCCGCCCGTACCGAAGAAGCCCGCATTGGTGGCCACCGGTCCGCAAGCCGAAGCATTGCGCAACTATATCTCGCGCAAGTACAAGGTGGCCTATGACGCCACCGGTCCGCTCTTGAACACCGTGTACAAGGTCAGCCGCGAAAAGCAGCTGGACCCCTTGCTGGTGCTGGCCGTGATCGCCATCGAGTCCCGCTACAACCCGCTGGCTGAAAGCCACGTGGGTGCGCAGGGTCTCATGCAAGTCATGACCAGCGTGCACCAAGAGAAATTCGACGCGGTCGGCAAGACTGCGCTGGACCCGGTCGCCAATATTGGTGTCGGAGCCACGATCTTGCGCGACTGCATCAGCCGGCGCGGGTCTGTCGATGGCGGCCTGGCCTGCTACGTGGGTTCCACCGGGCCGGACGACAACGGCTACGGCGCGAAGGTGCAGGCTGAACGCCGGCGCCTGGCGCTGGCATCCGGGATAGCGCTGGCCAGGGATTAAGTCTCGATCCCGGCGCATGGCCCCGTCACGCGTCAACCCTGCTGCTGCAAGATCACATGTGGCTAGGCCGCATGCCGCAACGCCTCAAGGCGCGCTCCGTGGAGCGCGCCTTGTTTTTTAGGGCATTAACGCGTCATAGGGCATTAACGCGTCATAGGGCAATAACGCGTCATAGGGCATCAACGCGCCAGGAATTTCCCGATTCGCGCCACCGCCTCTTCCAACCGGTCCAGCCCGGTGGCGTACGAAAAGCGCATGGTGTGCGCGCCGTGGGCGGGGCCGAAGTCCACGCCCGGCACGGCCGCCACGCCCGCTTCCAGCAGCAGGCGCTGCGAGAACGTGTTGCTGTCCATGCCCTGGTTGCTGATGTCGGCGTAGATATAGAACGCGCCGTCGGGCTTGACCGGCACCTGGATGCCCAGGCGCTCGAATTCGGGCAGCAGGTAATCGCGGCGCTGCTTGAAGGCTTCGCGGCGGTGCTCAAACGTTTTCATGGCCTGTTCGGTAAAGCACGCCAGCGCGGCGTGCTGCGCCAGCGTGGGCGCGCAGATGGCCAGGCTGGCGGCAATCTTTTCTACCGGCGCCACCATGTCTTCAGGCACGATCATCCAGCCCAGGCGCCAGCCCGTCATATGGAAGTACTTCGAAAAGCTGTTGATGACGATGATGTCATCGTCCAGCGTCAGCGCCGAGCGCGGTTGGCCGTCATAAGACAGGCCCAGATAAATTTCGTCGACGATGGCGAAGCCGTCGCGGGCGCGCACGTGCGCCAACAGCTCGGCCAACTCGTCGTGGGCGATGCTGGTGCCAGTGGGGTTGCTGGGCGAGGCCACCATCACGCCTTGCGTGGCAGGCGTCCAGTGCTGGGCCACGTCCTGGGCCGACAGCTGGAAGCGCTTCTCGGCCGAACTTGGAATCAGGCGCGGCGCGCCGCCTGCGGCCAGCACGAAGTTGCTGTTGGCAGGGTAGGCCGGGTCCGGCATCAGGACTTCGCCGCCGCTATTGACCAGCGCCGCGCAGGCCAGCGTCAGCGCGCCCGATGCGCCGGCGGTGACGATGACGCGGGCCGGATTGATCTTGGCGCCGAACTGGTCGTGGTAGAACTGCGCAATGGCTTCGCGCAGCGCCGTAAGACCCGCGGGCGGGCTGTAGCCGCTAAGCCCGGCACGCGCCGCGCGCTCCAGCGCTTCCACCACTTGAGGGGGCGCGGTAAAGTCCGGTTCGCCAATGCCCAGGCTGATAATGTCCTTGCCCGCCGCTTGCAGCGCTTGCGCCTGCTTGAAGAGTTCGACCGCGTGAAAGGTCAGAAAATCATGAGTGCGAGTAGCTAAGCGGGGCATTGGATTCTCGAAAGCGTCTTGTAGCGAAAAAGGAATTGTAGTCATGCAGCCATCCCGGCGCGCCTTCCTGCTAGGCCGGCGGCCTGCCCAGACTCCGTGGGCAGCCTTCATGCAGCGTCTGAAGCTGCTTTGCCACGGGCAGGTTCAAGACCTGGGCGAAAACGGCCCCGGCGGGGCGCAAGCCATTTTGACGCCGACGCGCGACGCCGATGTCGCGCACGCGCGCGCCCTGTGCGCCGAGTACCGCATTGTGATGACGCTGGAGGGGGCGACGGGGCCTTACGCATCATCGTCCCGCCCGCGGCTGCGCATCGACCCTTCCGCATTGACAGGGCTGGCCCGCTTGGCGGGTGAGCCGCCGCGCTGGCGCGCCCAACCCGGCGTGCCGCTGGCCGCATTGGCCCAGGCCGGGCTGCGGCAATTCGCGGATTTCCCAGGCGCCATGACGCTGGCCGAATGGCTGGCGGCGCCCGCGCCTTGGCCTGCCGGGCGCTGCGCGGCCTCGGGCGTGCTGGCGGTGGATGTGATGTTCGCGGATGGCATTGAAGAAACGCTTGGCCCCTTTGGCGAGGCCGATGTGCAGCCGCTGCGCTCGGCCACCGTGCAAAGTCTGGTGCCCGCGCTGTTCCAGCTGGCCTCGGGCGGCGACGCCTTCGCCACGCACGATGGCTATCACTGGCTGGGCCGCTACCGCCTGGATGCCCTGAAACCCCTGGCCCCGGCCACCGTCAACCTGGCGCACCTGTTGCTGGGGCATGGCGGCACGCTGGCGTGGGTGCAAAGCGTGACATTGACGGATGCGCCGGCCTGGAACGAGACTGGCCCCGCGCCCGAAACCCCGGGGTTGGCGACCGTGCGGCTGGATGGGCGGGTGAAGGCGCTGTTCGACCCCGATGGTCGTTTTCCCTTATTCCTGCCTCGTGAAACCGAATAGAAATTCAGCTTGCTGTAAGATTTCGCCGCTCGTCCCCAATTAAGAGGGCAGTTCGCCGCGGACGTATCGCGCCGGCCGTCATGGGAATAGAATTCCTCCCTCTCCGTGTCTCACTTATTAGCTAGTAGCCGCCCCTATGGATGCCAACCTTCGCAAAGCCGCCCTTGAATATCACGAGCATGGGCGCCCCGGCAAAATCTCGGTCACGCCGACCAAGCAACTGACGAACCAGCGCGATCTGGCGTTGGCGTATTCGCCCGGCGTGGCGGCGGCCTGTGAGGAAATCGTGGCCGATCCGGCCAACGTGTTCCGCTACACGGCGCGCGGCAACCTGGTGGGCGTGATCACCAATGGCACGGCCGTGCTGGGCCTGGGCAATATCGGCGCGCTGGCGTCCAAGCCGGTGATGGAAGGCAAGGCGGTGCTGTTCAAGAAGTTCGCCGGCCTGGATGTTTTTGACATCGAAATCAACGAAACCGACCCGGACAAGCTGGTCGAGATCATCGCCGGCCTGGAAGCCACCTTCGGCGGCATCAACCTGGAAGACATCAAGGCCCCGGAATGCTTCACCGTTGAGCGCAAGCTTCGTGAACGCATGAAGATCCCGGTTTTCCACGACGACCAGCATGGCACCGCGATCTGTGTGTCGGCGGCCTTCATCAACGGCCTGAAGGTCGTGGGTAAAGACATCAAGAAGGTCAAGGTGGTGACGTCCGGCGCGGGCGCTGCCGCCTTGGCTTGCCTGGACCTGATGGTGGACTTGGGCCTGCCGCTGGAAAACATCTGGGTGACGGACATCGAAGGCGTGGTCTATGAAGGCCGCACCGTGCTGATGGACCCGGACAAAGCGCGCTTTGCGCAAAAGACGGATGCCCGCAAGCTGGCCGAAGTGATCCAGGACGCCGACGTGTTCCTGGGCCTGTCGGCAGGCGGCGTGCTGAAACCCGAGATGGTTGCCGCGATGGGCACGCGCCCGCTGATCCTGGCGCTGGCCAACCCGACGCCGGAAATCCTGCCGGAGCTGGCGCACTCGGTACGTGACGATGTAGTCATGGCCACGGGCCGTTCGGACTACCCGAACCAGGTCAATAACGTGCTGTGCTTCCCGTACATCTTCCGTGGCGCGCTGGATGTGGGCGCCACCACTATCACGCGTGAAATGGAAAAGGCGGCGGTGTACGCCATTGCCCAGCTCGCGCAGGAAGAGCAGAACGAAGTCGTCGCCGCGGCCTACGGCACGTTCGATATTTCGTTCGGCCCCGAATACCTGATCCCCAAACCGTTCGACCCGCGCCTGATCGTGCGTATCGCCCCTGCCGTGGCCAAGGCCGCGATGGACGGTGGCGTGGCCACGCGCCCGCTGGCGGACCTGGAGGCCTACGAAGAACAGTTGCAGCAGTTCGTGTACCACTCGGGCGCGTTCATGAAGCCGTTGTTCTCAGCCGCCAAGCGCATCGTGCGCGAGGGTGGCCCGGCCCGCATCGTGTTCGCGGAAGGTGAAGACGAACGCGTGCTGCGCGCCGTGCAGGTGGTGGTGGACGAAGGCCTGGCGCGCCCCATCCTGGTGGGCCGCCCGTCGGTGCTGCTGACCCGCATCGAAAAGCTGGGCTTGCGTCTGCGCCTGGGTGAAGACGTTGAAGTGACCAACCCGGAATACGACGAACGCTTCCATCAATACTGGACGACGTACTGGGAACGCATGTGCCGCCGCGGCATCACCAAGGAAATGGCGCGCGTGGAAATGCGCCGCCGCATGACCTTGATTGGCGCGATGATGGTGCACCTGGGCGATGCCGATGGCATGGTCTGCGGGTCAGTGGGCGCGTATCACGACCACCTGCGTTTTGTGGACGAAGTGATCGGCCGCCGCCCCGGCCACAACGTGTACGCCGCGATGAACATCCTGCTGCTCAACGAGCGCACGGTGGTGCTGGTGGACACGCACGTGAATGATGAACCGTCGGCCGAGCAGATCGCCGAATTCACGATCGCGGCCGCCAACGAAATGCGCCGCATGTACCTGGCGCCCAAGGTGGCGTTGCTGTCGCGGTCGAACTTCGGTTCGGGCAGCTCGGCCTCTGGCGCCAAGATGCGCCGCGCGCTGGAAATCGTGCGTGAAAAAGCGCCCGAACTTGAAATCGATGGCGAAATGCACGGCGACTGCGCGCTGGACGAAGCGCTGCGCATGCGCATCCTGCCGTCGTCCACGTTGAAGGGCGAAGCGAATCTGCTGGTGTGCCCGAACGTGGACTCCGGCAACATCGCCTACAACCTGCTCAAGACGGCAGCGGGCGGCAACGTGGCGGTGGGCCCGTTCCTGCTGGGCTGCAATGCGCCGGTGCACATCCTGACCTCCAGCTCGACCGTGCGCCGCATCGTCAACATGACCGCGATGACTGTGGTCGATGTCAACACGCCACGTTGAAGTCAGTCCCGCCGGCCCGGCGTGCCCACGCACGCCGACCGGTCTGGTCCTGACGGGCGGCGGCGCGCGAGCCGCCTATCAGGTCGGCGTGCTCAGCGCCATCATGGAGCTGCTGGACCCCGACTGGCATTCCCGATTCCAGAATCCCTTCGACATCATTTGCGGCACCTCCGCCGGCGCAATCAACGCCGCCGCGCTGGCATGCCGCGCCGACCGCCCGCACCTGGGCGTGCGCCGCATCCGCCGGCTATGGTCGTCGCTGAACACCGACATGATTTACCGCGCCGACGCGCCCGGCCTGATCCGCACCGGCGTGCGCTGGCTGGGCCTGCTGGCGCTGGGGTGGATGTATTCGGGGCTGACGCGCAAGCGCCCGCAATCGCTGCTGGACAACAGCCCCATGGAAGCCCTGCTGGGGCGGGTGCTGGACTTTGGCAACTTGCGGTCCAATCTTGAACGCGGTTCGCTGTCGGCGCTGGCGATTACCGCGTCGGGCTACACCAGCGGCGAGCATCTGACGTTCTACCAGGCGCACACGCCCATCGAACCGTGGCACCGTTATCTGCGGCTGGCCATTCCCACGCCGATCAGCATTGATCACCTGATGGCGTCGTCGTCGATTCCCTTCGTGTTTCCCGCCCGTCAGGTGCAGGTGCATGGCAAGGGCGAGTGGTGCGGTGATGGGTCCATGCGCCAGCTGGCCCCGATCAGCCCGGCCATCCACCTGGGGGCGCATCGGGTAATGGTGATTGGCACCGGTTTCCGTGACGACACCCATCCTGAACACCGGGCGGACTCCCCGCCGTATCCCTCTTTGGCCCAAGTGGGCGGGCATGCGCTGTCCAGCATTTTCCTGGATGGCTTGTCGGTAGACGTTGAGCGCCTGGAGCGCATCAATTACCTGATGGACCACGCCGCGCCGGATGGCGCGACCGTGAACGTGCGGCGCATCCAGGTGCTGACAATCACCCCCAGCCGGTCGCTGGACACGATGGCGCTGGAACACTTGCACGACATGCCTGCACAAGCCCGTGCTCTTTTTCGCGTACTCGGTGTATCGTCCGATCCACGCCGTCCAGGAGGCGGGGCCTTGATGTCCTATCTCTTGTTCGAATCCAGCTACACCAAGCGATTGATCGATCTGGGTTATGCCGATACGATGCAGCGTAACGACGAAGTGATCGCCTTTTTCAAGGAGGCTCAGGCATGACGCGCAATGGCCAATCTACGTTGCAGAAGCAGCTTCTGCGCGGCGGAGCGCTTCCTCATGAAGGGCTGGACAAGAAGGCCGTGGTCGATGCCTCCCACGAACTGGGCCTGTCCTTGTTCGTTGCCAATTGCGATCCGGCCAGAAGCCGTTCTGCGGTGCTGCGCGCCATCGTCAAGGCGGTGGACTTCCCCGAATACTTCGGCGGCAATCTCGATGCGCTCTATGACTGCCTGTGCGACACCGTGCTGGATCACAAGATTGGCGTCGTGCTGTGGCTGTACCGGCTGCATTCCGGCGACCCGATCTTGGAAGAAGACGCCGCCCGCATTGAGACGGTGTGTTCGGACGCAGCGGATTTCGCTCGCGAGAATGGGCGCATCTTTGCGTTTGTCATTGAACACGCAGGCAAGCATCCTGACCCGGAGCCCGGCATTGCGGCCGCGCCTTACGGCGAAAACGACTGACCGCTACCAGCCCAACGGCTGCTAGCCCAAGCGCTACCAGCCCAACGGCTACTCGTCCGCCCGCTACCAGCCCAGCAAGGCGCTGACAGCCGCTACCAGCGCCAGCCCGGCCGTTTCGGTCCGCAGCACACGCGGGCCGAATCGCACGGCCTGCACACCCGCTTGACGGGCAAGTTCCAATTCCTTGTCGGACCAGCCCCCTTCAGGCCCCACCAGCAAGGTCAGCGCCTGCAAGCCGGGCGTGGCGCGCAGGGCGCCGGCCAGGTCGTCGGTGGCCTCGGGGTGGCACAACAGCCGCGGGCCATCGGCAGGCAGCGCAAGCCAGTCGGCCAGCGACTGCGGCGCATCCACCGCCATCAAACGATTGCGGCCGCATTGCTCGGCGGCGGATTGCGCAATGCGCTGCCAGTGCGCCACGCGCTTATCCAGCCGGGGGCCAGACAATTGCAGCACGCTGCGTTGCGCGGCGATGGGGCTGACGCGCGCGGCGCCCAGTTCCACGGCTTTTTCCACCACCCAGTCCATCTTGTCGCCCGAAGGCAGGCCTTGCACGAGGGTGATGCGTCCGCCCAATTCAGCTTCGCGAGCGGTGAAATCACCCAGTTGAGCAAAGCCGGCCTTGCCTTCGACGTCCAGCACGGCGGGGTACTCGCCACCCTGGCCATTGAACAGCACGACGGTTTCACCGGCTTTTAAGCGCAGCACGCGCAGCGCGTGGTGCGCCAGCGCTTCGGGCAAGGCGATGCGGTTGCCGGCGGAAAGGGGGATGTCGCAAAAGAAGCGGGGGGCGGACATGGGGTTCTGGCGAAGAAGGGGCGGGCGATCAGATTATTTGAGCGCGTAGCCTACCATCTTGACCCCCCATTCCACGAAGGTGGGCGTGCTCAAGGGCGCGCGCCACCGCAATGGCGCGCTCTTCGCCCAGGGCCGTGCGCAATGCCATGATGCCTTCGACAGGAATGGTGAGATTCAGCATGAGGCCCATGTTAGGCGGCTCCGTCAGAGAGGTACATGGCTGCATCCTGAATGTCAGACCACATTCCCGCAATTGTGGGATGTACGCTAGTACTTCCCCTCGCGGAAACGGCTGATTACATCGAGCTTAAGGGGGATGGCGTGAGGGAAATCCCCTGATGCTAAAATCGTCTGCTTCGCAACCCACTCAACTGGCCCCTATATTCCCTGTAGCCGGGTCAGCTTCAAAGAGCCTTCCGAATGAGCAATCCGACCGCCCCTAAACTTGCCTTGGCGGATGCCATCCGCGCCCTCGCGATGGATGCCGTGCAACAAGCGAACTCCGGGCATCCGGGTGCACCCATGGGCATGGCGGAAATCGCCCAAGCCTTGTGGACGGGCAACCTGCGCCACAACCCCAAAGATCCCGCCTGGGCCAACCGCGACCGCTTCGTGCTGTCCAACGGCCACGGCTCGATGCTGATCTACGCCCTGCTGCACCTGACGGGCTACGATCTGCCGATCGAAGAACTGAAGAACTTCCGCCAGCTGCATTCCAAGACGCCGGGCCACCCCGAAGTGGGCATCACCCCGGGCGTGGAAACGACCACCGGCCCGCTGGGCCAGGGCCTGGGCAATGCCGTGGGCATGGCGCTGGCTGAAGCGCTGCTGGCTGCTGAATTCAACAAGCCCGGCCACACCATCGTCGACCACCACACCTACGCCTTCACGGGCGACGGCTGCCTGATGGAAGGCATCTCGCACGAAGTGTGCTCGCTGGCCGGCACGCTGAAGCTGTCCAAGCTGGTCGTGCTGTACGACGACAACGGCATCTCGATTGACGGCCACGTTGAACACTGGTTCGCCGACGACACCGCCAAGCGTTTCGAAGGCTACGGCTGGAACGTGATCCGTGGCGTGGACGGCCATGACGTCGCCGCCGTGGACGCCGCCATCAAGGCCGCGCGTTCGCAATCGGAAAAGCCCACGCTGGTGATCTGCCGCACCGTGATCGGCAAGGGTTCGCCCAACATGGCCGGCACGCACAACGTGCACGGCGCGCCGCTGGGCAAGGACGAAATCGCCGCCACGCGCGCTGCGCTGGGCTGGTCGTCGGAACCGTTCCAGATTCCGCAAGCCGTGTACGACGGCTGGGATGGCCGCAAGCAGGGCGCCGCCGCCCAAGCCGAATGGCAATCGGCGTTTGACGCCTACGCCGCCGAATTCCCCGCCGAAGCCGCTGAATTCACGCGCCGCATGAAGGGTGAATTGCCCGAAGGCTACAACGAACAGTTCAAGGCATTCCTGAACGCCACGCTGGAAAAGGCCGAAACCGTGGCCACCCGCAAGGCCTCGCAATTCGCCATCGGCGCGCTGGCCCCGGTGCTGCCGGAGATGCTGGGCGGCTCCGCTGACCTGACCGGTTCCAACTTCACCGACTGGAAGGGCGTTGCCGCCGTTCGCGCCGGTGACAAGGGCATCCAGTTCGGCCGCCACATCAACTACGGCGTGCGCGAATTCGGCATGGCCGCCATCATGAACGGCGTGGCCCTGCACGGCGGTTACCTGCCCTTTGGCGGCACGTTCCTGACGTTCTCCGACTACTCGCGCAACGCCATCCGCATGGCCGCGCTGATGAAGCAGCGCGTGGTGCACGTGTTCACGCACGATTCGATCGGCCTGGGCGAAGACGGCCCGACCCACCAATCCATCGAACACGCCGCCAGCCTGCGCTTGATTCCCAACCTGTCGCTCTGGCGTCCTTGCGATACGGCTGAAACCGCCGTTGCCTGGAATGCCGCCGTGACGCGCCCGACCAGCATCGGCATGGACGTCCATGACGGCGGCCCGACGGCGCTGTTGCTGTCGCGCCAGAACCTGCCGTTCGTGCCGCGCGATGCCGCCACCGTTGACGCCATTGCGCGCGGCGGCTACGTGCTGCGTGATGCCGAAGGCGCCCGCGCCGTCATCATCGCCACCGGTTCCGAAGTGGCCATCGCGCTGGACGCGC
The DNA here is from genome assembly GCF_042957345.1 of Achromobacter sp. NPDC008082. Lineage (NCBI taxonomy): Bacteria > Pseudomonadati > Pseudomonadota > Betaproteobacteria > Burkholderiales > Alcaligenaceae > Achromobacter > Achromobacter sp. NPDC008082. Next base: position 1,363,941 of record NZ_JBIBIB010000001.1, read on the forward strand.
AGGCGCAACTGGCCAAGGAAGGCGTTGCGGTACGCGTGGTCTCCATGCCCAGCACCGACGTGTTCGACCGCCAGGACGCCGCCTGGAAACAATCCGTGCTGCCCAAGGGCCTGCCGCGCGTGGCGGTTGAAGCCGGCGTTACCGCCTTCTGGCACAAGTACGTGGGCCTTGAAGGCGCCGTGGTCGGCATCGACCGCTACGGTGAGTCCGCTCCGGCCGGCGCACTGTTCAAGTTCTTCGGGCTGACCGCCGACAAGGTGGCCGAGACCGTCAAACAGGTTTTGTAAAAAAGGAGCTTAGTATGACTATTCGCGTCGCCATCAACGGTTACGGTCGCATCGGCCGCAACATCCTGCGTGCCCACTACGAAGGTGGCAAGAAGCACGATATCGAAATCGTCGCCATCAACGACTTGGGCGACCCCAAGACCAACGCGCACCTGACGCGTTACGACACCGCCCACGGCAAGTTCCCGGGCACCGTCGAAGTCGACGGCGACTTCATGGTCGTCAACGGCGACAAGATCCGCGTGCTGGCCAACCGCAACCCGGCTGAACTGCCCTGGGGCGAGCTGAAGGTTGACGTGGTCCTGGAGTGCACGGGCTTCTTCACGACGAAGGAAAAGGCCGGCGCGCACATCAAGGGCGGCGCCAAGAAAGTCATCATCTCGGCCCCGGGCGGCAAGGATGTGGACGCCACCATCGTCTTCGGCGTCAACCACGGCGTGCTGAAGTCGACGGACACCGTCATCTCGAACGCTTCGTGCACCACCAACTGCCTGGCCCCGCTGGTCAAGCCGCTGAACGACAAGCTGGGTCTGGAAAACGGCCTGATGACGACCGTTCACGCCTACACCAACGACCAGGTCCTGACCGACGTCTACCACGAAGACCTGCGCCGCGCGCGTTCGGCCACGATGAGCATGATCCCCACGAAGACCGGCGCCGCCGCCGCCGTGGGCCTGGTGCTGCCGGAACTGAACGGCAAGCTGGACGGCTACGCCATCCGCGTTCCGACCATCAACGTGTCGCTGGTTGACCTGTCGTTCGTGGCCAGCCGCGACACGACCGCCGAAGAAGTGAACAGCATCCTGAAGGCTGCGTCGGAAGGCGAGCTCAAGGGCATCCTGGACTACAACACCGAGCCCCTGGTTTCGGTGGACTACAACCACAACCCGGCCTCCAGCACCGTTGACGCGTCGCTGACCAAGGTTTCGGGCCGTCTGGTCAAGGTCTCGTCCTGGTACGACAACGAGTGGGGCTTCTCGAACCGCATGCTCGACACCACCGTCGCGCTGATGTCGGCCAAGTAAGCAACACGGTCAGTCCAGAGGGGACGGATTTATTTTCCGCCATTGCGGAAAATGGGTTCGTCCCCTTTGTTCGCCCATCGTAGGAATTCAAATATGTCCAAGGTCAATACTCTGTCCGCGCTGGCCAAGGCCGGCGCCCTGTCCGGCAAGCGCGTGTTCATTCGTGCCGACTTGAACGTGCCGTTCGATGATGCCGGCCGCATTTCCGAAGACACCCGCATCCGTGCGTCGGTGCCTGGCATTCGCCTGGCGCTGGACGCTGGCGCCGCCGTGATGGTCACGTCTCACTTGGGCCGCCCGAAAGAAGGCGTGCTGACCGAAGCCGACTCGCTCGCCAAGGTGGGCCAGCGCCTGTCCGAACTGCTGGGCATGCCGGTGCAGCTGGTGCGTGACTGGGTCGATGGCGTCCAGGTGGATCACGGCCAGGTCGTGCTGCTGGAAAACTGCCGCGTGAACGTTGGCGAAAAGAAAGACGACGAAGCGCTGGCCAAGAAGATGGCCGCGTTGTGCGACGTCTACGTCAACGACGCGTTCGGCACCGCCCACCGCGCCGAAGCCACGACGCACGGCATCGCGCGCTTTGCGCCCGTGGCCTGCGCCGGCCCCTTGCTGGAAGCCGAGCTCGACGCGCTGGGCCGTGCGCTGCACGAACCCAAGCGCCCGCTGGTCGCCATCGTGGGCGGCTCCAAGGTGTCGACCAAGCTGTCCATCCTGCAATCGCTGGCCGACAAGGTTGACCAGCTGGTGGTGGGCGGCGGCATCGCCAACACCTTCCTGCTGGCCGCGGGCCTGCCCATTGGCAAGTCGCTGGCGGAACCCGACCAGGTGGATCAGGCGCGCGCCGTGATCGAACTGATGAAGCAGCGCGGCGCGGCCGTGCCGATTCCGGTTGATGTGGTGTGCGCCAAGTCGTTCGGCGCGGATGCCGAAGCCACTGTGAAAGCCGCCACCGATGTGGCCGACGACGACATGATCCTGGACATCGGCCCCAAGACCGCGGCGCAGTTGGCCGAGATCCTGAAGAAGGCCGGCACCATCGTCTGGAACGGCCCGGTGGGCGTGTTTGAATTCGACCAGTTCGCCAACGGCACCGAAGTGGTGGCGCGCGCCATCGCCGAATCGGACGGCTTTTCGATTGCGGGCGGCGGTGACACGCTGGCCGCCATCGCCAAGTACGGCATCAGCGAGCAAGTCGGCTACATCTCGACGGGCGGCGGCGCATTCCTGGAATTCCTGGAAGGCAAGACCCTGCCGGCCGTGGCCGTGCTGGAAGCCCGCGCGGCGAAGTAAACGGCGGGGCGGGCACGTTCGCAACGTGTCCGCGCGCCATGCAAAAACGCCCCTTTCGGGGCGTTTTTTTTGTCCACGGTTGCAGGTTGCTGGTTGCTCGTTGCCGGTTGCCGATTGCAGGTTGCAGGTTGCCGGTCACCAGCCATCCGTGCTGGTGCCGGTCCCGGCGCCAGCACCGGTTGCCCATGGCTATTCCATCTTCGCGCCCGAAATCTTTACGATCTCTGCATACCGCGCAATTTCAGACTGAATAAACGCGCTGAACTGCTCCGGCGTTTGTCCGGCCGGCACCAGCGCGCCCATGCTTTCCATGCGCTGTTTCACTTCCGGCGTGGCCGTGACCGCGTTCACTTCCTTGTTCAAGCGCTGCACCACATCAGCCGGCGTGCCAGCGGGGGCGACGATGCCGTACCAGGCCGATGCATACATCTTCGGCACGCCGGCTTCGTCAAACGTGGGCACGTCCGGCAGCGCCGGCAAACGCTGGTGCGACGCCACCGCCAGCGCGCGCAACGCGCCGGCTTGAACCTGGGCCAACGAGCCCGTGTCCAGCATCATGTCGACTTGTCCGGCCAGCAGGTCCGACACCGCGGGGCCGCTGCCCTTGTAGGGAATGTGCAGCACGTCGGCGCCCGTCAGATGTTTGAACATGGCGCCCGCCAGATGCTGCGACGAGCCCACGCCGCCCGAGCCGTAATTCAGCTTGCCCGGTTCCGCCTTGGCGGCGGCCACCAGGTCCGCCACCGACTTGAAGGGTGACTGCTTGGGCACTTCCAGAATGTTCGGGATCTCGGCCACGAAAGCGACGGGCGCGAAGTCCTTGGACGCATCAAATCCCAGGCGCGAATACAGATGCGGGTTCGCGGCGTTGGTGGAGCTGGTGGCCATCAGCAGCGTGTAGCCGTCCGCCTTTTCGCGGACGAACGACGCCGTGCCGATATTGCCGCCTGCGCCCGCCTTGTTGTCCACGATTACCGTCTGGCCCAGGCGCTCCGTCAAGCGTTGCGCCAGCAGGCGCGCCAGCGAATCGGTTGCGCCGCCCGGGGGCCATGGCACGACGAGCTTGATGGGGCGTTCGGGGTAGTTTTGGGCGTAGGCGGCGGGGGCGATGCCAGCGGCAGCCGCGGCAAGCCCGGCGACAGCGAGCGCGCGGCTGGCGCGCCGCAGGAAGGCGTAGGACATGGAGTCTCCTGATGTGCCGGCCGTTGTGTCCGCATCGGGTGGGCGAGGCGGCGGGCCGTGTCGGTGTGCAATGACGCGGCGTGTCGCCGCTTTTCTTATGCGTGGGACTCTACGCAATCCACCCCTCATACAAAAGGGATAAATAATCAACAAACTTTATTCCATAAGGGAATGGAGCACGGGAGTGGAACACGGGAATGAAGTACGGGAATGAAGTACGGGAATGAAATACGGAAATGAAATACGGAAATGAAATACGGGAAGGGATGGCAGTGATGGATTGCAGGGCCGAATTGCAGGAATGGATGGCAGGGATGGCATGCGGCCATCGTTTGATCTAAAACGGTTTGGAGCGCCTGCCCTTGGTGTAGGCTGGCGAACCCCACGCGCCTTGCGTCATCTCAATCATCAGGTCGTTTGCAGCACCATGAATCTACGTTTCTTTCCCGGCCTGAAGAACTTCCGTGGCATCACGCGGGACTCGGCGCGGCGCGACGTCATGGCCGGCTTGAGCGTGGCGGCCGTGGCCTTGCCGGTAGGGCTGGCGTATGCCGCAATGATGGGCGTGCCGCCGGTTGCCGGCTTGTGGGCGGCCATTGCGGGCATGCTGGGTTACGCGTTGTTCGGCTCATCGCGCACGCTGATTGTGGGGCCGGACACCGCTACCTGCACGCTGATCGCCGCCACCTTGACGGGCATGGCGCTGACGTCGCCCGAAGACCGCCTGGTTGCCGCCACGGGCATTGCGCTGACCGTGGGCGTGGGCTGCTTGATCGCGCGCGTGTTGCGGCTGGGCGTCCTGGCCAACCTGCTGTCGCGCCCCGTGCTGATCGGGTACATGGCGGGCGTGGCTATCACGCTGGCGATGTCGCAACTGAGCGGGCTGACGGGTGTGGGCTTGCGCAATAGCGGGCTGGTGCACCCGTTTCTGGAGTTGTCGCGCCGCATTCAAGAAATTCAGATTCCAACGCTTTGTCTGGGCCTGGCGTCGTGCCTGCTGCTGATCGCCGTCAAGCGCTGGCGTCCGGCATGGCCGGGGCCGATTCTGCTGGTGGTGGGCGGCTGCCTGCTGTCGTGGCTATTCAACTTTCCCGAGCTGGGCATTGCAGTGGTGGGCGAAGTGCCTGCCGGCTTGCCCGGCATCAGCCTGCCCGTTCGGCTTGAAGGCGTGGACAGCATCTTGCTGGGCGCGGCGGGCGTGCTGGTAGTCAGCTTTTCCAGCGGCATCGTCACCGCGCGCAGCTTTGCCGCGCGCACGGGCGAGCACGTCGACCCCAACCGCGAGCTCGTGGGCTTCGGCGCGGCCAACGTCGCGGCCGGCCTGTTCCAGGGTTTCGTCGTGACGGGCGCCGATTCGCGCACGGCGGTAGGGCTGGTGGCGGGCGGGTCGTCGCCCTTGGTCAGCATCAGCGCGGCGATGGCGCTGGCGATCGTGGTGGGTCTGTTGAGTGAGCCGTTGTACTGGCTGCCGCAAGCCGTGCTGTCGGCCATCTTGCTGCTGGCCGCGGTCAGCTTGTTCGACGCCAAGGCCTTCATGCGGCTGGCGCGAATTTCCCGTATCGAACTGGCGTTCGGCATCTTGGCGGCGGTAGGCGTGGTGGGATTCGGCGTGCTGCAAGGCGTGGCCGTGTCGGTGGGCGCGACCTTGCTGTACGCGATGTACGTGTCGGGCAACCCGCGTGACGCGCTGCTGGGCCGGCTGCCCGGCGAATCCGTGCTGGGCAAGCTGCACTTGAATCCCGACGCGCATCCGGTGCCGGGCGCCGTGATCTGGCTGTTTGAATCGTCGGTGTGGTTCTTCAACGCCGACACGTTCCGCCGCCGCGCGCGCGAAGTCATGGATCAAGCCGGCGATGTGCAATGGTTCGTGCTGGACGCCGAGGCCATGACGCAGGCCGATGCCGACGCGGTGGAGGCCTTGTATGAACTGAAGCGCGAACTCGACGACCGCCACATCACCTTGCTGGTGGCGGGCGGCCACGGCCAGTTCCGCCTGGCGCTGGAACGCTCGGGGCTGGTCAAGAAGATCGGCCGCGACAAGATCTTCGGCAGCCCTGAGCAAGCGGTGGAAGCGATCGAGCGCTGGCGTCAGCCGGCGCCAGAGACGTTGGCCTGACCGTGGCTTGATGTTGGCTTGACTGTGGCTTGGCGTTGGCTTGAGGTTGGAGCCGAGGGTGGGCCGAGATCGGCCCAATGTCGGCCCGATGTCGGCCAGAGCGGTGACGCGCCCCTAATCGATGATGTGATAGCCGCCGTCAATATACAGCGTCTGCCCCGTCATCAAACGCGCCGCGTCGGTGGCGAGCCACGCGGTGGCTTCGCCCACGTCATCAATCGACACCAGGCTGCGCGCCGGCGCCTTGGACTGGGCGCGGTCCAGCAAGGCGTCGAACTCCGCAATGCCCGAGGCGGCGCGCGTTTTCAGCGGCCCCGGTGATATCGCATGCACGCGGATGCCTTGCGGGCCGAGTTCGGCGGCCAGATAGCGCGTGGCGGATTCCAGCGCGGCTTTGATCGGGCCCATCATGTTGTAGTGCTCCACCACCATCTGCGAGCCGTAATAGCTCATGCAGAAGAGGGCGCCGCCCCGGGTCATCAGCGGTTCGGCAAGTTTGGCCATGCGGATGAACGACCAGCACGACACGTCCATCGCTTGCAGAAAGCCTTCGCGCGAACAGTCGGTGACGCGGCCGTGCAGGTCGGCGCGCGGCGCGAATGCGATGGAGTGCAGCACGAAGTCCAGCTGCCCCCATTCGGCGGTGACGCGGTCGAACACGGCTTCCAGTTCGCCCGCGTTCAACAGGTTCAGCGGCATCAGCAATGACGCATCCACCTGGCGCGCAAGCGGCTCCACATGCGGCAGCGCCTTATCGTTCAGATAGGTCACGGCCAGCTCCGCGCCCATCGCACGAAACGCTTTGGCGCAGCCCCAGGCGATGGAATCCGCGTTGGCGATGCCGGTGACCAGTCCGCGTTTGCCGGCCAATGGCAGCGCCGGATTGAGGGAGGGCGCGTTCATCGTTGACGCACCAGCGCCAGCGTGTGCTGCGCGATGATCAGTTCTTCGTTCGTGCGAACCACGTACACGCCGATGCGGCTGTCGTCGGTAGAGATGCGCGGCCCGTGATGGGCGTTGCGTTCGGGGTCCAGCTTGATGCCCAGCCAGCCCCAATGGTCGGCGATCATCTGGCGGATATCGGCCGAATTTTCGCCCACGCCGGCGGTGAAGACGATGCCGTCGATACCATTCATGGCGCAGCCCAGGCCGATCATGCCTTCGGCGACGCGCCACGCGAAATACTTCAGCGCCAATTGCGCGGCGGGCGCATCGCTGGCCAGCAGTTCGCGCATGTCGTTGCTGATGCCCGACAGGCCTTTCATGCCGCAGTCGTGATAGAGCAGGTGCTCGATCTGGTCGTGGTCCATGCCGCGTTCCATCATCCACAGCACCACGCCCGGGTCCAGCCGGCCGGGGCGCGTGCCCATGGGCAGGCCTTCCAGCGCGGTGAAGCCCATCGTGCTGTCCACGCTCTTGCCTTCGAACATGGCGCAGGCCGACACGCCCGAGCCCAGGTGCGCGGCAATGATCTTGCCCATCGCCAAGTCAGGCAAGGCCTGACGCAAGCGCTGCGCGATGTACTCGTAAGACAGGCCATGAAACCCGTAGCGGCGCACGCCTTCCTGATACAGCGATTCCGGCAGCGCGTAGCGGTCGGCCACATCGGAATGGCTGCGGTGAAAGGCGGTGTCGAAACACGCCACCTGCGGAATCCACGGGCGGCGTTCGCGGATGACGCGAATGGGCGCCAGATTGTTGGGCTGATGCAGCGGCGCAAGCGGGGTGAAGGTGTCGAGCTTGGCCAGGACGGCGTCGTCGATCAGAACGGGTTCAGACAGATCCGGGCCACCATGCACCACGCGGTGGCCCACCGCCAGCGGCGCGCCGCCCAGGTGGCCGCTTAACCACGTGCCGACCACTTCCTGGCCGTTAGGCACGTCGGCGGCGTGGGCGGGCGCGATGTCACGTTCGACCAGCGTCTGGCCCCCGGCGTCACGCACGCGCAAGCGCGGATGCAAGGTGCCGATGCCTTCCAGCTGCCCGCCCAGGCGCGGCGCGAGTGCTTGCTTGTCGTCGATGTCGTACAGGTAGAACTTGATGCTGGAACTGCCGGCGTTGATGACGAGAATGGTGTCGCTCATGGCTCTGGAATCCGGTAGCAATGGGGCGGAGATCAACCCCGCGTTTCAGACCAACGTGTCAGGCCAGCGTGTCAGCAAGACGTGCCAGCTCAACGTGTCAGCCGACGTGCCAGCCCAACGTGTCAGGCCAACGGCCGGGCCGCTTGCTGGCTCAGGTGATGCGCGTAGATCGCCGCCACCGCGCACGAGGCCAGGCGCGAACGCGGGCTATCGGCCCGGCTGGTCAGGATGATAGGCACGCGCGCGCCCAGCACGATGCCGGCGGCTTCGGCGTTGGCCAGGAACGTCAGGTTCTTGGCCAGCATGTTGCCGGCTTCCAGGTCAGGCACGACCAGCACTTGCGCCACGCCCGCCACCGGCGAGCGGATGCCCTTGATGCGCGCGGCGTCCGGGCTGATGGCGTTGTCCAGCGCCAGCGGGCCGTCCAGCAAGCCGCCCGTGATCTGGCCACGGTCAGCCATCTTGCACAGCGCGGCGGCTTCGATGGTGCTGGGAATGTTGGGCGTGACTTGTTCCACCGCCGACAAAATCGCCACGCGCGGTTCGCCCAGCCCCAGCCCCTGGTGCAGGTCGATCACGTTGCGGATGATGTCGGCCTTGGTTTCCAGGTCGGGGAAGATGTTGATGGCCGCATCGGTGATGAAGAGCGGCTCGGCGTAGGTCGGCACTTCCATGATGAACACATGGCTGATGCGGCGGCCGCTGCGCAGGCCAGTCGTGCGCGCCACCACTTCATGCATGAGCTCGTCGGTGTGCAGGCTGCCCTTCATCAGCAAAGTGGCCTCGCCATTGCGCACCAGCGCCACGGCCGTTTCGGCGGCCGCGTGGCTGTGCGGCACGTCAACAATGCGGGCGTCGCCCAGGTTCAGATTGAACTGCGCGGCCGTGTCGCGGATTTTCTGTTCCGGACCCACCAGAATCGGGTGCAACAAGCCCAGATCGCGTGCTTCCAGCGCCGCGGACAGCGACGGTTCGTCGCAAGGATGGGCGATGGCGCAGTAGGCCGGTTCCAGCGTCTGCGCGCGCGCGATGAGCTTGTCGTAGTGCGTCGAGGTGGGCAAAGTCATGCGGATTTCACCTTGGCGGGTTGACGGGCGGCAGGCTTGGCGGCGCGCTTGGCGGGCGTTGCGGTCTTGGTGGGTGACGACGTGGCCGACGACGTGGCCGACTTAAGCGCTGCCTTGGCCGCCGCCGTCGTGGCGGTCTTGGCGGCGGTCTTGCCTGCTGCCTTCGCCGCCGTCTTAGTGGCTGTCTTAGCCGCCGTCTTAGTCGCTGTCTTAGTCGCTACCTTGGCCGCGCGCTTCGCCGGCGTTTTCGCCTCGAGTTCGGCCGCTGCGGATTTTGCCGCCTCGGGGTGCGGCACTGCCTTTTTGGCGGGCACGCTTGCCGCCGCTTCGACCAGCGTCATGATCGGGGCGGACGGTTCTGGCAGCTTGGTCACATTGCCCTGTTCGCGCTTGAGCGCGCGGCGCTCGGCCGTTTCGAAGATGCGCTCCATCTCCGCCAGGCTTTCGCGTGCGGCGGGGTTCAGCGGTTCGGCGGCTTCCAGCACATGCTTCATGCTGCGCAGCGTGCCGCGGATGGCGGCGGCGGACGAATTTTCAAGCAGTCGCGGCATGGCCTGGATGGCGGCGTCCGAATCCAGTGTCAGGATCAAGGCCTGATCGCGGGTCACGTCCTTGAATTCCTGCAAGGTCATCGCGTTGTCGGACTCGGCGCGCATCTTGCGGATGAGGGCGAAGCTGCGTTCGTCCAGGCCGCCTTCGGCGCCAGACACATACAAGAGCATGCGAATGGCGGCGACGCGCAAGCCGCCTTCCTGCACCAGCGAACGCAGTTCGGCGGTGCGCTCTTCCATGAAGCGGCGGTGTTCGGGCGACACGCCCGGGTGCTTGCGCGGCGGTCCGGACTTCGCGCCCAGGCCGGCCAGGTCCTGCACCAGCGGCGAACCATACACGCTCATGAACGTGCGCTCGTCGGCGGAGTCACGCATTTCCTGCCAGATGTTCAGGCTGGTCTCGACCAGGTTGGAGAACATCTCCTGCGCTATCAGGAAGGGGTTGGACGGCGACACCTCCTGGCGATGCTCGCGCACCTGCTCGGCCACTTTGGCGATCGGCGCAATCATCGGGTTGCGGTCGGAAATCAGCTCGTAGGGCAGGCGCAGCGGATGCAGGCGTTGGCTCCATTCGGCCGATTGCGGCGTGACCATGGCGCGCAGCCACGGCTGCATGAAGCTGCGGTACATGCCCAGGTTGATGTCCGAAATGCGAGCAACCGCGGCAAAGCGGCGGTCGTCTTCTTCGTTGCGGTCAACGATGGCGCGCACGTCGTCCAGCTTGCGCTGTTCGAACGACAGCACATAGTTGCCGAATGCCAGGTCGGCGTTGGGCGTGTCGGGGGTTTTGTCGACGATCTCGGCTTCATAGATGCCGGGCGGCAGCACGTCGATCATGTCGATGTTCGACGTGAATTCCTGGTGTTCTTTGCGGGCCACGCTGCCTGACACGAAGATGCCCAGGTGTCCGATGCTTTCATGCACGGCGTAGACGATGGTTTGGCCGTGCGCCAGCACTTCGGCTTCGTTTTGATAAAGGTCGGGAATCCAGCCCAGCGCCTGCGGCGGGGGCGTGATGTTGTCGCCCTTGGAGCAGAACACCACGATGGGCGATTGGATGTTGCGCAGGTCGATGCGGATGCCGTCCGACGTCACCAGACCGGCCGTGGCCAGGCGGTTGCCGACAAACAGGTTGTCGACGATGTACTGGATTTCCGGGCCGTTCAAAAAGACGTGGCCGCCCCACCATTTTTCAAAGCTCAGGTAGCGGTCGGCCTCGGTGTCCACCTTGGAGTACAGGTTGTACTGTTTGGACCACAGCGTATTGGCCGGATTCAGGTTTTCGAAGTTCTGCACCAGCCAGGCGCCGTCGAATTTGCCGTTGCCCAGATCGCTGGTCATCGCCGTCAGCCAACTGCCGCCCAGCAAGCCGCCGGAATAGCGCATGGGGTTCATGCCGCGCCAGCCTGCCCAGTAGGACAGCGGCGCACCAGCCACGATGATGGGGCCGAACAGTTCCGGGCGTATCGCCGCCGTCATCATGATCTGCCAGCCGGCCTGGCAGTTGGCGACCACAACGGGCTTGCCTTCCGCGTCGGGGTGCAGCGCGATGATCTCTTCCAGGAATCGCGCTTCCGCCATCATCACGTCTTCGACGGTCTGCTCCGGCATGGGCTGGGGCAGGAAGGTCGCGAAGTAGCAGGGGTGGCCGGCGCGCACCGCCACGCCGATTTCGCTTTCCGGCTTGAAGCCGCCAATGCCGGGGCCATGCCCGGCGCGGGGGTCCACGACCAGGAAGGGGCGTTTGATCGGGTCCGTTTCCACGTCGGCGGGCGGCTTGATGCGCAACAGCCCGTAGTTGACGGGGCGCGGCAATTCGCGGCCATCCAGCACCAGCTCAAACTCCATGCTCAGCACGTTGGGCGCGCGCTTGGCCATGTGTTCGTGGTATTGGTTGCCGCGCTGGCGCAGCACATCGGCGTAGAGCACGCCGCGCTGCCAGGCATCCACAGCGTATTCGTAGGCGGCCGTCCAGGGGTTGAAGGACGGGGTGGGGACGCGATCGTTGCCGGAACCGGCCATGGCGATCTCCTGTAAGTTGCTCCCGGCGGCGAAAGGCCGCCGGGCCGATTCCCGAGTGGAACCGGCCGAGTTGACTTCCCCATTACACCGCAACGGATGCTGCGCTGCAACATTAAGCGGGTTGATCCCGGTCAAAAAATGCGCGCTATGTGTCCCTGCTTAATTGAAGTCAGCACTCGGCGTCGGCGTTGCGCCCCGCCGTCGGACCCTGGCTTGCTACGCGTGCGGGGTCAGTCTCGTGCGGCGGCGTTGTGCTCCAGCCATTTCTGGACAGAAGGCCGCTGCCATTGGGCATCGGCGTAGGCGCGCAAGGGGTCGGGCAGGTCATCCAGAGCCAGGCGCTTGAGCATCACCGCCAGGTCCAGGTCGGCAATACACCAGTCGTCGAACAGCGCGGTCTGGCCCACGCCAATCAGGTAGCTGGCCACCTGGATAAGCTTGGCCGACGCCGCGTGCGCGGCGTCGGACAGGGGCTGGCCCGCCTGGCCATAGAACACGGTTTCAGTGGGGCGTTCCTGGCGCAGCGCGCCCAGGTCGCTGCGCAGCCACGCCTGCAATTGGCGGGCGCGGGCGCGTTCGCGGATGCCTTGGGGATACAACGCCGCGTGCTTGGGCGCGGGGAAGACCTCTTCCAGGTATTCCTCGATGACGCTCGACTCGGTCAGGTTGAAGTCGTCATGCGTGAGCGCGGGCACGCGGGCGGTCAGCGCGCGGCATTGATAGGGCTGCATGCGTTGCTCGCCCGCCCCCAGGTCAATGGGGCGCACTTCGAAAGGCAATTGCTTTTCGGTCAGCGCCACATACACCGACATGGCGTAGGGGCTAAGGAACTGGGAATCGACGTATAGCGTAATCGGGGCGCCCAAATCATGTCTCCGGTCAGGCGGGGTGTGCAACAGCGGTACGGAATCGACACGCGGCAAGGGGCCGTGTGGTTTGCAAAGCGTAACGCAATTGCAATGCCGCGTGTCGCGCCGGCGCGTCAGTCAACGATGAAGAGCTTGGCGCCCGTGGCGGTGGACGAGCGATGCGGTTCGGCCTGATCGGCCACCTGGTAGCTCATGCCCGGGGTCAGCACGAATTGGCGGCCGTCTTCCAGTTCCGTGTGCAGCTCGCCTTCCAGACAGAACAGGATGTGGCCTTTGCTGCACCAGTGGTCGGCCAGGTAACCGGCCGTGTATTCGACCATGCGCACGCGCAGGTCGCCAAACTGGCGGGTGCGCCAGTACGCCATGCCGGTGTCGCCAGCGTGTTCGGTGCGTTCGACTTCGGACCAATCGGTGGTGCCGAAGGGGATGTTGCTCATCTTCATCGTGAATCCTGCGGGGTGATCCGGGCGGACAGTCAAAGGGCAGGGCCGACCGGTAAAAATCAGATACTACGCCACTGATGCGACAAGTCACTGACGCTTACGGCTCAAATGCTTCCAAACGCGGCCAGCCGGCTTGGCGAATCACATTGAAAAATCGGTCCGCAACCCCTATCTTCTTGATATTCAAGGCCGGATGCGGCGCCGCCGCGCGCGGCCGAAACCGTTAAGGTGGGCTGGAACATGGAGTTCAAGGACTACTACAGCATTCTCGGGGTGGAGCGCGGGGCGTCGGAAGACGACATCCGCCGCGCATACCGCAAACTCGCCCGTAAATACCATCCGGACGTCAGCAAGGAAAGCGACGCCGAGGTCCGCATGCGCGACGTCAACGAGGCCTATGACGTCTTGCGCGACAAAGAAAAGCGGCTGGCCTATGACAATCTTGCGGCGGGCGTGTCGCCTGATGGCGGTTTCCAGCCGCCGCCGGGCTGGGACGAAGGCTTCGAATTTCACCGCGGTGCAGCGCCCGGCGACGAAGCGCAATTCAGCGAGTTCTTTTCGTCACTGTTTGGCGGCCGCGGCCAGCGTGGCGGCGCGCGCCAGCAGGAATTCCGTGCGCGTGGCGACGACCATCACGCCGCCATCGAGGTCGACCTGGAAGACGCGCTCAAAGGCGCGACCCGCGACATCAGCCTGCGGGCGATGGAAATGGACGACCAGGGCCGCCCCCACATGAAAACGCGCACGCTCAGCGTGCGCATTCCGGCGGGCGTGCGTGAAGGCCAGTACATCCGGCTGTCCGGCCAGGGCATGCCCGGCTACGGCGGTGGAGAAAATGGCGACCTTTATCTGGAAGTGCGCTTCAAACCGCATCCGCAATACCGGGCGGAAGGGCGTGACCTTTACATGACGCTGCCGGTCGCCCCCTGGGAAGCGGCGCTGGGTGCGAAGGTGAACACGCCCACGCCGGGCGGCACCGTTGAAGTGTCGATTCCGGCGGGCTCGGGCAATGGGCGCAAGCTGCGTCTGCGCGGGCGCGGCATACCGGGTGATCCGCCGGGCGATCTGTATCTGGTGCTGGACCTGGTGTTGCCGCCTGCCGATAGCGAGGCGGCCAAGGCGGCCTACCGCAAGCTCCAGCAAGACGTGCCCTTCAACCCACGACGCCACATGGGGGTTTGATTATGAATAAAGTTGTCATCACCAGCGCGACCGTCGTGGGCAAATCACAGCCGCTCAGCGCGGACGATCTGGCCCGCGCGTGCGGCGCGGAAGTGGAATGGGTGGCCCAGCTGGTAGAAGTGGGTATCGTCAACGCCAGCGGCCGGCAGGCGGAGTGGTGCTTCTATAGCGTCGACTTGCAGCGCGCGCTGCATGCCCGCCGGCTTGAACATGATTTCGGCGCCAGCCTGGACGCGGTGGCGCTGATTCTGGACTTGAGCCAGGAAGTGCGCCGCCTGAAGGCGCATCTGCGGGCGCTGGAAGGCACTGACAACTGATCACGTTGCATGGGGCCAGCAATGATCCAGCAATGGGGCACCAATGAGGCAGCAATGATCCAGCAATGATCCAGCAATGATCCAGCAATGAGGCAGCGATGGGACCGGCATTCGGTTGGCCCGGCCCGGTAAACTACGCGCTTGCTTTGCCACAACAAACAAGCGAAACGCATCTTGGAGACGTCTTCCCCTTCCGCGCCGGCCCTGGCGGCCAGCGCGTGCCTGGATGGCCTGAAATCCTGCCTGCCCGTCATGATCGGCTACTTCCCGGTGGCCGTGACGTTCGGCATTGCGGGCATGGCGGCGGGGCTGACCCCGCTGCAAGTCATCCTGATTTCCGTATTCGTCTACGCCGGGGCCAGCCAATTTCTGTTGCTGGCCTCGATCAAAGCCGGCACGCCCTGGCTATGGGTGGTGGCGCTGTGTTCGTTGTTGAATGCGCGCCATCTGCTGTATGGCCCGCTGCTGTCGCGCTTTCTGCCGGCGGCGCTGCGTGACCGCCTGAAGGTCGCGTTTCTGCTTACCGATGAGGTCTTCGCCACAGCGTTCAATCGCCTGCAAACCGTGCCGCCCGCGCGGCGTCAGGGGTGGATGATTGCGCTGGGGCTTGGCGCCTGGCTGACCTGGATCGCCGGCACGGCCGTGGGCGTCTACGCGGGCGACGGGCTGGAACGTCATTTCCCGATGCTCTCGCAAGTGATGCGTTTCGCCTTGCCCGCCTTATTCATGGCGCTGGTGTGCCAGAGCGCCAAGCGCGGCATGGGCTGGCCCGTTATCGCCGCGGTGGCGGGGGCTGGCGCCGTGGCCGCCATGGGGCATACGACGCTGGCGATTCTGGTCGGCGCCATTGTGGGCTGCGCGGCCTACCGTTTGAAGAGGTCAGCATGAACGCCGAAGGCTTGGGGTTTTGGGGCGCGGTGATTGCGATGGCCGTGATTACGTATCTGACGCGCGCGCTGCCTTTCATGCTGTCTGAACGCAGCCGGCTGTTGCGCCATTTGTCGCGCGAGGGCTCGGCGCTGGCCGCGCTGGGACCCAGCCTGCTGGCGGGCATCGCGGCGGCGGTGATCGTGCCTGACTTGATGGATGCAGGCGCGGACGCCGCCCGCATCGCGCCTTATGTGGGCGGCTTGGTCGTCACGGGTGTCGCCGCGCGCCTGGTCGCCAATACAGGTGTCGCCGTGTTGTTAGGCATGGCGGGGTATGGCGTATTGCTGGCGTTGGCGGGGTGAATGCGGCGGGGTGAACCCGGCGGCGTGAATGCGGCGGGCTGAACTCGGCGGCGTGAATGCGGAGTCCTGCACCCAGCGTGCGGCGTATTGAACGTAGCGGGCTGGACGCCGCCCGCTCGCTTTACGCCTTCTTGCCTGCCACGCGCGCCTGTAAATCCGCTTGCCATTGTTCGGGACGGCCCAGATACCTGGCCGGTTCCAGCATTGTGTACACGCCGTTGTGCTCCAACGCCAAGGTGGGAAAGCCCGTGCCGCCGACTTGTGCCAGCAGCTTGCGGCTGGCCGCGATGTGGGCCGCCGTGTCCGCGCCTTCGGCCGTTGCGTAGGCGGCATCGAATGCATCGCCGTCCAGGCCAATGTCGCGAGCCAGCCACTTCAGAACCTTCGGGTCGGCAATGCGTTTGCCTTCCACGTAGTGCGCCACTTGCAAGCGCTTGAGCAGGTCCAGCCCGCGGCCGGCTAGCGTCTGCGCCGCCAGGATGGCGGTGGTGGGCGGTTCGGAATCGAATACGGCGCCCGTGTCGCGCAGCAAACCGTCGAAGTAGTCTTTGCCGAAGGGTTGGCCCGTCAGGCCCGCGATGCGTTCATCGTGCGGCATGACGTAGCGCCGCAAGGCGTCGGAGACGGGTTGGCGGTTGCCGCCGGTCATCATGCCGCCGCCATGGGGCGTGATTTGCAGGCCGGCGACGCGGCGGGCGGCGTCCACGAGCGGCGCGGCGCCATAGCACCAGCCGCAAAGCGGATCAAAAATGTAATGCAAGGTGGGGGTCGAGGTAGCCATGGCGCCATGGTAGACGCGGGCCTTTCCAAAAAACAGCCTGACGCGGTTGCCAGAGTGTTGCATCGGCCGTACGGATTGCCCGCACGGCCGTCTTGCTATCAGCCAGCATTAGCCAGACATCAGCCAGCTACCAGCCGGTCATCAGCCAGCCATCAGCCAGCCATTAACCCGCGATCTGCACGCCGATCCAGAACAGGCCAGCCGCCAGCGCCATCGACGCGGGCAGGGTCAGCACCCAGGCCAGCAGGATGTTGCGCACCGTGTTGCCTTGCAGGCCGGTCTTGTTGGCGATCATCGTGCCTGCCACGCCCGAGGACAGCACGTGGGTGGTGGACACGGGCAGGCTGAACACGTTGGCAAGTCCGATGGCGGCCACCGCCGTCACCTGCGCCGACATGCCTTGCGCGTACGTCATGCCTTGCTTGCCGATCTTCTCGCCCACGGTCAGCACCACGCGGCGCCAGCCCACCATGGTGCCCGCGCCCAGCGCCAGGGCCACCGCCACGATCACCCAGAAGGGGGCGTATTCGGTGGTGGCGGTCAGGTCGGCGCGCAGGCGTTGCAAGTCGGCGCGTTCGCGGGCGGGCAGCCCTTCAATGCGCGACACCTTCTTGGCGGTATCGTCCAGGCACAGCAGATAGCGGCGGACGTCGATGCGCTTTTCTGCCGACAGGTCGGCGTAGTGGCTGACGCCCGCCAGGTCGGTTTGCAGCGCGGCAATCGTCGGCACGGTCAGTTCGGGGTCGCAGCGGAAATTGCGCGGCAGTTCGGTGGTGGCATCCGCACGCTTGAGCGCCAGGAAGTCGCCCAGCATCGCTTCATTGCGCTGATAGAACACGTTCAGATGGTTCGCCGCGTCGCGGGTGCGTTCGATCTGGTAGGTGGTGCTGGTGGTGTCCAGCACGAAGTTGGCGGGCACGATGCCGATCAGCACCAGCATGATCAGGCCAATACCCTTTTGCCCGTCATTGGAGCCGTGCACAAAGCTCACGCCCATGGCGGACAGCACCAGCACCAGGCGGTTCCAGAAGGGCGGGTGCTTCTTGTTGTCGATGGCGCGGCGCTGGTCAGGCGTCTTGTGCATCTTCGACAGCGGCAGCCAGCGCTTAAGCAGCAGCAACAAGCCGCCCGCCACTACAAAGCCGGCGATGGGCGAAGCCACCAGCGACAGGCCGATATCGATCGCCTTGCCCCAGTTGACGCCATCGGCCAGCGGCAGGTCGGTGATCAAGGCGTTGGCCAGGCCCACGCCCAAAATCGAACCGATCAGCGTGTGCGAGCTGGAAGCCGGGATGCCGAAGTACCAGGTGCCCAGGTTCCAGGCGATGGCCGCGGCCAGCATGGCGAACACCATGGCCAGCCCGCGTCCCGTATCCACATTGATCAGCAGTTCTACCGGCAGCAGGTGCACGATGGCGTAGGCCACCCCCACGCCGCCCAGCAGCACGCCCAGAAAGTTGAAAATGCCGGATAGCACAACCGCCAGATGCGGCGGCATGGCCTTGGTGTAAATGACCGTGGCCACGGCGTTTGCCGTGTCGTGAAAGCCATTGATGAATTCGAAGGCCAGGACGAATGTCAGGGCCAGCACAAGACTGAGGCCGACCCAGAGATCTAGGCCATGGAAGAGGTCGAACATGGAGGCGGGGGGCGAGGTTCCGGCGAGAGGAGCCGATTATTGCAGATTTGTGACCTGACCCTGGTTGCGTTGGAAAACCAAAAGGTTGGTCCGTCCCCGTCAGACGCGTCAGAACTTGGAATACTGGAACTCGATTTCCATCGGTTTGCCCAGGTTAGCCGCCGTGTCAGCCTGAATCAGCAGCACGGCCAGCACGCCCAGGTACAGCAGGCACAGCCAAAGGGTTCGTTTCATCGTGGGGCGCCCGTCATGGCCGGAAGGTCTCGGCAATTTTCTGGTTCACGCGCAGCCAGCCCAGCTCGCCCAGGTGCTGCACGTCGCGCAGCATCCCGACTTCAAAGGGCGCGCCGTACATGTCCATGCACGTCATGGCGTAGCGCTGGCACAGCGAGGCCACTTCGCGTTGCACGGGTTCAAAGCGGTTCAGATCCTTGAACACCATGGGGTGCAGCGGCTGCATCACAAACAGCGCGTTCACGTTGTGCTGGCGCAGCAGCGCCATCAGCGCGGTCAGTTCGCGCAGCTCGTCGCGGCCGGTCAGGGGTTGCGGTTGATAGGCGGTCTTGCCGCCTTCGGGAATCGTGCGCAGGTACTTGTTGAAGAAGTCATCGCGCACGGCATAGCGGTTGCCGGCCATGAGGCGCTGTTCGGCGCTTTGGGCTTCTTGGGCCAACGCGTCCCAGTCGACGACGCGCGCAGCCGCCGCCGGGCCTTCCGCTTCCTGCACGGGGGCGGATGCGGCGTACGCGGGCGCCCACAGGTCCAGCAGGCGCTGGCGCAACACGTAGGCCTGTTCGGCCATCATCGACCAAGCCACGCGGGCGTCGCCCTTGTCTTGCAGCCAGCGGGCAAGCTCCGCCCGGCCCTCGGGCTGCTTGAGCAGGCGCGGCAAGAGCGGGTTGGCGTGTTCGTTGAATTCGTCCGCGCTCAGTCCGCCGTCGCCGTCGAACCAGCCGGGCGACAGCATGATCACCACCCGGGACGCGGGCGACAGGTCATCGGCCAGCGCGGCCAGCACAAACTGCATGCCCAGAGACTGGAAGCCCGAATGGCCGTACGCCAGCACGGGCATCTGCAATTCGTCGGCCAGATAGCGATACGGCACGAAACGCAGGTCGGTGCTGGTGAGTTCGGACGACCCCAGAATCACCAGCCGGTCGCCCGTGCGCAGCGCCTGGCTCAGCCGCGACAGATTGCGCGTCTGCTCGTTCAGGGTGTTGCCCAGGTTGGGGATGTAGATGCCGGGTGCGGCGGCGGGGACCGGCTCGGTCTTCAAGGCCAGCGGGTGCCAGGCGACCCAGCCGGCAACGGCGGCGGCGGACAGGGCCAGCGCCGCGGCCAGCGCGTGCTGCCGGAGAGTGCGTTTGAACATGGGATGAAGCGGGCGCGCTGGAAACTCGGATTAGATTGTTAGCGGATGTTATCCACCCCCTATGACCGAAACAAGCGCGGGAAACCCGAAGCGGCGGGGATTCGCATTTTTGCCACAGGGCGCGGGCGCTAGTCCCGCAGGGGGCAGCCCTTCTTCGTGGGAAAGAATGCGATAGCATCGACATCGGGGCGCGCGTTCAGGATTTCCCAGTATTGACCGCGCCGCGCCGTCTTTCCCTATCTACTTACCCTCATCCGCCGCCCATGACCGCCATCCCCCGTATCGCCCGCCGCCATCCCGACGACCTGATCATCGGCCTGGTGTCCGTCTCTGACCGCGCCTCGTCCGGCACCTACCAGGATCAAGGGCTGCCCGCGCTGCGCGAATGGCTGGGCTCGGCGCTCGCGTCGCCGTGGCAGGCGGTGGACCGGCTGATTCCCGATGAACCGGCCCGCATTTCCGAAACGCTGATTGAACTGGTCGACATCTGCGGGTGCGACCTGGTGCTGACGACCGGCGGCACCGGGCCGGCTCGGCGCGACGTCACACCCGAGGCCACGCTGGCGGTCGGCACCAAGGAAATGCCGGGCTTTGGCGAACAGATGCGCCAGATCAGCCTGCGCTTTGTGCCCACGGCGATCTTGTCGCGCCAGGTCGCCGTTATTCGCGAAACGCCGTCGCATGCGGCGTTGATCGTGAACCTTCCCGGCCAGCCGAAGTCCATACGCGAGACCTTGGAAGGGCTGAAGGGTGACGACGGCACGGTGCTCGTGCCCGGCATCTTCGCCGCCATTCCGTATTGCATCGACTTGATCGGCGGCCCTTACGCGGAAACGCATGCGCAGGTCATCGACGCCTTCCGCCCCAAATCGGCCCGCCGCGCGCCCAAGGCCTGATTGACCGCTGCGTTATAGTTTTGGCCGCTTTTGTCCTCCCCGCTTTCGTCCACCATTTTCTGCTTGAGAGTCTGCCCGTATGAAGGTTCGCATCGCCCTGTCCCTTACCGTCCTGGCTGTCCTGTCGGCCTGCGCCAACGTCAAAGACGTGCGCAAGCGCGACCCCATCTTTTACGGCGCGACCCAGCGTACGGCCGAGGACTACACGACCTGCGTGGCCGACGCCTGGAGGAACATGGGCGTCAATTTCAAGCAGAACGCCGTGCGCAACGGCTTTGAACTGGTCCAGGAAGACAGCCTGGGCGTCGAGGCCGTGCTGACGACCACCACCTGGAAGGGCAAGACCGAAACGCGCCTGTCGACCCGCATCGCGCGCCGTGATCAAAGCATCATCGAACCGGCGAACCTGTGCCTGTAAGCGCCCCGATGCCAGCAAACCTTGCCTTTCAACGCCGCGACATCCTGCGGTTGGGTCTTGCCGCCGCCGCCCTCAGCCTGGGGCTGCCGGCCCGCGCGCAGGCGCAGCAGGGCTTCATCACCCGCAAGCTCAATGCGCCCGTGCCGGGCGGCGTCGCCGTGTTGCCGCTGGGTGACGCCGAGCGCGCGCCCGAAGTCACGTTCCTTGACCGCCGCGTGCTGGTCGTGCGCGAAGAGGGCAAGCAGTGGATCGCCATCATCGGCATTCCGCTCAGCGTGAAGCCGGGCGAGCAGCAGGCGGTGGTCAATGATGCGCGCGGCCAGCGCAAGCTGCCGTTCAAGGTGGGCGCCAAGGAATATGTGGCGCAGCACATCACGCTGAAGAATCCGCGGCAGGTGGACCCCAACCCCGACGACATGAAGCGCATCGAACGCGAAATGGCCGAGCAAAGCGCGGCCAATCGGACGTATCGCGCAGGCGTCACGCCCAGCAATCTGTTGCTGGACCGCCCGGTCAACGGCGGGCGCCTGTCCAGCCCGTTTGGCTTGCGGCGCTTTTTCAACGGCCAGGAACGCAACCCGCATTCCGGGCTGGACTTCGCCGTGCCGGCTGGCACGCCGATCAAGGCGCCCGCGGCGGGCATCGTGGTGCTGGTGGGGGATTATTTTTTCAACGGCAAGACGGTGTTCCTGGATCATGGCCAGGGCTTCGTCAGCATGTTCTGCCACATGTCGGCCATCGATGTGAAGGTGGGCGACGAGGTGCCGCGTGGCGGCGTGGTGGGCAAGGTGGGGGCGACGGGCCGGGCGACCGGGCCGCATCTGCACTGGAACGTCAGCCTGAACGATGCGCGGGTGGACCCGGCTATTTTCATCGGGGCGTTCAAGCCCTAAGCGCGTCAGGCCGTGGCGGTCTGTTGCGCGATCTTGTTCAGCACGAACTGGTGCATGCGCTCGGCATACTCCATCTGCTGGCGCACGTGGCGCTGCTCGGCTTCCTGGTCATCCAGGCAGTTGTCGTACTTGATCTTGGCTTCGGCGTAGGTCAGGCCGGTGTTGCGCAGGCTGTTGATGAACGCCTCGCGCGACTGATTGAGCAGGCGCAGGCCTTCTTCCCCTTTCACGAACCTACGTCGTGCCAGGGAAAGCTGGTCAGCAGCGGCTTGCAATTCTTGTGTGAGATCCATCTTGCTTCATGCGTATCCCGCCAGACATTGCGCCTGACTTGGGGGCCATTCTTTCACGAATGGACGTCCCACGCATTACGGCATGTCGCGGCTAGGGCTTAAGGCCAGTGTTGGCCCGAGGCCCGCGCGCAGCAGGGTCAGGGAGCCGGCCCAGGGCCGGCCCTGAGGCCCTGGCTTAACGGCGGTATTGCTGGGGACGATGCGGCGCGGGAGCGCGTTCGTCTTTGTGGCGGAAGTTGATGCGGCCCTTGGTCAGGTCATAAGGCGACATTTCCAGGGTGACGCGGTCGCCCGCCAGGATGCGGATGCGGTGCTTGCGGATACGGCCGGAGGCGTAGGCGCCGACTTCGATGCCGTTGTCCAGTTTGACGCGGTAGCGGCTATCGGGCAGCACTTCGTCAACAATGCCATCCAATTCGATGAGTTCTTCTTTAGCCATTCTCTACTCCTTGATCAATACGCGCAGCCAGGCCGGCGGCATGACGCGCCGCGTGTAGCGGCAAGCGCGTTGGACACAGATAACCAGGTCCAGCGGTTTGAACGTAAAACGTTCGGGCAAGCGCGGGTAAGGGCCACGGCATCACAAGGGGATGTCTGATATGACGGATACTCGCGCAGCGTGGGCAATGTGCGCGCAGTGCGCGGCTTGGTCGCGGCACCGTGCAAGCGCACAGCGCCGGAAGAAGCGGGTTGGATCGTTTGCTGCAATGCCGGGCGGCGCGGGGGTCGTGCTGGGGTTACGCGGCGCAATTGGCAGAGGTGCGATTTGTTCCCAAATCCATTCCCAAACCGGGAACTGCCTGGGTATCTAGGGGAGTGACCCGAAGGAGTACAGGTTGGGTACGCAGAGTGACCGAAGCCCGGTTTTTGCGGAAAAATCACGGACTGATGTTACAGCAAAGCGCAACGATTAGCCAGTTTTTATCTGCCGTTGCGCCGTGATAGTTGTTGCTGAACGACTCTATGCCCCCGGGATGCGCGTCTGGTAGTCGGCTTCCCAACGGCGATGCGCCGACCAGAACGGGCCGGGTTCGCGCCCCTCGATCCGGGCCGACAACACGGCCAGATGCGTGTGCCATCCGCCCGCCACGTCGACCATGTCGTTGCGCGAATTCAGTTTGCGGTGCGTCAGCACCAGCAGCGTGTTTTCACCTTGCGGCATCAATTCAAACGTGACCTCGGACGGAATGCCCTGCGATCCTCCCCAGGTGAAGGCCAGCAGCCGCGGCGGCTCGCACCGGGTGATCACGCCATGCGTCGTCACGCCGTTCTCATAAGCCAGGTAGGGCTCGGGCGTGGGTTCCTTTACCGATGACAGGTCCGCATGCACAAAGCGCAACGTGACGCCGCCGCCCTCGCGCAGCTCCATGTCGCCCGTGGCCAGCCAGCGGCCGCGTTTGTCGGATTCGGTCAGAAACGCCCAGACGGTTTCCACGCTGGCGGCAAGCGTGCGGGTAAAGCGCAGGGAAGTGGGGTCCAGGACGACGCCGTGTTCACTCATGTTGCTCTCCATGGGAAGGGGGCGGGGCGGCGCTGGCGGCAATCGCCGACTCCAGCGCATCCAGCTTGCCCGCCCAGAACTGTTCATAAAAGCGCAGCCACTGCATGGCTTCGGCCATGGGTTCGGGATTCAGGCTGCACACGTGCGTGCGGCCATGGATGGTGCGCCGGATGAGACCCGCGCGTTCCAAGGCCTGCACATGTTTGGAGGCGCCAGCAAAACTCATGCGCAAGGGCGCGGCCAGCTCTCCGATGGTGTGATCCCCTTGCGCCAGGGTGCGCAACATGTCGCGGCGCGTGGGATCGGCCAGCGCGCGAAAAACGGCATCCAGAGCGGGGGAGGGGATAAGTTCAACCATACGGTTGAATATAAATCGGCCGCTACGGTTGTTCAACCATCAGGTTGAGAATTTATGTAACCGCCTGCGCGGCGGGTTCGTGCGCGTCTTCGATGGCGCCCGGGTGTTGCGGCAGGTCGTCCGTGATGTCGAACCACGGCGCTTTGCTGGCCACATGGCAGTGCGCGGCAGGTTTGATGCCGGGATCATCGTCCAGCGCGCCCAATGGCAAACCATAGGTGTCCGGCGTCTGGTCGAAGCGGCTGAGCAACGGCGTGCCGCAGGCTTCGCAAAAGCCGCGGTAATTGCCCGGCGACGAGGCATACCAGGTGACGTGGTTTTCGCCCTTGGTCCATTTGAAGTCGGTGACTTGCACCGACGCGCGGCTGCGAAAGGCTGCGCCATGCGACTTGCGGCACATCACGCAATGGCAATTCAGGGCGTTGGTGAGAGGGCCGTCGATTTCGTATGCAACGCGGCCGCAGAGGCAGGAACCTTTGATCATGATGACCACCGGGCAAGTGGGGAAACAGTTCGAATATACCCGCGCCGATCACACCCCGCGACAGGCCGATCGGGCCATTTATGACGCAGGTCTTTCAGTTGGTTGCTGACCCCGTATTTTCTGGCAAATGATTCGATCCCTGGGTCATCTCGCTGTCATGCGCTCAAAACAGAATGCCGCAATGACCACATACAAGGGGATCAAGCGATGACTTACGCCATCGAAGTACAGGCCTTGAGCAAGACGTTCCATGCCGGCGCCAAAGCGCTGGACAACGTCAGCCTGCAAATCGCCGACGGCGAAATGGTGGCCTTGCTCGGCGCATCGGGCTCGGGCAAATCCACCTTGCTGCGTCATCTGGCCGGCTTTGTCGCTGGCGACGCGGGCCAGGGCAGCGTCACGGTCAATGGCCAGCTCATTCAACAGAATGGCCGCTTGAGCCGCAACGTGCGCCGTGCGCGCGCCAGCATCGGCTTCGTGTTTCAGCAATTCAATTTGGTGGGCCGCTTGCCGGTCATCACCAATGTGCTGACCGGCTTGTTGCCGCGTGTGCCGTTGTGGCGCAGCCTGACGCGCTGGTTCCTGCGCGCCGAAGTCCGCCAGGGCCTGGATGCGCTTGCCCAGGTTGGTATAGACGACTACGCATTTCAGCGTGCGTCCACCTTGTCGGGCGGCCAGCAGCAGCGCGCCGCGATTGCGCGCACGCTGGTGCAAAACGCCCGCGTGATCCTGGCGGACGAACCCATCGCGTCGCTGGACCCGGAATCATCGCGCCGCGTGATGGACACGCTGGCGCAGATCAACCGCAGCCGCAAGGTGGCCGTGGTGGTGTCGCTGCATCAGGTGGACGTGGCGCTGCGCTATTGCCCGCGCGTGGTCGCGCTGCGCCACGGCAAGGTCGTCTACGACGGCCGCGCCGCCGACCTTACGCCCGAGATGCTGCGCAACCTGTACGGCTCGGAACTCAGCGAGCTGCTGCCCGAATACACGCAACAGGCGCCGGCCATGCCGGGCCTCGCGCCGTTGTCCCAGCTGGCGCAAGCCGCCTGAGATGCGGCTTGATATGTCGCCTCTCTACCCCAGTCACCTTCGCCCCAGTCACTTTTGGCCATTTCCCCCGGAGCCATCCATGCTACGCAGAACTTTCGTCACCCTGATCGCCGCCGCCGCGTTGTCCACGCAGGCTTACGCGCAAGACGCCAAGACGTTGAACTTCGGCATCATCTCGACCGAGTCGTCGACCAATCTGAAGTCCGTCTGGCAGCCCGTCATTGATGACCTGAGCCGCGCCATCGGCGTGCCGGTCAAACCGTTCTTCGCCTCCGACTATGCCGGCATCATCGAAGGCATGCGTTTCAACAAGGTGCAGATGGGCTGGTTCGGCAACAAGTCGGCCATCGAAGCCGTGGACCGCGCCAAGGGCGAAGTGTTCGCCTCGGTCATCGACAAGGACGGCAACCCGGGCTACTGGTCGCTGTTGATCGTCAACAAGGACAGCAACTTGAAGACGCTGGACGACGTATTGAAAAGCGGCGGCAAGCTGAGCTACGGCGCGGGCGATCCGAACTCCACGTCCGGCACCGCCGTGCCTGGCTACTACCTGTGGGCCGCCAACAAGATCGAACCCAAGACCTTCTTCAAGACGGTGCGCGCGAGCAACCACGAAGCCAACCTGCTGTCCGTCATCAACAAGCAGGTGGACGTGGCGGTGAACAATACCGAAGCGCTGGAGCGCTACCGCCTGAGCACCGGTAAAGACGCCAATGACAGCGTGCGCGTGCTGTGGAAGTCGCCGCTGATTCCGGCCGACCCGCTCGTCATGCGCAGCGACCTGCCGGCCGACCTGAAGGGCCGCATCCGCGACTTCTTCGTCAACTACGGCAAGGGCAAGGACGCCGAGCGTGAAATGGCCAACCTGAAGGCGCTGACCTACCAGGGCTTCCGCCCGTCCGACAACCAGCAACTGGTGCCGATCCGCCAGATCGAACTGGCGCGTGAAAAGGCCAAGGTCGAAGCCGATAGCACGCTGGGCCAAGCCGACAAGCAAAAGCAACTGGCGGACATCGATAGCAAGCTGGCCAGCCTGGGCCAGCCCGCCGTGGCCAAGCAGTAAGCCAAGCGATTCGCCACGTCGTAGCCAAGCAATTGGCCAAGTAGTAAGCCAGCAATTGGCCAAGCAATTGGCCAAGCATTAAGACGGGCAGGCGGCGCGCCATCCGGTGCGCCGGCCTTGCCCTTGTTGAACGCCATCACGCGGACCGCCTGACGCCATGAACCTAGCCACCCATTCTTCCCGCCTGCCTGCCGCGCCGCGTTCGTCGCTGCCGGTCCTGCTTGTCTGGGCCGTCGTCCTTGCGCTGCTGGTCATGTCATGGCGGGGCGCGGACATGCGGCCGATGGACCTGTTGCGCGACTCGGGCAACATGGCCCAATTCGCCGCCGACTTCTTCCCACCCAATTTCCGCGACTGGCGCATGTACCTGGACGAGATGATCGTGACGGTGCAGATCGCGGTGTGGGGCACGTTCCTGGCCATCGTCGTGGCGGTGCCGCTGGGGCTGCTGTGCTCGTCGAACATGGTGCCCGCGTGGGTCTACCAGCCCATGCGCCGCCTGATGGACGCGTGCCGCGCCATCAACGAAATGGTGTTCGCGATGCTGTTCATCGTGGCCGTTGGCCTGGGGCCGTTCGCCGGCGTGCTGGCCTTGTGGGTACACACGACAGGCGTGCTGGCCAAACTGTTTTCCGAAGCGGTCGAAGCCATCGACCCGCGTCCGGTCGAAGGCGTGCGCGCAACTGGCGCTAACGCCCTGGAAGAAATCGTCTACGGCGTCATCCCGCAAGTGCTGCCGCTGTGGATCTCGTATTCGCTGTACCGCTTTGAATCCAACGTGCGCTCAGCGTCCGTCGTCGGCATCGTGGGCGCGGGCGGCATCGGCACCGTCCTGTGGGAAATCATCCGCAGCTTCCGCTACGCCGAAACCTGCGCAGTGATGATCATCATCGTCGCGTTCGTGATTGTGATCGACATGCTGTCGTCAAGGATTCGTCGGGCGTTGATTTAGGGGGGAGGAAATGGGCCTGCCTGCACAGGCCGTCCCGCCAAATCTACGCCGCCCGCAACACCAGAAACGCCGGCAGCGCCAGCAGCGCCGCCAGTCTTGCGTGCTCAACGTCAGCCTTTGACACCTGCGCGCGCGTCATCAGGAAATTCACCGTGCCCAGGCAGGTGTCGCCGTAGACGACCGGCACGTTGATCACCGATTGCAACCCAAGCTCGCGGATGGCGTCGTGGTCGTTGAAGAATTCGCGGATGGCGGCCACGCCTTCGCCCACGAACACGCGTTGCTCCAGCAGCACATGGCGGCCCCAGGGGGTGCCGTTTTTATCCTTGCTGCCGCCGGGCGGGTAGGCTTCGGGGTTGGAGCTGTACAGGCGCACGACGCGCATGGCGTCGGCGTCGTAGCGGTTGACGGTGCACAGCGTGTGTTCGAGCGAGGCGCGGGCGTAGGCGTCCACCGCCGCAAACGCCGCGGTGGCGTCTGCGGCGGCGTATGCCCGTGCGACCGCGTCCACGCCGGCCAGCGCCGGCGTGACGGATGTCGGTTGCGATGTCATTCGGCGGTAATTCCCAGTTCCTTGATCAGCTTGCCGTACTTGTCGGCGTCGCGCGTCAGGATCTGGCCGAATTGTTCCGGCGTGGTTTCCGTCAGCAGCACGCCCATGTCGCCCATTTTCTTGATGACGTCGGGACGCTTCAGGATCAGATTGATTTCGCGGTTCAGGCGGGCGGTCAGTTCAGGCGGCATGCCGGCGGGGCCGAACGCGCCGTACCAGACGGACAGCTCGTAGCCGGGCAGCGTTTCGGCTACCGTCGGCGCGTCGGGCAACAGCGGCGAGCGCTTTTCTTCGGTGACGGCCAGCAGCTTCAGCTTGCCCGTCTGCACGTGCGGCAGTGTTTGCGTGCCAGCGCTGAACAGCACTTGCGTGCGGCCCGCCACCGTGTCCAGCACCGCGGGCGCGCCGCCGCGATACGGGATGTGCATCATCTTCACGCCAGCGGCTTTTTCGAACAGCGCGGCGCTCAGGTGGTTGGTCGAACCCTGGCCGGCCGACGCGTACGCGACGGTGTCCGGGCGCGCTTTCACGTAGTCGATGAATTCTTTCAGATTGGTGGCCGGCACCGACGGATGCACCACCATCGTGTTGGTGACGAGCGCCAATTCGGCAATCGGCGTGAAGTCTTTCACGCCGTCAAACGGCATGTTGGAATACAGCGCCTGGTTCATCGTGTGCGTGCTCATCGAGCCGACCAGCAGCGTGTAGCCATCGGGTTTGGCGCGCGCGACGAAGGTGGTGCCGATGTTGCCGGACGCGCCCGAACGGTTTTCCACGATGACGGGCTGGCCGAGCGATTGCGTCAGGCCTTCGGAGAGTACGCGCGCCAGGATGTCGGTGGAGCCGTCCGCCGCCCACGGCACGATCAGCGTGATGGGTTTTTCAGGCCACGCGGCCTGCGATACCGCAGGCGCGGCCAGGGCCAGGCCCAGCGCGCACGCGCTCAGCAGTCGTTTGAAGTGCACTTTCATGATGTTTACCCCTTGTGTGGTGCCGGTCTGGACGCCGGCTGGAAAGAAATGGATGCGTGCAAAGTGTGTGTGTATCTATCGGCCAACGGCGTAGCCCTGCATGCCGCGCGGGTTGGCGCCGGCGCGCAGCAGCAAGCCGCCGCCCAACCCTGGTTCGCGCGTGCAGGCGCTGATGCGTCCTTCGGACCACGCGGGTCCGACCTTGACGTCGTGGCCGGCGGCGCGCAGTGCTTGGATGGTGGCCTCGGGCAATCGTGATTCCACCGTCAGGCGGTTCAGCGTTTGCGTGCGCGGCCAGAACGAACCGGGAAAGTGGTCGATATGCCAGGACGGCGCATCGATGGCCTCTTGCAGATTCATGCCCATGGCGTGGCGCAGGAAGAAAGCAACCGTCCATTGATCCTGCTGATCCCCGCCCGGCGTGCCAAACGCCATATAAGGCTGGCCGTCGCGCAGCACCAGGCCCGGCGACAAGGTCGTGCACGGGCGCTTGCCCGGTTGCAGCTGGCCGGCGACGCCGTCGTCCAGCCATGTCATTTGCAAACGGGTCGTCAGTGGAAAGCCCAACCCCGGCACGACCGGGCTGGACGACAGCCAACCGCCCGACGGCGTGGCGGCCACCATGTTGCCGTCGCGGTCGATGACGTCGATCTGGCAGGTGTCGCCGACGAAGATTTCGCGTGCAGCCCATTCGGCCACGGGCGGCAAGGCGGCGAATGTGGGTTCGCCCACGCCAAAGCGCGTGTCGGAGGCGGCCAGCGTGCGGTCGGCAGCGGCCAGGTCGGGCATGCGCGGCGCCACGCCTGCCGGGCTGCCCGGCTGCAAGGTGGCGGAAGCGGTGCCAAGAATGCTGGCGGCGCGCGTCTTGGCGTAGGCATCGCTTAGCAAGGCGGCCAGCGGCACTTGCACAAACTCGGGGTCGCCATACCAGGCGGCGCGATCGGCGAACGCCAGCTTGGCGGCTTCGGCGATGCGGTGCACGAATTCCGGCGAGGTCGGGTCCAGGCCATCCACACCCAGATGCCGCAGCATGGCCAGCTGCTGCAAATGCACCGGCCCTTGCGACCACACGCCGCATTTGGCCACCGTGTAGCGGCCGTATTGCGTGGTGACGGGTTCGTCATACGTGGCGCGCCAATCGGCCATGTCTGACTTGCGCAGCAGGCCGCGATTGCGTTGCCCGGTGGTGTCGCGCACGGCTTCGTGCGTGTAGAAGGCGTCGATCTTGTCGGCGACAAAACCGCGATACCAGCACGCCAGTGCGGCGTCGATGCGGCCCACGCGGTCGCTGCTGGCGGCATGCGCTTCGTCCAGGATACGGGCGTAGGTGGCGGCGATGGCGGGCGTGCGGAACATGGCGTCGGGCGCGGGCACGCGGCCATCGGGCAGCCAGACATCGCGCGAGCTCGTCCATTCGTCGCGGAACAAGGCCTGCACGGCAAGAATGGCTTGCGACACGCGCGGCACCAGCGGAAAGCCGTTCTGCGCATAGTCGATGGCGGGCCGCAGCACGTCGGCCAATTCCCAGGTGCCGTAATCGCGCAGCAAGGTCAGCCACGCGCCGAACGCGCCCGGCACGGTTGCAGGCAGCAGCCCGATGCCTGGCACCAGCTCCACGCCCAGCCCACGAAAATAAGCGGGCGTGGCCAGTGCGGGCGCGGGGCCTTGGCCGCACAACGCGCGCATGCGCTTTTCGTTTTCGCTCCAGAACAGGATGGGCACTTCGCCGCCCGGGCCGTTCAGGTGCGGCTCCACAATTTGCAGGGTGAAGCCGCCCGCCACGGCTGCGTCGTACGCATTGCCGCCGCGCTCCAGCACGCCCATCGCCACTTGCGAGGCGAGCCAGTGCGTGGACGAGACCACGCCGAAGGTGCCGCGGATTTCAGGGCGGGTCGTGAACGACGGAGATGCGGGAGAAGGTGCGGATGCGCTCATGGTTGACGGGGCCGCCAGCGGTTAGGAATGCCTGAAGTATAGGATCGTGAAATAACTGGATTCATCTTTCTTGGCATAATCGGATAACCGTATAGTTATAGAGAAAGCCGTGAGCTGGGATGCCGCCCGTTTGGCCAACCGCCTGAAGCACCGCCACCTGGCGCTGCTGATCAACATTGCCACGCATGGCTCGCTGACCCGTGTGGCCGCCGCCACCGGCATCAGCCAGCCCGCCGTCACCAAGGCGCTGGCCGAGCTGGAAGACATCTTCGGCGGCCCGCTCTTCGTGCGCAGCAGCCGCGGCCTGCTGCCCACGCCGCTGGGCGATCTGGCGCTGGTGCGCGCGCGGCACATGCAAAGCGATCTGGACTTGTGGGCGCGTGAAGTCGAAGCGCTGCACGCGGGCCATTCCGCGCACCTGAACGTGGGTGTGGTGCCTTATGTGTCCAGCGCGTTGCTGACGGCGGCCATCAGCCGGCTGCATCAGCGCTATGGCGTCACGCTGACGCTGCACCGCGCCACCACGGACCATCTGGTGCCCATGCTGCGCCGGCACGAGCTGGATTGCGTCATCAGCCGCGCAACGTCCACGGTCATGCTGGACGACCTGATTCACCGCGTGCTGTACCGCCAACGGCCGCGGCTGATTGCGCATAGCCGGCTGGCGCAGCGGCTGGCGCGCCGCAAGCCCGACTGGGCGGCGGTGGCGGCAATGAACTGGGTGCTGCCGGCGGCGAATACGCCTACGCGTCAATTGATCATCGAACACTTCATCCGCGCGGGGCTGCGTGCGCCGTCTCCGGTGCTTGAGGCCTATTCCACCGATGTGATCGAAGGCATGCTGACGATGAATGAATCGCTGATGTCGGTGGTGCCCGAAGATATCGCGCGTGAACTTTGCCAGCGCGGCAAGCTGGGCATGCTGCCCTGGGATTTCGGCTGGGAGCTGCCGCCGATCAATCTGATCCGCCGCAAGCGTGACCAGGTGCTGGCGGCGGAAGAACGCTTCTCCGAGATTCTTTCGGAATTGTGTGGCGATGGCGCGCTGCCGGAGGGGGCGGTGGCCAGTGCAGCGAGTAACGCGGTGGCGGCTCCGCGCGGTTAGCAAGCCAGTCTTAGTGAGCCGGTCGTAGTGAGCCAGTCGTAGTGAGCCAGACCTAGCGCGCCAGCATGCTCCGCGCAATCTCCAGCAGCGCCGCCGCCGCGGCCTCCGGCTTGGCGTCATTGCTGACCCGTTTCAACACGCAGCCCTGCGGCACGGCGAACGCCTGCGTGGCGCGCGACAAGCGTTGTGCGATTTGCTCGGCGCTTTCCCGTCCGCGCTCCGCCAGCCGTTCGGCAAGCCTGGCGGGGTCCACTGTGATTTCTACGGCCGTCAGCGCGGGGTATCGCGCATGCGCCCGTTCCAGGTGTTCACGCGAGCCGTTCACGATGACCGCCGCGCCGCAAGCGAGCCAGGTGTCGATCTCGATACCGATGCCGTAATGCAAACCGTGGCTCGCCCAGCGCAGGGCAAAGCATCCCAGCGCGGCGCGGTGCGCGAATTCCTCGGGCGACAAACGCAGCGCATCTTCGGTGCCGCCGCTATCGCGCGTGATGTAGCGATGCGCCACCAGCACCGGCTCGGCGTCTGTCAGATGCGCGCGCAACAGACGCAGCAAGGTGTCCTTGCCGCTGCCCGATGCGCCCATCAGGTAGATCAGCCGCGCGCCGTTGGCGGGCGGCGTGACGGGAGAGCACGAAAGGGCGGATGAAGGAGAGGTCGAAGGGGCTGGAGAAGGGGCCGGCGACGGGTCGGACGAGGGAGAGCACGAAAGGGCGGAGGATGGCGCAGGAGTCGTCATGGCGTGGCCGGCCCTTGCAGATACTCCGCGCCCATGGCGTCAGTGTGCGTGCCGTCGAAATGGTAATGACGCGCGGCGACGAAATCCGCGCCGGGCGTGGCTTGCACGAAAACGCTGACCCCTGGCACGGCCATGCGCTGCCCGCGTAACGGGTCCGCGAAAGCGGCGATGTGGCGTTGCGCCTGCTCTAGTGCATCACCAGTCAGTTTTCCCGTGAGCGTGATGTGGAACGTGTAGGTGTCGAACACATACGGGTAGCCCCAGCGCGCCAGCATGGCCTGCTGTTCGGGCGATAACAATTGCGGCTGGCGGCGCGCGGTTTCCTCAGGCGTGGGCGGGGCGCGCAACGCATCCAGCTGCTGCACGGCCGCATCGGCCAGCGCCTGGATGCGGGCCTGCCCGTGGGTGTCGTCTTCGGCGATGCACCACGCGAGAAAACCGCGCAGCGTTTCGCATTCCAGCGCGACATCAAACGCCTGGTTCGACCGGGCGAGTTCACGTGCGGCGGCGTCCACCGCGTGTGGCGTGGCGCCCGCACGCAAGCGAAAGGGCGCCTTCAAGGTGGCGTGCAGGCCGTAGTGGCGCGGCGCTTGGGTCCAGGCGGGCGGCGCGTCCGGCTGCCCGGGCAATGGGGCAAGGGCAAGGCCGGTGTCGGCGCAGCGGCCGAGCCAGCGGCTGCCGTGTTCGCCCCACGGGCCGGTGGGCGCCAGGTACAGGGCGTAGCGATGGGCAAGCGGCATGGTCAGGCCGCCATGCGGTGGCTGTGGTCGTCGCCGAACGCGCGCGTGGCGTAGCGCAGTTCGCCGCCGACGATTGCGGCCACAACACGGGGCAGCCCGGCAATGTGGTCGTCGACGACGATGGCGTCGGCGATCAGCCCCGGCGTCAGCGCGCCGCGGTCTTTCAAGCCGGCGGCGCGCGCCGGGTTCATCGACACCAGGTTCCACGCTTGCGCCAGCGGCAGTACGCCGTCCTGCACCAGCCGCATTACGGCCGCCAGCGGGGCGGGGTAGTAGTAGTCGGACGTAAGGATGTCGCACAAGCCGTCGCGCACCATCTCGGTGGCGCTGGGCGCGCCCGTGTGGCTGCCGCCGCGCACGACGTTCGGTGCGCCGAACACGACCGAGTTGCCCAGGTCGCGCGCCACGCACGCGGCGTCGCGGGTCAGCGGAAACTCCGCCACGCCGCAGCCCAGTTGATGGTAGTAACGGCGCGTGGCGGCGTCGGGGTCGTCGTGTGACGCCACCTTCAAGCCGGCGGCTTGCGCGCACAGGGTCAACTCGCGCATGGCGTCGGCCACGGAATCCGCGGCTGACATGGCCGCGCGGATGCGGTCCTGGAAGGTGTCCAGATCGCATTCGGCGCGGTTGGCGTACTGCATCAGCTTGCGGTCGTCGCCCAGGCGGCGCGCCATGCTGGGCAGGTGGTCGTTCAGTGCTAGGAAGCGCACGCGGCCATCGCGTATCCATTGCTGGGCCAGGTCCACGCCGCCCACGTGGTGCGTTTCAAAGCGCAGATGCACGTAGTGGCGCGCGCCCATCATGAGCTTCATGCGGTCCAGCGCGTCGAACATGCGTTCGGCATAGGCCTCGCCACGCAAGCCGCCTTCCCAAGACAAGGTCACACCGTGGAATTCGGTAGTGATGCCGTTGGCGAGCAATTGGCGGTCGACGTCGAATAGCGCGCTGTCATACGGAAAGGTGACACTGGGACGCGGCATGATGGCGCGTTCGAAGGCGTCGCCATGCAGGTCCACAATGCCGGGCAAGACCAGCAGGTTGCCCGCGTCGAACCAGGGCGCGCCCCGGGCGGGCGCGGGCCCGCCGTCGGCGATCAGCCCGCCTTGAAAGCGCAGGCTGGCTTGTTCGACGCCGCGCGGCGTCAGGATGCGTTGGCCTGTGACACCGGCCAGGGGCGAGGGGGCGTGTGAGTTCATAGCGTGACGTTATCGACGTTGCATGACAACCAGATGTCTAGATGAGTAGTGTTGTTTTCATTTTCAATTTCAGCCGCCACCGCCACCGCCGCCGCCGCTGTGGCGCCACGGGCGGCGGCCGTGGTGTTCAGCTGTCGTCCGCCACCATCAACTGCACCAGATCGCCCACGAAGCGGGTGATGCTGTATTGCAGCGGCGCGCCTTCCTGGTCCACGTTCAGCGCTTCCACCTGAAGAATCGGGCGCGTCTTGGGCTGGCCCAGCAGACGCGCGATTTCAGGCGAGGGCAGGGTGGCGGTAATGCGCGACCACTTGCGCGTGTAGTCGCCAATGCCGTAATGCGCGTAGACCTTTGACACCGAACGCAACGCGGTCAGGCGGTCGGCAAAATCCGGAAAGCGTTTTTCGTCAAAGAAATGTTCTGAAGCGCTGATCGGCCGGTTCTCGGCCTTGCCCACGATCTGCACGCGCAACAGCGGCGCGGTGCGCGCCAGCCCCAGATGCTTGGCGATATCAGCCGCGCGCAAGGTCTGGCTGCCCAGCGCTTCCAGATGGCCCAACACGCCCTGGCTGCGCAGGTTCTCGGAAAAGCGCGTGCGCTTGCCGATGGCGTAATCGATGGCGTGTTCCTGCACGAAGGTGCCGCGGCCCTGTTCAATTCGGACCAGGCCGCTTTGCTCCAGCTCGCCCATGGCGCGCCGGATGGTGTGGCGGTTGACCGAGAACTTGGCGGCCAGCTCCGGTTCGGATGGCAGTTGTTCGCCCGCCATGTAGAGCTTGTTGCGGATGTCGTCCGCCAAAGACTCGCCAATTTGCCGCCAGACGGCGATGCCGGAACCTCGTTCAACCATAGGGGTGCGCTCGTGCTGTCACAACAGCTTCATGAAGAATGGCTGTGATTGTGCACCATGCGGCCCCCGCCGGATAGGCGGTGTCCGGATGCCGCAACTGTCATCAAAAATTCACGCCAGCCTGTTGAACTTCGAATTGCCAGCGATCATACTTCATCCAGTCGTCTAGACGTGTAGAGGAACTAATGGATCACTCACAAGCAGGACAGGAAGCGGCCAACGCCCAGCGCGCCGCCTGGATGCGCGTGTTGTCGCTGGCCAGCCCGGCCGCGCTGGAAGGCGCGTTCAGCGCCTTGGGGCAACTGCCGGGCCACCAGATGTTGCGCCCCGCGCAAACCGGCATGGCCATGGTGCGGGCGCGCAGCGGCGGCACCGGCGCGCGCTTCAACCTGGGCGAAATGACCGTGACACGTTGCGCCGTCACGCTGGATGGCGGCGTGGTGGGCGTGGCTTATGTGCAGGGGCGGTCGCTGCGCCACGCCGAGCAGGCGGCGGTGGCCGACGCGCTGCTGCAACTGCCTGACTGGCACGACACGGTGCAGGCGCAACTGATACAGCCGCTGGCCCGCGCACACGCGGACAAGGTTGACCGCCAGGCGCGTGTGGCGGCGCAGACCAAGGTGGAGTTCTTCACGATGGTGCGAGGCGAGGACTGACATGCAAGCACAAGCTTTCACTGCCCCGGCCGCCAGCCGTGGCCTCTTGCCCGGGTTTGCCGACCCCGTGCGCGATGCGCAGACCACGTTTCGCAACGCTTTGCAGGCGCTGGCGCACCCGGGCCGCATCCAGGAAATTACCGCTGACAGCGGCGTGCCGGCAGGCTTGTCGCCTGCGATGACGGCGCTGTTGTTGACGCTGGTGGATGTGGACACCCCACTGTGGCTGCCGCGCACCGTGCACAGCGATGTGCTGGCCTTTCTGCGCTTTCATTGCGCCTGCCCCATCGTGCCGTCGCCCGCGCTGGCGCGCTTTGCGGCGGTGCCGGCGGGCTGCGAAGCGCCGGCCTTGTCGGCCTGCCATCCGGGTGACCCGGCCTATCCCGACCTGTCCACGACGCTGCTGATCGAGGTGGCGTCGCTGTCGGCGGGCGACGCGGTCAGCCTTACCGGCCCCGGCATCCAGACACGGCAGACGCTGTCGGTGGCGGGTTTGCCCGACGGCTTCTGGCGCGAATGGCGCATGAATCATCAACGGTTTCCGCTGGGCGTCGACGTGTTCCTGACGCAAGACCGGCGGATGTGTGGATTGCCGCGCACGACGCGCGTGGAGAACTGACATGTATGTAGCCGTCAAAGGGGGCGAACGCGCCATCCTGAATTCCTACCGCATGCTGGACGACTACCGGCGCGGCGACCGCGAGGTGCCCGAACTGACCTTGGACCAGATTCGTGAACAGATGCCGCTGGCGGTATCGCGCGTGATGGCCGAGGGCTCGCTTTACGATCCGCAACTGGCGTCGCTGGCGTTGAAGCAGGCGGCGGGCGATGTGATCGAAGCGGTGTTTTTGCTGCGCGCCTATCGCACGACCTTGTCGCGCTACGGCTACACACAGCCCATCGATACGGGCGCCATGCGTTTGCAGCGCCGCATCTCGTCCACGTTCAAGGATGTGCCGGGCGGCCAGATTCTGGGCCCCACCTATGACTACACCCAGCGCCTGCTGGACTTCACGCTGCAAGCCCAACGCGAGGCCGACGCCTTGCCCGCGGGCGACGAAGCGCTGGACAGCAGCATGCCGCGCGTGACCGACCTGCTGGCGCACGATGAGCTGATCGACGCCGAGCCCGTGCCGGAAGGCGACCCCGAACCCTTCGACCTGACGCGTCAGCCGCTGGACTTTCCGGCATCCCGCGCCGCCCGCTTGCAAAACCTGGCGCGCGCCGATGAAGGCTTCTTGTTGTCGATGGGCTATTCCACGCAGCGCGGCTACGGCAACACGCACCCGTTCGCGGCGGAAATCCGCTACGGCGCGCTGGAAGTCGAGATGCATATCGAAGAGCTTGGCTTCGCCGTCACCGTGGGCGAAATCGACATCACCGAATGCCAGATGGTCAGCCAGTTTGCCGGCAACGCCGCCGAAGGCCCGAAGTTCACGCGCGGCTACGGCCTGACGTTTGGCTACGGTGAACGCAAGGCCATGTCGATGGCGCTGGTAGACCGCGCCCTGAAAGCCAAAGACCTGGGCGAACGCGCCGACTCGCCCGCCAACGACCACGAGTTCGTGCTGTATCACAGCGACAACGTCGAGGCCTCGGGCTTTGTGCAGCACTTGAAGCTGCCGCATTACGTGGACTTCCAGGCCAATCTGGAATTGCTGCGCCGCCTGCGCGCCGACCGCCGCGCGCCGCAGGACGCAATCAACGATCTGATGGACGAGGCGGTTTCCTCATGAACGCACCCCACGCAACGGTTGAACGCGACGACCACTACAACTTCGCGTATCTGGACGAATCCACCAAGCGCATGCTGCGCCGCGCGCTGCTGAAAGCGGTGGCGATTCCCGGCTATCAAGTGCCATTCGGCAGCCGCGAAATGCCGCTGCCCTATGGCTGGGGCACGGGCGGCATTCAGGTCACCGCGGCCATCATCGGGCAGAACGATGTGTTGAAGGTGATTGACCAGGGGTCTGACGACACCACCAACGCCATCAACATCCGCCGCTTCTTTGGCCGCGTGACGGGCGTGGCTACAACGGAATCCACGCCGGCCGCCACCATCGTGCAAACGCGCCACCGCATTCCCGAAACGCCGTTACGCGAAGGGCAGGTGATGGTGTTTCAGGTGCCGATTCCTGAGCCGCTGCGCTGGCTGGAGCCCAGCGAAACCGAAACCCGCACGATGCATGCGCTGGCCGAGTATGGCGGCATGCATGTGAAGCTGTACGAAGACATTGCGCAGCATGGCCACATCGCCACGACGTATGACTACCCCGTCATCGTCAATGATCGCTACATGATGCGGCCGTCGCCGATTCCGAAGTTCGACAACCCCAAGCTGGACGGCAGCCCCGCGCTGATGCTGTTTGGCGCGGGCCGCGAAAAGCGCGTGTATGCGGTGCCGCCGTATACGCGGGTGAAAAGCCTGGACTTCGAAGACCACCCCTTCACGGTTGAAACCTGGTCCGAGTGCTGCGACCTGTGCGGCTCGCGCGACAGCTATCTGGACGAAATCATTCTGGACGACGCGGGCACGCGCCGCTTTGTGTGCTCGGACACGGAGTACTGCAACGATCGCCAAGCCGATCAAGGCAAACCCGGCCATCAAGCCGAACCCAACCATTCAGCCAAACCCGCCGCCCCCACAGCGCAACCCCACCCCGAGGCCGCAGCATGACATCCCACCCTTTGCTATCCGTGCGCAACATGACGCGCACGTGGGACGGCGTGCATGGTTGCCGCGACGTCAGCTTTGATCTTTACCCCGGTGAAGTGCTGTGCGTGGTGGGCGAGTCCGGGTCGGGCAAGAGCACCTTGCTGTCGGCCGTGTCGTATCAAACCCAGCCGGACGCGGGCAGCGTCTGGTACGACACCCGCGACCAGGGCTTCATTGACCTGGCCGCGCTGCAAGGCGCCCGGCTGCGGCTGCTGGCGCGTACCGATTGGGGCTTCGTGCGCCAGAACGCGCGGGATGGGTTGCGCATGCAGGTCAGCGCGGGCGCGAATATCGCGGAACGCCTGATGGCCGTGGGCGAGCGCCACTACGGCGAGCTGCGCGATGTGGCCGGCAACTGGCTGCAAAAGATGGAGATCGACGTGGGCCGGCTGGACGATACGCCGGTCTCGTTTTCTGGCGGCATGCAGCAGCGCTTGCAGATCGCCCGCAACCTTGTCACGCATCCGCGTCTGGTGTTCATGGACGAGCCCACTGCGTCGCTCGACGTCTCGGTGCAGGCGCGCCTGCTGGACCTGTTGCGCCAACTGGTGACGGACCTGGGTCTGGCCGCGATTGTCGTCACGCATGACCTGGCGGTGGCGCGTCTGCTGGCGCATCGCACCTTGGTGATGCGGGGCGGCGTGGTGGTTGAAAGCGGCCTGACCGATCAGATTCTTGACGACCCCCAACACCCCTACACCCAGTTGCTGGTGTCTTCCATTTTGCAGAGCTGACCATGCAAGCAAGCACTCCCATGATCGAGGTGCGAGGCCTCGGAAAAATGTTCACGCTGCATAACCAGGGCGGCATCCGCCTGCCCGTGCTGGACGCGGTGGACTTCGACGCGGCGGCGGGCGATTGCCTGGTGCTGGCCGGGCCGTCTGGCACGGGCAAGAGCACCTTGCTGCGCTGCCTGTATGGCAACTATCTGGCTACCGAAGGCAGCATCCGCGTGCGCGCCCACGGCGAGTGGGTCGAGCTGGTGGGCGCGCCCGAGCAGCGCATCCTGGCGCTGCGCCGCGACGTGATCGGTTATGTCAGCCAGTTCCTGCGGGTGATTCCGCGCGTGTCGGCGCTGGATGTGGTGGCCGAACCGCTGCGCGTGGCGGGGGTGGACGCGGAAGACGCCCGCCATCAGGCCGGCGCATTGTTGCAGCGCTTGAATGTGCCGTCGCGGCTGTGGGGGCTGGCGCCCGCCACGTTCTCGGGCGGCGAACAGCAGCGCGTGAATATCGCGCGCGGCTTCATCGCCCGCCACCCGATTCTGTTGCTGGACGAACCCACGGCGTCGCTGGACGCCGACAACCGGCGCGTGGTGATCCAGCTGATACACGAAGCGCTGGCCGCGGGCCGTTGCCTGCTGGGCATCTTCCACGACGCAGAAGTGCGCGACGCCGTCGCGACCCAAACCCTGGCGCTGCGCCCCGCGCAGCCCGCCACGGCCGACCTGGAGTGATCATGCAAAGCACGTATCTGACGAACGCCCGTGTGTTGATGCCCGACCGCGTCCTGGAAAACAGCGCGGTGCTGATCGACGACGGTTGCATCGTCGCTATTGACCCCGACGGCGCGCAGGCTGACCGCGTGATCGACCTGCAAGGCCAGACCCTGATGCCCGGCTTGATCGACCTGCATTGCGACGCCATCGAAAAGGAAGCCGAGCCGCGTTCGCGCGTGCTGTTTCCGCTGGACTTTGCGGTGGCCCAGGTTGACCGCCGCAACGCCGCGGCCGGCATCACTACGCCCTATCACGCGCTGTCGTTCGCGAACAATGAATGGGGCGTGCGCAACAACAAGACGGCGGCCGAAGTGGTGCGCACGGTGCGCGCGTTCCGCCAGCACAGCCTGGTGGATAACCGCGTGCATTGCCGCTACGAAGTCACGGACGAGACCTCGGTAGCCGTGCTTTGCGCCTTGATGGACGAGGGCGCGGTGGACCTGTTGTCGGTCATGGACCATTCGCCAGGGCAGGGGCAGTTCAAGACGCTGGAATCCTATCTGCAATACATGATGGGCAACCACGCGATGAGCCGCGAGCAGGCTGAAGAAGCCGCCAATGCCAAGACGCGTGCAAAAGACGGCGCGGTGACGCGGGTGGAAACCTTGCTGTCGCATGCGCAGTCGCACGGCATCCCCACGGCCAGCCACGATGACGATTCCATCCACCGCATCGCCACGATGCGCAATCTGGGCGTAGCGATGAGCGAATTCCCCATCACGCTGGATACGGCGCGCGCCGCGGTGTCCTGCGGGCTGCCGACGATTCTGGGCGCACCCAATGTGTTGCGCGGGCAGAGCCAGAGCGGGTCGATGCGCGCCATCGACGCCATCCGCGCGGGCGTGGCCAGCTGCCTGTGTTCCGACTACCAGCCGTCCACGCTGATTGCCGCAGCATTCGCGGTGGCGGCGCAGACGGACTTGACGTGGCCGCAGGCGATTGCGCTGGTCACGGCAAACCCCGCCGACGCTTGCGGCTTGACGGATCGGGGCCGCATCGCCGTTGGCCAGCGGGCGGACCTGGTGGCGGTGGCGCAAGTGGGCGGCTTGCCGTTGATCAGTCATACCTGGTCGGCTGGCCGGCTGGTATTCTCCACGCACTATCTGCCGGCGCGCACGCCGGTGGCAGCGATACGCGAGCCGCAGCGCGTGGCGGCCTGAATGCGCGTTGGCGCACGTTCTGTCCTACCTGGAGAACCGCGATGCATCCGATCGTGACCGCCGTGGCGCTGAGCGCCACGCACACGTTCAGCAAGCCGATCGTGCCGACGATCATGTTGATTAAAGGCTTGGGGGTAGAGGGGGACGCGCATCTGGGCGTCACCGTCAAACACCGGTCCCGGGTGCGGGCGGACCCGACGCAGCCCAACCTGCGTCAGGTGCATCTGATTCAGGCAGAGTTGCATGACGAGTTGCAACTGGCCGGGTTCAATGTGGCCGAAGGCACGATGGGCGAAAACATCACCACGCGGGGTATTGATTTACTGGCGCTGCCGCGTGGGGCGCGGCTGCGCATTGGCGCGGACGCCGTGGTCGAGATCACCGGCCTGCGCAACCCCTGCGTGCAATTGGACCATTATCAGAAAGGTCTGACGGCCGCGGTGCTGGGCCGCAACCCCGATGGCAGCCTGCAACGCCGGGCGGGCGTGATGGGCATCGTGATCGAGGGCGGGGCGGTCAGCCCGGGCGACAGCATCCGCACCGAGCTGCCCGCACTGCCGCATTGGCCGCTGGAACGCGTATAGGGGCAAAAACATCGCCAGCAGTCACAGACGGGCCGCCGCGCATCTGGTTAAATGGCGAAATGGCGTAACGGCCTAAGGCGCAGCCGACTCTTTCACGGCTCGCTATCCCATCTTCCGGAGCGCGCGATGGCACGATTCAATTTCACCCAAGACCCCGAAGAACCCGATCTGTGGGCGGCCGAAAACGTGCCTGCCGGCGAGGGGCGTCCTCCCATTCACGTCATGATCCAGACGGATGGCGAAGAACCCGATAGCGGCGCGTCCAAGGTGGTCAAGGGCATCATCGACAATCTGGACGATCACATCCTGGCAGCGGCCGAGTTCCTGCTGGATAACTATTCGTACGAGCACTACAAGAAGCTGGGCATCGAAGACGACCAGCTGCTGCAAGAAGAAACGGCGGACGCCATGGCTGAAAAAGCCGTGCTGCGCGCGTTGTGGCTGTTCGACGAAGACGGCGACGGCTACGAACTGTGGTTCACGTTGCCCTGGGACCCGGTCCACACCTACGACGTCGAATTCGAAGACGGCGCACCGGTGTCCTGCTCGGTCAACGACTAAGCAAATCTGCCGCAACGCGGCATCGAGCTGGTCTTAACGGACCAGCTCGAATTTCGTCGCCAGGCTTTGCCCCAGCGACTCATCGTAGCGATAACGCAGCGTAATCGGGCGGCCCTTGCGGATCTGGCCGGGCGGCGTGTTGTCCAGCGACACATCAATCTCGCGGTCCACAAATTCGGTGCAATCGGTATCGGCGCGCGCGCCGTCCGGAATGTCGGCCGACTTGACCTTCAACTTGAACGTGGTTTGAGACAGTTCCGTGCCATCGGTGCGGTATTGACGCATCTGGACGGCGGGCGTGGAAGCGGTGCCGCTCAAGTCGCAGGAGATGCGCGTCCAGGCGTGGGCGGCAGGTGCGGCGGCCATCACGGCCAGGGCCGCGAGTATGCCGCGCAGGGGGTGGGGTGTCATGGCATGCGGGTAGCGCGTGGCGCGGGAGCGCGACGCGCTGGCGGGTGGCAACAGGGATTCCTATGTTGCTCCCGCCGCCGCGCGCCGGTCAAGCGTTGTCGCGGGCCTCGGCCACGCTCAGCGTGGCGGCCGGGCTGGCCGCTGCGGCCGGCTCGTCCTGATCGCCTTGGTCACCTTCCAGCTTGGCGATGACGGCGGTGGCCAGGCTGTTGCCCACCACGTTGGTGGCGGTGCGGCCCATGTCGAAGAACTGGTCGATGCCCATGATCAGCAGCAGGCCGGCTTCCGGCAGGTGGAACATCGGCAGGGTGGCGGCCACGACTACGAGCGACGCGCGCGCCACACCGGCCATGCCCTTGCTCGTCACCATCAGCACCAGCAGCAGCGTGAGCTGTTGCGAGAAGCTCATCTCGATGTTGTAAGCCTGCGCGATGAACAGCACCGCGAACGACTGATACATCATCGAGCCGTCCAGGTTGAACGAGTAACCCAGCGGCAGCACAAAGCCCGAAATGCGCTTGGACACGCCAAAGCGTTCCAGCGCTTCGATGGTCTTGGGGTAGGCCGATTCGCTGCTGGCGGTAGAGAAGGCGAGCAGGGTCGGTTCCTTGATCAGCCCGCCCAGGCGGCGCGTGGACTTGCCCAGGAACAGGTAGCCAACACCAAACAGAATGGCCCACAGCAGCGCCAGGCCCAGATAGAACTCACCGATCAGCTTGCCGTAGCTGACCAGCACGCCCAGGCCTTCGGTGGTGATGGCGGCGGCCATGGCGGCGAACACGCCCAGCGGCGCAAAGCGCATCACGTAGTCGGTCACGCGGAACATGATCTTG
This sequence comes from Achromobacter sp. NPDC008082, assembly GCF_042957345.1. NCBI lineage: Bacteria > Pseudomonadati > Pseudomonadota > Betaproteobacteria > Burkholderiales > Alcaligenaceae > Achromobacter > Achromobacter sp. NPDC008082. The sequence continues at coordinate 1,407,816 of NZ_JBIBIB010000001.1, forward strand.
GCCAGATCATCGATCATGTTGTAGATCGTGTTGTGGCCCTTGCTGCGAATGAACGACAGCGCCGCGCCGAAGAACAGCGAGAACACCAGGATTTGCAGGATCTCGTTGTTGGCCATCGCTTCAGCGATGCTCTTGGGGAACACGTGCGCAATAAAGGCCTTGAGCGTGAAGTCGCCCGTCTTCAGGCCCGACGTGATGCCCGCATCCGGAATGGCCAGGTTCATGTGCGCGCCGGGCTGGAAGATGTTGACCAGCATCAGCCCCAGCAAGAGCGAGATCGCCGATGCGGCGATAAACCAGATCATGGCGCGCAGGCCGATGCGGCCCACGGCGTTGGCGTCGCTCATGCTGGCCAGGCCAGAGACCAACGTTGCGAACACCAGCGGGGCGATGATCATCTTGATCATGCGCAGGAAGATGTCGGTGATCAGGCTGAAGTACGACGCAATTTCCGCGGCATGTTTCGCGTCTTGCGCCGTCTTATTGCAGAGGTAGCCCACCAGGACGCCCAACACCATGGCGATGCCGATGTAACGCGTCAGCTTCTTTGTATTCATGATCAAAACGGAAACGAGGGACCTGTCGCTCGGCCCGCATTCGGGGCGCGGCCCGCCGGCATGGGGCGAGGCAGGACGGGGTCCGGTGAGACGGATATGCCAGGGACCCGAGAGCGCGGGTTTTCCCTTGGGGCGCGATGTTAACGCCGCAAACCTGACAGTTAGTTGTCAGCTTGGGGACGGATCGGGTGACGATTCCTTGCCGCCCATGCCAGAATGGACGCGCTCTCCGGCGCCTTCTCACGGCCAGGGGCGCACCGATAAGAACCGGCCCCGACCGGGGGCGATAAATAGGAGACAAGACAATGCCGAAACGTGAATTGTCCGTGCTGGCGTCCGGGTACACGTACCTGGAAGGGCTGCGGTGGCACGAAGACCGGCTGTGGGCGTCGGATTTTTATACCGAGCAGGTGATCGCCGTGGATCTGGCCGGCAAGATCGAGCAGATCTGCCGCGTGCCGCAGCAGCCTTCGGGCCTGGGCTGGCTGCCCGATGGCCGCTTGCTGATCTCATCCATGAAAGACCGCAAGGTGCTGCGCCGCGAGAAGGACGGCACGCTGGCCGTGCATGCCGACTTGTCGGCGCTGACGGGCGGCCCCATCAATGACATGGTGGTGGATGCCGAAGGCCGGGCCTATGTGGGCAATTTCGGTTTTGACCTGATGGCGGGCGAGCCGGTCGCAACAACCACGCTCGTGAAGGTGGACACGGACGGCGTGGCGCAAGTGGTGGCCGACTGCCTGTGCTTTCCCAACGGTTCGTTCATCACCCCCGACGGCAAGACGATGATCGTCAACGAAACCTTCGGCAACCGCATTTCCGAGTTCGACATTCTGGCCAACGGGGCGCTGGGCCCCCGGCGCGACTGGGCCAACTTCGGCGCGCTGCCCGACAGCGATGACTTGTCGGTGCTGATCGCGGCGTCGGCCATCGGCCCCGATGGCGGCGCGCTGGATGCGGAAGGCGCGGTGTGGGTGGCGGACGCCATCGGCAAGCGGATCGTGCGGGTCGCGCGCGGCGGCCAGATTCTTGAGCAGATCGACACCGGCGAACTCGGCATCTTCGCCGCGGCGTTAGGCGGCCCCGATGGCTGCACCTTGTTCATGGCCGCGGCGCCGGATTTCATCGAAGCCAACCGCCGCGCCAAACCCGAAGGCCGGATTCTGATGACCCGGGTCGACGTGCCGCACGCTGGCCGGCCGTGACGGCGGGCGATGGTTCAAACGGGGCCGTCGCCGCCTTGTCCATCCCTCGTGCGGGGGAGGCGCGCGAGCCATTGCAGCGCGCCGCCATCGTCTGAATGGACCGGATACGGCCGGTTGCAAGACCTTTCAGCGATTCCCCCGTAAAATCACCCCATTCAGCAGGACTTCAACCATCTTTCCATAGACAGTACTTAGGAGGACCACTCATGGCCCTAGTCTCCATGCGCCAGTTGCTCGACCACGCCGCCGAGAACGGCTACGGCATTCCGGCTTTCAACGTCAACAACCTGGAACAAGTCCAGGCCATCATGGAAGCCGCTGCGGAGACCGACAGCCCGGTGATCATGCAGGCGTCGGCCGGCGCGCGTAAGTACGCGGGCGAAGGCTTCCTGAAGCACCTGATCCAGGCCGCAGTGGAATCCTATCCGCACATCCCCGTCGTGATGCACCAGGATCACGGCCAGTCGCCCAAGGTCTGCCAAGGCGCCATCGACCTGGGATTCTCCAGCGTGATGATGGACGGTTCGCTGAAAGAAGACGGCAAGACCATCGCCGACTACGAATACAACGTCGACGTCACCAAGAAAGTCGTGGACATCGCCCACAAGCTGGGCGTGACGGTTGAAGGCGAACTCGGCTGCCTGGGTTCCCTGGAAACCATGGAAGGCGACAAGGAAGACGGCCACGGCGCCGACGGCAAGCTGACCATGGACCAGCTGCTGACCGACCCGGAACAAGCCGCCGACTTCGTGCGCCGCACGCAGCTGGACGCCCTGGCGATCGCCATCGGCACCAGCCACGGCGCCTACAAGTTCACGCGCAAGCCCACCGGCGACATCCTGTCGATCTCCCGCATTAAGGAAATCCACGCCCGCCTGCCGAACACCCACCTGGTGATGCACGGCAGCTCCAGCGTGCCGCAGGAACTGCTGGCCGAGATCCGTGAATTCGGCGGCAACATGAAGGAAACCTACGGCGTGCCGGTCGAGGAAATCCAGGAAGCCATCAAGTACGGCGTGCGCAAGATCAATATCGACACCGATATCCGTCTGGCCATGACCGGCGCGATCCGCCGCTTCTTCGCCGAGAACCCGGAAAAGTTCGACCCGCGCGAATACCTGAAGCCCGCCCGCGCCGCCGCCCGCGCGATCTGTGTGGCTCGCTACACGGAATTCGGCACCGCCGGCAACGCCAGCAAGATCAAGGCGCTGCCGCTGACCGACATCGCCGCGCAATACGCGTCGGGCAAGCTGTCGCAAGTGGTGCAATAAGCCAATCACGCTCTCGGCGCGTCGTCTTCTGGTGGCGCGCTGGCAGTGAAAAGGGGCGGGTCCGTAACGGACTCGCCCCTTTTTTCTGACGGCAGGCAGGGTGGGGCGCCTCAGCCCGCCGGCGCGTTCTTGGGAAAGTGCGGCACGTTGCGGTCCACGTGGTGCCAGGACGGCGCCGAGCTCGTCCACAGGCTGGCTTTGGCGTGGAAGGCTTCCGGGTCGTCCAGCGACCCCGCGCGCACCACTTCGTACCCCATGCCTTCCGAGCCGCCGAACAGCGGCGTGCCACAGGCGGCGCAGAAGCTGCGCATGACGGTGTGGCCGGAGTCGCCCTTGTAGCGGTGTTCCTTCGCCTGGCCGCGCAGCATCGTGACCGAGCCGGCGGGGAAGATCAATGCATGGGCCGGGGCGCCGCCGCTGGAATACTGGCAGTCGCGGCAATGGCAGGTGGCCGCGGTGATGGGCTCATCCGTGACGGCGTAACGGACGGCGCCGCACTGGCATCCCCCCGTCAGATGAACCTGCGCGTCAGCGTGGGACGGGCGTTTTTGGGATGCATCCTGCATACGACGTTGTCTCCTCCAGGGGTATTGGGGGGCGCCGTAACGCGGGTCGCGGTCGGCGCGCATGTTGGAACGCAGCCAGACTAACCCGCTGCCCGCCGCCCGGCAAGACGGGCTTATTTGCAGTAATCTATGCGCTTTGCACGACCCGCTTTCCAGCGCCCGGTCGGCTGCGCAGTTTCCAATTTCGTTCTACTTCCCGCCCTGGCGCTGCCCGAGGCGGGAATCTTCATTTTTGCCATAGGCCATTCCCGTGACTTCTGCTTTGCATCAATCCAGCATCAAGTCCTTGCCGCTGCTGGGCCGCGGTAAGGTGCGCGATATGTACGCGGTGGGCGACGACAAGTTGCTGATCGTCGCGTCGGATCGTATCTCCGCCTTCGACGTGATTCTTGACGATCCCATTCCCGGCAAGGGACAGGTGCTGACCGAGCTGACCGATTTCTGGTTGCAGAAGCTGGCCCACATCCTGCCGAACCACTCCACGGGCGTGAAGCCCGAAGACGTGGTGGCTCCCGACGAAGTTGACCAGGTGCGCGGCCGCGCCGTCGTCGTCAAGCGCTTGAAGCCGATTCTGGTGGAAGCGGTTGCCCGCGGCTACCTGATCGGTTCCGGCTGGAAAGACTACCAATCCACCGGCGCCATCTGCGGCATCAAGCTGCCCGCCGGCCTGCAACAGGCCAGCCAGTTGCCCGAACCCATCTTCACGCCCGCCGCCAAAGCCGAATTCGGCATGCACGACGAGAACGTGGACTTCGCGCACGTGGTCAAGGAAGTCGGCCAGGAAATGGCCGAGCGCATCCGCGACGTGACGCTCAAGCTGTACGCCGAAGCCGCCAAGTTCGCCGCCACCAAGGGCATCATCATTGCCGACACCAAGTTCGAATTCGGTTTGGACGACAACGGCACGCTGCACTTGATGGACGAAGTGCTGACGCCGGATTCCTCGCGCTTCTGGCCGGCTGACGGCTACCGCGTGGGCATCAGCCCCCCGTCGTTCGACAAGCAATTCGTGCGCGACTGGCTCGAAACCCAAACCTGGGACAAGACGCCGCCCGCGCCGCGCCTGCCGCAGGACGTGCTGGAAAAGACGGCCGCCAAGTACCGCGAAGCGCTGGACCGCCTGGTCGCCTGACCCGGCAAGCTCCACGCTGTAGAAAACCCGCTCATCGGTTGAGCGGGTTTTTTTTCGCCACTGGCCGGCGGTTCTGGCCGCCCGATCCGGCCTATGGAACAGGGGGTTTTCGATAGGAAATATGTCGGATTGTTACGCTATACTCGTCGGCTGCCTTCGCAGGACGTCCGACGACAGGAGCCTTCCGCATGATCATGATGTTGCCTTTTCTGACCGGATTGGTCGCAGTGTGGTTTGGCGTGGCGGGCAAACGCCGCCCGTGCGTGACCTTCTGGGTGCTGACGCTGGTGATCTTCGCCGCCTGGTGCCAGCACCACATGACCAGCCCGCTGGCGCTGTCGCTGTAAGGGCCGGGCAATGATGTTCTCCCGCAACCCGGCGCGCGGCTCGCGCGTGCTGAACGGCCTGGCGCTGCTGGGCGTGACCGGCATTCTGGGCATGGCGTTCGCCTGGCAAATTCTCTATGACGAACTGCCTTGCCCGCTATGCCTCTTGCAACGCGTCGCGCTCATCCTGGCCGGCGTGGGCTTCCTCTTGAACCTGCGCCTGGGCCCATCGCCCATGCACTACGCGATGAGCATCGCGGCGTCGCTGGGCGGCATGGTCGCCTCTGGCCGGCAGATCCTGCTGCACATGGCGCCGGGCGACCCGGGCTATGGCTCGCCCTTTCTGGGCATGCACTTCTATACCTGGGCGTTCATCGCATTTGCCGCCATCATCGTTTTCAGCATCCTGATGCAAACCGCCGACCGCAAATGGGGCGACAGCATGCTGAAAAAGCCTGTGCCGGTGGTGGGCGTAGTGGTCATGGCCCTGTTTTTCATCATGACCCTGGCCAACGTCGGCAGCACCACGCTGGAGTGCGGTTTCGGGCCTTGCCCGGACGACCCCACCACCTATCTGTGGCTGCCTTCTTCGGCCACGCCGTAGCCTGTCGCGCGCGCCGGGTAAAATACCGGGTTTCGCGGATACGTTCCGCGGTCCTTTGACATTCCGCGGGCGGGTTTCCGCGGTCTTACCTCTTTGACACCGGTTATGACAGCCAAGACTTCCGCAGCGGCAGAGGCCACCCCCGTGGTGGGCGTGATTATGGGATCTTCCAGCGATTGGGAGGTCATGAAGCACGCGGTCACCATGCTTGAGGACTTCGGCGTGGCCTACGAGGCGCGCGTGATTTCCGCGCACCGCATGCCGCAGGATATGGCCGAGTACGGCGCCGCGGCCTACGGCCGTGGCTTGCGCGGCATCATCGCCGGCGCGGGTGGCGCGGCCCACTTGCCGGGCATGATGGCGGCGCTGACCGAAGTGCCGGTGTTCGGCGTGCCGGTGCCGTCCAAGTACCTGCGCGGCGAAGACTCGCTCTTGTCCATCGTGCAAATGCCCAAGGGCGTGCCGGTGGCCACCTTCGCCATCGGCGAAGCGGGCGCGGCCAACGCGGCGCTGCACCTGATCGCCACGCTGGCGGGCACCGATGCCGGTTTGCACAAGAAGCTGGTGGCCTTCCGCGCGCGCCAGACGCAAGCCGCGCGCGACATGAAGGTTCCGCCCGAGGCCTGATCCGTATGACTCAATCGACTTCTTTCATGATTGCTCCCGGCGGCTGGCTGGGTTTGCTGGGCGGCGGCCAACTGGGCCGCATGTTTTGCCACGCGGCGCAAAGCCTGGGCTACAAGGTTGCGGTGCTGGACCCGGCCGACGAATGTCCCGCCGGCATGGTGGCCGACCTGCACATCCAGGCCGCCTACGATGACGAAGCCGGCCTGGCCCGGCTGGCGCAGACCTGCCAAGCCGTCACCACCGAATTCGAGAACGTGCCTGCCGACAGCCTGCGCACGCTGGCCACGCGCTGCCGCGTGAGCCCGGCCGCCGACGCCGTGGCCATCGTGCAGGACCGCATCGCTGAAAAAACCTTCATCGCCTCGCAAGGCATTCCCGTCGCGCCGCACGCCGCCATCCGCAGCGAAGCCGATGTGCGCGCCGCGTCCGACGCGCTGTTTCCCGGCATTCTGAAAGTGGCCCGTCTGGGTTATGACGGCAAGGGCCAGGCCCGCATCAACACGCGTGACGAAGCGCTGGCGGCGTTTGCCGAGTTCGGCGGCGTGGCGTGCGTGCTGGAAGCGCTGATGCCGCTGGACTACGAAATCTCGGTGGTCATTGCACGCGGTTTTGATGGCGCGACCGTGGTGTTCCCCGTGGCGCGCAACGTGCACCGCGATGGCATCCTGGCGGTGTCCACCGCCGCGCCCGTGGAATCGGATGCGGCGCACGCCGAACGGCAGGCCCGCGCCACCGATGCAGCAAAAGCCATCGCGCAAGGCCTGGGTTACCACGGCGTGATGTGCGTGGAGTTCTTCGTACTGAAGGACGGCAGCCTGATCGTCAATGAAATCGCGCCGCGCCCGCACAACAGCGGCCATTACACGATGAACGCCTGCGTCACCAGCCAGTTTGAACAACAGGCGCGCGCCATGGCCGGCTTGCCGCTGGGCAGCGCCGCGTTGATGGCGCCGGCCGTGATGCTGAACATCCTGGGCGACATCTGGTATGCGTCCGACTCCGCCACCACGCAGCGCGAACCCGACTGGGCCGCCGCGCTGGCGGTGCCCACGGCCAAGCTGCATCTGTACGGCAAGCGTGACGCGCGCCGTGGCCGCAAGATGGGCCACATCACCATCGTGGCGCCCACGCTGGAACAAGCCCGTAGCGATGCCGCCCGCGTGGCCGCCGCGCTGGGCATGCAAGCCCCCGAGTAACCCGCGACGATCCCGATGTCTTCCTTGCCCCCGCCTGATTCCGCCAACGCCGCGGAGATTGCCCGCGCCGCCCAACGTTTGCTGGACGGCGAGCTGGCCGCCTTTCCCACCGAGACCGTGTACGGCCTGGGCGCGGATGCGGAAAGCCCGCGGGCGGTGGCGAAGATCTACGCGGCCAAGGGCCGCCCGTCGAACCATCCCGTCATCGTGCACATCGCGCCTGATGGCGATGTGTCGTATTGGGCGTCGCAAGTGCCGCCCGAGGCGCGCCTGCTGATCGACGCGTTCTGGCCCGGTCCGTTGACGCTGATCCTGAAGCGCGCGCCGCATATCGTCGACACGGTAAGCAGCGGGCAGGACAGCATCGGCATCCGCTGCCCGTCGCATCCGGTGGCGCAGGCGCTGCTGAAGGCGTTTGCGGCAGGCAAGCCGAACGGGCAGGGCGGCGTGGCTGCGCCATCGGCCAACAAGTTCGGCCAGGTGTCGCCCACGCGTGCCGAGCATGTGAAGACCGAATTCCCTGACGAAGTCGCGGCCGGCATGCCCGTGCTGGAAGGCGGCGCATCGGAAGTGGGTATCGAATCCACCATTCTGGATCTATCGCGCCTGGATCGCGGCGCCGGCCCCGTGCTGCTGCGCCCGGGCCACATCAGCGCGGCGCAAATCGAAGCGGTGCTGGGCGTGCAGGTGTTTGCGCCGGACGCCGCCGCACCGCGCGCATCCGGCACGCTGAAAGCGCACTACGCGCCGCGCACGCCGCTGGAGTTGGCTTCCGACGCGCGCCTGCAAGACGTGGCGCTGGGCCGGAACTTGCCGGCAGGCAAGGTGGTCGTGGTGGCGTATGGGGACAAGCCTGCGTCGTTGGACCCACGCTTGCAATGGCACCCTGTTCTTGCGGACCCGGCGCGTTATGCGCAAGCCTTGTACGGCCTGCTGCGCGATCTGGATAAACAGGGCTATGCGCGCATCATCGTGCAAGCGCCACCGGCAACAGATGAGTGGCACGCGGTCAATGACCGCATCGGCCGCGCGGCGGCGGCGTTCACGTTGGATACGACGGATTTGTGATCCGTCTTCACGCCACCAAGAATTCCCCGATCCTTTCCACCGCTTGCCGCAACGGCGGCAAGAACTCGTCCGTCAATCTCGTCAACGGCACCCTGGCCGCTTTGACGCTGACGTTCACCGCGCCGCAGGCCTTGCCGCTGGCGGAACGCACGGGCACCGATATCGCCCGCACATTCAATTCCAATTCCTGGTCGACAACCGCGTAGCCCTGCTCGCGGATACGTTCCAGTTCCACGCGCAGTTTCGCTTCGGTGATCAGCGTGAATTCCGTATAGGGCTGCAAATCGGTCGCAGCGAAATAGCGCGCCAGCGCCGGTTCGGGCAATTGCGCCAGCAGCACGCGGCCAATCGACGTGCAGTAGGCGGGCAATCGGCTGCCCAGCCCCATGGATGTGGCCAGCAGGCGGTTCACTTCGGAACGCGCCAGGTACAGCATTTCATGGCCTTCCATGATGGCCAGCGCGCAGGTTTCGTTGACGGTGGCGCTTAGTTCTTCCAGCACAGGCTGGGCCAGCGATACGAATGGCGTGGAGGAAAAGTACGCGTACCCCAGGCCTAGAATGCGAGGCGTCAGCACGAACAGCCGGCCGTGTTGCTCGGCAATGCCCAACAGCACCAGCGTATGCAGGCAACGCTGCACCACCGCACGCGGCAGCCCCGCGCGCCGGCTCAGTTCGGCGGCGGTTTGCGGATGGCGGCGTGTGCCGAACGCGCGAATCACATGCAGGCCGCGCGCCAAGGTCAGCATGTAATCGGGATCGCCACGGAACTGATCTGGGTGATCCTCCGCGGCCAGCGGCGCGGCGTAACCAGGCGGAGGCAGGTTGGGCAGCATCAGCGTGCGTGCAGCGGTGCACCCGTGCGCGATTGCAGTTCGGATAGCGTCATGCCGTCGATCATATCCCGAACCACCAGACCTTCTGGCGTGACGTCGATGACGGCAAGGTCCGTGTAGATGCGGTCCACCACGCCTGCGCCCGTCAGCGGATAGGTGCAGCGTTCAATGATCTTCGGATCGCCGTTCTTGCTGTTGTGCTCCATCATGATGAACACGCTGCGCGCGCCCACCGCCAGGTCCATCGCGCCGCCCACGGCCGGGGCTTCGCCGGGTTTGGCGAGCGACCAGTTGGCCAGATCGCCATTGGCCGCGACTTGCATGCCGCCCATGACGCAGATGTCCAGATGGCCGCCGCGCATCATCGCGAACGAATCCGCGTGGTGAAAGTACGAACCGCCGGTCAGCAGCGTCACGGGTTGCTTGCCGGCGTTGATGAGATCCAGGTTGATGGCGTCGTCGGACGGCGGCGGGCCCATGCCCAGGATGCCGTTTTCGCTGTGCAGCACGATCTCGCGGTCATCGGGCAGATGGGCCGCCACCAGCACCGGCATGCCGATGCCCAGGTTGACGTAGCTGCCATCGGGAATGTCCCGGGCCAGGCGGCGCGCCATGGCGTCGCGGGTCAGGGGGTGATACGCGCAAGGGCCGGAGGGCTGCGGGCGAGGCGTCGGGGAAAGCGTCATGCGGATTCCTTCAGCTGGAGAAGGCGGCGTGGGCCACCTCGGTGATGCGTTTGACGAAAATGCCCGGCGTGACGATGGCTTCGGGCGCAAGCTCGCCCAGCTCGGCTTTGGCGCGCACCTGCACGATGCTGGTCTTGGCCGCCATGCACATGATGGGGCCGAAGTTGCGCGCGCTCTTGTGATAAGTCAGGTTGCCCCAGCGGTCGCCCTGGTCGGCTTTGACCAGCGCAAAATCACCATGCAGCGGCGTTTCAAACACGTGGCCGCGCCCGTTGATGATGCGGGTTTCTTTGCCTTGCGCCAGTTCCGTGCCGTAGGCGGTGGGCGTGAAAAAGCCGCCCAGCCCCGCGCCCGCCGCGCGCAGCCGTTCGGCAATGGTGCCTTGCGGCACGCATTCCAGTTCGATGCCGCCGCGGCGGTATAAGTCGTCGAACACCCAGGAGTGCGACGCCTTGGGAAACGAGCAGATCACCTTGCGCACGCGTCCCGCCTTGATCAGCGCGGCCAGCCCCGTTTCGTGATTGCCGGCGTTGTTGCTGACTACCGTGAGTTCGCGCGCGCCCTGGGCGATCAGCGCGTGGATGAGTTCGGTGGGCATGCCCGCGCCGCCAAAGCCGCTGATCAGCACCGTGGCGCCGTCGTGTATATCTGCGACGGCGTCGTCAGGCGTGTCGATGAATTTATTGATCATGATGACTCCGAGGGGGCGGACGCCAGCGCAGCGTTCAAGCCGCGTCAGCGCCCGCCGCGCGTTCAATTCACGGTAATGCCCGCCTGCTTGATGATTTCGGCGTAGCGCGCCGAGTCGGTCTTCATCAGTTCTGCGAATTGCGCCGTCGTGCCGCTGACTGGCAGGAAGCCGGCATCCACGAACTTCTGCTTCACGTCGGGCTCCTTCACAATTTCGCTGATCTCGCGCGCCATGCGTTCGATGATCGGCTTGGGCGTGCCGGCCGGCGCCATCAGGCCGGCCCACGAGCCCGTCACGAAGCCGGGCATGCCGGCCTCTTCCATGGTGGGAATGCCGGGTTCGGTGGGCCAGCGTTCCTTGCCGGTGAACGCCAGCGCCTTCAGCCGGTTCTGCTTCACGTATTGCATGGGCACCAGGATGGGGTCGAACACCATGGAAACGCGTCCGCCCAGCAGGTCAGTCAGGATCGGCGCGCTGCCCTTGTAGGCCACGTGCGTCATCGTGAGCTTGTTCTGCAAGGCGAAGTCGGCGCCGGTCAGGTGCGCGCTGGAGCCATTGCCGCTGGAGGCGTAGGTGAGCTTGTCGGGGTGCTTGCGGCCATAGGCCACCAGATCAGCCACCGTTTTCACGGGCAGGTCTTCGGACACGAACAGGAACAGCGGCAGGTCGGCCATCTGCACCACCGGCGTCAGGTCGGCCGGCGCATAGTTGAGCTTGTACAGGTGGAAGTTGATGATGTAGGCCGGCAGGATGGACAGGAAGGTGTAGCCGTCGGGGTCCGACTTGGCCGCCATTGCCGAGCCCACGCTGCTGTTCGCGCCGGGTTTGTTTTCAACGATGATCGTCTGCTTCAAGCGCGGCCCCAGCTTTTCCATCACGATGCGGGTCACGATGTCGGTAGACCCGCCCGGCGTATACGGCACGATGATCTTGATGGGTTTGGAAGGCCAGTCATCGGCCGCATAGGCGGGGCCGGTGGGGCCGGCAAGCATGCCGGCTGCCGCCAGCGCGGACCACAACACGGTTTTCAGGGCCAGACGGCGCGGGGCGGCGTGGCGGCGAGGCTGCGACGTGACTGCATGTGCCATGGATTTGTCTCCTCCATGAATCGGCCGACTATCGATGCGCGCCCGGGTTTTTTTTGTGGCGCGCTCGGCGTTTTTAAGATGTTGCGGCGGTGCCGCGCGGGGTTCGCGGCAATGCCGTAGATCGGACATTGACGCGAAAAAAGTATGGCACGCAGGGCGGCGCGCCAAGGGGTGAATCAGTCTGATTAAGTTCGATCACCGGACAAACCCGGAACGCTTGCAAACTTGTCACGCCTCGGGTTTTCACTAGGCCGCATCGCGTTGTTCACGCCGTGGACATCGCTTAATCTGGCGAGCGGCCCAGCAAAACAGGGTCCGGTTTTCAGCCGGCGCCGGCTTACAAGCCTCCCGGCCATCCCTTTCAGGAGAAGCAGCAATGAAGCGGTCTATCTTGTTTGCAGCCGGCGCATTGGCGCTGGCTTGCGCGTCCCAGGCCGCCGTGGCCGGCCCCACGCTGGATGCGGTGAAGAAAAAAGGGTTCGTGCAGTGCGGCCTGACCGACGGCGTCTCCGGTTTCTCGGCCACCAACAGCAAGGGCGAATGGGAAGGCATGGACGTGGACATCTGCCGCGCCGTGGCCGCCGCCGTCTTCGGTGACGCAAGCAAATTCAAAGGCACCGCGCTGTCCACCCAGCAACGCTTCACGGCGCTGCAATCGGGCGAAGTCGATGTGCTGCTGCGCACCGTAACGCTGACGCAGACGCGCGATACCTCGCTGGGCCTGTCCGCCGTTGCGGCCAGTTTCTATGACGGCCAGGGCATTCTGGTGAACAAGAAGCTGGGCGTGAAAAGCGCCAAGGAATTGAATGGCGCCACGGTTTGCGTGCAGCCGGGCACCACCACCGAACTGAATCTGGCCGACTGGTTCCGTTCCAACAACATCGAATTCAAGCCCGTTGTGATCGACAAGGTGACCGAAGTGGTCCGCGCCTTTGAGTCGGGCCGCTGCGACGCCTTCACTGACGACGCCTCGCAACTGGCCGCCGTGCGCGCAACCCAAGTCGCCAACCCGAACGACTTCGAAATTCTGCCCGAACGCTTCTCGAAGGAACCGCTGGGCCCCATGGTGCGCCAGGGCGACGAGAACTGGCTGGGCATCGTGCGCTGGACGCTGTTCGCGCTGCTGGAAGCCGAGGAATACGGCATCACGCAAAAGAACGTGGACGACATGCTAAAGAGCAACAACCCCAACGTCTTGCGCATCCTGGGCGTGACGCCGGGCGCGGGCAAGAACATGGGCCTGGATGAAAAGTGGGCCTACAACGCCATCAAGGCCGTGGGCAACTACAGCGAAGTGTTCGAACGCAACGTCGGCAAAGACAGCAAGCTGGGCTTGCAACGCGGCACGAACGCGCTGTGGAACAAGGGCGGCGCCATGTATCCGTGGCCGATTCGCTGACCGGTCCACGCTGACCGCCGCATCGGCCCGCCCCGCGCGGGCCGTTTTTATTGCATGATTCCGGCAGACGGAACGCTGCGGGAATGGTTCCATGTCCGCAAGCTGAAATGGCTCTATCGCGATGCGGATACGCTACCTATCATGCATATCAGGCGGGCGCGCATGCGCCCGCATCGCCATTGAAAACGACTAGGGAAAATCATGAACGGCGCTGACAGTCTTTGCGATACCTTGCTGGCCAACGATGTGGACGTGTGCTTTGCCAACCCCGGCACGTCTGAAATGCACTTTGTCGCGGCCTTGGATCGCAAGCCCAAGATGCGTTGCGTGCTGGGTCTGTTCGAAGGCGTGGTGACGGGCGCGGCCGACGGCTACGCGCGCATGGCCGACAAGCCGGCCGCAACCCTGCTGCATCTGGGGCCTGGCCTGGGCAATGGCCTGGCCAACCTGCACAACGCCAAGCGCGCCCGCACGCCCATGGTCAACATTGTGGGCGACCACGCGACGTACCACGTGCAATACGACGCCCCGCTGACCAGCGACGTCGAAGGCGTGGCGCGCCCGATGTCGCACTGGGTCAAGCGCACGATGACGGCCGCCGCCGTCTCCGCCGATGCCGCCGAAGCCATCGGGGTGGCGCGCCAGTCGCCCGGCAACATCGCCACGCTGATCCTGCCCGCCGACACCGCCTGGACCGATCTGCCTGACGCATCGCCCGCGCCCGTGCAGGTGCAAGACGCGCCGCTGGCGCAGACCTCGGCCGAGGCCGTGCGCGCGGCCGCCGCCGCGATCCGCTCGGGTGAAGTTGCGGTGCTGATGCTGGGCGGCGCGGCGCTGCGCGAGCGCGCGTTGAACGCCGCCGGCCGAATCGCCCGCGCTACCGGCGTGCGTTTGATGTCGGAAACGTCCAACCGCCGCATCGAACGCGGCGGTGCGCGTACGCCGGTTGACCGCCTGCCGTATCCCATCGACATGGCCGTGGCGAAGCTGAAAGACGTCAAGCACCTGGTGCTGGCGGGCGCGAAGGCGCCGGTCGGCTTCTTCGCGTACCCCGGCAAGCCCAGCCTGCTGGCGCCGCCGGACAGCAATCAAGTGGTGCTGGCGTCTGCGGAACAGGACTTGGCCCACGCGCTGGAATGGCTGGCGGACGAGCTTGGCATCGCCGCCGACGCGCCGCGTCTGGCCACGCCGGCCGCGGCTTATGAAGTGCCGTCCTCGGGCAAGCTGACCGGCGCCGCCGTGAACATTCTGGTCGCGCACACCTTGCCCGAACAGGCCATCGTGTGCGATGAGTCCATCACGCAAGGCCGCGAATTCCCAATCTACAGCGCCAGCAGCGCCCCGCACGATTGGCTGATGCTGACGGGCGGCGCCATCGGGATTGGCCTGCCGATGGCCACCGGCGCCGCCGTGGCGTGCCCGGACCGCAAGGTCATCACCTTGCAGGCGGACGGCAGCGGCATGTACACGCTGCAAGCTTTGTGGACGCAGGCCCGCGAAAACCTGAATTGCCTGACGGTGATTCTGGCCAACCGTTCCTACGCCACGCTGCACGGCGAAATGAAAAACGTGGGCGTGAAAGAACCGGGCCGTAACGCGCGCCGCATGCTCGACCTGGAAGAACCCTATCTGGATTGGACGCATCTGGCGCGCGGCATGGGCGTGGAAGCGGTCAGCGTGGATACGGTTGAAGGGTTTGCACGCGCGCTGGCCGACGGCCTGAAGCGCCGTGGCCCGTTCCTGATCGAAGCGGTGATCTAAGGCGGGCAGGGTTCGCCCCGCGCCCGCATGCGGACGCGTGGGGCGAGCCGCCCGCGCTGCGCGCGGCGTTCGCTACACGCCCAGATAGCGTGTCAGCTGCTCGGGTTGCCGGGCCAGCGACGCGCTGTCGCCATCTTGCACGATCACGCCTTTTTCCATCACCAGACAGCGGTCTGTGTGTTCCAGCACCGCGCGGTAATTGCGGTCCACGATCAGCGTGGACATGCCCGTGGTGCGAATCTGCCGAATGATCTTCCAGATCTCGGCCACGATCAGCGGGGCCAGCCCTTCGGTGGCTTCGTCAAGAATCAGCAGGTCAGGGTTGGTCATCAGCGCGCGGCCGATGGCCAGCATTTGCTGTTCACCGCCCGACAACTGTTGCCCGCCATGCCCCAGCCGTTCACGCAGGCGCGGAAACGTGTCCAGCACGCGCGCATACGTCCAGTCCTGCCCGCCCCGCACGCCGGGGCGCGCGGCCACTTGCAGGTTTTCGCGCACATTCAGATTCGGAAAGATGCCGCGCCCCTCTGGCACATAGGCCAAGCCCATGCGCGCAATCGTGTGCGGCTGCGCGCGCGTGCAATCGCGGCCGCTGACCCGCACCTGCCCTTGCGCGCTTTTCACTTGCCCCATCAGGCTGCGGATCAACGTCGTCTTGCCCATGCCATTGCGTCCGACGAGACCCACCGATTCACCGGGCGCGATGTGCATGTCCACCCCACGCAGCACATGGCTTGCGCCGTAGTACACATGCAGTCCGCCTGCTTCGATCAGTGCGTGCATGCTGCGGCTCCTTCGTGGGCAGCGCCGGTGTCTTCGCCCAGGTAGGCGGTGCGCACGTCGGCATTGGCGCGGATGGTTGCGGGCGTGCCGCTGGCGATGGCGGTGCCGTTGACCATCACGGTGATCGTTTCGGCGATGCGAAAGACCGCATCCATATCGTGCTCCACCAGCAGAATGGCGTGGCCCGCCTTCAAGGTTTGCAGCAGGTCCAGAATACGATCGGTTTCTTCGGGGCCCATACCGGCCAGCGGCTCGTCCAGCAGCAGCACCTGCGGTTCGCCCGCCAGGCACATGGCGATTTCCAATTGGCGCTTGCGGCCATGCGGCAGCAGGCCGGCCAGCCGCGTGGCGTCGTCGGCAAGGCCCGTGCGTTCCAGCGCATGCCGGGCCAGTTCGGCGCTGCGCCGGCAGTCGGATGCCGAACGCCACCAATGCCAGAAGCGCTGCCGTCCGGCCTGGGCCGCCAGCCGGCAGTTTTCGAACACGGAAAGTTCGGGAAAGAGGGTAGAGCGTTGATAGCTGCGGCCCAACCCTGCGCGCGCGCGTTCGGGCTGGCGCCACGTAGTGATGTCGCGCCCGCCCAGCATGACGTGTCCGCTGCTGGGCGCGAGTTCGCCCGACAGGATGTTGATCAGCGTGGACTTGCCCGCGCCATTGGTGCCGATCACGGCATGCACCTGGCCGCGCGCCAAGCCCAGCGATACGCCATTGACGGCGGTCAGGCCGCCGAAGCGCCGCGTGACATCGGCGGCGGCAAGCAAGACGTCAGACATGGGGCTCTCCTTGAATGGGCAGGCGGGCGGCGGTGGCGCGCGCTTGCGCCCGGGTCGAGGGCGCGGCAGACGTGGCGGAAGTGGCCGCCGCGGCAGATGCGGCAGATGCGGCAGATGCGACAGGCGCGACGGGCGCGACAGGCGCGACAGGCGCGACAGGCGCGACAGGTGCGACAGCCGCGGCAGGCAGGCCCGCGCCACGCGCGGCACGGCGCTGGCGCCATTGCGCCGGCAGGCCCGCGATGCCGTTCGGCAACAACGCCACCAGCGCAATGATGGCCACCCCCAAGGGCAGATGCCAATGCCGCGCATAGTCGCCAAACAGCGCCTGCGACTGGAACAACTCCTGCATCAGCACCAGCGTTACCGTGCCAATCACCGCGCCGCCCAGGCTGGCCATGCCGCCCAGAATCACCATCAGCAACACCAGGCCCGATTGCTCCCACGCCAATAATTCCGGCGTGACAAAGCCGTCTTTCAGCGCAAACAGAAAGCCCGCCAAGCTGGCCAGCGTGGCGCCCACTACGTAGGCCGTCAGCTTGTAGGGATACGTCGAATACCCTGCCGCCCGCATGCGCTGTTCGTTGATGCGTATGCCCGCCAGCGCCGCCCCAAAGGGCGAACGCCGCAGCAGCGCCAGAAAGCCCCAGGTCAGCGCCAGGCAAGCCAGCACAAAGAAGTAGAACGTGGTGGCGTTGCTTAAATCGAAAGGCGTCCAGCCGCCCAAGGCGAGCTCGGGCCGGAAGTACAGATAGATGCCGTCGCTGCCGCCGCCGACTTTGGTGTCGTGGAACACGTAGTACGCCATTTGCGCAAAGGCCAGCGTGACCATGATGAAATACACGCCGCGCGTGCGCAGCGCCAGCGCACCCGTCACCACGGCATAGGCGGCGGCCGCCAGCAGCGCCGCGGGCAGCAGCCACCACAGGCTGGCCGCCTCGGATTCCGGCGACAACAACGCGGCCACATACGCGCCTATGCCGAAGAAGGCGGCGTGTCCCAGGCTGACCAGCCCCGCGCCGCCCACCAGCAGTTGCAGGCTGAGCGCGAAGATGGCGTAGATCATGACCTTGATCGCCAGCCCGGTGTAGTAGTCGCTGCCGCTCCAGGCAAACGCGGCCAGCGCCAGCAGCGTCACGACGGGTAGAAGTTTCTGCATGGCTAGCCCTGTTTGAACAGCCCTTCGGGCTTGCAAAGAAGAATGAAGGCCATCAGCAGGTACACCAGCACGCCTGCCGCGGACGGGAACAGCACCTGTCCGAAGGTTTCCACAAAGCCCACCAGCATCGCGGCCAGGAACGCGCCGCGAATCGAGCCGATGCCGCCTATCACCACCACGACGAAACAGATGATCAGCACGCCGTTGCCCATGCCCGGGTAGACGGACGACACGGGGGCGGCGATGGTGCCCGCCAGCGCGGCCAGCGCCACGCCGGCCGCAAACACCAGCCGGTACAGCTTGTTGACGTCGATACCCAGCGACCCGGTCATCTCGCGATTGCTGGCGCCCGCGCGCAGCATCATGCCCAGCCGCGTGCGCGTGATGACCCAATACAGCAGCAAGGCCACCGCGATGCCCACGGCCGAGATGAACAAGCGATACACCGGATACGTCATCACCCCGCCCAGCGAAATGCTGCCTTGCAGCCACGCGGGCAGCGGCACGCCGTGCACGTCGTTGCCGACGAGGATGCTGCGCAGTTCTTCAAACACCAGGATCAGCCCATACGTCATCAGCACTTGCTGCAAGTGGTTGCGGTGATACAGATAGCTGAAGAAGGCGGCTTCAAGAAAGTAGCCCAGCACCGCCGCCAGCGCGACGCACACGGCCAGCGTGGCGATAAAGCCGCCGCCCAGCCAGCGGTCAACCACCGGCCCCAGCGCAAACGCCATGTAGGCGCCGATCATGTAGAAACTGCCGTGGGCCAGATTGATGATGCCCATGATGCCGAAGATCAGCGTCAGGCCGCTGGCCACCAGGAACAGCAGCAAGCCGTACTGGAATGCGTTCAGGCTTTGTATAAGCAGGATGCTGATGTCCATGGGGCCTCCCGTGGCGGACGTGGTGTCAGAGCTTGCAGCCGCGGGCCGGGTCGGCCAGCTTCTTCACGGCGACTTCCACCACTTTGTTTTCCAGGCCGTCGACGCGGCGCAGGTAGATGTCTTGCACCGGGTTGCCCGCCGCCGACAGCGTGAAGGGGCCGCGCGGGCTGTCCACCGTGGCGCCGCGCATGGCGCTGCGGAAGTCGGCCTTCTTGGCGAAGTCGCCCTTCACGGCGGTAAGGCCCGACTGCATCAGCTGGGCCGCGTCATAGCCTTGCACCGCGTACACGTCAGGCTGCACGTTGTAGTTCTTGGCGTAGTCGGCGCGGAAGGCGTTGTCGCGCGGCGTGTTCAGGCCGTCGGCGTAATGCAGCGTCGTCAACAAGCCTTGCGCGGACGCGCCTTGCGCCTGCAAGGTGCCGTCGGTGAGGAAGCCCGAGCCGTACAGCGGAATGGTTTTGTCCAGGCCGGCTGCGTGATAGTCCTGCACGAATTTCACCGCGCCGCCGCCGGCAAAGAAGGTGAACACCATGTCGGGTTTGGTGGCGGCGATCTCGGTTAGCAGCGATTGAAACTCCACGTTCGGAAACGGCAGGCTCAGCTCCTTTACGACTTTGCCGCCCGCCTTCTCGAAGCCTTCCTTGAAGCCGCCGATGGCCTCGTCGCCCGCCGCGTATTTCCACGTGATGGTGACGGCGGTTTTGTGGCCCTTGGCGTAGGCGACGGGGCCCATGGCGTATGCGGGCTGCCAGTTGGTGAACGACGTGCGGAAGATGCCGGGGCCGCACAGCGGGCCGGTGATGGCATTGGCGCCCGCGTTGGTGACGATGAGCGTGGTGTCGCTGTCTTTCGCGGCCTTGGCCAGCGCCATCGCCACGCCCGAATGCACGGTGCCGATCAGCACGTCGACCTGATCGCGCTTGATCAGGCGGTTGGCGTTTTCGGCGGCCTTGGCGGGGTTGGATTCGTCGTCCACCTTGAAGTATTCGATCTCGCGCCCGCCCAGCTTGCCGCCTTGTTCGGCCACGTACAGCTTGAAGCCGTTTTCAATGGCGGTGCCAAGCGCGGCGAAGGTGCCGCTGTAGGGCAGCATGAAGCCGACCTTGATTTTGTCTGCGGCCTGCGCGCCGCTGGCGGCGAGCGTCAGGGCTGCGGCAATCGCAGCCCGGGTCAGGGCGTGGTTCATGGTTTGTCTCCGTGCTTGTTATGGGCTGGTCTGGGCGGATAGGCCCTGGCTCAGCCGGGTTTGTCCAACGCGCCGATGAAATCGGCAACGGCCTGGATAACAATGGCGGGCTGGTCCCGGTGCGGCGAATGGCGGCAGGCGGGAATTTCCAGCAGTGCGGTTTGCGGCGCATGGCGGCGTATGCCGCGTATCTGCGCAAGCGATCCGTACTCGTCGTCCACGCCCTGCATCGCCAGCACGGGGCAGGTGATGCGGGGCAGATAATCTTCGATGTTCCAGTGGCGGAAATCGGGGTTCAGCCAGATGTCGTTCCAGCCCCAGAAGGCGGAGTCCACGTCGGCGTGATAGCGCGCCAGGCGGCTGCGCAGGTCGGTGTTCAGATAGGCCTGCCGCGCAAGCTCGATGTTCGCTACCGTCTGCGCTTCAACAAAGATGTGCGGGGCCGCCACGACGATGCCGGCGACGGCATCCGGGTGCATGGCCGCGTACAGCAGCGCAATCGATCCGCCGTCGCTGTGGCCGAACAGCACGGGCTTGTCTTCTCGCGCGTCCACGCCCAGCGCGGTGAACAGCGCGGGCAGCCCGTCGCGCGCGTCGTCGTGCATGAAGTCCACCGTCCATTTTTCCTGCGGCGGGCGCGGCGTGGACTGCCCGTACCCATAGCGCGACACAACCAGCCCCCGACAGCCGGCGGCCTGGCACACTTGCGCCGGAAAGTCCTTCCACATGGCAACCGAGCCCAGCCCTTCGTGCAGGAAGACGAGCAACGGCGCCTGCGCGCGATCGGGCGCGATCCACAGGCATTCCAGACGGCGCGTTTGGCCGGCCACATCAACGGAGGCAATGACCTTGCTTTCGATGGCCGCGTCGGCGTTGGCGTTGGCGTTGGCGTTGCCCCGGTCCCGACAATTCCCGGCAGCGTCGATCTGCGCAGCCGCTCTCATAGCGTCGACTCTTCCAGCTGACGCAGCCGAAAGCGCTGGATCTTGCCGGTGGCGGTCTTGGGGAGTTCTTCGGTGAAGTTGATCTGGCGCGGATACTTGAACGGCGCCAGATGCTGCTTCACATAGCTTTGCAGCGCCGCGCCGGTATTCGCATCGGGTTCAAAACCCGGGCGCAGCACGACGTAGGCCTTTGTCTTCACCAGGCCGTCGTGGTCTGGCACGCCGATCACGGCGGCTTCCAGTACGGCTTCGTGCTGCACCAGAATGTTCTCCACTTCCACCGGCGACACATACTGCCCGCTGACCTTGATCATGTCGTCGCTGCGGCCGGCATAGGTGTAGTAGCCGTCGGCGTCACAGGTGTATTTGTCGCCGCTCTTTAACCAGTCGCCCAGAAAACACTGGCGGGTTTTGTCGCGGTTGTTCCAGTACATCAGCGCGGCGCTGGGGCCTTTGATGTAGAGGTCGCCGATGGCGCCGGCCGCGACGGGGGCGCCGTTGTCATCGCGTAGCTGCACTTCGTAGCCGGGCACGGGCTTGCCGGTGGTACCGTAGCGCAGCTGGCCCGTCTGGTTCGAGATAAAGATGTGCAGCATCTCGGTGGAACCGATGCCGTCCAGGATTTCACAGCCGAAATGCCGCGTGAAGCGTTCGCCGATATCGCGCGGCAACGCTTCGCCCGCCGATGTGCACACGCGCATGGCGACTTGGTCGCGCGGCGGCAGCTCGGGCGAAGCCAGCATGCTGGCGTATAGCGTTGGCACGCCATAGAACACGGTGGGGCGGTGCCGGGTCAGGCGCTGGAACACGGCCTGCGGCGTGGGCCGTTCGCCCATCAGGATGACGGTGGCGCCCACCGACAGCGGAAAGGTCAGCCCATTGCCCAGGCCGTAGGCAAAGAACAGCTTGGCGGCCGAGAACACCACGTCGTCTTCGCGGATGCCCAGCACGGGCTTGGCATAGAGTTCGGCCGTGTGCCACAGGTTGCCGTGCGTGTGGACGACGCCCTTGGGCTTGCCGGTGGAACCCGATGAATACAGCCAGAACGCAATTTCATCGGCCAGCGTGCGCACGGCGGGCGCGAGGGGGGCGGCGGCCAGCAGGGCATCGAATTCGTAGATGCGGACGGGCGGCGCGGAAGAGGGCGGTGAAGCCAGGCCCGGGGAAGCCAGGGCTGAAGAAGCCAGGGGCTGGGACACCACCACGTGCTCGACATCGCTGGGCGCTTGCGCCAGCGCGGTCTGCAAGACGGGCAGCAACGCACCCGAGACGAACGCCGCGCGCACGCGGCTGTGCGACACGATGTAGGCGTAGTCGTCGGCCGTCAGCAAGGTGTTCACGGCGACCGGCACCACGCCCGCATGCAACGCGCCCAGGAACACGATGGGCCAATCCACCGTGTCTTGCATCAGCAGCAGAATGCGTTCTTCGCGCCGCAGCCCCAATTGGCGCAGCGCGCCCGCCATGCGGGCCACCCGCTCGGCCAGTTCGCCATAGCTCAGCTGACGCGTGTCGTCGATATAGGCCGGCTTGGCGGCGCGCGGCGCGTTCAGCGCGGCCAGATAACTGGCGAAGTTCAGTTCGGCGGGGCAGGTGTTCACGGTTGTCTCCTGATGTCCTGGTGGGGGCGGGCCATGGCTGTGTGTTTTTTGTCGCCTGGCCGTAAGGCATGGGGCTAGCTGCTGGGCCGCGTGAAGTCGATAGCGCCGCCGGGCAGCAGGTACAGCACCAGCGCGCGGCCTTGCGTGACCGTGGGGCGGTGGGCGCTGCCGGGGCCGTAGACGAGCCAGCCCGCGCCGTGTCCGTCAAAGCGGGCGTCATCAGTCAGCGGCATGATCAGGTCGATCTCGCCGTTGGGATGGGCGTGGTGGGGGCCAGCCAGGTCGTTCATGTCGACGACGTCCACCGAACAGCCGGCCAGATCGTCGGCGGGCTTGATGACGCGGCCGTAGCGGATGCCGCCGCCTTCGCGGTTGCACATCCAGCCGTCGGCCACGCCCTGCTTACAGGCGGCGAAGATGTTCTGGTACAGGGGGCTGCCGGGGCCGGCTTCGCGGTTCAAGCGGGCTTGCAGGCCGCTATCGAACGGCTGGCCGGACACCAGACGCGTGGCCTCGCGCATCAGGGCATGGAATTGATCTGGCGTGCTCACCGGGACTCCTCCTTTACACTGTCGGCGCCTTGCAATGCAGCATGAATTGGAATGCTGCTTTTTTGCACCGTGACGGCTTTGGACTGCTTGGAAGGAAAAATAGTGCTTCCAATGGTTTGGGTCAAGCACTATAGTGCATAAAACAAGGCGTATCAGGGTATTTGCGGAGTCAGCCAAAACATGAATCAAGCGCTAGATGCGGCGCCATCCGAACCCAGGCGGGAAGCTTTCCTGGTGGCCTTGGGCGAGCGCGTACGCCGCCTGCGAGCCATACGCGGCATGACGCGCAAGGGCCTATCTCAGGTCACGGGCGTGTCGGAGCGGCATCTGGCCAATTTGGAACATGGGGTGGGCAACGCGTCCATCCTGGTGCTGCTGCAAATTGCCCGCGCCTTCAACTGCGCGCTGGCCGAACTGGTGGGCGACGTCACGACCGAATCGCCCGATTGGCTGCTGATCCGCGAACTGCTCAGCGGCCGCACGGAATCTGACCTGCAACGCGCCCGCGAGGCCCTGACCCAGCTGTTCGGCGTGGGGGCGGGCGCGCAACGCCCCAACCGCACGCAGCGCGTGGCGCTGATCGGGCTGCGCGGCGCGGGTAAATCCACGTTGGGCCAGATGCTGGCTGATGATCTGGGCTACCCCTTTGTCGAGCTCAACCGCGAAATCGAGCGCGTGGCCGGGTGCAGCATCCTGGAAATTCATAACCTGTATGGCCCCAACGCCTACCGCCGCTATGAGCGCCGCGCGCTGGAAGAGGCCGTGCAGATCTATCCGGAAATGGTGCTGGCCACCCCGGGCGGGCTGGTGTCTGAACCCGCCACGCTGAACCTGTTGCTGGCGCACTGCTACACGGTCTGGCTGCGCGCCACGCCCGAAGAGCACATGGGCCGGGTCATGGCGCAGGGCGATTTCCGCCCCATGTCGGGCAACAACGAAGCCATGGCCGACTTGAAACGCATCCTGGCCGGGCGCGAAGCCTTCTACGCCAAGGCGGATCTCACCTGGGTGACCAGCAATCTGGAAGTGCAGGAGAGCTTTGCCGGCCTGCGCACCCAAGTTCGCAAGGCCTGCGGTCTGCCCCTGTAAAGCTGCACTTTGATGCATGTCTCGCTTGACGTGCGTTTTTGCCTGAACTAATCTGCACAATAATTCATGTGATGCAGTATTTTTCCTGTCCAGGCAGGGCGTACGAGGAGACACAAGATGAGCAGCACCATCAATGGGGTCAACACCCAGGGGGTCAACACCCATGGGGCCAACGCCCATGGGGCTAACAGCAGGGTCGATTTCCGCACCCAGCCCGACCAGTACCGCCATTGGCGCCTGACGTTCGACGGCCCCGTCGCTACGCTGGCCATGGACGTGGCCGAAGACGGCGGCCTGCGCCCCGGCTATAAGCTCAAGCTGAATTCGTACGACCTGGGCGTAGACATCGAACTGCACGACGCCCTGCAACGCATCCGCTTCGAACATCCGGAAGTGCGCAGCGTGGTGGTCACCAGCATGAAGGACCGCATCTTCTGTTCGGGCGCCAACATCTTCATGCTGGGCTTGTCCTCACACTCCTGGAAGGTGAACTTCTGCAAGTTCACCAACGAAACCCGCAACGGCATCGAAGACTCCAGCCGCCATAGCGGCTTGAAGTTCATCGCCGCGCTGAATGGCGCGTGCGCAGGCGGCGGCTACGAGCTGGCGCTGGCTTGCGACGAAATCCTGCTGATCGACGACCGCTCGTCGTCCGTCGCCTTGCCCGAAGTGCCGCTGTTGGGCGTCTTGCCCGGCACTGGCGGCCTGACGCGCGTGACCGACAAGCGCCGCGTGCGCCACGACCACGCCGACATCTTCTGCACGCTGGTCGAAGGCGTGCGCGGCCAGCGGGCCAAGGACTGGCGGCTGGTGGACGACGTGGTCAAGCCCGCGCGTTTTGAAGCGGCGGTGCGCGAACGCGCGCTGGCGCTGGCCGAAGGCAGCACGCGCCAGGCGAACGAAGCGGGCATTTCGCTCACGCCCATCGAACGCACCGAAAGCGCCAACAGCCTGTCGTACCGCTACGTGGACATCCAGCTCGACCGCGACAAGCGTCAAGCCACCTGGACCGTGCGCGCACCGATAGGGCCGGTCGAATCGGAACTGGCCGACATTCTTGCCGCGGGCGCCAACTGGTGGCCCTTGCGGATGGCGCGCGAACTGGACGACGCCATTCTGTCCATGCGCACCAACGAACTCGACATCGGCACCTGGGTGCTGAAGACAGAAGGCGACCCCGCCGCCGTGCTGGCCGCCGACGCCGCGCTGGAACGGCACGCCGAGCACTGGTTCGTGCGCGAAACCGCCGGCATGCTGCGCCGTACGCTGGCGCGTCTGGATGTGACGTCGCGCAGCCTGTTCGCGCTGATCGAACCGGGTTCATGCTTTGTGGGCACCTTGTTGGAACTGGCGCTGGCGGCCGACCGCAGCTACATGCTGGATAACGAGGCGGACGGCGATGCGGAAGCCCCCGCCGCGCACGCGCAGATCGTCGTGGGCGAACGCAACTTCGGCGCGTATCCGCTGGTGAATGGCCAGAGCCGGTTGCAACGCCGCTTCTACGAAGAGACCGCGCCGCTGGAAGCCGTGCGCGCGCGCGCCGGGCAAGCGTTGTCTGCCGCCGATGCGCTGGAGCTGGGCCTGGTGACCTTCGCGCCCGACAGCATCGACTGGGACGACGAAGTGCGCATGATGCTGGAAGAGCGCCGCGCCTTGTCGCCCGACGCCTTGACCGGGCTGGAGGCCAACCTGCGCTTTGGCGGCAAGGAAACAATGGAAACCCGCATCTTCGGCCGCCTGACCGCGTGGCAGAACTGGATCTTCAACCGTCCGAATGCGGCCGGCGACAAGGGCGCTCTGAAGCTGTACGGCAAGGGCGAGCAAGCCGCGTTCGATTGGAACCGGGTCTGAAAAAAACAAGGAGCGAGACAATGTCTGGAATCAATTACACCGATAAGATCCCCAACAACGTCAACTTGTCTGGCGACCGCACGTTGCAACGCGCGCTGGAACATTGGCAGCCCAATTACCTGCAATGGTGGCAGGACATGGGCCCCGACGGTTCGCACGGCTTTGACGTGTACCTGCGCACCGCCGTCAGCGTGGAACCCGATGGCTGGGCGAACTTCAACCACGTGCGCATGCCCGACTACCGCTGGGGCATTTTCCTGGCGCCGCAAGACGGGCAGCGCAAGATCCACTTCGGCGAAAACATGGGGCGTGACGTCTGGCAGGACGTGCCGGGCGAACACCGCGCCAACCTGCGCCGCATCATCGTCACGCAGGGCGACACCGAACCCGCGTCGATCGAACAGCAACGCCATCTGGGCCTGACCGCGCCGTCGCAGTACGACCTGCGCAACCTGTTCCAGATCAACGTTGAAGAAGGCCGCCACTTGTGGGCCATGGTGTATCTGCTGCATCGCTACTTTGGCCGCGATGGCCGCGAAGAGGCCGATGCGCTCTTGCAACGCAGCTCGGGCGATTCCGACAACCCGCGCATTCTGGGCGCGTTCAACGAGAAGACGCCCGACTGGCTGGCCTTCTACATGTTCACGTACTTCACCGACCGCGACGGCAAGTTTCAGCTGTGCGCGTTGGCTGAGTCCAGCTTCGACCCGCTGGCGCGCACCACGAAGTTCATGCTGACCGAAGAAGCGCACCACATGTTCGTGGGCGAATCCGGCATTTCGCGCGTGATCCAGCGCACCTGCGAAGTGATGAATCAGCTGAAGACCGACGACCCGGAAAGCGTGCGCGCCGCTGGCGTCATCGACCTGCCCACCATCCAGCGCTACCTGAACTTCCACTACAGCGTCACCATCGACCTGTTCGGCGCCGATCAATCTTCCAACGCCGCAATCTTCTATGGCTCGGGCCTGAAGGGGCGCTACGAAGAATCCAAGCGCACCGACGACCATCAACTGAAGAACGACACCTATCGCGTGCTGACCGTGAACAACGGCAAGCTCAACGAAATTGAAGTGCCGATGCTGAACGCGCTGAACGAAGTGCTGCGCGATGACTTCATCCGCGATTCGGTGGCGGGCATTGGGCGCTGGAACAAGGTCATTGAAAAGAGCGGCATCCCGTTCCGCTTGCACGTGCCGCACAAGGCGTTCAACCGCCAGATCGGCACGCTGGCCGGCATACGCATGTCGCCTGACGGCGAGATCCTGTCGGAATCGCAATGGCAGGCCAACAGCCACAAGTGGCTGCCCACGCCTGAGGACCGCGCGTTTGTCGCGTCGCTGATGGGCCGCGTGACGGAACCGGGCAAGTTCGCCAACTGGATTGCGCCGCCCGTCATGGGCATCAACCGCCAGCCGGTGAATTTCGACTACGTCCGTTTCAACTAAGGCGAGAAGGGGCGGCGCGCATGCGTGCGCCGACCCGCCAGCGCATTGGGAAGACTGCGATGAACGCCCCCTTACCCGTAGAAGTGCTGAAGCAGCATCTGATCGACCCCGAGATCTGCATCCGCTGCAACACGTGCGAAGAAACCTGTCCGGTCGACGCGATCACCCACGACGCCAACAACTACGTCGTGGACCCCGACATCTGCAACGGCTGCATGGCCTGTGTGCCGCCCTGCCCAACGGGGTCGATCGACAACTGGCGGCTGATGCTGCGTAACGAGGCGTACTCGGTGCAGGAGCAGTTCGGCTGGGAAGAACTGCCGAAGGAAAAGGCGTTGCCGGATGTGGGGGAGGGGGATGCGGCAGCCGATGCTGCGGCCGACGCTACCGCCCTTGATTCTGGCGCGGCGCCGAATGCCGCGCCCCCCGCGTTCAGTCTGCCTGGCGCGTCCGTGCCGCCCTGGTCGGCCGCGCATCCCTACGTCAATCTGTACACGCACAAAGCGCCGATGACGGCCACCGTGGTCGGCAATTACCGCGTGACGGGCGCCGACACCGAAAGCGATATCCATCACATCGTGCTGGACTTTGGCGAGCTGCCGTTTCCCGTGCTGGAAGGGCAGTCCATCGGCATTTTGCCTCCCGGCGTCGACGCCCAAGGCCGGCCGCATCATGCGCGCCAGTATTCGCTGGCCAGCCCGCGCGACGGCGAACGCGCGGGCTACAACAATCTGTCTTTGACGGTGAAGCGCGTCACCGAAGACCATGGCGGCGCGGCGGCGCATGGCGTGTGTTCGAACTACCTGTGTGATCTGGCCAAGAATGACACGGTGCAGGTCATTGGCCCGTTCGGCCATACCTTCCTGATGCCCAACCACCCGCGCGCAAACCTCATCATGATCTGCACGGGGACCGGTTCCGCGCCCATGCGCGCGATGACCGAGCGCTACCGCCGCCGCATCGACACGGGCGACAACGGCCGCTTGATGCTGTTCTTTGGCGCCCGCACCGAACGCGAGCTGCCGTACTTCGGGCCGCTGATGAAGCTGCCGCGCGACTTCATCGACATCAATCTGGCGCTGTCGCGCGAACCCGGCCAGCCCAAGCGCTATGTGCAGGACCTGATCCGCGAACGGGCGGCGCAGGTATGCGAGTTGCTGGGGGACCGCAACACCTGCATCTATGTGTGCGGGCTGAAGGGAATGGAAGTCGGCGTGCTGGACGCACTGCGCGATGTGACGATGCAATCGGGGCAGGATTGGTCTATCCTGCACGATGTGCTGCGTCGCGAGGGGCGGCTGCATTTCGAGACGTATTAGGTCCTAAAACCAACGCGTGACACACGTGAAAAACGGCGCGCCATGGCGCGCCGTTTGCGTTTGCAGGGGGGAAATATGAAGTTCGCCGAATTCAAAGACGGCATGTTGATCAAGGCAGGCCCGGTCACCATCACCGAGGCCGAGATCGTGGAATTTGCACGCAAGTTCGACCCGCAGTGGTTTCACACCGACCCGCAACGCGCGGCGGAAGGGCGCTGGGGCGGATTGATTGCCAGCGGCTGGCACACGTGTGCGCTGGCCATGCGCATGGCGGTAGACGCCGCGCTGCACGACTCCGAATCTTTCGGGTCCCCGGGGCTGGGTGAAGTGCGCTGGCGCACGCCGGTGCGGCCGGGCGACACGCTGCGTCTGGAAGCGCGCGTGCAAGGCGCGCGCACCTCGTCGTCGCGCCCCGACCTGGGCATCATCACGTGGGCGTGGACGGTCATCAACCAGCACGACGAGGGCGTGCTGGAACTGGATGCGACGAGCTTGTTTGATCTGTCAGGCGAGAACTAAGCGCTTCGCATCGCATGCTGGGTATCGCATGCCAGGTATCGCTTGCTTGGTATCGCATGCTAGGTATCACATGCTAGGTATCGCATGCTTCGTATCACATGCCAGGCACCAAAGAAAAACCGCCTTCATCGAAGGCGGTTTTTTCATTCAAGCCATGGCAGGCAAACCCGCGATCAATAGAACGCCTGGATGCCCGTTTGCGCACGGCCCAGAATCAAGGCGTGCACGTCGTGGGTGCCTTCGTAGGTGTTGACCACTTCCAGGTTCACCAGGTGGCGGGCCACGCCGAACTCGTCAGAGATGCCGTTACCGCCGAGCATGTCGCGCGCGAGACGCGCAATGTCCAGCGCCTTGCCGCAAGAATTGCGCTTCATGATCGAGGTGATTTCGACGGCGGCGGTGCCTTCGTCCTTCATGCGGCCCAAACGCAGGCAGCCTTGCAGGGCCAGCGTGATTTCGGTTTGCATGTCGGCCAGCTTCTTCTGGATCAGCTGGTTGGCGGCCAGCGGGCGGCCAAATTGCTTGCGGTCCAGCGTGTACTGGCGGGCGGTGTGCCAGCAAGCTTCAGCGGCGCCAACAGCACCCCAGGCGATGCCGTAGCGGGCGGAGTTCAAGCACGTGAACGGACCCTTCAGGCCGGACACGCCGGGCATCATCTGGTCTGCGGACACTTCGACTTCGTCCATGACGATTTCGCCGGTGATCGAGGCGCGCAGGCCGACCTTGCCGTGAATGGCCGGAGCCGACAGGCCCTTCATGCCCTTGTCCAGGATGAAGCCGCGGATCTTGCCGTCGAAGTCGCCGCCGACGCACTTGGCCCACACCACGAACACATCAGCGATGGGCGAGTTGGTGATCCACATCTTGTTGCCGGAAATCTTGTAGCCGTCGGACGTCTTGACGGCGCGGGTTTCCATGCCACCGGGGTCGGAACCGTGGTTGGGTTCGGTCAGGCCGAAGCAGCCGATCCATTCGCCGCGAGCCAGCTTGGGCAGGTACTTCTGCTTTTGCGCTTCGCTGCCGAATTCGTTGATGGGCACCATCACCAGCGACGACTGCACGCTCATCATCGAGCGGTAGCCGGAGTCGATGCGTTCGACTTCGCGGGCGATCAGGCCGTAGCTGACGTAGTTCAGGCCAGCGCCGCCGTATTCTTCAGGAATGGTGGCGCCGAGCAGGCCGAGTTCGCCCATTTCCGAGAAGATTTCCGGATCGGTCTTCTCGTTGCGGAAGGCGTTCAGCACGCGGGGGGCAAGCTTGTCCTGCGAATAGGCATAGGCGGCATCGCGCACCATGCGTTCTTCTTCGGTCAGTTGCTGGTCCAGCAACAGGGGATCTTGCCATTGAAAAGAAGGATTCGAGGACATGCTGGGTCTCCGCTATGGATTTCCGTATTCGGAATTTTAAAAGTTTAAACCTAAAATAATTCGGGCGGCAAGTTGGGGTTTGCGCGGGCAGCGCGCCTGAGCGCGCCGCCGGAACTTACCGCCTGATCGGGATTCAGTGCTGGGCTTTCAGTGCCGCGTCGCGGATCTTTTCCAAGGTCGTCGACGGGGTGATGGTTTCGGGGTCGATGAAGCAGTGCAGGATGGCCGGCTTGCCGCTGGCCAGCGCGCGTTCGAAGGCCGGGCCGAATTGCTCGGTGGTCTCGACGCGTTCGCCGTGGCCGCCGAAGGCGCGCGCGTAGTCGGCGAAGTCCGGGTTCTTGAGCTCGGTTGCAGACACGCGGCCGGGGTAGTGCTTTTCCTGGTGCATGCGGATGGTGCCGTACATGCCGTTGTCGACCAGCACCACGATGATGGGCAGGTCGTACTGAACGGCGGTGGCGAACTCCTGGCCGTGCATCAGGAAGCAGCCGTCGCCCGCAAAGCAGACAACGGTTTTGTCAGGCCAGACGCGCTTGGCGCCAACGGCCGCCGGCAGGCCATAGCCCATGGAACCGGACGTCGGCGCCAGCTGCGTGCCAAAGCGCGTGAAGCGGTGGAAGCGGTGCAGCCAGGTGGCGTAGTTGCCCGCGCCGTTGGTCATGATGGCGTCCGCCGGCAACGACTTTTCCAAGTAGGCCATCACCTGGCCCATTTGCAGCGCGCCCGGGGTGGTGATGGTTTCCGGGTCGCTCCACTTCAGGTACGACTCGCGCATGGCCTGGGTGCCTTCGGCCCACACGGGCTTGGCAGGCGCCTTCAGGCCCGCCAGCGATTCCGCAAACGCGGCCGGCGATGTGTTGATGGCCAGCGTTGCGCGGTAGACGCGGCCGAGTTCGGCGGTGTCGGGGTGCACGTGCACCAGCTTTTGTTTCGGAACCGGAATGTCCAGCAGCGTGTAGGCCTGGCTGGGGTTCTCGGACATGCGGCCGCCCACCAGCAGAATCAGGTCGGCGTCGGCCACGCGCTTGAGCAGGGCGGGGTTGATGCCCAGGCCCACGTCACCGATGAAGCAGGGGTGGTCAGCGGGGAACAGCATCTGGCGGCGGAACGACACGGCCGTGGGCAGCGCGTGGCGCTGCGCGAAGTCGGCAAACTGTTGCACGGCGCGGGCATCCCAGCGCGTGCCGCCCAGGATGGCGACGGGGTTCTTGGCGTCGGCTAGCAGCTTTTCCAGGTCGGCCAGCTGGCCGGCCGTGGGGGCGGAGTCGATCAATTCGTAGCGCGGGGCGTCGGCCACCTTGGCGGCTTCGACCAGCATGTCTTCCGGCAGCGCGATCACGACGGGGCCGGGACGGCCGGACGTGGCAATGTGGAAAGCGCGCGAGATCAGTTCGGGAATGCGTTCGACCTGGTCGATCTCGGTGACCCACTTGGCCTGCGTGCCGAACACGGCGCGGTAGTCCATTTCCTGGAAGGCTTCACGCTCGCGCATGCCGCGTTCGATCTGGCCCACGAACAGGATCAGCGGGGTGGAGTCCTGCTTGGCGATGTGCACGCCGGCCAGCGCGTTGGACGCGCCCGGGCCACGGGTCACCATGCAGATGCCGGGTTCGCCGGTCAGTTTGCCGTGGGCGTCGGCCATCATCGCCGCGCCGCCTTCCTGGCGGCAGACGGTAACCTTGATATCCGCATCGTGCAGGCCGTCCAGCACCGCCAGATAGCTCTCGCCGGGAACGCAGAAAACGTGTTTGACGCCCTGGGCGACCAGTTGGTCGACCAGAATGTGACCGCCAAGGCGGGAATCTTGCTTAGACATGGTGGGGTGTCGTGGGTAGCCGAGGATAAGACTCTTGAGGATATGTGCGTTGAGTGCACAACGCAATTGATAAAATTGCACAATCTAGTGATCCCCCGGCACGTAGTGCCTCGTTGCGCTACGACCGGTTTTAACGGGGCTCAGGCCGATTTCAGGCCGATTTCAGGCAAATATTCCGCTCCATGAGAAACGGCATTCCCAATCTGAGCGCGCTCCAGGCGTTCGAAGCATCGGCCCGGTTGGGCAGTTTTTCCCGCGCGGCCGAGGAACTGTCCCTGACGCACAGCGCCGTTTACCGGCAAGTGGCCAGCCTGGAGTCGCGGCTGGGCGTGCAGTTGTTCACCCGGGTACGGCGCCGCATCGTGCTGACGGACCACGGGGCGGAATACGCCGGGCGGATTCGTCACCATTTGGACCAGATCGAAAAAGACACCTTTGGCCTCGTCAGCCGCACGGGCATGGGCCGCAGCATCCACATTGCGGTTGTGCCCACGCTGGCCACCACCTGGCTGATTCCGCGTCTGGCGGATTTTCAAGCGGAACATGCCGACATCACCGTCAGCCTGTCGGTGCGCACCTTGCCGTTCCAGTTCAAGGACCAGCCCTTTGACGGCGCGCTTTACCATGGCGACGGCCTGTGGCCCGGCACGCAGGGCGTGCTGCTGTTCCCCGAACGCGAATTGGTGCCGGTATGCGCGCCGCAACTGGCGGCGCGCGTGGCGCAGCAGACGGACGCGGGCGTGAGCGCCCTGGCCGGCATGACGCACCTGCATCTGGCGTCGCGGCCCGACGCGTGGCGCCAGTGGTATGCCGCCAACAACCATCTGTACGGCCCGCAGGCGGCGGGCGGCCCGCGCTATGAGCTCTTCACCATGGTGATGGCCGCTGTGCAGGCGGGGCTGGGCGTGGGCCTGATGCCGCGTTTCCTGGCGCAGCCGGCGCTCGACCAAGGCACGCTGACGATGCCGGTGCCGCAATCGCTGACCGTCACCCAGGGCTATTACTTCGGCTACCCGCAGCGCAGCGAACGGTCTGACGCGCTCAAGTTGTTTGAAACCTGGCTGAAGTCGGCAGCCGCCGGCGTGGGCGAGAGGTAACCCGCAATATGTCCACCCTGAAAGCACCGCTGGCTTCCCAAGCCGACATCGACGCCTTCATCGACGCCGTCTGGCTGGAAGACGGCCTGTCCGCCAACACGCTGGCCGCCTACCGCCGCGACCTGACCGGCTTTGCCCGCTGGCTGGAAGACCCCGAAGCCTATGCCCGCGAAATGGCCGACCGCTACGGCGACGCCGCCTCGGCGCATGCGTTGCCCGCCGGCCCCGCCAAGACGCTGTGCGACGCCGGCAAAGCCGACATCGAAGCCTGGTTCGCCTTCCGCCACGAAGAAACGCGCGCCACCACCGCCAACCGCCGACTGGCCGCGCTGCGCCGCTTCTATGCCTGGGCCTTGCGCGAACACCGCGCCGAACGCGACCCTTGCCTGACTTTGATCGCCGCCAAGCAGCCGCCGCGCCTGCCCAAGACGCTGTCGGAGTCGCAAGTGGACACCTTGCTGCGCGCGCCCGACCTCACCCAGCCGCGCGGGCTGCGCGACCGCGCCATGCTGGAAACCTTGTACGCCACCGGCTTGCGCGTGTCTGAACTGGTGGGCGTGCGCGCGCTGGACGTCAGCCTGAATGAAGGCGTGGTGCGCGTGGTGCTGGGCAAGGGCGGCAAGGACCGCCTGGTGCCGCTGGGCGCCGAGGCCGCGCACTGGATCGAGCAATACCTGAAGACCGCCCGGCCCGAGCTGGCGGCGGGGCGCCAAAGCGATGCGCTCTTCATCACGGGCCGCGCCGAAGCCATGTCGCGCCAAGCTTTCTGGCAGTTGGTGAAGAAGTACGCGCTGCTGGGGGGCATCCATGCGCCGCTGTCGCCGCACGTGTTGCGCCATGCGTTCGCGACGCACTTGCTGAACCACGGCGCCGACCTGCGGGTCGTGCAGATGCTGCTGGGCCACGCGGATATTTCCACGACCCAGATCTACACGCACGTTGCCCGCGAACGCCTGAAGGCGCTGCATGCGGCGCACCACCCGCGCGGCTGATGCGCGCATTGATCTGCGCATCGTCATCGTTCACGCTGTCTTACACTTTTCTTTTTTTCATCCGGCCTACTCATGAGCAAAGCCCGCCACGTCTCCGAAACGCCCGCCACCCAAATGCTGAAGCAGAACAAGGTGGCCTACACGGAACACACCTATGACTATGTGGATCACGGCGGCGCGGGCGAGGCCGCGCGCCAGCTGGGCCTGGACCCGCATGCGGTGGTGAAGACGCTGGTGATGGAAGACGAATCCGCCAAGCCGCTGATCGTGGTCATGCATGGTGACCGCGAGGTCTCCACCAAGAATCTGGCGCGTCAGGCGGGCCTGAAGAAAGTCGAGCCCTGCAAGCCTGAAGTCGCGCAGCGGCATTCTGGGTATCAGGTGGGCGGCACGTCGCCGTTTGGCACGCGCAAGAAAATGCCGGTCTGGGTGGAAGCCGAGGTGCTGGAGTACCCCGTTGTATATATCAACGGCGGGCGGCGCGGTTACCTGATCGGCATCGACCCGAACGTGCTGGTCACCGTGCTGGGGGCAAAGCCCGTGTCGGTGGCGCTGGAATAAAGGTGGGCGGCCGGGCGTGCGGATTATGCGTTCACCAGCGCCCACAAGTTTTCAGCCACCGGGGCCATGTCGGTGGGTTGCCGGAACAGGCAGATCTCCAGCGGGATATCCCATTCCGGTCCACCGGCGCGAACCAGCTTGCCTTGCTGCAAATCGTCATGCACCAGCATGTCGGGCAGCCACGCAATGCCACGGCCCTGTATCGCCATGGACCGCAGCAGCGTGGCGTGCGGCCCCACAAACGTCGTCTGAATGCGTTCGGCGGGCATTGGCTTGTGCCGCAATTGGCTGGCCACGATGCGGCCCAGCCCCGATGTCGACCCATAGGCCAGGAACGGCACCGCATCGCCGCCTTCCAGGCGATGCGCCGGTTCGCCCTGCGCGTGGGCGGCAGGCGCGCTGACGGGCACCAGCACGTCGGCGCCCAGGCATACCTTCGGATAAGCGATCTCGTCCAGCCGGCTGGCCACTTGCGGATGACGGTGGCACAGCAGGAATTGCACGCGGCGTTGCGCCATCAGGTCTTCGCAGGCCTGGAAGCTGTCGGACATCATCTGGATAGCGCCGACTTCCATATGGGCTTCCAGCCGTGTCAGCCATTTGGGAAAAAACGTCAACGCCAGCAAATGCGTCGCGGCAAAGCGCAGGCTGGCGCCGTGTTGGGCGTGCGCGGCCATCGCCTTGATGCGCGCGGCCTCCAGGTCGGCCATCACTTGTTTG
The DNA here is from genome assembly GCF_042957345.1 of Achromobacter sp. NPDC008082. Classification (NCBI taxonomy): domain Bacteria; kingdom Pseudomonadati; phylum Pseudomonadota; class Betaproteobacteria; order Burkholderiales; family Alcaligenaceae; genus Achromobacter; species Achromobacter sp. NPDC008082. The sequence goes on from NZ_JBIBIB010000001.1 coordinate 1,443,488, forward strand.
AGCAGCGGCAGGAATTTGTGGCCCGCCGCGGTCAGCTCAGTGGGGTGCGTGCTGCGGTCGAAAAGATCGGCGCCCACCCATTCTTCCAGCGCGCGAATGTGCCGGCTGAATGCCGGTTGCGCGATGGCGCGGGCTTCGGCCGCGCGTGAAAAACTTCCGGTCTCGGCCAGAGCGCAAAAGTCTTCCAGCCAGTTCATGTCCAAAGGTCGGTTTCCGGGTCCCATGAGGTGTGTGCGCCGCAGCAAAAATAATTCTATGCATTTCGAGTATTGGACGGCCGCAAGGGGCTACCGCGATCATAAAGCCATTCCCACACGCACAAGATACGGAGACAAAAGCATGCCTTCCATCTCGAATTACCGCGGCATTATCCCGGCAATTTCCTGCCCCTTCACCGCCGACCACCGCATCGATGAGCCCGCGCTGCGCCGCCTGGCATCGTGGCTGGCCGAGCATGACGGCGTGGTAGCCGTCATGACCAACGGCCACACGGGCGAAGTGTTTTCGCTGACGCCGGCCGAACGCACGCAGGTCACGCGCATTGTGGCCGACGAGCTGCGCGGCAAGTTGCCGGTGATTTCGTCAATCGTCTGCGAAGGCATTGCCGAGGCCGCGGAACACGCCCGCGCCGCGCGTGAAGCGGGGGCCGCCGCGCTGGACGTCATGCCGCCCCATCATTGGCTGCGCTTTGGTTTCACGCCCGGCCATGCCCTGGATTATTTCCGCGCCATTCACGACGCCGCGCCCGACCTGGACCTGGTCTGCCACGTGTATCCGGCCTGGACGCGCGCGTCGTATTCGTCGCAACTGCTGGCGGATCTGGCCCGCTTGCCTTATGTGCAGGCGTTCAAGGTGGGGCAGCGCGACATGAACAAATATGCGCGGGACATCCAGGCGCTGCGGGATGCGGATGCGTCCAAGGCCATCCTGACCTGCCACGATGAATACCTGCTGGCGTCGATGGTGCAGGGCGTGGACGGCGCTCTGGTTGGTTTTGCCACCTTCATTCCGCAACTGATCATTGATCTCTGGGAAGCCGTCAAGGCGGGCGACCTGAAGCGCGCCCAGCGCGTGCAGGCGCTGATCACGCCGCTAAAGGACGCGGTGTACGGCGGCGGCGAGCCCACCGGCGAAGCGCATGCGCGCATGAAGGCTGGCATGTACCTGGCGGGTGTGCTGGATAACGCGACCGTGCGTCCGCCCACCGAAGCGCCCGGCGATGCCGACATGCAGGCCTTGCGCGCGGCGCTGTCCCAAGCGAATCTGCTGGCGCGCTAACGCCGTCCGCACGCGGGGCGGCACGCAAGCGGCGGATGGCCTGGCGCCATACCCCCGCACGATGCCGCAACCGACAATCAATAAGAGGAGACAAATCATGCAAAGAAGAATCGCGTTGCGCGCCGTCGTTGCGCTGTGCGCCGGCCTGGCCGGCGGCCTGATGCAAGCGCAGGTCCATGCGCAGGACGGCTATCCCTCGCGCCAGGTTCGGTTCGTGATTCCCTTTCCGCCAGGCGGCACGCTGGACATGCTGGGCCGCGATCTGGCGCAGAAACTCAGCGAGCAGACCGGGCAGACTTTCATCGTAGAGAACCGGTCGGGGGGCAATGGCATCATCGGCGCCGACGTCGTGGCCAAATCATCGGCCGATGGCTACACCTTGCTGTTCAACGCCTCTACCTTCACGACCGCGCCGATGACGATGAAGTCGGTGCCGTTCGATGTCGACAAAAACTTTGTGCCGGTAGCCTTGGCGGGCAAGGCGCCGTTGTCGCTGTCCGTGAAAAAAGATCTGCCGGTGACCGATCTGGCCGGCTTGCTGACCTACGCCAAACAGAACCCCGGCCGGCTCACCTTTGCGGTGGGCTCCATCGGGTCGGCCGGCCATTTGGCCACGGAGCTGCTCAAGCGGCAGGGCGGGCTCGACTACACGGTGATTCCGTATCGCGGCACTTCGCCCGCGCTGCAAGACTTGGTGGGCGGGCGCATCGATGGTTTCATCGACCCCGTGCTGGGCGCGGTGTCGTACTACAAGAGCGGCATGCTGAAGATTCTGGCCGTGACGTCCGAATCGCGCTTGCCCAATCTGCCCGACGTACCCACCGTCAGCGAAGTCCTGCCCGGCTATCAGTTCTATAGCTGGTACGGGCTTTGGGCGCCAGCCGGCACGCCCACGTCCGTGGTCGAGAAACTGAATGCCGAGGTCAACAAGGCCCTGGCTTCGGGCATGACGGCCAAATACGAGGCGCTTGGCGTGACGTTGACGCCGGGCTCGGCCGCCGAGTTCGCCCGATTTCAAAAGGACGACATGGCGCGCTCGCGCAAAATCGTGGACGAGGGGCGCATCCATGTCGAGTAAGCCCAATGCGGGTCTGGCCGTGGTGACCGGGGCCACGGGCGGTATCGGCCTGGCCATCGTGCAGCATCTGCTGAACGCGGGATGGGAGGTGGCCGGCCTGGACATCGGACCCGCCGTGGCGCAGCACGCCGCGTATCGCCACATTACTGTCGACCTGTGCGACGAGCCGGCCACGCGGCAGGCGTTGGAACCGCTGAAGGATGCGCGCGCCCTGGTCCATGCCGCGGGCGTATTACGGGTGGGACCCCTGGCGCAGATGAACCCCGCCGACGGCGAACGCATGTGGAAGTTGCACGTCGATGTCGCCGTCCGGCTGTCGCAGTTGTTGACGCCCGAGATGGCCGCGCGCGGCGACGGCCGCGTGGTGCTGATCGGCAGCCGCGTGGCGCAGGGTATGCCCGGGCGCAGTCAGTACGCCGCGTCCAAGGCCGCGCTGGTGGCGCTGGCGCGCAGCTGGGCCGCTGAATTGGCGCCCGATGGAGTGACGGTGAATGTGGTGTCGCCAGCCGCCACGCAAACGGCCATGCTGCAAGACCCGGCGCGCGTGGCCAGCGCACCGCGCATGCCGCCGATCGGCAGGTTGATCCAACCCGGGGAAATCGCGGCATTGGTGCACTTTCTGCTGTCGCAACAGGCGGCGGCCATCACCGGCCAGGACATCGCCATCTGCGGCGGCGCATCACTGCCGCGCTGAACGTGCGGCCTGGAATGGGAGCCCGCGGCATCGCCCCCACGGTATCCCCCCGTGGTATCCCATTACCACCATCCGTCTTCCGGACGGGGGCACAATGGCCGCTAGAACATCAAGAACCGGGTCCCACCCCGCTGGGCGCGTAACCGGCCGCCATCCCCCATCCCAAGGAGACATTCATGAGCAAAAGACTGTTGATGCTGGTCGGCGATTACGCCGAAGACTACGAAACCATGGTGCCGTTCCAGACGCTGCTGGCCGTGGGGCATACGGTGCATGCCGTGTGCCCGGACAAGAAAGCGGGCGACACCATCGCCACCGCCATTCACGATTTCGAAGGCGACCAGACCTACAGCGAAAAGCGCGGTCATAACTTTGCGCTGAATTTTGATTTCGCTCGCGTCGAGCCCGCGTCCTACGACGGCTTGGTGATTCCGGGCGGCCGTGCACCGGAATACCTGCGCTTGAACGAAAAGGTGCTGGATATCGTGCGTTATTTCGATCAGGCCGGTAAACCTATCGCGGCGGTTTGCCACGGCGCGCAACTGCTTGCCGCCGCCGGCATCCTGAAAGGCCGCACGTGCTCGGCGTACCCGGCTTGCGCACCCGAAGTGCGTCTGGCCGGCGGCACCTATGCCGAAATCGGCATCGATCAGGCGTACACCGATGGCAACCTGGTGACGGCGCCTGCATGGCCCGCGCACCCGGCCTGGTTGGCGCAGTTCCTGGCGGTGCTGGGCACGAAGATCTCGCACTGATTGCTGGGTGTGAATAGAAACAAGGGCCTGGGGCGGTTGCCGCCCCAGGCCCTTGTGCGTGGCGGGCGGCGCGGCGCGGTGGCCGCGCCCGCCATCACGCGAAATCAAGCACGATGCGCCCTTCGATCTGGCCAGCTTTCATGCGGTCGAACACGCTGTTGATGTTCTCCAGGCGTTCCGTGGCGACGGTGGCGTGCACCTTGCCTTCCTCGGCGAATTGCAGCGACTCCTGCAAATCCAGCCGCGAGCCCACGATGGAGCCGCGCACGGTAACGCCGTTCAACACCATGTCGAAGATCGACAGCGGGAAGTCGCCCGGCGGCAAGCCATTGAGCGCCACGGTGCCGCCGCGTCGCACCATGCCCATCGCCTGCTCGAAGGCCTTGGGCGATACGGCCGTAATCAGCGCCCCATGCGCGCCACCGATTTCGCGCTTCAGGTACGCGGCGGGGTCGGTGGTCTTGGCGTTCACGGTGACTTCCGCGCCCAGGCGCCGCGCCAGGTCCAGCTTTGCGTCGTCGATATCGACAGCGGCTACGTTCAGGCCCATGGCTTTGGCGTATTGCACCGCCATATGGCCCAGCCCGCCAATGCCCGAAATCACCACCCAGTTGCCCGGGCGGGTGTCTGTCATCTTCAGGCCCTTGTAGACGGTGACGCCCGCGCACAGCACGGGGGCGATGTCGACGAAGCCTACGTTTTTCGGCAGCAGCCCCACGTAATCGGCGGCGGCCAGCGCATATTCGGCAAAGCCGCCGTTGACCGAGTAGCCGGCGTTTTGTTGCTGTTCACACAGGGTTTCCCAGCCGCCCAGGCAGTGTTCGCAATGGCCGCAGGCGGAGTACAGCCACGGGATGCCCACGCGGTCGCCTTCCTTGACGTGCGTGACCCCCGCGCCCACCGCCACAACGTGGCCCACGCCTTCGTGGCCGGGAATGAAAGGGGGATTGGGCTTGACGGGCCAGTCGCCTTCGACGGCGTGCAAGTCGGTATGGCACACGCCGCAGGCTTCGATCTTCACCAGCAGTTCACCCGGACCGGGTCGGGGTACGGCGACTTCTTCGATTACCAGGGGTTTGCCAAATGCGCGTGCCACTGCGGCCTTCATGGTCTTGTCCATCTCTGCCTCCGAAGTCTGATCAGTTTCACTATGCTCGAACGCTCACACTTTCGAGTCCATGATTTATATCAACCGAGTCGGGATGGATGGCTGTCAGGAAACGTGTCGTTGCAGAATGGCGGGGTTCGGCCCCGAAAGGCCTAGGGCGCGCCGCGTCTTGCAGGCCGCGCGGCAAACGTCGTACAGTGATCCACCGACGACGCGCCGCTTACGTGCGGCGCCGGCCCGCTTCAGGAGCTCTCATGTGTGAAATCTTCATCCGCGCGAGCGAGCAGTCCTACGCGCCCGAAACCCGTTCGCTGCGCCTGCATGGCGTCGCGACCAGCTTGCGGCTGGAGCAGTTGTTCTGGCAGGTGCTGGAAGAAATTGCGGGGCGTGACGGCATGCGCGTCACGCAGTTGATCGAACGCCTGTACGACGAACTCATCGAGTACCGCGGCGAGGCCGCCAACTTCACCTCTTTCCTGCGCGTATGTTGCCTGCGCTATCAGCTGTTGCAGGCCGATGGCCGCATTCCGCCGGATGCGGCGGTGCCGATCCGGTCGTTAAACGCGCAAGCCGTGCTGGAAGGGCTGCCGGCCTCGATGTATGACGCCAAACCCTTGCGCAGCAAGCGGCCGGTGGCGGCGTAGTCCGCGTCCGCCCGCGCGCCCATGAAAAAAGGCCCAATGCATATCGGGCCTTTTTTTGCGGATAGCGCCAAGGCAACCGCTCGTTCAACCGCCCGGTTCAACCGCCCGGCTGAATCGACGCCAGCGCGACTTCGCTTTGCACAATGCGGCGGATGCGCACGGCATCCCCGATGCGCGACAGCTTGCCTTGCGAGTCCAGCAGCACGATGGCCAGATCGCGGCCATTGATGCGGGCCAGCATCACCAGGCATTCGCCCGCTTCGTTGATGTAGCCCGTCTTGGAGACCTTGATGTCCCAGTCGGGCTTGCGCACCAGCAGGTTGGTGTTGCGGAAGGTCTGCGTGCGGTTGTTGATCTCGACGTCGTACTCGGTGTCGGTCGAGTAGCGATGGATCAGCGGACGCTGCGACGCGGCGCGCAGCAAGCGGGCCAGATCATGCGGCGACGACACGTTATTGCTCGACAGGCCAGTCGGCTCAATGAAGTGCGTGCTGGTCATGCCCAGCGCTTGCGCCTTGGCGTTCATCGCCGCGACAAAAGCAGGCAAGCCGCCCGGGTAGTGGCGGCCCAGCGCGTTGGCGGCGCGGTTCTCGGACGACATCAGCGCCAGATGCAGCATGTCGCCGCGCGACAGCTTGGTGCCCACGCGCAGCCGTGAGGTGGTGTGCTTCAGACCATCGACATCGTCGTCGGTGATTTCAAGCATTTCATCCATCGGCAGATTGGCGTCAACCACCACCACCGCCGTCATCAGCTTCGAGATCGACGCGATGGGGCGCACCACGTTTTCATTCTTGGCGAACAGGACGGTCGACGTTTCCAGGTCTTGCACATAGGCGGTGCTGGAACGCAGCGCGGCGGCTTCGGCGCGCACGGATGCCGCGGGCGGCGGCATGGCGGCAGACGCGGCGGCTGCCGAGCGGCCACGGGTGGCGGCGGGTTTGTTCGGTTTGCCGTTCTTGCCCGAGGCGGCGGCCGTCTTCTTGGGCGGCGTGGCCTTGCCGGCTGCTTGCTTGCCGCCCTTGGGCGGGGCCGCCTTCTTGGCGGTGGAGGAAGACTTGGGGGGCGCGGCTTTCTTGGCGGCAGGGGCGGCTTGTTTGCCGGCCGAGCTCTTGCCAGAGGCGGCTTTCGGAGCAGGAGCTTTCTTGGCTTGTTGCGCCTTGCAGGCCGCCGATTTGGCGTTCGTCTTGCAAGGGTCGGAATTCTTTGCGGCTTGCGCGGCAGGGGGCAGGAGCGCGCACAGCGCCAGCGCCGCCGGCGCTACCGCGTTCGCAATTGCACGTTTCCAGGAAAATGCCATGGTTTGAGCAGGCTTGTCAGTCTGTGAAGAAGTATTTCTTAAGCCGGCGGGACGTCGGTTCAGGAAAAGTCCAGATGAATTAGGGGCTTACGCGTCGAATTTAAACAGCACATTAAGTTGTACGCAAGGCGATTCGCAATGATGACTGAAAAAAATATCGGTGACGTATTGACGTCGCTTCAATTCGTCACAAGGCGCGACATGAGAAGCTAACGGCGCAAGGCGCGTGAGCGTAGCCCGGATTAACCCTCATCTGGCTGAACGTGCGGAAAATTTTTGGGGGGCAGGCGTCGGGATCGAGGCCGGAGGATGGCCTCGCCGGGTGGAATCGAACCACCAATTGACCCTTAGGAGGGGCCGGTTATATCCATTTAACTACGGCGAGACAGTCAAAACGACACTAACGTTTTGATATTGCAGAGAATCTTCCGGGCCAGAGTTTATCACTGCGGGCGCGGCAGTCCGAGCAGGACGCAAGTCTATCAGCAGCCGCAGCAAGCCCCAAATCAGGGCGCGATTCCTGCGTCAAATTTAGGACCAGTCTGAAAATTGGGCGAAGGCCGTCCGCGTGGCCGTGCCGGCGGCATAATGCCCGCAACGCCGCCGGCCCACGATCAGAAAAACGAACCGCCCGCGGCACCCTCCCTGAACGCAGGAGACACGCGCCATGATGCTGGGCTGGCTTGCGCTTGCCTTGTTGAGCTTCGCCGCGCTGGGGCTGGCCGCTGTCCGGCTGGCGCCCAGCCTGCGCGCAGGCGGCCGGGCGCCCGATGTGCGCGCCGCGCTGGAAAATCTGGAGCAAGGCGTCAGCGTGGTCGATGCGAAGATGCGGCTGGTGGCATGGAACCGGCAATACCAGCGCTTCTTCGATTACCCCGAGGGGCTGCTGCGGGTGGGACGCCCGGTGGCCGATGTCATCCGCTTCAATGCGCGGCGCGGCAAATTCGGCGCGGGGCCGGGGTTGGACATTGAAAGACTGGTTCGCAGGCGGATCGCTTTCATGCAGGCGGGGTCGGCCTATCGCAACCAGCGCACGCTGCGCTCGGGCCGGGTGCTGGAGTGGCACGGCCGGCCCTTGCCGCGTGGCGGTTATGTCACCAGTTACAGCGACATCACGGATTTCAAACGCACCGAGCGCGAGGCCGAGCTTGCGCAACGCTCGCGCACCCAGTTCCTGATGGCGGTGAGCCATGACGTGCTGCAACCCATCAACGCCGCGCGCCTGTTCGCCTCGGCCTTGCACGACGAGGACAAACCCGAAGCGCAACGTCATCTGGCCGAGCGAATCAATACGTCACTGCGTGCGGCGGAAGAACTGTTGGACGGCCTGCTGGATATTTCCCGTCTGCATGCCGGCGCGCTCAAACCGGCGTTAAGCGACTTCGACGTGCAACCGTTGTTGCTCCAACTGGCCGACCAGTACGGCGAACTGGCGCTGCGCGCCGGCCTGCAATTGCGCCTGCATGCCCGTGGCCCAATTTTTATACGCAGCGATCCGCGCCTGTTGTGGCGCATGTTGCAGAACCTGCTGGCCAATGCGCTGCGCTACACCCACAGCGGCCGCATCCTGCTGTGCGCGCGGCCTCGTGGCGGTGAGGTCGCGCTGCAAGTGTGGGACACGGGGCCGGGCATTCCGGCGCATCAGCTGCGCTGGATCTACGACGAGTTCCACCGCTATGAGCAGCCCTTGAGCCGCGGCGGACAGGGCTTTGGGCTGGGCCTGTCCATCTGCCGGCGCTTTGCGATGCTGCTTGCGCATACGCTGGATGTCCGGTCTGAACTGCATCGCGGCAGTGTGTTCACGATTCGCGTGCCGCGCGTGGCTGCGCCCTGGTCGGGCGGGGCAACGATGCCGCTTGCGCCTTTGCCGCCCGCGTCCTTGCAAGGTCTGCGTGTGTTGTGCCTGGACAATGACCCCCATCATTTAAGCGGCTTGCAGGCTTTGCTGGAACGTTGGCAGGCCAGCGTGCTGTGTGCAACCCGCCTGAACGACGCGTTGGCGCTGATGCGCCATCAACCCGATGTGCTGCTGGTCGACTATCACCTCTGTGATCGGCTGGACGGCCTCAACAGCCTGGACGTGTTGCGCGCGGCTACGCCTGGCGTGCGCGGCGCATTGTTGTCGACCGACGGCGGCGACGCCCTGAAGCACGCGGCGCGACTGCGCGGCTACCGGGTGTTGGCCAAACCAGTCAAACCCGCCTCGCTGCGCGCGTTTTTATCCGCGCAGTTGCGCAATCAGAACTTGGCGCCATAGCGCCAGGTGTTCAAGCCCAGCCGGCCCGCAATCAAGACCGCTTGCGTGCGGTTGGTGACACCGAGCTTGCGCATGATGGAAGTCATGTGCGCTTTGATGGTGGCTTCGGACACGCGCAGCTCATGGGCGATCTGCTTGTTCAACAGGCCCGCACCCACCATTTGCAGCACGCGGAATTGCTGCGGCGTCAGTTCGCGTACGCTGGCCGCCAATGACTTTTCCGGCGACGGCGCGGCCGTTGCGCGGGCTGGCCCGGTGGCGCCGTAGCCGGCCTCGGGCTGCCAGGTGCCGCCCTCCAGCACATGCAACAGCGCGGCGCCCAAGGTTTCGGCATCGGACGATTTGGGGATGAAGCCCATCACGCCATGCGCCAGCGCCCGGCGTATCAAGAGCGGATCTTCATGCGCCGACACGATGACGATCGGCAGTTGCGGCTGCTGGCCGCGCAGATGAATCAGCGGACCCAGGCCGGACGACCCAGGCATGTCCAGATCCAGCAGCAGCAGGTCGGCATCGGGGCAGGAGTCGACCAGATCGTAAAGCGCGCTGATCTGGTCGGCTTCATGAATAACGGCGCCGGGCATCACCCGATCGATCACCCCTCGCAGGGCGTCGCGGAACAGCGGGTGATCGTCGGCAATAAGCAGAACAGGCATCGGGCGATCATGCCACACGCCGTTCGCGCACCAGCGCTTGCACAACGGACGGATCGGCAAGCGTGGTGATGTCGCCCAAGTCATCGATGGTGTTCTCGGCGATCTTGCGCAGAATGCGCCGCATGATCTTGCCCGAGCGCGTCTTGGGCAGGCTGGGCGCCCATTGCAGATGGTCGGGCGTGGCGATGGGCCCGATCTCGCGGCGCACGTGCGCCACCAGTTCCTGGCGCAAGCTGTCCGACTGCGATGTGCCGGTTTTCAACGTGACATACACGTAGATGCCCTGGCCCTTGATGTCGTGCGCGAAGCCCACGACTGCCGCTTCGGCCACCTTCGGATGCGACACCAGCGCGCTTTCCAGTTCAGCCGTACCGATGCGGTGGCCGCTGACGTTAAGCACGTCGTCCACGCGGCCGGTAATCCAGTAATCGCCGTCTTCATCGCGGCGGCAGCTGTCGCCGGTGAAGTACATGCCGGGGTAGTCCTTGAAGCAGCCCTGGATGTAGCGCTGCTCGTCGCCATACACCGTGCGTGCTTGCCCCGGCCACGAACCGCGGATGAACAGGTTGCCTTCGCCCGGCCCTTGAATCACCGTGCCGGTTTTCACATCGACCAACTCGGGCTGGATGCCGAAGAACGGCATGCTGGCCGCGCCGGGCTTGCACGCCTTGGCGCCCGGCAACGGTGCAATCAGGATGCCGCCCGTTTCTGTCTGCCACCACGTATCGACGATAGGGCAGCGGCCGTCGCCCACCACATCGTGATACCAGCGCCACGCTTCGGGGTTGATGGGTTCGCCCACGCTGCCCAGCAAGCGCAACGATTGCCGCGACGTGCGCCGCACGGGTTCGGCGCCTTCGCGCATCAGCGCGCGGATGGCGGTGGGGGCCGTGTAGAAGATGGTGACCTGATGTTTGTCGACCACTTGCCAGAAGCGCGAGGCGTCCGGGTAGCTGGGCACGCCTTCGAACATTAACGACGTTGCGCCGTTGGCGAGCGGCCCGTACACCAGATAGCTGTGGCCGGTGATCCAGCCCACGTCGGCCGTGCACCAGAACACATCGCTGTCGCGGATGTCGAAGATGGCGGCGTGGGTGTAAGACGCATACACCAGATAGCCGCCCGTCGTGTGCAGCATGCCTTTGGGTTTGCCGGTGCTGCCTGAGGTGTACAGGATGAAGAGCGGGTCTTCGGCGTTCATGCGTTCGGGAATGCACTCGTCCGCCTCGCGGTCCATCAGGCGGTCAAGCCAGTAATCGCGTTCGGCCTTCATCGGGACGGATACGCCCGTGTGCTTCACCACCAGCACCGTGCGCACGCCTTCCATGCCCGGCATGTCGAGCGCGGCGTCCACGTTGGCCTTCAAGGGAATGGGGCGGCCGGCGCGGCGGCCTTCGTCGGCGGTGATGATGGCCTTGGCGCCGCAGTTGCGCACGCGGTCGGCAATGGATGCCGGCGCGAATCCGCCGAACACCACGTTATGCACGGCCCCGATGCGCGCGCAAGCCAGCATCGCGGCAACGGTCTCGACAATCATCGGCAGGTAGATCGTGACGCGGTCGCCCCGGCCGATGCCCTGCCGGCGCAGCGCGTTGCCCATCTTGCAGACCTTGGCGTGCAGCGCGCGGTACGTGATGCGTTGGGCGGGCTCGTCAGGGTCGTCAGATTCCCAGATCAGCGCGGCCTTGTCGCCGCGTTTTTCCAGATGCCGGTCCAGGCAATTCACGCTGACATTCAATTCGCCATCGGCATACCAGCGGATGCGGAAGTCATCGGCATCCAGGTTGACGTCGCGGATTTGCGTGGGGTTGCGATACCACTGCACCCGCTGCGCCGCGGTTGCCCAGAAGCCTTCTGGATCGGCAAGCGACTCGGCATAGTTCGCCTGGTATTGATCCTGCGTCACCGTGTCCGGCCCGGCAAAGCCCTGCGGCACGGGATAGAGATCGCGGATGGGTTCCATGGTGGCTCCGGTGTGGGGTTAGTGGGGGTTAGTGGGCGACGGCGGTGCTGGCGCCTATGCCCGTCTGGCTGCGGACGGTCAAGGCGTCAAACGCCGCGGCTTCCTGCTGGGCGCGCGGGCTGTGGTCCAGCTTGGAGAACAGCCAGATCGAGAGGAAGGCAAGCGGGATGGACAAGATGCCCGGGTTGGGAAACGGGGTGATGGGGGTGGCGAAGCCGAACACATCCACCCATACAGTCTTGCTCAGCACGACCCAGACCGTGGCCGAGGCCAACCCCAGAAAGCCGCCGATGGTGGCCCCGCGCGTGGTGCAGCCGCGCCATGAAATCGACAGCACCAGCACGGGGAAATTGGCGCTGGCGGCAATGGCGAAGGCCAGTCCCACCATGAAGGCCACGTTCTGGTTTTCGAACACGATGCCCAGCAGAATGGCCATGATGCCCAGCGCAATGGTGGACAAGCGCGAGATGCGCATCTGCTGGCGCTCGGTGGCGCGGCCACGGGCGATGACGTTGGCGTACAAGTCATGCGAGATGGCCGCCGCGCCCGCCAGCGCCAGCCCCGCCACCACCGCGACGATGGTGGCGAAGGTGACGGCCGCCAGGAAGCCCAGCAACAGGTTGCCGCCCACGGCGTTGGCCAGATGCACGGCCACCATGTTGGTGCCGCCGATCAGGCTTTTCATCATGTCGAAGCTGCCGTCCGCGCCCGTCACGTAATACTCGGGATGCCGCAGCAGCAATGCCACGGCGCCGAAGCCAATGATGAAGGTGAGCAGGTAGAAGTAGCCAATGAAGGAGCTGGCGTAGATGACCGACTTGCGCGCTTCCTTGGCGTTGGACACGGTGAAAAAGCGCATCAGGATGTGCGGCAGCCCGGCGGTGCCGAACGCCAGCGCGATGCCCAGCGACAAGGCATTGAGCGGATTGCTGCTGACTTCGGCGCCCGGCGCCAACAGTTCCATACCCGACGGATGCACGCGCGTCGCTTCGGCCAGCAGCGCGTCGGGGCTGTATTCAAAGGCCGCCATCACCAGCACCGTCATCAGCGTGGCGCCAAACAACATCAGCACGGCCTTGATGATCTGCACCCAGGTCGTGGCCGTCATGCCGCCGAAGGCCACGTAGATCATCATCAGCGAGCCCACGATCAGCACGGCGATGTTGTAGTCCAGCCCGAACAGCAGCACGATCAGCTTGCCCGCGCCCACCATCTGCGCGATCAGGTACAGCGCGATGATCAGCAAGGACGCGCTGGCGGCCAGCACGCGCATCGGCGTCTGCGCCAGCCGGAACGACGTCACGTCCGCGAAGTTGTAGCGGCCCAGGTTGCGCAGCCGTTCGGCGATCAGGAACATCACGACCGGCCAGCCGAACAGAAAGCCGATGGCGTAGATCATGCCGTCAAAGCCGCTGACGTAGACCATGCCCGCGATGCCCAGGAACGAGGCCGCGGAAAGATAGTCGCCCGCAATGGCCAAGCCGTTTTGAAAGCCCGACAAGCCGCCGCCCGCTGTGTAGAAGTCAGAGGTGGTGTGCGTGCGCTTGGCCGCCCAGTAGGTGATGCCCATGGTGCCTGCAATGAACACCAGGAACATGACGATGGCGGAGGTGCTGGTTTGCGCGGTCGTGGCGGCGCGCGCGGCGCCTGCCAGCGCGCAGCCCAGCACGACGATCAATGCGGCGCCCAGTTTCTTGTTTTTCATGACACGTCCTTGATGATGGCGGCAAGCAGAGGGTCGAAGACGGTATTGGAGATATGGACGTAGGCCGAGATCAGCACCACGGCGCTGCACACGACGAGCGTGCCGGTCAGGACGCCGATGCTCATCGTCATGCCCGGCAGGGGGCGCGCGAAGAAGACCGGGTCGAACGCAAGAGTCAGGATGAAGCCCGCGTAGATCACGCTGGCGATGGCGAAGAACAGCAGGCTGGTGCGGCTGCGGCGGCGCAGTAATTCCTGATATTTGGGATGCCGGAGGACGGCGGCAACCTGAGGTTGTTGGGAGGGCATGTGGGGTCTCCTTGTTGTTATTGCCGGACGGCATGCCAGTCCGGGGCGGCCCGCGCGGTGATGCCGGGCGGGCCTCTGCCCAATATAGAGACGCATCGCTTTGCCCGACACACGACCTTAGTCGTAGGGGTACGCCCTAGGGATGGCCGCCAAACGCCTCCCGAAATGTGCGATGCGCCAGCATGGCTATTGCCGGTTCGCCCGGGGCGATTTGTATAAGATGTCGAAAGCTGTCCCGAGGAGGGGACACAGACCCACACAACAACGAGACACGGGTTTCATGTCTAGCCAAACCGATTCGATTTCCACGCGCACCCTCATCCTGGGCACTCTGGTGGTGCTGCTTGCCATGGGCGTGCGCGCCACTTTTGGTCTTTTCATGCAGCCGATGGGCTTGGCGCATGGCTGGGGCCGCGACGTCTTTTCCATGGCGTTCGCCTTGCAGAACCTGGTCTGGGGCGTGGCCTGTATCTTCATGGGCATCCTGGCCGACCGCTACGGCTCGGGCCGCACGATCGCGCTGGGCGCGGTGCTGTACATGCTGGGCATGATCGGCACGCGCTTCGCCACCGACGAAACCACGCTGTACCTGAGCGCGGGCGTGCTGGTCGGGCTGGGGCAGGCGGGCACCACGTTCCCGGTGATCTTGCCGGTGGTGGCGCGCGCGGTGCCGCCGGCCTACCGCAGCACCGCAATGGGCATCGCCAGCGCGGGCGGATCGCTGGGCCAGTTCGCCGTGGTGCCAACCGGGCAAGCGCTGATCACCGGCATGGACTGGCCGGGCGCGTTGTGGGTGCTGTCGCTGTTCGTGGCCTGCGCCGCGCCGCTGGCGTATTTCCTGCGCGGCCGTCCGCAAGCGCAGTCGGGGCCGCAGCAGTCGCTGGCGTCCGCCGTGCGGCAAGCGGTGCGCCACCCGTCGTTCCACTTTCTGTTCTGGAGCTACTTCGTCTGTGGCTTTCATACCGCCTTCATCACCTTGCACTTGCCGGCCTATGTCACCGATGGCGGCCTGACGCCGGGGCAGGGCGCAACCGCCGTGGCGCTGATCGGCCTGTTCAACGTGGTGGGGTCGTTCTACGCGGGCAAGCTGGGCGGCAAGCACAGCAAGAAGCGGCTGTTGGCGCTGGTGTATTTCATGCGCGCATTTGGCATCTTGCTCTTGCTGGCGATGCCGTTGTCGGCCTGGGTGCTGTACGCGTTTGCGGCGTGGATGGGGCTGTTCTGGCTAGGCACGGTGCCGCTCACGCAAGGCCTGATCGGGCAGATCTACGGCCTGCGCTACGCGGCCACGCTGTCGGGCATTGTGTTCCTGGGCCATCAACTGGGCAGCTTCATCGGCGTCTGGCTGGGCGGCTATGCCTACGCCAAGACGGGCAATTACGATATGGTCTGGTGGCTGGGCGTGGCGCTTGCCGTCATCGCTGCGCTGCTGTGCCTGCCGGTGCGCGAACAGCCGGTGACGCCGGTGGAACCGCGGCCGGCGTCGGCTTGATAGGGGGGAAGGTTTGGCTTGATGCTGTTCTGAATCCGGCCCCGACCCCGGCCCCGGCCCCGGCCCCAGCCTTGCCTTGATTTGAATCAGACTTTAAATGCGCCAAAAATGTCACACGGAGAGCGATCAATAATGTCAGCGCCCCAGCCCACTATGCGACGCCATCGCGGCTGGCGCGCCTTGGGCGTGTTGGCGCTGGCCGCCGTGCTGGGCCTGGCGTTCTGGGGCTACACCACGCCGCAGATGCAGATCCATTGGGAAAACCTGGCGGCGCTCTGCGGCTTCTAGCCGGTTTTTCAGCGTTTTATCCCGCCTCGGCTCGCGGTATCCTACGACGGAGTTTTCTCCGTCGTTTTTCATTTTCAACGCCCGCCACCCGCACGCGATTTTTGGATGCCCATGCAGGACGCATCGTTTTCCTATTCCTCTTTGTCGTTGCCCGACATCGGCGCCATGCCCGCCGCGGACACGCTGGTGCTGACGGTGAACAACCGCCTGTCGCGCCGGCTCACGCTGGAACTGGCGGGCTTGCTGCGCCAGGAACGCCAGGTCAGCGAACTGCCGCGCATTCTGCCGCTGTCGGCGTGGCTGGCCGAGTCCGCCAACGAACTGGCGTTTGAAACCGACGACGACGTGCCAGCCTACCGGCTGGACAGTTTCGCCACGCAATTGGTGTGGACGCAAGCCATCCGCGCCGAAGAAGCCGAACGCGTGCTGTTGGACGCCAGCCAGGCGGCGCGGCTGTCCATGGACGCCGACCTGCTGATGGACGAATGGGATTTGCACGTGCCGTCTGGCGCGGACACCGACGAATACCGCGGCTTTGCCCGCTGGCGCGAACGCTATCGCGAAACGCTGGCCAGCATTGACGCCGAAGATGCGAACCAGGGCTATGCGCGCGTGTTGCGCGCGCTGGAAGATGGCCGGCTGGCCACGCCCGCGCAGCTGGTGCTGGCCGGCTTCACGGATGTGTCGCCGCGCTTTCAACGCTTGCTGCGCGCCTTTGAAGCGCAAGGCACGGCGGTTGCGCAATGGCGCGATGCCCAGCGGGTGGAAACCGTGGCGCGGCGATTCGAGGCTGCGGACCAGGGCGCGGAATGGCGCGCCGCGGCGGCATGGGCGGCCAGTCAATTGAAGGCGCATCCGCATGGCCGTTACGCGATTGTGTCGCCGCAGCTGGAAGCCGAATCACCCTTCGCGCGGCGCGTGTTGAGCCAGGCGCTGGCGGGCCGCGACGGCGCGCCGGCGTATGCCTTCAACGTGGCCGTGGGCCGCCCGCTGAATGAATGGCCCATGGCGCGTGCCGCGTTGGCGTGGCTGCGGGCGCTGGCCGAATGCGCCGATGGCAAGGGCTGCGGCGTGGACGTGCTGGGTGCGGCGCTGCTGGCGGGTCATTGCGCAAGCGATGTGCACGACCGTGCGCGCTTGGCTGCGATCGACGCGCGCTGGCGCCGCCAGGCGGTGCAGCATGTCGGCCTCCAAGCATGGAAGAAGCTGCTCGCTGACACACCAGCGTTGGCGCAAGCCTGGAACCAGGCCATGGAAATCTGGACGCAAGGCGGCCGCCAAGCCACCTGCGACGTCTGGATGTTGCGCATGAAGGCCGCGTTGATGGCGCTGGGTTTCCCGGGCGAAGGCGTGCTGGACAGCGTGGGCTATCAAGTCATGGGCGCGTTGGGCGATGCGCTGGGCAGCTTTTCGGCGCTGGCGCCTGCGGCTGGCCGCTTGGGTGGGGTGGCCGCGGTGAACCTGCTGCAAAGCGTGGCGCGGTCGGCGTCGTTCCAGCCGCAACGCGATCCCTTGGCGCGGCTGGACGTGCTTGGTCTGCTGGAAGCCGAAGGCGGCTCCTGGGATGGCGTGTGGATGCTGGGCCTGACAGACGACGTCTTGCCCGCGTCGCCTAAGCCGAATCCGCTGTTGCCGCTGGCGGTGCTGCGTCTGGCCAAGGCCCCGCGCGCCACGCCCGAACGCGAACGCGAATGGGCCGAAGGCATGTATGCCGCGCTGTGCCGTTGCGCGCCCGACATCATCGTCAGCCATGCCCATATGGATGGCGAGCGCGAACTGCGCCCATCACCGTTGATCGCGGCTGCTGCACTGACGGATTTCACGCCGGCCGCAACCGAGCTTGCCGCCGCCTTGCCGCAGGAATCATTGGAAGACAATCAGGGCCCGCCGCTTGCGCCGGGCAACCGCGGGGGCGGCGGCCTGGACGTGCTGGACACGCAGGCGCGCAATCCCTTGTGGGCCTTCGTGCGGCACCGGTTGGGCGGACGCGAGCTTGCACCGTATGCAGACAGCGCCACCGTGAACGTGCGCGGTCAGTTCCTGCATAAAGCGTTGGAGCTGGTGTGGGGCATGATGCCTGACCAAGAAACGCTGCATGACGTCATGGCCACGGGCCGCTTGCCCGCCTTGCTGGAGCAGGCCGTGGCGCAGGCCGCGGACGAAGAACTCAAGGACTACGCGCCGGCCTTGAGGGCGCTGGAATGCCAACGGGCGCGCGCCGTGCTCGCGTCGTGGCTCGACATGGAGGCGCAGCGCCTGCCGTTCGCGGTTGCCCAGGTCGAAAAGAATCATCAGTGGCAGCGCGGCGCGCTGAACCTGAAGCTGCGGCTTGACCGGATCGATAGCCTGGCTGACGGGCGCAACGTCATCGTCGACTACAAAACGGGCGTGGCCGCCGCCAAGCCCGAACCTGATTGGTCGCGCAGCCGTCCGGTGAACGTGCAGCTGCCGTTCTATGCGTCGGTGCTGGCGGACGCCGCGGGCGGCGAAGTGGCCGGCCTGGTGCTGGCGCAGATTCACGCGCGGCAAGTCGCCGCGCAAGGTCTGGCCGACGAAGACTTGGGCGTGCCCGGCGTCACCCTCGCTAGCGACAGCAAGTATTTCGATGGGCTGTCCTGGCCTGACATCCGGCGACGCTGGCGCGTGGCCATCGAGGCCCTGGCCGATGAGTACGTGGCGGGGGTGGCGGCCAACGTGGCCTACCGCCGCGATGATTTGAAATACTGCGATGCATTGCCGTTCTTGCGTTTGCATCTTGACGACGAGGACGCCTAAGCCATGGCCGACATTGAACGCCTGCCACAGGACCACGCCGCACGCACCGACGCGCTGGACCCGACCCGCTCGTTTCTCGTGCAAGCGCCAGCCGGCTCCGGCAAGACCGAGCTGCTGACCGACCGCATCCTGGCGCTGCTGGCCACCGTGAACCGGCCCGAAGAAATCGTCGCCATCACGTTCACCCGCAAGGCTGCGTCCGAAATGCATGCGCGCGTGCTGAGCAAACTGCGCCGCGGGCTGGATGCGCCGCCTGACGCCATGCACGAACGCCGCAGCTGGGAACTTGCGCGCGCTGCGCTGGCGCGCAACGAGGCGCAGGGCTGGCACCTGCTGGACCACCCAGCGCGTTTGGCGATACGCACCATCGACTCGTTCTGCGCGGGGCTGGTGCGCAGCATGCCCTGGCTGTCTGAATTGGGCGGCATGCCCGAGATCACCGACGATGCGCGCGCGCACTATGAGGCCGCCGCGCGCGCCACGCTGGATCTGGCGGATGACTACGAGGCCGTGCGCATCCTGCTCCAGCATCTGGATGTAGATGTGCAGGCCGCCAAGGACGCCATCGCCGACATGCTCGGCCAGCGCGACCAATGGCTGCCGCTGCTGCGCCACGGTTCCGACCGCGCCGGCATGGAAGCCATGCTGGCTGAAGCCATCGGCGAAGACCTGGACGCGCTTTGCGAAGCCATGCCGTATGGCTGGGCCGAATCGCTGTGCGGCCCGGCCCGTCTTGCCGCGGCGCAATTGCAGGACGGCGAAGACGACAACAAACTCTTGGCGCTGCTGGACTGGACCGACGAACTGCCGCCTGACGCCGACGTGCTGGACCAATGGCGCGCCGTGGCGCATCTGCTGCTGACCGGCACGGGCACCTTGCGCAAGACGGTCAACAAGAACCTGGGCTTTCCGGCCAAGTGCGCGCACAAGGAACCCTTTGTGGCGTGGCTGGAAGCGGCCGACGCGCAGGCGCCATGGGTGCGCCGCCTGAACGCCGTGCGCGATATCCCCGAGCCGCATTTCACCGATGCGCAATGGGAAGTGCTGGGCGCGCAGCTGATGACCTTGGCGCTGGCCGTGGCGCAGCTGCGCCTGCGCTTTGCCGACACCGGCGAGGTCGACTTCATTGAAATCGCGCAGCGCGCGGCGGCCGCATTGGGCAGCGCCGATGACCCGGGCGAACTGCTGCTGAAGCTGGACGCCTCTATCCGCCATCTGCTGATCGACGAATTCCAGGACACCAGCCAGACGCAGCTGGACTTGCTGCGCACGCTGACCTCGGGCTGGCAGGCGGGCGATGGCCGCAGCCTGTTCCTGGTGGGCGACCCGATGCAATCCATCTACCGCTTCCGCAAGGCCGAGGTGGGGCTGTTCCTGGAAGTGGCCGATATCGGCGTGGGTGAATTGACGCCCGACTTCCTAAACCTGACCGACAACTTCCGCTCGCAGGCGGGCATCGTGGAATGGGTGAACCAATCGTTTGCGGGGCTGCTGCCCAAACGCAGCGATGCCGCCGCGGGCGCCATCGCGTACAGCCCGTCCACCGCCTTTCACGACGCGCTGCCGGACCCCGCCGTGCGCTTTCACCCCGCGTGGTCACGCGCGGGCGCGGCGCCCGCTGAAGAACAGGCCGAAGATATCGCCGTGGGTTTGGTGCGCCAGGCGCTGATCGATCACAAGGGCGCGAAGCATCCGGTCGCGGTGCTGGTGCGCGCGCGCAGCCACCTGGGCAATCTGACGCGCAGGCTGGCGCAAGAAGGCATCCGTTGCCGTGCCGTGGACTTGGTGCCCTTGGCGCTGCGTCCGGTGGTGGCGGACCTGGTGCAACTGGTGCGGGCGCTGTCGCATCCGGCCGACCGGATGGCGTGGCTGTCGGTCTTGCGCGCGCCGTATTGCGGGCTGACGCTGACGTCGTTACAGCGCCTGTTCGGTGATGACCACATCACGCCCGTGCCGGTGCTGCTCGAACGCGCGCTGCGCATCGTGCCGCCCACCGCCCCGGTCGCCGTCAACACCGCGCCGCAAGGTTCCTTGTTTGACGATGCCGCGCCGGCCGCAGCCGATTCGCCCTCTGCACAAGCGCTCTTGAGCGCCGACGAGTTCGAACGCCTGCGCCACGTCGCGGCCATTTTGCTGGACAAGCGCAACGCCTCGGGCGCGATGCCCTTCGCGGCCTGGGTGGAATCGCTATGGCGGCGCTTGGGCGGGCCAGCGTTGTATGCCGGCCTGTCGGTGGCGAACGATGCCGAAAGCCTGTTCCAGCTGGTTGAGCGTCTGGCGCCGCACGGCGGCATCGACCCCGCCGCGCTGGACGCGGGTATCTCGCGCCTGTTCGCGTCACCCGATGCGGCGGACGAAGACGAAGGCGCGGTCGAAATCATGACCATGCACAAGTCCAAGGGCCTGCAATTTGAAACGGTCATCTTGTATGGCTTGCATCGCGCGCCCCGGGGTGACCAGGCGCCGCTGGTGCGTTTCGAGCAAAGCGGCGGCCGCGTGCTTTTCGGCCCGGTCAAGCCGCGTGCGGAAACCGAAGCTGATCCGGTCTCGCGCTATCTGGGCGCGCGGGAAGCGCGCCGGGCGTCGTACGAAATTGACCGCCTGCTGTACGTGGCGGCCACCCGCGCGCGCAAACGCCTGCATCTGGTGGGCCACGTGTCGGTTGACGAGGCCAGCGGTCAGGTCAAGACGCCACCATCGGCCAGCCTGCTGGGTCGCTTGTGGCCATGCCTGATCACGCCCGTGCCGCCCGCATTGGAAGGCGAGGCCGAACCCGACGCCATTGACGGCCCCGAATGGCAAGGCGAACCCTTGCGGCGCGTGGCCAGCGACGGCCTCGCGCAATTGGCGCGCCTGTCGACCGTCACCGTCAGCCCCGGTTTCGGCGCCGCCGAACGCGGCGCGTGGGGCGATGGCGGCGAACATCCCGCCTGGCAACTCGAAGCCGGCTACGACGCCGCCATCGGCACGCTGGCCCACGCCTGGCTGGCCCGCATCGGCCAAGACGGCGTCCACACCTGGCCCGCCGACGCCCTGGCCGAACGCCTGCCCGCCATGCGCCGCCAACTGACCCGCGCCGGCATCCCCGCCAGCCAAGCCGACGCCGCCGCGGAAGCCGTGCTGGAAACCCTGCAAGCCACATTGGCGGATGACCGCGGCCTATGGCTGCTATCCCAATCCGGCGCCCGCCGCGAATGGCCCCTGATCGACGCCGCCGGCAAGGTGTCCGTCATCGACTTGGCGCTGAGCACCGAAGACGGCTGGCTGATCGTCGACTACAAAACCGGCCGCCCGCACCCAGGCGAAACCCCACCGGCATTCGCCACCCGAATGCGCCAACGTCACGGTGACCAGTTGCTGCGGTACTGCACGCAAGTGACATCGCTAGACGGCCGCAAAGCCAAAGCCGCCCTCTATTTCCCCCGAGCCAAAGCATGGATCGACCTTCAGCCATAACCCCCAGGAGGGAAGGGTAAAGAAAGTAGGTCAGGGTTAAGCGCCCAAGGCAAAGAAGCAAGGCAGAGAACCCAAGACAGAGAACGCAAGACAGAGAGCAAGCCAAAGAGAGCAATCCAAGAGAACAAGAGAGCGAGGCAAAGCGAAGCAAGCCAAAGCAAGCAAGGCAAAGCAAGCAAGGCAAAGCGAAGCGAGCCAAAAATGGCAAGCGAAGCAAAGCCATCACCCCCTCCCCCTCGGGGGGAGGGCCGGGGAGGGGGCAACATACCGCCCCTAGGGGCCCGCCTGCCGGAAGGCTAGCAAGCAAGCATCGCGCAGCTCTGCTAGAATTCCGGCTGGCGGGCCCCTTCGCATGGTTCGACGGTGAACCTGGTCAGGTCGGGAACGAAGCAGCCATAGTCGTTTAGGGTCAGTGCCGGAGTAAGGCTCGCCAACCGGATTCTTCAAAGCAAAGGGTCATGAATTCAGTTCATGGCCCTTCGCTTTCAAGGGGGACGGGGTTATTTTCCAGGGATTCGTTCCGCGGGAATAAGCCCGTCCCCTTTGCATTTCAGCCAGCACGCGAAACAGGCTCTACAATCCAGCCATGACTTATCTGGTACTGGCCCGCAAGTGGCGGCCGAGATCGTTCGATACCCTTGTGGGACAGGATCACGTGGTGCGCGCGCTGACTCACGCGCTCGACACCCAACGCCTGCACCATGCCTGGTTGTTCACCGGCACCCGGGGCGTGGGCAAGACCACGCTATCCCGCATCCTGGCCAAGTCGCTCAACTGTGAAACCGGCATCACGTCCAAGCCTTGCGGCGTCTGCCGCGCTTGTACGGAAATCGACGCCGGGCGCTTTGTCGACTACCTGGAACTGGATGCGGCCTCGAACCGCGGCGTCGAAGAAATGACGCAGCTGCTCGAACAAGCGGTGTACGCGCCCGGCGCGGGGCGCTTCAAGGTCTACATGATCGACGAAGTGCACATGCTGACCGGCCACGCCTTCAACGCCATGTTGAAGACGCTGGAAGAACCGCCCCCCCATGTCAAATTCATCCTGGCCACCACCGATCCGCAAAAGATTCCGGTGACGGTGTTGTCGCGCTGCCTGCAATTCAATCTGAAGCAGATGCCGGCCGACTCCATCGTTGGCCACCTGCAGGCGGTGCTGGGCCAGGAAGCCGTCCCGTTTGAAGTGCCGGCGCTGCGCCTGATCGGCCAGGCGGCTCAAGGGTCCATGCGCGATGCGCTGTCCCTGACCGACCAGGCCATCGCCTATAGCGCGGGCAACATGACCGAGGACGCCGTGCGCGGCATGCTCGGCACGATCGACCAGCGCCATCTGGTGCGGCTCTTGGATGCCTTGTCCGCGGGCGACGCGAAAAGCGTGCTGGCCGTGGCCGACGAATTGTCCACGCGCGGGTTGTCCTACGCGGGGGCGCTGGCCGATCTGGCCGTGCTGCTGTCGCGCGTGGCGATCGAACAGCGCGTCACGGGCGTCACGCCGGCAGAAGACCCGCTGGCTGCCGACATTGCGCGCTTGGCGCTGAGCCTGCACCCCGACGCCGTGCAACTGTTCTATTCCGTGGCGGTGCATAGCCGCAGCGAATTGACGTTGGCGCCCGACGAGTACGCGGGCTTCATCATGGCCTGCCTGCGCATGTTGTCGCTCAATGGCGACGCCGGCCCGCAGACCGCGCTGGAAGCGCCCGCCACACCCGCCCGCCAGACGGCGGAACCAGCGGTGGCCGTGGCGGCTCCGGCGGTCGCGGTGGCTGCCGGGGGTGCCCCTGGTGTAGCCCCGGTGGCATCCCCTACGGCGGCCCCCACGGCATCCCCCACGGCAGCCCCTGTAGCAGCTGCCGCCGTCGCGTCTCCCCACGCGCCTCCCGTCGCGTCTGTCGAGGTTCCTGTCAACGCAGCAACTGCTGCCCAGGCACCCGCCGTTGCGACCGCGGCGGCTCCGGCTGCTCAGCCGGCGCCCACCGTGCCTGACGCGTTTGACGTGTCCGCGGCCGAGCCCGTCAACGTGGCGGCCGCGCCCGTCAGCGTCGCAGCCGCGCCGGCCCTCGCGCCTGCCGCGCCGGCGCCCGATGTTCAGCCCGAACCCGCCGTCACTGCGCCCCCGTCCATCGCTTCCGCGGATAGCGTGCCGCCGTGGGAAGACCTGCCCGCGGCAACGCCGGCTGCCGCCAACGCGGCCCCCGCAGCCCCCGCATCCCCGGCAACGCCTGACGCCGCCACCGCCAAAGCCGCTGGCTCCGCCGCGCTGGCGGTCACGCCCGCCGTGGCGGCGGTGTTGGCGACAGCGCCGGCGGACGCCGACGGCGATGGCCCGCCTTCCTGGGTCGACGAAGAAATCCCATTCGAAGCCGAAGGCGGTTTCGTTCCTGAAAGCGGCTTCACGTCCGACCCGGACGACGATGATTTTGAAACGCTGGCCAGCGCGCCATCAGCCGCGCCGGCTGTCGCCCCCGTCCGCCGCGAAGGCGCCGCCCCGTCGCGCAAGCGCGGCGCGCGCGCCCGTGTCACAGACATGACGCAAGCCGGCTGGCCCGAGTTGGCCGCGACGCTGCCCGTCACCGGCCTGGCCGCTGAACTCGCGCGGCAAAGCGAATGGGCGGGCGTGCAAGGTGACGCGGTCATCCTGCGCGTGGCCGTAAAAACACTGGCCGAAAGCGAAAGCCGGGTTCGCCTGCAAACCGTCTTGTGCGAACATTTCGGTCAGGGCATCCGGCTGGACGTGCGAGTCGGCGTCACCGGCGACGACACGGCGCATGCCGTGGCGAAAGCCGAACGCGCTGCGCGCCAGCAGGCCGCCGAAGATGCGGTGGCCGTTGATCCTTTTGTGCAAGCGTTGCTGGCCGATTTCGGGGGCCATGTCGTCCCCGACTCCATCCGCCACGTTGATCCCCCGGCCGCTGCCTGAGGCGGCGGCCCCTCTTATTCCCCTCGTTCAAGGAACATCCATCATGATGAAAGGACAACTGGCCGGCCTGATGCGCCAGGCGCAGCAGATGCAGGAAAACATGAAGAAGGCGCAAGACGCGCTGGCTGAAATCCTGGTCGAAGGCGCCTCGGGCGGCGGCCTGGTCAAGGTCACCATGACCTGCCGCCACGACGTCAAGCGCGTCGTGATCGACCCGTCGCTGCTGGGCGATGACAAAGACATGCTGGAAGACCTGGTCGCCGCTGCGTTCAACGACGCGCTGCGCAAGGCCGAAACCACGTCGCAGGAAAAGATGGCGGGCGTCACCGCCGGCATGCCGCTGCCCCCGGGCATGAAGCTGCCGTTCTGATCGACGCCGCCCTAGGCCGCAATGGACCCCTTACTGCCTGAACCCGAACCGCTGGTGTCGCTGATCGAGGCGCTGCGGCGCCTGCCCGGCGTGGGCGTTCGATCCGCCAGGCGCATGGCCTATCACCTGTTGCAGCATGACCCGCAAGGCGCGGACATGCTGGGGCAGGCGTTGGCCGGCGCCGTGCGCGATCTGAAGCACTGCGCCCGCTGCAACAGCTTTTCGGAAGACGAAGTCTGCGGAACCTGCGCCAATACCAAGCGCGACCCCTCGCTCTTGTGCATCGTTGAAACGCCCGCCGATCAGAACATGATCGAGTCCAGCCACGGCTACCGTGGCCTGTACTACGTGCTGATGGGCCGGGTCGCGCCGCTTGAAGGCATCGGCCCGCGCGAGCTGGATTTCGATCGCGTCATCAAGCGCGCCACTGACGGCGTGGTTCAGGAAGTCATCCTGGCCACCAACTTCACGGCGGAAGGCGAAACCACGGCTCACTTCCTGGGCGAAGCCCTGGGCGAGCGCGGCTTGCGCGTCACGCGTCTGGCGCGCGGCGTGCCGGCCGGCAGCGAGCTCGAATACGTGGACGCCGGCACGATCGCCTGGGCGCTGATGGAGCGTAAGACGACGTAGTCAGGGCAGGGCTCGCAACATCAAAAAGCCCACCGGCAACGTACCGGGGCGGCAAACCTGTGAGGTAGACAAACCATGTCAGCGCTGACCGGACTCAAGGTCCTGGAACTCGGCACGCTCATCGCCGGCCCGTTCGCCGCGCGCATCTTCGGCGAATTCGGCGCCGATGTCATCAAAGTGGAAACCCCGCACGGCCCGGATGGCACGGGCGGCGGTGACCCCATCCGCAGCTGGCGCCATCTGCACGAGGGCAATTCGCTCTGGTGGACGGTGCAGGCGCGCAACAAGCAATCCATCGCCCTCAACCTGAAAGACCCGCGCGCGCAGGAAATCGCCCGCAAGCTGGCGCTGGACGCCGATGTCGTGGTTGAGAACTACCGGCCCGGCGTGCTCGAAAAGTGGGGCTTGGGCTATGAGCAACTGCGCGCCATCAACCCCGCGCTGATCATGGTGCGGCTGTCGGGCTACGGCCAGACCGGCCCCATGAAAGACCAGCCGGGCTTTGGCGCCATCGGTGAATCGATGGGCGGCCTGCGGTATGTGTCGGGTCACCCCGACCGGCCGCCGCTGCGGGTCGGCATCTCCATTGGCGATTCCATTGCCGCGCTGCACGGCGTGATCGGCGCGATGATGGCGCTGCGCCACCGCGACGCCACGGGCGGCCGCTGGAATGGCAAGACGGGCGCCGAATGCACGGCCGGCCAAGGCCAGATGGTGGACGTGGCGCTGTACGAAGCCGTGTTCAATATGATGGAAAGTCTGGTGCCCGAATACGACGTGGCCGGCGTGGTGCGCGAACGCACGGGCGGCGCGCTGCCGGGCATCGTGCCCTCCAACACATACACCACCCGCGACGGCCAGAACATCGTCATCGCCGGCAATGGCGACGCCATCTTCCACCGCCTGATGCGCGCCATCGGCCGCGACGATCTGGCCGAAGACCCGGAGCTGGTGCGTAACGATGGCCGCGCCCGCCGGGTCGAAGAGATCGACGGCGCCATCCAGCAATGGTGCGATGGCCGTGGCATTGAGGACGCGTTGGGCGTGCTGAAGGCGGCGGATGTGCCGGTCGGCAAGATCTACAGCGTGGCCGATATGTTCAGCGATCCGCAGTTCCTGGCGCGCCGCATGATCGAACAACACCACTTCGCCGATGGCCGTCCGGTCAAGCTTCCAGGCGTGGTTCCGAAGCTGTCCGAGACCCCTGGCCAGACGCGTTGGGTGGGGCCGGCTTTAGGGGAACATACCGAGGAAGTCCTGAAATCGCTGGGGTATGATTCAGCGGCTATTGATGAGCTGGCGAAGACCGGCGCTATCGGTAAACCCGACAATTAGGAGACAACCACATGTCAGTTACTCGCCGTGACTTGCTCAAGATGGCTGGCGCTGCCGGCGTCATGGGCATGGCGCCCGCCATTGTGCGCGCACAGAAACTTGAAAAGACCAAGGTCCAGATCGCCGTGGGCGGCAAGCCCCTGATCTACTATCTTCCGCTGTCCATTGCGGAAGCCCGCGGCTACTTCAAGGACGAAGGCCTGGAAGTCAGCATCGCTGACTTTGCTGGCGGTTCCAAGGCGTTGCAGGCGGTCGTGGGTGGCAGCGCCGACGTGGTCTCGGGCGCGTTCGAACACACGCTGTCGATGCAGTCCAAGGGCCAGGCCTACCGCGCCTTTGTGTTGCAAGGCCGCGCGCCGATGATCGGCGTGGGCGTGTCCAAGAAGAACCTGCCCAACTACAAGGGCCCAACCGACCTCAAGGGCAAGAAGATCGGCGTGACCGCGCCGGGCTCGTCCACCAACATGGTGGTCAGCTTCTTCCTGGCCAAGCACGGCCTGAAGGCGTCGGACGTGTCCATCATCGGCGTGGGCGCGGGCGCAGGCGCCGTCACGGCATTGCGCAGCGGCCAGATCGACGCCATCTCCAACACCGACCCCGTGGTGTCGATGTTGGAAATGCCGGGCGACATCCAGATCATCGTCGACACGCGCACGCTGAAAGACACGCAGGACATCTTCGGCGGCAACATGCCCGCCGGCTGCCTGTACGCGCCGCAAGCCTTCATCGACGCCAATCCCAACACCACCCAGGCGCTGACCAACGCGCTGGTGCGCGCCGACAAGTGGATTCAGAAGGCCGGCCCCGACGAGATCGCCAAGATCGTGCCGGAAACCTATCTGCTGGGCGACCCGGCCGTGTACAAGGCCGCCATCGCCAAGAGCCTGGAAGGCCTGTCGCCCGACGGCATGATTCCCGAAGACGGCGCCGCCACCGCGCTGAAGGCGCTGGCTGCCTACCAGGCGGACTTCGACGGTTCGAAGATTGACCCGTCCAAGGTGTGGACCAATGATTTCGCGCGCCGCGCCAACGAGAAGTATGCCAATGGCTGAAGCCGCACTGTCGCTGGAAAATATCAGTTGCACCTTTGTTTCGCGTGACGACCGGTCGCAGCGCTACACCGCTGTCAGCGACACGACCCTGGCCATTGCGCCAGGGGAGTTCGTGTCGGTGGTGGGCCCGACCGGTTGCGGCAAGTCCACATTGCTTAACGTAGGCGCTGGTTTGCTGGCGCCGTCTTCGGGCCAGGTGAAGGTGTTCGGGCAACCGCTGTCCGGCATCAATTCCCGCGCGGGTTACATGTTCCAGGGCGAGGCGCTCTTGCCCTGGCGCAGCGCGCTGGACAACGTGGTGGCCGGCCTGGAGTTCGCAGGCGTGGCGCGGCCGGAAGCGCTTGAGCGTGGCCGCGAGTGGATGCGTCGCGTTGGCCTGGGCGGCTTCGAGCAACGTTATCCGCACCAGATGTCTGGCGGCATGCGCAAGCGCGCCATGCTGGCGCAGACGCTGATCCGCGACCCTGACATCATCCTGATGGACGAGCCGTTTTCGGCGCTCGACATCCAGACGCGCCAGCTGATGGAAAACGAGGTCCTGGAATTGTGGATGGCCAAACGCAAGGCCGTGCTCTTCATCACGCACGACCTGGACGAAGCCATCGCCATGAGCGACCGCGTGATCGTGCTGTCGGCCGGGCCTGGCACGCATCCGATCGGCGAATTCACGATCGACCTGCCGCGTCCGCGCGACGTGGCCGAAGTGCGCGCCCATCCGCGTTTCGTCGAACTGCACTCCGCCATCTGGGCCGTGCTGCGCGAAGAAGTGCTCAAGGGCTATGCCCAACAGAAGCGAGCCTGAGGTATGTCGAAGTCATTCAAATCCGGTTCCGCCAGCCTGCGCTTCTGGCAACTGCTGCTCTTGGTTGTCATCCTGGGCGTCTGGCATTTCGCATCGCGCGACTCCAAAGTGGCGTTCTTCTTCGGTGAGCCGCTGAAGGTCTGGGGCCGCATCTGGGCCTGGTTCGTCACCAACGCCGACATCTACACGCACTTGTGGGTGACGCTGACCGAGACCGTGCTGGCGTTCTTCATCGGCACCATCGCCGGCCTGGGCTTCGGCTTGTGGCTGGGCTTGTCGCCGCGCGCAAGCGCTATTCTCGACCCCTATATCAAGGCCGCCAACTCAATGCCGCGCGTGATTCTCGCGCCCATTTTCGGCATGTGGTTCGGCTTGGGGATCTGGTCGAAGGTGGCGCTGGCGGTCACGCTGGTGTTCTTCATCGTGTTCTTCAACGTCTACCAGGGCGTGCGCGAAGTCAGCCCGACCTTGCTGGACAACGCCCGCATGCTGGGCGCGCGCAAGCGTCAACTGCTGCGCCACGTGTACTTGCCGTCGGCCACCAGCTGGGTGTTTTCCAGCCTGCACACGTCCGTGGGCCTGGCCTTCGTGGGCGCGGTGGTGGGTGAATACCTGGGGTCGGCAAGCGGGGTGGGCTACCTGATCCTGCAAGCGGAAGGCACGTTCGACGTGAACACGGTGTTCGCGGGCATCGTCGTGCTGACGGCGTTTGCGCTGGTGTTGGACTACATCGTCGGCATTGGTGAAAAGCGCCTGATGAAGTGGCAGCCCAAGTCAGGCGAAACCGAAAAGCTGTAGCGCGCGTCACGCAAGAGCACGACACGGCAACGCCGCCGCGTTACGCGCTACGCGTTTCGGGTTACGGGCCTTCAGGCCCGTAACGCGCGCTGGCTGCGCAGCCAGATCGTCAGGCTGTCGAACGCGTCGCGCGCGCCTTGCAGCGCGTGCGCTTCGCGTCCCTGGGCGCCGGCTTCGCTGTCCAGGAATTGTAGAAACGCCTTCCACATCGGCCCGACCTGTTCGCCGTAACCGCGCAAGTAGCGCAGCGGCAATGCGGGAGTGACGTCCGCCAGATGCTTGGCCAGAAAGCGGCCACCCAATTGCGATCCTTCAACCACATAGGCCACGCCCAGCGCGTACGCGTCGGCCGTGTGCAACTGCGGCGCATCCGCGCATTGCGGCACGGGGGCGGTGTCGCCCGCAGCGGCCAGGTCGGCGCGCAGCCAATCGCTTTTTCCTGCGCGCACCGGCGCTTGCAGGCTGCCGGGCCAGTCCAGCCGCCAGAGCTGTTGTTCCAGCGGTTCCAGCCAGCCGAGCAGCGCGCGCAGGTAGTTCAGATAGTCACCGCGATCAATGTCGCCGCCGGTCAGGGCCAGGCCCTGGTCCAGCGTTTCGTGCCGCTCGCGCGTGCCTTCTCTAAGGACCTGATGGACGGGTGAAATCATGGGGGCCGCTCACTTGTCGGGGGTGGGGGCGGGCAGGTGCAGCGACCAGCCTTGCGCTTGCCGCTCCAGACGCCAGCCCGAGGCGGCCGCAAGCAGCTCCACCTGTTGCGGATCAATCGTTTCCGTTGACGCGGCAGGGTCGGCGTCGAACGGGGCGGAGAAGTGGGTGGAGAAATGGGCATGCCACGCGTGGGGCTGCGACAGGTCCAGCGTCAAAACGACGTCTGCGGGCATCCCTTGCAACAGGCTAAGCAGCCAGGCCAGCAGCAGATACCGCGAGGTGAATTGCGGCAGTTCGACCTCGGCGACGTCTTCGGGCCAGACCACGCTTTGCCGCGACAACAGCAGTTGCGAGAACATCAGCTTGCGGCATTCGGCCAGCAGCGTCGCCGTGTTCGTGCGCGCGCCGTTGTCGGCCAGCCATTGGTCCAGTTCCCGGACGATGGTTACGCCATCGTCCAGCATGACCGTCAGGTCGCCGGCCAGACGCTGGCAGCGTTGCTGCAAGGCGTTGGCGTCGGCGCCTTCGGGCGTCTGGCGCAGCATTGCCGCCGCCAGCGACGCGTTGGATAACGGGCCCACCACATCGTGGCGCAGCACCGGAAATATCTGCGCCAACACCTTCAGGCGCACGCCATGCGCCACCAGGGCAAGCAGCGACGGGCTGATCGGCACGGCAGGCGGCGTCATTCGGCTTGGCGCAGCACGGCAAGCAGCGCGTCCGGGTCGGCGGGTTTTTCGATCCAGCCATTGAACATGTCGTCGGCGTCGTTGCGGCGTTCATGGCGCGCCAGGCCGCTCAGCGCATAAATGCGCGCCGGCGTCTTGCGGGCGCGCAGGCGCGTGGCCAGTTCGTAGCCGTCCATATCGGGCAGCAGGATGTCAACCAGAACGGCTTCAGGGACAAAGCTGTCAACCATTTCCAATGCCGCTTCGCCCGTGGCCGCGCAACGCGCTTCCAGGCCCGAGAGCGTCAGGAATTCGGCCAGCAGCTCCGAGCCCATTTCATTGTCGTCAACCAGCAGGACGCGAACCGCGCGTACTTCATCCAAAAGAGGTCTCCAAATTTATCAAGAGGTGCTTGCGCCGCACGCTCCGCGCGGCAACGTCACCGTGAATATGACCAGGCCGTCACGGCACGCCACCGAGATCTCGCCCTCGTGATCGCGCACGACCTGGTCAGCAATGTACAGGCCCAGCCCCAAGCCATTGCGATTGCGCGAATGGCCCAGCGACTCGGGTTTGAAAGGCGAAAACAAGTGCGTCAGCACGTCTTGCGCAATGGGCGCGCCATGGTTGATGACGCGCAATTCAATATCGTCGTCCACCTGATGCGCCTGAACCAGGATGGGCTGGCGCGGGGCGCCGTGCTGGCGCGCGTTGCTCATCAGGTTGGTGATGACCTGGGCGATGCGGTCGGTGTCCGCCATCAGCTCAAGATCAGGCGCCACGTCCGGTTCGATCAGCAAACCGGGGTACGCCTGACGCTTTTCCGCGATCAGCCCATTGACCAATTCAGTCAGGTTGCACAGCCGCTTCTGAATGCCCAGGCCCATGCCGCCTTGCAGCCGCGACAGGTCCAGCACCTGCGAGATCAGGCGTTGCATGCGGCCGCTGGAATAGCGGATGCGCTCGCCCATGCGCGCGCCGGAATCCGTTTTCGACAACAGCGTGGCCGCCATGGAAATGGATTGCAGCGGGTCGCGCAAGTCGTGGCCCAGCATGGCCAGCAGCGCGGTGCGTGCGCGGTCGACATCCGCGGTGCGGCTGGTGGCAATATGGGACAGCTCATCGCGCAGGTTGTCGGCCGCTTCCAGTTCGGTCGCCAGCCATGGCGTGCTTGTGCCACGCACCACTTCGCGCCAGGCTTCGAATGAACCTCGCGGCGTCAGGCGCGGGCCTTGGCTGCCCACGGCATATTGCTTTTCGGGCTTGCCGCCCCACACCAGCGTTTCGATCTGCTCTTTGCGCAGCCAGATCAGCCAGCCGTTGTTCATGGGGTCGAACTTGCAGGCGAGCAGGCCGGCGTACGGCACAAGGTCCGTTTGCAGGCCAGGATAGTCGCGCGCGATGTTGTCGGTGTGCACCAGGCGCTGGCCGCTTTGGTCCAGCGCGCACAGAATGCCGACGAGTTCGCCGCGCGGCGCGATGCCGCCGAAGACCGTGACGCTATTGCCCCACAAACACAATGCGGCGTCATTCGGAACCAGCGCGGCCGGGGTTTCTGCGCCGCCCGACAAGGCCAGGTGCAGGTTTTCCGAGGCGGATGCACGTTCGGTCAGTTCGCTGACCAGCGCCGCACTGCGTCGTGATTGCGCCGCGCGTGCCGCCCCTTCAATGTTGGCCAGCGCGGCGGACAGCACTTGCGCCAGCGCTTCGCAAGCCAGGCGGGCGGGGTAGGGGATGGGGCGCGGCGAATGGTGGTGGCAGGCGATCATGCCCCAGAGCCGCCCGCCAATCACAATCGACAGGCTCATCGACGCCTCGACGCCCATGTTGGCCATGTACTCCAGGTGAATGGGCGACACGCTGCGTAGTGATGAAAAGCTCATATCCAGCGGCTTCAGCCCGGCGCTGGGCGCACCCAGCACGCGCACAGGCGTGTAGCGCGCATCCGCAATCTGACGCAGCGTGTTGACGGTGTACAAGCGCCGCGCCTGGGCCGGGATGTCGCCTGCGGGATAGCGCCTGCCCACCCAGTCATCCAACGATTCGTGGTGGCGTTCGGTGACGATTTCGCCACTGTCGTCGGGGTGGAAGCGGTAGGCCATGACGCGATCGAAACCGGTCGCGCGATGTACTTCGCGCACCGCGCTGTCGAGCAGTCCGGCCACGTCCGGCTGGCGGCGCACGCGTTCGATGCTGCGATAAATATGCGCAGGGTCGGCGATGCCGACATCCTCGGGGCGGCGCTCTAATTCGATGATGGTCAGGCCGTCCACGTTCCGATGCCCGATCACGTCGAACGTGGCATCGTTGAGCGTGATGGTCAGCGGGTCGAAGATGGGGTCTGCGCTACCCAGCCAGACCGACAGATAATGCGCCAGGCTAGGCGGCAGCGTGCCTGCTGTGCAGACTTGTCCCAGCGTGAGCGGCGCGCCCAGCACGTCGGGCGCATTTTCGCTGGCGAATTGCAGCATTCCGTCGGCATCAAACGCAAGCAGCACGCCCAGCGGCTGGATGGCGCCCGGTACATGGATCGGTTCGCTATCGCAGTTGGCGAGCGTGACTGGCGGATGGGATTGGGGAGGCGCATTCATTCTGGGCGGGGGGGTCCTAGGGCGCGCAATATGCTGTCATTATGTCAAAGATTTTGTACGAATGTTTGCAGTTGCAGCCCTGTCGTCTATATGGAGAATCCATGGCCCGTCTACCCTACGCCGATCTGACTCATCCCGAAGCACGGCCCCTTGTGGAGCGCATCGTCGCGGAACGCGGCAGTGTCTTGCACCTGTACCAAATGCTGCTGCATAGCCCCGCCGTGGCGGGCGGCTGGCTGAACTATCTGACTGCTATCCGGCAGCTCAGCTCCTTGCCGGGTGACCTGCGCGAACTGGTCATCATGCGAGTGGCGGCCATTAACGGCGCGCCTTACGAAGCCGACCAGCACGCGCCGATCGCCCTGAAAGAAGGCGTCACGCAGGCGCAACTGGATGCATTGGATACCTGGGAAAGCTCAAGCTTATTCAGTGAACGCGAAAAAGCGGTGCTGGCCTATACCGACGCCATGACGCGCCACGTTCAAGTGCCGGAACCAGTCTTTCAAGCCGCGCGCGCCGCAATGGGTTCGGAAAAATTAATCGTTGAACTGACTGCGACGGTGGCGGCGTACAACATGGTGTCGCGCTTCCTGGAAGCGTTGCAGGTGCATTCGCACGATCACCGGTAAACCTGCCGGCCCTCTATCAGCAAGCGCCGTGCCCAAAACTCGGCGAGCGCGGATAGAAGGGCCGGTGTGGCGCGTTTATCCGCGCTGCGCCTCGATCAGCGCATCCAGCTTGACCGCGTCCGCCACGAACAGGCGGATGCCTTCCGACAGCTTTTCGGAGGCCATGGCGTCGTCATTGAGCAGGGTGCGGAACGTGATTTCGTCGGCGCCGATAGGGGCAATGGCTTCACCGGTGTCGTCTGCACGCAATTGCGCCGGGGCGTCACCTTCGGTGCTGGACAGCTGCTTGAGCAGATCAGGGCTGATCGTCAGCAGGTCGCAGCCCGAAAGCGCCAGAATCTGGCCGGCGTTGCGGAAGCTGGCGCCCATGATTTCGGTAGGAATTCCATTCTGTTTGTAATAACGGTAAATACGCGTCACGGACAGCACCCCCGGATCGCGCGCGCCCGCATTGTCGGCTTCGACCCAGGCGGCGCCAGCGGATTTCTTGTACCAGTCATAGATGCGGCCAACAAAAGGCGAAATCAGCTGCACGCGGGCATCGGCGCAGGCCACGGCCTGCGGCAGCGAGAACAGCAGCGTCAGGTTGCAGCGCACGCCTTCGGCTTGCAGCACCCGGGCGGCCTGGATGCCTTCCCATGTGGACGCGATTTTGATCAGCACGCGCTCGCGCGGCACGCCGGCGGCTTCATACAGCGCGATCAGGCCGCGTGCGCGTTCGATGGTGGCGCGGGTGTCAAAGGACAGGCGGGCGTCGACTTCCGTCGATACGCGGCCCGGCACAATGTTCAAAATGGCGCGGCCAAACGACACCAGCAGCCGGTCAACCAGTTCGGGCGTGGACGCGCCGCCGTGATCGCGCGCGACTTTTTCCAGCAGCGGGCGGTACGCATCCTGCTGCACGGCTTTCAGAATCAGGGACGGGTTGGTCGTGGCGTCGGTGGGACGCAGCGCCTTCATCGCTTCAAAATCCCCCGTGTCGGCGACAACGGTGGTGTGATTGCGCAGGGCGTCAAGTTGGCTGGACATGGGCAGTTACGGCTCACAACGGCAAGGGTTGAAGGTGCTGTAAGCGTATCACTGCCGCTGCTTGCCCGCCGCCGCCCACAAGCAGGAGGCCGCGTGCATGCGCCGAAAAGGGGGGAATCGCCCGTCCGGGCCTTATTTGGCGCGGTTCGCCGGGAAATTCGGCCGGTCGAGGTATAATCCGAAGGTTTGATTATCGATTCTAAAACCGGGGTTTACTGTGCTGCCGCAACTTTTTCCCGAGGGGATCAACCGCTTCCCTCCTGCAATTCTGGCTCTGGCGGACGGTACCATTTTTCGAGGCGTGTCGATCGGTGCGCCTGGCCATACCGTTGCCGAAGTGGTGTTCAACACCGCGATGACCGGGTACCAGGAAATTCTCACCGATCCCAGCTATAGCGGACAGATCGTCACGCTGACGTATCCGCATATTGGCAACACCGGCGTCAACGCCGAAGACGTGGAAGCCAATCGCGTCTATGCCGCCGGACTTGTGGTCCGCGACTGTCCCGCCCGCGTGTCGAACTTCCGTTCCACGCAATCCCTGCCCGACTATCTGGCCGCGCAGGGCATCGTCGCCATTTCTGGCATCGACACCCGCAAGCTCACGCGCATCCTGCGTGAAAAAGGCGCTCAAGGCGCCTGCATCTTCGTTGGCACCGACGCCGAACGTGCCGTTGAACTGGCTCAAGGTTTTGCCGGCATGGCCGGCCAGGATCTGGCCAAGGTTGTCTCGGTCAAGAGCAGCTCTGAATGGACCGAAGGCACCTGGCAGCTGGGCGAAGGCTTTTCCAAGCCCGACCAGTCCAAGTTCCACGTCGTCGCTTACGACTTCGGCATCAAGACCAACATCCTGCGCTTGTTGGCTGACCGCGGTTGCCGCCTGACTTTGGTGCCGGCGCAAACCAGCGCTGAAGACGTGCTCAAGCTCAATCCCGACGGCGTATTCCTGTCCAACGGCCCCGGCGACCCCGAGCCCTGCGACTACGCCATCGACGCCACGCGCGTGTTCCTGGACAAGAAGCTGCCGGTATTCGGCATCTGCCTGGGCCACCAGATCATGGGCCTGGCCGTGGGCGGCAAGACGCTCAAGATGAAGACCGGCCACCATGGCGCGAACCACCCCGTGCAGGACCTTCAGTCCAAGCGCGTGTTCATCACGAGCCAGAACCACGGCTTCGCGGTTGACGCGGCCAGCCTGCCGGCCAATGCGCGCGTGACGCACGTGTCGCTGTTCGATGGCACCTTGCAGGGCTTCGAGCTCACCGACCGCCCGGCCTTCTGCTTCCAGGGTCACCCCGAAGCCAGCCCGGGTCCGCACGACATCCTTGAACTGTTCGACAAGTTCATCGCCCTGATGTCCGGCCAAAAGTAAAGATTGCATCATGCCCAAGCGTACAGACCTAAAAAGTATTCTCATCATCGGCGCCGGCCCCATCATCATCGGGCAGGCTTGCGAATTCGACTATTCCGGCGCACAGGCGTGCAAGGCGCTCAAGGCCGAGGGTTACCGCACCATTCTGGTGAACAGCAACCCGGCCACGATCATGACGGACCCGGAAACGGCCGACGTCACCTACATCGAGCCCATCACCTGGCAAGCCGTTGAAAAGATCATCGAGCGCGAAAAGCCCGATGCGCTGCTGCCCACCATGGGCGGCCAGACCGCGCTGAACTGCGCACTGGACCTGGCCCACCACGGCGTGCTGAAAAAGCACAACGTGGAACTGATCGGCGCCAACGAGCACGCCATCGAAAAAGCGGAAGACCGCCAGAAGTTCAAGCAGGCCATGACCGACATCGGCCTGGAATCGGCGAAGTCGGGCGTTGCCCACAGCATGGAAGAAGCCTGGGAAGTGCAGCGCCGCATCGCGGTGGAAGTCGGCACCTCGGGTTTCCCGGCCGTCATCCGCCCCAGCTTCACGATGGGCGGCTCGGGCGGTGGTATCGCCTACAACGCCGAAGAATTCGAAACCATCTGCCGCCGCGGCCTGGAAGCCTCGCCGACCAACGAGCTGCTGATCGAAGAGTCGCTGTTGGGCTGGAAGGAATTCGAGATGGAAGTGGTCCGCGACAAGGCGGACAACTGCATCATCGTCTGCTCGATCGAAAACCTTGACCCCATGGGCGTGCACACCGGTGACTCGATCACCGTGGCGCCGGCCCAGACGCTGACCGACAAGGAATACCAGATCATGCGTAACGCATCGATCGCGGTGTTGCGCGAGATCGGTGTGGATACGGGCGGTTCGAACGTGCAGTTCGCCGTCAATCCGAAGAACGGCCGCATGATCGTCATCGAGATGAACCCGCGCGTGTCGCGTTCGTCGGCGTTGGCATCCAAGGCCACCGGCTTCCCCATCGCCAAGGTCGCCGCGCGCCTGGCCGTGGGCTACACGCTGGACGAGCTCAAGAACGAAATCACTGGCGGCGCCACGCCCGCCTCGTTCGAACCGTCGATCGACTACGTCGTCACCAAGGTGCCGCGTTTCGCATTCGAAAAATTCCCCACCGCCGACGCGCGCCTGACCACCCAGATGAAGTCCGTGGGTGAAGTCATGGCCATCGGCCGTACCTTCCAGGAATCGTTCCAGAAGGCGCTGCGGGGTCTGGAAGTGGGCGTCGACGGCCTGAACCAGAAAACCACCGACCGCGAAAAGCTGCAAGTCGAACTGGGCGAGCCCGGTCCGGAACGCATCTGGTACGTGGGCGATGCCTTTGCGCAAGGCTTCACGCTGGACGAAGTGCACAACATCACGCACATCGACCCGTGGTTCCTGTCGCAGATCAAGGAAATCGTCGACATCGAACTGGCGCTGGAACAAAAGACGCTGGCCGATCTGGACTACGCCACGCTGTGGGAACTGAAGCGCCGCGGTTTCTCTGACCGCCGCCTGGCGTTCCTGCTGGACTCGGCGGAATCCGAAGTCCGCAAGCTGCGTCACCAGCTGAACGTGCGCCCGGTCTACAAGCGCGTGGACACCTGCGCCGCCGAATTCGCCACCCGCACCGCCTACATGTACTCCACGTACGAGGAAGAGTGCGAAGCCGCCCCCACCGATCGCAAGAAGATCGTGGTGCTGGGCGGTGGCCCGAACCGTATCGGCCAGGGCATCGAGTTTGACTACTGCTGCGTGCACGCCGCGCTGGCGCTGCGCGAAGACGGGTACGAGACCATCATGGTCAACTGCAACCCGGAAACCGTGTCCACCGACTACGACACGTCGGATCGCCTGTACTTCGAACCGCTGACCTTGGAAGACGTGCTGGAAATCGTCCACAAGGAAAACCCGGTCGGCATGATCGTCCAGTACGGCGGCCAGACCCCGTTGAAGCTGGCGCGCGCGCTGGAAGCCAACGGCGTGCCGATCATCGGCACCAGCCCGGAATCCATTGACGTCGCCGAAGACCGCGAACGCTTCCAGAAGCTGCTGAACAAGCTGGGTCTGCGTCAGCCGCCCAACCGCACCGCGCGCACCGAAGGCGAGGCTTTGGCCCACGCCACCGAAATCGGCTACCCGCTGGTGGTTCGCCCCAGCTACGTGCTGGGCGGCCGCGCCATGGAAATCGTGCACGAGCAGCAAGACCTCGAGCGCTACATGCGCGAGGCCGTGAAGGTCAGCAATGACTCGCCCGTGCTGCTGGACCGCTTCCTGAACAACGCCACCGAAGTCGACGTGGACTGCCTGGCCGATGGCGAAACCGTCTTCATCGGCGGCGTCATGGAACACATCGAACAGGCCGGCGTGCACTCGGGCGACTCGGCGTGCAGCCTGCCCCCGTACTCGCTGTCGGCGGACGTCATCGCCGAGATCAAGCGCCAGACCACGATGATGGCCAAGGCCTTGAACGTCAGCGGCCTGATGAACGTGCAGTTCGCCATCCAGGGCGGCGACGTCTACGTGCTGGAAGTAAACCCGCGCGCCTCGCGTACGGTGCCTTACGTGTCGAAGGCCACCGGCCTGCAATTGGCCAAGATCGCCGCGCGCGCCATGGCCGGCCAGACGCTGGCGGCCCAAGGCATCACGAAGGAAGTCGTGCCGCCGTACTTCTCGGTCAAGGAAGCCGTGTTCCCGTTCGTGAAGTTCCCGGGCGTAGACACCATCCTGGGCCCGGAAATGAAGTCGACCGGCGAAGTGATGGGCGTGGGCATGAGCTTTGGCGAAGCCTTCGTGAAGTCGCAGCTGGCGGCTGGCGTGCGCCTGCCGGATTCCGGCACGGTGTTCATCAGCGTGAAGAACCAGGACAAGCCCCGCGCCGTGGAAGTGGCGCGCGGCCTGCATGCCCTGGGCTTCAAGCTGGTCGCCACGCGCGGCACCGCCGCCGAGATCGAAGCTGCCGGCATCCCCGTGCAAGTGGTGAACAAGGTCACGGAAGGCCGTCCGCACATCGTCGACATGGTGAAGAACGGCGAAATCGCGCTGGTCATCAACACCGTCGAAGAACGTCGCAACGCCATCGTTGACTCGCGCACCATCCGCACGCAGTCGCTGGCCGCTCGCGTCACGTTCTTCACCACCATCGCTGGCGCCCGCGCCGCGGTCGAGGGCATGCAGTATCTGCGCCAGGGTCTGGGCCTTCAGGTCTACCCGTTGCAGGATCTGCACGCATCGCTCAGCGCTCAAGGCTAACGCCATCGCGCCAAGCCTACGGGCTTGAGGTAGGATGCCGGGGCGGCCCTTGAAAAGGGGCCGCCCTTTTTACATTCTTGCGATTCCTCTACGCCTACGGCCATCCATGAACAGAGTCTTCATTACCGGCGCCAGCAGTGGTTTGGGCCGCGCGCTCGCGCAGCAGTACGCCGCATCGGGCGCCACGCTGGGCCTCTTGGGCCGGCGCGAAGACGCGCTGCGCGAACTGGCCGACAGCTTGCCCGGCCAGCATCGCTGCTACGCGGTCGACGTGCGCGACCGCGCCGCGCTGCATGCAGCCGCGGCGGACTTCATTGCGTTTTGCCAGGGCAGGGTGGATGTGGTCATCGCCAGCGCGGGCATCAGCGCCGGCACCTTGACCGAACACGGTGAGGACTACGACGTCTTCAAAGCCATCGTCGACACCAACTTGCTGGCCACCGTGGCCACCTTCGAACCCTTTGTCGGCGCCATGCGCGCCGCGGGCTCGGGCAGGCTGGTGGGCATCGCCAGCGTGGCGGGCGTGCGCGGCTTGCCCGGCGCGGGCGCGTACAGCGCGTCGAAATCCGCCGTGGTGACCTATTGCGAAAGCCTGCGGCTGGAGCTGGCGGCTGACGGTATCAGGGTGGTGACGATTGCGCCGGGCTACATCAAGACCGCCATGACGGCGAAGAACCCGTACTCGATGCCGTTTCTGATGGAGGCGGACGCCTTTGCACAGCGCGCCCTTGCGGCGATTACTCGCGGCACGTCGTACACGGTGATTCCGTGGCAGATGGGTGTGGTGGCCAAGCTGATGCGCCTGCTGCCCAACGCGGTGTACGACAAGCTGGCGCGCGACGCGCCGCGCAAGCCACGTAAAAGCGGATGATGCGCGAACACGCGGCAGACTCAACCTGCCGCGCGTGGCAGCGCTAGCGTCTTACGGCACGACGTCGTCGCCGACCTCATCGGCCACGTGGCCCACATCGCCCCAGTCCAGCACTTCCCATTTGCGGCCTTCGATGCTGACACGGTTGATGCTGACGTTCAGCAGCGCCGCATCACGCGGCGCATTCAGCGGCACGCCCGACGCATGGCGCCAGATGATGTCCAGCACACCGCCGTGCGTAAACAGCAGGATGCGTTCGCCGTCGTGGCGGCTGGCGATGTCGTCCACGGTAGACACCACGCGCGACTGGAACTGGCCCAGCGTTTCGCCGCCGTCCAGCGGGCGCAGCGGGTCGCGGCTTTTCCAGGCGGCTGCCGCTTCCGGCGCCAGCACGTCGATACGTTCGTGATCCAGCCCTTCCAGCACACCAAAGCCGCGTTCGCGGATGCCGGGTTCTACACGTACGCGCAGGCCCAGTTGTTCGGATACCGGCACGGCGGTGGCGTGAGCGCGTTGCAGATCGCTGCTGTAGATGGCGTGAATCGGCGTGTGGCGGGCCTCTTCGCGCAGGCGCGCGGCCAGCAGGCTGGCTTGGTTGACGCCAAATTCGTTCAGGGGAATGTCTTTCCAGCCTTGCAGGCGGCGCTGGCGGTTCCAGTCGGTTTCGCCATGGCGGATGAACCAGATTTCAGTCATTAGAGGCTTGATGCGGGGTAGGCTTGAAGCTGGGCCGGCGTGATGGCCGCGCGCGGCTTCCAGATGGTTTGAATGATCGAGCTTAACGCGACCAGCGCGGGCTCGCTAGCGCGCTCATAGGGCAGGATGAAGCCTAGCATGGCGTCAACGCGTGCCTGGCCCCACACGATGAAATCGTTCGATGCGGCACCCGCCAGCGC
Organism: Achromobacter sp. NPDC008082; assembly: GCF_042957345.1. Classification (NCBI taxonomy): domain Bacteria; kingdom Pseudomonadati; phylum Pseudomonadota; class Betaproteobacteria; order Burkholderiales; family Alcaligenaceae; genus Achromobacter; species Achromobacter sp. NPDC008082. The sequence goes on from NZ_JBIBIB010000001.1 coordinate 1,485,109, forward strand.
GGTCTCTTCGCGCAGCAAGGCGCAACCGGCCCCCGCGCGCACCAGCGCATCCAGGTTCGCCTGGTCGTCGTTCTGCATCACGATGCGCGGCGACAAACCGTGGCGTTCGAACATGTCGCGCAGCAGCAGATGCGTGTGGCTGCCCGACGGGCCGTCAAGCCAAGGCAGTTGCGCCACTTCCCGCCAGCCGCCGCGCTTGAGCACGGCGGCGTGTTCGCGGGGCATGGCGATGCGGTAACGCACGCTGCGCAAGGGCAGCCACAGCACGCCGCGCGGCGGATTGGCCGCGATGGTCAGCGCCGCGGGGAGGCGGCCGGTGCTGACCTGTTCGGCCAGCGTGGCCGTGGGCAGCGTCTGCGTCTTCAATTCCACCAGCGGCAGGCGCTGCGTGACGGCCGATGCCAATTCGCCCAGGCGCAGGAAGTCTGGCTTTTCGCTCGGCACGCCAAGTTCCACCACGCCATGCAGGCTGCCCTGCAACTGCTGCGCTTCGGACTTCAGTTGCGCGCCCAGCACCAGCAACGATTCGGCCGTGGGCAACAGCACTTCCCCCGCCTTGGCCAGCGCCAGGCGGCCGCCACTGCGGTCGAACAACGCGACGCCCAGGCTCTGTTCCAGCGCCTTGATCTGCGCGGTGACAGCGGGCTGCGTCAGCGACAGCGCTTCGGCCGCCTTCGTCAGGTTGCCCAGCCGGGCGACCGTGACGAAAGCGCGGATCTGATAGATTTCCATGGCCGCAAGTTTAGGCCGCGAGCAGCCGTACTTGGGTGGGTTCCAGTCCGATGGACACGGGCGCGCCGGGCGGGAAGGGCGACAGGCCCGCCAGGTGCGACTGATCCGCCGTCAGCCGCTGCTCGCCAATCAATACCTGATAGCGCGTGAACTCGCCCAGGAACTCGCTGCTTTCCACAATGCCCGGCAGCCACACATAGCGCGCATCGCCCAGGCCATCGGCCATTTCGATTTGCACCGTGTGCGGCCGGAAGCTGGCCGCCAGCCGCGTGGCGGCCGGCGCCTCGGCCGTCAGCGGCAAATGCAAGTCGCCCACGCCTTCCACCGCCAGCACGACGCTGCCGCTGGTGCGTTCGCGCACATTGCCTTCCAGCACGTTCATCGTGCCCACGAAGTTGGCGACGAAGCGGTTGACCGGATAGTCGAACAAGGTGCTGGGCGCGCCAATCTGCTGCACCACGCCGTGGTCCAGCACGGCCATGCGGTCGGCCGTGGTCATGGCTTCTTCCTGGTCGTGCGTGACGAAGATGGTGGTGATGCCCAGCCGCCGTTGCAGGCTGAGCAAGTCTTGGCGCATCTGCACGCGCAGCTTCTTGTCCAGGTTCGACAAAGGCTCATCCAGCAACAGCACCTGCGGTTCGATGACGATGGTGCGGGCCAGCGCCACGCGCTGCTGCTGCCCGCCCGACAACTGATTCGGGCGTCGCTTGCCGTATTGCGACAGCCCCACCAGTTCCAGCGCGGCTTCCACCTTGGCGCGGATTTCCGCTTTGGGCAGCTTGCGTTCGACCAGGCCAAACGCCACGTTGTCCCACACCGTCATGTGCGGCCACAGCGCGTAATTCTGGAACACCATGCCGATGTTGCGATCCCAGGGCGGGGTGCCGGTGATGTCTTTGCCGTCCACCAGCAACTGCCCCGCGCTGTGGCGGTTAAAGCCCGCAATCAGCCGCAGCAGCGTGGACTTGCCGGAGCCCGATGGCCCCAGCAGCGCAAAGAACTCACCCGGTTCAATATGGATGTTGACGTCCTTCAGCACTTCCGTCTTGCCGTAAGACAAGCGGATGTTGCGGCACTCGACGCTGACTTTCTTCATGCGGATTCCCCTTCAGTGCGTGCCGGACGCTGGCGCGACTGCGCGCGCTCCACCAGCAAGTGCGATACATACGTGCCGATAGCCACCGCGGCCACCGCCAGCACACCCAGCGCGGCGCCAGGCCCCCGGCCCGCCGCGCTTTGCATATACAGATAGATGCCGTAGCTCATGGGCGCCTGGCTGTCTTTCGTGACCAGCATGATGGTGGCCGACAGCTCTACCGCCGCCGTCACGAAGCTGGTCACAAAGCCGGCCAGCATGCCGCCCGCCATCAAGGGCACCACCACGCGGCGTATCGTGCTCATGCGCGTGGCGCCAAGCGATTGCGCGGCTTCTTCCAGCGAAACGTTGATCTGCTGCAACGACGCCACGCATGACCGCAGCGCGTACGGCAGCCGCCTGACGGAATACGCAATCATGATGATGATCCACGACGACGTCAGCAGCGTGCCGGTGCCGGGAAGCTCGATTCCCCGGAACGTGCGCAGAAAGCCGATCGCCAGCACGATGCCCGGAATCGCCAGCGCGGCCGACGCCATGAAGTCCAGCCACTGGCGCGCCGGCAGCCGGGTGCGCAGCATCAGATAGGCAATCGCCGTGCCGATGATCACGTCCACACCCGCGGCCAGGCCGCAATAGAGCAGCGTGTTGGCAATCATGCCCTGCGATTCGGAGAACACCGCCGAGTAGTGCGCCAGCGTGTAGCCGTCAGGCAATGGCGCAAAGCTCCAGACGCTGGCCAGGGACAGCAGCAGCACGCCCATGTGCGGCGACAGCACCAGCAGCAGCACCAGGATGATCCAGCCATAGGCCAGCACGCTTTCCATCGGCCCCAGCTTGCGCTTCTGGATGGAATTGCCGCCCTTTTGCAACGTGGAATAGTCGCGGCCCTTGAGCACGCGCGCCGACAGCCACAGCGCCAGAATCGAGAACGCAATCATGATCACGCTGATCACATAACCCAGCGGATCTTCCAGGCCCACCTGCGTGATGCGCAGGTACGCTTGCGGCGCCAGCATGTTGGTGGTGCCCAGCACCAGGGGCGTGCCCAGGTCGTCAAACACCTTGACGAACACCAGCGATGCGCCCGCCACATAGCCCGGCAGCGCCAGCGGAAAGATCACGCGGCGAAACAGCCGGAACCCGCGCGAACCCAGGTTGAACGCGGCCTCTTCCATGGCCCCGTCGATGTTGCGCAGCGCCACGACCAGGTTCATCAGGATGAACGGGAAGTAGTGCAGCGCTTCCACAAAGATGACGCCGTTCAGGCCTTCCATGAAGGGAATCGTGAAGCCGAACCAGTCGTTCAGCAGCAGGTTGACGCTGCCCGACCGGCCGAAGATCAGCTGCATCGCCACCGCGCCCACGAATGGCGGCATGATCAGCGGCAGCACGCCCAGCGTCTGGATGATCAGCGCGCCGCGAAAGTCAAAGCGCACGGTGAAATACGCCAGCGGCACGGCGATCAAAGACGCCAGTAGCGCCGACCAGCCCGCCACATACAGGCTGTTGAAAAACGCTTCCTGCATCAGCGGCTGGTTGAAGAACGCGCCGAAGTGGCCCATCGTGAAACTGCCGTCGGCGTTCACGAAGGCGCTGTAGAAGACCGTGCCCACAGGCACAGCCAGGAAAAGCAGCAGAAAGCCGAACACCAGCAGCGCCACCATGACGGGGCCGGCGGGCAGGCGTGAGTGGCCCGAAGAATTCATCGAGATTCCCGAAATCGTTGCCAGGGGAGGGCGGCGGCGGGCGGGCTGAAGTGCCCGTCCGCCGTCGCGCCGGTCGCGGTGTAGCGGCTTAGAGCGCCGCGGCCTGCTTGGCCAGCTTCACGGCTTCTTCGTAGTTCGCCTTGGACTTGCCATTCCATTCGCCTTCCAGCTGCGTGATCTGCTGGTTGACGGCGGCGTCCTTCTTGTTGCCGGCGAAGATCGCCAGGAACGCGGGGTCAGCCGCCTTCTTGCCATCGACCAGCGGCGCCCACGCGAGCTTGCGCGCCTGGGCCAGCAGCTCGGCAGCTTTGCCGCTCTTGGCCTTGTCGCCCAGCTTGGCTTCGGCGTCGTAGATGGCCTTGGTGGCGGCCTGCAATTCCTTCAGGCGGAAGGTGACCGTCTGGTCGTACAGCGATTGCACGACGTAGTAACGCGTCTGCGACAGGTCGGCATCGAATTGAACCTTGCTGCGTTTGGCGATGTCAGCCGGGTCGGGGTAGCCCGGCGGAATCTTGCCGGCCAGCGCCGTGTAGGGCAGCACCGGCAGACGCGAGATCTTCGGTTCCAGCAGCAATTCCTGGCCCGCCTGGCTCAGCGTGAAGGCGATGAACTTCTTGCCTTCTTCGGTGTTCTTCGCGCCGTTGATCAACGCAATGTTGGCCGGCACGATGGCGGTTTCGGACGGGTAGACGAATTCCACCGGGAACTTGGAGTACTTGCTGGACAGGCCGAAGAAGTCGATGACGGGGCCTGCGCCGAACTGGCCGTTGTTCACGCCGTCGGGTACGCCGAACGAACGCTCGGTCACGGCGCTGCTGTTGCCCGACATGCGCAGCAACGTGTTCCAGCCGTCATCCCAGCCTTCGCCTTGCAGAATGGTTTCCACGGTCAGGTGCATCGTGCCTGAGCGCGACGGAGACGTGATGCCCACGTGGCCAAACCATTTCGGCGACAGCAGGTCTTTCCATTCGACGGGTGCGGGAATCTTGTGCGCTGCGATATAGCGCGTGTTGTAGACAATGCCGTAGCCGGCCAGCGCCTGCCCCAGGTACATGCCCGAGGGGTCATTGATGGGGTAGTGGCCGATCTTGTCTGGCACATCTTTGTTCGCCACGTCGGACGACTTGGCCAGCAGCTTGTCGCGGCCCAGCACTTCGAAGGCGTCAGGGGCGCTTGCCCAGAACACTTCGGGGCGCTGGCCCGCGGGCGTTTCGCGCACGTAGGCGATGCCCGACACCGTGTTCTTGTTCAGGATTTCCAGCGTGATGCCAGGGTTAGCCTTCTCGAAGGCGCTTTTGTAGGCCTGGGTCAGGTCTTTGGGGAACGACGTGATCACCGTGACGGTGCCGGCCAGGGCAGGGGCCGAGCAGACGGCCAGCAGCGCTCCTGCAAGTGCTGTGCGCATTGCATGCATGGTTTGTCTCCGTAGTTTTAATTTGTTCGGAGACAGTAATGTCTGGTCTGCTACGCGTCCAATCAGAAATTTTGATGCGCATCATCATCGGGGGCGCCCGCTGCCGGGCGCCCGCGACATCACGGGGGCCTTAGGCCGTTGCCGAGACGCCGTTGCGTTGCGCGTCGCGCGCCTGCTGCGCCAGCACCTGGGAAATCTGGTTCTGGATCTGCACGGCTTGGGCGTTCAGCGCCACCAGCTGCTGCGCCTTCATTTCGTCCGACATGCCGCTGGCCTTGATCCTGGCGATCTGCTCCATGATCAGCTTGAGCTGCTTTTGCAAGGCCTTGATCTGACGGGTGTATACGTCGTCGTTGTCGGTTTCCTCGCTGGCCTTGGCGGCATTCACTTTCGAGGCGCCCGGCGCGTTGACGCGGATCTTGCCTTCGTCGCTGACCGACACGGCTTCGCCGCCGGCAGCCGACTTGGCTTCTTTATTGGCCTGGATACGTTCGGCCCACAGGTCGGCCAACGAGTTGATTCGGGAGACGCCGCTGATGGGATTGGTCGCCATGAAGGCTCCGTTTGGTTATTGATCTTGGGGCTTTCCCTAGCTACGGCATTTTTGCTGCGAACTTAAGCATTGCCCCGTTTTCGCGGCCCCCTTTACACTGGCGCCCGCTCACCCCAACACCTTCTTTGGGATTCCCATGTCCAATTCCTATTTCCCGCGTTGGCGCCTGGCGGACGACGCCGAGCCCGGCGTCATCATTGCGCCCGATGAACGGCTGTCCTGGCCCAAGAACGTCGCCATGGGCGCGCAACACGTGGTGGCGATGTTCGGCTCGACCGTGCTGGCGCCCCTGCTGATGGGCTTTGACCCCAACGTCGCCATCCTGATGTCGGGGATCGGCACGCTGATCTTCTTCCTGTTCGTGGGCGGCCGCGTGCCCAGCTATCTGGGTTCCAGCTTTGCCTTCATCGGCGGCGTCATTGCCGTGACCGGGTACGCTGGGGGCGGGGCCAACGCGAACATCGGGGTGGCGCTGGGCGCCATCATCGCCTGCGGCCTGGCCTACACGCTGATCGGCGTCATCGTCTGGATCGTGAATGCGCGCTCGGGCGGCGGGGCCAACTGGATCGACACGCTGATGCCGCCCGTGGTGACGGGCGCGGTTGTCGCGGTGATCGGCCTGAATCTGGCGCCGATTGCGGCCAAGGGCGCGATGGGCGCGTCGGGCTTCGATACCTTCATGGCGCTGGTCACCATCGTCTGCGTGGGCGGCATCGCCGTCTATACGAAGGGCATGGTTCAGCGGCTGCTGATCCTGGTCGGCCTGATTCTGGCCTGCGTGATCTACGCCGTGCTGGCCAATGGCATGGGGCTGGGCAAGCCGATCGACTTCTCCGGCGTGGCGGCGGCCGCCTGGATCGGGCTGCCGCATTTTGCGGCGCCCGTCTTCAAGGCCGAAGCCATGGGCCTGATCGTGCCGGTTGCGATCATCCTGGTCGCCGAAAACCTGGGCCACGTGAAGGCGGTCAGCGCCATGACCGGGCAGGATCTGGACCGTTACCTCGGCCGTGCTTTCGTCGGCGACGGCGTGGCGACGATGGTCTCGGGCGCGGTGGGCGGCACCGGCGTCACGACCTACGCCGAGAACATCGGCGTGATGGCGGTTACCCGCATTTATTCCACGCTGGTCTTCGTGGTGGCCGCGCTGATCGCCATCGTGCTGGGCTTCTCGCCCAAGTTCGGCGCGCTGATCCAGACGATTCCCGGCCCGGTTCTGGGCGGGATGTCAGTCGTGGTGTTCGGCCTGATCGCGATCGCCGGCGCCCGCATCTGGGTGGTCAACCAGGTGGACTTCAGCGACAACCGCAACCTGATCGTGGCCGCCGTGACCCTGGTGCTGGGCGCGGGCGACTTCACGATCAAGCTGGGCGATTTCATGCTGGGCGGCATCGGCACCGCCACTTTCGGCGCCATCATTCTGTACGCTTTGCTGCGCCGCCGCGCGCCGGCTGTCGTCTGATCGGGTTAGCCTGCGCAGGGTCTTGCGGCCCGCGTAGGCTGGCGCCCGATCAAGACCGCGACAAACGCGCCGACGACTTGGCGTGGGCAAGCGGGGAGGCCACCACTGGCGTGGCGTCAATCACTTGCCCCGACTGCGTCTTGAAGACGGCAGTCGTCTCGGACAAGCGGCGCGCCTGCTCCTCCATGGCGGAAGCGGCGGCTGACGCCTCTTCCACCAACGCCGCGTTCTGCTGCGTTACCTCATCCATTTGCGAGACCGCCAGGCTGACCTGATCGATGCCGCTGGCCTGTTGGGCCGAAGCGGCCGAGATCTCGCCCATGATGTCCGTCACCCGCTGCACGGACGCCACAATTTCCTGCATGGTCTGCCCGGCGGCCGCCACCTGGGCCGACCCGGCCTGCACCGTATCCACCGACGCTTCAATCAGGGTCTTGATCTCTTTGGCGGCCTGCGCGGCGCGCTGCGCCAGGTTGCGCACTTCACCCGCAACCACCGCGAATCCCTTGCCCTGTTCCCCCGCGCGGGCCGCTTCCACGGCGGCGTTCAACGCCAGGATATTGGTCTGAAAGGCAATGCCATCAATCACCGAGACAATGTCGGCGATCTTGCGGGAGCTGTCCGAAATGCCTTGCATGGTCGACACGACCTGGCCCACGTTATGCCCGCCGCGCTGCGCGACGTCCATGCTGATGGCGGCCATCTGATTCGCTTGTGCGGCATTTTCGGCGTTCTGCTTGACCGTGGCGGCAAGCTCCTCCATCGTGGCGGCGGTTTCTTCCAGGGCGGCGGCCTGCTGCTCGGTGCGGGTGGACAGGTTGGCGTTGCCTGCGGCAATTTCAGCCGCGCCCACGTTGATCTCTTCTACCCCCTGGCGCACGGTGGTCACCGTGCGGGTCAGGCCTTCCTGCATCCGCTTAAGTGAAGCAAACAGCGCGCCGATCTCATTGTTGGAGCGGCTGTCGACCCGTTGGGTCAGGTCGCCTGCGGCGATACGATCAAAGTGGCGGCCAGCCTCTTGCAAAGGCAGCAGCACGCCACGGCGGATGAAGGTCCAGCACAGGGCGGTCAATAGCAGGGCGGCGGTCAGCAGGGCGGCGGAAGAAATCCGCGCATTCGAATACGTGGCTTGCGAGCTGGCCAGCACCCCGTCGCTGCGTTCCTGCACCCGGGCCAGGAACGTTTTCATGTCCCGCACGAAGTTCACATCCGCCTGGCGCGTGCGTCCGACATCCTGCTGATACTTCGCGGCGGAGCGTTCCTTGATGGCGGCGCTTAGCGTGTCCAGCAGGGTGGCGTATTCCGTGAAGCGGCCTTGCAGCGTCAGCGCCAGCGCCTGGCCGCGTTCGCTTTTGGGCACCTCCATGTAGCGGGCGAATCGTTCACGCGCCTGCGCCAGTTCGGCGGCGGCTTCCTGCTCGGCCGTGCGGGTCTGTTCGGCGTTTCCGGCCAGCATGCCCGCCAGCGCGTCGTCCAGCGCCAGCCGGGTACGCAGCAGGGCGCCATTGGCCTCATATAGCGGGTCGACCTGGTGGACGGCCACCGTGTTCAGATCTTCGATTTCGCGCACGCTGTGCTCCGCATTCAGCCAGCTCAACCCGCAAGCCAGCCCCAGCGCGACGACGAAGCAGGCCAGCACCAGCAGCATGCCTGTACGGACTTTCATTTTTTCCAGCATGAGAGCTCCTCAGTCTAGAACGCGGCTCTGCACGCGGTGACAGGGGCGGCCCCGCCACGCGGCGCGCAGCGACGAACGTCGGACCGGATGGCAGCGATGCGTTCGTCTGAACATGCACATCACGCACAATCGATATCGCGGCGGCTTCTGCCGCGATGCCCGCACTTGAAATCTGGAGATACGCCGGTGACTACAGGCTGGTATCTAATTGTTATTAATCCTGCTTGTTTTCGGTTATACCGTTTTTGTTGATTTTCCTGCGCCCAAACTTTTTAAATTTCGCCATCAACGGCGAAAAACTATCCTTAAGTATCTTTTGTGCAACGCGCGCTGGGGCGGTTGGGTCGCCATCGCCCGCCAATTTAAGGATTGTTGAGGAAATGCCCGGTTTTAGCGGGTTACAGCGGTGAATTGCGCCGAAAACCGCGTTTTTTCCAGCGGCTTGCAATTCCGGTGGACTTTGCCCACAATATGACTTTGATTGCCCCGGTTCCGACCCGAGCCGGGGTTTTGTTTTGGTCGTCCGCGCCGCTCGTCTTGCTTCAAAAAAGCCCCAGACGCCATGCGCGCGCCAGGGTAACGACCTTCACCGAGAACGCTCCGTCGGGGCGTTTTTCTACTTTTGTTTGGGAAACGACATGTCTGCCATTCCTTTGACCGTGCGCGGGGCCGAGCGCTTGCAAGAAGAGCTCCAACGGCTGAAAACCGTGGAACGTCCTGCCGTGATTAACGCCATTGCTGAGGCGCGTGCGCAGGGTGATCTGTCGGAAAACGCCGAATATGACGCCGCTCGCGAGCGCCAAGGCTTTATCGAAGGCCGGATTGCCGAACTTGAAGGCACGCTTTCCAATGCTCACCTGATCGACCCGACGTCGCTCGACGCCGAAGGTCGCGCCGTGTTTGGCGCCACCGTCGACATCGAAGACCTGGATTCCGGCGACCGCGTGACTTACCAGATCGTTGGCGACGTTGAAGCCGACATCAAGTCCAACCTGATCTCGGTGTCCAGCCCTGTGGCGCGCGCACTGATCGGCAAGAGCGAAGGCGATGTTGTCGAGGTCAAGGCCCCGGCAGGCGTTCGCGAGTATGAAGTTCTGGGCGTGCGTTACATCTGACGCATCCGCCCAAGCGGTAAATTGTCAAAACGCCATAGCCCGAACCCTGCGTTCGTTTGATTTCCGCGGTACATTCGCGGATCGCTATGGTGGACCGGGCGCGCAGAGCGCCCGTTTTTGTGCCCGGCCTTACCTTTTCGTCGTCTTGCGGCTGGTGCCGCTGCGAGCACCGGCGCGCAAGCTCAGCGCACTGCCCGCGCGGCGCGGAATGCCGTGGCCGCTGACGGTAGCGCGTTTGTTGCTGGGGCGCATGGGCTTGCCGTTCTTGTTCAGCTGGTCCTGGGGCACGAAGCGCGTTTTGGCGGCTTTGGGCTCTTCGGTTTCGCTGCGGCGCGGACGCTTGCCCAAAGTCTTGCCTTCGGCGGCCAGCTTCTTGGGCGTGTACGGCTCGGAGGCGCGGCGCTTTGCAGGCGCTTCGGGCTCCATGGCGGCCAGTGCGGCGGGCTTGACGTTGCCGGCCAGCGGGCGGAAAAGAATCAGGGTCTTGCCCAGGTGATGCACCGCGGCGCAGGACAAAGTGTCGCAAATCGTCGACAACATGGTCTCGCGGGCCTCGCGGTCATCGCCGCCGGCGCGTACCTTGATCAGGCCGTGCGAAGTCAGTGCCAGGTCAATTTCCTTAAGCACGGCTTCGGTCAGGCCATTGTCGCCAATCAGGACGACGGGGCGCAGAGGGTGAGCGGCGGAGCGAAGGTCGCTGCGCTCACGAGAGGTAAGTTCTAATATAGGCATGCGTGGAATTGTACGGTAATGGCCAAGAATAAATTCTCTAAAGACTGGATTCACCAGCACATCAACGATCCCTATGTGAAGCTGGCGCAACAGAAGGGCTATCGGGCCCGGGGCGCTTTCAAGCTGATCGAGCTTCTGGACAACGAAAAGTTGCTCCGCCGGGGAGACCTGGTCGTCGATCTGGGTTCGTCGCCCGGCAGTTGGTCCCAAGTGGTGCGAGAGCGCCTGACGGGGCCGGGCGGCATCGTGGACGGACGTATTATTGCGTTGGACATGCTTCCCATGGAACCCATTGCGGGCGTGGAATTCATCCAGGGCGATTTCCGCGAAGACGAAGTTCTGAAACAATTGGAAGACATGGTTGGATCGCATGCCGTGGACCTTGTTATTTCAGACATGGCCCCCAACTTGTCAGGCGTGGGTATTGCCGACGCCGCGCGCATCCAGCATGTGTGTGACCTGGCGATGGAATTTTCCCGCGCTCACCTCAAGCCCGACGGCGTGCTGATCGTCAAGGCTTTTCACGGCAGCGGTTTTTCGCAGATCGTGCAAAGCTTCAAGCAGCACTTCAAGCGGGTGGTCGAGCGCAAGCCGAAGGCATCAAGGGCCAAGTCCTCTGAAACCTTTCTGGTTGCCCGCGATCTCAAGTAACCCCGGGCCGGGGCATGTGGCTCCGGAATCCCGAAGAACTTACCTGCTTGCCGAGACAACGACCACCACAACGAAGAATCAGACGTAACACCACGGACCCCAGGGGCCCCAGGACGCAATCGGGTCCAACAGGGTAGAATGGGCTATTGACATACTTGTGACTGTGCCATATGCGGGTGCGCGGTTGCCGGTCGGAATCGAAAGCAGGAGATCGACCTTGAATAATTCATTTTCGAAAGTCGCTGTCTGGATGGTGATAGCCCTAGTGCTGTTCACCGTCTTCAAACAGTTCGACGGACGCGCTCAGACCCAGGACGGCGTGACCTACACGCAGTTCATGGACGACGCCAAGGCGGGACGTATCCGCAAGGTCGACGTTCAGGGCGATGTGCTTTACGTCACCCCGGACGCGGGCCGCGCCTACACGCTGACTTCGCCTGGCGACCTCTGGATGGTCTCCGATCTGCTGAAGTACGGCGTCCAGGTGTCGGGCAAGCCGCGCGAAGAGCAATCGCTGCTGATGAGCATCTTCGTGTCGTGGTTCCCCATGCTGCTGTTGATCGGCGTCTGGGTATTCTTCATGCGACAGATGCAGGGCGGTGGCAGAGGCGGGGCGTTCAGCTTCGGCAAATCTCGCGCCCGCATGCTCGACGAAAACACCAATCAGATCACGTTCGCTGACGTTGCCGGCTGCGATGAAGCCAAGGAAGACGTCCAGGAACTGGTCGATTTCCTGCGCGACCCCAGCAAGTTCCAGAAGCTCGGCGGCCGCATTCCCCGTGGCGTGCTGATGGTGGGCTCGCCCGGTACCGGTAAAACGCTGCTGGCCAAGGCGATCGCAGGCGAAGCCAAGGTTCCCTTCTTCAGCATTTCCGGTTCGGACTTCGTTGAAATGTTCGTCGGCGTGGGCGCGGCCCGCGTTCGCGACATGTTCGAAAACGCCAAAAAGCACGCTCCCTGCATCATCTTCATCGACGAAATCGATGCGGTGGGCCGTCAGCGTGGCGCCGGCCTGGGTGGCGGCAACGACGAACGCGAACAAACGCTGAACCAGATGCTGGTTGAGATGGACGGTTTCGAATCCGGCCAGGGCGTTATCGTCATCGCCGCAACCAACCGCCCCGACGTGCTGGACCCGGCGCTGCTGCGTCCCGGCCGTTTCGACCGCCAAGTGGTTGTGCCGCTGCCCGATATCCGTGGCCGCGAGCAGATCCTGAAGGTCCATATGCGCAAGGTTCCGTTGTCGCCTAACGTCGACGCGACCATCCTGGCGCGCGGTTGCCCGGGCTTCTCCGGCGCCGACCTGGCCAACCTCGTCAACGAGGCCGCACTGTTCGCCGCTCGCCGTAATGGCCGCACGGTGGATATGTCCGACTTCGAAAAGGCCAAGGACAAGATCATCATGGGCGCCGAGCGCCGCTCGATCGTCATGCCCGAAGAGGAACGCAAGAACACCGCGTACCACGAGTCCGGCCACGCCATCGTTGCCCGCATGCTGCCCAAGACCGACCCGGTTCACAAGGTCACCATCATCCCGCGCGGCCGTGCGCTGGGCGTGACGATGCAGTTGCCTGAAACCGATCGCTACAGCATGGACAAGGGCCGCTTGCTGTCCACCATCGCCGTGCTGTTCGGTGGCCGTATCGCCGAAGAACTGTTCATGGACCAGATGACGACGGGCGCCTCGAATGACTTCGAACGCGCCACCGCCATCGCCCGCGACATCGTCACGCGCTACGGCATGACCGACGAGCTGGGTCCGATGGTCTACGCCGAGAACGAAGGCGAAGTGTTCCTGGGCCGCAGCGTCACCAAGACGACTCACATGTCGGAAGCCACCATGCAGAAGGTGGACACCGAGATCCGCCGCATCATCGACGAGCAGTACAGCGTCGCGCGCAAGATCCTGGAAGACAACCGTGACAAGGTCGAAGTGATGACCTCGGCGCTGCTGGAATGGGAAACCATCGACGCAGACCAGATCAACGACATCATCGAGGGCCGTCCTCCGCGTCCCCCGAAAACGCCACAAGGTCCGTCGGATTCGACGGACACGCCGCCCAGCACGGGTCTGGCGGCTGGCGGCAGCACGGCTGCAGCAGTCTGAGGTTCTTTGTCCTGAGTTATGGCAAATAACTTTCTTTGCGGGCGCTTCGAGTTTGATCTCGAGCGCCCGCTTGTCATGGGTATCGTCAATGTCACGCCGGATTCTTTTTCCGACGGCGGCCAGCACGACGATACGGATTCCGCGGTGGCGCATGCGCGCCAGTTGATCGAAGAAGGCGCTCAGATCCTGGATCTGGGCGGCGAGTCCACGCGCCCCGGTGCTGATCCGGTGTCGGTGGCCGATGAGCTCGACCGGCTGTTGCCCGTGATCGAAGCGCTGCGCGATTGCGGCGTGCCGCTGTCCATTGATACCTTCAAACCCGAAGTGATGCGCGCTACGCTTGATGCGGGCGCGGACATGATCAACGACATTTATGGCTTCCGTCAGCCCGGCGCTATTGAGGCAGTGGCGCAGTCGCGTTGCGGGCTGTGCGTGATGCACATGAAGGGCGAGCCTCGCACCATGCAGGCCGCCCCGCCCGAATACACCGACCTGCTCGGTGAAATCGGACTCTTCCTGGGCTCGCGTGCGCAGAAGTTGCGCGCCGCCTGGGTCGACCCCCGCCGTATCGTGCTGGACCCGGGCTTCGGCTTTGGCAAGACGGCGGACCAGAACTTTCAATTACTGCGCCGGCTGTCCAGCCTGCGCAGCACAGGTTATCCATTGCTGATCGGCCTGTCGCGCAAGAACATGATTGGCCAGGCCACCGGCCGGCCGGTTGGCGACAGGCTGCCCGGCAGCATTGCCGCGGCGCTTGCCTGTGTGTCTCGTGGGGCTTCCATCGTGCGTGTGCACGATGTTGCCGCCACCGTGGATGCGCTTAAGGTATGGCATGCGGCTGAACAAGGAGCAATCAGTTCATGATTCGACGCAAGTATTTTGGTACCGATGGCGTACGTGGCGAAGTGGGCGGTCCGGTGATCAACGCCGAATTCGCCTTGCGCCTGGGCTATGCGGCGGGCCGCGTCCTGGCGCGTGAGCACGCCGCGCGCGGTGGCAGCCGCCCTCAAGTCGTCATCGGCAAAGACACCCGCATCTCGGGCTATATGCTGGAATCCGCCTTGGAAGCCGGCTTGTCGGCGGCGGGTATTGATGTGTTGCTGGCCGGCCCCATCCCGACGCCGGCCGTCGCCTATCTGACGCGCGCATTGCGTCTGGTGGCGGGCATCGTCATCAGCGCCTCGCACAATCCTTATCAGGACAACGGCATCAAGTTCTTCTCGGCGCAGGGCATGAAGCTGCCTGACGAGATCGAAGCCGACATCGAGGCCGCGCTGGACGAGCCGCTGGGCTGCGTCAGCTCTGAAGGCCTGGGTCGCGCGCGCCGCATGTCGGACTCGCAAGGCCGCTACATCGAATTCTGCAAGAGCACGTTCCCCAACGATCTGGACCTGAACGGGATGACGATCGTGGTGGATGCGGCGCACGGCGCGGCCTACAACATCGCCCCGCATGTGTTCCGTGAGCTGGGCGCCGAAGTGCATGCCATCGGCGTGCACCCCGACGGCTTCAACATCAACAAGGGTGTGGGCGCGTTGCACCCCGAGATGTTGGCCAAGGAAGTGAAGGCGCGCGGCGCGCAGTTGGGCATCGCATTGGACGGCGACGCCGACCGCTTGCAAGTGGTGGATGGCGACGGCCGTATCTACAACGGCGACGAACTGCTCTACGCCATCGTGCGCGAGCGCATGCAGCGCGGCACGGTGGACGGGGTGGTCGGCACGCTGATGACCAACTTCGGTTTCGAACGCGAAATGACCCGCTTGGGCGTCGGCTTTGAGCGCGCCAACGTGGGCGACCGCTACGTGCTCGAGCAAATGCAATCGCGCGGCTGGCAGTATGGCGGCGAAAGCTCCGGCCACCTGCTGTGCCTGGATTGTCACTCCACGGGCGACGGCATCATCGCCGCCCTCCAGGTGCTGACGGCCCTGCGCCGCAACGGCACGACGATGGCGGAGTGGGTCAGCGACCTGCGCATGTACCCGCAGAAGATGATCAACGTGCCGCTGACCCCGGGTCAGGACTGGAAAACCCACGCCGGTTTGACCGCCGCGCGCAAGGCCGTTGAAGCCGAGCTTAACGGCCGTGGCCGCATTCTGATCCGCGCCTCGGGCACGGAACCGAAGCTGCGCCTGATGGTCGAAGCGGAAGATGAAGCCCTTGCCGTTTCCAGCGCCGAGAAGCTTGCCGCCAGCTTGGCGTAAGCACCCCAGGCCCTTTGAATTGAAAGCCACTCACCGCGTTGCGGTGGGTGGCTTTTCTGCATTGGGATGCAGTATTGAATTGTAAAGTTTTGTCGAGATTTGCCTAAAGTTGATCTATCTCCGCCGAACTAAACTTCATAGTCACGTAACATATCGGTCAAGTCTTTGACATACAGGGCGTCCACACTGACTGGACTCTCTAGGAGCTTCGCGCAATGCTGGAACTAGCACGCATTAATCCCAGTCGTAATCCCGCTGAACCATGGCCGGGCGCCGCCCCGAAGGTGCTGGCGGTCGGCCTGGCGCGCACGGCGGAAGAAATCGAGCAGATTCAACGTCTGCGCTACGACGTCTTCACTGAAGATATGGGCGTGGTCTTTCCCGACGCCCAAGATGGAATCGAACACGATCGCTTCGATCCCTTCTGCGAACATCTGATGGTTCGCGAAGTGGATACCGGCCGCATCGTCGGCACCTACCGCATCCTGACCCCCGAAAAGGCGCGCGAAGCCGGCGGCTATTACTCGCAATCTGAATTCGATCTTTCCGGTCTGGGTTCGATTCGCGATGAGCTCGTCGAAGTCGGCCGCTCTTGTACGCACAGCGACTACCGCAACGGCGCCGTCATCATGTTGCTGTGGTCCGGCCTGGCGGAATACCTGCGCCGCGGCGGCTACGAATACGTGCTGGGCTGCGCCAGCGTGAGCCTGCGCGACGACGGCGTCACTGCCGCGGAAGTCTGGCGCACGATCTCCAAGCAGCTGCCGCAAGACGGCGAGCCGCAAGTCAAACCGCTGCATCGCTATCCGGTGGAAAAGCTGAACAGCACGCTGCCGGCTCGCGTGCCGCCGCTGATCAAGGGTTACCTGAAGCTGGGCGCCAAGGTGTGTGGCGAACCCGCCTGGGACCCGGATTTCAACGCCGCCGACTTCCCGGTGCTGTTGAAGATGGAGCGCATGGACGAACGCTACCGCCGCCACTTCGGCCTGGACCAGCCGGCGGCCCAAACGATGGCCCAACCGCTGGCCCAACCCACGGCCATCAACGGCCAGCGCTGATCATCATGCGCCGCCTGATCCGCCGTATGAAAATCAGATTGATACGGCGGGCCACGCGGCCCTTGCGCATGGAGCTCAAGCAGCTCCATCGCCAGACAGATTTGTCGCCGTTCTAAGTTGATTCTGCTTGCACAGTAAAACGGGCGATGGCATTGCCGCCATCGCCCGTTTTTTCGTCCGCGCGCGGCATGCGCGCGCAAGCGTCAGAATTCAAGCAGTTCGAACGAGAAACCCACCTTGTTCCATTCCGCTTCTTCCGCGCGCAGCGTGAAGTCGCTAAGCGGATGTTGCGCCAGCCATTCGCGGTTGACGCGCACGACGATGGAGTTATCGCGCACGGATGCCGTCAACGGCAGCGGCTCGATTTCACCGCGGCGGCGGAACAGCAGCACCGCCAGGCGCAGGCTAAGGATGGCCTTCCATTGCGGACGCGTGCGGATCAGCGGTTCCAGCTTGGTCAGCTTGCCCTGGTGGCCCAGCGCCAACAGCGCCAGCAGTTGCTGGTCGGCCCGCGAGAAGCCCGGCATGTCGGCGTTTTCCAGCACGTAGGCGGTGTGCTTGTGATACGCATTGTGCGCAATCGACAGGCCCACTTCGTGCAGGTCGGCAGCCCAGCCCAGCGCGGGGCGGAGTTCGGCGCGTTCGGGGCCTTCGGGGAACATGGCGTCAAACAGCGTCAGCGCGGCGTGGCGCACGCGGCGGGCCTGGTTCAGGTCGACGTGATAGCGCTTCATGAACTGGCGTACCGATTCGTCGCGCTTGTCGTGCTCGTCGTCGCGGCCCAGCAGGTCGTACAGCACGCCCAGACGCAATGCGCCGTCGCCGGTGTGCATGACTTCAATGCCCAACTCATCGAACAACGCGCTCATGATGGCCAGCCCGCCGGGCAGCACATCGGAGCGTTCGATCTTGATGCCGGGCAGCTCGGACGGAATGACGCGGCCTGAACGCACGATGCGGTCTTTCAGCTTGGCCAGGCCGGCGCGCGTGATGCCGCGGTCCGAGAAACGGCTTTCGGTCAGGATCGCAAACAGCGCCTTGGCGGTGCCAGACGAGCCGTAGGCTTCCTTCCAGCCCATCTTGCGGTACTGCTTGGCGATGACTTCGATTTCGCGGCGCGCGGCCAGTTCGGCCTGCTTCATCTGGTGCGCATCGACCACGCCATCAGCGAAGAACTGGCGGCTGTAGCTGACGCAACCCATGTACAGCGACGACATCAGCCCGGGCTCGTGTCCCTTGCCGATGATGACTTCGGTGGACCCGCCGCCGATGTCGATGACCAGCCGCTTGTTGGGCGACGGGGGCAGGGTATGGACCACGCCCGAGAAGATCAGGCGGGCTTCTTCGCGGCCTGCGATGACTTCAATGGGAAAGCCCAGCGCGGCTTCGGCGCGGGGCAGAAAGTCTTTGGTGTTGCGGGCGACCCGGAACGTGTTGGTGGCGACCGCGCGAACCCGGTTGGGATGGAAGCTGCGCAGGCGGTCGCCAAAGCGCTCCAGGACGGCGATGGCGCGCTCGATGGCGTCGTCGCCAAGACGTTTCTCGGCGTCCAGGCCGGCGGCAAGCCGGACGGTTTCCTTGAGACGATCAATCTGATAAATCTGGGGCGTACCGTCCTGTTGAACGATGCGTCCGATGGAGAGGCGGAAGCTGTTGGACCCGAGGTCCACCGCGGCCAGAAGTTGATCCATGCGGCTCGTAATATTGGCTTAGAGGTGGCCTGATTATAGAGACCCCATATGACAGTGCCCTGCGCTACGGGTTTTCGCTTATGGAACAGGGGCTTGGCGGCATATCGCGGGTGCGCCATATGTCCCGATTTAGGCGTACGCTATGGTTTTGCCGCGGTGTCATAGAACCGTCACTCTTTTGCAGTAAAACTCCACGCTCCCTCCTTACGTATGGAATCCGGTATGCCCACACGCCCGCCTGGCGAGCCCTTGCTCATGAATCGCGAGTTGTCGCTGCTTAAGTTCAACGATCGTGTGCTGGCGATGGCGGAAAATCCGAAGACGCCCCTGCTGGAGCGGCTGCGTTACGTGTGCATCGTGAGCTCGAACCTGGATGAGTTCTTTGAGATCCGGATCTCCAGCCTGAAAGAGCAGCAGCGCCAGTCGCCCAACCTGGTCGGCCCCGACGGCATGACGCCGGACCAGGCGTTCGACAACGTCCAGCAGGCCGTCCACGCGCTGGTTGCCCGCCAGTACAACCTGCTGAATGACGAAATTCTGCCCGCCATGCAGACCGAGGGCATCACCCTGCATCACGCGTCCGAATGGAACGCCGAGCAGCAAGAGTGGGCGCGTGAAGTCTTCAACCGCGACGTGATGCCGCTGTTGACGCCCATCGGGCTGGACCCGGCGCACCCGTTTCCCCGGGTCTACAACAAGAGCCTGAATTTCATCGTGTCGCTGGCTGGGGCCGACGCCTTTGGCCGGCAGGCATCGATTGCCGTGGTGCAGGCGCCGCGCGCCTTGCCGCGCCTGATCAAGATGCCGCCGGAACTGTCCGGCCATCCCGAAGGCTTCATCTTGCTGACCTCGCTCTTGCGCGCCTTTGTGGGCGAGCTGTTCCCGGGGCTGGAGATGCTGGGGTGCTACCAGTGGCGGGTCACGCGCAACAGCGATCTGTTCGTGGACGAGGAAGAAGTCACCAATCTGCGCCACGCGCTGCAAGGCGAGTTGTCGCAACGCAATTTCGGCGCGGCGGTGCGGCTGGAGATCGACAAGCTCACGCCCGTCGAACTGGAAACCTTCTTGCAGCGCGAGTTTTCGCTGAAGGCCGAGGACACCTACCGCGTGCCGGGGCCGGTGAACCTGTCGCGCCTGATGCAGCTGTGCAATTCCGATTTGCGGCCCGACCTGCTGTTCCCCGACTATCGCGCGCCCGTGCCGGCGCCGTTTGACCGCATCGGCGACAAGCCGCATGAATTGTTCGAGGCCGTCGCCCAGCAAGACCGTTTGCTGCACCATCCGTACCAGTCGTTTCAGCCCGTCATCGATTTCCTGACCGCGGCCGCGCTCGACCCCGACGTAATGGCCATCAAGCAGACCATCTACCGCACCGGCGAAGATTCCGAGCTGATGAAGATTCTGCTGGCCGCAGCGCGCGCCGGCAAGGAAGTGACGGTGGTGGTGGAGCTGATGGCGCGCTTTGACGAGCAGACCAACATCAACTGGGCATCCAAGCTGGAAGAGGTGGGCGCGCATGTGGTGTACGGCGTCGTGGCGCACAAGACGCACGCCAAGATGGCGGTGGTGCTGCGCCGGGAAAAGGGCCGTCTGCGCCGCTATGCCCACTTGGGCACGGGCAACTACCACCCGCGTACCGCGCGGCTGTACACCGACTTCGGCCTGCTCACGGCTGATCCGAAACTGTGTGAAGACATGGACAAGGTGTTCGCGCAGCTGACCGGGCTGGGCGCGCGCCGCTCGCTGAAGGCGTTGATGCAGTCGCCTTTTACCATGCATGACGGCATGGTGGCGCTGATCCGCGCCGAAGCGCGCGCGGCCAAGGCGGGCAAGCGCTCGCGCATCATGGCCAAGATGAATTCGCTGCTGGAAGAGCAGATCATCGAAGAGCTCTACAAAGCCAGCCAGGCGGGCGTGAAGATCGACCTGATCGTGCGCGGCGTGTGCGCATTGCGCGCGGGCGTGCCGGGTCTGTCCGAAAACATCCGGGTGCGCTCCATCGTGGGCCGCTTCCTGGAGCATTCGCGCGTCTTCTATTTCTTCGCCGAGGGCGAGGAAACGGTGTACTTGTCGTCGGCTGACTGGATGGACCGCAACTTCTTCCGCCGCGTGGAAATCGCCTTCCCCATCTACGACAAGACGTTGAAAAAGCGTGTCATCGACGAGGCGTTCACCTACGCCCTGCGTGATAACCAACTGGCATGGCAGCAACAGCCCGATGGCGACTACGCCCGGGTCAAGAGCCGCCGCGAGCCGTTCAACGTGCATCAGTACCTGATGGAGAAGCTGGGCGTGTAACGGCAGGGGGGACACGTGGACTGTCACAGAACGACGCGTCCCTGAATTTCGCGGCCGCCCGGGTTTTCCAGGGCGGCCGCGGTGTTTTCAGGGGGAGCGCAGGGCGGAAACGGTGTCGTATGAAGCGTATGTGACTGTCACTATCTTGTCACGTTGGGCTTCTAAGATGCGAGGGTCGCTGAAAGACAGGCACTAGAAAAAGCCTGACTAGACTCCTCCAACGAGCACAGAAGGAACCCTGATGTTCAAACGTGTCTTCAAACAAGTTTCCCTGGGCGTCGCGCTGAGCGCCGCCGTGTTTGCTGTCCAGGCCGCCGATGTGACCGGCGCCGGCGCATCGTTCCCGTACCCGATCTACGCCAAGTGGGCGTCGGACTACAAGGCAGCCACCAACAACGCGGTCAACTACCAGTCGATCGGTTCGGGCGGCGGCCAGCAACAAATCATCGCCAAGACCGTCGATTTCGGCGCCTCGGACGATCCCATGAAGGCCGCTGACCTGGAAAAGAACGGTCTGCTGCAATTCCCGGCTGTTATCGGTGGCACCGTTGCCGTCGTGAACATCGACGGCGTCGAACCCGGCAAGCTGAAGCTGTCGGGCGCCGTGCTGGCCGACATCTTCCTGGGCAAGATCAAGAAGTGGGACGACAACGCCATCAAGGCGCTGAACCCCGACGTCAAGCTGCCGTCCGCCGACATCATCGTCGTGCACCGTTCGGATGGCTCGGGCACCACCTTCGGCTGGACCAACTACCTGTCCAAGGTGTCGGCTGACTGGAAGTCGCAAGTCGGTGAAGGCAAGGCCGTCAAGTGGCCCGTGGGTCAAGGCGGCAAGGGCAACGAAGGCGTCGCCGCCTACGTCGGCCAGCTGAAGAACTCGATCGGCTACGTGGAATACGCCTACGCCAAGCAGAACAAACTGGCTTGGACGCAGCTGCAGAACAAGGAAGGCAAGTTTGTTCAGCCGGAACAAAAGGCCTTCGCTGCCGCCGCCGCCAACGCCGACTGGAAGAGCGCGCCGGGCATGGGCGTGGTTCTGACCGACGAGCCGGGCGCCGATTCGTGGCCCGTCACCGCCGCCACCTTCATCCTGATCCACAAGTCGCAAGACAAGCCGGCTCAGGGCAAGGCCGTGCTGGAATTCTTCGACTGGGCGTTCAAGAACGGCGCCAAGTCGGCTGAAACGATGGACTACGTGCCGCTGCCGGAAGCCGTCACCAAGGAAATTCGCGCTGCTTGGGGCGAAGTGAAGGCTGCCGACGGCAAGGCTGTCTGGAAGTAAATGGATGTAGCGCGCGGGGAGGCTGGCAAGAACGCAGTCCTTCCCGCGCGCAACGCATCAAGCAGCCGCTCCTTGAATTCCTGAATGGAAGGGCAAGGGCGGCTTGCAGCAACACCTTCGATGTTTTCCCCCAGGTTCTCTAAGGAAAGTCCATCCATGAGCGCGGTAATGGATAATAGTGTGCCGCTTTCGCCCAGCGTGGCGGACTCCGTGACTACCGGCACGCCTTCGCCTATGAAGCAAAATAAAAACGCGCTGATGGATGCGCTATTCAAGAATCTGACCCGCCTGTTCGCCTTCCTGGTGTTCATTTTGCTGGCGGCGATTCTGGTATCCCTGATCTACGGCAGCCGCGAGTCGCTGGCCAAATACGGCCTGTCGTTTTTGTGGCTGAACGACTGGGACCCGGTCAATCAGAACTACGGCGCGGTGGTGCCCATTATCGGCACTCTGCTGACGTCCGCCATCGCCCTCATCATCGCGGTGCCGGTCTCGTTCGGCATCGCGATCTTCCTGACTGAATTGTCGCCAACCTGGCTGCGCCGCCCGTTAGGCACGGCCGTTGAAATGCTGGCCGCCATTCCGTCCATCATCTACGGCATGTGGGGCTTGTTCGTCTTCGTGCCGGTGTTCCAACAATATGTGCAGCCGTTCCTGATCGCCACCTTGGGCAACGTGCCTGTTATTGGCGGCA
Source organism: Achromobacter sp. NPDC008082 (assembly GCF_042957345.1). Taxonomy (NCBI): domain Bacteria; kingdom Pseudomonadati; phylum Pseudomonadota; class Betaproteobacteria; order Burkholderiales; family Alcaligenaceae; genus Achromobacter; species Achromobacter sp. NPDC008082. Next base: position 1,507,582 of record NZ_JBIBIB010000001.1, read on the forward strand.
TGTTTGCCGGCCCGCCGTTTGGCATCGGCATCTTCACCGCCGGCCTGATCCTCTCGATCATGATCATTCCGTTCATCGCCGCGGTGATGCGCGACGTGTTCGAACTGGTGCCGGCGATGCTGAAGGAATCGGCCTACGGCCTGGGCAGCACGACCTGGGAAGTGATGTGGCGCGTGGTGCTGCCGTTTACCAAGTCGGGCGTCATCGGCGGCATCATGCTGGGCCTGGGGCGCGCTTTGGGCGAGACGATGGCGGTCACCTTCGTGATCGGCAACGCGTTCAAGTGGTCCGGCTCGCTGTTCTCGCCGGGCAACTCGATCGCCTCGGCGCTGGCCAACGAATTCAATGAAGCGGGCGGCATTCAGAAGTCGGCATTGCTGGAGCTGGGCCTGATCCTGTTCCTGATCACGACGATCGTGCTGGCGCTTGCCAAAGTGCTGCTGGTTCGCCTGTCTGCTGGCGAAGGCAAGAAGACCTGACGCGGCGCGAGCACAAGGAAAAGATCATGGCTGTCTCCGTACTCAATATGCAGAATGGCGTTTACCGCCGCCGCCGCATCCTTAACCGCATCATGCTGACGGTGTCGCTTGGCACGCTGGTGTTCGGTTTGTTCTGGCTGTTCTGGATCATCCTGACCCTGCTGACCAAGGGCGCCCCCGCGCTGTCCTACACGCTGTTCACCGAGATCACGCCGCCCCCGGGTCAAACCGGCGGCCTGATCAATGCAATTTTCGGCAGCGTGGTGATGGCGGGCGTGGGCACGCTGATCGGCACGCCGGTCGGTATTCTGGCTGGCACCTACCTGGCCGAATATGGCCAGCGCGGCTGGCTGGCGCCGGCCACGCGCTTTTTGAACGATGTGCTGCTGTCCGCACCGTCCATCATCATCGGCCTGTTCATCTACGCCGTGTACGTGGCGCAGGTGGGCCATTACTCTGGCTGGGCGGGCGCACTGGCGCTGTCCATTCTGGTGATTCCGGTGGTGGTGCGCACAACCGACAACATGCTGCTGCTGGTGCCCAACAGCTTGCGTGAAGCGGCTGCTGCGCTGGGTTGCCCCAAGTGGCGCATGATCACGCTGGTGTGCTATCGCGCCGCCAAGACCGGCATCATCACCGGCGTGCTGCTGGCCATTGCCCGGATCTCGGGCGAGACCGCGCCGCTGCTGTTCACCGCACTGTCCAACCAGTTCATGTCATTCAACATGAATGCGCCGATGGCCAACCTGCCGGTGGTTATCTACCAATACGCCGCCAGCCCCTTCAAGGACTGGAACGACCTGGCCTGGGCCGGGGCCACGCTGATTACGTTGCTGGTGCTGGGCATCAACATCATTGCCCGCAACATGTTCCGCAAGTAAAGATCGCTTTGCCGGCGCGCATGGCGCGCCGGAGCCAAGGGAAAAGAAATGGAAAACACCGCTACCGCCGTCAAGAACAAGATCGAGGTCAAGAACCTGAACTTCTACTACGGCAAGTTCCATGCGATCCGCAATGTGAACATGTCGATCCAGGAGAAGAAGGTCACCGCCTTCATCGGCCCCTCGGGCTGCGGCAAGTCGACCTTGTTGCGCACGTTCAACCGCATGTTTGAGCTGTATCCGGGCCAGCGCGCCGAAGGCGAAATCATCCTGGACGGTGAGAACCTGCTGACGGCCAAGACCGATATTTCGCTGATCCGCGCGAAAGTCGGCATGGTGTTCCAGAAGCCGACGCCGTTCCCGATGAGCATCTACGACAACATCGCGTTTGGCGTGCGCCTGTTCGAACGCCTGTCCAAAGGCGAGATGGACGAGCGCGTGGAATGGGCCCTGAGCAAGGCCGCGCTGTGGAACGAAGTGAAAGACAAGCTGCACCAAAGCGGCAACAGCCTGTCGGGCGGCCAGCAACAGCGTCTGTGCATTGCACGAGGCGTGGCCATCAAGCCGGAAGTGCTGCTGCTGGACGAACCCTGCTCGGCGCTGGACCCGATTTCCACCGCCAAGATCGAAGAGCTGATCGCCGAACTGAAGAACGACTACACGGTCGTGATCGTGACGCACAACATGCAGCAAGCCGCGCGCTGCTCGGACTACACCGCCTACATGTACCTGGGCGAACTCATGGAATTCGGTCAAACCGACCAGATTTTCGTGAAGCCGTCGCGCAAGGAAACGGAAGACTACATCACGGGCCGTTTCGGCTGATTTGCCTGCATTAATGCAAAAAGCGCGCCGCATCGCCGCCAGCACCGTTCCCGCAGCGGGTGGGATTCTGGTATAGTCTGCACCCTTCGGGGCGTAGCGCAGCCTGGTAGCGCATCTGCTTTGGGAGCAGAGGGTCGTGAGTTCGAATCCCACCGCCCCGACCAAAAAAATCAAAGGGTTAGCTCAATGACATTGAGCTAACCCTTTTTCTTTGGCCCTCCTTCGAGGCGGGCCCCAGGAATGCAGCTGGACGCCGTCTTGCCCCCCGGGCAGGCATCATTGGGCGAGGCGACTCAGGCCACGCCAGTCGAATCGGCCGCCCCCCATGCAATAGATGTCCGCACCCGCGTTACTTCCGACGGGCTGCTTAACGACGGACAATAAGCTATCGCACATTCCTGATTTTTCCCCATTTAAAGCTTTCAGCATGACTGACATCGAAAGTCGCCACATCGACGAAATCGCGGCCTTGCTGGCGGTGGCCGCCGAGCGGTCCTTTGCCTCGGCGGGCCGGTCGCTTGGCCGCCATCCAACCATCATCTCCAAACGAATCGCGTCGCTGGAAGTTCGCCTTGGCGTCAGGTTGGTGGAACGAACGACCCGGCAAGTGCAACTGACCGAGGCCGGGAAAAGGCTGGCCGACAAACTCAAGGTTGCCATGGACCTACTGGACGAGGCGCAGTTGGAAGCGGCCGAGCAGGCTCGTGAATTGCACGGCACGCTAAGAATCGCGTTGCCGGCGACGATGGGACGCCAGTGGCTTGCGCCGCGCCTGCCATCCTTCATGAACTTGCACCCGAAGCTGGTGCTGGACGCGCAATACAGCGACGCCGTCATCGATTTAATCGAGGGCGGATTCGATGCGGCTATCCGGATCGGGCATCTGCCCGACAGCCAGCTCGTCGCCCGAAAGCTGGCAAGCCATGAACGCATTCTTGCCGCCTCGCCTGAATTCATTGAGCGCCATGGTATGCCCAGGAAACCTTCCGACCTGCAAAAGCAAAACTGCCTGGGTAACCCCAGCCTGAACTCGTTTCCGATGTGGCGGCTTTCAGATGGGCGGCGAGTGGAAACCATCCGTGCAAACGGCACGCTGCGCACCAACGACCCCGTCGCGCTGCTTGAAGCCGCGCGGGCGGGCGTCGGAGTGATCGGTGCCGGAGAGTGGTTGGTCGCCCGCGACCTGGCGGCCGGCACCTTGGTGCGGGTGCTTCCGGCGTGGACGTTCGACCGGGAAGGGGGCATTTATCTGGTCCGCCCCACGCGGCGCTATGCGCCGGCAAGGACGGAGGCGTTTGCCGAATGGATTGCAGAGGTGTTTCGTCACGTTCCCTGGTCCGGCAATGCGCAAACCTAGCGTCGCGTGGCGTTATTGCTGCATCCCGTGCAGCAATGACCTGCAACCAGGAGCTATGGCGTCGGGCAGGCCATTCGCGTGAAAATTCCTTTATTCACCGCATCTCGATAAAGGAAGCGATGACACAAAGGAAACACATGGACGTTGAGCACATTGCGGCATTCTCGGACGCGTCGTCCGGCGGCAATCCCGCTGGGGTTGTTATTTGCGAAACACTGCCCCCAGCGGATGAAATGCAGCGCGTCGCCCAGCAGGTCGGCTATTCGGAAACCGTCTTTGCGGCGCCGCTGAAAGACGGGTGGCGGGTGCGCTACTTCTCGCCGCTGGTCGAGGTGGATTTTTGTGGTCACGCCACCATTGCGCTGGGCGCCGCGTTGGCGAAACGACAGGGTTCTGGCACCTTCGCGCTTCAACTCAACCAGGCGGAAATTACCGTTGACGGACACCACTCGCAGACGGAGTGGAGCGCATCGTTTCGGTCGCCTTCCACGCGAAGCGGTGGCGTCCCGCAGGCGTTGCTTCAAGAGGCTCTGACGCTCTTCAATCTGCATCAAACCGACCTTGATCCACGGATACCGCCCGCGCTGGCCCATGCCGGAGCCAACCATCTTGTTCTGGCTTTGGGGTCACGCGACGCGCTAAGGCGTATGAACTACGACATCGCGCAAGGCCAAGCCTTAGCCAGCGGTGAAAACCTGACTACGTTTTGCCTGGTCTACGCCGAACAAGATCAACATTTTCATGTGCGCAATCCGTTCCCGCTGGGCGGCGTGTTCGAAGACCCCGCCACCGGCGCCGCCGCCGCCGCGCTGGGTGGCTATTTGCGTGATATCGGCTGGCCTCATGGGGCAAACATCCGTATTGATCAAGGCGACGACATGGGTGTGCCCTGCCGTATCCGTGCCGACATCGGTGCGGCAAGCGGCGAAGGCATCCGCGTTTCTGGCAATGCCCGGCTGATGGCGCAGCCTTGAATGGCATTGCGGCCATCAAATTAACGTAGCGCCCGCGTGGCGTACAAAAAGGAATGCAGATGAAAGCAGTGGGTTTTTGGACGAAAGGCTTGCCAAGCTGCGATGAGCGCTCGCTTGAAGATTTGCAATTGGCCGACCCTGCGCATCCGAAAGGCCGCGATCTGCTGGTACGGGTGCATGCTGTGAGCGTCAATCCGCGCGACGTCAAAAGCCGCATGAGCATGGACCCGTCAAACGGCGCTCCGGTGGTGCTGGGCTACGACGCCTCGGGCGTCGTTGAGGCCGTTGGGCCAGAGGCAAGCCTCTTCAAGCCGGGCGACGAGGTCTATTACGCGGGCGTCCTGAATCGCCAAGGCGCCAATGCTGAACTGCAATGGGTGGATGAGCGGATAGTCGGCAGAAAACCCACCACACTTGAACACGCTACCGCCGCCGCGCTTCCCCTGACCTCGCTGACCGCCTGGGAAATGTTGTTCGACCGCCTGTCCTTGCCTCCCGGCGGCGGCGCCGGCGAAAGCCTTCTCGTGATTGGCGGAGCGGGCGGCGTGCCGACGATGGCCATTCAGATCGCGCGCCAGCTCACGCACGTCACGGTTATTGCCACGGCGTCCCGGCCCGAGAGCGAAGCCTGGGTGCGCACGATGGGTGCCCACCAAGTCATCAACCACTTTCACCCCTTGCCCGCGCAGCTTGAGGCTATCGAAGCCCTTGCTCCGGTTACCCGGATCTTCTCTACCCACACTACGCCGAAGAATTGGGCCGAGATGGCACAGGTCATCGCGCCGCAGGGCCGCCTCGGGCTAATCGACGACCCCGAGCCATTGGACCTGCGCCTGATGAAGTTCAAGAGCGTGTCGATGCATTGGGAGGCGATGTTCACACGACCCATGCATGCCACGGCCGACATGCAGCGGCAGCACGACATCCTGAACACCGTGGCGGACTTGATCGACAACAATACTTTGGTTGCGCCGCATGTCACGTCCTACGGGACGATCAACGCCGCAAACCTGCGCAGGGCGCACGCGGCGCTTGAAGAGGGCCACACGGTCGGGAAGATAACGCTCGCGGGCTTTTGACAGGACGTTGTCATGGACATTGATATCGCCAAAGCCGCTTCCGCGATGCTTGTGCAGCACTGGCAAGCGGGCACGGTATTGGATTGCCTGCCAACGTCGCTGCGGCCGACGTCCGCCGAAGGCGGCTATCTGATTCAGGTGCAAATTGAAGCCATCAGCGCGAAGCCCTTGTTTGGTTGGAAAATTGCGGGCACAAGCGTGGCGGGGCAACGCCACATTGGCATTGACGGCCCGATAGCGGGGCGTTTGCTCAGCGAGATGGTCTACGGCGATGGAGATGCCGTGCCTATCGGCGCCAATCGCATGCGCGTTGCGGAAGCCGAGTTCGCGTTTCGCATGGGGCGCAGTCTTGAGCCACGAGCGCGCCCCTACGATATGCCGGAAGTGATGGACGCAGTATCGGCGCTGCATCTGGCTATCGAGATCCCTGATTCCCGCTACGAGGACTTTGCCAGCATCGGCGGCCCGCAACTGATTGCCGACAATGCCTGCGCGCACCGCTTCGTGCTTGGCCCCGAGGCGCCAACGATGTGGCGCAAGCTTGACCTGTCGCGCCATCGCGTTTTAGGGCGCGTGGGCAATCGTTTCACGCGAGAAGGTATTGGCGAGAACGTGCTGGGAGACCCGCGCATTGCACTGACCTGGCTGGCGAACGAACTGTCACGGCTTGGCGTGACGCTAGGCGCGGATCAGGTGGTGACAACGGGGACGTGCCTTGCGCCGATGGACATCAGCGCGGGCGATGTCGTGGCGGTGGATTATGGATCGCTCGGTAGTGTGTTGTGCCGCATCCAAGGTCCTGACTGATGCAACAGTGCCCGTTTGAATTGATCGACCCAATGCCCAGTATTTTCAGGAGCTGAAATGACGCGTGCCGGAGCCTACCCGAGCGGCGGCGATGCCGCGATTGAGGCTCGCGCATTCTTCCCCCTGCTTGGTGTGGACGAAGATCCGGTTTGCGGCAGTGGGAACGGGGGCATCGCCGACGCTCGGGAAAAGTCATGATATCGATTGACCCGACGGGAGAAGTCTCGGTTGGCGGCCAGTGCGTGACGTGCTTTGACGGCGAGATCCGCTCGTACTGAGTTCTGCGGCTCGATTGCGCGGTCGGCCAGGCTGAATTCGCGCGCCTGCTTGATTTCATTCTGCAAGTCGGCGCCGGCGCTGGCGAAGGCGACCGCGTAAGCCCTTGTTCATTTCTGCGCCGCCATGGGTACCGCTATAGATACCTTCGCCATGCCGTCGTGGCTCAGAATGTCGGCAAGTCCAGGGCGGCCCGCAACCGGTTCTTGACGTGGACGCCATCGCGCGGAGGAAGCGCGCGCGGGGGCTCGTCGGGCCGGATGAACACCTGCGCGAACGCTACGCCGCGCCGGGCCTTCACCCGTTCTGCGACCTCGCTTGCCCGATTCGTTTCGCGGATGCTGAAAGCGTCTTCGATACCGAATCCCCGCGCCACCGCCACCAGGTCGGTGCCCAGGCTGGTGTGGCTGCGCTGCATGCCGGTTTCGCCGAAGTGGCCGTTGTCCAGGACGACGATCGTCAGGTTCTTTGGTTGTTTGGCGCCGATGGTGCCCAGGGTGCCGATACCCATCAATTGTTCGCCATCCCCCGTTATCACGACGACCGAGCGCTCGGGCTGCGCCAGCGCCAGCCCTAGTCCCATTGCCGCGGCGCCGCCCATGGCGCCCCAGAGATAGAAGTTGTGGTCCCGGTCGCCAGCGGCAAAGACGTCATAGGACGGCGACCCCAGGCCGGAAATGACCAACGCATCAGGAGCCGCGGCGATCAGTTGCGACACGAAGGCGCGGCGCTCGACGGCGCCGGATAAGTTCACGTTGGTCGGCATCAGTTGCGCTCCCATTTCTTGCGTCCGATCAAGGTCTGCGACAGCAGTACGGCCACCTGTTCTCCCGCCAGGAAGGCGGAATCGAGCGCGGCGCTGACGATCTCGCCGACCTCTTCGGGATTCGAAGCCCTGAGCACGGTGATGCCCATCAATTCCAGCGCCTGCTGGGTCGTCTTGCCCATTGGGCCCTGCCACGGATTGAACTCGGCGTACTCACCGCGCATGGTCACCAGCGTCAAGAAGGGAAAGTTGCAGCTGCGCAGCAACGAAAACATGTTCACGCAATTGCCGACGCCGCTGCTTTGCATCAGCAACGCGGCGCGCTGGCCGCCCAGCCACGCGCCGCTGACCACCGCCACGCCTTCTTCTTCCGTCGTCAGAACGACATCGTTGATGTCCGGGTCCAGCTGAGCCTGCCGGATGGCGTAGGCATGGCCGGCGTCCGGCACATAAGCGATCTGGCGGATGCCGCCGGATTTCAAGGCGTCAAACACGGCTTGCTGCCAAGCCGGCGCCTCGGTAGTGGTCGAAGTCATGGTTCTATTCCCAGTGGCTGAGTCGTTCGATCCATCTTATATCGCTATAGAATTGCCAACTAAATAGAATTATTTGATGGGTGTCATCACCCATCTGCATACCCCGGAGGCATCGATGGATCTGAAGCAATTGAAGGCGTTCGTGACGGTGGCGGAGACCGGCAGCGTGACCAGCGCCGCGCGTCTGCTGAACATCGTGCAGCCGGCGGTCTCGCGCCAGTTGAAGCTGCTGGAAGACGACATCGGCGCGCCGCTTTTTACTCGCGGCCGGCTTGGGATGGAGCTGACGGATGCCGGCAAGACGCTCGAGGACTACGCCCGCCGCGCCTTGAACGAGCTGGATCGGGCGCGGGCCGAGATCCGGCCGTCCAGCGGGACCGTGGGCGGCATCGTTACCGTCGGCCTGCTTCCCAGCACTGCGGACATGCTGTCCAGTGCGTTGCTCAGCGCGGTGACGGCCCACTACCCGGGCATTCGTCTGCGGCTGACGGCGGGCTATGCCGGGCACCTGCAATCCTGGCTGGAAACTGGCGACGCGGACTTTGCGCTGCTGTACGACTCCAAGCCGAACCCTGCCTTGAAGTTCCGGCCATTGCTGGAAGAAAGCCTGTGGTTCGTGGGCCCCCCGGCAAGCGGGCTGGACAAGCGCAACCCCGTGCGCATGGCCGACATCATCGGGCGTGCGCTGGTGCTGCCCAGCGCGCCGCATGGTCTGCGCTCGCTGGTCGAGCAGGCCGCGCGCGCACAGGAAACGGATCTGCATATCGTGGCGGAAACTAACGCGATGAGCGTGCAGAAGCGTCTGGTGCTGGATGGCCACGGCTACACCATCCTGCCTTCGATTGCGGTGGCGGACGATGTGGATCGGGGAATCCTGGCGGCGGCTCCGGTCGTCGACCCGCTTCTGGTACGTCGCATCGTGCTGGCGCAGCCCGCCACGCGCGCAGTGGCGAATTCTGTGCACTGCGTCATGAACGAACTGATCCAGTGCGCGCGCGATGCGGTCCGGCAGGATCGCTGGCCTTCCGCGCGATGGCTCGCCAAATAGCCAGCCGCTGCGCCATCTGCCGGCGTGATCATATCCATCACGAAATTCTATTTATTCAGCATTTTCATAACAGATTAATCTGGGGCCTCCCGACAGGAGCCCGCCAACGCTCGCACAGATTGACCGCGGCTCTTGCCTACACCTCCCCGATACGCCACTGAGCAAGAGGGAGGGTCCAACAAGGAGACAAGCATGCAGCAGACGACGTGGTTCGGCTTGGCGGCGCCCGCAGGCACGCCCGCCCCGATCGTGGACAAGCTAAGCGGCGCGCTGAACGCCGTGATGTCCGATCCCGACTATGCGCAACGGTTGATCGCGATGGGTGCGCAATTGCGGCAGAGCAATGGCTCACAGCAGCCGTTCGGGGAGACAGCATGAAAGCACATACCTTGAAGCCACATACCTTGAAGCGGTTTTTCGCGGCCGGTGCGCTGGCGTTGGTTGCCAACGCCGCCTGCGCCGCCTGGCCGGATGATCGCCCGATCGAGCTGGTGGTAGGGTTTGCGCCGGGCGGGGGCACGGACGTCATGGCCCGGCTGGTGGCGCAGCACTTGGAGAAGCGCCTGAGCCCCAACGCGCGGATCATCGTCATCAACAAGCCCGGCGCAGGCGGGGAGATCGCGGTGCGCTACGTAGCGGCGGCAAAGCCGGACGGCTACACGCTCGGCATGATCAACGCGCCGGGCTTCGTGTACCTGCCCCTGCGCAAGGGTGCGAAGTACAAGCCCGAAGATATCCGCCTCATCGCCCGCCTGGTCGACGATCCGCTGCTGTTCATCAAGCGGCGCGGTTCAGGTGCGCCAGACGATCTGCCGGGCTTGGTGCAAAAGCTGAAGCAATCGCCCGAATCGCTGTCCTTCGGGCACAGCGGCGACGGCACGACGGGGCACCTGGCGCTGATGGACCTGGAGCGCAGTCAGGGCGTGCGAGGCAACAGCGTGCCGTTCAAGGGCGGCGGCGACATCCGCTTGGGCGTGCTGGGCAATCACATCGACTACGGCCTGATCACGGTCAGCGAGGTGCCGGAGCTGAACGAGCCGAACGGCCCCTTCGCGGCCATCGCCATCACCAGTGACAAGCGCCACAACGCAACCATCCCCACCGCGGCCGAGGCCGGCATTGCGTTGCGATACTCGTCAGAGCGCGGCATGGGCGGGCCGGCGAATCTGCCCGACCCAATCCGCAAAAAGCTGGAGCAGGCGCTTCAAGACACGCTGCAAGACCCGGCCTTCCTGGCCGCGTCGGGGCGCGACGCGGCGGTGCTTGCGTTTCAGCCGGGGGAGCAATGGAAGGAAAGCCTGGACCGTCAGACGCTGATGTTCAAGGCCGACGCGGCTCCCTGATTAACGTAGCGGATCAACCAACGCCCGCCGGCAGCAACTGCATCCCCGTCCTTCTCACGAACTCGTCATAGCTGATCGGCGCGCTTTCTTTCGTGCTGGCGCTGTTGGCCTGCCAGTGCACCCAAGAGCGTCCGGTTGTGGCGTCGTAGACCACTTTGAATATGTGGCTGGGCACGGCGACGCCGAAGCCGATGGACCTGGGTTTGTCGTCGTAATAAGGCCCCGTGTATACGTACACATCGCCTGCCGCGCGCATCACGTATTTGCGGGTGTCTTGTTCGATGCGGCTCCAGGGGCCTGCGTTATGCGTCTGGTCCTGCGGCACCATGTTGGCCAGCGAGAAGCTTTGCGCCATCGTCTCTTTGGAATACATGTCGCCAGCGGGCGCCATGTGGCCGCGCGAGTATCCCGAGCCCTTGTAGTCATCCAGCGCGGCGCGTTCACCGCTGGGCAGGCGCGCTTCGGCATAGAACTTGTCGGTGCGCTGCAAGCCTTGGGCCTGGGTCAGCAGCTTTCGGTTCAACCGTTCCGCCACGAACACGGGCGTCTTCGTCTGGCCGTTGTGCAAGATGGCGAAGCCCGTGAAACATAGCTCGCGCAGCGCCTGCTTGGCCGGCACGACGGGCATGTTGCCCTTGGGGAAGAACTGCGGGCATTCCGCGAAGCGCGTGTGGGTCTGCGATCCGTTGGGAACGGCGGCCGGCGCGTACGTTTCTTGGGCCGGCCATCCCAACCGCGCCAGGATGGCGTCGGGGGAAAACTGCACGGGCCACTTGGGCTGGAGGACGTAGGTGGCGGCGCCAAAGCTGGCGAGCGACGACAGCAGTAGCGCTCTAAGAAAGCGCAAGCCGCGGCTTGCGGTTTTTGTGTTGGCCCGGCTGGCGGGGCGTCTCTTGGTGGGTGCTGATTTCTTCGCGCGCGTCATGCTGCCTGTGTGTTGCGGGCCGGCGCCGGGTAGGGGGGCGGGTGGCCGATGCCATCGGATTGTAGATGACTGCGGGCACCCGCAAGCGGCGGGCAGCGGCCCGCGTTACAGCACCAGCTTCAGCCCGATGGCGAACATTGCAACGGCCACGCACGCGTCAAGCACGCGCCACGCCTTGGGGCTGGCGAACCAGGGGCGCAATAGCCGCGCGCCAAATCCCAACGTGAAGAAAAACACGAATGACGCCGTCATTGCACCCAGCGCAAAGGCCACCTTTTGCCCTTCGTACTGGCTGGAGATCGACCCCAGCAACACGACGGTGTCCAGATACACGTGCGGGTTGAGCCACGTGAACGCCAGGCAGGCCGCGAGCGTCGCGGTAAGGCCGGCGGTTTGTTTGGCCGACGGCGCCAGGCTGTCGTGTTGGGTGCGCAGGGCCGAACGCAGGCTGCGCGCGGCGTAGAGGAACAGGAACAGCGCGCCGCCATATCGCATGGCGGGTTCCAGCCAGGGGAGGGTGTCGGCGGCGAATCCGAAGCCGGCCACGCCTGCGGCGATCAGAATGGCGTCGGACAGCGCACATGTCAGGCAGACGGCGAACACGTATTCCTGGCGCAGGCCCTGGCGCAAGACAAATGCGTTTTGCGCGCCGATTGCCAGGATCAGGCCAAGGCTGAGCAGAAAGCCGGGAATGAAGGCGGTCGTCATGGCGAACCCTGAATGGAAAGGGCGACAGACTAGCCGTTGTTTCGTCGTTAGAAAAACTAAATAGCCTAAAGCTTGTTTAGTTTTCCTAAATAAAGGGAATTTGCCGAATGTGCGGCGTTCAATGCTGTTGCTTGGCTGGCGGCGTGGCGCTCAGGTTTTGCAGCTGCTGTTGCAGCGATTGCAGCAGCATCTGGATTTGCTCTGACGTCAGCGCGTAGACGCGGCCGCGCCTGGCTTCGTCGGGCGTTTGCGTGGCCTCGGTAATGAAATCCAGCCGAACCAGCAAGGAATCGTATTCCGCGATGGGCATCATCGCCCATCCCGTGACCGGTAACACCGGTTCGCCTTCCTTGAAATCTCTGTCCAACATGTTGACGCCTATGGTGTTCATCCGGACAAGGTTCCGGGCGGTGGCGATTCTAGTTGTTCAGCAAAATGTAAGCAACGGGCGAGCGCGTCAGCATGAGCGTCCGCCCCGCATTTCAGCCCCCTTGTCGCCCGGCCTGCACCAGATGATCCAGCAACAAACTGGCTGCGGCGGACAAGGCGTTTTCGTCGCGCATGCAGATGGCGAAGCGGCGATGGCTCCAGGCGTCGTTCAGCGGCAGCACCCGCAGGCCATGGGCCATGGCGTAAGGCGTGGCCACTTCAATGGGCGCCACGCTGATCGCCAGGCCGGCCAGCACGACCCGAAAGGCCGAGTCGAAGTTGCTGACCGTCACCCGGTGCCGCAAGACCTTGCCACTATGGCTGGCGGCAGTTTGCAGCATGCGCAATACGGCGCCGGCCGCAGGCATGTTGACGTGTTCGTACGCCAACGCTTCTTCAAACCAGACGGTGTCTCGCTGCGCCAGCGGGTGGCCGGGCGCGGTGACGACGGCCAGCCGGTCGCCGCGGTAAGGGCGGGTGGCCAAGCCGTGGAAATCGGCGGCGTCCCAACAGATGCCCAGGCTGGCGATGCCGCCTTTGACGTCGCGCACGACGTCCTGGCTGACGCGCTCTTCCATGTCGACGCGAATGTTGCGATGGGGGGCGGCCTGAAGAAAGGCGGCGATGTCTTCGGCAAGCGACTCGGCCAGCACCGACGCCGTGGCCAGAATGCGGACCTGGCCTTTGACGCCGCTGGCATAGGCCGACATATCGCGTTCGATGCGCTCCGAGCTCGCCAGAATGGCGCGCGCGTGTTCCAGCAGCGTCTCGCCCGCTTCGGTGGGTTCAACGCCCCGCCGCTTGCGCGTCAACAGCTTGGCGCCGACGGTGTCTTCCAATTGCGCCAGCCGTTTGCTGATGGCCGAGCCCACGATGTTGGCGTGCTGGCCGGCGCGCGCGATGTTGCCCGTCTCGCAGACCGAGATGAAGAGCCTCAAGGTGGTGATGTCCAGGTCACGCATCGCGCTCTGCTTGATGAAGTTCCGATATGGAATATTAGACGTTCCTAAATAGCGCTGGTGAGCGAAACCAGAATATCTAAACTGACAGCTCCTAGACCTGATTCCCGTTGCGATGACGACCCTTACCCCGTCCTCCCGTCTTCCGGCCGCCGCAACCGTGCGTGAAGTGGGCCTGCGCGATGGGCTGCAAAGCCTGCCGGTGGTGCTGCCCACGCAGACCAAATTCGAATGGATCGACGCCGCGTATGCCGCCGGTCAGCGTGAAATCGAGGTGGGCTCGTTCGTGCCGGCCAAGCTATTGCCTCAGTTGGCGGATACCGATGCGCTGGTGTCCTATGCCAAGCAGCAGCCGGACCTGTTCGTCTCGGTGCTGGTGCCTAACTTGAAAGGCGCGGAGCGCGCGATCGCCAGCGGGGCCGACCTGATGCTGGTGCCGCTGTCGGCCAGCCATGCGCACAGCCTGGCCAACTTACGCAAGACGCCCGAAGACGTGGTGGCCATGGTCGGCGAAATCCGCGCGGCGCGCGATGCCGCGGGGTCGGCGATGCTGATTGAAGGCGGCGTAGGCACGGCGTTTGGTTGCACGTTGCAGGGCGAAGTCCGGGCGGACGAGGTCTTGCGGCTGATGCAGGCGCTGCTGGATGCGGGCGCGGATCGCGTCAGCCTGGCCGATACCGTCGGCTATGCGGACCCGGCGTCGGTGCGGCGCCTGTTCGAACAGGCGCGCCGTATTGCCGGCGACCGCCTGTGTTGCGCGCATTTTCATGACACGCGCGGGCTGGGGCTGGCCAATGTGCTGGCCGCGCTTGAGACCGGCGTGTCGCGTTTCGATGCCTGTCTGGCGGGTATTGGCGGTTGCCCGCATGCGCCGGGCGCCAGCGGTAACGTCAGCACGGAAGACCTGGTGTTCATGCTGGAAAGCATGGGCATCGCAACCGGCGTGGACATCGGCCGTTTACTCGCCCTGCGCGAGGCCGCCAGCCGCTGGTTGCCGGATCAGCCGCTGCATGGCGCGCTATGGCGCGCCGGCCTGCCCAAGACATTTCCTTCCTACGCGGGTGCGGCTTGAACGCGCCCCGCCACTTTGAGTTGCTTCATGTCAAACGCCATTGAAAACACCCCCGTTTCCCCTCCCGCTCGCGCGTTGCCGCTGGCTGGTTTGCGCGTCGTGGAATTCACGCACATGGTGATGGGGCCAACGTGCGGCATGGTGCTGGCGGACCTGGGCGCCGAGGTCATCAAGGTCGAACCTGTGCAAGGCGATCGCACGCGCCATCTGCTGGGCGTGGGGGCGGGCTTTTTCCCCATGTTCAACCGCAACAAGAAGAGCATCGCATTGGACATCCAGAGCACGGCGGGTGCGGCGGCGGCGCGCAAGCTGGCGGCCAGCGCCGACGTGGTGGCCGAGAACTTCCGGCCTGGAACCATGGCGAAGTACGGGCTGGACTACGCGTCGCTGGCAAAGGAGAACCCGCGCCTCATCTACGTCAGCCACAAGGGCTTTCTGCCCGGGCCTTACGCCATGCGCACCGCGCTGGACGAGGTGGTGCAGATGATGGGCGGGCTGGCCTACATGACGGGCCGCCCGGGTGACCCGGTGCGCGCGGGCACCAGCGTGAACGACATCATGGGCGGCATGTTCGGCGCCATCGGTGCGATGGCGGCGCTGATCCAGCGCGGTATCACCGGGCGCGGCCAAGAGGTGCAGTCGGCCTTGTTCGAGAACAATGTGTTCCTGGTGGGCCAGCACATGTTGCAGTACGCCATCACCGGCCAGCCGTCTGCGCCGATGCCCGACCGCGTCTCCGCCTGGGCGCTGTACGACGTGTTTACCGTGAAAGACGGCGAGCAGATTTTCCTGGCGGCGGTCAGCGATGCGCAGTGGATCACGTTCTGCGACGCCTTCGGCTTTGATGACTTAAAGCGCGATCCCGCCTTGGCCACCAACAACGATCGCGTGCGTGTGCGCCACACCTTGCTGGCGGATCTGCGCCAGCGCCTGGGCGCTTATCGGGCGGCGGAATTGGCGCAGGTGTTCGAATGCATCGGGCTGCCGTTTGCGCCCATCGTCAAACCCGAAGACCTGTATGACGATCCCCATCTGCGCGCGACGGGTGGCCTAGCCGACATCCGTTTGCCGGACGGCGAGCGCGCGGGCCAGATGGCGGGCGCGGCGCTGTTTCCGCTGATGATGGACGGCGAGCGCCTGGGCGTCAGACAGCACCCGCCCACGCTGGGCGCCGATACCGATGCCGTCTTGTCGGGCTTGGGCTATGACGCTGGCCAGATTGCGGCGATGCGCGAGCAGGGCGCCGCGGCATAAGGCAGGTAGCCCGATGCGCGGGGTTGCCGTCGTGCGCGCGATGCAAGATTGAAGTTGCTGTATTGAAACGGCCGCGCCAGTCGGCCGATACAAAAACCGATAGGAGACAAACATGAACGATCAACGCGCGGGCTGGAGCCGCCGTCAGATGTTGGGAGCGCTAGGCGCGGCGATGCTGGCCGCGCCCGCCATGACGCGGGCGCAGGGCGAACGCCCGGTGAAATTCATTCTGCCCGTGGGCGTCGGGTCGGGCGTGGACACGATTACCCGCGCGGCGGGGCCGGCATTGTCTAGCGCGCTGGGGCATACGGTCGTGGTTGAAAATCAGCCCGGGGCGGGCGGCATCGTCGGCACCTCGGCGCTGGTGCGTTCCCCGCCAGACGGCTACACGCTTAGCATGCTGTCGAACAATCACGTGATCTTTCCCAGCGTGTACAAGTCGTTGCCGTTCGATCCGTTAAATGACATCACGCCGATCAGCATGGTGGGCATGACGCCGTTCCTGCTGGTGGCGAACCCGAAGAACATTCCCGCCGACGACATCAACGCGTTGACCGCGTTGCTGGCCGCGCAGCCGGGCCGCTACAACTACGCATCGTCAGGCAATGGCACGATTCTGCATCTGGCCGCTGAAATGTATGTGCAGCAGGCAGGCGTGAAGGCGCGGCATATTCCTTACAAGGGCGTGGGTCCGATGATGGCGGACCTGATCGGCGGGCAGGTGGATTTTGGGGTGCTGTCGCTGCCGTCGGTATTGCCGCAATTGAAAAGCGGCGCGCTCAAGGCGCTGGGCGCCTGTGGCGGCGAGCGCATGGCGGCGCTGCCGGATCTGCCCACGGTGCGTGAGCAGGGGTTGGCGGACTACGAGATTGGGGGATGGTTTGCGGCGGCCGGGCCGGCGAAGTTGCCGCCCGCCGAAGTGCGCCGCATCTACGATGCACTGGGGCGGGCTTTCAACACGCCAGAGGTCAAGCAGGCGATGGCCACGCAGAACAACAAGATTCTGCTGATGCCACCGGATCAGACAGTGGCGTACTTCCGTTCCGAAATGGCGAAGTACGCGGCGGTCGTCAAAGGCGCGGGGCTGGAGCTGATGTAAACCGCGCGGGGCGGGTCAGCCTCCGTTCTGGTCCGCCGCTTTCAGCAAGCCATATAGCTTGTCTTTCAAGTGCAGCTTTTCTTTCTTCAGCACTTCAATGTTCACACCCGAAGTCGGCACGGTGCCGTCTTCCATATTTTGAATTTCCTGGTCCAGATCGTTATGCCGTTGGAACAGCGCGGAAAAATGCGCGTTCTCGGATTTCAGTTGAGTAATGAGTTGGCGATATTCAGGGAACATTGGGGCCTCTCTTAAGTGAACTGATTGACGGGACCGACGGCGCGTCGGGTAGCGCACGCGTCAGCGTCAATTCCATGACACGCCAACGACTGCGCGTTGTCAACCAAGCGCCGGGCGCGTCACGTGACAGAAATTGACGCCGCGCAAGGGCGCGCGCGTCGTCGGCAACTCTGTCTCTTATTCTCACGTTTCATTACAAGGCCAAATTTTCCTGGCGATACACTCGCTTCCCCGTGGTTAGCCATAGAAGTGACATGAAACAGCGCGCGCCTATTCATCGGCAGGTCTTTGAACTTTTCAGGCAAGACGGGCGTATTCACGCTGGCACCGGCATGATGAGCGGCGTGATTGCGCTGTTTCTGGCGATTCTTTCCGTGCTGGGCGTATTGGCGTTTCACTTCCCGGCCTACCTGACCACGCCGGAATTGCGCAGCTTCTATTCCGTCGAGGCGATGCGCACACTGCTGTTTTCCGCGCTGCTGGTGTCTGGTTCCATCGCGCTGGCCAATACCATTCTGGGCCGCCAGCGCTGGCTGAACATTACGGCCTTCTTGCTGGTCTGCTGCGCGGTTGCGGCGGGCGGCAGCCAGGTGGTGGTGACCACGTCGAATACGGGCAACCATCCTTACCTGGGCCTGGACTGGTTCATCCTGGACTTGCTGGCGTCCAGCACGGTCTTCATCATCTTTGAAAAGCTGACGCCGCTGTATCCGGGGCAACCGGTGTTCCGGGGCGAGTGGCAAGTAGACATGAAGCACTTCCTGTTCAACCACCTGTCGGTGGGGGCGGTGCTGCTGTGCATCAACTTCTTCATTCACCGGCTGTTTTCGTGGGCGGCTTACGAACCGCTGCAAGCCGCGATTCAGTCGATGCCGTACTTGTTGGAACTGTTCGTCGCCGTGCTGGTGGCGGACCTGGCGCAGTACGCGGCGCATCGGATTTATCACGAGGTGCCGTTCATGTGGCGCTTTCATGCCGTGCATCACAGCACGCGCACGCTGGACTGGCTGGCGGGTTCGCGCCTGCATATCGTTGAATTGCTGATCACGCGCGTGGCCGTGCTGGGCGTGCTGTTCGTGCTGGGCTTTTCGAAAGCGGTGCTGGACGCCTACATCATCATCGTCGGCTTCCAGGCGGTGCTGATTCACTCGAACGTGAAACTGCCGTGGGGCTGGCTGCGCTACATCATCGTGACGCCGGACTTCCATCACTGGCATCACTCGTCGGACACTGAAGCCATCGACAAGAACTACGCCGCGCATTTCTCGTTCATCGACTACGCCTTCGGCACCGCCGTGCGTGGTGTGGGCAAGCGCTTGCCCGAGAACTACGGCATTCTGGATAACGACATGCCGGGCACGTTCCTGGCGCAACAGGCGTATCCGTTCGCGCGCAGGAAGTAGCGCCCCCTAAGCCCTTACAACATCTTCACCGCGCGTCCGATGAACTGAATCGGACCCGTCGGCTTGCCGATGGGCGAACCGGTCTTGGGCTCAAGCGTCAGCTCGAAAAGCTGGTTGGGTTCCAGCGGCGGCAGCTTATCCAGCGGGATGATGACCGGTTCACCCGGCTTGATCAGGCCAAGCGACACGGGGCCGGCCCAGCCGTCTGCCTTGGTCCAGAATTCCAGCGCACGATCAGGCGGCACCTCGGTTGCCGCGATCGGCACCAGCTGCACGGCGCTCTGGCCAGCTTGCGCTTGCACCACCCAACCGGGCGCTTGCGATTGCGGCGCAACCAGCACCACCACATATTGCGGGGCGCCGGGCGTGGCGGCGGGGCGCAAGGCCAAGCTGCTGCCCAGAACCAAGACGGCGGCAAGTCCCCCGGCCGCCAGGCTGCGCCAAAAGTTCAGGCTGTTCCATAGCCCCGCCGCGCGGGGCGCGGCAGGGCGCGCTGCGGCTTGGGACGCGTCCAGGGTACGAACGATGCGCGGCCATAAGCTGCGGGAAGGCTCAACGGATTCGGACAAGTTGGTCAAGGGCAGCAGCCTGTCTTCCCAACGGGCGACGGCCTCGCGCAACGCGGCGTCGTGCATCAGACGGGCTTGCACGTCGCGGCGCTGCGCGGCGGACAAGGTGCCCAGCACGTACTCACCCGCGAGTTCGTCGCGGTCGTCTTGAAAATCTTGCGGGGCGCTCATGCCAGACACTCCTTGAGCGCTTGCAGACTGCGCTTGATCCAGGCCTTGACGGTGCCTAGCGGCGCGCCCAGGCGCTGCGCGATTTCGCTATGCGACAGCCCCTCTACGTACGCGTGCAGCACGCAATTGCGGCGCACGGGTTCCAGTTGTTCCAGGCACGGGCCGATCTGGCCGGCGCTGGCGCGCCAGTCGAAGGCGTCGCGGGTGTCTTGCCAGGCGTCGATGGCGTGGCGGGCGTCTAGCGCCGCGGCGGTGTCGTCGTCGACATCGGTTTCACGCGCGGTGTCGCGCAGCGCGTTCAGCGCCAGGTTGCGGGTGATGCTGTAGAGCCAGCCGCGCCCCGAGCCGCGCGCGGCGTCGAAGCTGCCTGCCTGGTTCCAGATCTTGACGAAGGCGTCATGCACGATGTCCTCTGCCCAAGCGCGATCGCGCAGCAGTCGTTGGGCCACGCCCAATAGGCGCGGGCCTTCTTGCCGGTACAAGGTTTCCAGTGCGGGCCGATGGCCGGCCGCGCATGCCTTGATAGCCGCGTCGTAATCAAAATCCTGGGTCTGGCGATTCGGCATGCGATAGCAAGAGAAAGGTCAGTAGGAGGCGGCCGCGCGCATAATGCACGCACGGCAAGGAATCGCGCCATCTTACCGGACTCTTTCCCGCCACCGGCCCTCCGATGTGATCGGCTGGCCGGTGGCTTGAGACATCTGCGTGCGCAGCCCCGCCTTAGTTCGCCTTCCAGAAAATGTAGTCGGCCTGGTACTGCACCTGGCTTTTCTGGCCGACAGTCGCCGGCGTGCAGGGCGTTTTCGGCGCCACGCCGCCCTTGAGCGCCACGCGCTGGATGTAGGTCACGCCCGTCAGCGCGCCCGCGCCCATGGCGGGGTTGGCCTTCACCAATTGATAGGGCAGGTTGCCGTCGCCGGCCGGGGCCACGGCCACTTGCGTGCCGGTCAGCTTGGAGCCGTCCATGGCCTCCCACGTGGCGGGCGGGCCGTAGTACGTGCCC
The DNA here is from genome assembly GCF_042957345.1 of Achromobacter sp. NPDC008082. Lineage (NCBI taxonomy): Bacteria > Pseudomonadati > Pseudomonadota > Betaproteobacteria > Burkholderiales > Alcaligenaceae > Achromobacter > Achromobacter sp. NPDC008082. Next base: position 1,527,785 of record NZ_JBIBIB010000001.1, read on the forward strand.
ACTTGCTTGCCCTGGCGGTCATTCAGCACGGCCTTGGGGCCGGCAAAGACCCATTCCGTCTGGCTCTTCATGTCGGCCTTGGCGCGGCATTCGTAGGTGATCTCGCCCACGCCGACGGTTTCCCAGGCGACCTTGTTGCCGGCAGGCACCTGGACGCTGGCGGGCAGGCTGGCCTGCGAATAGGCCATGGACTTCGAGCTCATCGTGCCGCAAGCGGCCAGGAGCGACACGGCGAACAGGCCGGCAACGGTGGGAAGGCGATTCGAACGTTGGGTCTTCATGAGCGGTCTCCAGCGACGTGAAAGGTCTGTAGACGACGCGCACGATGCGCGCCGGTACAGGTACTACACGCGGGAGGCCGAAACGGATGCAGGCCGGATGCAAATATTTTTGCATCCGGCCTGCAGGGGGAGGGGGAGACCGCTTACTTCGCAGCCTTGGCCGAGTACGACGCCATCAGGTTGCGGTAGTCGGGGATGTGGTTGGCGAACAGCGTGCCCAGGCCTTCCACGTCGTTGCGCCAGTCGCGATGCAGTTCGCACGCCACGCCGAACCACGACATCAGCTGGGCGCCGGCTTGTTCCATGCGGCTCCAGGCGGCGTTGCGGGTGACTTCGTTGAACGTGCCCGAGGCATCCGTCACGACGAACACGTCAAAGCCTTCTTCCAGGGCCGACAGGGCGGGGAAGGCGACGCACACTTCGGTGACCACGCCGGCAATGATCAGCTGCTTCTTGCCGGTGGCCTTGACGGCCTTCACGAAGTCTTCGTTGTCCCAGGCATTGATGTTGCCGGGGCGGGCGATGTAGGGGGCGTCAGGAAATTTGTCTTTCAGTTCTTGAACCAGCGGGCCGTTGGGGCCGTTTTCGAAGCTGGTGGTCAGGATGGTGGGCAGCTTGAAGTATTCGGCCAGATCGGCCAGCGCCAGCACGTTGTTCTTGAATTGGTCCGGTTGGAAATCACGCACCAGGGAAAGCAGGCCGGCTTGGTGGTCAACCAGCAGGACGGCGGCTTCGTTCTTGTCCAGTTTCACGTAGGGCTTGGTCATGGTTTGCTCCGTTATGTCTTCAGGTTTTGGTGCGCGGTGTTGCGCGGTGAGTGCATGAACAGAATTCTAAATACAAGCCAATGACCCCGGTAGACGGGAAATTTGCGTCTCAGCGTTCTATAAATCGGACGATGGGGCCACTCCCTTGGGGGCTGATATGCCGTGGCGCTGTTGCGTCTGCATTTCGCGCCGGGCCGTTTCACGATACTCCGTGCTCATGAAGTCCAGCAGTTCGCGCACCGCAGGCAGCAAACCCCGCCGCGACGGGAACACGGCATGGACGGCGCCAGGTTCGGGGTGCCAGGGCGCGCCCACGGGCACGAGCGTGCCGGCGTCCAGTTCTTCATGGATCATCATCAAGGGCAAGGCCGCCGCCCCCACGCCCCGCAGCGTGGCCTGCTTCAGCGCCAGCATGTCGTCGGTGACAAGCCGGGGCGTGAACGGCACGTTCTGCCGCTGGCCGTCCGGGCCATCCAGCCGCCACTGGCATTCGCGCTGCTCGGTGCCGAGCGCCAGCGTTGGCAATTGGCTGATCTGCACGGGGTCGGCGTTGGGGGGCAAGGTGCGCGCCAGAGCCGGGCTGGCGACCAGGCTCTGGCAGCTCATGCCCAGATGCTTCATCACCAGATCGCTGCTTTCGATGGGCCCAAAACGCACGCGCACGGCCAGGTCGAACCCTTCGCGCAGCACATCGACCGAGCGCGAAAAACTCTTCAGATACACGTGCACCTTCGGGCACTTTTCCATGAAGCGCGCCACCACGTCACCCAGAAAGTAATAGATCAGCGCGGGCGGGGCGCTCATGCGGATGGTGCCTTGGGGTTCGGCGTGCGTGCGGTCGATGACATCCTGCGCGGCTTCGGCGCCTGCCAGCATCGACAGGCACTGGTCGAAGTAGTCCTGCCCCAACTCGGTCACGGCAAAGGTGCGGGTGCTGCGCTGAATCAGGCGCACGCCCAGGCGTTCTTCCAGCAAGGCGATGCGGCGGCTGAGTCGGGATTTCGGAATATCCAGCGCGCGGCCGGCGGGGGCGAACCCCCCATGTTTCACGACCTGGACAAAGTAGTAGAGATCATTCAAGTCGTGCATGGGCTTCCCGCGTTTTCCGAATTAAGACGTAGCGGGGAGCATATAACGCCCCCGAGTCTTCGGGCGGAAGGCGAGGGGGGGAGTGGGGAGCGAACGGGAGCGGGGCCGAACGGGAGCGGAGGCCGAACGGGAGTGGGGCCGAACGGGCCTAGGCCGCCACGCCGGCCGATTCTTCTTTCCAGCGCTGCTTGTCGCGTAGCGGCGGGGTGCCGAACAAGCGGCTGTATTCGCGGCTGAATTGCGACGAACTCTCGTAGCCCACCGCGTGCGCGGCCAGCGCCACGCCCGCGTCATCGCTCAGCATCAGCCGGCGCGCTTCCTGAAGCCGCAGATGCTTCTGGTATTGCAGCGGGCTCATGGCGGTAGCCTGCTTGAAATGGTGATGCAGCGACGACACGCTCATGTGCACGTCACGCGCAATCTCTTCCACGCGCAAGGGCTGCGCGTAGTTGTCGCGGAGGATGCGAATGGCCTTGGCCACGCGGTTCAACTGGCTGTCTTGCAGCACCGACTGGCGCAGCACCACGCCCTGGCCGTTCATCAGCAGGCGGTACAGCAGCTCGCGCTTCACCATGGGCGCCAGGATGGGGATGTCGCGCGGCGTGTCCAGCAAGCGCAGCAGACGCAGCACCACATCCAGCAGGCAGCCGCCCAGCGGATTCACGCACAGCGCCCGCGACGCCTCGGCCGGCACCAGCGGCGGCAGGTTTTCGTCGCTGATCAGTTCAGCGATTTCTTCGGGGTTCAGGTCCAGCCGCAGGCCCAGGTACGGCAGGGTGGGGCTGGCGACAGACACCTTGGCCACCACAGGCAGGTCCACTGACGAGATCAGATAGTGGAAGGGGTCGTACTCAAAGCTCTCGTCGCCGATCAGCAGGCGCTTGGACCCTTGGGCGATGACCGCCAACGCGGCTTTCTGCAAGCCGGGTTTGGCGCCGGTCGGCTGCGACAAACGGTGCAGATACAGCCCCTCGATGGGCGTCTCCAATGACCCTTCCAGGTGGCCCGTCATCCGGTCCAGCGTGCACAACAGTTCCCGGCGGGCCGGTTCGACGGCGATATCCAAGGCGGCGGCGCTGACGGAGTCTCCCGGTCGTTCGGTAGTAATAGGCATGTGGGCTCCGAAGGGCGCGTCGCCCGCGCGGGCGGGCCGGCGGCGCAACAAGGGGGGAATGCGCTCAAGTGTATGCGCGGCCCGGCCGCGCTGCACAGCGCCTTTTTCCGGGTGTGGAGAAATGGGCAAAAAGTTTGGAGGATCGGGCGCATGCCTGATCCTGCACGGCAGCCGCCAGAGAATCAGGCAAAAAAAGGGCAGGATCAAGCAGCGCAATCAGCAGGGCGGCGACGCATACTGTCAACACCCCGGCAAGCAGGCGCCCGGCGTCCCATCCCGGGGCGCGCGGCCCGGCGACGCCCCTGAAGGAGTCCCCTCATGCGATACAAGAAATTTGGCAGTACCGGTCTGTTCGTCTCGGAACTGTGCCTGGGCACCATGACCTTCGGCGGCGAAGGCGAGCTGTGGAGCAAGATCGGCAGCCTGCAACAAGAAGACGCCAACCGTCTGGTCGGACGCGCCCTGGATGCGGGCGTCAACTTCATCGACACGGCGGATGTGTATTCCGAAGGCCGCTCGGAAATCATCACCGGCCAGGCGCTGCGCGATCTGAAGGTGGCGCGTGACGACGTGGTCATCGCCACCAAGGTGTTCGGCCAGACCGGCGCCGGAGTGAACGCGCGCGGCAACTCGCGCTTTCATATTCTGGACAGCGTGAAGAAGAGCCTGTCGCGCTTGCAGCTGGACCACATCGACCTCTATCAGATCCACGGCTTTGACCCCGCCACGCCCGTCGAGGAAACGGTGCGCGCGCTGGACACGCTGGTGCAGCACGGCCATGTGCGGTATGTGGGCGTGTCGAACTGGGCGGCGTGGCAAATCATGAAGGCGCTGGGTATTGCCGAGCGCCTGGGGCTGGCGCGCTTTGAATCGCTACAGGCCTACTACACGATCGCGGGCCGCGACCTGGAGCGCGAACTCGTGCCCATGCTGCAAAGCGAAGGCGTCGGCCTGATGGTGTGGAGCCCGCTTGCGGGCGGCCTGCTCAGCGGCAAGTATGGCCGCGATGGTTCGGCCGAAGCCGGCAGCCGCCGCGCCGCCTTCGACTTCCCGCCCGTGGACCGCGACCGCGCCTACGACAGCATCGACGTGCTGAAATCCGTGGCCGATGCGCGCGGCGTGTCGGTGGCGCAAGTGGCGCTGGCCTGGCTGCTGCATCAGCAAGTGGTCACCAGCGTCATCATCGGCGCCAAGCGCGTGGATCAGCTGGACGACAACCTGGCCGCTACCGGCATCAAGCTGACGCAAGACGAACTGGCCGCGCTGGACAAGGTCAGCGCGCTGCCGCCGGAGTATCCCGGCTGGATGCACGTGCGCCAGGGCGAGTTCCGCCGCAAGCAACTGCTGGAATCGGGCACCGCGTAACACGCAACCGGCGGCGTCATCTGGACGCTGCGGCCGGCCATCCTGTTGGGATGGCCGGCTAGTAGAATCCAGGGCAGTTTTCACGATAGACGACGCCCGATGACCGACCCGTTTTCCCCCGATGATGTGCGCGTTTTGCGCGAACACGGCATTGCGCTGTTTGCCGGCCGCGTGCTGATTGCGGTGCAGCCGCCGATGGCAGACGCGCGCATCGCTGAAATTGAAGCCGCCTGCGCCGGCCCCTTGCCTCAAGCCCTGCGCGACCTCTGGCGCCTGACGGCCGGCGGCGAACTCGCCTACGACTTGCGCGCGCAGATGGACGGCAATGAAGAGGCGTTGAGCTGGTCCGAACTGTTCTATGACGGCAGCGACCACTATCGCGATCTGCAAGGCTGGATCGAACACGAACAAGAGTGCGCGGAAGAAGCCGCCACCGAGGACGGCGAGACCTGGAACGGCACGCTGCGCTATCTGCCGATTGGCGGTTTTGAATACTGCGACCGCATCTATGTGGCGACGGAACCCGGCCCTCGCGCGGGCAGCATCGTCGCCTGGAAGCAAGGCCTGCCCGGCTGGACGCATGCGCTGCAACAGGATGGCATAGCCACCATTGCACCGGATCTGCTCGCCGCCTTCGCCGCGCTGTGCCTGGAGACAGACCCCGAAGACGACGTGGATAGTCCCGGTGTGCGCGTGCTGGAATATGTGGACGAACGGGTGTCGGACCACGGCATGCCGCAAGCGCTGGCCGATGCGCTCATCGCCTATTACCGGCGCGCATTGGTGGATTGGCGTGGCCCGCTGGCAGCCGGCACGTTGATGGAATCGCCGCGTTTGGCCGGCCTGGCCTTGCAGCATGCATTAAGCAACGATGACGCGGCGCTGGTGCGGCAACTGGCTGACCAGGGCATGCGTTTTGACCAGCCCTTGCGCGGCAGCGCCAAGCCGGTGGAAGTGGCGTTGATGCAGCACGCGTACGCCGCCGCCGACGCCTTGCTGCAAGCCGGCGCAACGGTCAGCCCCACGGCCATTCATCGCTTTGATGACAAGCCTTCGGCGGCGCTCGTCGAGCGGCTGCTGGCGCAGGGCGCCCAAGCCGATGCCTTGGGCGTGGCCCGATGCGCGGCCTGCGGATCGCCCGAGGCCGCGCGCCTTGTTGCAGCCGCCTGCGGTGACGGTATCGCCGCCGCATTTGCCGAGGTGCGGGATGCCATGGCCAACAGCTACGAGGAAGACCTGCGCCGCGTGCGCGCGGGCAAGCTGGGCCATTACCTTGGCGCAGAGGGCCTTGCCGAACGCGTGGCCAACCTGCGGGCGTTTTCGTTGTGACGGTGCTCGGCGCCGGCCGGCCGCCCGCCGCCTTCCCCGACTAGAATGTCTGTCGCGTCGCAATGACAAGGGAACCGCGTGGCCATTCCGTATCTGCGCCGACTGACGGCGGTTAGCCGTAGCCCGCAAGCCAACAGGCATCTTGCCTACTTCCTGACCTTTACCGCCGGCGCGGTCAACGCGGGCGGCTTTTTGGCCGTCCAGCAATACACCTCTCACATGTCGGGCATCGTCTCGATGATGGCCGACCACATGGCGCTGGGCGGCGTGGTGGTGGTGTTGCAGGGCGTGGCGGCGCTGCTGTCGTTTCTGGCGGGCGCGGCCAGCTCCGCGTTCCTGATCAACTTCGGCCGGCGCTCGCATCTGGCCAGCGAATACGCGCTGCCGCTCCTGCTGGAAGCCGTGCTGCTGCTGATCTTCGGCCTGCTGGGCGCCAACCTGGAAACGCTGCGCTGGTTCTATGTGCCGGGCACCGTGATGCTGCTGTGCTACATCATGGGCCTGCAAAACGCGATGATCACCAAGGTGTCGCGCTCCGAGATCCGCACCACGCACGTCACCGGCATGGTGACCGACATCGGCATTGAACTGGGCAAGCTGTTTTACTGGAACGTCGCCAAGAGCGATGCGCAGACCACGCCGCACGTACGGGCCGATCGCGGCAAACTCGTCGTGCTGAGCCTGATGGTGTCGCTGTTCTTCGTGGGCGGCGTGACGGGCGCGTATTCGTTCTACCATTTCGGCTTCGGTTCGACCTGGCCGCTGGCGCTGTTGCTGATGCTGCTGGCGGCGGTGCCGATTACGGACGACATCCGCAGCTTCCTGCGCCGCGCTTAGCGTGGCAGTAGCGGCGGCAACGTCTGCGGCACCCGCAACCGCAACGGCAATTTCAGTGGCAACGACAGCGGCAACCCCAACGTCATCGCTTTGCTTTGCGCATCGTGGCGTGGCCCAGAAAAACCTGTAGCGCGGCGAAGGTCTCGTAGTGCAGCTGTTTCAGCCGGGCATCCTTGGCCGGTTCGGTGATGGCGTAGCCGTTGGCGTTCAGCGGATAGGGATCACCCAGCAGGCGCGCCATGTCGATTTGGTAGTAGCTGGCGTCGCCATAGGGCCGTTTGCCGTCGATCAGCGGCGCGGGCCAGTACCGATCCCCTTCGCGCAGCACCGCTTCCAGCTGCTGCGGATTCGCTTCGCGCCAGGCGGCCGCGCGCAACACCGTCAGGTGTTCGGCGCGCAGCGTGAAGCGGCCTTGCGCATCGACACCGCTTTCGGGAAAGTCGAACGCTTCTTTCATCTCGGCCGGCAGCGGGTAATGACCCGGCGCAAGTGTTCCCCCCGATGCCACAAAGCCGGGCACCAGGCGGCACACCTCGGCCATGCGCCGGATGGCGAGCGCATCATCCGACGTCTTCAATGCCTGGCGCGCGATGGCCAGCGTGTCGGCGCCGCCTAGCAGCGGTTGTTCGAAATCGATGCCGGGTGCACCGGATTCAATAGGCATCCATAGCACGCGCAGCAGGCGTATCAGAGCCGCGTGCTGGGAAGACATCGAAATGGCGTCGGCCGGCATCGCGAACACCTGCCGGATGATCGGCTTGCGGTCAGTTGCGGCCAAGGCGCGCAACGGGGCAGTCAATAGCCAGCCCAAACTCAGCCCCACAAGCAGTGGACGGCGCTTCATCATGGTTTCCCCGGTGAGTTCGGCAAATCAGCCAGTGCCGATTCGGCCAGCGCATAGCCCGGCTGAATCCGCAATGCATCTTCATAGGACAGGCGCGCATCGGGCAAGCGCCCCATGCGGCGCAGCAGATTGCCTTGATTCGTCAGGATCAGCGCACTGGCGGGTTGGGCGCGCACGGCTTTTTGATAAGCGTCCAGCGCGTCGCTTTTGCGGTCCATGGCCTCCAGCAACGATGCCTGCAAGTTGTAGCCGATGCTCCAGCCGGGAAAGCGAGCGGTCAGTTCACGGGTAGTGGCCAGCGCGTTGGGCAGGTCAGACCGTTCAGCCTGCGTGCCGGCCTTGTTGACGTAGGCCCATTTGTTGTCCGGGTTCAGCTTGATGGCCTGCTCGAACAGGTCTTGCGCGGCGGGCAGGTCGCCTTGCTGGGCGTGCAGCTTGCCCAGGAACAGCCGGACATCCGCATTGCCGGGATCTTGTCGCGCCATCTCTTCGGCGACACGCTGCGCCTCCGGACGATTGCCGGCGCGCAACGCGGCCGAGATCTGCGAGTTCAATTTCTGCATCGCGGGCGGCAACTGCTGGATGCGCGCACGCAGGGCGTCGTTGTCCGCCTGAAGTTCCGATTGATACGCGTGGTCCAGCTGCGCCGCACTTTGCGCGTGGGCGGCGGGCGGCGCCAGGATCAGCAGCGGCGAGCACAGCAGCAAGGGCAACAAAAAGGGCAGCAAAAAGGACAGCAGAACGGACAGCAGACGGCGGCGCAGGATCGCAAGCATGGGGTCGGCGGTTCCAGGTAGGGAGCGTGAGGCAAATTGGGTCCCTACGATACCGTAAGCCCGGCCGGCTGCGAAAAAGCCCGGCACAAAGGCCGGGCGCTGCGTGACACGTGGCGGCGCCAGGGCCGCGTTGATCACTGCGGCATCAGCACCGTATCAATGACGTGGATCACGCCGTTGGACTGGTAGACGTCATACGTGCTGATGGTCGACACGCCGCCCTTTTCGTCCTTCAACGTCAGGTTGTGCTTGCCGTTCATCATCACCCACAGCTTGCCGCCGCTGGCGGTGGTCAGTTCGGTCTTGCCGCCCCCCTTCTTGATCTTGGCGGCCAGCGCGTCGAAGTCCAGCTTTCCAGGCACCACGTGGTAAGTCAGGATCTTGGTCAGCGTCGCTTTGTTTTCAGGCTTGACCAGTGTGTCCACCGTGCCGGCAGGCAGCTTGCCGAAGGCGGCATTGGTGGGTGCGAACACCGTGAACGGACCCTTGCCTTGCAGCGTATCGACCAGGCCCGCCGCTTTCACGGCTGCAACCAATGTGGTGTGGTCCGCGGAATTCACTGCGTTCGCCACGATGTTCTTGGCGGGCATCATCGGCTGGCCGCCCACCATGACGTCGGCTGCGTACACGGGCGACAGGGTCAGGGCGGAGCAAGCGATGGCAATCGAGGCTAGCAATTTCATGACGATCTCCTTTTGTGTGGCCGTCATGAGGAGATACGCGGCTGGCCTGCAAATGGATGCGTCCGTTTGACTAGGGACAAACCCTGATCAGATCACCTTGCCGCTTAACACGACAGGACCGGTCGGCACGCCATTGGGCGCGCCGCCTGCGGGTTCCAGCGTGATGGCAACCGTATCGCCTTGCCGCGGCGGCAGGCGCGGCGACAGCACGGTGGTCTGGCCGGGCAGCACCACGCCCAACGAACGCGGCGCCTGGCCGGGCGAGATCGCCCACAGTTCCAGCGCGCGGCCATCGGCCAAGGCAACGAGATCCTGCATGGGCTGCACGGACAAGCGCTGGTCAGGCAAGGTATTCACCACCATCGCGCCCGGCGTCTTTTCGCCGGACAGCACGGCCACGGTGCGCACGTCTTGCGGCGTGGCGGGCGGTTTGAGCGTCAGGAAGGCCAGCACCACCACGGCCGTGGCCAGGCCGGCAGACAGCGTGCGCCACCATGAAAGACCGCGGCCCGGCGCGGCGCGGGCAGGCGTGGGGCTGGCCGCGGGCGCAATGCGGGCGGCAATGGCTTTCCACACATGCGCGGGCGGCGTTTCCGGGGGCAGGGCGAGCGCCAGCGGCAGCAGCCGGTCTTCCCATTCCGTGACCGCGCGGCGCAGGCCGGCATCGTCGCGCAGCAATTGCTGGAAGCGCCGCCGCGCACCCGCGCGCAGGCCGCCCAGCACGTACTCGGCGGCCAGGCGGTCTTGCAGTTCGGGGTGGCGGTAATTCATTCCAGGCACCTTTTCAGCCGTTGCAACCCACGGCGTATCCAGCTCTTGATCGTTCCCAACGGCGTGTCCAGGCGCGCCGCGATGTCGGGGTGAGCCATGTCGTCAAAAAACGCCATGGCGATAGCGACGCGCTGCGGGCCTTCCAGCTGGCCCATGCAATCGGCCAGCCGCCGGCCTTCCTGACTGTCTTGCAGCCGGGCAAGCGGGCCGGGGCTATCGTCGGCCATGGCAAGGGTCAGCGTATCGTCCGGGTCGGGCACCACGATGTCGGGGCGCCGCAAGCGGTCGATACACCGGTTGCGGACGATACGGGTCATCCATGTCATGGGCTGGCTCTGCTCGGCCTGGTACTGCCCGGCCTGGCGCCAGATCGACACGAAACACTCTTGAAGCACGTCTTCCGCAGCGGCCTGGTCTCTCAACATACGTCTGGCCAGCGCAAACAGATGCGGGGACGCAAGGCGATAAATCTCCGCCAGCGCGGATTCGCGTTTATCTGCGCACTGAAGGAGCAGGGCCTGGAGGTGCTGGGCGTCGGGCATCGGTTCCTAGGGGGGAAGGGCGTGCTGTGCCAGAGCATACCCGGGGCGGTGGTCGCCGTCATCCCTGACGGGGCATACAATGCGCCAGACCGGTTTTGCGCGGTATCTCGCGCACCGGCGGCGATACCCGCTACGCGGATTCCGCCCAGGCATCCGGGCCCCGGCCGGCCCGGCAGAAGCGATGAGCTTGCAACCGAAACACAGGAGGAGCAGACAAAGCATGGACGCAGAATTCTGGTTGGAACGCTGGCGCGAAGGGCGCACGCATTTTCATCAAACCCGAATCACGCCGCTCTTGCAGAAGTATTGGCCCACGTTGGCCGTACCGAAGGGTGGACGGGTATTGGTGCCGCTGTGCGGGAAATCGCTGGACATGGTCTGGCTGGCGGCGCAGGGGCATTCGGTGCTGGGGGTTGAACTCTCGCAGCTCGCGGTGGACCAGTTCTTCACCGAGAACGAGCTGCGGCCCGTGACGCATGAATCCGTCTACGGCAAGCACTATGTGGCGGGCAACATCGAGATCATCTGCGGCGACATCTTCAAACTGGATGCGCAGCTGCTGTCGCACTGCGTGGGCGCGTATGACCGCGCCGCGCTTGTCGCCTTGCCTGAAGACATGCGCGCTGAATACGTGCGGCACGTCTACGGACAGTTGTCGCCCGCCAGCCGGGGGCTGCTGATCACGCTGGACTACCCGCAGGAAGAAATGGCGGGGCCGCCGTTTGCGGTGCTGGACAGCGAGGTGCAGGCGATCTTCACCGGCGTGTCGCCCGCGGTCATCATCGACCGCCGCGACATTCTTGATAAAGAACCCAAGTTCCAGAGCGCGGGCGTCAGCCGGCTGGATACGGTCGTGTACCGATTGGGTGTGCAAGACGCCTGACACGTGTTGCGTCAGCAACGTTGCGCCGCCATTGAAAAAGCCCGTTTTCGCAAACGGGCTTTTTTTCATGGGCAGGGCGCTTACGTCATCAACCAGCCGCCCGCCACATCCAGCACCTGGCCGGTGACGAACCTTGCCTGATCGGACGCGAAGAACAGGCAGGCATCGGCCACTTCTTCAGGTGTGCCCAGCCGGCGCAACGCGGTCACGCGCGTGACGGCGTCGTTGATTTCCTGGGGCACGCTTTTCAGCAGCGGCGTGCTGATGCGCCCCGGCGCGAGCCCGTTCACCGTGACATCGAACTCGCCCAGCTCGGCCGCCCAGTGGCGTGTCAGGCCGATCAGCCCGGCCTTGGTCGCCGCGTAATGCGCGGCGACGATGTCGCAATACGCCTTGCCGGCCACGGACGACATATTGATCACGCGCCCCTGGCGCTGCTTGACCATGTGCGGCGTGGCCAGATGCGTCATGTAGAACACGCTGTTCAGGTTCACCGCGACCACGTTGTTCCATTCGCCGGGCGGCATCTCCCAGACTTTCAGCGCGCGCCCCTCGGTCTTGGGCGAGATGCCGACGTTGTTGACCAGAATGGTGGCCGCGCCCAGCGTTGACGTAATGCGCTCGTACGCGGCCTGGCATTGGTCAAAGTGCGCCACGTCAGCCGGCACGAAGACGGCGTCGTGGCCGTGTTGGCGCAATGTCTTTTCGTACGCTTGTCCGCCTTGCGCGTTGAAATCGATCAGGCCCACGCGGCCGCCTTCGGCCAGAAAGCCCTCGACAATCGCCGACCCGATGCCGCCCACGGCGCCGGTCACGATAGCGACCTGATCCTGAAAGCGTCCGCTCATGCCCGCACCTTCAACATGATCTTGCCGATGTGCTTGCTGCTTTCCATCAAGGCGTGCGCGCGCGCGGCCTCGGCCAGCGGGAACACTTCGTGAATCAGCGGCAGGCACTGGCCTTGCTCCATCAGCGGCACGACTTTTTCCGCCAGTGATTGCGCGATGGCGCCTTTGTCGTCGTCCGATCTGGGGCGCAGGGTCGAGCCCGTGAATTGCAGCCGCTTGGTCATGATGGGCAGCGCATCGATCTCGGCTTTGCTGCCTTCCAGGAACGCAATCTGCACCAGCCGGCCGTTGAGGGCCAGCGACCGGATGTTCTTGTTGATGTAGGCGCCGCCCACCATGTCCAGAATGACGTCAACGCCCGCGCCATTGGTGGCTTGGCGGATTTCCGCTTCGAAGTCCGCATCGCGGTAAAGCAGCGCGTGGTGCGCGCCCGCTTTCAGGCAGGCCTCGGCCTTGGCAGGATTGCCCACCGTCGTCCAGATTTCGGCGCCGAAGGCGCGCGCCAGTTGAATGGCCGTCAGCCCGATACCGCTGGAGCCGCCGTGCACCAGGAATTTTTCGCCGGCCGACAAGCGGGCGCGGTCGAACACGTTGGTCCAGACGGTGAAGTAGTTTTCGGGGATGGCGGCGGCGGACAGCAAGTCCATGCCGCGCGGCACCGGCAGGCAATGGCGTTCGTCGGCCAGGCAGTACTGCGCGTAACCGCCGCCCGGCGTCAGCGCGCAGACGGCGTCGCCTACTTTCCAGGCGGTCACGCCGGGGCCCACGGCGACCACGGTGCCGGACACTTCCAGCCCCAGATACGGCGATGCGCCCGGGGGAGGCGGGTACGAGCCCGAGCGTTGCAGCACGTCGGGGCGGTTGACCCCGGCATAAGCCACCTCGATCAGTACCTGGCGGCCGGTGGGCGCGTCCATATCGCGTTCGGCGATGTGCATGCAGTCGGGCGCGCCGCCCTTGCCGTGGTCGATGAATGTGCAGCGTAAGGACATAAGGGAATCCTGATCATCAATGGCCCAGATAGGCCTTCTTTACGTGGGGGTCGCTAAGCAGCTCGGCGCCGGTGCCGGTGCGCACGATGGCGCCGTTCTCCAGCACATAGCCGCGGTCGGCCAGCCGCAAGGTGCGAAACACGTTCTGCTCCACCAGCAGCACCGTCACGCCATGGGACGTGACGTTGCGGATGATGTCGAACATCTGCTGCACCAATAGCGGCGACAGGCCCAGCGAAGGTTCATCGAACACCAGCAGCTTGGGGTCGGCCATCATGCCGCGTGCAATGGCCACCATTTGCTGTTCACCGCCTGACAACGAGCCGGCGTATTGCGACAGGCGTTCCTTTACGCGCGGAAAAATGCGCAGCACTTCGTCCAGCTTGCGCTGCACGATCGGCCGCGCCGCGCGCTTGTAAGACCCCATCAACAGGTTGTCGCGCACCGTGAAGTGCGGGAACAACTGGCGGCCTTCGGGAATCATGGTGATCCCGGCGTCCACGATGTCGTAGGGGTTGCGGTTGGTGAGGTCATGGCCTTCGAACTCGACCTTGCCCTGCATGGCGGGAATCACGCCGCACAGCGTCTTCAGCGTCGTGGTCTTGCCCGCACCGTTGGCGCCGATCAGCGTCACGATTTCGCCCGCGTTGACCTCGAAATTCAGGCCGTTGAGCACCTGGCTCTTGCCATAGCCCGACGACAGATTCGACACCTTAAGCATCCTGGTACTCCTTGCCCAAATAGGCCTCGATGACGGCGGGGTTCTCGACCACGTCCTTCGGCGCGCCGCTGACCAGCACGGCGCCTTCGTTCAGGACGATGATGCGGTCAGACAGCGCCATCGTGGCCTGCATCATGTGTTCGATCAGCAGCACCGACACGCCCGAATCGCGGATGCGGCGGATCATCTGGATCGACTTTTCAATGTCGGTAGGGTTCAGCCCCGCCATCACCTCGTCCAGCAGCAGGATGCGCGGCTTGATGGCCAGCGCGCGGGCAATCTCCAGACGCTTCATGCCGCCGACGGTCAGGCTGCGCGCCTCGGTGTTCAGATACTTGAGCAGGTCCGTCTGCTCGGCCACCTTCAGCGCAATCTGCTCGGCTTCGTCACGGCTGGATGTGCGGATGAACGCGCCCAGCATGATGTTCTCAAGCACCGTCAGGCCCGTGAACGGCTTGGCGATCTGGAACGTGCGGCCCAGCCCCTTGTGCGCGAACTCGTCGGGCGTCTTGCACGTGACCCAATTGCCGTCCGCATCCCGCATCGAAATGCCGCCCTTGTCAGGCGACAAAAAGCCAGACAGCAGATTGAACACCGTGGTCTTGCCCGCGCCGTTCGGCCCGATCATGCCCAGGATTTCGTTCTGGTTCAGCGTCAGCGACACGTCGTTGGTGGCGCGCAGGCCGCCAAAGCTCTTGAACAGCTTGTCGGCCTTCAGCACGGGCTGCTCAGATCGCGTGGCGTTATGCATGCGCAGCTCGTCCGCCAGGTGCAGCTTCTTCTTGGGCGTGCCAAGGTAAGGCAGACGCGCCAGCATGCGTTCGATAGCCGGGCCGAACGCGCCGGCCAGACCGCGCGGAATGGTCAGCACCACGGCCACCAGAATCAGGCCGTAGATCAGCCCGTGCATGCCGTTGCCCACGCTGGACAGCCAGCCGCGCGCAAGCTCGGCAATGGGCAGCACCAGGAAGGTGCCGGCGATGGGGCCGGCCACGGTGCCCAGGCCGCCAATCAACGCGAACATGGCGACTTGAATCGACAGCTCCAGCGAGAACGCAGAGCTCGGGTCCACGAACGTCAGGTAGGTGATGTGGAACGTGCCGATGATGCTGGTCAGCATGGCCGACACGACGGCCGCGATGATCTTCACGCGCACCGTGGGAATGCCCACGGCAAGCGCTGCGTCTTCGCGTTCGCGAATGGCGATCAGGTAGTGGCCGATACGCGATTTGCGGATGTACCAGGACACCCACGTCACGAACAGGAACAGCCCGAACGCGATGATCACGTAGTTAATCTTTTCGCGGAACACGATCCACGCCCAGCCGATGTTCAGCGGCAGGCTGATGCCGCTTGAACCGCCCGTCCAGCTTTCTTCGTGGATGACCAGCAGCCGCACCACTTCAAGAATGGCGATGGTGGCCAGCGCGAAGAACGGGCCGCGCAGCCGCAGCGTGGGGTAGCTGATCAGGATGGCGACGGCGGCCGAAATCGCCGCGCCCGCCAACATGCCGAACCACGGCGAAATGCCGAAGTTCTGCGTGAGCAGCGTCGCGGTATAGCCGCCGATGCCGTAGAACACGGCATGGCCCAGCGACAGCTGTCCCGCGTAGCCACCCACGATGTTCCACGCCACCGACAGCGACGAGAACACGAACAGCAGAACGAAAAGATTGGTCCAGAAAGGCGTGCCCATGACGGCGGGCACGATGAACATCACGATCAGCAGAATCAGGCTGACGTAGGCTTTGGGGCTTCTAAAGTCGGGAAACACGTCTCGCTCCTTGTGGCGTTGATCACTCGGTGCCGACGCCGAACAAACCGTTCGGACGCAGGACAAGGATCAAGAGGAAGATCCCGAAATACACGACCTCTTTCAGGTCGGGGGCGATGTAATAACCGGCCAGCGTATCGACGATGCCGATGATCATGGAACCGGCGACGGCGCCGTACAAACTGCCCAGGCCGCCCAGCACCACGATCACAAAGGCGGTCAGCACGAAGTACGTGCCAACGGTCGGGAACACCGGGTACTGCGGCGCTAGCAGGCCGGCGGCGATGCCGACGAATGCGGTGCCCAGGCCGAAGGCGATGGCGTAGACGTTGTTCACGTTCACGCCCATCAGCGTGGCGGCATAGCGGTGTTGAGCCACGGCGCGCAGCGCGCGTCCCAGGTAGGTGCGATGCATGAACAGATGCAGCAGCACGGCCAGGCTGATGCCGACCACAAAGGTGATCAACTGGCCCGTCACCATCGAGTAGTTACCGACGTCGATGGCGTTGGTACCCAGCTCCACGGGTGCGCGATACACGTTGGCGCCGAAGATCACCAGCGCCAGATTGAGCAGGATGGTCGACACGCCCACTGTCGCGAAAATCTGTATGTGCTGGTCGGCGTTGAGCAGCGGCTGGATGATGCCCTTCTGCGTCAGCGCACCCAGCGCGAACAGAATGACGGCCACCGGAACCAGTCCCACATAAGGATGTACGCCGAATTGCGCTGCGATCAGATAAACCAGGTACATACCGATCATCAGGAACTCGCCATGCGCAAAGTTCACGACGCGCACGACGCCGAAGATCAGTGTCAGCCCCAGGCTGATGATGGTGTACGCGCCACCCAGCAACAGGCCATTGATGACCAGTTGAATGAAGATATCCATGGTGCAACCTCTTAGAGCGGGATGCCGCCCCGGCGCGGCCGCTTGGATAGCGGCCGCGCCGGGGCGCGCATAACCCGGGAATCGTCAGGCGCCCCCGAGCGCCTGATCACTGGCGTCGCGCTTATTTCTTGAAGACAGGCTTGCCAAGTGCGAGGTTGCTGGGCGCGATGGTGACGAGCTTGCCGTCTTGCCATTGCATGACGTAGAACGTGGAGGCGTTGTTCTGCCCGTCTTCGCCAAAGTCGAAAGCCCAGCCGTTGGCCGTCTGGCCGGCGGGCTTCTTGTAGGCCATGACCGCGGCGCGGATCTTGTCCTTGTCGGTGGATTTGGCGTTGCCGATGGCTTCGAAGAAGGCCTTGGCGCCGACGTAGTTGGTCAGGCTGTGGCCGGATTGCGGATCGCTCTTGTAGGTGGCCTTGTAGGCTTCCAGGAACTTGTCCAGGCCCGGCGCGCCGGCCGGGTTGATGGACGACTGCGGGAAGTCCAGATCGAACACGCCATTCATGTCGGCGCCCACCGCCTTGGCGGTATCCGCCAGCGAGTAGCCGCCGCCGGCGCCAATCACGACCTTGGGCTTGAAGCCCGCGGCGCGCGCCTGGCTGAAGAACAGGATGGCGTCGTTCTGGTAGGCCGTTTGCAACACCACATCCACCTTGGCGCCCTTCAAACGCAGGATGAGTGACGACAGGTCAACCGTTTTGGCCGAATAGGGCAGCACTTCGGCAACCGTGTAGCCAAGTTCCTGCGCGCGCTTCTTTTCGGTCGCCGCCACGTCGGTGCCATAAGGGCCGTCTTCGTGGATGATGCCGATCTTGATGTCCTTGGGGTTCAGCCCCATGCCCGGGGCAATGGTGTCGTGCAGGGCATTGACCACCGACACGCCATACAGCGCCGTGTTGGGGTTGCTGCGGAACAGGTACTTGTAGCCGCGCGTCGTGATCTTGTGGGCGGTGGCGCCCAGTTCGAAGTACGGCACGCCGGCCAGTTCCGTCACAGGCGAAGCCGCGTACGAGATGCCCGATGCGTAGCTGCCGAACACGCCCACCACATTGGCCGAAATCAGGCGCTTGGTTTCCGACACGGCTTGCGTCGGGTCCACCGCGTCCGCCTTGACGATTTCGATCTTCTCTCCGTTGACGCCACCCGCGGCGTTGATCTCGTTGACGGCCAGCTCCAGGCCGCGATAGCTCTCTTGTCCCAGGAGCGCAAGCGCGCCGCTGAACGGGAAGAGGGCGCCCACTTTCATGTCGGCCGCTGCGGTGCCGCTTGCCAGTGCGCCGCACACGCCCAGCGCCACAATAATCTTGTTGAACTTGAACACTGTCTTCGCTCCTTTGTCGGTTTGGGATGCGGACTGTTTTTTGTGTTGTCCGTCTTTTTTAAATATATGATATATGCGCCGGTCAGGTACAAAAACCCCGAAGTGGATTCTAGTGTCGGCGGCTTCAGGCCGAATCGGGGAATTCCCTAAAGCCGCGTGAATAAAGCCTTAGCGGCCGATTTGATGGGAAATGAACCGCAATATTCCGCCAGGCGGACGGCACCTTTAGGACGAGCCGCGTGGTGGAATTCTTACAAGAAAAAATTGGGTTTTATCATATATCGTATATGATCAAACGCGCGATTTTCCATAAAACCCAGGAGACAACAGCATGTTCGAGGAAGTCGATTTCGCCGGAAAACGGGTCCTGATCACCGCCGGTGCGGATGGTCTGGGCCTGGAGATGGCCAAGGTGTTTCATCACGCAGGGGCCACGGTTTTCGTGTGCGACGTGAATCAGGCCCGGCTGGCCGAGCTGCCTGCTGAACTGCCCGGCGTGCATACCGCCGTGGCGGACGTGTCCGACGAAGACAGCGTGGGCGCGCTGTTTGCTGCGGTCAAGCAGAAACTGGGCGGGCTGGACATCCTGATCAACAACGCGGGCGTAGCGGGGCCTACGGGCTATGTCGAGTCCCTGTCCAAGGCCGACTGGGACCGCACGCTGGCCGTCAACATCACGGGCCAGTTCCTGTGCGCCCGCCAGGCCATTCCCATGCTGAAGGAATCGAAGGCGGGCGTGATGATCAACCTGTCTTCCGCCGCCGGTCATCTGGGCTTTGCCGGACGCTCGGTGTATTCGGCGTCCAAGTGGGCGGTGATTGGGTTCACGAAGTCGCTGGCGATCGAGCTTGGCGCCCACGGCATTCGCGTGAACGCCATCCTGCCGGGTGCGGTTGAAGGCCCGCGCATCCGCGCCGTTATCGCCGCCAAGGCCGACACGCTGGGCCGTCCGGTGGATGAGATCGCCGCGCAGTACGAGAACCAGGCCGTGCTGGGCCGCATGGTGACCGCGCGCGATATCGCCAACATGGTGCTGTTCAACGCCAGCGAGGCCGCCCGCAGCGTCACGGGCCAGGCCATCGTGGTGGACGGCTTCACGCAGAAGCTTTACTGATGGCCGCCACGAACGCGGTGCGCTGCGCCGCCATCATCGGCACGGGCCTGATCGGCCAGGGATGGGCCATCGTCTTCGCGCGCATGGGTTGGTCGGTGCGTCTGTTCGATGTCAACGCAGCCATGCTGGCCGAGGCGCGCGCGCTGATTCTGCAACAGCTGCGCGAGCTGGAATCGCAAGGCCTGGTCACGGGCGCCGACGCCATTATTGAACGGGTCCATGTCGCCACAAGCCTGGCCGACGCGGTCAAGGGCGCCCGATACATCCAAGAGAATTCGCCAGAAAAGTTGGACGTGAAGCGCGCCTTGTTCTCGGAACTGGACGCCGTGGCCGAGCCGGACGCGATCATCGGCAGCTCGACATCCAGCATTCCCGCCAGCCAATTCACCGAGCACCTGGCCGGGCGGCATCGCTGCCTGGTCGCGCATCCGGTGAACCCGCCGTATCTGATTCCGGTGGTGGAGCTTTGCCCCGCACCGTGGACGGATGCGGCGGCGCTTGAGGGCGCAAGCCAGGTCATGACCGACATCGGTCAGAAGCCGGTTCGCGTGCGCCGCGAAATCGAAGGCTTCATCTTGAACCGCCTGCAAGGCGCGTTGCTGCACGAAGCCTTCCGGCTGGCCAAGGAAGGCATCGCCAGCGCTGAAGACATCGACACCACGGTGAAAGACGGCCTGGGCTTACGCTGGTCGTTCATGGGGCCGTTTGAAACCATCGACTTGAACGCGCCCGGCGGTATCGCCGATTACTGCGCGCGTTACGGTGGCCTATACCAGTCGATTGGCGCGGACCAACGCGAATGCGTCGCGTGGGAAGGCGCGCTGGTGGATGCCTTGGAACAAGAACGCCGCAGCCTGCTGCCGCAGGAAGACCTGGGCAAGCGCCGCTTCTGGCGCGATGAAAAACTGATGCGCTTGATGCGCCACAAACAAGAGGACGGAGACCATCATGGCTAAGCCGAAACAGAAAGTCGTCATCACCTGCGCCGTGACGGGCGCCATCCACACGCCCAGCATGTCGCCGCATCTGCCGGTCACGGCTGATGAGATCGCGGAAGCCGCCATCGGCGCGGCCAAGGCGGGCGCGGCGGTGCTGCACCTGCATGCGCGCGATCCGGAAACGGGCAAGCCGTCGCAAGACCCGGCGCTGTTCAAGCCTTTCCTGGAACGCATCAAGAACGAAACCGACGCCATCATCAACATCACCACCGGCGGCAGCCCGCACATGACGGTGGAAGAACGCATGCGTCCGGCCACGACGTTCAAGCCCGAGCTGGCGTCGCTGAACATGGGGTCGATGAACTTCGGCCTGTTCCCGATGCTGGACCGCTTTCAGAATTTCAAGCACGACTGGGAACGTGAGCATCTGGAGAACAGCCGCTCGCTGATCTTTCGCAATACCTATCAGGACATCGAATCCATTCTGACCCTGGGCAACGCCAACGGCACGCGCTTTGAGTTCGAGTGCTACGACATCAGCCACCTGTACAACCTGGCCCACTTCGTGGACCGTGGGCTGGTGAAGTCGCCGCCGTTCATTCAGTCGGTGTTTGGCATTCTGGGCGGCATTGGCCCGCACCCCGAAGACCTGATGCACATGAAGCGCACGGCCGACCGCCTGTTCGGCAACGACTATGAATGGTCGATTCTGGGCGCCGGCCGCAACCAGATGCCGCTAGCCACGATTGGCGCGGCCATGGGATCGAACGTGCGCGTAGGGTTGGAAGATTCGTTGTGGATCGGGCCGGGCCAGTTGGCGGAATCCAACCGCTCGCAGGTGGAACGCATCCGCACCATTGTGGAAGCGCTGAACCTGGAAGTGGCGACGCCTGACGAGGCGCGCGCCAAGCTCGGCCTGAAGGGCCGGGACCACGTGGCGTTCTGATCGGAAGACGGCGGGCCGGCGCGTGGGCGCCGGCTGCCGGGGGATTTCAAGTGTGGCGGCGCAGCGCCTCGGTCAGCGTGGCGACGTCCAGCACGCGATCGAAGTTGGCGGCATGGCGGGCGTTCAACGTAAGTTCGGCCGCCAGCGTCAGGTCGGCGTCGCTGGGCATGTCGGCCGCGCCCAGTTCACGCAGCGTAGTGGGCAGACCGACTTGGGCGTACCACTGCGTCAGGTCGGCCAGCATGCCGTCGTTGCGTTGCTCCAGGTCAAGCTGCACCAGCAAGCCAACCGCAACTTGCAAGCCGTGCAGCGCCGTTCCCACGCCGCCGATCTTGGGCAACCCGCGCGTCAGGGCATGCGCAATGGACAGGCCGCCGCTTTCAAAACCGAGACCGCTCATGAGGATCATCGCTTCCACCACGCGTTCGAATGCGGGCGTGGGTTCGCCGGTGCCGGCCGCGGCCACGGCGTCCACGCCATCGGCCAGCAGCGTGCGCAGGCAGCCGTCGGCAATCAGCTGCGCCGACAGCAGGGGCGCGCCGTCATACATGTTCTTGCCGCCGTTGCGCTGGCATTGCTCGGCTTCGAATTTTTTCGATATTGCGTCACCCAGGCCGGCTCGGAAGAAGTGCACGGGCGCGGTCGCGATGATGGCGGTGTCCACCAGCACGATGGTGGGGTTGAACAGCATGTGTTCCACCGCCAGGAGATTGTGATGGGCGTCGTACAGCACGTAGTTCTTGCTGGTGGGCGCGTCGTTGGAGGCCACCGTCGGCACCGTGATCAGGTGGCAATGCGACGACTTCGCCACCGCCTTGCCCGCGTCCAGCGACTTGCCGCCGCCCACCGCAATCACCATGTCGATGCCGGCGGGCGCGGCCTGCGCGCGCAGCTCGGCAATCAATTCGGGCGTCAGGTCGCCATCTACGATCAGGGGCGTCAGCGCCACGTTGTGATCGGCGCACAGGCTTTCGATTCTGGACCCCAGCACGCCATGCACGTAGCGGTCGATGACCAGGGCGGCGCGTTGTCCGAACAGCGCGGCGTACTGGCCCAGGGAGTCCAGGGCGCCCGCCCCCTGTATGTAGCGGCAGGGAGCGCCAAAAATCTTCAGCATGAAGTCTTCCTATTTGCGTGGCACGGGAGGGCGGTAGTCGAGCTCTTTTTCGCGTTCGACCAACCAGTCGATCATGATCTTGCCGCCCCAGACCAGATCGGCCTGGATGGCGCTGCGCGCGGCTTCGGAATCGCGCGCTTCCAATGCTTCAAGCACGGCTTCGTGGCGGTGTTCGTTTTCGGAATAGTCCAGCCCGGCGGTCTTGATGTGGAACACCTTGAGGATGGGGCCGGTAATGACCCAGAACGATTCCACGGTGCTGCGCAAGATGGGTTTGTTGCTGGCTTCCAGAATGCCGAAGTGGAACTTGCGGTTCAGGTAGCTGGCGCGCTTGGGGTCCGTCGACGTGCAGGAAATGAAATCCTTTTGCAGCGCGATCAGGTTGTCCAGCTGCTTGCGCGTGATGTTCTGCGCGGCTTCGGCCGCGCCCATGCCTTCCAGATGGAACCGAATCTGCTGGATCTCGCGCAATTTTTCCGAATTGACGTAAGGCACATAGACGGCCGTGGCCGCCTGCATTTCCAAACCTTGTTCGCTGATGAGACGGAAGATGGCTTCGCGCACGGGCGTAATCGACACGCCCATTTCCTGAGCCAGTTCGCCAATGATCAGGCGTTCGCCGGGTTCGTACTGCCCGTTGATCAGGGCATTGCGGATTTCGTTGTAGACCCTGACGGAGAGGTTCTCTTTCTTGACCGGTTTGAGGCTGGGCATGACGTTTCGGAGCTTGCTGTATGAGGGGAACGGGTGAATCCGGGATGAATTCTAGCCCGCCATAGCCAATCCGAGCACAATGGGTATATTATATATCATATATCCTAACGAAGAAAGGACGCGCCATGCGCCACAACCAGGAGGCCCCCACCGAGGGGGAAGTCGGGATGCTGCGGGAAAAGGCCCGCTACATCCGGCTGGAGACAATCAGACTGATCGAAATCGCGAAGGTCGGGCATTACAGCTCGGTGTTCTCGTGCGCCGAAATTTTTGCGTCGCTGTACTACGACGTGATGCGCTTGCGCCCGGGCGAGCCGCAGTGGCCGGATCGCGACCGCTTCCTGATGGGCAAAGGGCACGCTGCGGTCGGCCTGTTCCCGGTGCTGGCCGATCACGGCTTCATCGGCCGCGACCTGCTTGACGGCTACACCCGCCTGGGCAGCCCGCTGGGCGACCACCCCGACATGAGCAAGGTGCCGGGCGTGGACTTCAGCTCGGGCTCGATCGGGCATGCGCTGTCCAACGGCGTCGGCATGGCGGTGGGCGGGCGCATGAGCCAGCGCGACTTCAATGTCTTCGTCATGCTGGGCGACGGCGAGATGCAGGAAGGGCAGGTTTGGGAAGCGGCGCTCTTTGCCGCGCACAACCGGCTGTCGCGCCTGATCGCCATCATCGACCGCAACGGCTACCAGCTGGACGGCAAGGTGGATGACGTGATGGGCGTGGAATCGCTAAAGGAAAAGTGGCAGGCCTTCGGCTGGGACGTGCATGAAGTGGACGGCCATGATCTGCACGCGCTGACCGCCTTGCTGCGCCGCCTGCGCGCGGACGACACGCGCGACAAGCCCGCCTGCGTCATCGCCAAGACCATCAAGGGCAAAGGCGTTTCCTATATGGAAACCGAGCCGGGCTGGCACTTGGGCTATCTGGCGCCGCAAGATGCGCAGAGCGCCGTCGACGAAATTCTTTCCCGCGAGATCTGAATGGCACAGGCACAAGTTCTCTCTCCCGACTCCTGGCAGTACCGCGCCCTGAATGCGGTGAACCCCGGGCTGTCCTATCTTTCCGATGCGTTGATCGAATTGGCGCAAGCCGGGCACCCGGTTGTGGCGGGTTCGGCCGACCTGCAATATTCCAATGGCCTGAACCGTTTCGCGCAGGCCTATCCCGACCGCTACATCCAGTTCGGCATCTCGGAGCAGAACATGGTGTCGGCGGCGGCCGGCCTGGCCACCACCGGCATGATGCCGTTCGTCGCCACCTTTGCGTCCTTCCTGGGCCTGTTGTGCTGCGAGCAGATCCGCATGGACGTGGCTTACACCAAGCTGCCGGTGCGGCTCATTGGCCACCACACCGGCATCAGCCTGGGGTTTTACGGCACGTCGCACCACGCCACCGAAGACATCTCGACGATGCGCGCGCTGGCGGGCCTGACGGTAGTGTCGCCCGCCGACGGCCCGCAACTGGCCTCGGCCATCAAGGCGTCCGTCAACTGGCCTGAACCGATCTACTTCCGCATCGGCCGCGGCCGCGACCCACAGGTGTACGAAGACGGCGCGCCCTTCGAATTTGGCCGCGCCATCGTGCATTCAAGCGGCAGCGACCTGAACATCATTGCCTGCGGCATCACCTTGCACGCCGCGCTGGCCGCCGCCGAGCAATTGCGAGAAGAAGGCTTGTCGGTCGGCGTCATCGACATGCCCACCATCAAGCCGCTGGACCGCGACGCCGTGCTGGCCGCCGCTGGCCAGTCCCGCCTGATGATGACGGTGGAAGAGCACAACGTGTTGGGCGGGCTGGGCTCGGCCGTGGCTGAAGTGTTGACGGATGCCGGCACCGGCACGCGTCTGCGCCGCCACGGCATCTATGACGAGTACAGCCTGATCGCGCCGCCCACCACCTTGTACGCCCACTACCAGCTTGACGCCGCCGGCATTAGCGACGTGGCGCGAGCCCTGATCAAATCCTGATACGACCACAACATCCCGGAGACCCCATGAAGGAAATCAGCGGAAACACCCGCCTGTTCGGCATCCTGGCCGATCCCATCCATCACGTGAAGACGCCGCAGCGCTTGAATGAGCTGTTCGACAAACTCGGCTTTGACGGCGTGTGCGTGCCGTTTCACGCGCGGCCCGACAACCTGGCCGACGTCGTCAACGGCCTGCGCCGGCTGGAAAATCTGGGCGGCGTCATCGTCACCATGCCGCACAAGACGGCCATCCTGGACCTTGTTGACGAGGTGACGCCCGTCGCGCAAAAAATCGGCGCGGCCAATGTGGTGCGCCGCGATGCCGATGGCCGGCTGACGGCGCACATGCTGGACGGCGAAGGCTTCGTGCGCGGCCTGTTGACCGCAGGCGTCACGGTGCAAGGCAAGCGCGCCTATCTGGCGGGTGCCGGCGGTGCGGCCAACGCCATCGGCTTTGCGCTCGTTCAGGCGGGCGTGTCGCACCTGACGATTGCCAACCGCACGCCGGCCAAGGCCGAAGACCTGAAGGCGCGCATTCTGTCGCTGCATCCCGATGCCGATATCTCGGTAGGCACGCCCGACCCGTCGGGCCATGACATCGTCGTCAACGGCACCTCGCTGGGCATGAAGGAAGGCGATGCGCTGCCGCTGGACACCGCGCGCCTGAGCCCGGATCAACTGGTGTGCGAAGTCATCATGCAGCCCAAGGACACCGCGCTGCTGCTGGCCGCGCAAGCCAAGGGCTGCAAGGTGCACTACGGCGCGCCGATGCTGGCCTGCCAGATCGAACTGATGGCCGAGATGCTGGGCGTAACGTCCGCCAAGTAGCCATGCAGCCCACATCAGGATTCGGTGAATAGCGATGGCGGATTACGACTTCATTATTGCGGGCGGCGGCACGGCGGGCTGCATTCTGGCCAACCGGCTCAGCGCCGATGGCAAGCATCGGGTGCTGATGCTGGAAGCCGGGCAAGAGGCGCGCAGCATGTGGATCGGCATCCCGGCGGGCTTTTCCAAGCTGCTGGTGAACCCCGACTACAACTGGCGCTTCGCCACCGAGCCGGAAGACAACGTGTACGGACGCACCATCGCCGTGCCGCGTGGCAAGGGCGTGGGCGGATCAACGCTGATCAACGGCATGATCTACGTGCGCGGCCAGCCTCAGGATTACGACGGCTGGGAAGCGGCGGGCGCGACCGGCTGGGGGCATGCGCAGGCCGAGCGCCTGTTCCGCAAGATCGAACATTACGATGCCGGCGGTGACACGCGCGGCAAGAACGGCCCCATGCATCTTGAGGAAGTGGCCGAGCGCTTTCCCGTATCCGACGCGTTTCTGCGCGCCGCGCAGGAAGACGGCCAGCCCTTTAACGCCGACTACAACAGCGGCAACCAGGAAGGCGTGGGCTATTACCAGGTGCTGCAACATCGTGGCCGCCGCTGGAGCGTGGTGGACGGCTACATGAAGCCCGCCGCCGGGCGCAAGAACCTGCGCGTCGAATGCGGCGCGCATGTGACGCGGCTGGTGTTCGAAGGCAAGCGCTGCGTGGGCGTCACGTACCGCCAGAACGGGCAGGAGCACACGGTGCGCGCGCGCCGCGAAACGGTGCTGTGCATGGGGGCCGTGCAATCGCCGCAGTTGCTTGAGCTGTCCGGCGTGGGCAACCCCGCGTTGCTGCAATCGTTCAACATTGCGCTGGTGCACGCGCAGCCGCAGGTGGGCGAGAACTACATCGACCACTTCGCCACGCGCATGAATTGGCGCGTGAAAAACACGGTGACCTTGAACGAGATGTCGCGCGGCTGGCGGCTGGCGCAACAGGTGGCGCGCTACTACACGCGTCACACCGGCATCCTGACGCTAGGCACCGGGCTCGTGCATGGCTTTGTCAAAAGCGCGCCGGGTCTGCCTACGCCAGACGTGCAATTTTTCTTTGTACACGCAAGCTATGCCAACGCCGCCGAGCGCATCCTGGACCGCCATCCGGGCATGACGATCGGGGTGGCGCAGTTGCGGCCGGAATCGGTGGGCTCCATCCACCTGAAGTCGGCGGACCCGTTGACCGGCCCGTCGATCCGCCCGAACTTCCTGTCGGCGCAGATCGACCGCGATAGTCTTGTGGGCGGCATGAAAGCCGCGCGCCGCATCGTGGGGCAGCCCGCGATGCAACGTTATGTTGAAGCCGAAGTCAGCCCGGGCGCAGCGGTTGAAAGCGACGAGCAATGGCTGGAGTTTGCCCGCCGTAACGGCCAGACCATCTATCACCCGATTGGCACCTGCCGCATGGGGTCGGACGCGGCTGCCGTCACGGACGTCAGGCTGCGTGTGAACGGCGTGACGGGCTTGCGCGTGGTGGACGCCTCGGTGATGCCGAAGATGGTGTCCGGCAACACGCAGGCCGCTGTCATGATGGTGGCCGAGCGGGGCGCGGAAATGATTCTGGAAGACGCTGCGGCGGCGTGACGGCCACAAAGCAAAGCGCGCACGCCTGTCAGGGCGTGCGCGCTTTTTTTTGCGCCGGTCAGCGAATCAAGAACCCCGCGCCCACAGGGTCGTTGCGGTCGATCACCCAGCGTGCCGTGCCCAGAATGCTGGCCGTGCCTTTCACCGTGGGACGCACGGCGCGCGTGCCGTTCAGGTCCACTTCGCCCAGCAGGCAGCCTTCGAACGTGCCGCTGCCCAACAGGCCTTCCGACTTGATCGGCTGGTTCAGGCCCATCTTTCCGCGCGCCTCGAACATGGCCATCATGGCGCTGGTGCCGGTGCCGCCAGGCGAGCGGTCCAACTGGCCGGCGCTGAACACGTGCACGTTCTTGTAGAACGCGCCTTCAATCGTCGGCTGGTGCCAGAACGTGATGAAGTTCAGGTTGTTGATGTGCGCCTCGGTCGGATGCTGGATGCGGTGGCGCGCGTTCAACTGATCTCGCACGATCAAGCCCATGCGCGACAGCTCGGTGCCGTTGTCCGGCGAGATCCGCAGATCGCAGCCCGACAAGTCGACGATGCCGAAGTAGTTGCCGCCCCAGACGATGTCGGCCGACAGCTTGCCATAGCCCGGCAGTTCTACCGGGATGTCTTGCGCCGCCACGTAAGCCGGCACGTTCTCAAAGCGCGTCCACAATACGTTGTCGCCTTCGGACGCCACTTCCGACACGACAAGCCCTGCCGTGGTTTCAAAGCGGATCTTCGTGATGCCGTCCTTGCCGCGGGCAACCAGGCCATTGGCCACCATCGCCATGCTGACCGCAATGGTGCCGTGGCCGCACATGTGTGAATACTCGGTGCCGTCGATGTAGATCAGGCCCGCGTCGAATTCAGGGCTGGACGGCGGCGTGAGGAACACGCCAAACATGTCTTTGTGGCCGCGCGGCTCGCGCATCAGCGCTTGTCGCAGCCAGTCGTAGTTCTGCTCCAGAAAGGCCCGTTTTTCCAGGATGGTGGACCCGGCGGGGTAGGGGATGCCGCTATGCACGATGCACAGGGGCTCGCCTTCGGTATGGGTATAGATGACATCGAACGCGTCTTGCTTGCGCATGACTGTGGCTCCAGACTAAGTAGGATGAAGGGGAAAAGCGGAAGGGGGAGACTATTTGCCGCGTTCGGACAGCATGTCCAACCCGACGGTCAAATCCAGAATGACGATAGCGATCACCGCAACCACAATCGTGGCGCCCGATACGGCTGCGATGGTCGGATCAATCGTGTACTGCACATAGTTGAAAAGTTTGACGGGGATGGTGTTCAGGTCCGCCGTTGTGTTGAAGATGGAAAGCTCCACGTTGATCCATGATGAGATGAACGCAAAGATGGAACCGGTGACGATGCCGGGGCGGATCTGCGGCAGCACCACCAGGAAGAACGTGGTCCAGGGATTGGCGCCCAGGTCGGCAGACGCTTCCTCCAGCGCGCGCTGCTCGGGCGTCAACAACGTCAACGTCGAGCGCAGCACGAACGGCGCGATGATGACGATGTGCCCGATCAACAGCGACAGGAAGCTGCGCGTCAAACCGAAGTACGCGCCGTACTGCAATAGCGCCGCGCCCAGCACGATGTGCGGCAGCACCAGCGGCGACATCAGCACCGACGTCAACGCCGCCTTACCGGGGAATTCGTAGCGCGCCACCGCCAGCGCGGCCGGCACCGTCAGCAGCACCGCCACAATCGTTGCCGCCAGCGCCAAAACCGTGCTGGCGGTGAACGCCGCCATATACCCGGCTTCGACCAGCAGCGTGCGATACCACTCCAGCGTCCAGCCTTGCGGCGGAAACGCCAGGTACGGCGTGGCCGTGAACGACGAACCCAGGATCACGATCAGCGGCAGGGCCAGATAGGCCAGCACAGCCAGCGCGATCAGGCGGATCAGATGGCGGGCGATCATCGTGCGGCTCCGGGCAAGGTGGCGGCGCGGTTGGCCAGCGCCACCAGAATCAGGGTGAACACCAGCAGCACCATGCTCAGCGCGCCGCCGTAATGGAAGTCGAACACCGAGCTGTATTGCTGGAAGATCAGCATGGACAGCACCGAGATGCGGCCGCCCGACAGCAGCGCCGGCGTCACGTACGCGCTGACGGCTAGCGTGAAGACGATGATGGCGCCGGACACGACCCCGGGCAGCGTCAACGGCCAGGTGATATGAAAGAACGTCGCGGCGGGGCTGGCGCCCAAGTCGGCAGACGCGTGTTCGCACGCCGGGTCCACGCGGGCCAGCGCATTGCCCACGGCCAGCACCACGAACGGCAGCAGCACATAGACCATGCCTATCAAAATGCCCAGCTCGGTGCCGATGAAGCGCACGGGGCGGTCGGCCGCGCCCATGCCCACCAGCGCCTGATTGACCAGGCCATTGCGGCCCAGCAGCACCATCCAGCCAAAGGCGCGCACGATGTTGCTGGTGAACAGCGGCACGACCAGCAAGATGACGCAGAAGCGCCGCCACGCCTGCCAGCGCACCACGCGCACCAGATACCAGGCCAACGGATAACCCAGGATCACGCAGACGACCGTGGTGAAGAACGCCAGCCGGAAGGTCACCAGAATCACGTCCCAGTGATATTGATCGGCCAGCACGCGCGTGTACTGCTGCAAGGTCAGCGTGGCGCCATCAGGGCCGCCCGTGATACTGGCCAACGCCACCACCGCCAGCGGCGCCAGAAAGAAGGCCGCGAAAAACAGCACGGGGGCCGCCAGCAGCAGGCCGGGTGAGAGCCAGGCGCGCCGGTTCATGGCTGCTCACCAATCAGATGCAGGTGTCCGGGCGCGAACGCCAGGCTGACGGCCGCGCCAGTCCGCAAGCCCGACGGCGCAATGCCGCCATGGCGCGCCACGACCGTCTGGCCGCCGATGTCGACATGGATCATGCTCTGGCTGCCCACGTTGATGACGTCGGTGACGGTGCCTGTCAACTGGCAGTCGGCGCTGCCGTCGCTCAAACGCAGGTCTTCGGGGCGCAGCACCGCCACGCCGCGCGACAAGGCGGGTGCGGCGGCCAGCGGCACGCGCAGGCCCTGCGCGTCCAGCCGCAACGCGTTGCTGTCTGCTGCGGTGAACGCCATGAAGTTCGCATCGCCGATGAATTCAGCGACGAAGCGGGTGGCGGGCTGACGGTAGATGTCGGTGCCTGCGCCCACTTGCTCGATACGGCCGGCATGCATGACGACCACGCGGTCGGCCATGGTCATGGCTTCTTCCTGGTCGTGCGTGACGAAGATGAATGCGATGCCCAGCTTGGCTTGCAGATGCTTGAGTTCCAGCTGCATGCGCTTGCGCAATTTCAAATCGAGCGCAGACAAGGGTTCGTCCAGCAACAGCAGCTTGGGCTGATTCACGATGGCGCGCGCCAGCGCCACGCGCTGCTGTTGGCCGCCGGACATTTCGCGAGGGTAGCGTGGGCCGAAGTCCGCCAGCCCGACCATGTCCAGCGCTGCGCGCGCGCGTTCCGCGGCCTCGGCTTTGGAGGCGCCTTGGCGCCGCGGGCCGTAGGCCACGTTTTCCAGCACGGTCATGTGGGGAAACAGCGCGTAGTTCTGGAAGACCGTGTTCAGCGGGCGGTGGTGCGCGGCCAGGCGGCTGATGTCCTGGCCATCGATCAGAATGCGGCCCGATTCCGGTTTCAGAAAGCCGGCAATCGAGCGCAGCAAAGTGGTCTTGCCGCAACCGCTGGGCCCCAGCAGGGCCACGAATTCCCCCTGCTGGATGTCCAGGTCGATATGGTCCAGCGCCTGGTAGGCGCCAAAGCGCATCGACACGCCTTCAATGGTGAGCAAAGCAGACATGTTCGACCCCGGCCTAGCGCTTGCGAGCAACCTGGCGGTTCCACGCATCGGTGACTTCAGCGCGGCGGCTGTTGATGAGGTTCCAATCGAACAGGCTCAAGTTCTTGACCGAGCCTTCCGCGCCCCACGGCAGCTTGCGGGCCACGTCCTTGGGCACCTGCACGTCCTTGACGGCGGGGCCCAGATACAAGCGCGTGGCCAGGCATGCGGCGGCGTCAGGCGTCAACGCCGTATTGATGAATTGCTTGGCGGCGGCCGCGTTGGGCGCACCCTTGACCAGATGCAGGCGGGCGTCGGTGGCCCACGCGCCTTCCTTGGGCACGGCAAAGCCGATGGGCAGGCCCTTGTCGATCAAGTCCCATGCGCCCACGTTGAAATGCGCGCCGATGATGGCTTCGCCGCTTTGATAGGCGTTGCTGGCCGCGCCCGAGCTATCGAAGAACAAGGCCGTGTCCAGCGAAGCCAGCTTGGTGTAGAGCGGCGCCAGATTGGAGGGGTCGATGGCGAAGACGCGGGCCAGGAAGAAGATGAACGGCACGCCAGACGAATTCGCGGGCGAGGGCACGGCGACCGCGCCCGCGTACTCGGGCTTCCACAGGTCTTTCCAACTGGTCGGCGCTTGCGGCACTTCCTTGGTGTTGTAGGTGATGCCCAGCGAGTAATAGCCGGTGCTGACCGCATAGGCGGCATCGCCATTGCGGTACACGCCCTGCTCAATCACGTTCTTCAGATTCGGAATGGCGGCGGGCTCCAGCGTGTCCAGCACGCCTGCCTGCGCGGCCAGTTCGCTGATGCCGCCGTCCATCCACGCGACGTCGATCGTCGGCGCGTTCTTCTGCTGTTGCAGCTTGGCCAGCGTGGTGGTCGACGTGCCCACTTCCGGCACCACGGTGACGCCCGTGGCCTTGGTGTAGGGGTCGGCGACGCAGGCGCGGAAGGCGTCGCCCCAATTGCCGCCATACCAGGCGACGGTGATCTTCTGCTGCTGCGCCATCGCTGGCGTGGCCAGCAATAGCCCGGCGCCCAGCAAGGCGGCGCCCAGTGCGCTGCGGTTCGGTGTTGCCATGTCGGATTCCCCTTGTCGATTTATTGGCGTGTCCTGCCCGTCCGTGTGGCCGAAACGATCCAAGACGTTGCCATAACTGCATCTTGGGTGATCCCCGGGAAAACGAGCTTGAAGGCACGGGACAAAAACTTGAATAATTGCGTCATGACTGCCGCCGCACCCCCCGCTTTTCCCACGTCTCCCTATGAAGATGGCGACGACGACTTGCCTCGGGGGAAACCCGCACTGACCGTCGGCATCGTGCTGATGGATCAATTCACGCTGGCCGCGTTCGCCGGTTTGGTGGATGTGTTGCGGCTGGCGGGCGACCACGGCGGACGCAGCCGGCAGATCCATACCGCGTGGCGCGTGATGAGCTGGGATGGCAAGCCGCGTTGCTCAAGCGCGGGGCTGACCATTGATGTGGCCGATAGCCTGCCCGCCGATCCTGCCGAGTTCGATTACGTTGCCGTGTGCGGCGGCAATGACTACATCAGCGGGCGCATGCCCGAACCGCTGCGCGATTGGCTGCGTCTGGCGGCCGCGCAACGCGTGCGGCTGCTGGGCATCTGCACGGGCACGTTCGCGCTCGCGCAAGCGGACGTGATCGGGCCGCGCACGGTGTGCGTGCATTGGAATGTGCTGGATGCGTTTCGCGAACGCTTCCCGCAGACGCGTGCCGTGGTCGACCGGCTGTTTGTGGATGAAGGCGACCTGATTTCGTGCGCGGGCTCCACGGCGGCGATCGACCTGGCCTTGTATCTGGTGGCGCGGCATTGCGGGCGCGACAAGGCGCAGCAGGCGATGCGGCACATGATGCTTCAGGGCGTGCGGCCGGGGCGTGTGCCGCAGGCGCATTTCCGCACCGACCTGTCGGGCATTCAAGACTTGCGCGTGCGGCAGGCGGCGCACTTCATCGAGCAGCGCATCGACAACCCGCCACCGCTGGATGCCATTGCGCGTTATGTCGGCGTGGGCCGCCGGCAACTGGAACGCGCCTTCCGGTTGGCGACCGGCATGTCGCCCATGGCGTTTCAGCGGCAACTGCGGCTGGAATACGGCAGCTGGTTATTGTTGAATAATCCTTCCAGCATCACGCAGATTGCGCTGGATTGCGGTTTTGCCGATGGCGCGCATTTTTCACGCGACTTTCGTGCGCACTTCGGTCTATCTCCCAGGCAGTATCAACAGGCCCGTGGCCAACAACCCGCTATCGGGCAAGAGGACGACGCCGGTATGTTTCTTGCGTAGCCCTCGGCTCACGCAAGGAGAACGGCATGACTTACGACCTTTGGTATTGGGACGGTATTCCCGGGCGCGGTGAATTTGTGCGCCTGGCATTGGAGGCTGGCGGCATTGCGTATCGCGAACGGGCGCGCGAGCCGGGCGCATCGGAAAGGTCGCTGATCGACGACATGCAAGCGCCACGCGCGCATCCGCCGTTTGCGCCGCCTTATCTGGTGGCGGGCAAGATGACCTTGGGCCAGACGGCCAACATTCTTTACTTCCTGGGTGAAAAACACGGGCTGGCGCCGGATTCCCTGGAAGGCCGGCTTTGGGTGAATCAATTGCAATTGACGATTGCCGACATGGTCACCGAGGCGCATGACACACATCACCCCATTTCCGCCGACGACTATTACGAAGACCAGAAAGAGGCGGCCGCGCAGCGTGCGCGAGGTTTCCGCGATGAACGTATTCCGAAATTCCTGGGGTATTTCGAACGCGTGCTGACTGGGCCAAACGCCTGGCTGGCGGGCGGCGAGCGCTGGACGTATGTGGACCTGTCGCTCTTTCATCTGGTTGACGGTTTGCTCTACGCCTTTCCCAAGCGCATGGGCACGGTCGCTTCGCATTATCCGAATGTGATGGCGCTACATGCGCGCGTGGCGCAGTTGCCAGAGTTGCAGCCCTATTTTTCCAGCAGCCGGCGGCTGGCCTTTGGCGATGGCATTTTTCGCCAGTATCGGGAACTGGACGCAGCGTGAGGGCGCGCGAACATACCGCAGGATAAGGCCCGAATTATTTTCAGTGCGTTAAATAATAGGGTCATTTGCCGCGTGTAAATGTGACCACTCAATCACCTTTCCGAGTATTGCCCGGGTAGCTTCGTATTAACCCTGATTGCCGCGCGGGCCAGGGCTTTCAGCACAAGTTGAATAATCCCTGAATCATTATTTTTTTGACATGGCTATCGGGAAGATGTTGAGAAAGCCTGGTTTTTAGGATTAAATATTTTCGACCGGATACATTCAGAAGTGCTTATGTTTTTTCCCACCCTGCCGTTACCGCAAAGGCAACGGACCAGCAGGGTGCTATGCATGCGGCGCGGCATGCACTGCCTACGCATGGGACGCGCCAGCGGTTTTGTTTTGACTATTTCGCTAGCGGTTTGTCAGCCACGTCGTCCCATCCTTGGCAGGAGACGCCACCATGCAATGGATCACTCTAAGCCGGCTATTTCGCGGAAACCGCGAACTGCCGAAGGCCGAACTCTACGGCCAGATCGAAGCGATTCACAAGGCGCAAGCCGTGATTGAATTCGATCTTCAAGGCCACGTGCTGATGGCCAACCAGAATTTTCTGGACACCATGGGTTATTCCCTGGACGAGGTTGTGGGCCAGCATCACTGCATGTTCGTCAACCCCGAAGAACGCGAATCCGCTGAGTACGCGGCGTTCTGGCACAAGCTGGGACAGGGCGCCTACGATGCGGGGCGATATCGCCGGGTTCGCAGCGATGGCCGCGATGTATGGCTGCAAGCCTCGTATAACCCTATTTTCGATAAGCGCGGCCGGCCGCTCAAAGTGGTCAAGTACGCCACCGACATCACTGAACAACAGCAGCGGCAGGCAGATACCGAAGGCCAGCTCGCCGCCATTTCAAAAGTGCAGGCGATTATCGAGTTTGAACTCGATGGCACGATCATCCGCGCCAATGAGCTGTTCCTGAACGCCGTGGGGTATCAGGCCGAGGAAGTCGAAGGTCGCCATCACAGTATGTTCGTGCGGCCGGAAGAAGCGCGCGGCGCGGCCTACAAGGAATTCTGGCGCAAGCTGCGCAGCGGCGAATACGACACGGGCCAGTATCTGCGCATCGGCAAGGGCGGCAGGCAGGTCTGGATCGAAGCCAGCTACAACCCCATCTTCGACGCCGAGGGCCGGCCCTTCAAAGTTGTGAAGTACGCCACCGACATCACCAAACGCTTCACCGCGGCGCAGACCTTGCGGGTGGCCGTGCAAGGGCTGACGGAAAACGCCGAACGCGCCAGCCAGGCCAACGCGCTGGCGTTGGACGCGAGCCAGGTCGCCGAGCAGGGCGGCAAGACCGTGAAGGGCGTGGTGCAGACGATGGGCGCCATTACCGAAAGCTCGCGCCGCATCTCCGAGATCATCGGCGTCATGGACGGCATCGCCTTTCAGACGAACATCCTGGCGCTGAACGCGGCGGTCGAAGCCGCCCGCGCAGGCACGCACGGCAAGGGCTTTGCCGTGGTGGCGGCCGAGGTGCGCAGCCTGGCGCAGAACAGCGCCGCGGCCGCCAAAGAAATCAAAGGGCTGATCACGACATCTGTTGAGCAAATCGAAAGCGGTGCGGGCCAGGTGCAGTCGGCAGGAGCGACGATGGAAGACATCGTGGCCTCGTCGCGCCGCGTCACGGAGATCATGGCGGAAGTGGTGAATGTGTCACTCGCCCAGTCCGCCAAGCTGGGCGACGTTACCGAAGACATCACGCAGATGACGGCCGAGGCCGCGCAGACGTTGCGGGCCACGCAAGCGGCCGCGGATGCCCAGGCGGCGCGCCAGCATGTCGGCTTCGTCAAGCCGGTAACCGCCACCGTGCGCGCCAGGCCGGCGGCCAATACGCCGCTGCCGCCCAAGCCCGTGCTGGAGTACGTGCGGTATTGAAGACTGCGCTATAAAGACGGTATTGTCTGAATCCCAGGCCTGGGCCGGAACCTTCCCGCCCGGGCCACGTTATTTGTAGCGCCCCGTCCATGACTGAATCCGAAGCCCTGGCTCTTGCCTCGCACCGCCATTACAAAGGCGGCCTGTACCTGTATGTAGGCACCGCCCGCCATTCCGAAACCGAAGAATCGATGGTGGTGTATGAACATCTGTGGCCGCACGAGCGCGGCTTGTGGGTGCGGCCCGCAACGTTGTTCTTCGGCAAGCTGGCGGATGGCTCGGCGCGTTTTGCGCCGCTGCACCCGGCGTCGTAACGCCGTGACGTTCTACAACCGGCGTCCGCGCACGCCCGGCGTAACGGCTACGCTTGCGCCCGGCGTCTCGCGTCCGCGCGCAACCAGCAGCCGCGGCACGGGCGCCCGAACCCAAGCCTCGGTGGCTTTGGCATCCGCGTTGCAAGCCCTGCGCGGCCCGTTCATCGTGGCCGACTTGGAAACCACCGGCCTGTCCACGGCCACTTGTGAAATCCTGGAGTTCGCGGCGGTGCGCGTCGAAACGTGCGGCACGTTGGCGCGGGAATACACCCAGGTGGTTCGCACGATGTCGCCCGTGCCGTCTTTCATCACACGGCTGACCGGCATTACCCAAGCGGAAGTCGATCGCCACGGTGTGCCGATGGTGCAGGCGTTTTCATCATTTCTTGAATTCGTCGAAGACCTGCCGGTGTTTTTCCACAACGCGTCGTTTGACCGGCGGTTCCTGGGCGCAGCGGCGGACCGCAGCGGCCTGCCGTTCGCCAACCCCACGCATTGCACGCTGGCCTTGGCGCGCCATGCCTGGCCGGAACTGCCGTCGCACAAGCTGGAAATTCTGGCGCGCCATGTGGGCGCATCCAATCCGACTCACCGCGCGTTAGCCGACGTGCGCACCACGGTAGCGGTGGCGCTGGCGGCCCATTCGCGCCTGGCGGCGGGCGAAGGCTGATTCCCTTCGCCGCTTGCTTTGATTTTTCGGGAAGCGTTCATGTCCGACCTGGAACAGATCAAACTTGCTTTGCGGGCCTTCACCGCCGAACGCGATTGGCAGCCGTTTCATTCGCCCAAGAACTTGGCCATGGCGGTGTCGGGCGAAGCCGGCGAACTGGTATCGCTATTTCAATGGCTGACCGAGGCGGAGTCGCGCACCTTGACGCCGGAACGTCTGGCCGATGCGGCCGATGAGATCGCCGACGTGCAGATGTATCTGGTGGCGTTGGCCGATCAGTTGGGCATCGATATTGCCGCGGCGGTGTCGAGCAAGATGGTGAAGAACGCGCAGAAGTATCCGGCGGACCGTTTTGCGGGCAGCGCGCGCAAGTACAACGATCCGCCCGCAGAGGCGTAGCCGTCAGATCACTTTCTGTTCGTGATGAACTTGCGGCGGCTCTACGAAAAAGCCCGCCACCAGCTTGCGCCATTCCTGGAAGTCGGCCGATTCACGGAAATCCACCATGTGGTTTTCCACCGTTTCCCAGTCAACGACCAGCGTGTAGCGCTGCGGCTGTTCAATGCTGCGATACAGCTCCATGCCGTGGCAGCCGCGCGCGCGCAAGAACAGCGGCTTGGCCTGCGCAACGCCTGCTTCGAACAGCGCTTCCTGCCCTTCGCGGACATGGATGCTGGCAATCTCCTGGATCATGACGGTGTCTCCAATTAATTGGGGCCAGGGTGGTCCTGGCCGGCCGGAGTAGTATGGCTGAAAATTCCAAATCCAGCCTGTCCGATGACTCCTCGAGCCGTAACCTTGACTCGTCTTATTGCTGTTCGCCTGCTCTGGTATGCCGCTATTGGCGTGATCGCTTTTCTGGCCTTGTCGCTGCACACACAGTTCAGCGTGGTGGTCGTGCTGTCGGCCATCGCCATCTACATTCCCTTGTCGATGCTGTGCCTGCCGCTGATGGCATGGTTGAGCTGGAACCGAGGCGTGCGCGGCCCCTTGCGTGGGCTGCCGTCAACGTGGCCCGCTTGGTTGACCGCAATATTGGGCATCGTGTTGTTGGCCAGCTATCACGTGCTGGCCGATCTTGATCTGGCCGAATGCGGTTTCCTGCTGCTCTTGGTGGCGGGCGACTTGTGGCTGGCGCGGCGTGAGGCTGTGCAGTTCTTCCGCGTGGCCTCGGCACAGCAAAGCTGACAGTAAGCCTAAAGGTCATCAACGACTTGCCCGTCGGCGTGTGCGCTAGCCGCCTTGTCCGAGCGCGCGGGCCATCTTCCCATCCATAAAGTTGAACCGCGCGTTGGCGCGGGGCGCATCCTCTGCGCCTTTCATCCGCCATACGCATGGCGCCGCGAGCGCGTGTTCGTCTTTTTCGCTGCATGTTTTACATGTGGTTCTCGTCCACAAAGACGCGGTCCCCCGTTTAGCCGATATCGACGTGCCTAGGACGGAGCAATCATTCCGTACCAATACGAAAGTCCCACGCCCAACGTCGTTGTCAGGCGCGCAGCCAGGACGTAGCGGTCCGCGCCGGTCGGCCACCGGCACCTGTGCATCCGCTTCAAACGGATCAGGAGGAGCTCAAATGAAAAAGCTCGCAGCAGTCGCAGCGTTGTCATTGTTTGCCGCGTCGGCCTACGCCAGTGGGCCAGGCGGTCCGTCCGTGTCTGTCACCGGCCATGCCGGCACGATCAATGGCACGGCCTCGTCCATCTCCACGGGCAGTTCGGTCGTGGCTACCCAGGTCAACGGCTACGGTTCGTCCAGCCAGACTTCGTTTGGGGAAACGGGCGGGGTCGCGCAAGTGGGCGGGACGTTCAACCGTGACGGCACCACGGTCGTGACCAGCACGCGGCAGTACGCCACCAGCGAAACCTACGGCCACGTGTCGGGCAATGCGCCGATCATGGTGGGCGATAGCATCGCCAACGGCGGGGCCTCGTTCGGCCAGACGGAAACCAAGGCGTCGGCCACGGGCACATTCGCGTCCGCAAACATTGGCGCGTTTGGGGCGATTGGCGGTGTGGGCTCGATGGGCCACATCGGTGGTTTCAATCACTGACCCAATTATCCGGACGGCTTCGGCCGTCCGGGCGAGGGGACATCATGAAGAACATTGTGCTTGCAGTCTCTCTGTCGCTTGCGGCTTGCACGGCCATGGCGCAGACCAGCAATTCCAGTTCGACGACGTCCGCGTCGTCAGGCTCGACCAATGCCGGCAACAACCAGGGCATTACGCTGAACTCCAACAACAGCGGGTCCAGCACCGTAAAGACGGTGCCGCCGGTGGGCGGGCAGAGCTTTTATGGATCGTTCTCGTCGGACAGCTGCATGGTGTCCGCCGGCGGTGGCGGTTCCGTGGTCGGGTTCGGGATGAACATCGCCATCCCGATCGAAGACCAGAAATGCAGCCTGCGGCGCAACTTCGAACGCACGATGCAGGCGGCCGCGTCCACCAAGGACGCCGACCGTTCACGCCGTCTGGAGACGGCGGCCATCGATATCCTGTGCCAGACCGACGACCGCACCAAAGCCGCGTTGGTGGCGCAAGGGCTGTGTACGAATCCCGCCCTGACGACGGCCGATCATCGCTTTGACACCACGGCGGTTGCGCAATCCGCGCCGACGTCGACCGCCGCTGGTGCGCCCGCCGCGCCCGTGCAATTGCAGTCGCAATTGCAGCCCCAGGTTCAGCCCCAGGTGCAGCCGCCGTTGCAGTCGCAAGCGCAATTGCCGTCACAAGCGCAGTTGCCCGTCACGGTGGCGCCGGTGCAGGTGTATCCGGTGCAGACGGCGCAAGCCACGGCGCTGGCGTCGCCCCCCCTGCGCAACCCGCGTCTGGATCGCCAGAAGTTCGCGGACCTGTATTCGCCGGGCTAAGCCACGCCCTCGATCAGCTGGAGGCCGGCGGCGCGACCCCGCCGGGCGCACTCCCGCCAGGGGCAACCCCGCTTGGGGTGTCCCCGCCCGGGGCAAGCCCGACGGCCTGCGGCGCGGAAGCCAGCAACATGGTGGGCGGCGACGATACCTCCAGGCCCGCATCGTTCAGCCGCTTGAGCACGGTGAAGAGCAACGCGCTGCGCACGCCATAAGCGGCGCGCGGCGACGACACATAACCCTTCGCGTTGAAGATCAGATGGCCGTTTTCGATGCCGTCCAGGAACACATTGGGGGCGGGCGTGTCCAGCACGTCCTCGTGATCGCCAAACGCCTGCAAGATCAGTTCACGCACTTGCTCGGCATCGGTCGATAGCGGCAGCGGCAGCTTGATCTGCACCAGGCCCAGCGGATTCGACCGCGTCACGTTGCGCACCGTCTTCGTCACGAACTCGGAGTTCGGCACGATCACGGTCGAGCGGTCGCCCATCTGGATTTCCGTGGCGCGCACGTTGATGCGCAGAATGTCGCCTTCGACGCCGCCCAGCGATACCCAGTCACCCACTTTGACGGGGCGTTCGGCCAGCAGGATCAGGCCCGACACGAAGTTCTGCACCACCGCTTGCAAGCCAAAACCAATACCCACCGACAGCGCGCTGGCAATCCACGCCACGCGTTCCAAGCCGATGCCGGCCGCTGACAGCGACAAGGCAAACGCGATAACAAAACCGGCATAGCCGAACAAGGTGGCGGCCGACAACTGCATGCCCGGGTCCAGCTCGGTGGTGGGCAGGTAGCGGTTCGACAACCAGCGCTTGAGCATCTTCACGCTCAGCAGCGACAAGGCCAGCACGATCAGCGCCTGCAATACCGCGCCGGGGCGGATCTGCGCTTCACCAATCGCCAGGCCTTTGCGCAACTGATCAAACCGCTGGATCAAATCCATCGGCCCTTCGCCAAACGGAGCCAGCAGCAGGATGACTGCCAGCAGGCCCACGGCCACACGGCCCACCCCGGACAACAGCACGGCCGCCTGATCGCGCAGGCTGGGGCCTTCGTTTTCGCCTTCGCGGTGCGACGTGCCAAGCAGCGTGCTGAAGCCGTCTTCGATCAGCGTGGACAGCAGGTAGGCGGAGGCCAGAATAATCAGCACCCACAACACTTGCTTGGCCAGGAAGGCGCCAAAGGCCACATAGCCCGCCAGCAGGCTGGCCAGCCCCAGGATCAGCACGGTCCAGACGGCGCCCAGCAGCAGCGAAATCCAGAAGGGCGCCGGCGCGTCGTTCTCTTGAATGCTCTGGCGGCGCAAGCGGCGGCTGATGGACAACACGACGCCCATCGTCGCCATGATCAGCACGGCGACGATGCCCGTCAGCGTGATGGTCGTGGTCAGGCTCGCATTCAGCAACACGGGCAGGCGTTCCGCCAGCCAGATCATCACCACCAGCGTGCCCAGCAAGTTAGGCAGCCAGCGCAGCCGCGTGGCAACCGCGTCGCTGATGGGCGGCAGGCGCCATGATGGGCGATGCGTCGACAGCAGCGCATTGCCCATCCCGGACACATATCCGCCAAAACACACGGTAGCCACCAGCGTTACGAGCAGCGCGGAGGTGTTGTCCGAAAGCTGGGAGTTCCAGTCCAGGCCAGTCTGGATCAGCAGCGCGACCAGGCCCGGCGTGGCCACTGACAGCACCACTTGCGCCACCGCCAGGAACGAGCGGCGCAGCCGTCCCGGCGGCACCCGCGTGGCGGTCAGACGCAAGATGAGCCGGCCGATCCAGACGCGCAGCGCAATCACGCCCGCGGCTGCGGCCAGCAGCAGCAGCCATCCCCATTTGGGCGTCTGGCCAACGGCGGTGGACAAGTCGGTGCCCAAGGCTTCCAGCCGTTCCAGGTCGCTCGGAAACTCTTCGCGGAACTCCTTCCAGAACTGGCCGGACAGGAATGAATCGCGGCGTTCGCCCAGGCGCGCCTGGAATTGCTTGCGGCGTTGCGCCGACACCTGTTCGGCGGTCTGCGCGGCATCCACGGACAAGAGGCGCGCCAGTTTGATCTGCGCATCCAGCGCGCGGCTGTTTTTCTCCAGCTGCATGCGCTGGGCGGCGACATCGGGCGCTTCCTTGGCGCCTTCCGGGGGCGATCCCAATTCACTGAGCCGGGCGGTCACGCTGGCCAGTTGCGGGGTCAGCGCTTCGCTGGCCGCGTCCGCCTTGGATTGAATATCGAGGGCGTCGCTGCGTTGCTGCATCAGCGTGGCGTCGTCGGTTTCGTCCGCAATGCGCTTGCGGATGTCGTCGATTTGCTTGCGGGCGGCAGCCAGCACGGTTTCCGTTTCAGCGGGCGTGGCGGGCGGCGCCGCAAACGCCGGCAATAGACAGAGCGTCAGGAACAACGCCGCAAGCATTGCGGCGAAATGGGGCGTGCGGATGCGGCGGGCGCGCAAGAACAAGGGGAGGCTGATCTGGGTCATTTTCTAAGGGCGAGGCACTCGCGTCGAGGCGGCAGCATAACGCCATTGGCCCCCGTCCGTTGCAACAAAAACTAGTGCTTTGTCCCCTGTTTTTTTGTATCGGTACGGAGGCGTGTTGCCTCAATGCGCCGGGTGCAGAAAAAGGGCCGGATCGACGCTAAGGCCGACGCGGCAGGGCCGTGGGGGCGCCCTTGGCAACCCACATTTACCAGGGATTCAACTGGGCTCAGGCGATGAGGCCTCGGGGCAGAGCCTTCCTGGGTTTGCCCAGCACGGAATCACAGACGTCCAACCACGCACGGGCGGCAAACGACAAATAGCCCGATTGCAGCCAGATATGGCCCACTTCCCACTGCATGCCTGACTTGGCCAGCTTGGCCGTGCTTAGGCCCCGCGTCTTCATGCGCTGCATCAGCGGTTCGGGCAAGAGCGCCACGCCAAGCCCGGCAGATGCCATCGCCACCAAAAAGTCCCAATGCGCGCTTTGCGCCGCGATGCTGGGTTGAAACCCGGCGTCGGCAAAGGCTTGCCGCAAGCGGCGCGTGATGGCGAAGTCATCGGTGGGAATCAGCAGCCGGGTGTCGCGCAGGGCGCTCAAGGGCAGGGACGTCTTCCCGGCCCACGGCGCGTCGGGCGGGCCGATGACCCAGATCGGATAACTGCCGAACGCCTGCGCCGTCAGGCCGCTATCGGCCGCAATGGGCAGAATCGTGGCGCCGACTTCCAGTTCGCCGCTGGCCACCAGGCCTTCAACCGCCTGGCCCGTGCCTTCGCGCAGCGTCAGGTGGATGCCGGGATGCAGCTCGCGAAAGCGCTTCACCACCGGCGTGAACAGCAGATTGATCATCGGCGGAATGCCGACTTCCAGCGCGCCACGATGCAAGTCGGCGGTCTGCCGCAATTCCTCGGACAACTGCCGCATGGTCTCCAGCACCTGCAAACCGCGCTGGTACATGACGCGCCCGGTATCGGTCGGGCGGGCGGTGTGGCCGTCGCGGATCAGCAGCGGCGTGCCGGCTTCTTCTTCCAGCTGGCGAATCATCTTGCTGACGGTGGACTGCGTAACGAACAAGGCCTTCGCCGCCTGCGTAAAGCTGGCATGCCGAACCGTTTCGACGAAGTACCGCAATGCGCGCACATCCATTCCGGGCTCCTGGGCGCATGGCGCGCAAAACCATCAATCAATGAAAAAAACGACTGGATTGAATGATTTTAAGTCATTACGAGATTTGAGCCGGCGTTCCTATACTGCCGAAAATTCATTCCGGGGTGGGCATGCGCCAGCACCGGGATATCGGGAAACGCCGCGACAGACGGCGTCCGGGCTCGCAGGCGGCATCGCCGCGCCCGGCCGCAAGCCGTTGGCCTTTAAATTTGGAGACATCATGCATCTGGACCGTATTCGCCACCCTGGGCTGCACGCCAAGATCACATCCGCCGAGCAGGCGGCCTTGCTGGTTCAGGACGGCATGACCGTCGGCATGAGCGGTTTCACGCGCGCGGGAGACTGTAAGTCTGTGCCGGCGGCCCTGGCCAGCCGCGCCGAACGCGAACCGCTGTCGATCACGCTGATCACGGGCGCGTCGCTGGGCCACGACACCGACAAGATGTTGGCGCAAGCCAATGCCCTGGCGCGCCGCATGCCGTTTCAGGTCGACACTACGCTGCGCCGCAAGATCAACCAGGGCGACATCGCCTTCATTGACCAGCACTTGTCTGAAACGGTCGAGCAATTGCGCGCGGGTCATCTGGGCCGCATCAACGTCGCCATCATCGAGGCGGCCGCCATCACCGAAACCGGCGCCATCGTGCCGACGATGTCGGTCGGCAATTCGGCATCGTTCGCGCAGCAGGCGGACAAAATCATCATCGAACTGAACGTGGGCGTGCCCGCCGCCATCGAAGGCCTGCACGATATCTACGTGCCGGCCGACCGCCCCGCGCGCCAGCCGATTGGCTTGGTGTCGGTGGACCA
Organism: Achromobacter sp. NPDC008082; assembly: GCF_042957345.1. Classification (NCBI taxonomy): domain Bacteria; kingdom Pseudomonadati; phylum Pseudomonadota; class Betaproteobacteria; order Burkholderiales; family Alcaligenaceae; genus Achromobacter; species Achromobacter sp. NPDC008082. The sequence continues at coordinate 1,571,933 of NZ_JBIBIB010000001.1, forward strand.
ACGTATTGGCCAGCCGTTTATCGAAGTGGACCCCGGCAAGATCGCCGCCATCGTCATCACGCATGAGCCGGATAGCCCGTCCAACGCCTTGCCGCCGGACGATGAAACCAACGCCATCGCCGGGCACATCAATACGTTCCTGCGGGGCGAAGTGGACGCGGGCCGCCTGACCAACGCGCTGCTGCCGTTGCAGGCGGGCATCGGCACGATCGCCAACGCGGTGCTGCATGGTTTTGAGTCTTCGGACTTCGATAACCTGACGATGTACTCCGAAGTGCTGCAAGACAGCGCGATTGAATTGCTGGACCAGGGCAAGCTCGCGTTCGCGTCGGCCTCGTCGATCACGGTGTCCAAACCTGTTTATGACAAGATCCTGGCCAACATGGAGCACTACCGCGAACGCATCGTGCTGCGGCCGCAGGAAATCAGCAATGCGCCCGAGCTTGTGCGCCGTCTGGGCATCATCGCCATCAACACGGCGTTGGAATTCGATATTTACGGCAACGTGAATTCCACGCACGTGGGCGGCACGCACATGATGAATGGCATCGGCGGGTCGGGCGACTTTGCGCGCAATGCGCATCTGGCGATCTTCGTGTCGAAATCCATGGCCAAAAACGGCGACATCTCCAGCGTGGTGCCCATGGTGTCCCACGTGGATCACACCGAGCACGATGTGGACGTGCTGGTCACCGAATGCGGCTTGGCCGACCTGCGTGGCTTGGCGCCGCGCGAACGCGCCCGCGCCATCATCCAGAACTGCGTGCATCCGTCTTATCGCGCGGCGCTGCAAGACTATTTCGACCGCGCCTGCCAGCGCGGCGGCCAAACGCCCCATCTGCTGGAAGAGGCATTTTCCTGGCATCAGCGTTTCAACGAAACGGATTCCATGCAGCCCGCGAAGCCCACGGCACGCAAGGCGGCCTGAACCCGCACGTTTTTGCCGCCGCCGTCTCGGCGTCCGCCAGGAGCCGTCTAGGCGTCGGATTCCGGCTGCGTCGTGACAAGCGCGCAGCGGGACAATTCCAGCTCTTCGTGCAGCCATTGCTTGAGCGCCACCAGCGGCGCCCAGTCGCGCAGGCTGGGCGGGTAGACCAGGTGATAGGTTTGCGCCTGTTCGTAATGCACGCTCATCGGCGATATCCGCACCAATCTGCCTGCGCATAGCGCGTCCGCGGCAAGGAGTTCGCGCCCCAGCGTGATGCCCAGCCCCTGTTCGGCGGCTTGCAGCATCATCCCCGCATCGTTGAAGGTCGCCACCGGCGTGACCGGCGTGCGCACACCCGCCGCGTTGAACCAGTGCTGCCACATCTCGCGTTCCCCCAGCAAGGGCTGACGCGCGAGCGTTTGGGGCGAGTTGTCCTCCAGCGCGGCCGCCGTTTCCGGCGAGGCCAGCGCAATCAGGGGTAACGGCATATCAAATAGCGGCTCGGATTCGGTGCCCGCCCACGGGCCGCGTCCAAACCGAAGCGCCGCATGAAAACCATCGCGCACCAAGTCCACGACTTGCTGCGACGTTTCAATCTCCAGCGATACGCCAGGATTCCGCAAGCGCCACCGGCTCATGCGCGGCAAGAGCCAGCGTTGCGCAAAAGAGGGCAGGACCGACACGCGCAGGCGCTGTTCGCTGCCGGTGGCCGCCGCGGCTGCGGCCATGACCCCTTCGTCCAGCAACGATAGGGCGCTTTGCACACTGCACAACAGCGCGGCGCCCGCGCTATTCAGCACAATCCCGCGCCCGCTGCGTTCAAACAAAGGGAAGCCCAATTGCTCCTCAAGACCTTTGATCTGCTGGCTCACGGCACTGTGTGTCAGGTGGAGCCGATCGGCTGCGGCGCGCAAATTTTGCAATTCGGCAACGGCTCGGAAGGCGGGCAGGGTATTCAGAGGCAAGCGCATGGCGGGCTTTCAGGGGAAAAATCGATTCGGTTAGCTTAGCTGACCAATAGCCCAAAAACAATTCGATTTTCACCCGGGTATTGGGCGATTACGCTAACCAAAACGTCGGAAACCAAGGAGCCGATTATGTCCGCCCAACCTTGCATTGCCTCTTCCTCTCTCTTTGAGTCTGCTGCCAAACCCTCCCAACAAGTGCCTGCGCCGTTCGCTGCCCCCGCTTCGGTGGCGGTGACGGCGGATGCCCCGCATAAGACGCGCGCTATGGGTGGGCTGCTGGGCAAGCTGATTGCTGCGGTCCGGCAATGGCGGCTGAAGACACGCATGCGTAACCAGGCCGCCGATATGGACCCGCATATCATGCAAGACATCGGGGTACCGGACTGGCTGGTGAACGAAACCACCCTTCATCGCGAGCTTAGCCGCCTGCGGGATGCAGACTACATGCGCTGGTAGGCGCCATTGTCGATGGGCGGCGGTCCAGAGCCAAATTCGCCTCTCTATATATATAGAGAGAAGTGCCAGGTTGAGGGGCTCTCTATATAGGGAGAAGTGCCACGTTGGGGGCCTCTATATATATAGAGGGGCGTCTCCCCGTTTGGCGGCAGTACAGTTCAGTAGAAATATTTGCTGCACGGACATGACAGCGCAAAAACTTGTGCTATAGTCTCGCTCCTTCGCAGTTCAGACAGTTTGAACCGCGAAGACAAGGCAAGCGCAACAGGCCAAGCAGGGGTCTCCAGAAGGGGAAACAAGCCAAGCCTGCCGCGAGGACTCAGAAATGAGCTCTAAGCGGTTATTGCAAGGATTGCGGCAAATTAGGCAAAAGCCAGTTGCACAATCTGCAAAAATCGTGCTATAGTCTTGGGCTTGGCTGGTGATGAAGATTTAGGGTTTACCCGAATCAAGTTGCTAGCCACCTGAGCAGTAACCAGCCCCTGAATTCAGGGCCAAAGCTAGTGCGAAAGCAAAAGCGGCGGGTTGCAAGATAGGATGCAAATTAGGCAAAAGCCGGTTGCATAATCTGCAAAAGTTGTGTTATAGTTTCAGGCTTGGCAGTTGCCGAAAACTTAGGGTTTACCCTGATATTTCGATAGCTGCTAAAGAGAGGCAGACCTGAAGGGGTTGCAGGCAAGGCGGTTGAGTGAGCCGAAAGGCGAAACGAAGCTGACTTGACAAGCGATAAAAACTCCTTCATAATCTCGCTTCTCTGCTGTTGAAAACAGCAAGCGACGCAAGGCAAAAGCCGCAGCGACGCTGGCGGGTTCAGCAAGTAGCAGTAAAGAATTTAGCAGTACCGCTCTTTAACAATTAAACAACCGATAAGTGTGGGCGCTTGATGCGAGTGCATCGTGACTTCGGTCACAAGCACAATGAAATCAAGTGCTCACTAGAAGTGAAGTACCTTAGACGTCAAGTTTAAGAACATACCTCACTTCCTTTGAGTAGCGACGTATGACCTGGTTCGGATTTATTCGGACCAAGAATACGAAACAAATACAGAGATTAAACTGAAGAGTTTGATCCTGGCTCAGATTGAACGCTAGCGGGATGCCTTACACATGCAAGTCGA